>CAVWHM010000033.1:0-88010 GCA_963754775.1 uncultured Verrucomicrobiae bacterium
CACTCGCTCACAGTGCGTTTGTCCACCAAACATTTTTTTAAAAAGTTTGCTGTACCCTGCCAACGTTTTTGTAACCACGTCATTTTCTTTCGCCAGGAACATGGCGGAGACAGCCACTTTCGCTTCCTCAACAAGGCGATAACCATGCTCGTCTTGGAAAGTCCCAAATTTTGCAGGGATTTTGCCTTGATGGATATGCCAAGCAAGTTCGTCGAGCGTCTCGACAGGACACCCCTGCGCAGCGAGCTTGTTAAATAAACCGAGCGTATCGCAGACCAGCTTGTGAAGTTTTGGGGCTGGCGTCTCAACACTCGTCGCGAAGCGCGCCAGATGACTTTTCATTTGAGTGGCCAAGGGGTAACCGTATGCACACGAGCAGCCAGCGCCGAGAATGGCGACTTTGACTTTCATGTTAGATTGGAGCAACGATCCGACCGTCGAGTTTACCGAGAAGGAAACAGTTCACAACACTTCAAACTGATTTTGTTTCCAATTGCTGCAAAGCATTCCGTCGCAATTGCAAATCGGGAACGGGGATTTGCCGGCGTTCGGGAAATTCGTCGTAGGTCTGGCCGTCCAGTTCGCGCCCGGTTTCGGATTTGCGGACGCCTCCCCATTGTTTGAAGAAAAAGGCCACGCCGGCTTTCCGGCATTGCGCACGAACGTCACGGACCCAATCACTGTCCATGGGCCGCGCGCCCGGCCCGCTTTCGCCGCCGACAATCACCCAGTTGATGCCTTTCAAATTGATGGGGCCGAGCTGTTCCAGCAACGGTTCGATTGAAAGAAACCGGACCTGCGCCGGCGAGTCGCGGAGCAAATCCACGCGCGACAGGCCGTGTTTGCGGTTTTCCACGCTGACACCCCACCAGATATGCGCTTGCTCTGCCGCGAAACGGAGTTTGCCTTTCAACAATTTTTGCATCCGCCCGGCGCGTTTGGTGAGGACCTGATAGGTGTGCCAGTTGGCGGCTTTCATCACGCGCGCGACGGAAATGATGTAATCGTCCGGCACCTTTTCGTGGAACAGGTCGCTCATGGAGTTGACGAAAATCCGGCGGGACATCGTCCAGCGCAGCGGGTCGCCGAGCTTTTCCGGGACCAGCCGCAAATCAAAGCCGAACTCGAACGGGTGGCCGGGCACGCCGCGAAAGCGTTCGGCAAAGGTCTCGGCGTAGCAATGCAGGCAGCCGGGGCTGACTTTGGTGCAGCCGCGGACCGGATTCCACGTTGCATCCGTCCATTCGATTTTGGATTGTAGCGACATTATTTTGTGCCCTTACGATATTTCTTAAAGATGTGTTCCGCAATCTTGTTACCAGTGGAATTTTGAGACGCAAAAAAGAGATAGTAAATAACAGACCCGGTAGAATTGCGCATCGGCAACGGTTCTGGCACGTACTTGAACCTTGCCACTTCCTTCAGGCGATTCCGATAAGCTGCCACGACCGCCTCATTTGATGCTTTTTCCTCTATCGGTCCGAACAGCCCTAGTTCTTGCCTGTAAGCTGCTACGCGCCAAGAATTGTCTCCCCAGAATTTTGTCATTCTTAGAGCTTGTTCTGGAGCAACGGAATCCGGATTTTTCCAAAGGACGTTCATATTTGCGTCCATGATCATGAAGTTCAGAAAGATTTCGATGCTACGCATCTTGCCGGCTGTCTCGACCACTTCCCAGTTCGGATTAAGCTCGTAAGGGTCCAACAGGCACAATGCACGGCGGAAATCTTCGTACCGACATTGAGGGAAAACTTTTTGCAACAGCACCTTGTTGCAATCGCCTGGATACACAGTTACGTCTGGTTGGTTGCCTATATCGCGCAGGAGTTTCACGCGAGCCGCTTTCATTTCTACAAAGTGGTAATGGCTGAAACGTGGTTCAATAGATAATGCGCGCGCCGGACTGCCTGCGATTTGGTCCCCGCTCTCCTTTGAAATGTGAGCGCCAGCACCAGCGAAGCCATCGATGTAAGCGACGTGTTTGATGGCAGGTTGTTTTTTTAACACTTGCGCATACGCCTTTGCGTACTCTTGCAGGATTTGGAGTTTAATTTCAGTCCAAGAGCCCACAATATCGAGGCGTTCCTTTGTCATGATATTTTACATGCCACGTTGAAGCCCGGATTTTTCCGATTATTCGCTGAAATACGCCTGTCGCCAAAATTTGTCCAGAGTTTTTCTTTAAATCGAACTTTACCTCCAGCCGTTCCAAAGCGTTCCGTCGGAATTGCAAATCGGGAACGGGGATTTGGGGAAAGGCTAAAGGCTCCCGTCTTCGCCAAGGCCACCACGCGACAAGGAGTTGATCCTCCGTCGTCCCGCATTGCGGGGCTATGGAGGACAGGGGGCATCAAGACGCATTAGGCCAAAGGCCGTTTACGCGGTTGAATGTTGAGGGCCGACGGGTTAGTATTACAACATGAGTTTTACGGAAGTTCTCGATGAACTGCCTGCGTTGACGGTCGGCCAACGGCAATTGCTCGTCCGTCGCGCGCTGGAATTGGATGAGCCGCCGCTTTCACCGACAGATGAAAAGTTGGTGGATGAACGACTGGCGGCACATCGTAAGAATCCTGATTCCGCCGTGCCGCTGGACCAAATGAAAGCTCGTCTGCACTCCCGCTTCCCGAAATGAACTGGCGGGTGGTCATTAGCAGATCGAAGATGGAAGATCGAAGATGGTAGATGGGGTTTGGGCCGCGCAGAGCTTGGCCCTCCGAAAAACAGTTTTGCGCCCTCTGTGCCTTTTTGCGGCTGTAAACTTTCGCGTGTTCCGCGTATTTAGTGGTTTCTATCCTTGCGCATCCTGGTCTGGGACGCGCTCGCGGAAAATCCCCTGCTCAATTCCCGCCGTCATCCGCGCAAAAATTTTCGCTGGCGTTACCCGGATCGCTTTCCTTATCGCGTCATTTACGAAGTGGTCGAGGCCGGGCAAACGGTGATTGTGGCGGCAGTCCTGCACGCGGCACGTCATGACCATCATTGGCAAGGCCGCGTCTGACCTGCGTCCGCAGTTCTTCCCACGATGCCAGGGTGTTCCTGTTCATAGGCGATTTTCTCGCCCTGCACGCGATAAGCCTCGGCAACAAGTTCATCGGCCGAGCGGAACAATTCGCCCTCTGAAATATTGAGCTTCTGCGCGAGGCGACGTTCGGCCTGTTCCTGGCTTTCCAGTGCGCCATCGTCGTGAATGTGCTGAACGTTGATTCCTCTCTTTTGCAGTTGCGGCGACACCAAAATGCAACGATGGCAGTCCAGCGGGTCTTTTTCCGCGCACATCATGGCGATGCGCTTCTTCGCCGCGCCTTGAATGATACGCTCAAGACCGCGAATGAATGCCGGTGTTCGCGCGATCAGCGAGTAATCTGCGCGGCCATTGACGTAATATTCCGGCTCCGACCTTCGCGCGCCCAATTCCTCACCGAGGAACACATAGGCGATGCCCTGGTCGCGCAACGCGCGCTGGAGCGAGTCCCGATTGAACTGCGGATTGTATTGACTGTACGGCGAAGAGCGCACGTCCGCCACCGCGTCAATGCGGTGCTGCCGGAGCAACTCAAGGAATTTTTCCCATGAATGCGTCGAGTGGCCTATGGTAAAAAGTTCAGGTATCACGGCTCAAAGATTGTCGCACAAATCTTGTAATGACGGCCACGAAATCCTTGACGGGCACACATTCAACGGTTGACAGCAAAAAGAGGGAGGACTTTGCCAAAAGGGGTTGATGCAGCGGTGTTTCCATACCCGATATTATCTCCGACGCCATTTTGCGTTTTCGGCGGTTGCTATCACAACGCCGTAAACTGATGGCCGATTGGAATTTATGCAGTGCGCCTCCAGATCAAAAGAAGTTGTCCGCCGACTGGCTTACATCGTGGGACTGGTCGGTCCGTTCACCGCGCTTCCCCAGGTATTCTCCATTTGGACGTATCATCAGGCGGCCGGCGTGTCGTTCTGTTCTTCATTGGGAATCACCGCCATTGCGGTTTTCTGGCTGGCTTACGGCGTCATTTTACGCGATGGCCCGATTGTGTTTTCGTCACTCCTGTGGACGGTCCTTGACCTGGCCATCGTTTCCGGAGTGCTGCGTTACGGCGGCCTGCGGTAGAGCTTTAAGTTGCTTCCTTGCCGTTCTAACGGTCATTCGTTTGCCTGTGCGGCCTCGGACGACCGGCAGGTCGTCCCTACCAACCAAAGCAACCCGCTATCATCGCGGGCGACCGCTTTACGGAATTCTACAGGATGCAGATGAGCACCGTCTCCACGATTGACCCGGCAACTGTAATGGCGACCAGGCGCTGGAAGAATTGATTGAATATCCGAAGCGTCGTCTCGAGCTGCTGGGTCGCCGTCTCCACGATTTGGGTGAGGCTCCGGTCCAGCTTCCCGCTGATTGACCCCGTGTTAATCAGCCCCTTCAGGTCGTCCTCCAGCAGCGCTGACTTCTCGAAGGCATCTTCGAAAGTGCCGTTCTCTGCCAGTATTTGGCGGGCTTTCAGCAAATCCTGACGAATCGCGTCATTGCGAACGGTCTGCCACGCCAGGTCGAACATGACGACCACTCCCAGGCCCCCGGCCTCGTAGGCGAGCCGGAACGTGGCAAAAAACAAAACAACCGCCAAACGAAGCTCGGTCTCGCGGATGAGTGGTATCTGCAGCAGGACGAGGTCAACCATCCTTTTCAACAGCTGTACCTTGAACAGGAGCCAACCCAACAGGACAAGCAGCGAGCTGGTCCCAAAGGTCGCGCAAACGAAGTGCCGGGCTGCATCGTACCTTCCGAAATACACAAAAATCCCGGTTCGGATGATCCAGCCGAAAACGATGCAAATGAGGGGATAGAGCCAGGTGTTGCGCACAAGTTTCACTGAGGGTCCAATCCGGCGGCATTGATGGTCCAGCAATTGAAAGGCTTCCACCAACCGGCCACCCGCTTCTCCTGCGCGAATCACCGGGAGGAAAAAGTGCGGGAAAGCCCGCGCGCCGGGCTCGAGAGCCTCGGAAATCGCCATGCCCTGATCGCACCGGTCCAGAGCCACGCGAATCACCGCCCGAAGAGCTTTGGATTGCGTTCCTGCCCCGCTCAGCTCCAGCGACCTCTTCGGCGTCAGACCTGACGACAGGCAGGTTGCCATCGAGTTCGCAAAAAGCCGCAGGGTCTGGTTGTCAATTTTCATGATGACGTGCCGCCCACGACGACCGGACGTGCAAACCGCACATTCCTTCCAACAGCGAATCGTTTGAGTCACGGACGCCCTGGCGGTGCGTCCCTACCAACCGCGAATTTGCGTTTATTCGTGGGCCTTCTCCGCGGCAGGGGGGACGGCTTTCGGCGGGGCGGTGCTCTTGCGTTCGATGAATTCGGCGGTCAGACGCTTGATTTCCGGGCGCTGGCCTTTCAGCAGTTGCATCATCGCGTCCACCGCGGCGACGCCCAACCGGAATTTCGGCTGGCGAATCGTCGTCATCGGCACGCGGAAATGTTCGGCGACCATGATATTGCCGAAGCCCGCCACCGAAATGTCCTCCGGTATCCGCAAGCCCTGTGCGAGCAGGGTTTCGGCGCAGCCGACGGCGACCATGTCATTCACCGCCTGGACGGCGGTGGCGTTGCACGATTCGTTGAGCATTTGCAGCGTGGCTTTTGTGCCGTCTTCAATCGTGCTGCCGGCTTGAAAGATGAGCCGGTCGTCCACTTCCAGGCCGGCTTCGCGCAGCGCGCGGCGATAGCCTTCCAGGCGTTCCTGCGACCACGGCGAGGCGGACGGCCCGGTGAGGTAGGCGATGCGTTTGTGGCCCAGTTTCAACAAGATGTTGCGTGACGGTGTAGCTGCCAATCAATTCCTCGATTTCCACGCTCACGAACGACTTGCAGAACGGCGCGGGCGGGCCGAGCAAAACGGTCGGCGTCTGGCGCGTGAGCAATTCCTGATAGATGCGGGCCTCCGGTTCCATGCGATAAACCGGTGAGATGAACAGACCGTCCACGCGGCGCGACAGCAGCCGCCGGATGCAAAACTCCTCGCGTTCCGGCTGGTTTTGCGTGTGGGCGAGCAGGAGGTCGTAGCCCAGATCGTGCGCCCGCTCTTCGAGGGCGAAAAACACCCGCGCGAAAATCGGGTTGGTGATGGACGGGATGGCGACGCCGAACAGCTTCGTCGTGCGCGAGCGCAACCCCTGCGCGGTCGAGTCGGGTACGTAGCCCATTTGTTGCGCCAACAGCTTGATGCG
The DNA here is from genome assembly GCA_963754775.1 of uncultured Verrucomicrobiae bacterium. Taxonomy (GTDB): domain Bacteria; phylum Verrucomicrobiota; class Verrucomicrobiia; order Limisphaerales; family UBA11358; genus UBA11358. The sequence continues at coordinate 6,232 of CAVWHM010000033.1, forward strand.
CCCCCGCGTCGCCGCCGACACGTCGGGTTCGTCGCGCAGCGCCTTGGAAACCGTCATCACGGAGACGCCGATTTTTTGGGCAATGTCTTTGAGGCGGACCATGGTCAGAATTCGGAGTTCGGAGTTCGGAGTTCGGAGTTCGGGGAGGGTCGAGTGGCGAGTGGCGAAAGTCGGGATGCGGGGGTAATTTTATGCCCTCGGCTCTCAACTTTCGGCTCTCGACCTGTTTTCTTCATTTTACAAATAGGCTCCGCGCCAGTGGAGTTTGCGGCGCAAGGCTTCCAGGAACGAACCGTCCGCCAGGTGCATCAGGCGCACGGAGCGGCGGCTGCGGCGAATCGTCACGGCATCGCCGGCATTGAGTTCGCCTACCAACTGGCCGTCCGCGCTCAGGATGGTGGCGGGCGCCGGGCTGATGGCCTTGATGCCGATGGTGGAGGCCAGCGGCAAAATCAACGGGCGATTGGACAGCGTGTGCGGGCAGATGGGCACCAGCGCGAGAACGTCGGCGGTCGGGAAAATCACCGCGCCGCCCGCCGCCAGTGAATACGCCGTCGAACCCGTCGGTGAGCTGACAATCAGGCCATCGCAACGGTAGCGCGTGACCCATTCGCCGTTCACGCTGACGTCCAGGCCAATCAGCCGGGAAACGGCGCCGCGACCGACCACGATGTCGTTGAGCGCGTTTTCGTGAACGGACCGGCCGTTGCAGGTCCCGCCGACCTCCAGCAGGACGCGGGATTCGTACTGGAATTCGCCCTTCCAAATGTGATTCAGCGCGCGTGCCAGCCCGTCGGACGAAACGGCGGTCAGGAAACCGAGGCCGCCGATGTTGATGCCGAGCATGGGGGTGGTGGAGCCGGCGATTTCGCGGGCAACGTGCAACATGGTGCCGTCACCGCCAAAGACGAGCAGCAAATCCACTTCGCGCGCCAGCGCGGCGGTGTCGGTGTTGTGAACCACCTTGCGTCCGGCGCGCTGGAGGAGCCGCGCGGCCTTGCGCAGGATGCCGGCGCAGTCGGGCTTTTCGGCGTTGCCGATGAGGCCGACGCGTTTGATTTGGTCAGCGAACTTTTTCAATCAGCACCAAAAATTCTTTGTTGCCGGCCGGGCCGAGCAGGGGAGATTCAACCACATTCCGCCAGCAAAGGCCAGACTGCTCGGCAACAAATTTTTGCAGTTCCGCCAGGACCCGTTCATGGATGGCGGCATCGCGAATCACGCCGCGGCCCTTGTCGGCCTCGGCCTTGCCGGCTTCAAATTGCGGTTTGATGAGCGCGACGATTTTGCCGTCCGGTTTCAACAACGGAACGGCGGCGGGCAGGATTTTGCGCAGCGAAATGAACGAGCAATCAATCACCGCCAGGTCCGCGGGCGCGAACGGCGGGGGGAATTGCGCGGCGGTCAAATGGCGCGCATTGGTTTTTTCCATCACGACCACGCGCGGGTCCTGGCGGAGTGTCCAGGCGAGCTGGCCCCGGCCGACGTCCACGGCAAAGACCCTCGCCGCGCCGTGCTGGAGCAGGCAATCGGTGAACCCGCCGGTGGACGCGCCGAGGTCGAGCGCGACGCGCCCGGCCACGTCGAGTTGAAAATGTTGGAGCGCGTGTTCGAGCTTGTGGCCGCCGCGGCTGACGTATTTTTCGCCGGCCTCGAGCGTGAGGACGTCAGCGGGCCTGACCGGGTCACTGGGTTTGCGGGCGGACTGGGCATTGACGCGGACCTGGCCGGCGAGGACGGCGCGTTTGGCTTTTTCGCGGCTTTCGCAGAGGCCGCGTTCAACCAACGCTTGATCGAGGCGGGTCATGGAATCGACCGGCGGAAACTTTCAGCAAAAGCCGTGACGGTTACATGTGGTTGTCACTGGCATAAACGCGATTCTGGACGTCGCGGAAGCTGTGGAGAAAAGTGTCATTGTCGGCAACCGCTTTTTCAACGAGCTGCCGGAGCAGGAACATCTCGGAGCTGTTGACAACGGCGTGGACGCTTTGTTTGAAAGCTTCCATCGGCACAAAGGTTTGAAACGAGTCGCCGAGCAGGAGAATGGTGGCGTGGCGGCGCTGGCTGAGGGGCATTTGCTGCAGCGCCTTCAGCGTGAGGTTTTCCTCGATGCTGTTTGCGCCGAACCTTTCCTCGACGATGACGACTTTATAACGCACCTGGCCGAAGCGCACGAGGAAATCGCTGTGCGTGGCGGCGGTGTGCACCTTGTATCCCAGTTCCACCAGGGCGCCTTTCGCGGTCTCCAGCCATTCCGGAGTGGAAAAGGCGATCAAGGCCGGCTTGTCCGCGGTGCTGACGAAATCGAATGAGGCGTTCATGACGATTTGATTACTTGAGTTTAAGGATGGGCGGGCTCTCGTTGGGCGCTGATTTCATCCGCAACGAGCCGACGGTGCTGATGATCTCGCCGCGGCCCTTTTTGGTGTTGTCCAAGCCGCGCGAAACGACGCTGCGTTTGGTGCAATAAAGCATGGCGGTTTCCTCCGTGATTATACCTTGATCGTAGGCTTCGAGGCAGGCGTGATCGAACGTGCGCCAGCCGAACGGATGGCTGGCCTCGATGATTTCGTAAAACGTTTTGCCTTCACTTTCACCAAGGCGCATGGTTTCCTGCGTGCGCAGGTTGGAGCCCATGATTTCGAGCAGGGCGATGCGCCCGCCGCTGATTTTGGGCACGAGCCGCTGGCTGACCACCCAGCGCAGCGAATCGGCCAGCCGGATGCGGATTTGTTCCTGCTCTTCCGTCTCGAACATGCCCAGAATACGGTTGATGGTTTCGCCCGCGTTGATGGTGTGGAGCGTGCTCAACACCAGATGGCCGGTTTCCGCCGCGCTCAACGCGATGCGCACCGTCTCGCGGTCGCGCATTTCGCCGACCAGAATCACTTTCGGCGCTTGGCGCAACGCGGCGCGGAGGCCGTTGACGTAGGAATCAAAATCAATGCCCAGCTCGCGCTGGTTGAAGGTGGCCTGGTCGTGCGTATGAACGTATTCAATCGGGTCTTCCAGCGTGACAATGTGGACCGGCTTGGTGCGGTTGATTTCGTTGAGAATGGCGGCCAGCGAGGTGGATTTGCCGGAGCCGGTCGCGCCGGTGACGAGGATCAAACCGGTTTTCTCCTTCGGGATTTCCTTGAAAATGTCCGGGAACTTCAATTTTTCCAGCGTCGGGATGGCCGAATTAAGCTGGCGGCAGACGATGGAGTAGTTTCCCCGCTGCGCGAAGACGTTGACACGAAAACGGGCCACGTCCGAAAGCCCGTAGGAGGCGTCGCACGAACCATGGCGCAACAAATCTTCCGTTTGCCAGAGGTTATCGCCGATGATGTTCAGCGCGATGATCTCGGTTTGATACGGCGTGAGCTTGTCAATGGGCGGATCGAGCACGACCGGCTTGAGTTCACCGTAAGCCTCGACCTGCGGCGGGCGGCCCACCGTGAACAAAACGTCGGAAACCTCCGGCTGCGACGCCAGCATCGTCGTCAAAATTTGGTCCAATTCGAATCGTCGCATAATCAGGTGACATCGTCTTCTTCCGGCGGATGCGCGAGCAGAGAACGGAATTTTTTCCGGTCCAGCGCCTTGTCATAGGCTTCTTCCGCTGAAATGCGTTTCATCCGCACATGCTCCATGATGTGATCGTCCATTGGCTGGTTGCCCGTCTTCTTGCCGACCTGGATCATGCCGGGGATTTGATGCGTCTTGCCCTCGCGCACGAGATTGGCGACGGCAGTGTTGAAGACGAGGATTTCAAACGCCGCCACGCGGCCTTTCTTGTCCGTGCGCCGGAACAACGTCTGGGCCACGATGCCTTTCAACGCTTCGGAAAGGGTCTGGCGGATTTTGTTTTGCTGGTCCGCGGGAAAAACGTCAATGATGCGGTCCACCGTTTTGGAGGCGCTCTGCGTGTGCAGCGTGCCGAAGACCAAGTGGCCGGTGGCCGCCGCCGTGATGGCCAGTTCGATGGTTTCCAGGTCGCGCATTTCGCCGACGAGAATGATATCCGGGTCTTCGCGCAACGCGCCGCGCAAGCCCGAGGCAAAGGACTTGGTATGGACGCCGACTTCGCGGTGACACACCAGACAGCTTTTGCTTTCGTGGACGAATTCGATCGGGTCTTCCAGCGTGATGATGTGGTCTTTGCGGTTCCGGTTCGCGTAATCCACCATGGCAGCCAGCGTGGTGGATTTGCCGGAGCCGGTCGGGCCGGTGACCACGATCAGCCCGCGGTTGAGCATACAAAATTTCTTCAACACCGGCGGCAGGGGCACGTCGAGTTTTTCAAAATCCTCAAACGTCAGCACGCGGCTGGGAATTTGCCGGAACGCCGCGCCGACGCCGTTTTTCTCGTTGTAAAAGTTGACACGGAAACGCGAGATGTTCGGAATCTCATAGCCGAAATCGACGTCCCCGGTTTCCTCGAATTGTTTGATCTTGTAGTCCGCCGCGATTTCGTAAAGCATCGTCTTGAGCGTGTCGTTTTCGAGCGGCGGAAAATCCACGCGCTGAAGCTCGCCGTTGATGCGCAACATGGGCGGGTTTCCGGTCACCATATGCAAGTCGGACGCCTTCTGTTCAAACATCAGGTTGAAAAACGCATCTATCTTGGCCATAAATTTTTTCCGTTGTCGGAACACTAGCTAGACCCGCGCCACACTGCAAGCCATGAGAGAACCCGATGAAATCATCCGGCGCAAAATTGCCGAACGCGGCGTTTTGTCCTTCGCGCGCTTCATGGAACTCGCCCTTTACTGTCCCAATTCTGGATATTACGAAACGAAAAAAGACAACCCCGGACGCCGCGGCGATTTTTACACCAGCGTCAGTGCCGGTGAACTTTTTGGCCAGTTGCTGGCCTTCCAGTTTTCCGAGTGGCTCGGTGAATTACCGGAAGGCGCGAGTGCGGAGTATGGATTGTCGAGGCCGGTGCGCACGACGGAACATTGGCCAGGGATATTTTGACCTGGCTGCAATCGGCGCGACCAAAATTGTTCGAACAAGTCGAATACGGCATCGTCGAGCCCTCGGCGCGCCGGCGGGAATGGCAAAATGAGGCGTTGAAAAATTTCGCGCCGCGCGTTCGCTGGTTCGCTGATTTGGAAATCTTGTCACGGGTCGGGCGGCACGCGTCACTTTGTGGCATCATTTTCTCCAACGAACTCCTCGATGCCATGCCCGTTCACCGTTTTGGCTGGGACGCGAAAAATAAAAAATGGTTCGAGTGGGGTGTCGCGGTTGACGGCAAAAAATTCATCTGGGCAGAAATTCCGAACTCCGATTCGCCATCTTCCGTCTTTCATCTCCCGCCTTCGCTTTTGGAGGTGCTTCCGGACGGCTACACCGTCGAAACCTGCCCCGCCGCCGAAAACTGGTGGCGTGACGCGGCGAACATTTTGGAACGCGGACGATTGCTGACGATTGATTACGGCTTGACCAATGACGAATTGTTTTCGCCGGGCCGGATGCGCGGCACGCTCCGCGCGTATTTTCGCCATCACGCCACGGACGACCTGCTGGCGAACGTGGGTGAGCAGGACCTCACCGCGCACGTCAATTTTTCCGCGATTCAAACCGCCGGCGAATCCGCCGGGCTGAAGACTGAAACTTTTTTGACGCAGGCGCAATTTCTGACGCGGATTTTGGAAAAGGCCGCGAAGGATAAAAATTTTGGCGAATGGGACACCCGTCGCACGCGTCAATTTCAAACGCTCACCCATCCGGAACATCTGGGCCGCGCCTTCCGCGTTCTGATACAATCAAAGTAAATACGGCCGGTTCGACTGCTCGCCCTGGCAAAAAAGTCAGTTTGGCAGTTACCATTTATGCTTTACCACCGGAGGAACCGAGGGTATTTCACAATTTTTACACAGATGACGAGCAGGAAATTAGATTCCGGACAGGCAAGCGCGCCTGAAGGTGACATTCAATGGATGCATCATGCTGTCTTTGGCGTGATTTGCGCCCTGGTAATTGGAATTTTTGCCTGGAGCGCTGAACCGGGCTTCCTGGAATTGAAAAGTCCACATGCGGAAGATTCCTACTATAATCTGTTGGTGCAGGGTTTTCGCGACGGGCAACTCAACATGAAAAGAGAAGCTCCACCCGGACTTGCCCGACTCGCCGATCCCTACGATCCCGCTGTCAATGCGGCATATATAGTGGAGGTGGGTGACATGAGTTATTACAAAGGGAAGTTATACCTGTATTTTGGAGTTACGCCCGCTTTGGTGCTTTTCTGGCCGTATGTGACCCTAACCGGCCACTATCTCCCAAACAAAGACGCGGTCGTAATTTTTTTTGCGTTGGGCTTCCTGGTTGCTGCGGGTCTATTACGTGCGGTCTGGCGGCGTTACTTTCCAGAAACAAAAATCTGGGTGGTTGCGGTTGGCCTGCTCACACTGGGCCTGGCAACAGCCACGCTGGAAGTTGTATCGCTGTGGTGTGATGTTTATGAAGTTGCGGTGTGTTGTGGATTTGCGTTCACACTGCTGGCGTTGGCGGCGCTCTGGTGTGCCTTGCACGAGCCGAAACGGCAAGTCAAATGGCTGCTGTTGGCAAGTCTGGCTTATGGATTAGCGATAGGTTCGCGGCCCTCATTGTTGTTTGGGGCAATAATCCTTTTGATGCCAGTGGCCAGGCTTGGCGTGCGGCGACTGAACCGGATGCACGCCGGCGGGTCGGGTTGTTGTTAGCGGCGGCGGTCGGTCCGGTGATGCTGATCGGTTTGGGGCTGATGGTCTATAATACCCTGCGCTTCGACAGCCCATTCGAATTCGGCTGGCACTATCAGTTGCAAGGCGGCTACCGGCCGAATGCCGCCCGGCAATTCAGTCTGCATTACCTTTGGTTCAACTTTCGGTTCTATTTTTTAGAACCCATGCGATGGAGCAGTCATTTCCCCTTTTTGCAAACCGTCCTGCCGTCACCTTCGCCATCAGGTTACTTTGGGGTGGGAAAATCTTACGGTGGAATAATACTGATCAACTATCCGCTGGTGTGGCTGGTCTTGGCCGCACCGTTGGCATGGAGAGACAGGCCGGCGGAGGAAGTTTCCGCCTTACGCTGGTTTGTGGCGGCTGTATTTTTGCTTTTTATAGTTTGTGCGTTGACCATTTGCCTTTTCTTTTCAGCCAGCAGCCGCTATGAGCTGGATTTTCTGCCAGCTTTGATGCTGCTGGCCATCATTGGCATTCTTGGTCTGGAGCGTGTGCTGGTGAGTTTGCCGGTCTGGCGGCGTATCGTCCGCTGGGCTTGGGGTCTGCTGCTGGGCTATTCGGTTGCAGTTAACCTTTTGGCAGGTGTTGAAGCCCATGCGGAGGCCAACTACTTTGCCGGCAATTTTCTTCTCCATCAAGGGCGGGCGGACGAGGCACTTGAACTTTTTCAGAAGGCCCTGGCACTTCAACCCGAATCGGCGGCTTTCCACGCCGGCCTTGGCAGTGCCTTTTATCAAAAAAGGCAGATGGATGAAGCGATTGTTCAATATCAAAAGGCTTTGGAAATCAAACCGGATTTCGCAGAAGCCGTAGAAGCCCATAACAATCTTGGTTATATTCTTCTTCAGAAAGGGCGGGTGAACGAGGCCATTACTCATTTTCAAAAAGCTTTGGAAATCGCACCGAACTTCGCAGAAGCCCATAACACTCTTGGTGACAGTCTGCTCCAGGCAGGACGCGTGAATGAAGCAATCATTCAATATCAAAAAGCTTTGGAAATCAAACCAGACTTCGCAGAAGCTCATAACAATCTTGGTTATAGTCTCTCCCGGATAGGGCGGGTGAACGAGGCGATTACTCATTTCCAAAGAGCTTTGGAAATCAAACCGGACTTCGCAGAAGCCCATAACAATCTTGGTTATAGTTTTCTTCAGATAGGGCAGGTGGATGAAGCAATTGCTCATTATCGAAAGGCCATTGAACTTCAGCCGGGCTTCCTGCGGGCATACAACGATCTCGGCAATGCTTTTCGTCGAAAAGGGATGTCAGCCGAAGCCGTGGCCTGTTATCAAAAAGCCATTGAACTTGAGCCTCAATTTATACCGGCAAAAATAAACCTGGCTTGGATGCTGGCGACCTGGCCGGAGCCATCGGTTCGCAATGGAGGCAAGGCCGTCGCCTTAGCCGAGCAGGCCAACCAGTTATCCAAGGATAACGACCCGCAAATTCTTCGCACTCTGGCGGCGGCTTACGCGGAAGCGGGGCGATTTCCCGAAGCGGTATTGACAGCAAAACAGGCGTTGGTATTAGCGATGGCTCAATCGAACACGGGGTTGACAAATGTGTTACAGACGGAGATTGAACTTTACCAAACTAATTCCCCTTGCCGTTCCAAAAACAATTAATGTCCTCCCATCTCCCGCGGTTTGATGTAATTATTCCTTCCGATTCAACTCATAATTCAGAATCGAAAGGCAATAAATCGCCGCCGTCTCGACCCGCAAAACCAAATTGCCGAGCGAAACCGGCAGCGCCCCAGAAGCTTGAATCGCCTTCAGTTCGTCGAGCGTGAAATCGCCCTCCGGTCCAATCCAAACACCGGCCGTTTTCGGCAGCCGTCCATGCTTTGCTTCAAAATCACGGAAACATTCGCGCGGATGACTGCGTTCGGGCTGCAGCGAGCCGACGAGCGCCAGATCAAATTTTTCGTTTCGCGCCAGAAATTTTTCTATTGTCGTCGGCGTTTCAATTTTCGGCAGCCAGGCCGCGCCGCACTGTTTGATGGCTTCGATGGCGACCTGCTGCCATTTCTCGCGCTTGTCTTCTGCGCTCTCGTCGTCGAATCGTGCCACGACGTGTTCAGTCAGCAGCGGCACAATACGATGCGCGCCAAGTTCGACGGATTTCTGGATGATGGACTCGATGATTTTGCCCCTGGGCAACGCCTGGAGCAACGTGATGGAGCAGGGCGGGGGCGGCGTGAAATTTTTCAGCGACAGGGAAAGTTCGACGACCTTGCGCGCGCAGTTTCCGACGGCGCACAGAAATTCATTGCCGGCGCCGTCCAGCACCATGATTTGTTCGCCGCGCTTGACACGCAGCACGTGCAGCGCATGGTGCGCTTCGGGTCCGTCGAGCCGCAGCGTGTTTCCGGCACAGCGTTCGGGCGGCAGATAAAAGTGATGCATGGTGAAAAATGTTGGCAGGGACGCGCGGCTTGCGCGTCCGAACGGACGTCCCGGCGGGCCGTCCCTACCCGTTTTTATCGGAACAAATTTTTGGCCTTTTCAAAGAAACTCTTGGTGATGGGATTGACGTTTTCATCACAAAGGTCGGCAAATTCCTGCAACTTGGCTTTTTGCGCGGGGGTCAAGTCGCGCCGGCACTTCGACCTGGATACGCACGTGCAAATCGCCATGGCCGTAGCCTTGCAGATTTTTCACGCCCTTGCCTTTGACGCGGAAGGCCGTGCCTGATTGCGTGCCGGGGGGGATTTTAATGGTGGCCTTGCCGTCCAGCGTTGGCACCTCGATTTCCGAACCGAGTGCGGCCTGGGCGAAGCTCACCGGCACTTCGCACAGCAAATCATCGCCGTCGCGCTGGAAAATTTCGTGCGTTTTGATGTGCAACACCACGTACAAATCGCCCGGCGGTCCGCCGCGGAAACCGGCTTCGCCGTTGCCGGACGAGCGCAGACGCGAGCCGGCGTCCACACCTGGCGGAATGCGGAGTTTGATTTTTGAACCATGCTCGTGCCGCCCCTCGCCGTGGCAGGATTTGCACGGCTTTTCCAGGATGCGCCCTGCGCCTTTGCAGTGTGGACACGTTTGCGCGATGCTGAAAATACCGCGCGACGTGATGACCTGTCCGCGTCCGCCGCAGGTGGAACACGTCCGCATTTTCGATCCGTGTTCCATGCCGGAACCGCCGCACACGCCGCAGCGGTCGAGTTTGGAGACGGTAATTTCCTTTTCGCATCCGAGCGCGGCCTCTTCGAGGGTGATTTCCAGATCATAACGCAGATCGTCGCCGCGTTGCGGCTGTGAAGGATCCTGGCGCCGCCGAAGACGCTTTCAAAAATGCTGCCACTGCCGCCAAAGACTTCGCGGAAAATATCGAAGGGATCGTGAAAGCCGCCGCCAAAGCCGCCGGCGCGACTGGCGCGCGCCCGCGGATCGAATGCCGCATGGCCGAACTGGTCGTAAGCGGCGCGTTTTTGCGGGTCGTTCAACGCTTCGTAGGCTTCGCCGAGTTCCTTGAATTTCTCCTCCGCGGTCTTGTCACCCGGATTTTTGTCCGGATGGAATTTCAAGGCGAGCTTGCGGTAAGCCTTCTTGATTTCGTCGGCCTCCGCGTTGCGGCTCACACCGAGGATTTCGTAATAATCGCGCTTGGACATCGGGAAATTTCGGGTTGCGAATTTGGGATTACGGATTGGCCGCGGGTTTTTTCGCAACAATCACGGTCGCCGGTCTCAACAGCCGGTCGCGGAGCTTGTAGCCTTTGCGGAGCTGCTGGACAACGTGGCCTTCGGGAACGTCGGCGGTTTCCTGCTGAGAGACGGCTTCGTGCCACGTCGGGTCAAAAGGTTTGCCGCTGGCGTCAATCTCTTCCAGTCCGCTCTCCGCGAGGGTGTTTTTAAGCTGCTCCTGGATCATGGCAACGCCGGCTTGCAGCGAGGCGAGCTTGTCGTCCTGCGCGGTTTGCGCGGCGGACTGCGCCATTTCAAAGTGGTCAAGGACGGGCAGTAATTTTTGAATCAGCGCGGTGGCGGCAGCTTGCGCGGTCTCGATGCGTTCGCGCGCGGCGCGTTTCTTGAAATTTTCCAGATCGGCGGCGGTGCGCAGGAGGCGGTCCCAATGTTCGTCGGCCCTGGCCGCGCGCGCCTTGAGTTCTTCGAGCTGCTCCGGCGTGAACTCCGCCGCGACGGGCAGATTGGCCGCCGCCGGTTCAGTCACGGCGGTTGGGGTTTCAGCCGCCTTTTCAGATTTGTGCGTATTTGACTCGGCTTTCTTCATGCGATGGTTTCGGCAAAATAACGTTTCCGGACCGCCAAATTAGCGGATTGGCCTTGCGTCGGCAACTGGGACGTATCCGGCAATTTGAGATTTCAGGTTTGAAATTTCAAATTCTAACCGGGCGGGACAAGTTTTTGGAAAGCGGGCAGGTTGCGGAGCGAGTCGAAGCGCGGGTCTTTGCGGACTTCGGCCAGGAGGTCGTGGGCGGTGGGATTGGTCGCCAGCCGTTTGGCGCTCAAGTCGAGTGAGGCTTGCAGATTTTGCAGCGCTGCGGAAGTTTTGCCGACAATGGCGTACAGCGCAGCGAGGTCGTAATGCGGTTCCGGCTGGTCGGGGGCGAGGCTGATGAGTTTTTGGAGCAAAATTTCGAGTTTGGGCATGTCGCCCATCTGGGCGGCAATTTGGGCCATGGCGGCCACGTCCGGGTAATGGATGTTCGGATTGGCCAATGCCTGGTCGAACAGTCCGATGGCGTTCCGGAGCAGTTCAACCGCGCGGTTGGTTTGCTGGATTTGGAAATAAAAGCGCGCCAAGTCGAGGGTATTTTGGAAATTCGTCGGATTTTTCTGCAATTCAGTCTCCATTCCCTGCAGTTGGGCTTGAAGCTGGGTTTGTCCGGCAGCGCGGGTTTTGAAGTCCTCGAGGTTTTTGACGAGGTCAATCGCCTGGCCATTGTAGGGATCGAACTTGAGATAGGTTTTGGCAACAATCAGGCCGTCATCCAGGCGATTGTATTGGAGCAGGAAATTAATGTACCGAAAAACGGCTTCCGGGCTGTAAGGACAAAACGCAAAGGCCTGCTTGAAGGCAAAATCGGTTTCACGAATCAGCGCCAGTTGTCCGGCGTCGGTCTTTTGCCGGTATTCGGGCGGACATTGCGGGTTCAGGCGCCAGGCATACACACCGGCTTGCGAACTGCGCAACTTGGAGAAGGCCTTTTGCCCGTCATCGTCGCGGATGAATTTTCGGTCGCCCGTGAAGCCGCTGAAATTGCCGTGCAAATAAACTTTGTCGGCGAAGTCCGCGATTTGCTGGACGCTGGTGTCATAAGTGATCCAATTGCCGATGAAGCGCTTGGAATATTCACTCCAAAATGCATGGTCCTTTTTGAAAACGTCGTCGGACAGTTCCGGCAGCGGATTGCGGTGAATCTTCATGATGATGCCGAACGGGGTCTCGTAGGGATACATCCAGTCCAACGGGAAACTTTCTTCGACAAAAAATTCATTGGTCGGATTCTGATCAAAGATGACTTTGCAGAGCAGGCCGTTGATTTTCATTACTGAAATCTGGCCGGAGATGGCCATCTGATTGCCCTCGGTTTGAACGCCTTCACCCGCCTGGAGCTGGCCGAGCGCGGCCCGGCGCTGAAAGTCTTCGCGGTACGTATCGTAGCACAACTGCAAATCATCCGGCGACGGGATATAGATTTCGACCGGCGGATAAACGCCCTCGGCCCGGCGCCTGGCCTCGACGTGCGCGCCGAATTTTGTGAACGGCACATCCAAAACATAGTAGGCAGCATTGGCAAGGTCATTGACCAATGCATTGTTCGGACTCAGGGGAATGCCCAGCACGTATTTTATCAATTCCCGGAAAAACGGCGGGTCGTGCTGCGCGCTGCGGAAATATTGCGAGCGGAGATAATCCAGATATGTGCCATCGGCGAGCGCGTTCTGGGTGATGATGTAAACGTCGCGGCGGTCGAATTTTTGATCTTCCTTCGGCTGGCACGAATGCGGGATGAAGCTTTCGCAGAAGATGATGTAGGTGGGGCAAAACCGTCCGGGATCAGTGCCGCCAAACAAAATCGCGTTGCGCGTCATCTCCGGGTAAATGCCGAACGGCGGGGTGAACATGTCGTGCCCGAACCAGTAGCCGAACCAGTGGTTGCGCTGTTCGCTCTTGTACCAGTGGGACAGGCCGGAATAGACCGGCATGATCAGACACAGGCCCAGCAGGATCAGGACCGGTCCGCGATTGCGGTAAAGCAGCAGCGCAATTATGAAAATAATCGGCATCGCGACCAGAACGAGATTGGCAATGATGGGAAGGCCGTATTGATCCCTGGCGAACGACTGGGCGACCAGATGCGGCAGTTGGGAGAGGATGGAAATGGCTCCACCGCTTGGGCCGACGTAAAGTTTGGCCGCCGCGTCTGCCAGACAATACAAGGCCAGAATTATGGCGCCCGCTCCGCCAATCATTCCCCAAAATCGGAATTTGGCATAATGCGTGGCCATATAAGCGGCCATCAACGTCAGCCCGTAACCGATCATGATGGCGAACAGCGCATGTGAAGCGGTAAAGAATACCTTGTTGAGGTCTGCCGAAGAGCGATCCAGGCCCACATCCAGCAGGTTGACCAGGAGCACGGCGAGGCAGAAATAGATGGCGGTCAGGCCGATAATCCAGGAGCGCTCCCGCTTGTGCATTTTTAACAAAAACAAAAAGGGCAGCAACCCGACAAACATGAAGACCCAGCTGAATGACTCGGAAAGGCCCTGAACCAGATACCAAAGCTGGTTCACAAAGCGAATCGGGTCTTGGAAGATATTTGTTCCATGGGAGGTCTCGTATTGGCCACGGCTCAACGCATGAAAAAAGCCCTCTACCGTGCGTGGGTAGCCCCATTGCATGGGGGGAACGGTCATGCCCGAGATTGGCTCGTAGAGATAAAACGAAACACCGAGAACCCACACGAGTCCCATGAAAATGACGGCTTTCCATTCTCGGCCAAATTCTTGGGTTTCGATGCCCAACCAGATGCTAACCACCGAGCAGACAACCAAAGCAGCTCCGTAAAGAACAACGCCGCATTTGATCAGTTGCCAGCCAATTTGCTGGATTTGTTCATGAACCAAGCTTCCCAAAGAGTCCGGATTGACACCCGGTGCCGGTTTGGAAAGCGCCATTAAGAAAAAGTACAGCAAAAAAAGGCAGACAATTGATATCGTCGCCCAAAATATTATTCGCAGCCACACACCATTTACGCGTTTGCTTTCAACCCACGGTTTCAAATAGAGCCAGTTCCAGGCGGCGAATGAGCCAACCCCCACAACGTGGAAAATGGCGGTTTCGATTGAAGTCATGTTGTTGAGCGCCGGGATGGAATGGTTGCTGAGCGCGTAAAGCCCGATCAAATAGCAGATGCTGTTGGTCAGAAACAGGTCGCGACCGAGACGCGGTTGCGCGGCGGCGATGGCGACTTCAACGCCCACGGCGCTGAGCAGCAGGGTCTGATGAATGGTGGCGCAGATGCCATAGAAGAGCATCGCGAGATAGAGGTAACGTTTCTGATGCGGGGCATACATCCAGCGCATCAACATCAGCAGCACCAGGATCAGCCACGGCACCGCAAACAGGGAAATGCGGTTGATGGCCACCGACTCGCTCCACACGAAACCATCCAGACCGACCATCATACCCGCAACAAATCCGGAAACCATGCAGATGGTGCCTTCCCATTTGCTGGTGATGCTGTTTAGTTCTTCAATGCCCTCGATGAGCATGCTGCTGCCGCGCGAAACCATCAGTGCCAGCATCCCGCATCCCATCGCCATGGCGAACGATTCCCCCACCTCCACGCGCCAGGCAACGTTGCCCATCGGCAGGATCACCGTCCAAAACCAGCTGTAAATCGCCCAGAACGGATAGCCCGGCGGGTGCGGAATGCCGGCGTAGTACGAGCCGGTGCATAATTCGCCGGAATCCTCCAGCGTCAACTCCGGTGCCAGCGTCAGCAAATAAATGGTCCACATCACCACGAAGACGAGGCCCATTACGATCCAGTCAATTCTGCGAAACAGCGGCGCCACGGGCGCCAGTGGCGGCAATTTGCCGCTGGACGCCGGCTTGGCAACCTTGCCCTTGCCCGTGCCGTTGTTCGGTTTCTGCTTTTCCATTTTGATGTTAGTCGTTCGGTTTTGTGAACGGTGTGAAACGGATACTAGGAGAGGAAGCGCCGCGGTTTGTCCAATCAAAAGTGACGCTGGACAGGCGATTTTGCACGTTTTGGGAGCCATCCGACGCATACGCCGCAAAGTTCTGGTTGCTCAACACCATGGCCATCATCGCTCTACGGCTGGTCGAGCTGCCGGGCAGGCTGTTGCCCGAATTGAAAACCAGCAGGGTGAGCAGTGCGCAAGCGGTTACCGGCGCAAGCCAGCCCAGGAAAGCCGCGGTCGCCGGCGTGCCGGGTCGGGCGGAAAAAATGCGCCGCTTAAGCCCCGCCGACGGGCGGCGCGGCTGCCAGGAACGCAACTGAGTCTCCGGTAAATTCATCTCTTTCATAAGCTGCTCCTTCCAGTTGGAGTTTTATTTTCTGCAAACCATAGCGGTATCGCCCCGCGATCGTGTTGGGCGGGGCTTCCAGCAACTGGCTGATTTCCTCGAACGTGTATCGGTGCCAGATTTTCAGCACAATCACTTCGCGCTGTTCCACCGGTAATCCGGCCAGGCACCGCATCGCCGCGCGCTCCGCCGGATTTTCCCCCGCGGATTTTTCAAACCATCGCTGTGATTCCAACTCGCGCGTCAGCCGCCGCCACAGCGACCGCCGGTAATTCAGCGCGCGATTCCGGTAACTGCGCACGCAGTAATGTTCCAGCCGCAACGGCGGTTGCGGCCTTTGCATCAGCGCCAGAAAGGTTTCCTGCAGCACGTCCTCCGCCTCGGCGTGACTCAAACCCAGGGCGCGGCCATAGAGAATCAACTCCGCTGCCTTCAATTCGTAGAGCTTTTCGCTCCAATCCGATGATTCGTCGCTGTTCACGGTTTCATTCCATAGACACCGCTTGCGTGAAATTTGTATAAAAATATTCAACGAGGACAACAAATACAGGCTAACACAAGCGTTTGACCTTGTTCAAGCGCAGCTTAAAACCGCGGTTACAGCTCAATTCCAGCCCAGCCAGCGCCCGCCTTGATAGGTGACAAAGGCCAGAACCCACGCCAGCACGCCCATGTAAAGCCATTGGAACAGCGGCCATTTCCACGAGTTCGTCTCGCGCCGCACCACCGCCACCGTGCTGGCGCATTGCAACGCGAAGACGTAAAACACCATTAACGTGATCGCCAGCAACGGCGTGTAGAGCGGCGATCCGTTCTTTCGCGTTTGCGCCTGTAGCGTCTGCACCAGCGCCTTTTTGCCCGCGTCGGACTCCTCGTCGCCGCTGCCCACGTTATAGACCGTGGACATCGTGCTCACGAAAACTTCGCGTGCTGCAAACGACGAAATGATGCCAATGCCCATCTTCCAGTCAAAACCCAGCGGGGCGATGACCGGCTCAATCGCACGGCCCATCCGTCCGGCAAAACTGTTTCGCAATCGTTCGCCCGCAATTTCCGCCGAAGAGGAAGGGTTGGATGGCTGCGCAGTTTGTTTTTCCGTCATGCCACCACTCCCGTTCCCCATCACCCCGTTTTCGGTTTTCGGATACGTCGCCAGAAACCAGAGCAGAATAGTCACCCCCAGAATCACCGTGCCCGCGCGCTTCACAAAAAGTTTCGAGCGGTCCCACATGTGCCGCAGCACGACGCGCAGCAGCGGACGTTTGTAAGGCGGCAACTCCATGATCAGCATCGGGGTTTCGCCCCGGAGCAGCGTTTTTTTGAACAGCCACGCCATCAGCAGCGCCACGACCGTGCCGAGCAGATACATCGCCAGCATCGTCAAACCTTGCAGTTTGAGGAAACCGAGAATTTTGATGTCCGGAATGCACGCCGCGATGAGCAGCGTATAAACCGGCAGCCGCGCCGAACAACTCATCAGCGGCGCGACCAGAATTGTCACCAGCCGGTCCTTCGGGGATTCAATCGTGCGCGTGGCCATGATGCCGGGAATCGCGCACGCATACGAACTCAGCATGGGAATGAAACTTTTGCCGTGCAACCCCACCTTGCTCATCAACCGGTCCATCAAAAACGCCGCGCGCGCCATGTAACCGGTGTCCTCCAGAAAACCGATGAACAAAAACAGCAGCAGGATTTGCGGCAAAAAAACAATCACCGCGCCGACGCCGGCAATGACGCCATTGACCAGCAAATCATTCAAATCACCGGGCGGAATCAATCTTCCCACCAGGGCGCCAGCCCAATCAACAATGGCCTGCAGGGCGTCCATCGGAATTTTGGCAAAGGTGAAAATGCTCTGGAACATCAGCGTCATGATGCCGATGAAAATCAGCGTTCCCCAGATTTTGTGCGTGAGCACCCGGTCCATTTTGTCGCTGAGCGTTTCGCCCGGTGGCGCGAGTTCGGTGGTGGCGGCCTGCTGGATTTCCGCAACCCGCGCGTAACGCCACTCAATCGGCGCGCCGCGCCAGTCAATCCGGTGCGCTTCCAGCCGCTTGCGCGCGGCCGCCACGGCATCCTGGATTTTTTGCGGATAATGTTCCTTGCTCGACGCCAGGGCCTTTTCGTTGCTGAGCAGCAGCAACGCCTCCGCGGTGGCCTGCAACCGCCGGTCCTTGAAGGTTTCCGCCAGCAAATCGGCCAGCCCGGTCGCTTCAATCCGGAACAACCCGGGCAACTGGCAGAACAACTTCGGTTTTACTTCGGTATTATTCTGAAGGGTCGCGATGATCTTCGCGCGCAACTCCGGCACACCCGCGCCGCTGCTGGCAACCACCGGCATCACCGGCACGCCGAGCGCCCCGGAGAGGTTCTTTTCGTCAAGGCGATAACCGTTGTTTTCCGCCACGTCCACCATGTTGAGGGCGATGATGGTCGGATGGCCCAGTTCGACCACCTGCGTGGTGTAATAAAGATTTCGTTGCAGGTTCGAGCCGTCCACGACGACGACAATCAAATCCGGCGGCGGCAGTTCCGGCAGGCGATGCATCAGCACGTCGCGGGAAATCTGCTCGTCAAGTGAATTGGGGCTGAGGCTATACGTGCCGGGCAAATCGAGAACGCGGACGTTCATTCCGGCCGGCGCGCCGAGCAACCGGCCCTCCTTGCGCTCCACCGTGACCCCGGCGTAATTGCCGACCTTCGCGCGGAGACCCGTCAGCGCGTTGAACAAGGTCGTTTTGCCGGAGTTCGGGTTGCCCGTCAGGATGACATAGGGGTGACGGGTGGCGGGTGAAGCGGGGTGGGATTCTGCGCCCAGTCGGCTGTCGTCCGGTTTCTCTGTGGCGCTCACGTTCATAAACTGCCCCTTATGATACAGGTTTGAAGATACTCGCATTAGCGTTGTTTTGCGATTTTTTGTCGGAGAATTGCGCTGGCGGACGTTCCTTGGGCAAATCCATTTTGAACAAACGCCTGGTGACCGGGGCCTGTCACTTGTCACTCGTCGCTTTGTTTTCACCCGCTACCTTGACCAGAATCTGTTCCGCTTCGTTTTTACGGAGCGTGAGATTGTAACCGCGGACTTTGATTTCAACCGGGTCGCCGAGCGGGGCGAAGCGGACGAGTTCGACCGTGGTGCCAACGAGCAAACCCATTTCCATCAGGCGCGGGCGGCTTTCGGGCGGGAGTTTGATTTCGGTGACGGTTGCCGTTGTGCCCACGGCAACCGAGCTGAGCGGCTGGGGAGCGGCAATCATAAAGAATTTCAAACCGCGGCGGGGGCGGGCAACGGCTCAACCAAAATCGCCCGGGCCAGTTTTTCGCTCAAAGCGAGGCGGGCATTGCAAACCTGGCAGATGACGTTGGCTTCGCTGCTCACCAGTTTGACCCGTTGTTCCTCGCCGAGGCCAAGCTCGCGCAGCCGGTCGCGCACTTCCGGCGACGCGGCCAGTTCCTTGATGCAGACGGTGGTGCCGGCCTTGACCCGGCTCAACGGACAAACCGCCGGTCCGGCGCACTCGCCTTCGATGATTTTATACGCTGTGACCCTTTTGTTCACTCGTGAGCAAGATAGGTTAACGTGTCTGGCGTAGCAAGCGGGTTTTTGGCGTATCATTTGCATTTTTTGTTTCCAAGTCATTACAATCTTTTACATTTTAAATTCTTGACATGAGGATTCAGTATGTTACAACCTGCGAGCTATAAGGCGTAGGCCGCTTTCTCAGGGCTTTAAGAGGTTTTTCACACAAGTAAATCCAGGGTTCTTGCCTTGGAGAACAGCGATGAAAATGAAATTTGTCTCGCAATGGGTGAAAAAACTTCCGGTCGTTTGGGGAAGTTTATTTCTAATCACATATCCTGCCACTGCTCAAACGACCGCCTCTCCGCCAGCGTCGAACGTCAGCCAGCCCGCTCTGCAAACCCGGAACTATCAAATCATTGAAGCCGGGGCCGATCATCGTGTCTGGCAACGGATTGATTATGAAACCCAGCCATCGGGCAAGGCAATTCCGCACATCCATAAATACACAGAATTAGCCACCGGCTTGAACCACTTGGTTAATGCCCAATGGGTGGCGAGCAAGGAAGAGATAGACATATTGCCGGATGGCAATTCGGCAGCGGCCACCAACGGGCAACATCAAGCCTTTTTCCCCGGGGACATCGCCGAAGGGGTAATTGAATTGGACACGCCGGATGGCTTGAAACTGCAAAGCCGGCCCATCGCCTTGAGCTACGACGATGGCAGCAACACCGTATTGATTGCGATCCTGACAAATTCTCCAGGATATTTGTTCAGTGCCAATCAGGTCATCTATCCCGAAGCTTTCACTGGTATCAAGGCCGATCTGCTTTATACTTATACCAAAGCTGGCTTTTCGCAGGACATCATTTTAAGGGAACAACCGCCTGACCCAGTGTCTCTGGGTCTCAATCTCCAAACAACGCGGTTACAGGTGCTGACCGAGTTTTTCAATCCGCCGCAGCCAACCATCACGCCCATGACCTTGCCGGAACAAGCGGGGATTTCGCTGACTGATAAGAATCTGAATTTTGGGGTGATGGAGATGACACGGGGCCGGGCCTTCCTGCTGGGATCGGACGCCCATGAAGGGGGCGTATGGGTGAGCAAGTCCTGGATGACACTGCAAGGCCGGCGGTTTTTGGTCGAAGAAGTGCCAGTGGTGGCGTTGGCGGATGAACTGGCGCAATTACCGGTGCCGCAGACAGCTTCCACCGGACCGAAGGTGAACCCCGCGTTGCATGTGGTCTCGACTAAACGACCGTTGCCGGCGCCAAGAGTGGCGAAATCAAATCCAAGTGTGCGATTCATGCAAGCGGCTCAAGCTACCGCTCCATCTCGCGGTTTGGTGTTGGATTATGTCACGCTTTCGGGTCAGACTGCTTACACCTTTCGGGGAGATACAACGTATTACGTCAGCGGGTATGTAGGTCTCTTTGACACAAACACTTTTGAAGGCGGGGCGGTGATCAAATATGCCACCAACGGCGAGATTGTAATATCGCCGGGTCCCCCCGGAACTTCGCCCGGCATCAATTGGAAGGCGAACGCTTATCATCCCGTGATCTTCACGGCAAAAGATGATAACTCGGTGGGGGAGAGTTTCGGCACAGGGAATCCGACGGGCTACTACGGCAACCCCATGTTATATCCGGTTGGCTTTTCGCCACAGGTTTCTTTGAGCGGTTTGCGCATGGCTTACGCTCAAACAGCAATCGAAAGCAGCGGTATCGCCGCCAAGATTTACGACGCCCAGTTTGTCAACTGCCATAATGGCTTGATGCTCGTCGGGGGGCCCGTGTTTTTAGGCAATGCGCTTTTCGTGAATACAGCGACCAATTTTATTTATCAAGGCGGACTTACAATTATTGCGCAAAACACTACCTTTAGCGACTCGCTTTTCTTGGCCATGTCTCCAGGCGGCGGTGGGCTGACTTACCTTGCGCTGACCAATTGCATCTTGGCGAATGTGTCCAACATTGTGTATGGAAGTTTTTACTCAATGAACGGCAATCACAACGGCTTTTACAACAGCCCGGAGTTTGGAGCGAATCCGGTAACCAACAGCTTCAACCCGTTTCAGTCCGTGGGTGCGGGCAATTATTATTTGACCAATGGCTGTGCTTTTACAAACGCTGGCACAAACCGCATTGATTCGACACTGCTGGCCAGCTTGAGAACAAAAACGACCCATCCGCCGGTCGTTTTCACTCAGGCAGCCATCTCGAATAATTTCATATTCTCTCCGCAAGTTCCACGCGACACCAATAGCAATCCTGATTTGGGATACCATTACGATCCGATTGACTACGCGGTTGGCGGCGTTTCATTCAACAACGCCATCGTGGCGGTGTATCCCGGCACGGTCATCGCTGCTTTCGGAACCGGCGATAATGCCTTCGGATTGGACTTGGGGACGGGAACAGAATTTCTGTGCAAAGGTCTGGCGACAAATTGGAACCGGATTGTCGCCTACAACACGGTTCAGGAACAGGCCGGGGCGGCTTGGCAAGCACCCACCAATGGTCTTATTACCGACACTTCGGGAGGTTCTTCATCCTCGCTTGATTGCCGGTTCACGGATTGGTCGGTCCCGGCGCAGGATGAAGCGTTCCTGGCCGTCACCAACCAGAACTCCGAAACATCCGTCGCCCTGCGGGACTGCCAGTTTCACGGCGGGTCTTTGGTCCTTGATTATATCTCCGCCGCCGATCCGGCAATCAACAATTGCCTGTTTGACCGGGTCAACCTGGTTCTGAGCGCGACGCTCGGAACCGTTTTTTCAGTTCAAAACAACCTGTTCTGGCGCGGCGCGTTCAATTTTGCGCCAACCGCCAATGACTCGGTGGTGCAAAACAACCTTTTTGACCAGACCGTCATTCCAGATAACAGCGCGACGTATGGCACTTACATAGGCGGCTACAATGCCTATGTGACAAATTGTAACCAGTTGCAACCCGCATCCGTGAACGATTTGGTTTTGACCAATCCGCCGGTTTATCAGGTCGGGCCACTCGGCAACTATTACCAGCCTTCCAACAGTCGGCTTATCAATGCCGGCAGCACGAGCGCAGACCAGCTTGGCCTTTACGATTACACAGTCGTGACGAACCTGATCGGCGGGCATGAAATCAAGGAAACCAACAGCATCGTGGACATCGGCTATCATTATGTGGCCGTGGACAGCAACTGCGTGCCGCTGACGACCTACACCAACGGCCTCCCAGACTACCTGGTTACCAGCAGCACGGACTTGATTGCTGATTGGTGGGAACTCATTTACTTTGGCAATCTGGACCAAGCGGCGGATGGTGACTATGACAACGACGGCACCAACAATCTGACGGAATATCAGAATAGCACCGACCCGAACAAAATCAGCTTTTCCATTTCGTTCCCGAACCAATATGTCAGCACCAACATCGTTACGGGTGTCATCACGATTTTAGGCGGTGTGCCTTCAAGTATTGCGACATTGGTGGACAACACAAATTTTGCGGGAGCAACTTGGACGGCCTACACCTCGCCGAACATCACTGTCAATCTCGGTTCGACCCAAGGCCCGCATGATGTTTGGATTGGGCTTCGGGGATTGCCGGCAAATGCGCAACAGACTTGGGAGGACACCACTCTGATTCTGGATTCCACTTCGCCGAGTATCACAATTACCAACCCGGCGGATGGCGTCTCATTCAATGCGTCAAGGGTGAACGTTTTCGGCAATTTTACCGCCGCGTCTCTGCACCAAATCACCGTCAACGATATCGTGGCCTTTGTGAACGGCACCAATTTCGAGGCCCTGAATGTGACGCTGGCAGGAGGCGCAAATACCATTACCGCAGTCATCGAAGATTTGACCGGCGTGACAAATGCTTTCTCAATCAACGTGACTGGCCTCACCAATTCCGACGGCAGCATGAACAGTCCGGTTCAACTTCAAGCCACGCCGGTCGCAGGTTTCGCGCCGTTGACAGTGACATTCTCCGTTCAGGCCAACGTGCCGGGAACCATCCAGCAGGTGTTCTATGATTTCAATGGCGATGACCTTGCCGATTTTGCCACCAACAATCTTGATTCCTTCACCTACACTTACGAAACAAACGGCGAGTATTTCCCGGTAGTAACCATTCAGACAGATGCCGGGCGATTTTCCAGTGTGGGCGGCTGGAACGCCGTGGCTTTGGATCCGAGCAATCAGCCGGTACAAATCAATGTTCAAGCGGCGTTGACACAGACTGTCTTTATCAGCAATATCAATGACCCCGTTGACCTCAAATGGACAGGAACCAATCTCTTCGTTCTATCCGGCAGCAGCGGGACCATTACCGAATTTGACACCAACGGAAGTCCCGTTGGCACTCCTTTCGTCATTGGCGCTGCTTCATCCGGGTTTGACGTGGACGCTGCCGGAAATGTTTATGTGGCGGTCACGGCCGGCAATCAGGTTTGGAAATTCAATCCATCAGGCGGATCGTTTGCAGCTGATCCAAGTTTTGGCAATGGCGGATTTATTGGGACTGCCGACGGCAGCCCAGGAACCACAAACGGAGCATTCAACGCGCCGTTTGATGTGGCGGTGAGTCCTGACGGTGGAACCATTTCTGTGTCCGATTCTGGCAACAACCGGATTCAACAGTTTGATTCCAGCGGGAACTTTTTAAATTCTTTTGGCACGAACGGCACTGACATTGGACAATTCAATGCACCCGAAGGACTGACTTATGATTCAGACGGCATTTTGTATATCATGGATTCTGGAAACAGTCGGATTGTGGAGGCACAGTTTTCGGGTGTCATCGGGGTGACCGGAACAAACGGAACGGATTTGGGACAGTTCGATGCGCCAATTGGCGTCAGCGTAGGCAAACGTGGTGTTTACATCGCGGACACTGGAAACGATCGCATACAGCAGTTTAACCTTCTTCCCGCTGCAACACTTTTCAGCATCACGCCGTTCAATATCGGATATGCCCTTTCTTCCGGACTCAATCAGCCTGCTGCCGTTGCTGCGGTGGATGATCCGATGATTGAAGAGTTTTATGTGGCGGATACGTACAACAATAGGGTTGTTCTGTATAGTGCAGCCTTGGATGACCCGACGCCAGCTTGGACTAACATGACGGCCCACGTTACCAACGGTGATATTTCCGGCGCCATGCAGCAATTTTACAGCGTGTCAACGGACAGATACCGGCAGGCATTTGTCGCCATGGGAACCAACAATTTAATTCCCATCATCAATCAAGTTGGAACGCTGACGCCGGTCTCCGTCCAGAATGATAATGCCGAATACTATTTTCAGCAGACCATTGCCGGACAAACCGTCACCTTCACGGTCGAATTTGTAAAAGAAAACGGTGTCTGGAAAATCGAGGAATTCTAAAACACAAACGAGATTATGAACAAACTACCTGTTAAGTTTCTGGTTGTTACTACGGCGTTATTTTGTTTTTCGGCCGTTCAGCCCGCGAAGGCCGCCGAACCAGCCTACAACGGCAAGCCGTTAAGTGAATGGCTGTTTGAACTTGGTTTGGGTCCATCGGTTTATGAATCCATTTATCACCCACAGCCCGGCGAGCCATCGCCAGCGGAAGGTGTCCGGCAAATTGGCACCAACGGCATACCCATGCTGCTGGATATACTCGGCGCCACCGAGCGAAGCAAGGGGCATGTCCTGGGCAAATTAAAGAGTAAGGCGTTTCGCGAAAAGTTTCACAACAAGAATGTGCCTACGGAGGATTTGCGGGATACCGCGGTGCAAGCCTTTGGCATTTTGGGAACCAACGCAGTGTCGGCCATCCCGCAAATCTCGAAACTGCTTCAAAAGCCTGAAACCAGTTATTCAGCGGCGGAAGCTTTGACGGAACTGGGGCCGGAAGGTTTTACGGTGTTGACCAATGCCATGAATAACAACAAGGACCTGGCTGGTGTTGTCGTCTGGACGATTGGCCATAAAGGCGGCGGGGATGTCCAGACCATCACCCGGCTCTTGATCGGCGCTCTCAAGAACTCGGATGGAGCTACTCGAGGCAATGCCGCTTATTTTCTGGGCGGCAAGGATCCAGCGGTGGCGATACCGGTGCTGGTGCAAATGTTGGATGACAGCGGGTATTATCCACGGGAACGCGCTGCTCTCGCGTTGAGCGGTTATGGTCCGGCGGCGAAGGCCGCGGTTCCAAAACTTCTATCGCTATACACGAACAGTTGGGTTCCGGAGTATATGTGGGCGTTAAAGGCGATAGACAAGGACGCGGCCGCGGAAGCGGAACAGTTGCTGGTCAACAGCGGGCCGTTGAATAAAGCGCGTGATGGTTATACCAAAACGCCGTTGCCGAATGGGAAAATTCTCATTGCTGGAGGTTATATTCATACTGAATTTCCCACAGTTAGCAACCGCTATCTTTCCAGCGCTGAACTGCTTGACCCGGCAACCGGGAAATGGACAGAAACGGGCGAAATGAGCGCCGCTCGGTACGATCATATTGCGACTCTACTCCCCGGTGGGAAAATATTAGTTGAGGGAGGCTACGGCAGCCACCCTCCTAATACTGCACAGCATCCTCTTTCTAGCAAGGAATTATACGATCCCGCTACAGGAATATGGACTGTGATCACGAATAAGTGAGGTCCCAATGAATGCGACATTCAAAGATTTCACTACAGTCTTCTGCCTAGCTACATTTTTTGTAGTCATGTTGACGTCAGGTTTGTGCTATGGTCATGAAGGCATCGTGCACGAACAAATCACACAAAGCGCATTCGGCCTGTCCAGTGGTCTGGCCGACTTCTTAAGTGAAAATTCCGTTCCGCAAAATCTTACAGCCAATCCACCACAATGCAATGGCAACCGGTCACCAATGGAATGGCTCAAAC
This sequence comes from uncultured Verrucomicrobiae bacterium, assembly GCA_963754775.1. Lineage (GTDB taxonomy): Bacteria > Verrucomicrobiota > Verrucomicrobiia > Limisphaerales > UBA11358 > UBA11358. The sequence goes on from CAVWHM010000033.1 coordinate 31,881, forward strand.
TGGGAAGCTTTATGGAGGACGAACAGAAGTACGGTTTCTTCGGCTTTTTCGGAAGCGAGTTGGGCGATGAGCGTTGTGTAGATCATTTTTACACGGTGCAATCGGAACGCACGCCCGGACAAACTATAGGTCTAACAGATTGGAGCGAGCCTCCCGCCTTCGGCTTGGCCGTTCGCACCTTCACAACAAATTCATTTAGGTGGGCAACCGATAACACCGTTCAGGGGCCATATGGGATTGGGACCAATTCTTTCAAGTGGGAGGATGCGCGCCAATATGAATTTGCCGCTTTGACAAATAGCGCGCCAGATGATCGGAACACAGGCATGGCAATGATGTTTTATTGTTTGGGCCACATTCTTCACTTAAATCAAGATTTGACTTCACCAGATCATGTGCGAGATGCCGCGCACCTCAATACTGCCTACTTTGAAAAATTCGGTGCTGCCAACTATACAAATAACCCGCAGTGGTTTGTTCCGCCGCAACATGACCAACAAGGCTGGGCTTACTGGCAGGCACAAGGTTTTTCTAAACTGCTGGATTTTTGGGATCGCAGTAATTATGTAAATGGCAGTTCCCAAGCGCTGAATAATGAGGCCAAAGGTGATGTCAAATTGGGTGTTGCCGAGTTCAGCAATGGCAATTTCATGGGTGAAACTGCGCTTTACAAGGAATGTTACTCTTCTGGCGACATCCATAGCTTTCCGTTCCCATCTCTGTTCAGCAGCACCTCTTACCCGGTCAACAAAGATATAGCGAGCTACCTGGATTCGCATCTTCGGACCAATTTTCTTTCCAATGGGGGAATCAACCCCAAAGGAAGTCTGGTTCCCCGCGTTTATATTGACAAAACCGGCGATGGAATCACTTTTTCCAACCACAGCGTATTGAGTTATCTGGGCGCGTATGCCTTGGGGGGCCTGTCTGGCAGGCGCGCCAATCTGTCCCCGGCTGTGAACCAGGTTTCCGTTTCAATCCACGACAACAACGTCCTTCAAGCCTATCACGACCGGCTCATTCCGAAAGCCGTTGAATACAGTGCCGGCCTTCTGGATTATTTTCTTCCGCGGCACGATGGATGTCTCGGTTTCTGTGGATGCCAATACAAATTACACATTCGGAATCACCAATATCTCCAGCCAGGATTTTTCCGGTGGTTCGTTGTATTTGTTTGAAGATGACACGAATGAAATCCGGACTCTTGAATTACAGACTAACTTGAGCGACATAGTGTCGGGCGGCGTTCTGCCGACCAACAGCAGCGTGAGCATAACATATCCCGGGGTCTCCGCGCCGTCCGGCGCCAGATTCCTCATCGTTTATGAAGGCACCATCGGCATAGACGGCGGCGGGAATGCGCTCGATCCGGTGGATGAAAATATTGGCATTGCGGCCGCGCAAGCCTGCGTTGAACAAACCCTGGAATATGACTATTATGTACCCGACGATTTCCTTCCTTCGCTGCCCGCTACGATCTCGACCAATTTGATGAGTAATGACTTTCCGTTTCCGTTGGTTACCGGCAACTATGAAGTTCTCATCAATGATGGAGCATTTGATGATGCCGGCAGCATTGGCGGCGTGCCGACGACGATTCCGGGCGGTCCGTGCGGCGCGTGGGCGACATTCACAAATCTTCCGATTGTCATTCCTGCCGATGCGGTCTCCATCGTGGGCAATCATTTGGAAGTTATCTTAACGTGCACGGATAACTGTCGCGATCATGTCGGCTGGCAGAACGTGAGCATTACTTGGCGAGCCTTTCCTGTTCCGCCATAGTTGCAACCTCTGCACGAACTCGCCGGCTCAACTTCAGGCAACGCCGGGGGCGGGTTTCTTGTCAGCCACAAGTCGTTTCGTCGGCGAACGTTGCATTTTTTGTTTCCGCGCGCCGTCCATTTCAGGCAGGATGCGGGGCGAAAATCCGGAAGTCAGATGTATCGCGGAAAAAAAATTGTCGTGGTGATGCCGGCGTATAACGCGGCGCAAACGCTGCGCCAGACTTACGACGAAGTGCGCGAGCAGGGAATCGTGGACGAAATCATTCTGGTGGACGACCGCAGCCGTGACGACACAGTGGCGGTGGCGCGTTCGCTCGAAGGGATGCAGGTTTACGTGCACGAGCAAAACACCGGCTATGGCGGCAATCAAAAGACCTGTTACCGGCTCGCGCTCGGAATGGGCGCGGACATCATCATCATGCTGCACCCGGATTATCAATACACACCCAAGCTGATTCCGGCAATGGCCTCGATCATCGCCAACGGGCTGCATCCTTGCGTGCTGGGCAGCCGCATTCTGGGCGGCTACGCGCTGCGGGGCGGGATGCCGTTTTGGAAATACGCGTCGAACCGCTTCCTCACCCTCGCCGAAAACATATTGCTCGGCGCGAAACTTTCGGAATACCACACCGGCTACCGGGCGTTCTCACGGGTAATCCTGGAGACGCTCCCGCTGGCCGAAAACTCCGACGATTTTGTCTTCGACAACCAGATGCTCGCACAAATTCTCTGGCACGGGTTTACGATTGGCGAGGTGAGCTGCCCGACGAAGTATTTCCCCGAGGCGTCTTCGATCAATTTCCGCCGGAGCCTGAAATACGGCTTCGGGTGCCTGGGCACGGCGCTGGCATTCCGGCTGGCGAAATTGGGGTTGTGGAAATCGAAACGGTTTACGCCGCGCGGTTGAGCGCGACGGACACACGGGATTTCTTGCGGTTGGCGGCGGAGCGGTGCAACACACCGGACTTGACGGCCTTGTCGAGGGCCGAGTTGACGCCGGGCAGCAATTTGACGGCCTCGCTCTTTTTGCCCGAGGCCAGCAAGGCGCGGTAATTTTTTTCCAGGCGGCGCAGGCGTGATTTGACGCTGAGATTGTGCAGGTGCTTGCGCTGGCTGTTGCGCATCCGGCGTTCGGCAGAGGTAGTGTTCGGCATATTTCGTTTCGTTTAAAGGCGGGGAACAATAATCAAATCCGGGCCAATGTCAACGATGAAAGCCGCTTGTTTCAAGGCTTTTAAACCTGAAATGACAAGCATCTTTGGGGGCATTACTGGCACTGCGACTGCTGCTTTTTGGTGAATGTCTCGAAAGTGTGATAGCGGGAAATGATGAATAAGCGCTTGCAAATCCTCCATCTGGAAGACGAACCGGATTTTGCCGAGTTGGTCCGTTCCATGATTGAGCAGGACGATCTGGCGGCGGAGGTGAAACAGGTGAAAACGCGCGAGGCATTCGAGGCGGCCCTGGACGCCGAATCATTCGACATTATTCTTTCGGATTTTCATCTGCCGTCGTTCACCGGTTTGGATGCACTGGCCATCGTGATGAAAAAGTGCCCGCACACGCCGTTCATTCTGATCTCCGGCACGATCGGCGAGCAGGCGGCGATTGAAAGTTTGAAGGCGGGCGCGACGGATTATCTGCTCAAACAGCAGCCGGAACGGCTGGCATCGGCCATCCGCCGCGCCGTGCAGGAAGCCGAGGAGCGCGCCCGGCGGCGCAATGCGGAGATCGAACTGGTCCGGCGTGAAAAGTACTTCCGCGCCCTCACGGAAAATTCACTTGATGTTCTTTCCATTGTAAGCCAGCAGGGAAACTTTCTCTACGTCAGCCCATCCATCGGGAATGTCCTGGGCTACACGCCGGAGGAATTGCGGGGGCAAAACGCCTTCGCGCACGTGCATCCGGAGGATTTGCCGCGCGCGTTGGTGGCGCTCCAATCCGGGATTGATTACCCGGAGCGCACGTTCAAAATCCAACTGCGTTATCAGAGAAAAGACGGCGAATGGCGGCACCTGGAAACCGTCGGACGGAACCGCCTCCAGGATCCGGAAATGACCGGCATTGTGATTAATTCCCGCGACGTGACCGACCGCTGGCGCGCCGAGGAGGACGTGCGCAGCAGCGAAAAACAATACCGCCTGCTCTTTCATGACAATCCCAACCCGATGTGGGTCTTTGACCTGGAAACGCAGGCGTTCCTGGAAGTTAACGAGGCGGCAACCCGGCATTACGGTTATTCCCGCGATGAATTCCTGGCGATGACGGTCGCGGATATTCGGCCGCCGGAGAAGGACGATGCCTCCCAAAGCGTTGCGTTGAATACCGCCGACCGCAGCCACGTCTGGCGGCATCGTTGCAAGGACGGAAGCCTGATTGACGTGGAAGTCATCTGGAGCCCAATCGTTTTCCGCAGCCGTTTCGCCGCCCTCGCGATGGCCTCTGATGTGACCGAACGCCGCCGCACCGAGCATCGCAACGCGGTCTTTTCCAAACTCGGCCACCGTCTCAGTTCGGCCACGACGGCGGTCGAGGCCGCGCGGGTTATTTGCGAGGCCGCCGACGCCTTGTTCAAATGGGACGACTTTGCCCTTGATTTGTATTCCGCCCAGCACGACGAGGTTTTCTCACTGCTCAACATTACCACGGTTGAGAACCGGCGGGTCGAAATCCCCTCGTCATCCCAGCCCAAAACCGCCAATGCCCTCCTCCAGCGCGTGGTGAGAAAAGGCGCGGAAAAATTGTCACCCGCCCAGGAGAAGGATTATTCCGCCTCCACCATGGTCGCCCCCATTCGCAAGGGCGAGCATGTCATCGGTTTGCTGCTGATTCAAAACCACCTGGCTGGCGCCTACACGGAACGCGATTTGGAAACGCTTCAGACCCTCGCCGACCAATGCGGCGGCGCGCTGGAACGCCTCCGTGCCGAACAGGAACTGCGCGAAAGCCAGCAACGGTTCCACGATCTGTTTGAAAATTCGCCCGACGCGATTTTTGTGGAAGACCTGAATGGCAACGTGCTGGACGTGAACATGGCCGCCTGCGCGTTGCACGGCGTCAAACGGGAGGAACTGGTCGGCCGGAACGCCCTGAATAATTTGATCCCGGCGGCCTATCGCGACGAAGCCCGGCGTGATTTTCAAAAACTGGCCAGCGGCAAATTATCCTGGGTGGAAGGTGAAAGCGAAAGTGCCGATGGGCGCATCGTGCCGGTGGAAGTCCGCGCCAGCCGCGTTGAGTACGCCGGCCAGCCCGCCTTGCTGCTGCACGTGCGCGATGTCACCGAACGCCGCGCCGCGGAGGCCGCCCTGCGCAGCTCCGAAGCCCTGTTCCGGTCCGTGTGGGAAAACTCGGTCGACGGAATGCGGTTGACCGATGAGAACGGCGTCATCGTTGCGGTCAACGGCGCCTTCTGCGAGCTGGTTGGGCTGAACCAGGGCGATTTGGAAGGCAAGCCGTTCACCGTCACTTACGCCGAATCCGGGGAGCAGGAAAAAATGCTGCAGGATTATCACGAACGTTTCAGCAAGGATGCCGTGAAGCAGAAGCGGGAGCGCAGCTACAAGCTTCGCAATGGGCACGAAATTATCTTTGAAATCGCCGATTCACTCGTCGAACTGCGCGGCAAACCGCTCTTGTTGCTCAGTTTGTTTCGCGACGTCACGGCGCAACGGCGTTTGGAGGAACAACTGCGCCAGTCACAAAAGATGGAGGCCATCGGCCAGCTCGCGGGTGGTGTCGCGCACGATTTCAACAACATCCTCACCGTTATTCATGGCCACGCCTCGCTGCTCCAGGCGTCCAATCTCGACAAAATGGCGACCCACTCCGCCCAGCAAATCGGGCAGGCCGCCGAACGCGCCGCCGGCCTGACGCGGCAATTGCTCGCGTTCAGCCGCCGCCAGCTCATCCAGCCTAAACGTTTGGACATGAACAAAATCATCGGCAACATGAGCGACATGCTGGGGCGGATGTTGGGTGAAGACGTGATACTGCAATTGAATTACAGCCCGTCGCCCGCGACGGTGGATGCCGATGCCGGCATGATGGAGCAGGTCCTGCTCAATCTCGCCGTCAACGCGCGCGACGCCATGCCGCGCGGCGGCCAGCTAGTGGTGCGCACTGCCATCGTGGACGTGGACCAGGCCCGTGTGCAACAGCATCCCGAAGCGCGCGTGGGCCGGTTCGTTTGCATCAGCAAAACCGACACCGGCAATGGCATTCCGCCCGAATATCTCCCGCGCATCTTCGAACCTTTTTTCACCACGAAGGAAGTCGGCAAGGGCACCGGCCTCGGCCTGGCCACCGTTTATGGCATTGTCAAACAGCATCAGGGCTGGATCGAAGTGGAAAGCGCCGTCGGCAAAGGCAGCACATTTCGCATTTACATTCCCTATGCCGGCAAGCAGCGGCCCGAGACGGAAAAGCCGACGACCCAAATCACCATTCGCGGCGGCACGGAAACCATCCTGCTGGTCGAGGACGAAAAGCCCGTTCGCGAACTCGTCGCCCGCGTCCTCGAGAAATACGGCTACAAAGTGTTGCAGGCCGTCACCGGTGTGGAAGCCGTTGGTATTTGGCACGAACACAAAGACGATATCGCTCTCCTGCTCACCGACCTCGTGATGCCCAAAAATATGAATGGCCGCGAACTCGCCGAAACCTTGTGGATCGAGCGCCCCGACCTCAAGGTCATTTTCAGCAGCGGTTACAGCGCCGACATCGTGGGCAAGGATTTCAAGCTCGAACCGGAATTGAATTATTTGCAAAAACCCTACCAGCCGCAAACCCTCATCGTGGCGGTCCGCCGCTGCCTCGACGGAAAACAATCTGAAAATGGCCGGGCGCGCGTCCTCGTCAGCCATTAGGCGGCGAAGGTGGCAGAAGGAGGATTGAAGATCGCCGCCAGGGCGTCGTTATTTTCCGCCTTCCATCCGCCATCCGCCATCCTCTATCCTCGCGGCCATGATTATCGCGCCTTCGCTGCTCGCCGCCGACCACACCCGCTTCGGCAAGGAAGTCGAACGCGTCAGCCGTTCCGGCGCCGACTGGCTGCACCTTGACATCATGGACGGCCATTTCGTGCCGAACCTCTCCTTCGGCCCCGGCGTGGTCCGGGCGGTCCGCCCGCTGTGCAAACTGTTCTTCGACGTGCACCTCATGTGTTCCCAGCCGGAAATTCTGCTTGAACCGTTTGCTGAAGCCGGCGCGGACGAAATCATCGTCCACGTCGAACTGGGCGGTCAGGTCACGGCGCTGCTGTGGAAAATCAAATCGCTCGGCAAAAAAGTCGGCCTCGCCATCAACCCGCCCACGGCCATCACCGAAATCCAGCCGCACCTCGACCAGATTGATTTGCTGCTGGTGATGACCGTCAATCCCGGCTTCGGCGGACAGGGATTCATCCACGAAACGCTGCCCAAAATCCAACAGGCCGAGGCGTGGCGCCGTGAAAGGAAATTGCCATACCGCATCAGCGTGGACGGCGGCATCAATTACCAGACCGCCGGCGAATGCGCGCGCGCCGGCGCGGACACGTTTGTGAGCGGCACGACCTTGTTTGGCGCGCACAACCTCAAAGCCGCCGTGAAAAAAATGCGGAATATAGTCAACGCCAACGATCCCGCGCTGGCGGATTTGGCGGTTTAAGAAATCATGCCGCGGCTTTGGACGCGCCAGCCAACGCAATGAGTTTGTGGAATCTCTCTCTCCTGCGCCTTGCATGTGGAGGCTCTTGTGCAGGTGCTTCGCGTGACTCAAATTAAATTCGGCACGGACGGCTGGCGCACGTGCGGATTGGAAATTTCCGGCTCGACGATTTGCCGGCAGGTCAGGCGGATGCTCCAGTTGGAAGAGGGCGAATTGGTATAATTGGGAGGGACGCCGTGTCGGCGTCCCTGATATTGGGACGGCGGCACGCCGTCCCTCCCGGTTTGACGCCGCTGATTCGTAGCGGTAACTTTGGAAGATGATTGATGTTGCTGAAATCCAGCCGCGCGGCGCGATGACGAAAGGCCGATTCGAGCCGTTGGCGAAGGAAATTTTCACGCTCAAAAAACAGCTCAATGCTGTCATCCTCGCGCACAATTACCAGGTGCCGGAAATCCAGGACGTGGCGGATTACGTCGGCGATTCCCTCGGCCTGTCGCAACAGGCGGCGAAAACGAGCGCGGACGTGATTGTTTTCTGCGGCGTGCATTTCATGGCCGAGACGGCCAAGATTTTGAACCCGCAGAAGGTCGTCGTGCTGCCGGACAAGGACGCGGGTTGTTCGCTGGAAGAGAGTTGTCCGGCGGACAAGCTGTCCGCGCTCCAAAAGACCAACCCGAATTTCTGGACCATTGCCTACATCAATTGCAGCGCCGCGGTGAAGGCCCTGACCGACGTGATTTGCACCAGCGGCAACGCGGTGAAAATTGTCGAGGCGGCGCCGAAGGACAGGGATTTGCTGTTTGTGCCGGACGAAAACCTCGGCGCATGGGTGATGGAACAGACCGGCCGCCCGATGACGTTGTGGAAAGGCAATTGTTACGCGCACGTCGAGTTCCGGCGCGATCAAGTCCTGAAACTGCGCGGGCAGTTTCCGGATGCGAAAGTCGTAGTGCATCCGGAAAGCCTGCGCGAGGTGCGCGAGCTGGCGGACGCGGTTTGTTCGACGGAGAAAATGATTTCCTACTGCAAAACGAGCCCGGCCAGACAATTCGTCATCGTGACTGAGTCGGGCATCATCCATCGGATGCAGAAGGAATGTCCGGGCAAGGAATTTCTGTGCGCGCCGGTGTTTGACGTGATGCGGATGCCGACGGACAACTGCCGTTGCAGCGAGTGCAAATACATGAAGTTGAACACGTTGGAGAAGGTACGCGATTGCATGAAAAAGCTCGCCCCGCGCATCGAGTTGCCGGCGGAAATTTTGAAACGCGCGCGACTGCCCATTGAGCGGATGCTGGAGATTTCAGCAAGGCCGGCGTAATCGGAAGCTGTTCCGGTTTGTCACCGCAAGTTCACCGCGCTGACATTTGTTCGACACGGATACAATCCAAGCTCTCACTCGCCTGGCATTCCAAGGGGGGAAAAGTTACGCAAGTCCAGTTCGCTACATCGGCAGCGCTCCACCCGAAGCGCTGCCGTTTTTAAAAGTGTACCCAAAGTTCAGTCAGAATTTGTTGGTAGGGTCGCGTTGCCGACGCGACCGAAATACGGACGGCTCGGCGAGCCGTCCCTACCGATTTTAGCTCCTGGCGGCGGGTTTCTTGGCCGCCTGATCCAGAATCGTGTCAAGCACACTCTTCGGCACCTGCTCGAACGTCAGCGGTTCCATCGAATACGATGCGCGGCCCTTCGACAGCGAGCGAATCGCGGTGGCGTAGCCGAACATTTCGGCCAGCGGCACCTGCGCGTTCAAAATCGTCTGGCCCAGTTTGGCTTCAATATTGACGATGTGGCCGCGACGGCGGTTGATATCGCCGAGCAAATCACCCTGGTATTCGTCGGGCGTGGTCACTTCCACCTTCATGATGGGTTCGAGCAGAATCATGCCGGCTTTCTTGGCGGCGTCCTTGAACGCGAAGATGCCGGCCATCTTGAACGCCAGTTCGTTCGAGTCCACCTCGTGGAACGTGCCGTCCACGACCTGCACCTTCACATCAATCATCTGATAGCCGGCCAGAACGCCGCCTTTGATGGCTTCCTCGCAACCGTCAATGACCGCCGGGATGTATTCCTTCGGGATGGCGCCGCCGACAATCTTGTTTTCGATTTCGATGCCCTTGCCTTTTTCATTCGGCTGAATCTGGACGCAAGCGTGGCCGTATTGACCGCGACCGCCGGATTGACGGATGAACTTGCCTTCGCCGTCGGCGGATTTGGTGATGGTCTCGCGATAGGCGATCTGCGGCGCGCCGGTGTTGGCGTCCACTTTGAACTCGCGCTTGAGCCGGTCGCAGATGATTTCCAGGTGCAATTCGCCCATGCCCGCGATGATGAGCTGGCCGGTCTCCGGGTTCGTAAAGCAACGGAACGTCGGGTCTTCCTCTGCCAGCCGCTGCAATCCTTCGGACATCTTGTCGCGGTCGGCGCGCGTTTTCGGTTCGACGGCCATGCTGATGACCGGTTCGGGGAACGTCGGCGGTTCGAGCGTCACTTCGAAGTCCTCGTCGCACAGCGTGTCGCCGGTGGTGATGTTGCGCAGGCCGACCAGCGCGGCGATGTCACCGGCGTTGACCTGGGTGATGTCCTTGCGTTCGCTGCCTTGAATGATCATCAGGCGGCTGACGCGATCGCGTTTGCGCGTGCGCGGGTTGTAAATCATGTCGCCCTTTTCAAGCTGTCCGGAATAAACGCGGAAAAACACCAGCTTGCCCGCGTAAGGGTCGGTCCACAGCTTGAATGCCAGCGAACAAAACTTGTTGCTGTCACTGGTCTCGACAATCACCTTGTTGTCCGTGCCCGGCTCGATGCCTTCGGCGGGCGGAACGTCGAGCGGCCCCGGCAGGTAATCCACCACCGCGTCAATCAGCGGCTGCACGCCCTTTTTCTTGAAGGCGGAACCGCACAGCACGGGCACCAGTTCAATCTTGCACGTCAGCCGCCGAATCGCGGCCTTGAGCTCCGGCGGCGTCACCGGCTTCTCGTGCAACACGAGGTCGGCAATCTGGTCGTCCTTGTTGGAAACAGCGTCAATCAACTCCGCGAGCGCGGCCTGGGCGCGTTCCTTGTGCTCCACCGGAATTTCCTTCACCTCGTAATTCAGGCCCTCGTTGACGACGTCTCCCGGTCCCCAGACGATGGCCTTCTGGTTGACCACGTCAATGACGCCTTCAAAGTGATCCTCCGCGCCGATGGGCAGGAAAACCGGATAAGCGTATGCCTTGAGCTTGTTGCGCATGTCGGCGAGCGCGTGCTCAAAATTCGCGCCCGTGCGGTCCATCTTGTTGACGAACGCGATGCGCGGGACGTTGTATTTGGTCGCCTGCCGCCAGACAGTTTCGGATTGCGGCTGCACGCCGGCCACGCCGCAGAACACCGCGACCGCGCCGTCGAGCACGCGCATGGAGCGCTCCACCTCGGCGGTGAAGTCCACGTGCCCGGGCGTGTCAATGATGTTGATGCGCTGCGGCACGCCGAGGAACGCCTTGTGTAATTCGTTTTCGCCGTGCTTGGTCTGCTTTTGCGTCCAGTAACAGGTGACGGCGGCGGAAGTGATCGTGATGCCGCGTTCGCGCTCCTGCTCCATCCAGTCCGTCACCGTGTTGCCGTCGTCCACGTCGCCGATCTTGTGGATGAGTCCGGTGTAAAACAGGATGCGCTCGGTCGTCGTCGTCTTGCCCGCGTCAATGTGCGCGGCGATGCCGATGTTGCGCGTGCGCTCCAGCGGGTATTCACGCTTGGCCGATTTATCTTTTTCTGCCACGGTTTGGATGTCTAAAAGTCCGATTATTATGTGTTGGAAGTCGTGAGCAAATTTAAATGACGAATGACTAAATCCTAATGACTAAAGAAGGAACAAGCCCTGATGACAAAAAGACTCGAATTTGATTTCGTCATTCGACATTCCTTGATCATTCGTGCTTCGTCATTAGTCATTCCCGCCCTGCCGGGTCCTACCAGCGGAAGTGGGCAAAAGCCTTGTTCGCCTGCGCCATCTTGTGAACGTCGTCACGCTTGCGGATGGCGTTGCCCTGTCCTTGATACGCTTCCAGAATTTCCGCCGCGAGCGCGTCGCGCATGGGCATGCCCTTGCGCGCGTCCGCAAAATCCACAATCCATCGCAAGGCCAGCGAGGCCTGCCGGTCGGACGGCACCTCCAGCGGCACCTGATAAGTGGCACCGCCGACGCGGCGCGCCTTGGTTTCGATCCGCGGCTTGGCGTTGTCCACCGCGCGCTGCAAAATTTCCACCGGGTTGCTCGCCGGATTTTTTTGAGAAATGCTGTCGAACGCGCCATAAACAATCCGTTGCGCGGTGCTTTTCTTGCCACAAATCATCACGGTGTTCACGAGGCGCGAAACCAAAGCGCTCTGGAACTTTCCGTCCTTGGCAATCTTCCGTCGGGTGGCTTGTCGTCTGCGGGACATGGGATTCGTTATTTCGTTAAATCGTTGAACTGTGAAATTGAATCAGGCGGCGGGGGCCGGAGCCGGGGCTGCCGCGGCGGCGGGCGCTGCGGGCTTGGAACCCGGTTTCGGACGTTTCACGCCGTATTTTGAGCGGCTGACCCGGCGTTTTTCCACGCCGGCGGCGTCGAGCCGACCGCGAACGATGTGATACCGCACCCCCGGCAAATCCTTCACGCGGCCGCCGCGCACCATCACAATCGAGTGCTCCTGCAAATTATGGCCCTCGTCCGGGATGTAGGCGATGACCTCGTAGCCGTTCGTCAGGCGGACCTTGGCGACCTTGCGCATCGCCGAATTCGGCTTCTTGGGCGTGCGCGTCATGACCTGGATGCACACGCCGCGTCGAAACGGCGAGTTTTCCAAGGCGGGTGACTTGGACTTGTATTTTACTTTGCGCCGGCCCTTGCGGACCAATTGATTAATTGTCGGCATTTCGTCTCAAAAAATGGAATGCCGAATATAGCAAATAAACCACCCGTGGCAACAACAATTTCGGTCATTTGATGAAACCGCGAATCACAGGGATTGACACGAAACCTCTTTGCCGCGAAGAGGCACAAAAAACGCAAACGCAGGCGCGTCACTTCGTTCGCCGCCCGGAGGCCAAATCCTGACCGCCAGATCACGGACGAACCGGGGATTTCGCGGATGATGCTGATTTTTCCGGCTGTAACTTGTAGCGCGGCAAACGGCGCAGGCCCAGGCATAACAAGCCCAGCCCCAGCCCTGCCAATGCCAGCGACGATGGTTCCGGCACCACCACAATTCCAGTTGGGCCAACCGGCCCCGTTACCGTTACCAGTGCCGCATTGATTGTTTGTCCGGAGGTGGTATATTCTCCGATCGTATCTCCGCTCAACACAAATAAATCCCCATTTCCATCCAATGCCAGGCTCCCGATTCCGCTCAACCCCGTAATCAGTGACGCATTGATTGTCTGTCCCGAGGTGGTGTATTCCCCAATCGAGCCATTTCCCGCATTCGCCACAAATAAATGCCCGTTCCCATCGTACACCAGCGGTCCACCCACTCCGGTTATCAGTGACGCGTTCACCAGTTCCCCGGAAGTGGAATAGTCCATGATGGTACCGTTGAGACCATTCTCGACGAACAAATTGTTCCCGGCTGCCGCCAAGCCGCTCACGGGAAATCCCGAAATCAAACTGCTATTGACAATCGCTCCCGAGGTTGTGAATGCTCCAACAAACCCACCACCAGAGGCCACGAACAAATTGCCTGCGTCATCCACTGTCAAAGCTCCCGGCGAGTTGGCCGTTGCCGGCGCCAGAGGAAGCCCGCCCAAACCGGTTCCCGCAGTTGAGTATTCCCATACTCCCGCCCCAAGCGTGTCTGCCACCCATAAATTTCCGTTCTCATCCATAGTCAGGCCGCCAATGCCGTCATATCCATAAACAAACCGGGTGTTAATGGTTTGTCCGGAGAGCGAGTATTCGGCGACGCCGCCATCCCCATTGTAGGCCCCATCATATGCCACAAATATTTGCCCCTGGGTCGTTCCGGCAAACACCGTCCCAATCACCAAAACCATGAAGACGCTCCAAATCCCACGAATTCTGTTGAACAATTTTTGGTGGTGAGTGATGATCGCGTTACGCACTTCCATTGAGGAGTTTGCAGCACGACATTTCCTTGGCCCCGCAATCAAGAATTTTTGAAAAAATAAGTTCACATCCACCGATCCATCAGCCCCACATTGCATAAAACGCCTGAATATAGCACAAGCAGGCGATTCCGCCAAGGTTTTCCGCAAAGTGCACAGGTAAGCGGTTTGACACAAGTTACGCCAATTAGCGCGAATTTGTGCAATTCGTGCTCCCAAATCCACCGCGTTTCCAATTGCCTGAGTCACCCGACTCCAACCAGAATGGCGTTGTGACGACAACCCCGTTCGATCTTAAAGCCCGGGCGCACCAGGCCATGCTGGAGGCGGGATTTCAGCCGGATTTTCCGACCGAGGTTGCCCGGGAAGTGCAAGCCCTCAACCAGGGAGCGCCAAAAAATGCCGGCCCCGCGGCCCGCGACCTGCGTTCGCTGCTTTGGTCTTCAATTGACAACGACAGTTCCCGGGATCTGGACCAGGTCGAGTATGTGGACAAACTTCCGGACGGCACCGTGCGTCTGCTGGTGGGGATTGCCGATGTGGACGCCTCCGTCCCCAAAGGGTCCGCCACGGACCAGCACGCCGCTGTGGAGTCCACTTCGGTTTACACCGGGGTGGCGACTTTCCCGATGTTGCCGGCTGAACTTTCCACGGACCTGACTTCATTGCTGGACGCGCAGGACCGTCTTTGCATCGTGATCGAGCTGCATATCCTCGATTCGGGCGACGTGAAGACGCACGATGTTTATCCGGCCTGGCTGCGCAACCGGGCGAAATTGGCTTACAGTTCGACCGGCACCTGGTTGGAAGGGCATGGGCCAATCCCGCCGGCGGTCGCCAACGTGCCCGGCATGGAGGCACAGCTTCGCCTGCAACAGGACACATCGGAAAGTTTGCGTGGCATTCGCAAGCTGCACGGGGCGCTCACCTTCGGGTCGGTTGAAACCACGCCGGTGCTGCAAAATGGCGAAGTGAAAGACCTGGTGGTCAGCCGGCGCACGGCGGCCGACGACATCATCGAAAGTTTCATGGTGGCCGCGAACGTGGCCATGGCGCTGTATCTCAAGGAGAAAAACTCCCTCTCCATCCGCCGGGTGGTGCGGACTCCGAAACGTTGGGACCGCATCCAGGCCATCGCCTCGCAATTCGGCGTCAAGCTTCCGGCCGCGCCCGATCCGCGCGCGCTGTCCGGATTCCTGGATCAGCGGAAAGCTGCCGATCCCGCGCATTTTCCGGACCTTTCACTCTCGGTGGTAAAACTGCTCGGCCCCGGCGAATACATCGTGGAACCGCCCGGAGCTGAACACGAAGGCCACTTCGGATTGGCCGAAAATGACTACACGCATTCCACCGCGCCCAATCGCCGCTACGCCGACCTGGTGACGCAACGGTTGCTCAAGGCGACCGCCGCCGGCGGCCCGGGTCCTTATTCGGAATCGGAATTGAGCGCCATCGCCGCTCATTGCACCGAACGGGAGGATGCCGCCCGAAAAGTGGAGCGCCTGATGCGCAAGGTGGCCGCGGCCTGCCTGCTGAGCCGGCGCCTCGGCGAAGTGTTCGACGGCATCATCACCGGCGCCTCGCCCAAAGGCACCTACGTTCGGCTGCTGAAATTCCCCGCCGAGGGCATGGTGGTTCGGGGTGCGCAGGGAATCGACGTCGGCGACCCCGTGCGCGTCCGTTTGGTGTCGGTGAACGCGGCCAAAGGCTTCATTGATTTTGAGAGAAAATAAGCCCGGGTATCAGGAAAGGGCTTCCGGGTGTGCTGGCGCGAGCAGGAGAGGGAACGAAGTTTCTCGGCACTTGTCACCCGTCACATGTCACGCACCGAGGCTGGTTTTAGCCGGGAGCGAACCGGGCGATCGCCGTCCGCAGGGTCTCAAGTTCGAAAGGTTTGCAGATGAAGGAATCAACGCCACCCAGCGGGCAGTCGGAAGTCTGAAGTTTTTCAGGAAAGGCCGTCAGCATCACGATGGGCTGCTTGGGTGAGCGCCTTTTGATGGCAGCGGCCAACTGATCGCCTTTCATCTCCGGCATAAGGTAGTCGGTGAAAACCATGTCGAACTTGCCGGGCTCAAACAGGGCAAGCGCCTCGGCGCCGCTTTTGGCCTGGTCAACGACATACCCGTCGCCTTGGAGAAGCATCTGGACGGTCTGGCGAACCAGCGGTTCGTCGTCCACGACCAGTATGTGTCTTTGCTGGCAAGCGCGTTCGTTCATCATCGCCATATAAGCGCAATTTCCGTGCCAGCACTTGTGTTTTTTTTGCAGCCCGGCTTGGGCGTCGGCCAGCGCTTTTGCGCATGTTGCTGTGTCCCGTTTCTGGAGAACAAACGTTCCAACGCCCGCCTGTTTTTTAACCACTGCTTGTCGCGCTGGAGCCGGCGAAAGCTCGCGAGGGCCGGGCGAGCGGGCGCGAGCGGGTCCATTGTCCGGATTTGCGCGGATTTCCGGCGGGCATCTCGTTCAATGCCCGAGCGTTCGTTGGATTTCCGGCAGCTTTTTCGCAATCCATGGCAGCAGCGCCAGCGTGGTCGCATCGAACATTCCGTGCGCGATCACGGCCGGCCAGATGGAACGGTGAAAAATCATGATCAGCCCCAGTCCCAGGCCAATCAGCGCCGCGATCAGAACGGCGAGCAGTCCCATGCCCAGATGCGCAAAGCCAAACACGATGGCTGCGATGACGACGGCGGTAATCCGGCCCGTTCGGGTGCCGAAATGTTGTGGCCAGAGCGTCCGCAATCCGGCCAGAAATGCCGAACGCCAGAGTTCCTCGCGCAAACCCGCCACGACAAAACTCACCAGGGTCAACGTGAGCCAGAAATACGCCGGATTCCGGTGCATCGCGGAAATATCAACAATGGTTTCCAACTCCGGCCGATTGTCGGCGAAAAATTGCTGGAGGGACTGTGGTGTCATCAAATGCGTGACTATCAGCATGACACTGGCAGCCATCGTAACCATGCCGATTGCGAAACGGATCACAATGGAATAACCGATGCCCTGCGGCACCGGCCAAAAGCCATGGCGCCAGCGCAATAACAGGTCGTCGCGCGATGCACGGGAAGCGAGCAGCGCCAGGCCGTAGACGAGGGCAAAAACCGACAGCTCGATGGTGCACACGATGAGCAGGCCGCGGGCGGTGTGTGACAGTGCTGGAAAATGTTCGCGGGCTTTGCGGTGCGCCTTTCCAATCACCCCGACGAACAAGATATAGGCGGTGATGAGAAACAGGTGAATCCACCAGCGCCGGCGATTGATGGGCACGGTACCGGCGGATTGCGGCTCCGGCAGCGGAGGCGGGCCGGCGAGGCGGAGGCGGGGCGGCATTCATCGGCGTTCCCTTACCCGAACAGCCTGCGGCTGGCAAGGCGGGTTATTAAATGCCAGTAAACCTTCAACCCTCAACCGGCATCAACCGCGGCTCGTCGCACCGGAGTGAACGAAGGCGGAATGGACGCTGATGTTTCCGGCCGCAAAACGGTGGGGCGAGTGTCCCCACGAGCCGGGTTCCAAATTCATTTTTGCCGCAATCAGGCACAAAAGCCGCAAAAAGTTTAACCCCTGATTCACGCATATCAGCGCTGATGAGTGAAGATGAGCGGTTCACCCGAGCCCTCGGCATTAAATCAAAGGCTTAAGCGTTTGCTCAGGGCGTCCCGCACGCGATGCATTTCTTCGGCAGTGAGCACGCCCAATCTACGCTCCAGCTTGATGGTGGAAATGGTTTGAACCTGTTGTAAATGGAACGCACCTGATTTTAGAAAGGATTTCGGAATGTTCAACTCCCAACGATTGCCGCGCTACGCAGTAGTGTGAAGCAGAACAGTCACGAGATCGAGTTCGTCGTCCGCCGGCTCGCCGGTCAACAGCAAAGCAGGCCGGACCTTTGCCGCCATTCCGAAATCAACCAGCCAGGCCTCACCGGGATTGACGGCGGCCATCTTCATCCTCCATGCGGTCGAACATCATCGCGCCTTCCTGAGCACTCTGATTGCACAGCGCCACATCCGGATTTTCGTTTGCGATCGCCAGAAGCACGTCCCGGATGGCCCGCCGGTCGGCCTCGGTGAGCTTGGGCAATTCCTTCATGATTTCCAGCGCACTCATGCGGGTAATTTAACCGGCAAAACCGGAAATGTCAGGTATAAAGTTCAACCGCAAAATATGCGAACCACACCAAACGGACTTAAACGATTTTTTACCGCTTATCTTCCCTTATCAGCGCTGATGGATGAAGAATGGCGGTTCAACGCCCGCCGAATCCGCTGCCTGAGCCAGCCCGGTTTTTTCCCACCGTGTGAGGCTGAAAGCTTTTTACGGCCCTGCCAGCCTTCCGGCTCCTGTCTCCTGAAGCCGGCTTCTGTTCGCCGACGAAAACCTTGTCGAACGCCCGGCGCGTCCTTAGCTTGACGGCATGGACGTCGCCATTGCCCCGGTTACCCCGGCCGAGGTTCCGGTTCTGCTGGAGCTTATCCACGAACTCGCCCGGTTCGAACATCTGGAACACGAGGTGCAGGCGACCGTGGAGTCGTTGCAAAGTTCGCTGTTTGGCCCGCAAGCCGTGGCGGGCGCGCTGTTCGGGCGCTGTGATGGTGAAATCGCCGGCTACGCCATCTATTTCTTTACGTTTTCCAGTTTTGTGGGACGCCCGGGTCTCTGGCTGGAGGATGTCTATGTGCGGCCCCCATTCCGGAAGCGCGGCTTGGGCCGCGGCCTGATTGAGGCGGTCGCCCGGGTCGGCGCGGAACGCAACTGCGGCCGATTCGAATGGACGGCCTTGAACTGGAATGAGCCGGCACTGGGATTCTATCGCGGTTTGGGTGCACGCGTGATGAACGAATGGGTTTTGCTTCGGATGGACTCTGAGGATTTGCGCCGTCTGCGGCAGAAGAGCAGTTAAGCAATGCCGGAATTCATCCCAACGCCCGCCGAATCCGCCGCACGGGTTGTCCACATTGGACGTTAACCGGCATTAACCGACACTAAACTGAAAACACCCGTTTGGGCAGCGACATAGAGAAATTGCGCGCCAACGCCCAATGTAAACCGGGATCAGGTTTTCCGGGATCAGGTTTTGCGGCGGCGGAGCGCCAGCAGGCCGAGTAACCCCGCGGAGACGAGCCCGAGGGTGGCCGGCTCGGGGACGGGATTCTCGGTCAGAGTCAAAGAACCAGAATCCGTAGTGTAAACCCATTGAGCATCTCCGATCACATTTCCATCCCCGTCCAGTTGCGCTTCCCCAACGAACATAGTGTATGAACCTGGCCCATTACCCCAAATGTTTATAAGCGCATTATACTCAGGTGTACCGCCATCATAACCGTAAAAGCCGGAGGCAAAACACACTCCGGTGTTATCGAATATGGGATCATTCAAAGGGTTAGCGACCGTGTCATAAGTAATCACATCGCCATCATGATTCCTGACATCCCCGCCAGCCGTAAGCAACTCCCCTACCGCGGTGGTCAACGGCGTGTGTGGGGGTGCTTCGAGTGGAACCCCTGTAACACTGATTGAGCCGCCGGTAGCGACTCCGCCTGAGATGTCGATCGTCCCCGTGGCATCCATGCCACCATTGCCGGTGAACGTGAAAGTGTAAATTTGGGCGACCGCCGCCGGAGCCGACGCGAGGAGCATCAGCGCTACAGCCATAGCGATCTGCGAAAAGAAGTTCACGGCAGGTTTATCGGACCGGGTTTGCAATAATGATTTCATAAATTTAAACTTCTGCTTTGCCTGATTACACACCAGGAAGGATAAAAGATCAAGGAAAATCGCACGCTCTTCTTATCCTGATGACGGACATGCTCTCCCGGCCCGAAAATCATGCAAATGCTTGAGGTTCAACGAATTGCTAAAAGAATGTCCCGGGAGCATCCGTTTTTTAGCAAGCTTCAGGACTAAAAACTTATTCACAATCCTATGATTGTCGAAAAACTTTCCGAAAATCCGGCGCAACCATTCAAATTGTGAATCGGCAATTCAAAAAGCAGCCCGCGGCCGGAATCTCAATCTCCCACCGCGGCGCTCCACATTCCTTTGGGAGCCAGGAGGGTTCCGGTTCCAATCGTTTCCTCCATCCTGTGAATTTCGACGTGGCCGTCGTGGTAGGCATAACTGAAATGGTTCTGATGCGCTTTATACAAAAGGTTGCCTTGATTCAAGCTGGTGCCCGATTCCGGGTTCTGTGGCGGCGCGGTGGTGTCAACCTGAACCATCTCGGCTGTGCCATTGGCCGAAGTCTGGCACCCGTAGCAAACACAAGTCCAAATATTGCCCGCGCATTGCTGTCCGCTGGTGTTTTCCACCAGCAGGAGGGTTCCCGCCGGATCACGCACCACGGTTGTTAGATAACCTTTGGCATCCCAGTTGGGCGTGCCGGGTGAACTGCTGTCCTGCCAATAAATGCCAACGCCCAAGGCCCCGGGCTTGGTAAGGTTCGGCAGCGGCTGCGTCGTGGGAACCTGCCACT
Source organism: uncultured Verrucomicrobiae bacterium (assembly GCA_963754775.1). Taxonomy (GTDB): domain Bacteria; phylum Verrucomicrobiota; class Verrucomicrobiia; order Limisphaerales; family UBA11358; genus UBA11358. The sequence goes on from CAVWHM010000033.1 coordinate 51,882, forward strand.
GCGATTGCCAGGTGGGGCCACACGCCACCATGGCGTAAGACCGCAGTGAAAACCAGGGACTGATGCCGCCCATCCAACTCACTTTGGGGAATTGATCGGCCGGGCACACCAGAATATGCGGAGCCGCGTCCGCTCCGGGGAAATCTCCGTCGAAAAAAACGCCTCCGCCGTTCACAATTTCATTATCCGACAGATTGCCGCCGATGTATCGGTTAATCCAGCTATCCCAGGACAATTGAAAAGACGCGCCCGCCCAGCCCGCCGGCGGGTACATATCGCCATGGTCATTGGCATAATTGGGAAATCCCAGGTCGCACTGGCGCATATTCGACGCGCACTGCATCTGGATCGCCCGGGCCTTGGCTGACTGTAGTGCCGGCAACAGAATCGCCGCCAGGATGGCGATGATGGCAATGACCACCAGCAGTTCAATCAAGGTGAAGCCGGCCGGCATTGCGGCGCGGTTGACGCGGCCCGTGCGCCAATCGGTCAGGCCCGGCGCCGCATCCAGTTCCCGATCGGCCAACAACCCGGCGTCTGACGTGACCTTCGCGCCGCGAAACGCCAGCTTCAAACGACTATCAAAAGTCACACGCAGAGACTGCTTTTGGCGTGCATCCATTGGGTTTCCTGTTTTTCGCTGTGTTAACATAAATGACAGCCTTTGTTTATGCAACTCCGATACAAGTCAATGACATTGTCTTGTGAGGCCAATCCGGGAATTCAGGAGTTAAATGAGCGATTCCGCTTCGTTGCCTCCGTTCCCTTCTGTTGAAAATCCGTGTCCATTCGTGTCCATCCGTGGTTAAATCTCCACGTGAACCGGGACCATTTGACCAAAGTCCGGCGAAGCTGGAACATGTCGCGCATCCGCGGCAAACACACGACACCGGAGAAAGTTGTCCGTTCCCTGCTCCGTCGGCTGGGCTACCGCTTCCGCTTGCACGTTCGCATCCCCGTCGAAACGCGGAGGGCGGAACGCGGAATGAGGAATGGACCGGCAACGCGCACTGGCAACTCCGCACTCCGAACTCCGAGTTCCGAAATTCGTGAGTCCCCGTCACTTGCCACCCGTCACCCGCCACCCCGTTTTGTGCGGCCAGACATTCTTCTTCCCAAGCACAAAACGGCGATATTCGTCCACGGCTGTTTCTGGCATCGGCATCGCGGCTGCAAAAACTGCACTACGCCCACGCACCGGCGCGAGTGGTGGCTGAAAAAACTCGAAGGCAACGCCGCGCGCGACAAGCTGCATCAGCGCGCCCTGCGCAAACTCGGCTGGCGTTCGATGGTGATTTGGGAATGCGAGACGGAAAAACTGGAAAAGCTGGCGCGATTGCAAACCAGACTGGAACAAACCTTGCCAGCCGCCCGTCCTCCGTAGCAGAACCACTGCGGAGGGTGGACAAAGGAACGCCCGTCCTCCGCAGTAACCCCGCTACGGAGGGTGGACAAAGACCGCAAAAACTTTAACCGCTAATGCACGCTAATCAGCGCTGATCCATCCTTTGCTTAGAAGCTGTTCGATGTTCTGACTGCACCCCGCTTTGTTTAGCCCTTTGCTTTTGGAATTTGGCCTTCGTTTCTGCCCGCTTCGCATTTGAAAAATTGGCCTTGATTTTGGAAGCAATGCTTCCAAAATGCGGGGCATGTGGAATCGCCTGCATGCCACCCGTCTGCGCGGCCTCGCCCGCCAGTTTCCCGCCGTGCTTATCCTCGGCCCCCGCCAGGTGGGCAAGACAACGCTGGCCCGTATGGCCTTCCCGGTCGCGCCCTATCTGGACCTGGAACAGCCTAACGTCCGTCAACTCTTTGCCGACGACCCGCATTTCCAGATCGAAAGCCGCCTCACCGCGCGCACCCGCGCGCTGGTGCTCGACGAAGTGCAGTGCGTGCCGGCCGTGTTCGCGGCGTTGCGCGGGTTGATTGACCGCGACCGCCGCCGGTGCGGGCGGTTCATCCTGCTCGGCTCCGCGCAGCCGGCCCTTGTCCGGCAGGTGTCCGAATCGCTCGCCGGCCGCATTGGCATTCTCGAACTCGATCCGCTGACGGTGGCCGAAGTCACGCCGGGCACGCCGAAGAAACGCTGGACCGACGTCTGGCTGCGCGGCGGCTTTCCCGATGCCCTGCGCGGCAACTTTCGCGACTGGTGGGAAGCTTACCTGCGGGCTTATCTGGAGCGCGACCTGCCGTGGCTCGGCGTGCAGGCGGACCCGGTTTTTCTCCGACGTCTGCTTACGATGCTGGCCCACGGACAGGGCGGGATGCTCAACACCGCGTCGCTCGGTGCCTCGCTGGGCGTCTCGCATCACACCATCGCGCGGCACCTCGACATCCTTGAGCAGACCTTTGTGCTCCGCCGCCTGTCGCCGTATTTCCGCAATGTTGGCAAGCGGCTCGTCAAGGCGCCGAAGGTTTATCTGCGCGACTCCGGCCTGCTCCACCACCTGCTCAACCTCGGCACGCTTGACGAGGTGCGCAACCATCCGGCGCATGGCGCGAGCTGGGAAACCTTTGTCCTTGAAGACATCATCCGGCGCGAGAAGCTGCGGCATCCCCACGCGCAATTCTTCTTCTGGCGCACGGCGGACGGGGCGGAGATTGACCTGGTGATCGAGCGCGGTTCCGAGCGTGTGGCGGTGGAAATCAAGGCGGGGCGCGGCGACAAGGCCCACGCCGCCCGCGTGCTGGAACAGGCCATGCGCGACGTCGGCGCGACGGCGGGCTGGATTCTTGATCAGGCCGATGGCACCGACACGTTGCGGCCCGGACTCATCCGGCGCAATTTCGCCGGAACGCCCGAGTGGTTGCCGTAGAGCCGAACGAATCCGCGACATCACTTCGGAACGTTTCCGTTTTGAAAAGACATCAGCCATAGACACAGATTACAAGACTTGAGCCGGTTGGGAATCGGCGAAAGGAATTTGGCCAGGGGCAAAGGTCCGTGAGGACCGAGCGAGCGGGCGCGAGCGAGTCCATTTCCACAGATTCAATCCGTGCCGCAAACTCCGCACTCCGCACTCGCAACTCCGAACTTGGTCCGGCCTTCGCCCGCTTCGCCCTTGTGAAAACGTCAGGCATCCAACGAATGGCCGTAATCGGCGGCTAGCGCCAAGCGCCGTTCAACTTCTACCGTCGTGTGTGGAAACATCCGGTCGTAAAGTCCCGACCATTGGGCATCGCACGCATACAACTCTTCGTCTTCCAGTTCGCCCACGTCGGCACGCCGCCAAGCTTCGGCAGCGAATTGTTTCAGCGCGCGCGGCCATCCGCTGTCTGGATCGTCGTAGCCGTCAGGATGCAACCCCGGAAAAAGATACGCCAGAGAACACCACGCACTGAGAAAGTTCTCCTTCGATAGCCGTTCGAGCGGGCCAGCAAGCGCAAACCGCAACTGGCGGCCAGCAGCCCGCAGTGAGTTTGGAACGTAGATGTAGTTTTTCATACCGCTGTTTGCTTTACCAGGTTTCCCGCCGTTTGCCAGGATAAATTTTCAACAAAATAAATTCGCGACAATTTCCGCGATTTGTTTTGCCAGCCACGGTGGCACTGCATTCCCGACCTGACGGTATTGCTCTGTTCTAGGACCTTCAAAAAAGTAATTGTCAGGAAATGTTTGCAGCCGCGCCGCTTCCCGCACGGTCAGACTTCGGCATTGCGACGGGTCATAATGGATGTAGTAATGTCCGTCTTTGGAAATGTGTGAAACAACAGTTGTCGAAGGCCGTCCGGCAATTTGAACCCGGAAACGGTCATTGAATTTATTTTCTGTCAACGCAGCCTGCACATTTTCGTGATGCGGTAACAATTGTCTGGGAAAATATTTCAACAACGGTGAACGCCCTTTGACTTGAGCAAAAACCGCAGCAAACAAGTAACGGTGCAAATCTTTCTCGATATGCCCCCGCGTCTCGTGATTGCAAATGCCGCCCAGCCGCCGGTCAATAAAACCATCTTGTATGAATTGCCGCCCTGGTTGCTTCCGGCACAAATTCACCGCCGCGAACCAGATTTGCCCGCGATCTGGCGGATTGCGTTCGTGATGGCTCCCCCAAGTTCATGTTTTCCAGCCATGCCTCCTCGCCGATTTCACGAACCGCCTGTCTCCATGCTTCCGGCGAATCTTCCTTCTTTGAAAGTCCGCTTCGTAAAACCGGCAGGTCGCCGATGGCTTGTTCAACCGTGAACGGATTTACTTTGGCGAGAACATTTGGTTGTCGTCGGATGTCGAACCGCACGCCGAGAATGATGATGCGGTGCCGTGCCTGTGGAACGCCGTGATCTTCTGTGTGCAAAATAAAATCTTCTGGCTCAAATCCTCCCAGCAAATCTCCACGGTCAGCCGAAAGCGGATAAAGATCGTATTTCATCGGTCTACACCCAGAATTTCCGGCAATGCTTCCGAGGGATTTTTCAAGTCAGCCAGAATCCGATCAAATATCCGCTCCTGTTTCACTTTTGCCGACAGCAGCCCCTTGACATTTTCCATGACGAAAACCGGCGGCTGGTGAACGGCTAAAATGCGGAGATAATGTTTGTAAAGCTTGTGGCGTGGGTCGGCTTCGTATTGAGCCAGTCCCACCTCTTACCGCCGATGACGCGCGAACGCCCGACGAGTGGAGAGGCCTGACATGGCGGTCCGCCGATCAAAACCCAATATCTGCCGGTTTCCCAAAGCCACTTCAATCCGCTCATCAACCTCGTCTATCGGATGTTTGCTTTCCGCCAAGTTCTGCATGCCACGCTTCCTGCCAAGCTCTGTTCGGCTTGCTGTGGATGTCAAGGGAAAAGCTCCTCACGACTGATTTTCCGTGCGAGATAATCGTAATAATCTTGTGGCACTTCGCCGACTGGAAATTCACGGAAGAAAGCTCTCAATTCCAAAGTGCGATGCGCCTGCTCATCCATTTCGATGGAGAGTTTGATTTTGAAGGCCCGCTCACCGGCACCATTCAACAGCGAGGAAAAGCCCTCACCCAAACCGCCTGGGCCGGCAAATAAATCTATGACTGGAATCGGCATCGGCAGGCGATGCTACGCGAGCCATTCGTTTGTGTCAGGGCAAGATTACGTGACTTCTTCCAAATCTGGAAATTTCTCGTCTAGCGCGTCGCCGAGCTTTATCCAAATGACGTTTTGAAGTTGCTTTACGGGAAACGCATCGAGTAGAACCACACCGCCGTGCAACCGAATTAGCTTGGCCCACTTCTGAACAACCGAGCCTTGTTTGGGAATACTTTCCTTCTCGACAGCCAATTTTTTCCAAAGGCGTAGCGCCCCATGAAGAATTTGTGGGAACGCCCAATTGCTCGCTCAAGGAATGCCACCTGAATATCTTGAAGCGAAAGAAGAACATCAGTGAGTTCAAATGGGTCGGGCTGCTTTGAGTCACGTGTCAGATAGCCAAACCACCAGAGTCGCGCGACAGAATTTCGGACGAGAGAAGCCAGACCTTCTCCTTCTAGGAAATAACGCTCACGGATGCGGCGTCAGCGAGATTGCTGTCGGCATCAATTGGCCAGGGGCAGCGGTGATCGCATATGCCGACATGGGTGAGATAAACCCAAAGGCGTGGGTCCGATGCCTGCACAGGAGTCAGGTGATGCAACCACTGGAAAACACGGCGAACATTTTCAGCATCACGCAAACCAGCATCACCCGGCATTTCCAGTTGCGGGGTGTGTCAGCCACAATTTGCGATTCCAAGATGGAGCTGGCGTCCAAAGAATCCAAGATGTTTCCGGCTTTGCCGGCAAGATACCCCGCACGGTTTGCGTCAATTTGTGAACGCAATTCGGTGAGCGCGCGATTGGAGATAAACTTTAGGTTCATATAATTATTCCCTCCAAGCGTCGAGAAGATCGGCGAGGCCACGGCGGATTGGTTCTTTCAAAAGCTCCTGTGCCGCGCGGAAAACTTTTTCTGGTCCAGCATCCAACGCAACGCCGTCCTTTTCGAGGCGAGCTACCAAGCAGCGACACCACCTCTGTTGGGCTTTTGCTTCCTCCAGTTCATCAGGTTTCAGTTGAAAGAGGTAATTGATGGCCTGCAAAATTGCCGGAAAGACAACCCCGTTTGCCAGCAACCCGCGAACAGTTGGGTCGGCGCGCAGTTCGATGTAATACCGAAAATCCTCTTGCGAAAGCTCGATCTCTATGCGGTCGCCGGAAAAGTCAATTTGAGCCGAGCCTGTCTCGCGTTCGGTTGCCTTTCGGATGTCGAGGATTGAAGAAATCTTGCGGATAGGGTCGAGATCCAAAAAGGCATCAAACTCAACGTGACGAGCGATGGCGAGAAAATCACCAGCGCGCACGCCGAAAGAAGTATTGTGGTAATCGGCGTGCTGGCCGGGAAGTGGTAATTTGGAATGTCATTTGTCGCCACGCAAAAGGCCAGAAGCTCAACTCGTCCACGAACCGCTGTCGCAGGAAGTGAAATTTTCACATCCGTGGATTGTTGCGGAAACCAACCACGGAAAAATGTTCTCGGACATTCAACATGAATCCCAAATTGCGCAGCACCGTTGTCAACGAATTCCTGAAGTTGTGGACACTGGTGATGAATCCGAGCGGAGATATGCCAGTGCGTATTGTCAGTCCCAACACTGCCGGGCGGACAACTCAATTCAAATGTATTTGGCGTCACATCGTCAGTGAGCGGCGTGAGCACCGGATGAGGAAGCGAACGGGCGCGGGTGTGTTTCATGCGGTGGAAGCGCGTAACGCAACGCGCATGGGTTGCTGTAGAACGACACAGCAGATGAAGCGATCCGTTAACAGGAATTGCAACACCAGTAATTCGATTGCCTACCACGGCAATCGAATTACCTTTTTCATCATAAGCGGCGGCTAACGGGCAACGATCGGCGCTCCATCTTCCGTTACCGCGTCGATACGCAGATCGCCTGCATGGGCGTCAGAAGCTCGGACAACCAAATTGTAAGAACCTAAGCTTTGGCCGTCAGAATAGCTGCGTAAATCAATGTGGACGCGTGGAGACGTTGCTCCGCCTTTATCTTCGCCGTCATTTCCTGTGCGATTCACTCGACCACCAGTTCGTTTGCCATCACCCTTCTTTGGGTCAAGCGTGTCATCTTCACCACCCCCGGTTCCACCTTTTTCGCGACCGGTATCACCTTCGCCCGGAGTTCTCACTTGCGGTTTCTGCATTTCAGATTGGCGTGCTTCGACTGGCAGCGCAGGGTGTCCGCCCAAGTCGGTTTCGTCGCTATCAGAACTAGCTTCACCCGGTAGGTCGTCGGGCAGCAAATCTGCAACCGTGTCTTCATTGACAATTTCAGCGTCAATGTTTGGAATCATTGTTTTCAGTTCCGATGTAATCCATGCCTTGATTTCTCGAAGAACTTCTTTTTGTTGTGGGGTTTTCACACGCTTCACCGCCCAATCGTCATGGCAAGGAGGTTCTATTCCCTTGAGCAGTTGGTTACCTTTTTGGTCATCGCACTGGAACAATCCGGCGAACGGAACGCGGATTATGCGCGGAGGATAGTAGTAAATAACCATTCCAGTTTTTCGCGTCATGCAAATTTTGACGCGGCAAATCGTGCGCCCCAAGGCGGACATGCAGACGACAATCGCCTGCCAAGTTTAATTTCGCTCTCGCGCAAGTGACTGCCCGTGCCAACAACAGCTTGAAAATATGGATATGCTCTTTTACTGAATCGTCATTTTACAACCTGCTCCATTAAACGAGGAATGTTTTTGTTGGTTGATGCTTTTGTTGTCCAATGCGCAGCTTCAGTTTTTGAAAATGAACGGCTGGCCAGAAGTTTCGAAGTGCTGCCGCGATAAAAGGGTCTTCCCAATCACCAACCTCGCCTTGAAATCCAACAATCCAAACATCCAAGCCGGGCTTTTCTCGGCGAAATATTGTCGGGATTCCTACTTCCGTCCGTAGGGCCAAAAATCTGTCCGGTCTGAACGCAATAATAGTTTCCGATGAATCCAGTTCCTTGCGTGGGGAGCGAAACTTATTGTTGTCGTTATGAGTGGCAAAGACCACAAATCCCTTGCAATGCTACTTCGACCTTTTTGGGTGCGAGTCGAATAAATAACGGTGCGAAATAAAGAGGCTGCTAAAGGTGCATCCTTCCCGATACCAAATGCACCGGCGCTACCTTCGTCTTTCTGCACTGATAAACCCCGAGACCGAACGAAACCGACCACGGGCGGTTCATTTCTTCGTCGCCGCCAGGAACGCCTGTTGTGCTTAAAATCAGAAATGCGCAAAAAAGTAATATCGTTTGTTTTTGAAAGCTGGAAGGCGTGGTCAAAGAATTGCTTCGCTTTTACGTCATCACGCCAAAATACCCGGCAACTATCCAGAGTAATTGCCAGTATCCTCGAAAAGGACAAAATCGCTTAAGCTGGAAGCAATCGCATGGTGATTTCAATCTCAACAGGTTCAATGTGTCAGGCGGCTGCATCCAAACAATTTTGGGTGCATTCCCGGATACATAGTGTGCGTAGTCGCCTTCAAAGGTTTCAATGCCCGCATCGTTCAAACCCTGAATGACACCGCCGGCAACAGGGGCGGAAATTTTAGTTTCAATGCTTATTCTTCAGCCAGCCGATTTTGATTTCCTTTTCGACTTCCTTGAATTCCGGGTCGCCGGTCACGAACTCGGCGTTTTTGATCCTGGCGAGCGCCGCACCAAAGCAGTCGGCGTAGGACATTTTCTTCGTCGCCTTGTAGTACGCCGCCTGTTTGGTCAGATGCAGGTCGGCGCCCACGATTTCAATGGGCATGGCGGCAATTTCCTGGAGCTTTTTGTTCGGCGGCGGCTTCGGAAACCTCGCGCATCGTGTTGTAATAGATTTCCCCCCAATTGACCACGCTGATCAACAGCTTGTGTTTTTCGGCGGCGGCCTGTCCAAAAATTTCTCCACGGCTTCCGCCGCCGGCTCATCCTCAAAGAAGGCGATCAGCGCCCAACTGTCCAAAACTTTGGTGGCCATATCAAAGTTCGCGTTCCCGTTTGCGGTCTTCCATCATGGCTTTCATCACGCCCGTGCCCTTCAACGAGCCGCGCAGGCTTCGGATGTAGGTGCGGGTGATGGGCTTCAGCAGGATGCCTTCGGGAGTGGAAACCACCGTGGCTTTGGTGCCTTCCTCGATCTCAAATTCCTTCCGCAAACGGCGCGGAATAACGACCTGGCCTTTAATTGAAAAGTAAACCATCTCCGGCTTTGTTTCTACATTCATAATCAAATCCTACAACAGCAAAAAAGTAAGTCAACAGTTATTTTGTTGGACTTATTCACAATGTTGGCTATTTCGCAAGTTGTTGATATTGAAAGAAAAAGGTCGTCTGTGGACTATCGGCTACATCTTTGCGGAATGAGGGTAGAGCACGGCGGATGGCGAGATAGCAGGCATACCGGGAAAGCGCCCAGTCATCGATCTCACGTTGAGCACCGGAACCGATGCCGACCATATTGCGGGTTTCCGCAAAATGGTCAGCAACGGCTGGCGGCCAGTATTTTTCGAAGTTGCCATTTTGCGCGGCGTTCGTCTGTGGACTATCGGCTACAGGATTTTCGCGGAGCGAAAATAGGAGATGGGAGTTGAGAGATGGGAGATCGAAGACCCGTCTTCGCTCCCGTCTTCACTACGTTACGACGCGGCAGGTGGAAGATCGAAGATTGGAGATGGGGCCGGAATTCCGATTTTAGCCAGTTGCGTCACTTCTTCCGACGGGGCGGTTCGTCCTTCAGAATCAAAGCTTCCGTTTCCTGTTCGCGCTGGAGCCGGTCGCGTGTCCGATGAATCTCGGCAATGATTGAATCATGGACCCGATACGGCCGGGCCGGAGTTGGCGGCGGTTCGGTGGCGTCACGCATTCGTAACCGCGCCTGCAGTTCTGCAAACGAATGCATCACCGGGCCGGCGTGAGGATGCTGCTCCAGCCAGGCATCCAGTTGTTCGAGGAACAACCGGGTGTCGCCGTTCGCCTCACAGGCCAGCCGCTCTTTGACGGCTTCCAGTTCCTGAAGCAGCGGTTCAGTCTTCATATTCCAATGTTCCCATCAATTGCAACGGAGTGCAAACACGCGGCATTCGATGTCCGTGCCGCTCGGCCACCGGTTGCAACCGCGACAATATCGCCGCATTGGCCAGATGTTTCAAATTCCACGTTAGAAGATAATCCACCCGCCAGATTGTGGCCACGGCCAAATGCAGAGCATCCGCCTTGGCCTGTGCCGGCAATGGACCGGCTGACAAAAACAGCTCCGTTAGTTTGTCCACGGCGGGTGTGCGACGCAACTCGGTCAGAGTGCTCAGCACCTCCAGCCGTTGCCGGCTCGCTTTCGGGTCGCCCGCCGCCGCCTCTCCCGCGATACCTCCGCCGAAATCACACACTCAAAACCGGGACGGCGCAGCCGCCACCAGTCCTTGGTCCAGACATGCCATTGATGCGCCAACGTGTCTGCCGGAGGGCGTGCCACCAGATAACTCACCACGCTGGTTTCAATGTAAACCGTTTCCATCGTTCAATTCCCGTTGAGCTTCTCCGGTTTGAAAGATATTTTGTGGCCAGCCATGACGCGATATTGCACCCCATAAAAACTGGTGACAAGTGACAAGTGACGGGTGACATGAAGGGCGCCCGGCGTCTGTGGACTATCAGCTACAGGATTTTCGCGGAGCGAAAATAGGAGATGGGAGTTGGGAGATGGCAGATGGGGACGGGGAGATGGAGAGAGTTTCTTTCCTTACGCCCAAAGCCGCAGGCCAATCAGTCCCCAGCAGGCGTAATAAACGGCGACGGCCAGCGCGGCCAGCCCGACCAGGACGGAATGCCAATACGTCTGGCGTTTCATCGGCGTATTGCGCTCGCGCCAGGCCACGTAGAGGCTCACCAGCGCCACCAGCGGGAAGGTCAGGCTGGTGAGCATGATGCCGGCTGTCAGGGGATTGACGGTGCCCAGACTGACATCAGGAAAGTATCTGGAGGTGACGATTCCCCGAAACGCCCAGAGAATGAGAACGTCAAATGCCACCAACAGGGCCGCGCTGGCCGCCGCCCAGGCCCGCACCAAAACCGGCCGCGGTTTATAGCTTCTTGCAAAACAGTTTCCGGAAAATCCAGATGGGAGCCAGCACCAGCGAACTCAACATCAGCACGGAAACCAGTCCGGCCCCGATGAGCTGCGACCAAACCCGCAAGGCGGAGACTTTTTTAAAAGTGCTCGAAGCCGTATTGAATCAGCGTTTCTCCATCGGCATCCGGCAGCAAGGCGACCATGGCGATGGATTCATTCTCGTGGCGGAACAGCCGATCGGACATGGGCACCCATCGGTTGCGCTTCAAACCGTAGGTGCTGGTCGAAAGTCCGCTGGCATCGAAGGTGAGTTTCTTCACGTTTATCAATCGTTCAAAGCCGTAAGCCCATTGCGCGGTGGGGCTGATGAATTGATAATATCCCTGATAGTGCTGGCGCAGACCGGGCTGGACCGGCACGACGGGTGGCAAGGCCGGCGCAGCCAGATTATTGGTCATATACCGGTGGAGGAGTTCTCCAATCCGGTACATGGCGTCGAAGCTTCCCGAATTAATCATGACGGCGTAGCCGCGTCCCTGGTCGGGAAGATAGGCCATTTGAGCGAGACCACCCATGACCGCCCCGTTGTGCCCGCGAAACACAAACGGGCCTTCGGGAGCCGGATAATTGCAGAGGCCGTAATTGTACATTCTGCCCAATCCGGCGGACGGCATGGTTTCGGTGGTTTCCATGCGCTCGATGGATGCGGTCTGAAGCACCTGTGTGCCGTCCAGGCTGCCGCGTTGCAGATAAAACCGGAGGTAGTTGGCCATGTCCGTGGCGGACGCGTTCACGGCGACGGTGGGCCGGAGCGCAAAGTGCCAGTAAGGATAGGGCGTGACACCATCGGGATGATAGAGACGGGTCAGTCGCTGTTCCACGGCCGGGGTGTAGAAATAACCGGCGGTGTCCATGTGCAGCGGTTTGAAGATGTGTTCCTGCACGTAATCTTCAAAACGTTCGCCGGACGCTTTTTCAACAACGGCGGCCAGCACGCCCGGGGCGGCACTGCAGTAAGACATCCGTGTGCCGGGCGGCCAGCGGCAGACCCGGCAGGCGACGTCATCGGCCAGGGCATCCTTCAACGACACCGGCGTCGGGTCGTTCAGCGCAAATTCCCGCAGATGCATATCGTCAAAACCGGAGGTCTGTTCGAGCAAATGGACGAGGCGCAACGGGTGGGTTGCCTCCCACGGATTGACAAAGGCCACATCCGGCACCCATTGCTTCACCGTGTCCGACAGCTTGAGCCTGCCCTCCTCCTGCAATTGGAGCGCGGCGATGGCGGCGAACGTTTTGGAGATCGAGCCGAGGCGGAACAGGGTGTTGGTGGTGACGGGCTGGTTGGCGGCCAGGTCGGCTTTTCCGATGCCCGCCACCCACTCCGCGTGGTTGCGGGAGACGATGGCGATGGCCGCGCCCGGCGTCCGGGTGTCTTTCAAAATCGCTTCAATCGCCGCCTGCAACTCCGGTATGGATTTGGGTCCGGTGTTGCCCGTGACCTCCGCCGCCGGCAGCGCGATGGACAGAATCAGAAGTGAAACGAGCGGGAGCAGGAAGCCTTTCATGTCCGGTTATCGGTTGAGGAGGATTGGGGCTTTCGACTGCTCATCCTATGATTTCATTACGGATTAGACAGCGGTGTAAATACAAGATCACGCAGTTCGCGTAAAGCTGCGCCACGAGGTGGGCTGTGGGCTATCGGCGGGAAGGCAAAGGCTGAAGTTAAAAATCTGCGTTTATCAGCGTCAATCAGCGGTTGAAATTCTTTGTTCCCTTCGTTCCACTCCCGTCTTCACTACGTTCCGACGCGGCAAGTCGGCGCGACGAGATGGCGCGGTGTGACAGCGCCCTGAGCCAGCATGACTCATCCCGGGCGATGTGCGTTCATGGATTTTACTGAAATGCCCCTAAAATGCATAAATGCACTCGTGGCATTTCGGGTGCTTGGCAGGATGCGCCACCACGCGCGGCTTGCGAAAGGTCAACGGGTCGGGACGGTTTTGACCGATGGTTTCGCAATAACCAAAACGAAAGGATTGTCATGTTTAAACATTTTAGAGCTTTGGGTATTGCCGGATTAACCACCCTCAGTGCCAGTCAACTCGCGCTCGCCGGGCCGGATAGTGTCCTGTGGTCGCAGAACAAGGAAAATACTGAAGTCATTGTTTCAGGAATCAAAGTGGCCGCCCGCACCATCAGCCGGCTCAATCAGCATCAGCCCCTGGTGCGATTTACCAGCAACGAAGCGGGCGGCACCGCCCTGGTTCCTTTGTTGCCGTATGCGGCGGATGACCGATGCTCGCCCGATTTTGATCCGGCTCCTTTCCACGCCGCTAAAGGCAATGAGGTCTGGGCGAATTTTGAATTCGTGAACATTGATGAAAACGACCGGGACATGCTGGCGTTTGCCATCAAGGCCGACAAGCCCGGACGCAAAGACCGTTTCCGGGTAGAGTCACGACATCGGCTGTGGTCATTCGGGGAACGAACCCGCCCTGTGCGCCATGATTTCCCCGCCGGCGGAGGGAGATTATGGTTATTACTTTCTGGACCGGGGCATGCTTAAAACCGATGAGCTTCTGCATCGGAATCCCGGCGCGGCGATCAAGATAACCATTTCCAGCCACGCACGCGGTCCAGTGGGTTGAGGCGGAGACACGCGAAAGCTGAAGGCTGAACGCTAAAGGCTAAAATGAATTTGGAGCGTCGTGGAACTCCGCCCTCCGATGCGGATGCCGCATTCAATTTACACTCGACAAATATGGCGGGCGGGGCGTTATTGAAATGACTGCAATGAAATGGCGCCTTCAGGATGTCGGCAAAGCCGCGTTCACCTTGATTGAGTTGCTGGTGGTGATTGCCATCATCGCCATTCTGGCGGCGCTGTTGCTGCCGGTACTTAACCGGGCCAAGGCCAGAGCCCTGGCCATTTCCTGTCTAAGCAATTCCAAGCAACTGGGCCTGGCGTGGCGCCTCTACACCGATGAGCATGACGGGCGCCTGGTCAATAACTGGGTTTTTAATGGCTGGCCGACTTATGGCGGGCCGGAAACCGGCCGGCCCATTGAGAACCCGAATTGGGTTTATGGGATGATGGATTGGTCGGCTTCTCCGGATAACACCAACCTGCAGCTCATTGCCAATGGATTGCTCTTTCCCTACACGCATGAGTACAAAATCTACAAATGCCCGGCCGACCGGTTTCTGTCACCGATCCAGGTCGCCAGCGGGTTTCCGGAGCGGGTCCGCAGTATCTCCATGAACTGTTTCCTGGAGGGCGGTGCGCGCCCCGGCCTGTTTTGGGTTCCGGGATTCGCCGCGTATGGAAAAGAGGGCCAGTTGATTGCCCCGACCCCGTCGGATCTCTGGGTCTTTGCGGACGAAAACCCCGATACCATCAATGATGCCTGGCTGAACACCCGGATGAACAGCCCGGACCTGTGGGACGACATGCCGGGCAGCTACCACAATGGCGCCTGCGTTTTTAATTTTGCCGACGGCCACAGCGAAATCCACAAATGGCTGTCGGCCAAAACCTGCCCGGGCATCAATTTTGGCAGGACCGAGATCCGGGACCCGGGCAGTGTTGATATTCAATGGATGCACAACCATACGAGCGTGCCGTAACTCCGGCGCCAACTGAAACGTGTCAATCACCAGGAGAGGCGGGAGACCGAATCCACCCACCTTCGTCAACTCCGGCGCGGCAGGGAGGCCAGAGGCTGAAGGTGGAAGGGGGAACATCGAACATCCAACATCGAACGCCGAACATCGAACCCAAATAGAATCCGGAATTCAGGAGCCAGGTGCCAGAGGGGGAGAGGTTTCAGTGTTCAGTTTTCAGTTGGTCAAACAGCTCGCTGGGAGTCTCGCCACACCTTTGCGGCCTTGGCGACTTGGCGGTTGATCAATCGGCGTTCTTCTGCGTCATCTACGGGAAAATGGCAGTTGAGATCCACGGAACAGGTTCCTGCCGTGAACCGCCAATCTTCGTTTATCCATCCTTCGCTAAGAAGCTTCCAACTTCGTTCCGCATTGCGGAACTCCGATCGGCAAGTCGGAGGACAGGTCAGCGCTTATGAGCGAAAATCAGCGGTCGGATGCTTTGTGTTCCTTGCGTTCTCTGCGGTTTATTTGGATCTGGCGTCCCGGATTTCGAGTCTGGGCGGCGTACACGGGAGTGACGCTCCCTATCTTTCGTGTGGTTCGTGTCTTTCGTGGTTAAAAATCTCTGTTCTTTTCATTCCCTGTTGTGGAAATGGACTGCGCTGCTTTGTTCTATGCGGTTAAGATGGGGCCTCTCCCGCACTGCGGGATCAGCCCTCCGAATTTTCGTGTGACCGACGACCAAATCAGTTGCTGCTGGTGGTGGTGAACTCCACTTCCAGTTGGTTGTCCACATTCCCGGCGCGCGCGATCCGATCCGCAATTTCACCGATGAGCCGTTTTTCCCCGGCGCTGTCCACCAACCCGCGCAGAGTGACCCGGCCATCAAGGGTGATGATCTTCACGTTTTGGGCATTCAGGGACATTCCTTTGTCGGCGAGGATGTCCTGGCGAATCCGCACCGTGGTGTTCACGTCGGCCGGGCTGTTGCCCTGTTCGAGTGGGGTCAGTGTGCGGTTATCACGATCACGAACATTTAGCCGGATGTTGTCAGCGCCGGTCGTCGCGGCGGCAGTGAACCAAGGCTCAACCTTGTCTGGGTGATAAACTCCGCCGGCATAACCGGGCTGGCTGAAATCGGGCCATTGATTGGCCTTGAAGTGCGGGGAGCCGGCCAGCATCTCCTTTGAAGAGTCAAGTTGAAGGGTGTCATGTTCCGCATTGAACCGGAGCGCGGCGGGCGGAACGGCGCTCAACTCGCCGCCCATCCCGATGTAACCGCCGGACGAAATGATGACCGCCACGATGCGGCCACACGAGAGATCAACCACGAAGTTTTCCACCTTGCCGAGTTCCTGGTCCTGCAGGTTCTTCACCGGCGCACCCATGAGTTTGCCCGCCTTCTGGACATAACCCAGCCGCGACCAGGAATTGTTGGCCCGCCGCTCATTTGAGTAATATTCCCGCGTCAAGGTTCCGTCCGGGTTGCGGGTTGAAATCCAGTTGTTGGTTGTCTCCAAATTGCGGGCGATTTCCACATTGCCGGCCTTGTCCAGGCTGCGCGCTCCTTCCGTATTGATTGATCCATCCATGTTGCGGGGCAAGGTTGAGGCGAACGTTCCTTCCAGGCTGGCATTCCGGTATCCGTCACGGTCGGCAACGAAGTAAGGTTGTTCACCGTAATAACCATAAACTTCAGTCACCCGATTGGACTGCGTGTCTTCGTCCCACTTCGAGGTGTCAAACCTGGGGGTCGCCTCAAATCTCGCTTGGCTGGCGTCCAGATGAAGGACTTTATCCGCGGCATCGTGACGCAACGCTTCCGGCGGCACCGCAATGAGCGTACTGCCCGGGCCGGGAAATCCACCGGTGGAAAGCATCACCTGGACAATCCGTCCGGACTCCACGTCCAGGGCAAGGTCTTCCACGTTGCCGAGTTTTTCGTTCTGATAGTTATTGACGGTCATGCCGATGATGTCGGTGGCTTTGGCCGCGCCGTTCAGCCGTTCGGTGCGTGCCTGGGTCAGGCATTGACGAGGGGAGGCGGTTTCATCCGTTTTGGGATCAAGTGTTTCCCGGGCCAGGGCCGAGAACGCCAGGAGAGACGCGGCGGACGCGCTGGTAATGATTTGTAATTTCCGTTTCATATGATTTTCCGTGTTTATTTTTTAGCAAAAAGGTTTTTGGTCTCAACTTCCACAGTAGGCCGGGAACCTGACGGAAGCTATGGGGTGTTACCCTACTGAAGATTTCGCGAACTCAAGTGACTCAGGACGCGATTTTGCCATGGCCAACCGGTTTGGGGAGAAAAAAGTCAGGAAAAGCGAGCGACGCGTGACAGGTGACAAGGAGAAGGAAACCGGTTCGTCAGGATCAGCCTTCGCCAAGGCTACGGCGCGACAGGGCCTCGTCCCACCTTTGCGTTCCTTTCGTACTTTGCAGTTAAATCAAGTTTGCGTCTGTTGTGCTTTTTTGCGGCAGGAGATTTCGCGTGTTTGGCGTGTTTAGCGGTTTATTTCTTTCGCCCCTCCCGGGGCTTGTGTCCATTCCATATTATTCCCACGGTTTCACCGTGGGCTACTTTCTTTCGGACCTCCGGTCCTGCGCCGACATTCGTGTTAATTTGTGAAATTCGCGTCCATTCGTGTCCACCTGCTCGCGATCCACTCGCGATCTATCGGAGTTCTTCGGAGTTCGTGGTTAAAATTCTCCGTTCCCTTCGTTCCCTTCTGTGGAAATAGTTGCCCTGCTTTGTGTTCTCTGCGTTCTTTGCGGTAAAATGAATTGAATCCGATTCCGCTTCTTCCTTCAGCCTTTAGCTTTTTCCGGTTATGGCACCGTGCCGGCGGCGAGGACCTGGACGAAGAATTGCTGGCGGGGTTTGGTCGGATGGGTCGCCCGGATGGAGCGGATTCCGCCCATGAGCATTTCCGCGCCGCTGGCAGGACCGACGATTAGCTCGGCCCGGGTCAGGTTTCGGCTGCCGCTGAGCAAATCCACCGGGAGCCGATACTGCTCCAACGCGGCTGGCCCCGCCGGCCCGGGGTCGGCCGGGGACACTTCTTCCAGTCGCGGCTCGACCGAAAGGGCAAAGTCGCCCGTGACCACGCTGACCGCCATGGTCTTCAGCTCCGGCAGGCGAAAGGCGCAATGGGCCTTTTTCCAGAGGTCATGCACCGACGGCTCGGTTTGGATTTGTTGCAACATGGTCATCAACCAGATGAACCCGCCGCCCAGGGACTGCGCCAGTTTGTCGAGGTCCTCAGGATGGACGGTATTTTCTTCGGTCTTGACCCGGTAGGATTTGTTGCCCCACGGTCCGTCGGCGGCGGACCGGTTTTTGTGGACGGAGAATTCCAGGCTGAGGCGGCACATGTCCGCCAGTCCGTTGGTCAGCAACCCCCAGGGCAGCATGGTTTGTCCCTCTTTAAGCTTCCGGCCCGTCTCGTCGAAGACGCGCACCCGCACCGGATAAAGGGTTGAAATGTAACTGGCATCATGGGTGACCGCGGGTGTCACATTGGTATTGGACCAATAGAACGTGTTGGTTTGCAGGGCCGGACTCCACAACCGGCCCGCGGCATTGGTCGGCGGCGGACGCAAGGTCGTCAATTCCACGAAGCCGACCGTTTGTTTGGCAGCCTCGACGGCCTTGACGCCAATCAGCAATTGAAGATTGGGCCGCCAAACGGTTTGCGACCGGTCCGATGGACTTTCGATGGTGCCGGTGGCTTTCTTCAGGGTCGCCAGCCCCGGCGCAAAAACCGGGTCCATGGTCCTGTTCGCTGGTTCTGCCGCCGCCCCCGCGCAGGGAACCGCCAGCCCGGCGGCGGCAATCAAAAACGCCAGCGCCCTGGGAAAAAAATTCATTTCCGTCCATTGTACCATAGCGTCCGGTGGGTGGCGAGCGACGCGTGACGGGACTTCGATGGACAGGGCACCTCACGCGACAGGGAACATTCAACATTCAACATCCAGCATCCAATGTGGACAACCTGTTGCAGCGGATTCGGCGGGCGCTGGAAAAGTAGGGCCGTGCGTCCCGCCTGCCCATCGTGAAGCGGACTCACGCCGGTCATTTCCACTTTGCCCGGACAGATGGGACGTGTCCGCCTTCGCCAGCTACGGCGGGACAGGCTGTCTTGCATTATAAGCGTCAATCAGCGGTTATCAGCGGTTAAACCAGTTCGCGTGGCCCGCGTCTTTCGCGGTTAATGGCTGGTTGAGTGTTGAGTGTTGAATGTTTCTTTGCGGTCTCTGCGTTCTTCCGCCTTCTCCCGACATTGGGGTGCGGGGCCGGTTTAACCGGGGGCTCAGTTCCCGATCAAATCGTGCCGGCGCAGCAAATCCGTCAGGACGGCGTTGAATTCGGCGGGTTTCTCCAGCATCAACCAGTGGCCGGTGCCGTCAATCACACGATAGTCTGTCTGTGACGACAGGGAGTGGACGTATTCCGTGTATTCGTCCGTCCACATCGGATTGGGCGCGTTGATGACCAGCACGGGCACGTCGGCATGCCGGATGTCCCAGTCGGGCTGGTTCGTTCCGAACATGCCTTCCATTGCGCCGAGCAGCACGTATTGCGGCGTCTCGAGCATTTCGGCGATAACGCGGTCGCGCACGGCTTCGGTGCCGGCCACGGGAAACATGGTGTTGATGAATTGCCGGGTTTGCTCGCGATAATCCGGTCCGCGGAACCGGGCAAGGAACTGCCCCGCCTGTTCCGGCGTCATGGGTGGCCGGCGCAGCAGGCCGTCCGCGGAAACGAGCGCGGCGACGCGTTGCGGCGCCTGGTGATAAACGCGGCAGATCACCGCCGCGCCCATGCTGTGGCCGACCAGCGTGGCCTTGTCCACGTGCGCGTCGTTCATGACCGCCAGCACCGCTTCGGCGAAATAGTCCATGGTGTACGCGACATGCGGCTGGTCGCTCCGGCCGTGGCCGGGCAGGTCAATGAAAATGAGCCGCGCCCGGCCGGCGAACGCCGGGACCTGCTCGCGCCAGAAACCGAGGTTGCCCGACCAACAGTGGACAAAGACGATGGTGTGCGCGCCCCCGCCGGCGATGACGTAATGGATGTTGTTCGTTCCGAATTTTGCGAAATGAGACCCGGCGTTGCTGGATTGGGGCGGGTGGATGCAACCGGCCAGCGGCAGGAGCGCCGCGACCGCGAGGATGGATGCGAGGGTTTTAAACATGGGATGATTGGGATGGGAATGATTCGGCAAGACCGCGTCATGGACGGCCCGGTCTGCGATAATTTTTGGTTTCTTCATTCAGTCCTCGTGCGACACCGAGGGGATAAGTCATTCGACGCAGTATTCAAGAACAAAAAGACCGCGTAAAAAACTTCGTTTCACGCGGCAGGCCCCGCAAAAGACTTCCACCGTCGCCGAGGGGCGTGTTGCCCAAATGGAACGGAGCGCGGGTGTCCCACCCGCAGCGGCCCGGATTGTCGGATGAGCGTACGAAATTCCACGGGTTTTGAGCTGTCGAACTTGCTGCCGCTGAGACAGCCGCGCTCCACCGCCTCCCAAAACGATTTGGGCAACACGCCCCGAGGCGATGGTGGACAGGTCATCTCGCGCGGTGGGAAACATCCACCAGTCTTCGCTTCGCTTCGCCTCGGCAAGACATTCAACATTCAACACCCAACGTCGAATAGAGGAGAAATGATCCAGCCAAATAATTCAGTTGTCAGCACGCCATCCTCCGGCTCATTTTAACCCCATGACCCGGCCAGACCCGCGTTGGGCCGAATACCGGTTGAGCCGTACAACGAGCATAAAACTAAAAATCATAGATAGATGGGGAGGGCTTATTTCGCTGTTATGGATAATGCTGGAGTTTCTTGTCATCAGGTTCTTTTGGTGGTGGGAACTGGATATTTCCGGCCAGCATGGCTTTTCTTTTCCCTTTTGATTTTGTTTGTCGGGTGTTTGGGTTTTGGTCTGGTGCTTGCGATTTTCGGGCTGAGGCGGGGACATTTGCTGAGCAGGTGTTGCGCAATGTTATCCGTCTGCATTTTGGCTTGTGCGACCTTTTGGTTCTTCCGCCCGCTACCCAGCTACGACATTCAGCGCGTTCATCCAAGGCTCCGAGCACTCCAACAGCCGTATCAGGACATCAAAACTCATCTTTACCTGGATGGTGGCAGCGTCGGTATCGAAATTGTTGACCGGAATGGCCAGCAGGAGAAGTTTGCCCTGCCAGTAAAGGTAACGGTGAATCCGGTCAATGAGCGATGGACGACCACTTATAAGCAGGTTTACATCGGTGCGATACTCAAAGCCGATCCTGGCGCCATCGAAATTGCAGATCCCGAAAACACCAAATGGATGATTGCCTCCATTCTCCAGGCTTATCCGAAACGAACCTATTATGACGATGTGGCGCTGGCATGGTTGGGCCGCCGGCCTGTGGACATTATGCGTTGCTTTATTGAAAAAGCTGCGCTGGGAAAATGAAGCCACACCGGTTTGGGCCTTCTGTTTGAGAAGCTGACTCTCTTGCCTTCAAGTTGACACCGGATCGGCCAGTCCACCGGATTTCTCCAAGGCGGCCGGTTTGAGGCTGCGCGAGCGCCACAGGAAAAATATCGCCGGGTAAACCAGCAGTTCCATCAGCGTCGAGGTCACCACCCCGCCCACCATCGGCGTGGCGATGCGTTTCATCACGTCCGCACCGGTGCCGTGGCTCCACAAAATCGGCGCCAGGCCGGCGATGATGACGCACGCGGTCATCGCCTTCGGGCGGACGCGCTTGACCGCGCCGTGATAAATGGCGTCGCGCAGGTCGGTGACGTTCCGCATTTTGCCGTCTTTGATCCATTGGGCGTAAGCGAGGTCGAGATAGAGGAGCATCACCACGCCGGTTTCCGCGTCCAGCCCGGCCAGCGCGATGATGCCCACCCAGACGGCGACGCTGAGGTTGTAGTGGAGCAAAGCCAGGATGCCAATCGCTCCCACGAGCGAGAACGGCACGGCGAGCATGACGATGGCGGTTTTGACGAGCGAACGGGTGTTGAGATAAATGATAAGGATGATGAGCAGGAGGGTAAGCGGCACGACAATCATCAGCCGTTGCTGGGCGCGCAGCATGTATTCGTACTGGCCGCTCCAGAAGATATTGTAACCGCCGGGCAGCTTGATGGTGCCCCTGGCAACGGCCTCGTTGACGGCGCGCATGGCCGTCTGGACGTACGTGCCAATGTCAATGCCCTTCACGTCCACGTAAATCCAGGCGTTCGGCACCGCGCCTTCGCTCTTGATGCCCATCGGGGCGTGGACGGTTTCGATTTTTGCCAACTGCCCGAGCGGCACCTGGGCGCCGGTCGGAGTCGGCACCACAATGTCGCGCAGCGCGTCGAGGTTTTCGCGAAAGTCACGGCTGTAACGCAGGTTCACGTCGTAACGCTCCAAGCCTTCGACCGTCGTGGTCAATGGCATCCCGCCCAGGGCAACTTCCAGCACGTCCTGCACGTCGCCAACCGTAAGGCCGTAACGGGCGATGGCGTCGCGATCAATGGTGAACTGGACGTAATTGCCGCCCATGGTGCGCTCGGCAAACGCGCTCAACGTGCCGGGCACGCCTT
This sequence comes from uncultured Verrucomicrobiae bacterium, assembly GCA_963754775.1. Lineage (GTDB taxonomy): Bacteria > Verrucomicrobiota > Verrucomicrobiia > Limisphaerales > UBA11358 > UBA11358. The sequence goes on from CAVWHM010000033.1 coordinate 74,151, forward strand.
TGACCACCGCCTCGACCTCGGAGGCCACCCGCTCCAGTTCGGCCAGGTCCGGCCCGGCAATCTTGATGCCGACGGGGGTTTTGATGCCGGTGGCAAGCATGTCAATGCGCGTCTTGATGGGCATGGTCCAGGCGTTGTTGAGGCCGGGGATTTGCACGGCGGCGTTCATCGCGTCCGTCAATTCATCCGGCGTGCGGCGGCGATGCGCGATGACGCGGCCGTTATCGTCCTTGATGTCCACCTTCGGCCATTCGCTTTCGTCCTTGAGCATGATGGTCGTTTCCACCATGTCGAACGGCGCGGGGTCGGTCGCGGTTTCGGCGCGGCCAATCTTGCCGAAGACGTGATGCACCTCGGGAAACGATTTGATGATGCGGTCGGTGACCTGGAGGATTTGCCGCGCCTTGGTGGGCGAGATGCCGGGGAAGGTCGTCGGCATGTAGAGCAAATCGCCTTCATAGAGCGGCGGCATGTACTCCGAGCCGAGGTTCTGGTAAGGGAACAGTTTGCCGATTTTGATTGCGACGGTTTTCGCACAGCGTCCTTGGTAGGGCGCGAATCGCTGTCATGCGGTCGACGCCGCGAATGTCCGAGCGAGGCGCGTCAGGCCCGACCGCCCCAAGCCAAATTATCCACCACGAGCCGGTTCCAGGGAAAGAAAACCCAGACCACCATCAACGCGGCGGTGATGACGACCCGCCAGCGCCATTTGATGACGAAATCAATCACCGGATGATACAGCCAGACGAGAAAGCGATTGATGGGATTATTTTCTTCCGTCGGAATTTTGCCGCGAATGAAGAAACCCATGAGAATCGGCGCCAGCGTGATGGAGAGCAGCGCCGCCGCGCCCATCGAATAGGTCTTCGTGAAGGCCAACGGTTTGAACAACCGGCCTTCCTGCGCCTGGAGCGTGAACACGGGAATGAACGACACGGTGATGACCAATAGCGAGTAGAACAGCGTCGGGCCAACCTCGACCGCGGCGTCGCGGATGATGTCCCAATGCGGCTTTTTCCCCTGGTCGTGCTCCATGTGTTTATGGGCGTTCTCGATCATGATGATGACCGCGTCCACCATCGCGCCGATGGCGATGGCGATGCCGCCGAGCGACATGATGTTGGAACTGATGCCCTGGCCGAACATGACGAGAAACGACATCAGCACCGCAATGGGCAGGATGAGGATGGCGACAAATGCGCTGCGCAGATGCATGAGGAAGGCGATACAGACCAGCGCCACCACGATGCTTTCCTCGAGCAGCTTTTCCTCAAGCGTTTTGACGGCGCGATCAATCAGCGCGCTGCGGTCGTAGGCAATGGTGTACTTTACGTCCGGCGGCAAACCCTTCATCGCCACCTCGAGTTTTTTCTTCACGTCGAGGATCACCTGCCGCGCATTCGCGCCGTAACGGACGATGACGATGCCGCCGACGGTTTCGCCTTCGCCGTTCAACTCGGCGATGCCCCGCCGCATGTCCGGGCCGAGTTCCACGTTGGCGACCTGCCCGAGCAGAATGGGAACGCCCTTCCCGCCCACGCCCACGGCGACTTTCCGCAGATCGTCCAGGTTTTGGATGTAGCCGCGCACGCGGAGGATGAATTCCTTTTCCGACAGTTCGATGGACCGCCCGCCCACTTCGCCGTTGCTGCGCTTGATCGCCGTCGCCACTTCGGAAATCGAAAGGTTGTAGGCGCGCAGTTTCGTCGGGTCCACGGTCACCTGGTATTGTTTTACGAAGCCGCCGATGGAGGCGACTTCCGACACGCCTTCGACCGAAGCCAGTTGATAGCGCAGATACCAATCCTGCAGGGAGCGCAGTTCGGCGAGGTCGCGATTGGTCGAATTGATGGCATACATGAAGGCCCAACCCACGCCGGTGGCGTCCGGGCCGAGCGACGGCGTCACGCCCTGAGGCAACCGCCCGCTCAAACCGCTGAGGTATTCGAGCACGCGGCTGCGCGCCCAGTAAGGATCCGTGCCGTCCTCGAAGATGACATACACGAACGAGAACCCGTAAAACGAGTAGCCGCGCACGACCCTGGCCTTGGGCACGGAAAGCATCTTGGTCGTGATGGGATACGTGACCTGGTCCTGGACGATTTGCGGCGCTTGACCGGGCCATTCCGTGTAGATGATGACCTGCACGTCAGACTGGTCGGGAATCGCATCCAGCGGGATGTTCCGCACCGCGTAAACGCCGCCGAGCACCGCCGCCGCCGTCACCAGCAGCACGATGAACTTGTTCTTCAGCGAAAAATCAATGATGCGTTGGAGCATAAATTGCCGGGTCAAAATCCTCGGAACTGCGCTTGCGTCCTGGAGTGCGCCGCGCGACATCCGACGACTGCGTCGAAATGCCGAGAGCTGCCAGCCAGACCTTTCGGGCTGTTGCGAATGCGAACAGGTGGAAGTTCCATTTCATGTCGGTTTACTATTTCGTGGCATTGGTTACAGGCACGAGCGTCATTCCGCAATTCGGGCTTGGCCGGGTTTTTCGAAATCACCTCGGGCTGCATCGGACAGGTGTAAAGCTGTTTCGCCGCCAGCAGTGTGGTGTTCACGGGCATCGCCGCCGGCACGCTCATGACGGGAATGAGTGTCATCCCGCACTTGGGACATTTGCCGGGCTTGTCGGAATGCACGTCGCTGTGCTCGGGCATCGGACAGGTGTAGTAAAGGATCTTGCCGCCGGGCTGGATTTTTTCGAGCAGGCTTTTGGTCACCGGCACCAGGGTCATGCTGCAAATCGGGCATTTGCCGGGATGATCGTACTCAATGGAAACGTGCTCCGGCATCGGGCAGACCCAGACCACTTTGTCCGCATTGGTTCCAACCGGCACGGCGCTGCCGGTTTCACCGGTGCCCGGCGCAGTTGCCGCCGCCGGGGACTCGCCGGGATTCGACATTTTCTGGATCGCCTCGCGCAACTGGCTTTCCGAATCGAGCATGAACTGGCCCGACGTGACGATTCGCTCGCCTTCGCTCAAGCCGCCAAGCACCTGGTCCTGGTTGTTCTCCGCGCTTAATCCCAGCGCGACGGTGCGCGCCTCAAATTTCCCGCCGGGCAACGCGATGAAAACCGTGTTTTTCTCGCCGCTCCGCAACACCGCCGAGTCCGGCACCAGCAGGGCCGACGGCGCAATGTCCGCCACCAGTTCCACCGTCGCGAACATTCCCGGCTTGAGAAAGTAGCCGGGATTGTGGAACTCCATGCGCACCCGCGCCGTGCGCGTTTTTTCATCCACCGTCGGATAAATGTAGGTGACCCGCCCGCGGAATTTGCGGTCGGGCAGATACGACAGCGTCATCGTCGCCTCCTGACCGAGCTGGACGGCGGACAAATCCTGTTCGTAAACCTGGGCATAGACCCACACGACGCCGATGTCCGCCAGCCGGTACAGCTTCATGCCGGCGTCCACCATCTGACCCGCAACGATGTTTTTTTCGACAACAAAACCGCTGATGGGCGCGCTGATGGTCAGCGTTTTTTTCGCCGCGCGCGTTTTTTCGAGTTCGGCGATTTGCGCGTCGGAGAGGTCGTAAAATTTCAATTTGGTCCGGGCGCTGTCGAGCAAGACATGGTCTTCGGCGGAAGGCGAACCCGACTCAGTCCCCAGCGCCGCCAGATATTCCGTTTGCGCGCTGTACAGTTCCGGCGAATAAATTTCAAACAGCGGATCGCCCGGATTCACCAGCGCGCCGGTGGCATCCACGTATAGTTTTTCAATCCAGCCCTTGTACTTGGTGGTCACGTCCGCGAGCGCGGTCTCGTCGTAATCCACGTTGGCCACGGTGCGGATGACGTGGCGTAACGGCCCGCGCGTGACCTCGGCGGTGCGGATGCCCATGGTCTGGATCGTTGATGGGTCAATGGCAATGACGGATGAATCCTCGGCAGCGCCGGCACTGGCGTCCTGCTTCCGGATGGGCGTGAGTTTCATGCCGCAAATCGGGCAGTTGCCGGGATGATCCTGAATGATCTGCGGATGCATGCCGCAGGTGTAAAGCGTTTTGGCCTGTGTTGCGGCGGCGTTTTATGTCGGCCGACTTGGAACAACCGACGGCGAATAGTCCGACGCCGGTGGTTATCACGAGCAAAATGATGAACGTGGTGATTTTTGATTTTGAGTTCATGGCAATGGAAAGGTCAAAAACGGAGACGGTGGACTGACTCGCGGAAAGGCGGGTGAGCAGCAGTCAGGATTCGCGTTGGTGCGCCAGCGTCTTGGACTGCGGCAGCCCTCTGCCGCTTTCGACGTGGCCAGGTGTTCCAAAGCGGCAGAGGGCTGCCGCAGTCTAAAACCTCGCGGTATAAGGAACGTCTTATTGGCCTTGAGCCAATTCGTTATTTCAGATGCTGTTCTCTTCATTGTGAATTAGTGATTTGCTCGTTCCGCGGGCAGCAGCGGCGCGTTGGCCGGCGGCACGCCGGCGATAAGCAATGACAATTCGGACAGCGTGAGTTCGCGCTGGGTGCGCGCTTCGATTTCGGACAGCCGGAACTCCAGCAGCGTGCGCTCGGCGTCAATCAAATTGAGGAATTCCGTTTTGCCGGCGAGATAGGCCGCGCGGGCGATTTCCAGGGACCGTTGTGCCCGGGGAATCAACTGCCCGCGCAGCAGGTCGAGGTTGCGGGTGACCTCGCGATAATCGAAGCTCTTTTCCGCGAACTCCACCGTCAACTTGATTTGCTCCGCGGTGAGCCGCGCCTGGGCGGCGCGTTTGCCGGCCTGGGCGGCGGCGATTTCGGCGGCAATCTTGTCGCGCCAGATGGGCAGCGTCACCGTCGCCAGCGGACGGTAAAGCACCGGCGACGTTTTCACATCCGCCATGAGGCCGAGGCTGAAATCGGGCACTTTGGCTTTGTTAGCCAGGTCGAGCGACGCCTGCGCCCGGCGGACTTCGGCTTCCATCGCCTTGAGTTCCGGATTGCGCGCGAAGGCGGTGTCGAGGATTTGCTCCGGCGACAAATCCAGCGTTGTAGCTTCAAAACGCACCGGCACGGGTGGATCGGGTTGGTCGCGGGTGAGTCCCAGCGCCGCCTTGAATTGCGCCTGCAGTGGATGGCGCGAGTCTTCGAGATTGGCGATCTCCGTTTTCAACCGGTCCTCTTCGATTTGGGCGCGATACACATCCTGCAACGTCGCCTGGCCGGTTTCGTTCTGGGCGCGGGCGATCCGCTCGAGTTCGGACAGCAACCGGAGCATTTCCCGGTCAACGGCGATTTTTTTATCGAGGAACCAAAGCTGATAATAACCCCGTTTGACGTCATAGGCGGTTTGCAGCACGGCACTTTCAAACGCGAAATATTTGCCCCGGCTGTCCGCCGATGCGGCCCTTGCCTGCGCCCGCAATTTGCCCGGGCCGGGAAAATTCTGTGTCAAACCCGGCATCACCGACGAAACGATGTTCTTAATGTCTGCCTGAAACGTCAGTTGCGGATCGGGCTTCGACCGCGCCACAGTGATGTTTTCGACCGAAGCCGCCCAGTCGTAGTAAGTCGCCTCGACCTGCGGCTGGTTGAGCATGGCATAGGCGAGAAGATCGCCGAGGGACGAATTAGTCGTGAGATCGGGCAACGCCGGTCGTTGATCTTTGGGCCGGTAGGCCGCTTTCACTGTCCCAATCTGTTGGCGGGCCTCGCGCTCGCCGCGCGTGGTGACGCCTTTACAGCCGGTCAGTGCCAGCATTGCCAGCAGCAACGCGTTCACCCACAATCGCCGATCCACTGTTCGTCCCCGATTCATGGATTGTCTTTGTATTAACGGCAACCGCCGGGCGAACAGCAGCCCGGCATCATCGCTGCCGGCGGGTTGGTCTTCGCCACTGCCGGCGGAGCATTGGTGCCTTTCGTCTTCTCATAAACCGGCTGCAATGTCATGCCGCAAATCGAACAATCACCCGGCTGGTCCGATTTGACCGACGGGTGCATCGGACAGGTGTAATAAAGAATTTTGCGGCCGGCGGCCGGCGTGTCCGCCGCCAATGAGCGATGCGGCGCGAGCCACAGGACGCCTCCGCCGATGACGGCGGCCAGAGCGATCATCAAGATTGTCTTCGTTTTCATAATTTCAGTTGTTTTGTTTTCAATTGCCGCTGTTTGTGCGCAGGCGGGTAATTTCAGACAGTTCACGGGCACAAAATTCCGTGGAGCGAACGGAGACCGCCGTGTCCGGCTCAGGGCACACTGCGGGTGGGGGAGGGAAAACTCAGATGAGCCGGGCGCAATCCCGCGCGTAGAGCGGCGCGCCAATCGCCGTCAACGGCGCCGCGAAGGCGGAAGAATCGAACCCGCCTCGATTTTCGGGCAGGGACCAGGCCACAGGGCCGGAGCGGAAACGAAAGCTGTTTTTGCGGGCCGGCATTGGACGGGACGGCCGGCGCCGGTTGCGAACCTGACGATGGCCGGAGCAGCAACTCATCTTGCCACCGCAATGGCAGCAGGCATGGGCCGGGCGGGCGGACGCCACCGGCGCTGGCGCAGCCAGCAACTGCGCTCCCACCAGCAACAAGCCGAACAGAATGGCGCTGAACCGACGGCCTTTCAAAATCCTGTGGCAGCCGAGGTAACGAGGCTCCATTCTCTTTCCGATTTTAGAGTGAGCCTCCTCACCGGTCTTCGCACCAAGGCTACGACCCGGCAAGCGTCGGCTGCTACGAACTTGAAAAGAATTTGAATGGTTCATGGTCTGTCGAGGCTCGCGCCTCCGCCAGCCAATTTTACTTCTGGGCGGGGGCGTCGGCTTCCCGGATTTTCTTCAGGTATTTGGCCGGGTCCTTGTCGAAATCCTTTTTGCAGCCCGAGCAGCACAATTTGACCTCCTGGCCCTGATAAACAAAGACGTACGGTTTGCCCATGTCACCATCCAGTTTTTCGCCGGATACCGGGCAAGTGGTCAGTTTATCCGGTTTGGGCGGTGTTGCCGCCGCCGAATTCGTGTCAACCGCCAGGCCGGCCAGCGGCAAGGCGAGAAAGGAAATGGTCAGCGCGAGGATCCTAAGCATTTTCAATGTTTTCATAATTATGTCGAGTATAACGACAACTATTATACACCGGCCCTCGAAAATCCCCTCAAAAAAAATTCGCGGGATTTACCGCGCGCCGGGGTAATGCCAATACAGCATTCGGCGGCGCAATGAAGCGCCACTAAACTAAAAAGAAAGTTAATATGAAAACTCAAATCCTCCTTACGATTATCGGCGCGGCCGCTTTGGCCGCGATAACCCTCAACGCCAATGCCAGTGACGCGTTGCTCACACCCCGCGCCGCCGGCAACCAGTTAAAGCACGTTTCCGGCATCGCGAACGATCCGAACCTTGTCAACGCGACGGGCATCGTCATCGTTTCGCCGCGCGCCGCAAGCAACCAGACCACGACTGTTGCCGGCATAAACACCGAGACGACTCCCGCCGTGGCATGTGCCAGGATCATGGCCGGCAGTCCCAAGACCATTCAAGCGTGCGTCGAGCACCCCGCTACGATGCCAGGTTGCAATCTCGTGGCCGTCGCGCCGCTGAAGTAACCCGTGCCACACAACCGGGTTGTCCCGGCACGAAAAAAACCGTAAACTACGGGTGGCGGACAAAACCCCGCCGCCCTTGAACCGATGAACAAAGAAAATATCAATCCCGACCCCGGAGCAAGCGATGCCCGACTCGGCACACTGTTGCGCGAGTCGCGGGTCTCGCCCGCGCTGCCGCCGCGTTTCCGGGAAGGCGTCTGGCGGCGCATTGAAGAAGCCGAAGCGCCGGCCCGGGCCACCGGCGGCCTGGGCTGGATGAATGCGCTGGCGGCGCTGGTGCTGCGTCCGCGATTTGCCCTGGCCACCGCCGCTTTGCTGATTGTCGCGGGAGCGCTGCTTGGAGTGCGCGATGGCAGCCAAATGGCAAAACAGGACGCCCAGGCGCGTTATCTCGCGGCGGTGGCCCCCAATTCATTGCGTTAATGGCATGAACCGCTCGCTCGTCATCTTGCTGGGCGCGCTGGTTTTGGGCGCCGCGCTGTTCGGCGGTTCCTATTTCGCCGGCTCGCGCGCGTGCCGGATGACGCGTTCGGCGGACGACTTGAGTTGGCTGCGCGACGAATTTCATTTGAGCGACGCTGAAATGGCGCGCGTTCAGAAGCTGCATGAAGGCTATCTGCCGAAATGCGCCGAGATGTGCTCCAAAATCGCCGCCAAAAAATCGGAGCTGGAGACGGCGTTGAACGGCACCACCAACGTCAATCCGGTGGTCCAACAAAAACTGGCCGAAATCGCCGCGCTACGCGCCCAGTGCCAGGCCCAGATGCTGCAGCATTTCATTGAAGTCAGCCAGACCATGCCGCCGGAGCAGGGCCGCCGTTATCTGGCCGAGATGCAGCGCCTCACCCTCGGTTTTCACGAACAGACGGAGCAAACCATGTCCGGATCCGCAGGCCATGAGCATCACCACCCCTGTGCCCAGCGCCGACGACCGCGACCGGGCGGACATGGAGCGATTGGCCGCCGGCCACGACGCGGCGCTCAATGATTTGATGGAGCGCCACGCGACGCCGGTGTTCCATTTTCTCTGCCGCATGGTCGGCAACGAGGATGACGCCAACGACCTGGCGCAGGAAACCTTCGTCCGCGTCTTTCGCGCCCGCGCCAGTTTCCGGCCCGGCGAAAAATTTTCCACCTGGCTCTTCACCATCGCCGCGAACCTGGCGCGGAACCATTTCCGCTGGCGGTCGCGGCATCCGACCGTCTCGCTCGAAGCCGAAACCGGTGAAACGGAGCAAACCCTGGGCGGCACGCTCCCGGCGAAGGATCCGGCGCCGAACGAACAGGCGCTGGCCGCCGAGCGCGCCGAAGCGGTGCGGATGGCGGTCAACAAATTGCCGGAAGATTTGCGCGAAGCGATGGTGTTGTGCGAATGGGAGGAACTCAGCGTGGCCGAAGCCGCGGTGATTTTGGAATCCACGCCCAAGGCCGTGGAATCGCGGTTGTATCGCGCCCGGCAGATTTTGCGTGAACGGCTGAAACAGTGGCTGTATGGAACGCTGGCTAGGAGCCGACGTAAGGAGGCGTCAAACATCTGGTTCGCCTAGCAGAGTTGATCTCAGCCGTCGTCACCTTGGCTCCTACGAGAGACGGATTTGTTTGTCTTTCGACTGCGCAAGCGGAAGCCCGTCTGCCAAACTCGTCGCTATCAAGATTGGATAACCAGTCCACTGGCTTGCCATTTTAAACATTCGCCGGTAATTCTCCTGGGTGAACCCGCTGAAAATTTTTGGGCGCAACCACCGCCGCCGACTGGCAGCGACCGTCCGTCATTGCGTTGTTGCTGGCCAACCTGGCGCCGGTGTTCGGCGTCCTTTTCCTTCATTGGGAGGTTTTCCCGCTGATGTTTTTGTTCTGGAGTGAGAACGTCATCGTCGGCGCGTTCAATGTGTTGAAGATGCTTTTCGCCGCGCCGGAGAATCCCCTGGCCTGGGCGGGCAAATTATTCCTAATCCCGTTTTTTTGCGTGCATTACGGGATGTTCACCTTTGTCCACGGGATTTTTGTTGTCGTTCTTTTTGGCGGCGGGATGCACCCCGGCGCGGGTTTTCCCGGCCCGGGAACCTTCTGGCGCATCATGCAGGAAAATCATCTGGGCTGGGCGATCCTCGGCCTGGCGGTCAGCCGCGCAATTTCATTTGCCACCAATTATCTCGGCAATGGAGAATACCAGCGCGCGAGCCTGTCCCAACTCATGCAGCAACCCTACGGTCGCATCGTGGTGCTGCATATTGCCATCCTGGGCGGTGGATTCCTGATGATGGCGTTGCATTCCCCGGCGGTGGGATTGCTCCTGCTCGTGGCGCTTAAAATTGCGCTCGACCTGCGCGGTCATTTTGCCGAGCGGAAGAAATTTGCCGCCGCCTCCCCGTAGGACAGGCTCCCCGCCGGTCTCGAAATTAAAAATAGAGACCGGCAGGATGCTTGTCCGGCATTGCTGCGGCTTTGAATTCCGTCCGTTCGGGTCCCGTCTTTTTCCCATTCTGTAGTAGTCTGACACATATTAAATATTAGAATTGTTAGAATTGCAAATATCAGAAAAAGTGTTAGAATATCCGTGAATCTGTCCGATGTGAGTTGTTGGCAGTGAATTGCCGCGCGGGCAGACATCGAGGTTGTACCTCCCCACTCAACCGAAGCGGTTGGTGGTAAATTGTGTAAAGAGACGTATGGACACAAACAAGTCATCAGAGAACACCCGGAATTCGCACCACCACCACCCTCGCGGGACCGGTATTGGCAGCCGGGTCGTTCTCGCCTTTGAAACCCTGCTCATCCTGATTCTGTTGTTCGCGTCTCCGCGGGATGCATCTGGCGATCCCATGAGCGCGGAGCAGGCCATGGACGTGGTCACCGGCTGGCTGGCAGCAGACCCATCTCCCCTCCAAACGACCATGGGGCAAAAGGTCAAAGGGGTGGAGACGTTCAACGATGCCCAAGGGTCCCCTCTTTATTATGTGGCTTATCTGAACCCCGATGGTTTTGTCATCGTGGCGGCGGACGATCTCATCGAGCCGATCATTGGCTTCGCCCCCAGTGGCCGGTTCGATCCTTCAACCAACAATCCTTTGGGAGCGCTGGTCAGCCGTGATCTCCCCGACCGGATTGCAAAGGTGAAAGGTATTCCGGCAGCCAAAGCCCAGGGTTTGTTCCTGGCCGCCACGAAACAAGTGGGGACGGCTCAAAAGCATCAAACAAAGTGCCGGCGGGATTAAACTCGGCCTCTCGACCGTTTCGGATGTCCGGGTCGCGCCGTTGACCCAGACCACGTGGAACCAATCAACCGTGGGCGGGAATGCGTGCTACAACTACTACACGCCGCCGAATGCGGCAGGGTCTGCCGCGAACTATGTTTGCGGATGCGTCGCAACGGCCATGGCCCAGCTCATGAGATTCTGGCAATTCCCCGTCAACGGGGTTGGCACGGCCTCCTTCACGATCTACGTAACTGACGTGGCGCAAAGCCGGAATCTGCGCGGAGGCGATGGTGCGGGCGGTCCGTATGATCTGGAGCAATATGGTCCTGTCCCCGAGCGGTTCCAGCACGGTCGCACAACGGCAGGCCATCGGGGCGCTGTGCGCTGATGCCGGCGTTTCAGTCAACATGGATTATAACATGTCCGGGAGCGGAGAGTCCGGCGCGTACATGGAAGATGTGCAAGGCGCCCTGGTTAATACTTTTGGCTATGCCAATGCCATCTGTGGAGAAATCAACGGTACCACCACAATTGGGGCCGGACTGAACGGCATGGTGAATCCCAACCTGGATGCCGGCTGTCCGGTATTGTTCGGCATCAATGATGGGTCCAGCGGCCATGCCATCGTCTGTGATGGTTACGGGTATAATTTGTCCACGCTCTACCACCATTTGAACCTCGGCTGGTCGGGCAGTTACACGGCCTGGTACAATCTGCCGACCATTGATGCCGATGGCTACACCTTCAATTCGGTTGACTCGTGCATTTACAACGTTTGGACCAACGGCACCGGCGAGATCATCAGCGGCCGGGTCACGGATGGCGACTGGGACTCCCATCGCGGGGGTTGTGGTGACAGCCACGCGTTCCGGCGGCGGGACGTACACGGCGACGAGCGACACCAACGGAATCTACGCCCTGGCAAAAATCCCCGCCTCTTCCACGTACACCGTGAGCGCGAGCAAAACCGGCTATGTCTTCACGAACCGGACCGTCACCACGGGCCAGTCCACGGATTATTCGGCTACTTCTGGAAATCAATGGGCGGTTGATTTTGTGCAGTCTGACTCCAACAATCCGACCAGCTTTTCGGCCACGGTGGCCAGCGGCACCTGCATCAATCTTTCCTGGGCCAAAGATGCCTCCGGCGATAATGTCATAGTGGCCTGTAACACCAATTCCACATTCGGCACCCCGTCAGGCGCGTATGCTGTCGGCGACTCCATCTCCGGCGGCGGCACGGTGCTTTACAGCGGCGGGGCGACGTCCGCGTCCCATACCGGGCTGAGCAGCGGGACCACCTGCTATTACAAGGCCTGGTCCGTACTCAGCGGCCCCAGTTACTCCTCCGGGGTAGGTTGCTCGGCGACCACGACCCACGATTTCCAGTTCTCGGAGGGTTTTGAAAACGGGGGTTCAATTCCCAGCGGCTGGACCCAGGAATATGTGGCTGGCGGGCTCAGTTGGATTTTCCGGAACGGGGATTCCTACAACCATCCGGCCAGCGCCCATGGCGGCAGTTATAACGCGCTCCTGTTTATTGACAGCTACGGGGACTATCGGACCAAACTGGTCACGCCCATGATTAACTTTGGCGCGGCCACCCGGAACGCGCAATTGACCTTCTGGCATTACATGGAAGTGTGGTCGCCTGACCAGGACAATCTCCGGGTTTACTACAAGACGTCGGTCGGCGGCACATGGAACCTGTTGGCCACATACACATCGAGCCTCGCCTCGTGGACCCAGCAGACCATCTCGCTGCCGAACCCCAACAGCACGTACTACATCGGCTTCGAAGGCGACGCCAATTATGGTTACGGCGTGTGCCTCGATGATGTCGCGATCACGGCCGACGTGCCGGCGACCGCCGCCCCATGTCTCAACACCCGGCTGTCGGGAACCGATCTCGTGCTGGATTGTACCAACGGGATGGTGTGGGGAACCTGCTACGTGCTGGCGTCCACCAATCTGCTGACGCCGGTGACGAACTGGACGGTAATCGCGACCAATTCCTTCAACGGGATCGGTTGTTCCCGGTTTACCAACGCGCTGGGGCCCAACACCCCGCAGCGTTTCTACCGCGTTCAGTCGCCATAGCCACCAGGCGATGGTTCGTCCCGCAATGCCGGCGCGAAGGTGCAGATGAAGATTGGCACTTCGCGCTGGTGCTTTCACCTTGAATTTTACCTCGGCCCCGGCCGGGAAACAGAATCATAATCGCGGCCGTTTCCGCCTCGAACTGCGCCATCTCTGTCCCCGCCTTTTCCCATTCCGCGTTCGCTCCGGCCAGGCGGTCGTGGACTTCCATCAACTCGCGGTTGATCTGCATCGCCCGTCCGCCCGTCGTGTAGGTCTCCGGCTTCTCCAGTTCCGCCGTCAACTCTTTCTCGCGCGACTCCAGGTCCGGCGATTTCCTTTTCCAGCGTGGCGATGCGTTCCTGGATTTCGCGTTTTTTCCGCGAGCGCGCCTGCCGTTGTTCGGCTTCAATCCGTTTCTGCCCCTTGCGGTCCAATGTGGATGTTCCTTCGGCAGAGCGGAGATCCCCGGCGTCCTGACTGATTATTGCGGGCTCGTGGAGCTCGCCCCGCCGAAACTCGGAACTGGTCAGCGCCGCGCGGGCGGATTGCGCCGTTTTGTCGAGGTAATACTGGTAGCCGCCGGTGAAATGCCGGAGCCGGCCGTTTTCAACGCGCACGACGTGGTTCGCCAGCACGCGGATGAAATGCACGTCGTGACTGATGAAAATCAACGTGCCTTCGAACGGCTGCAACGCCTCGATGAGCGCGTCCACGCTCGCGAGGTCGAGATGCGTCGTCGGCTCGTCCATCAGCAGCAGGTTCGGCGGATCGAGCAGCAATTTCACGAGTGCGAGCCGGCTTTTCTCGCCGCCGCTCAGCACGCTCACCGGCTTGAACACGTCGTCGCCGCGAAACAAAAAGCTGCCGAGGACGGTGCGGACGAACTGTTCGGTGACGCGTTGCGGTGTGTCGAGTGCCTCCTGCAACACCGTGTGGTTGGGATTGAGCATGGCCGCGCGGTGTTGGGCGAAGTAGCCGGATTTCGCGTTGTGACCGAGCCGGTGTTCGCCCGCCTGCGGCTGCAACACCCCGGCCAGCAGTTTCAGCAGCGTGGA
>CAVWHM010000034.1:0-3223 GCA_963754775.1 uncultured Verrucomicrobiae bacterium
ATTGGTCGTTAGGCTGCGTTTCGCGTGAGTATTTATGAGCATCCCTGTCAAAGCAATTATATGAAAACACCATCAATCACATTCTGGTTAGCTTCGTTGGTGGTGGTATCGTTATTCAGCGGTTGTTCCCATTCTGGCTCCATCGCACGAACGACACCCGCCACGGAAAGCATCAAGGGACAGTATATTGCCACCTCGCAATTAGTTGACGCCGGTAACACCACGCCTGAAGCCGCCTTGGAATCTTTTTATTGGGCTCTGTTCGATGGCAATTATGATGCCTACATTTCATCCTATGTCCCGCAAGCGCGGAAGGAGATGGCGAAGAGTTGGGGCGGTGATAAAACCAAGTTCGCCGCCCAGATGCAAAAAAGATATGCGTTCGTCAACGGCGTGCAAATTCTGGCCCGTAAAATCGTGGCCGACGACAAGGCAGAATTGAAATATCGTTTAGAATTCAAGCCCCAAAGCACTGGCCGAGCCGATGCCGCGACCAAGATTGCGTTGCTGGTCAAAGTTGGAAGCGCATGGGAATCGCCCGGTGAAAACAACGCAAAAAAATACGAGACCAATTGGGACGAAGGCAGCCAACCCGAACCGCAGCCATAAGCACGCAGCCTCAAATCGCTACTGGCAACGCGGGATGGCGGCTTCCGCCGTCGCTCCCGTCTTCGTTTCGCTTCGACATGGCAGGTCGCCACGGCGCGACAAGGGAGATTTCGGTTGCGAGTAGTTACTTCGTCGGAGCAAAAGCCTCGACAAATTTCAACATGCCGCGCACGTCATGATAGTTCGCCTTCCAACTGTTCGCCAAGGTGGTGTCCTTGGGCCGGCCATCGGCGGTGACAGCGTATAACCAGATGCCGTCCTTCGGGTTGGCCTGGCAGGTTGTGATGAAGTGCAATTCCTTATCCAACGCCGTTTCATAGCGCGGGTCGCTTTGGTGCTGCAGGGCGTCGGTCAACGCGGCCAGCATTTCCGCCTGGATCCACCAGACTTTCTCCGTGTCATTCGCCGGTTGGTCGTCCAAACCCCGGCTGTAAAGTCCGCCGTGCTCATCGTCGTAACCGTATTTCAGCGCGTGATCGAGCAGCGCGTAAAAATGGTCCCAGGACGGTTTCCGGCCCAGCACGGTTTCCGCGCGGACCATCAGCCAGGCAAATTCGACGTTGTGGCCGTAGGACAATCCGTCGCGTCCGGGGCCAGTGACCGGCTGCCAATCGAACTGCCGGTAAAACATGCAGTGAGCGGGGGTTTCCGGATAGAAATAAGTCTGGTTCAGGCGCAACGCCTCGATCAACGATTCCTTCACCGCCTGGTCGTGGCTAGCGTCATACAATTCAGTCAACGCTTCCATCCAGTGCAGGTGCGCGTTGGCGCTTT
This sequence comes from uncultured Verrucomicrobiae bacterium, assembly GCA_963754775.1. GTDB lineage: Bacteria > Verrucomicrobiota > Verrucomicrobiia > Limisphaerales > UBA11358 > UBA11358. Next base: position 1,384 of record CAVWHM010000034.1, read on the forward strand.
TGTAACCGACGATCTCGACCGGATCCCGCGGGTCGCCGGGTGAAAGCAATTTCCATTTGCGGTCGGCGTGTTCGAACCAGCCGCCGTTTTTGTCATCATGCACATGCTCCTGAATCGCGTGGTACAGTTCCATCGCATGGCGCAGCGCGTCCTTATCGCCGCTGGCGCGGTAGTATTCGACAAAGGCATAAATCACAAACGATTCGCCATAGAGAAATTTGCCGTCGTTGACGGGCTTGCCATTGAGGTCGGTGCTCCAAAAGTAGCCGCCGTTTTGCCGGTCAAGAAAATGGTCCAGCAGGAAATGGTAACCCTGTGTGGCCGCCTGCAAATAATTCCGGTTGGTGTTGCTGAAACCGGCAAGGTGCGCGAGCGAAAACGCCCAGACCATCCGGCTTTGGGTGACGATCTGCTTTTCGGCCGGTTGTTGGCGACCTTGGACTGCGTCGTCGGCGAGCAGATAGCCGCCCCGATTGGTGTCCTGCGCCGTGTCGAACCAGTAAGGCAGAATTTTTTCCGCCAATTGCGTCCGCATTTCGCGGGCTGGACCGGAAAAGTCCGCCGCACCACTGCGCGGCGCGAAGAGCCGGAAACATGGCAAGAAAATGCGGAAAGCACAAAACCGGAGGTCAGCCAATGGCGATGCATGGCGCCAACTTTTCAAGTTCGGGGCAACAATTCAAGAACCAATCAATCCTTGGCGAGTCGCTAATTCACGGGACAGGGGGTGATTGTTGCTGGTACGTTTGTAACTTTCGGCGGGCCGAGGCTACTGACGAGCCGGCTCGTCCACCCTCTGTAGTAGCGCTGCTACGGAGGACGGGCGAGGATCAGCCTTCGCCTGGCTACGGCTCGACAGGCGCTCGCCCCACCGAACCATACCACTCCCCAAATGCAACGTCCGTTTTGATGCTCGCCAGAGGATGATCCGAGCAGAATGGGACGAGGACGCAAAAATAACCGAGTGCTTCAATTATTCAGGCCGCCTTCGGTGCAATGCCATAAGCACCAGGAACAGTAAAAGCGCAAGCACGAGCGCGCCGCCATAAAAACGGGACTTGAACAAATCGAGGAGGTTAAAGGCCGGCGGCTGTTCGGGCGGTTGCAGGTCGGCCATCAGTTCCTCGCAACGGCCGATAATGCGATACAGCCCGTTAATTTCTAACATCTCCGCCTCCGTAGGTTTCTTCTTGGGAACAGTACGATCGGTGTAGAAGTATTTGGTCATGCTGTTGAACTCCAATTCGCGGCCCAAGTACACCACGTTCGGATTCAAGTCCGACGTGACGTAATCAAATTTGGCATAGGGAAATTGCCGGGTAGCGCGGACATCCACCCGGTTGAAGTCCGGCTTTTCGGCGCCGGGATGGAACCACCACCCGGTCCGAATTCCGCCACCCGCATATAAGATTTGCGGGGCAGTTGCGTTACGGGTTGATTGACGATGTCTTTGACCCGTTGCATGGCTTCGTCCATCTTCGACTTTGCGGCGGCAATCCGTGACTGCGTCGTGTCCGCCGGTTGCGCGGAGAGCGTCGCAACGGACAAACCGATGAGCAGGAACGGCAGGAGCCAAACGACCCACAGCACAAGCCACCCGAACCCGCTGCCGACAACACGTCGCCGGTTCAAAATTAGGCGGGTATTGAAGAATTGGTGGTTGGGGTTGGCCACTCAGGAGCGTCTGTATCAAACAGTCAAATGTGGGTCAAGTGTGGAACTGGAGATGGAACTGCCTGAGATGGGCATCCTGATGTGTGTTACCGATTGTCGCTTAAAAGGCCTGGCTATGTAGTTCACCGGGCGCTTGCAAAAATTGGTTGCCAGTTTTAGCAAGGGC
>CAVWHM010000035.1:0-22266 GCA_963754775.1 uncultured Verrucomicrobiae bacterium
GAAGCTACGGCCACTGGCGGCTGGCTCACGACCGCAATCTGGACTCTCAATCTTCATATCTCGATCGAAAACCGAAGGGGCAGTGGCCGGGGGCTCCTGGTCAATTGAAAAGCGGACGACGGACGGGATCGAAGCATTTCGGCTCTCAATGAAGGAGCAATTCGTATCCTGCCGCAGTCCGCTCATAACATTAACCATCAACCGTGAAAGGTTCATATGATTAACACGACCTCTATAGCATGGCTGGGCTTGGATGCCCACTCCCAAAATTGTGTCCTGGCCCACCTCGATGATCAGGGTGCCGAACTCAAATGGTGGCGCTTCCGCACCCAGCCCCAAGCCCTGCTCCAACATCTCCAGGCCATCCCCGCTGGCGAGAAACCGGCTCTTCCGCATGAGGCAGTGCTAAGAAATATGAGGCAATGTATCCGACGTGCTCCGCCCTCAGACACATTAACGAGAATAAGTAATACTAAATGGTGGCTGGGGGCGGAATCGAACCGCCGACACAAGGATTTTCAGTCCTCTGCTCTACCAACTGAGCTACCCAGCCGGGCATGAGTTGGTATTTAGCCTGCCGTTCAACGAATTGGCAAGGTATAAAGTTTCACTTGCGTGGAACCGATTGCTGTTCAACGTGTTTCGATATTGCTCAAATTGACCTTGCACTGGAATAATTAACGTCTATAATGTAAACGTTCAGCTCGCAAAGCTTCCCTGCTGAATCTGAAGCCAACCCGGCTGTCCTGCAAAGACACAGGCATGAGGCAAAAGCGAAAGGCAGCGTCACCGACAAGCCGGAGCAGAGAAAAGTCATTTTCAGCTCGGCTCCCCTCGAAGGGGAAATTTATATCTTGCAAAGCAAAGACATTGTCGAGCTTTCGTCCGGCAAATTACACGCTGCGGTGCCCTTTGGGCGCCGCCATGTTTACCGAAGAGATATGGAAAGAAATCGCCCGCAGCCTGAAACTTTCGGGGCGGGAACTACAGATTGTGCATGCAGTGTTCGACGATTATACCGAGTTCACTATTGCCAACAACCTCGACGTCTCACCGCATACGATCCACACCTATTGCGAGCGCTTGTATCATAAACTTGCGGTAACCGACCGGGTGAAACTGGTCTTGCGCATCATGGATGAATTCGTTGCGTTGACGGTAGCACCCGGCAGCACTTTGCCCCCTATCTGCGCCAACTGGACCAAAGGTTGCTGTCCGTTCCGCCGGGGTTGAATACAGCGTTCAAGATCTGAGGTTCATTACCCTTTTGGTTCTCCCTCAACCGAGCCAGTCCTGTCCCCTGCTTAGCTGACGATTGAGCAGCCGACTTTCCATGAAACCGCTGGAAGCATAAAATTGCTCAAATTAAACAATCAGAACAGAAAGGACCAATATGAGAAATGTGCGTAAACAAGTCACTGGCGCCAGCGTGGCCTCAAAGACTCGATCGCCCATCCGCCGCTTTGTGGCAAGGGCTTTGGCCATCACGGCTATTATCGCGACGAGCATATACGGAGCTTGGGCTGACACCATCTGGACGGTTGATGAGACGACGATAGCGCAATTTGGAACTGTCGATCAACAGTTCGTGCCACCAGGGAACGGCGCCATGAGTTGCGTCCCGACGGCCACCATGAACTCGTTCGTTTGGCTTCAGAACGCGTATCCGTCGATCTACGGCTTGGACGCGTTTGGCCTCCCGGCGTTGCAGGGAGGGACAGGAAGCTGGCAAGCGGCCGGGGGGCTGCTGGCAGGCGCGAACTACATGAACACCTCCGCCAACAACGGAACGACCCTTCCAAACTGGATCTTCGGCAAGGTGAGTTACCTCAACACATATGCGCCCGGGAAAACGATCTTCGCGGGGATGGATTCGCTCGTGGCTGCGGCGAACCGTCCGTGGTGGGACACGAACGCGAACCCGACGGTGAATTTCCTCTACCAGCAATTGCTGGCGGGTGAAGACGTGGAGTTGGGCATCTATCCGCTTGACATGGTTGGGCATGCGCTGACGCTGACGGGCCTCACTTGGGATGATGCGAACAGCAATGGAGCATTCGATGGGCCCGACACCTTGATGCTCAACACCGTTGACCCGGCCAACCCACTCGGGAACACACCGTTGATACTCACCCCGGGCAATCCCATGACGATCTCGGGCGGGCCTTACGACGGGTATTCCTTGGAAGTCGCCCTGGCGGAAAGTCCGGTTCCTGAGCCGGCTACAGTCGGCTTGCTACTGCTGGGTGCCGGTGTGGTTCTTGGCGGTCTGCGATTACGCCGCCGATCATCTTAAACTGTTATTATCCGTTCCTGACTCGCTCGGTATCCACCGACGATAAAGCCGAACCAGTTTCTCCGGTTCGGCTTTCGTTTTGAACGTCAGACAATCTGCGGTTGCACCGTTTCCGGGTCCACGCCTAAATCCTTGATGGCTTTTTCGACAAGTTGATGCTCAATCAGTCCTTTCTCTGCCAGTGCAAAAAGCGTGGCGACGACGGTGGATTCCGCGTCAATTTCAAAAAATCGCCGGAGCCGCGCTCGTGTGTCGCTCCGGCCAAAACCATCCGTACCCAGTGTCATCAATCCGCCCGGCACCCACGGCGCGATTTGATCGGGCACCATGCGGATATTGTCGGACACGGAGACGAAGGCACCCTGCTCTTTCGCCAGCAACGTTTCGATGTAGGATTTTTTTGGCGTGGCAGTCGGGTGCAGCATGTTCCAACGCCTGCAACGGAGCGCGTCGGTGCGAAGTAGTTTGTAGCTTGTTGCGCTCCATACATCAGCGGATAAATCATAACGTTCGGCCAGAATTTCCTGCGCTTTGAGCGCCGAGTTGATAATTGAACCGCTGCCGAAAATATGGGCTTTGAGCTTTTTGCCATCCGGGCCGGGTTTGAATTTATACAAGCCCTTCAAGATGCCGTTTTCGACGCCTGCCGGCATCGGCGGCATGGCATAGTTTTCGTTGTAGAGCGAGAGGTAATAAAAAATGTCCTCGCCATCGACATACATGCGGCACAATCCATCGGCGATAATCACTGCCAGTTCGTAGGCGAACGCCGGGTCGTAAGCCAGCAACGTCGGGATTGTGCTCGCGTGCAACAGGCTGTGGCCATCCTGATGTTGCAACCCTTCCCCGTTGAGAGTGGTGCGGCCCGCTGTCGCGCCGAGCAAAAAACCTTTGGCGCGAATGTCACCCGCGAGCCAGAACAGATCGCCAACACGTTGCGGGCCGAACATTGAATAATAAATGTAAAAAGGAATCATCGGCACGCCATGCGTGGCGTAACTCGTACCTGCCGCGATGAACGATGCAAATGAACCGGCCTCGGTAATGCCTTCCTCGAGAATTTGTCCATCCTTCGCTTCGTGATAATAAAGAAGTGATTTGCTGTCCACCGGGTCATACAGCTGGCCTTTGGGCGAGTAAATGCCGATGTCCTTGAACAACGCATCGAAGCCGAAGGTGCGGGCCTCGTCGGGAATAATCGGGACGATTTGCCGGCCTACGGCCTTGTGCCGTAACAATACGCTCGCCAAGCGTACGAAAGCCATCGTCGTTGAGGCTTCCATGGTTGAACCTTTGAAAAACTCGGTGAAGTAATCCAGCTTCGGCACGTCAAGCGGCGGTGCAGTCACCTTGCGTTCCGGCAGGAAGCCGCCAAGTGCCTTGCGCCGCTCAAACAAATACTTCATCTCCTGGCTCTCGGCGGGCGGACGATAAAACGGCGTCTCGGCAATCACGTCGTCGTTGATGGGAATGTTGAAGCGCTCGCGAAATTCGCGAAGCTCCTTCTCATTCATCTTTTTTTGCTGATGCGAAATATTCTTGCCTTCGCCCGCTTCACCCAAGCCGTAGCCTTTCACCGTTTTTGCCAGAATCACCGTCGGTTGGCCTTTGTGTTCCACAGCCACTTTGTAAGCCGCATACATTTTACGGGCGTCATGTCCACCGCGCAGGAGTTTGCGGATTTGGTCGTCGGTGAGGTGATTCACCAGTTCGAGCAGTTCGGGATATTTGCCGAAAAAATGCTTGCGCGTATAGCTGCCCGGCTCGACGGAATACTTTTGGTAATCACCGTCCACCGCCTCTTCCATGCGCCTGAGCAACAAACCAGACTTGTCGTGCGCGAGCAAATCGTCCCAATCGGTGCCCCAAATGACTTTGATGACGTTCCAGCCCGCGCCGCGGAACAGACCCTCAAGTTCCTGGATGATTTTGCCGTTGCCACGCACCGGGCCATCCAGCCGCTGCAAATTGCAGTTGATGACCCAAATCAGATTGTCGAGGTTTTCGCGCGCGCCAAGCGTGATGGCGCCGAGCGTCTCCGGTTCATCACATTCACCGTCGCCCAGAAACGCCCAGAGTTTTGGCTCATCCTTCCATTTCACCAGGCCACGGGCCTGTAAGTAGCGGTTGAAACGCGCCTGATACAGCGATAAAATCGGGCCGAGCCCCATCGAAACCGTCGGGAATTGCCAGAACTCAGGCATCAAATACGGATGTGGATACGACGACAAACCGCCGCCCCCGGCAAGTTCCTGCCGGAAATTTTGCAGTTTCTGCTCGTCCAATCGGCCTTCGAGAAACGCGCGCGCATATATGCCCGGCGCGGCGTGGCCTTGAAAGTAAACAATGTCGCCGGGAAAATCTTCCGTGTGCCCGCGCAAAAAATGGTTGAACGCCACTTCGTAAAGCGTCGCCGCCGAGGCGTAAGTCGAAATGTGACCACCCACGTTGGTGGTGGAATTTGCCTTCACCACCATCGCCATCGCGTTCCAGCGGATGTAGCTTTTGATGCGGCGCTCGATATCGCGGTTGCCCGGAAACGGCGCCTGTTGTTCGGGCGGGATAGTGTTGACGTAAGGCGTGTTGAAACAGTGACCAGTGCCCTGTGCCAAGGCGCGCAACTTTTCGGTCAGCTTTTCCAACAACCGCGCCGTCCGCTCCGGTCCCTGGCTCTCCAACACCAGTTCAAAAACCGATTGCAGCGATTCCGACCATTTGTCACCGTTGCCGGACGACGAAGTGGAGCGGGAACCGTAAATTTCTTTTGTCTGGATGCTCACTGTGTTACCCACTTATTTCTGTCGCGCAAAATGCGCGCAACAATAAAGCTCAACTTGGCCACCAACGCCAGCGAAATCAGCTCAACTGCAAAATGAGATTTCTCGACCTGACGCTCCCCTCGCCCGCCGAAAACCTCGCATGCGACGAGGTGTTGCTCGAGTGGTGCGAAGACGGCGCCGGTGAAGAAGTTCTTCGCTTTTGGGAATCGCCCCAATATTTTGTCGTTGTTGGCTATGCCAATAAAGTGGCATCCGAAGTCAACATGGCAGCTTGCGACACAAATGGAATTCCCGTTTATCGCCGCTGTTCCGGCGGCGGCACCGTGGTGCAAGGTCCCGGTTGCCTTAGCTACACTCTTGTTTTGAAAATTACCGGAAGACGGTCCGCTTCGCAACATTACCTCGGCCAACCGGTTCATCATGGAACGTAACCGGGCGGCGATTGAATCGCTTTACCCCAAGTCCAAGACGCAAGATCCGAGACCCGAAATCGTCGTTCACGGTCACACTGACCTTTGCCTCGACGATTTGAAATTTTCGGGCAACTCGCAACGGCGCCGTAAACATCTTCTGCTCTTCCATGGAACGTTTCTGCTGAACTTTGATATTACACTTCTGAGCAAGGTTTTGCGGATGCCGTCTAAACAACCTGATTATCGTGAGAATCGTGCGCATGCCCATTTCCTGACGAACCTGGGTCTACCAATTGAAAAGGTGAAAGCCACGCTGCTAAAGGCATGGCAAGCCAATTTGCCATTGAAAAATCCGCCTATGGGAAATATCGCCGTCCTGGCACGGGACAAATATGCCACCCCAATGTGGAATCAGAAGTTCTGACAGCGGCACACTTCAGAGTGCGATATAGATCACCTCATGACATCAATTTGCGTAGCAGTGAGGGCGATTTGTTTTCCTTTAGAATCGCCTGTTACCTCAAAACAAGCCATTTTTCATGACTTTCCTAAGTTAAATTGACGTATCCTTCAGCGGTTGAAGTGCTTGGCTTTGCCAAGCCCACTTTGGTTTCTGTACGATTTTTTGGCACAAGAACGGCTTTGTGGACATCATCAAAACCGAAACAAAAGGTTCACAAGTGAAAAGCAAGGTTGATGCGAATAAAAATGGACATGGCTGTCTAGTAAGTAGACAAAGGCCGGAACTCTCACCATGGCCACTCCATCTGTCACAAGAAATCACCAAGGCAGTGTTAGTCCTGATGGCGGCAGGCAGTTTGGCCATGTCAACGCAGGCGCAGAGCAACATCGTCTACGGCGCCGAGTACAATCAGCGAACCAATCGTTTTGGCACCATCAATTTATTGAACGGGAATTTTACCAAAATTTCCACTTTCGGCAGTGCGGTCGTTAACGACATCGCTTACTGCCCCACGAACGGGACGTTGTTTGCCATATCAAACTCCACTGCCTTGGTCATGTTTAACCAAACCAATGGTACGATGCTCAGAATTGCGACCTTTAGCACAAATGGCATTGAATCCTTGGCCTTCCGGCCAAGCGACAGCGCATTGTTCGGGGCTACGCGGAACCAGTTGTACACGATTAACATCGCCAATGGGGCTACGACCTTGGTCGGGGCTTACGGCAACGTCCACAACTTGGGCAACACCGGACAGAACATCCGTTTTGCGCAAGACGGCAATCTTTATGTAAGTAATACGAGCACGAACACCGACATCTACCGAGTCAGCACTTCGACTGGCAGTGCAACCTGGATGGGAGAAGCCATCGGTTTCCCCTATCTGACCCTTGAGAACGGCGGCACGAATATGTATGGGGTCTACATCAATTTGGGATCTTCAACCAACCAGACCCCTGTGTTGGTGGATTTCAATCTCAGCAGTTTCGTTGTTGGCGGGACCAACGCCAATGGCAGCACTCACCAGATTACAATGAATCTGGTGGGCGCCGGCACCAACTTTCCCGCCAATTTCAATTTCTCCGGAACCGTTTCCAAACCGGTCACCAATCTCACCATTCTCGTCAGCGCAGTGGGGCCGGTGAGCCAGGCCGTTTGTCCGGGTGACAGCGTGACCTTTAGTACGGTGGCTTCAGGAACCGGGCCTTACAGCTATGCGTGGATGACAAACAATGTGGCCATCAGCGGCCAAACCAACAGCAGTTTGACCTTGAATAACGTGAACTCCGGTAACGCAGCAACCTACAGCGTGATTGTTAATGGGTTAATGGGCAGCGTGACCAACAGCGCGACCTTGACAGTGAACGTGCCGGTAACGGTGACCGTGCCGCCTGTCAATCAGACGACCCTGGTCGGCAGCAATGTGACCTTCAGCGTGACGGCGACCGGGACGGGCTTGAGTTATCAATGGCTGTTTAACGGTTCGGTGATTGGAACCAGCGGCAGTCTGACCTTGAATAACGTGACAACTGGCCAGGCCGGCGTTTACACAGTGATTGCCAGCGGCGCCTGCGGCAGCCCGGTCACCAATAATGCCACCTTGACAGTGAACGTGCCGGTCACGGTGACCGTGGCGCCTGTTAATCAGACGACGTTGGTGGGCGGCAATGTGACCTTCAGCGTGACGGCCACCGGGACGAGTTTGAGCTATCAATGGCTGTTCGGCGGTTCGGTAATCGGGACCGCGAGCAGTCTGACCTTGAACAACGTGACGACCGGCCAGGCCGGGGTTTACACAGTGATTGTGAGCGGGGCCGGTACACCCGTGACCAACAGCGCATCTTTGACAGTGAACGTGCCGGTCACGGTGACCGTGCCGCCCGTCAATCAGACGACCCTGGTGGGCAGCAATGTAACCTTCAGCGTGACGGCCATCGGGACGAGTTTGAGCTATCAATGGCTGTTCGGCGGTTCGGTGCTTGGAACCAGCAGCAGCCTGACGTTGAACAATGTGACTACGGGCCAGGCCGGCGTTTACACCGTGATTGTCAGCGGGGCCGGCACTCCGGTAACCAACAGCGCAACGTTGACAGTGAACGTGCCAGTGACCGTGACCGTGCCGCCCGTCAATCAGACGGCGCTGGTGGGCAGCAACGTGACCTTCAGCGTGATGGCCACCGGAACGGGTTTGAGCTATCAATGGTTTTTCGGCGGTTCGGTGCTTGGAACCGACAGCAGCCTGACCTTGAATAACGTGACAACGGATCAGGCAGGAATTTACACGGTGATCGTGAGCGGGGCCGGCACACCCGTGACCAACAGCGCAACGTTGACAGTGAACGTGCCTGTGACAGTAACCGTGCCGCCGGTGAGCCAGACGACGCTGGTGGGCAGCAATGTGACCTTCAGCGTGACGGCCACCGGAACGAGTTTGAGCTATCAATGGTCGTTTGGCGGTTCGGTGATTGGAACCGACAGCAGCCTAACCTTGAATAACGTGACAACGGATCAGGCCGGCGTTTACACCGTGATTGTCAGCGGGGCCGGCACTCCGGTAACCAACAGCGCAACGTTGACAGTGAACGTGCCGGTGACCGTGACCGTGCCGCCAGTGAGCCAGACGACGCTGGTGGGTAGCAATATGACCTTCAGCGTGACGGCCACCGGAACGAGTTTGAGCTATCAATGGTCGTTTGGCGGTTCGGTGATTGGAACCAGCAGCAGCCTAACCTTGAATAACGTGACAACGGATCAGGCGGGAATTTACACGGTGATCGTGAGCGGGGCCGGCACTCCGGTGACCAACAGTGTAACGTTGACAGTAAACGTGCCGGTGACAGTAAACGTGCCGCCGGTGAGCCAGACGACGCTGGTGGGCAGCAACGTGACCTTTAGCGTGACGGCCACCGGGACGAGTTTGAGCTATCAATGGTTGTTTGGCGGTTCGGTGATTGGAACCAGCAGCAGCCTGACCTTGAACAACGTGACCACCGGCCAGGCCGGGATTTATACGGTGATTGTGAGCGGAGCCGGCACTCCCGCGACCAACAGCGCCATGCTAACGGTTGACTTACCGGTGTCGGCGAGCCCGCTCAGCAGTCTGGTGTGTTGTGAGGGAGACAATGCGCCGTTCACCACGGTGGCTTCGGGGACCGGACCGTTCAGTTACGTTTGGCTGAAAAATGAAGGCGTCCTCTCCGGCCAAACCGGCAACAATTTGACCTTGAACAATGTGACCACCAATGATGCGGCCACCTACACCGTTATTGTGTGTGGGGCGTGCGGCAGCGTCACCAACCGTGCCACGCTGACAGTCAATATCCCGGCGCCGCCTACGCTTTCAATCGTTTGCCAGGGAGATGGAAGTGTAAAAGTATGCGCGTCCGGTGGTGTCTCCGGTCAAAAGTTTGTGCTTCTGTCTTCAACTGACCTGATCAACTGGTCCACCATTAGCACAAACGCGGCTGACTCGAGCGGGGTAACTACGTTCATTGACTCGGATGCTATGAGCTATCCGCACTGCTTTTACCGAACCGTAACACCGTAATACATTTTGGTGGGGACGCGCGGCCCGCGCGTCCGAAATGGGAAGCAGAACTTCTACCGAACGCCCCAACGAGGCGAATCCCTTCTCACAATCTCTTTGCCAACTCCGCCTGGCTCTTCGCAAAGATGTCCTTGTGCAGCGAATTGCCATGCGCATCCATCGTGACGACGGCAGGGAAATCCTGTACTTCAAATTCCCAGATCGCCTCTGGCGCGCCGAACTTTTCGTAGAAATACACGTTCCGCACCTTTTTGATGCACTCGGCCAGCACCTGCGCCGCGCCGCCGACCGCGTGCAAATACACGCAACCGTATTCCTCGCAAGCCGTCAGCGTCTTGTCGCCCATGCCCCCCTTGCCGATGACGCCACGGATGCCAAAGTCCTTGATGATTTGTGCCTGATACGGTTCCTCGCGGATGGACGTCGTCGGGCCGGCAGCGGTGGCCCTCCAGGAACCGTCGTCCTGTTTCATCACCACCGGGCCGCAATGATAAAGAATCCCGTCGCGCAGGTTAACGCCAGCCGGCAGCTTGCCGCCTTCGTGTAGATATTTGTGGACCGCGTCGCGCCCGGTGAACACGACGCCGGAAATCAACACCTCGTCGCCAACCTTCAGCTTCCGAATCTTTTCTTCGGTGAAGGGGAATGAAAGTTTAATCATGGCATTCGCCTTTCGCACTTAGTAAAGCCACTTCCCGATTTTCCCATTCGCGTCCAGCGTCACGCCCTGTCGGCGATACGCCCAGCACATGTAGCTGATGCTGACGAAATACGACGCGGGCAGGCGGTTCGCTGCACAGATTTTCACACCCAGCAACGTCGTCTTGCCACCAAATCCCATCGGGCCGATGCCGAGTTCGTTCGCCGTCTTCAAAATGTCCTGCTCCAGCTTGTCCAACTCCGGGTTCGGGTTCCGGTCGGGAATCAGCCGCAAGAACTGCGTTTTGCTCATTTCGTAGCCGGTCGCGCGGTCGCCGCCAATGCACACGCCCAGGATGCCCGGTCCGCAGCCCTTGCCCTGCGCCTGCAACACTGCGTCCAGAATCGCCTTGCGGCAGCCGTCGAGATCGCGGTTGGCCTGGAGCTTCTCGCTCGGCAACGAGTATTGCGCGCCAACGTTTTCGCAGCCGCCACCCTTGAGCACCAGCCGCACGCTTACCTCCGGCGAGCGATGCTGATGAAAATGGAAAGCGGGCGCACCCGGTCCGACGTTCGTGCCGTCATTTTTTCCGGTGAGTGAATCCACGGAGTTTTGCCGGAGATAACCCTTCTTCGTCGCCAGCTTCACCGCCTCCTTCGCCGTTTCTTCAAACGCGATCTGGTCGAAGCCAACCGGGCAATCCACATAAAACAGGATGCTGCCGGTGTCCTGGCAAATCGGCTGCGATTTTTGTCTGGCCAGCTCAACATTTCGCTCAATTATTTTCAATGCGTTCCGGGCAATCGTGCCCTTCTTCTCCTGTTCCAATGAATCAAGAATCGCCTTTTGCACGTCGTCGGGTATTTCCGCCGACGTGCGCCGGATCAATTCCAGCAGGGAATTTTGCAGTTCACTCATAAAAACCTCCACCAGCGTAAGCGTTGAGGCGGCGGGCGTCAATTTTGGCATTGGGAGGGACAGCGTGCCGCCCGGCCTTGAAATTTGGGTCGGCAATATGCCGACCCTCCCAATTACCGTTGCGGAGCGTCAACCAAGTCAATCCGCCGCTGATGTCTTCCGCCTTCGAGAGGAGTCTCCAGCCGTACTCGGACAATTTCGAGCGCGGTTTCGAGACTGACCATCCGTTCACCGATGGAAATCACATTGGCATTGTTGTGTTGCCGTCCGAGCCGGGCTGACTCCACGTTCCAGCATAATGCACAACGGATGCCCTTCACCCGGTTGGCCGTTATCGCTTCGTTATTGCCGGAGCCGCCCAGCACTCCGCCAACACCAACTTTGACCGTGCTGCCAGCCGCCACGGAACCATTGACCAGCAAAGTTCCGTTGGTAACGGTGGTGGTCCCGGTATAAGTGTTCGTGCCGCTCAGGGTGAGCGCCCCCGGGCCGGCATAGATGAAGTTGGTCCCTGTCACGGGTGCCGAAATGACCGGGAAACAATTGGTGGCAACGGTGACGGTCGAGCCATTGACGAAGGTCAGCGGGCCGCCACTGGAACCGGCAGCGATGGTGTAGTTGCCGCTGCCGGCGGGGCCGAGGAGAAAGCGTGCTTGCACGGAGAATTGTTAACGCAAAGACGCCGAGAGGCAAAGTGGCAAAGGAATTTTATTGCTGGCCGTTTTGCGAAGAATTTGGCGGATGCTGTTGAATGACCCATTGCATCGCGGGAATTTCGCCGTAAATTTTTACGCGTTCGGAAAAACTGTTTTGTTCTTCTTCGGTCAGGTCGGAATAAATTAAGTCGAAACTATGTACCATTTGATTCACGGATTTTAGACTTTATTTCTCAACTTCACTTTATTTGTGAAAAGTACATGACGGCTGGCTTTGCACGCCGTCCCTGCCCCACGCTATTGCGAAATGAGCCGGAAGAATAAATTCCGCGACGGCAATGGATTGACGGTGACACTTTCGGTCGGGCCGTTGGTGGAAATGAGGTAGTTGGCAAGTCCCCAATTCGGGGCGGTCAAAGCGGCATTGGTTTGTAGCACAAAACGGGTCGCCGCTGACGGCCAGGAGACGGTGAATGCGCCCGGGCCGGTGGGCACAATGTTTAACGTGCAATTCGTCGGCCAGTTGATGACCGCATTGGTCAACGTGAGCAACCCCGGTCTCCAGGGGATCAGGTTGTAGTTACCTGACGAGTTGGTGTCCCCCTGGTAGAGAAATTGTAAATTGCACGGGTCGATAGTCTGCGTCTGGTCGGGATTATTGCGGACTATATCACCGCTGCTGAGGTCGGCCGTCCAAGCGGCGCCGTTGGTGAAGGTGACATTGGCCGCGCCGGCGAAAGGACTGCTCTCGGTCGCAGCCAGCGGAGTCCACGAACCCATGAGATTGGTCGTGGTAAAGGACCGGAAATATCTATGCCCCGTGGCACCGATCGCCTCAACGATCATCAGGTACTGGGGGGTCGCCGCCTGCACCGTATAGACCTCCACGGCCTCGAACAGGTTAAACTCGCTGTCGGTCATGATGGTTGTCGCGTTGGTGAAGGCGCCCGGGAAGTTGCCGATCGGCATCGTTGCCCGGTAGATGTTGCCGTTGTCATTCGCGAAGAAGAGATAGGCGTTCGTGCTGTCGCAGATCACCGTTTCGTCAATTGAGCTTCCCTGGTAGAGTTTGTATGGGCCCGACCAGCCACTTGGGCTGGTGGGATCGGTCGAGGTCAGGTAACTGAAACTCCACGGACCCCACTCGTACATGAGAACCCAGATGTTCTTCGGGGCGAAATAGATCAGCGTCGGCGCAACGGTCCCCACAGGCATCGCGTACTGAGTGGCGGTGGCCATCTGAGACCAATTGGTGAAGGTCATCATGCCCCCGCCGTAGTTTCCTGAGCTGTTGACCGTCGACATGTAAACAATGAAATTACCGTTGTAGTTGACGCAGGTGAAGTCCTTGAGCGCGATCCACCCGTTCTGTGGCTGGGCGAGCGGGCCTGTCGACGTCCATTCGAAGTTCGTGGGCAGCGCACAATCCTGCGCGAAACAGACGGGTAATGAGCAGCAGATTGCTGAAAACCATAGGACTGAAGTGACCGCAAAAACGCCTTTTCCCCGCATTTTTGCAATAAACTTCTTTTGTTGCTTCAACATAGATTGGTCCGAACCAATGGCAATTTTCACTGTAGTTGATGGTTGAATGTTGGTAGTTGATAGTCCAAAAGGCTAAAGCATATACCGCCTCAACCATGAACCATAAACCGCCAACAATCAACTGAAGATGCGCGCTATGCTCCTCGAAGCGCCGCACCAGCCGCTGCGGGCCGTTGAAATCCCCACGCCGAAGCCCGATGCGACGCAGGTTTTGGTGAAAGTGTCCGCCTGCGCCGTCTGCCGCACGGATTTGCACGTCGTGGATGGCGAACTTCCCAATCCAAAACTTCCGCTCGTTCCCGGACACGAAATCGTCGGCGTCATCGTCAAAAAAGGCAAAGACGTTCATTGTTTCAAAGCCGGCGACCGTGTGGGAATTCCGTGGCTGGGCTGGACGTGCGGCGAATGCGAGTTTTGCCGCGGCGGGCGCGAGAATCTTTGCGATCGCGCGCGTTTCACCGGCTATACGCTGGATGGCGGTTACGGAGAATTTGCCGTCGCGGATGAACGATTTTGTTTTCCAATTCCCCAAAACTATTCCGATGCCGAGGCCGCTCCCCTGCTCTGCGCCGGCTTGATTGGCTACCGTTCGCTTGTCAAAACCGGGAAGGCAAAACGGCTCGGCATCTATGGTTTTGGTGCAGCGGCGCACATCGTCGCGCAGGTGGCAAAATTTCAAGGCCGCGAGATTTTCGCCTTCACCCGGCGCGGTGATTCAGAAGCACAGGAGTTTGCCAAATCGTTCGGCGCAGTTTGGGCAGGAGATTCCGAGACCACGCCGCCAACCCCGCTGGACGCCGCTATCATTTTTGCACCGGTAGGCTCGCTCGTGCCACTCGCTCTACGGGCTGTTGCGAAAGGCGGTACCGTCGTCTGCGGCGGCATTCACATGAGCGATATTCCGTCGTTCCCGTATGATTTGCTCTGGCAGGAACGGACGCTTTGTTCCGTGGCCAATCTCACTCGACGAGACGGCGAGGAATTTTTCGCGCTCGCGTCACAGGTACCGGTGCGGACGACGGTGCAAACGTTTCCGCTTGAGGAGGCCAACGCAGTTTTGAGCCGGTTGCGCAGCGGCCAAATCCACGGCGCCGCCGTGCTGGTGCCGTGACGTGAAGTGCCAGCGCGCGCCGCCGGAGACTCGACGCTATGACAAAGCTGGTTTAACGTCGCACCATGAAATGCGACATCCGCGGCGCTGCTCCGCCGCCGAAACCACTGATGGTTTTCGACGGTGATTGCAATTTCTGCACGCTTTGGATTCGTCGCTGGCAGCAAATGACCGGCGATGCCGTGGATTACCTGCCCGCACAAGACCCGCACATAACCGCACAATTTCCCGAAATCCCCCGCGAACAATTCGACACGGCCGTCCAACTCATCGAAACCGATGGCTCGATTTATTCCGGCGCAGAAGCAGTGTTTCGCACGCTGGCGCACAATCCCAAGCGGCAATGGCCGCGCCGTTTTTACGAACGGTCTGTGCCTTTTGCCGATCTCACCGAATGGGCTTACGGCCTTGTCGCCGATAACCGGACGTTTTTCTCACTGCTGACCCGCTGGTTTTGGGGACGGCACGTCGAACAGCCGGCTCACTTTCTCACACGCTGGGTTTTTCTGCGTGCTCTGGCCGTGATTTACCTCATCGCCTTCGTCTCATTGTGGACGCAAATCAGCGGGCTGATTGGCCACGACGGTATTTTCCCGACCGACCGATTCATAGCGGCGGTGCAACAACAATGCGACACACAGGGCATTGGCATGGAACGATACCACCTCCTGCCAACATTGTGCTGGCTCAACGCCTCCGACGGTTTTCTCCATTTCCAATGCGCGGCGGGCGCGGTGTTGGCCACCTGCTTGATTGCCGGCATTGCGCCCATGCCGTGTCTTGGTTTGCTGTGGCTGCTGTATCTCTCGCTCGTGACAGTTGGACGTGATTTTCTCGGCTTTCAATGGGACAACCTTTTGCTCGAAGCCGGTTTTCTGGCCATCTTCTTTGCGCCGTTCCAACTCTGGCCACGACCTACACGGGAAGTGCCACCTTCACGGCTCGTTTTGTGGCTGCTGAGGCTGTTGCTCTTCAAACTCATGTTCTCGTCCGGCTGCGTGAAGCTGTTGAGCGGCGATCCGAACTGGCGCAACCTCACCGCGCTTGCCTTTCATTACCAAACACAACCGTTGCCAACGTGGATTGGCTGGTATGCCAACCTATTGCCGTCGTGGTTTCAAAAAACATCGTGTGTCGCAATGTTTTGCATTGAACTCGGTGCACCGTTCCTGATTTTCACTCCGCGCAGATTGCGATTCTGTGGCAGCGCGGCCATCGTGTTCTTTCAGATTTTAATCCTGCTGACCGGCAACTACACGTTCTTCAACCTGCTGACGCTGGCCTTGTGCCTGTTGCTGCTCGATGATTTCGCGTTGGGAAAGCTGGTACCGCGTAGATTTCTTGGCGCTTTCAAAGGAAGCATCCACCTGCATGGAGCGCCGGTCTCCGACCCGGCGTGTGCCACCGGAAATAAACTTCGTGCCGGACCGGAGGTCGGCACTCCCAACCATCCACGCCGCTGGCCCCCTGTCGTCACCGTCCCGCTCGCCGGCGCCGTGATAATCCTTTCGCTTTTCCAAATGGGACTGATGTTCCACGTGCGGCCCGTCTGGTTGTTCCCGGTAGCGGTCGCGGATGAATGGCTTGCGCCCTTTCGCAGCTTCAACGGCTACGGCCTGTTCGCCGTGATGACCACCGACCGTCGCGAAATCATCGTCGAAGGCAGCGACGACGGCGTGAACTGGTTGCCTTACGAATTCAAATACAAACCCGGTAACGTGGACCGGCGACCGGCGTTTGTCGCCCCACACCAGCCGCGCTTGGACTGGCAGATGTGGTTTGCCGCGCTGGGTAATTACCAGCAAAACCCGTGGTTCGTGAATTTCTGTGAGCGGTTGCTGCAAGGGTCACCGGAAGTTCCGGGTTTGCTCGACAAAAATCCCTTTCCGAATCACCCGCCGCGCTACGTCCGGGCAGAATTGTACGATTACCGTTTTACGAACTTCGCCGAACGCCGCGCCGTAGGCCTTCGCTCCGACGCGAATGTCGGAGCTTCGTCCCCACAAGCGGGTGCCTGGTGGAAGCGCGAATTCATCGGGGAATACTTGCCGCCGATTTCACTTCCTGAATAAATTGAAGCCGCAAAACTCATGAGCGAAATATCCGACCCAGGCTGCGCTGAGGCGAGAAGCCGCGCGCCCGACTGGTTTACGCCCCTGCGCTTCGGAATCTTGCTGGCGCTGCTGATTTTCGCCGCGTTTCCGCAAGTCCTGCTCGGACTACAAACATTTGTTGTGCGCGACTACGGGTTCTTCGCGTATCCCCTCGCCCACTTTCAGCAAGAGTGTTTCCGGCGCGGCGAATTGCCGTTCTGGAACCCTTATAACAACTGCGGCGTGCCGTTCCTCGCGCAATGGAACACCATGCCGCTCTACCCGCCATCGCTGATTTATCTGCTGCTGCCTTTGACATGGTCACTGAGCTTTTTCTGCCTGCTGCACTTGTGGTTTGCCGGGTTCGGCATGTTTTTCCTCGCACGCCGTTGGACGGGCCTTCGCCGCGCCGAAGTGTCGTCTGTTTTTGATGGATCCCACGCGTGGCGAGTTTCGGACCGACTGTCTGACAAGGAAGCTACGGCCACGCAGGCGGGAAACAATTTCGCGGCGGCCTTTGCGGGTGTGGCATTTTCATTCAACGGGCTGTCGCTCAACCTGCTCATGTGGCCAAGTCACATGGCCACGTTCGGTTGGATGCCGTGGGTCGTGCTCACGGTCGAGCTGGCCTGGCGCGGCGGCGGACAAAAAATCATCCTGGCCGCGCTGGTCGGCGCCATGCAAATGCTTGCCGGCGGACCCGAAATCATTTTGCTCACCTGGTTTTTGCTGCTCGCGCTCTGGATCCAACAATTCATCCGGGGCGAATCTCCACGCGGCCCGATGTGCTGGCGGTTCCCGCTGGTCGTGTTCCTGGTGATGGCGCTGACCGCGGCGCAACTGCTGCCGTTCCTTGACCTCTCCGCCCATTCACAACGCAGTGTCGGTTATGCGGACACGCGCTGGTCCATGCCCGGCTGGGGCTGGATGAGTTTTCTCGTGCCAATGGTGCATGGCAGCACCCGGACGGAAGGCGTCTTTTTCCAATACGGTCAATCGTGGACGTCATCCTATTACCTCGGCATCGGCGCGCTCTGGCTGGCGCTGCTCGCACTTTGGACAGTGCGCGAGCGCCGCGTATGCTTGCTGGGCGGAGCAACGGTTATCGCGCTGCTTTTTGCTCTTGGCGAGAACACGTTTGTCTATCCCGCCGTGCGCAAAATGATTCCGCAACTCAGCTTTGTGACTTATCCGGTCAAGTACGTCACGCTCGTGGCGTTTCTGACGCCGTTGCTCGCGACGTTTGCCATCGCCCACTTGCAAAGTTTGCGAAGCGAAGAAAAAATGAATTTCAAGAAACGCCTGATTCTTGTCGGCGTAATTTTGTTCGCGCTCCTTGCGGGAATTCTTTTTTGGGTGTGGCGCTTCCCGTTCCCGACGGATGACATTCACGCGACTTTGCTCAACGGGCTGTTGCGCGCAGTCTTTCTGCTGGTGACGGGGTGGTTGCTGCTTCTCCTGACGCAGGAAGCCGGGCTGGGATTGCGCCGCATCGCGCCCTTGCTCTTGATTGTGGTCGCGTGGCTCGACGTCTTCACGCATGAACCACCGCAAAACCCGACCGTGCCGCCAAGCGTCTATGAACTGAATCTGGCGCGCGCCGATTTGAACATGGACCCACAGCCCGAACTTGGTGGTTCGCGCGCCATGATCACCACAAAGGCGTACATGGACCTCATTCATTTCCCGCTGAGCGATCCGAAAAATAATTTTCTGGCAAAGCGGGCCGGCTATTGCGCCAACGTCAACCTGCTCGACGCCGTGCCGAAGGCGGACGGTTTCTTTTCCCTCACGCCGCGGGAAAGCGATGATTTAAATTCGCTGCTTTACGGCACTACAAATGAATTCCCGCGACTCGAAGATTTTATGGGCGTATCGCAAATCACCGCGCCGGATGCATTTTACCACTGGCAACCGCGAAAAACTTTCCGGCCGCTCGTGACCGCCGGTCAAAAGCCGGTTTTTCTCGACGACGCGAACACGTTGCGCGCGTTGACCCGGCCGGATTTCGACGGAAACAAGGTGGTTTTCCTGCCGCCGGAAGCCAAAGCGTTCGTAACGGTCACAAATCAAACGGCCGCCAGCCTGCTCAAATCGCATTTTGGGACTCAGAACGTGGACATCGAAATCGAAGCCGGCGCGCCGTCACTCGTCGTCGTGGCGCAGACCTGGTATCACAACTGGCGCGCGGACGTGGACGGCAAACCGGCGCGTTTGCTGCGGGCAAACCATGCGTTTCAAGCAATTGAAATTCCGGAGGGTCGGCATCGCGTGCAACTGATTTATCGGGACCGCGCGTTTGAAATTGGCGCGGTCGTTTCGCTGCTGGCCGTGCTCGCGTGTCTCATTTGCGTGGCGGCTTCGTCCCGACAGAAAACAATACCCGGCTAGTTTTGGAGCGGAAATTGCGACACTGAACTGGATTGGAAAAGACGCGACGCAGCGCCAGGAGGCAGAGAATCTCACGAGCTTAGTTCTGCCCACTCGCCGGAGTGAAAAACGCCGAGATGCGATTCTCATGGAAATAATATGGCTTGTACTCAACACAAACCGGCGACGATCTCTCCTGCATCGAAATATTAGTAACATCACCCACGACTCGAATGCGGCCTTGCGGTGCTTGGGGGATCGACAGCCAACTCAGCCAGCAAATCAAACCGGTGACTATCAAGAGAACCGGCCAAATAGTTCTTGCTGCTTTCATTAAATCAAATCCCACACTGTCGCCTGACGATCCAAAGCTGCCTGACACAGCGTAGCGCGGCAAGTGCGAAGATGGGAAGCACCGCCAGCCATCGTCGCTCCAAAGCCGCGACCGGACACGCCACCCGTCTTCCGCTGTAACTCTGCTACAGAGGATGGAGCGGCTGGCTCACAACCTGCAATCTGGACTTCCAAACTTCAAGGCTCAACCGAAAACTGAACTGTCCGCCGAACCATGGCGAAGGCGGAAGGGTCAGTGGCAGTGGCTTGCTTCAAGTGAACAAGGCGCTTCGCGCGTTCATAATTGGAGCAGAGGACTTGGATGCCGTGCGCATCCTCGGCCTCGGTCCTTCCACTCCGCCAGATAGGTAAACTGATCCCGCCCGTAAATGTCACGGTCCTATCTGGAATCTATAGAATCGGGCTGGACCAGTAGCGTTGGTATCCGTCACGGTGAAAGGAATAGGCGGCGAATTAGTAATGAATAACGTCTGCCAATCCACCAGGTTGGTCGAAGTCCACAAGGTGTAATCGGGTCCCTGCGGCCCATTGACAATCATGCTGACTTGCCCCTGGGAAAGGTTGACTGAACCTATCACAGGGTTGGTGATGGCGTTGACTACCACATTGAAGTGGTTGGTTGCGCTTAAAGGCGGCGAGCCGCTATCGGTGACCTGAATTTGAATCACATTGGTCGTATTGGCCTGGCTAACGAGCGGACGCCAACTGAAAATTCCGCTGGAGGAATTGAGCGTCGTGTCCGTCGGCAATGTATTGGCAGGACTAAACGTCAATGTCTGGACCGGCAAATCTGAATCGCTGGCGGTATTGGTCACCAGCAATGTCACACCCACATTGACCGTTTGATTGGGCACGGCTCCGATAGTCGGCGGCGTGTTGCCCCGTCCCACAAATGTTACAACACTCATGGCCGGCACATCGTAGGTAAATGAGGAATTGGTGACATTCACTGGTGTTTGCGGAGCAAGTGAAAGTGTGGCTGAAGTAATCCATGGCGTCACGGAAGCGGCGGTAAAATTGGTCAAATTGAAAGTTTGAATCACATCGGTTGCGGCATTGGTATTGACGACGACAATCGCAAATGCGGTTGATGCCGAATCTTTGTAGGCACTGATCAGGGCTGATACTTGAGTCGAAGTTGCATTGATGCGATAGAAATTTGGACGAACAAACCGGCTGTATTGGCCAAACGCGAACAGACGTTTAGTGGGAGCCGCGCTGGTATCCAGCAGTCCTTGATTACCCGTGGCATAGCTGGCGGCAACCAGCCACCAATAATGGTAGGCGTTTGCCTGGGCTTGAGTCATGTAAAGGTAAATCCGTTGCGCATAATAAACGCCATTGGCGATGCTGCTGTCGCTGCCGGAAAGCAGGGACACTTCCGTTTCCCATAACGCTTTTCCCGAAGTTGATAGTGCTGCCGGGGTTGTTTGATCTCCCGCCGAATTGTCACCAACGTAATCGTGATTGGCGATAATTCCCACCTCCGCCGCCGCGTTTGGATCGGCCAATGTGGGCGTATAAAGAGCGGTGTCACCCGACCAGCCCTCACTTTCGGGGATGATAATTTTAGTGGAACTCACACCCTTGGCTACCAGTGCGCTAGAGAGGTTGGTGACAAAATCATGAATCTGCGCCCCGGTCCACTGGCACGCTTCATAAGTATTAACGCTTGCGTCCGGTTCGTTTTGGACGGAGATGGCATAGAAGTTGGTGATGTTGTAATTAGTTCTCATACTGGCAACATAGTTGGCAAGCTGGCTGGCATAATTCAAATTGGTAATGTTATTTCCGCTGCCGAGAAAAGTTCCGCCGTTTACTGAATTAGTGATTGGCAAACTATCATAAATATCGTTGGTGCTTTTGAACCCGACCGCTGGAGTCCACGGTGTGCTCCAAACCCTTGCGCCACGGCCTTGAGCCAACTGCATAATATTTGTCTCAGCGGTGGTCAGCGTCTCGCTGGCCGAAGTCGTATTGCCATAAATGATGTGATTGCGCAGCAAAGACAGACCAGCGCCGTTATAGGTGCCGGACTGATAACTGATATTGTTATTGGTGGAGAAAAGCAGGTCGGCCTCGGGTGTCGTCCAACTGCCGTTCCAGGCTGACGAAGCGCCGAACCCATCAATCCGTTGATGCACATTATTCCAATCCACCGTGGAAGCGCCACTGATTGGTGGATTGGTAACGATGGCGCCTCCGCTAAGCTGTACGTCATCCACATACATTTTTGAAGTTCCAGTCAAAGCGTTGCCATACGTTTCCAATTGAATCATTATCCCATAAATACTGGAGCTTATATTCACCGGCACCGAAAAATACACCCAGTTTGTGTTGTTGGCCGGCACGGAATAGTAGCCGCCAATCTGCGTTTGCGGATAAGCGCCACCGGTAGTCGTATCCAAATAGAAAGCAATCGAGCCAAACGAAAAGGTGCTGGCATTAGTTGGAGAACCGGGGTCGAAACGGATGTAACAGGAAAAATTGGTGATTTGCGCACCGTTCAACGACGGATTGTAGTCACCGGTCCATACAACACTTTGCTGATTTGCGCCGGTGAAAGTGCTGGTAATTAACAGGGAGCCGGAATTGGGATTGTTGCTTACATCGCTGAAACTCCACTGATTCGTGATGTATTGATCAACCCCGCTGTTCCAAACCCGCCAAGCCGGAGGATTGGCGGAAGCAGACGTATCAAAAGTGTAATTCGTAATTATGACAGTTTGGGCCTGGCCCGATACACTGAATATCGCCAGCAACATGAGCCATAAAAGATCCTGGAACATATTGTAGTTTTATGGATTTGTTCATGGATTGATACGGCTAAAACTTTGTTACAACTGATCTCCCATTGCTGGCGATCACGGATTTGACAACCCTAATCGTTTTTGTTGGAAAATCAAACGACTTTTGCCCACCTTCAGAATCCCATCAAAACCGCCGGAGCGGATTTCTCCCGCCCCGGCTGATTTCAGGCGGACAGGAAGCCCTGATTTTATTGATTTTCCCCTGATAGCAACTGTGTGCTTGGGGTTGCTTCGAATTGACGGACGGGGAATTGTCTATTGCCGCGCTGG
>CAVWHM010000036.1:0-7859 GCA_963754775.1 uncultured Verrucomicrobiae bacterium
GCTCAGGCACGCGGAACCAAATGATATGAGCCGCGAAGCGGAACTGGACCAGCAATCCCGCGTTGCCTGCAGCGATTTTTAGGCATCATGGTCGTGTTTCTTTCTAAATAATTTCTTAAACAAATATAGAATCACAAAACTCAATCCAGTCCAGCCTGTGACAGCCATAATAACAGAAATGGCCAAATTAACAGGGTAAGAAATCAAATGGCCTGTAAGCCAAAAGGCTGGACAATGTGCAGCCGTGAATATTACATCGAACCAGTTATCTGGGTCAGACGGGTCTTTTGGGTGTCCAACCAAATCGGCAACTATCAAATCTAAAAAAAGTAAAAACTCGAATGCCAGTCCCAACAAAAGACTCTGCTTAAAAAGTTTCATGGCGCTCAGGTGCCCTAACAGACGATGGACAATGCCTCGTGCAGCCTATCCATTCTCATAAAACGAGCATAATCTGAACTGAAACCGTTGTCCAGCACGCAATTACCTTGTTTATGAATCTGGATTTCTATTTGCTGCTGAAAATTAGCCAATAACCAATGATGAAAATCGCCGTGTCCACGATGGCATGGCTGAGGTAACACGGCCAGATGGAGCGGAACCGCAGATAAAGCCAACTCCACATTGCGCCTCCGATAAAAACCGCCAACGCGCCGAGCAGGGCAATCGGCCAGTTGAATTGCGCTGCCAGCACGATGACGTGATGCGCCGTAAACGCCAGCGCCGCCGCCATCACGGCCGGTTTGCCGCAGAACAGCACTTCGAATTTCCGGAAAACGAACCAGCGCCAGACGTATTCTTCCATCAGCGAATTGAACGTGACCCACCAAATCGCGCTGCCAATGTATGCGTTCAAATGATTCAGGCCGGTTTGAGCGGCACGGCTCGCGATTTTGTCAGGGTGAATCACGCCGAGATGGAGCGCGATCCCGTAACTCGCAAAAATCACGGCGGCAATCACCAGTCCCAGGATGGCGCCCGTCCGGAAACCACCGAGCCGTGGCGGCGACCAGCTCAATGGTTCGCGGTCAACGAACTTCAGCCAAACGACCGGCAGCAGGGCCAGCCAAAGCCTGCACACGACGAAGAGGGATTTGCCCGTCGGCGTTTCTGCCCGCCAAAAGAACATCGCGGTGGCAATGCTCTGCGCCGGGACCAGCAACAACAAAGCGAGCAGCGCTTTTTATCCATTTCCCGCCCTTTGGGTGTTGCGCCATAAAGCGGCGACTGACCTGGCAGATTCCATTTTCGTCAACGCGCACACAACGAAAAGTTTCTGCATAAAGGTCAGTGGGGAGAATCTTTTAATTTAAAACGGCATATTCCGCCTGTTCGCCAGATGATGTCCCTCCTGACGGAGCTCGCGGCTTTTTGCGAAACGTAAAACTACAAATATGCCGCGCCTACGGCGCTGATTTTCACAGATACTTCGCCAGAATCGGTTTGAGTTCGGCTACGGTTTTCTTTGGCCAGAATTTTTTATCAGTCAGGATGGCATTTTTCAGAGCGGAATGGCAGGGCCAAGTCGGTTTGGCGGGAATTTTGGCAATGGCGGCAGCGACGATTGCTTTGGCCATATCCGCATTGCGATGAAGATTGCCAATGATCATCTCCAGCGTGACGTGTTCGTCTGCCTTCCAGCAATCGTAGTCGGTGGACATTGCCATTGTAGCGTAGGCGATTTCGGCCTCGCGCGCGCACTTGGCCTCGCCGAGATTTGTCATGCCGATGACGTCGTAACCGGCGCGGTGATTCGTGAGCGACTCGGCGCGGGTACTGAACGCCGGGCCTTCCATGCAGACGTAAGTGCCGCCGTCGTGGACGCTGGCTTTGCATTCGCGCGCAGTTTTCAAAAGAATTCGCCGCAGTTCCTCGCAAATCGGATGGGAAAACGCGATGTGCGCCACAATGCCGCGGCCAAAAAAAGTGTGGGCAAACGATTGTTTGGTGCGGTCCACAAACTGGTCAACGAGCACAATATCGCAAGGCTTGCATTTTTCCTGCAACGAGCCGACGGCGCTGACGCTGATGATCCAGGCGACGTCGAGTTTTTTCATCGCCCAGAGGTTGGCCCGATGGTTGAGTTCGCCGGGCAGGATCCGGTGGCCGCGCCCATGCCGCGGCAAAAAGACAATTCCCGCCCGGCCAATTTACCGGTGAGCAAATCGTCCGATGGCGGACCAAAGGGCGTCTTGACCTTCACCCATTTTTGTCTCGTAAAGCCTTCGATGTTGTAAAGGCCGGTGCCGCCGATGACGCCGATGCGATAATCTGACATGGCGGGTTTATAGCTATCCCGCGGCCAAAATTCGCCAATGTTTTTCCCGGCTGGCTTTCAGCGGAAATCAGATACGCTGTGCGCATGGAACTGTTCTATAGAATTCTCAAAACCGCCGTTGAGGGCGGCGCCTCGGACGTGCACCTGAAAATCGGCACGCCGGTCATCTATCGCATCAACCGCGAATTGATCGCCGTGGATTCTCCCTTCCCAACAACGGAATGGATGAACAAAATCGTCGAAACCATCACGCCGGTGCACCAAAAAAAACGCCTCGAGGAGCAGCGTGAAATTGATTTTTCCTTCCTCGTTCCGGGTGTTGGAAGATTCCGCACAAATTTATTTCAACAGCGCGGCGAGTGGTGTCTGGCCATGCGTTTCGTCAAAACGAACGTGCCGAGCTTCGAGGAACTCGGTTTGTTGCCGCAAATCAAGCAGATTGCGGAATCGCCGCGCGGCATCGTGCTTCTGGCGGGATCAACCGGCTGCGGCAAATCCACGACGCTCGCGGCAATGATTGAGCACATCAACTCCAACTTCAAAAAGCACCTCATCACACTTGAGGACCCGATTGAATACGTCTTTGAAGACAATCAGTCGGTCATCGAGCAGCGCGAAATCGGTTTGGATACGATGTCCTTTCACCACGCGCTCATTCACGTTCTGCGCCAGGATCCGGACATCATCATGATCGGCGAAATGCGCGACGACATCAGTTTCACGGCCGCGATGAGTGCGGCGGACACCGGACATCTTGTCTTGTCCACCGTGCACACCACGAACGCGTCGCAATCCATTCATCGCATTCTCGATTTTTTCAAGGCGGAAGAGCGCGAGCAGTTGCGCCGGCAACTCGCCGGCGCGTTGCGCGCGGTGATTTGCCAGCGCATGGTTGCCACGATGGACGGCAAGCTGACACCGGCGTTTGAAATTTTGCTCGACACGCCGCTGGTGAAAAAACTCATCGAGGAAAACCGCCTGGACAAACTGGCGGGGGCCATTGAGACCGGCAGCGACGACGGAATGATCAGCTTCAATCAATCGCTTTTCACTCTGGTCAAAGCGGGCCGTGTGGCCGAAAAAGAAGCGCTGTCAAAGGCGACCAATCCGCAGGCGCTGGAAATGAATTTCAAGGGCATCTTCCTCGACGAAGGCCGGCGAATCCTCACCTGAGAAATGCCGGGATTTCCATTTTGAGCGGCTTCATCGGGCTTGACTTAATCCCGACATGGCTTATCGTCTTTCCCGATGCGAATATCGAAGAAAACGGATTATGCATTACGCGCCCTTTTCACACTGGTGGACCATTTCGGTGGCGCGCCGATTCCCATTCGCGAGCTCGCCCGGCGAAACGACGTTCCGAAAAGATTTCTTGAGCAAATCATGCTGGCGCTGAAGGCCCAGGGTTGGGTGGACAGCGAGGCTGGAATCCGCGGCGGTTATGTACTCGCAAAAAGCCCATCGAAGATCACCATGGGTGAGGTGGTGCGGCATTTTGATGGCATTATCGCACCAATTGACTGCGTTTCCGTCATGGGTTACAAACGATGTTCGCAGGAATCGGTTTGCCGGTTTCGGCGCGTGTTTCTGGACGCGCGGAATTACGTGGCGGGATTGATGGATCGCGCGACCCTGGCCGAGATTGCCAAGGGCTTGCCGGTGTCGAAACAGGAGATTTCATCCGGATTTATCGGCGGGGAAGGCATTTAGAAAAAAATTTCAAAAAAGCAGTTTACAACGGAAATCATTTGCGAATAATAACGACAGATAAAGTCGTTATTATGCCGGAAACAAAATGAATCTGATATTTGTTGAGATGAGCGAAAACGAAATCAAACCCGCCGGTAATGCGGGCAAAAGGCCGGATTGGCTGGAAATTGTCAGCCGGCAGGTTGACTCATAGCGTTAATCGGCGAGTTGCGCCCGCACCAGTTTGCAGAGTTTCACAGCGAGCCTGTCTTTGACGCGGTAATAGACACGCTGACCATCCTTCTGCCGCGCGAGGATGCCGGCGGCGGCCAGCAACGCGAGGTGTTTGGAAACATTTGCCTGCGTCGAGCCGGTGGTTTCCACGATGTCATTCACCGTGCGCGGTTCGTGACAAACTGACTGCAAAATTTTCAACCGCATCGGTTCACCTGGCAATCTTGAAACAAACTGTCTCCTCCAAAAGGCTCCGCAAATAATGTTCATCGGGTAACTTTGGTTGAACATGGATGATACCTCGAACGAAGCGGATTGACCTGGGTGCGGCTCTTCTGCCAGCGTAGCAAACGTTCAGTTAAAAAAAACCGGCATGACAAATCCGCAAGCTCCTGAAATCAACGACCTCGAAATGGTTCGTCGCGCGAAGTCGGGTGAATTGGGCGCCTTCGAAACATTGACTGCCCGCTATGAGCAACGGGTCTTTTCCCTGGCCCTGCGGATGTTGGGGCAGGAACAGGACGCTGAGGATGTCACGCAGCAAACCTTTCTCAGCGCCCTGGAGCACCTGAACGGCTTTCGAGCTGAAGCCAGCTTTGCCACGTGGTTGTTGCGCATTGCCACCCACGCCGCGCTCAAAGTCATCCGCAAACGCAAAGGGC
The DNA here is from genome assembly GCA_963754775.1 of uncultured Verrucomicrobiae bacterium. GTDB lineage: Bacteria > Verrucomicrobiota > Verrucomicrobiia > Limisphaerales > UBA11358 > UBA11358. The sequence goes on from CAVWHM010000036.1 coordinate 4,864, forward strand.
TGAAAACGATTTCATTGGAGGAAGCCACTGAAGGATCGGACCAGGTTGATTCCATTCCGCACCCCGAATTCATCGCGGATTGGCGGCAGTCCCCTGAACAACTGGTGCAAAAACACGAAATCCAACGGTTGTTGGACGAGGCGCTGGCCAGGCTGGACGAAAAACACCGGCTCGTTTTTCTCCTGCGGGACGTGGAAGGGTTGTCCGTAAAGGAGACTGCCGAAGCCCTGAGTCTCAGCGAGGCCAACACCAAGGTGCGCCTGTTGCGCGCCCGGCTGCAATTGCGTGAACAGTTGACGCGGACCCTGGGCGATCCGGATAAACGAGTGATACGGAACCCCGACCATGCACATTGAACCGGCATCCCCGATTGGCTGCCGCCTGACAAAGGGTGTAACTTTTTTCCCGGTGACGGCTCAAACGAATCAACACGACACACCATGAAGTGCCAAGAACTGCTGGCAATGTTGAATGAATACGTGGACGGCACGATAGATCCTGCCGTCTGCGAGGATTTTGAAAAGCACATGGCCGGGTGCAATCCCTGCCAGGTGGTCGTGGACAACATTCGCAAGACCATTACGCTCTACAAGAAAGGCAAACCTTACGAATTGCCGGCGCCGTTCCGCAAACGGCTCCACAACGCCTTGCGCCAACGTTGGAAGGAGACACACGCCGGGCCAAAGAGCGGGAAATAAGGACATGCACTGGGATTTTGTACTGGTTGCCGGGTTGGTGGCGGCGGCGATGCTGGCGCTGAAACGTTTGGGCTTGATTTCGATGGCAGCAGCCCGGGATTATCTAAAACAAGGGGCACTGGTGGTGGATGTGCGCAGCGCTGAAGAATTCAAAGCCGGGCACCTGTCCAATGCTTTGAACATTCCGTTGGGTGAACTGCAAAGCCGTCTGCCAGGTCGCGTAGCGGACAAGAACCAGGTTTTGTTGCTGCACTGCCTGAGCGGAACGCGCAGCGGGATTGCCAGGCGGGTGCTGAAATCCATGGGTTACACCAACGTCTTCAATCTCGGCTCGCTCGCCCGCGCCCGGAAAATCACCGGCAACATCGGCAGCGTTGCGTAACAAGGAGTTGAAATGGACGCCGCCTTTTGGAACACCGCTACGCTGCCGCCGGCCATGTTTACGGCAAGGCGCCCAACGCTTTCGTGGCGGAAGTCGCGCCGCAGATTCCCGCCGGGCCGGTATTGTGTCTGGCTGAAGGCGAAGGTCGCAATGCCGTTCATCTCGCCACGCTCGGCCACCGCGTTACCGCCGTGGACCAATCGGAGGTTGGTTTGGCCAAGGCCCGGAGACTCGCCGCAGCGCGCGGCGTGGAAATCGAAACACTGGTCGCCGATCTCGCATATTATACCATCGCCGCGAACGCCTGGGCGGGAATCATCGCAACCTTTGCGCACCTGCCGCCGGCTTTGCGAGGTCGGATTCACCGCGAAGTGGTTGCGGGCCTTCGGCCCGGCGGGGTTTTTATTCTCGAAGCCTACACGCTGGCGCAACTGGCGCTCGGCACTGGCGGGCCAAAATCGCCTGAATTACTCATGACACTGGCCGGTCTCCGTGACGAACTTCCCGGATTGGAATTGTTGATCGGGCGCGAGATCGAACGTGACGTCGTCGAAGGTGACGGGCATACCGGTCGCGGCGCAGTGGTGCAAATTCTCGCCCGCCGGCATGATTAACGGCTTTGCAATTTGAACACGAAAGCCAAGCCATGTCCCGCCCGCAGATCGCGGGCGTCCGCGCTGTCCTCGACCAGAACGGCAATCCTGATTTCGCCACTCACGCCCGCTCTACGAATTTGGCCTTGGCGGCGGCTTTGACGCAGTTGCCCTGTTTCAATTCCGCCGCCAGCAAATGCAGTGGCGGCGAAGAACGCGTGATCCAGGCGTGAATGAGCATCTCTTCGCCAATCACCACCGGTTTCCGGTAACGCACGTTTAATTCTCCGGTCATCGCCACACGGCCATGGGCGAACAGGCAGTTCGTCATGGCGCCATCCAGCAATGAGGCAACCATCCCGCCGTGCAGCAACCCTTGAAATCCTTCCAGCGCGGGATGGCCAAGGAACGTGGCGGTAACCGAGCCGTCTTTCCCGCAGGTGAATTTCAGCCCGAGGCCGAACGGGTTCGACTGGCCGCACACCAGGCAAAATGGATGAGCTTCGGCCGCACGATTGAGAATGGTTGAAAATGCTCAAAAACAAATCATCGGCATGATAACACAGGAAGACATTATTGAAGAATTAGTGGGAGAGATTGAGGATGAATTTGACCGCCTTCCCAATCATATTCATCCCTACGGCAATCAATGGCTGGTTGGTGGGGCGGTTCCCATGTCCGATTCTAAGCCAAAACTATTGGGATAGATTGGCCCAGCAATGAATCTGATTTAAAACTCGCGGATTGGTGTCAAAGGCATTCAACAAAACCGTTTAACGGCGGTAAAATTATGTCCGGCAACGGCTTACAAATTACCGTAAGAAAACTGAGAAGAAAAAAAATCAGTGAAGCATTTGTACGCAGGCCGTCGGCGAAGCTGCGCACGTGCGCGCCCACCTCGCGCTGGTGCACCACCGCGCGCGCCGTCGGAAACAGATACTCGATGGGATCCTCGAGGGTGAGGATGCAGCAGGCCCGCGACTGGTTGATGATCTCCAGCAGCGCCGCGACGGTCGTGGACTTGCCGGACCCGGTGGGACCGGCGAAGAGGATCAGGCCGTGGGCGCGTCGATCACCCGCCGCAGCGTGCGCGGCAGCCCGAGCTGCTCGAGCGACGGGGACCTCGTCCCAGACGGCCGCAGCACCGCGGTCAGACCGCCGTAGCCGCCGGAACACGTTGACGCGGAAGCGCAGCGCCCGCTCGCGATCCCGCTGCGGATAGTCGAGCGCAAGATCCACGCTGCCGGTCTCGGGAGGCGCCGCTGCCCGCGTTTCGTCGAGCAGGCCCGAGAAGGCCACCGTCAGCTCGGCCTCGTCCATCAC
>CAVWHM010000037.1:0-40653 GCA_963754775.1 uncultured Verrucomicrobiae bacterium
GAAGCTTGCTATTCTCCGAGAAACCCGCCACGCAGCTTGGCATGAGAGTTTCGTTGAAATCATCCTGGACCGTCGCCGTGCTCGCTTTGGCTGTTTCCCTATGGGTGTCCCCGTGGTCAGCCTCGGCCTCGGAAAAGAAAACACCGGTGATCCTGGATACCGACATCGGCGATGACATCGATGATACCTGGGCGCTTGGCGTGCTGCTCAAAAGCCCAGAACTCGATCTCAAGCTGGTGGTGACCGATTATGGCAAAGTCAATTACCGTCCGCGGGTGGTCGCCAAGTTCCTCGAGGGCGCGGGGCGCACGGATGTGGCGGTCGGCGTTGGACTGGATGTAGGCGCCCAGGGAGACGGCGGCCAGGCGCAGTGGATCAGAGGCTACAACCTCCAGGCTTACCCCGGCAAAGTCTATTCGGACGGCGTACAGGCGTTGATCCATTTTATCATGAAATCGGATAAATCCGTTATCCTGATCGCCATCGGCCCTGCGCCGAACATCGGCGAAGCCCTGCGCCGCGAACCGCGCATCGCAGAAAAGGCGCGGTTCGTGGGCATGTATGGGAGTGTGCGCATCGGCTATGGTGGCGCCAAGACCCCCGCGGCTGAGTGGAATGTCAAAGCCGACCCCAAGGCCTGCCGTCAGGTTTTCACCGCGCCGTGGGACATGCTCATCACCCCGCTCGATACCTGCGGCCTGATCGTGCTCAAGGGCGACCGCTACGCGCAGGTGCGCAACTCGCAGGATCCCATAGCCAAAATGGTCATCGAGAACTACCGAACCTGGACAGCGAGCCAAAACAAGGGCGACGCCAGCGGCGCTGACAAACAAAGCACCACGCTCTTCGACTGTGTGGCCGTCTATCTCGCGTGCAGCCAGGAGTTCTGCCAGGTCGAGAAACTCGGCCTGCGAGTCACGGATGACGGCTTCACCGATGACGACACCGCCAAGGTGGTGTCAGCCGCCACGGCCTGGAAAGATCAGGGCGCCTTTGAAGATTTCCTGGTGCGGCGATTGACGTCCCGGTAAGGAGCACGATTTCAGTTCGCGCAAGCGCGGGTACCGCCAGCGAACGATGTCGGCGGTCTGGAACGCCGGGTTCATTCAGATTGGCCGACCGACAGCTTCTATTCCCCAAACTTTGACCTTTTCAGAATAAAGAGACTGATATTGTTTATTCCCGCGCCGGCGATTCATTGGCGCTGCGCGGGTGAACGCCCAGATGTTCATCCATCCACGCCAAAGTCTTCGCCCACATTTTCGGAGTATAAACATGGCCTTGGCCGTGGTAGATGAGGTTTTGGAGTTCGTTCTCCTTGCCATAGAGTCGGTACGCCGGGCGCGCGGCCGATTCGATGGCGCGAATCCCATCCACCGGCGAGCCGTTGTCCAGGTCGCCGTTCTGGAACAACACGGGCCGCGGGGCGATGAGAGCGATGACGGCTTCGGTGTCGAAGTGGTTCAGCATGTTCGGCACGAAATAGCCAATGTCGTGCTCATGGAGGGCCTCATGTTCGATCATGTTCTGATAACGGGTCAGGCAGGCGATCGCTACGCCGGTTTGGATCCGTTCATCCAACGCCATCAGCCACCACGAGCGTGTCGCGCCCATGCTCATGCCAGTCACCCCGATCCTGCCTGGATCCACCTCCGGCCGCGACGCCAGATAATCCAACGCCATCAAGTCATCGCGCAACAACATGCCCCAAAACGTGCGCCCGACCCAGAGGTCGAATTTGGCGGTCGATTCCTCGCTGACGTAGCCTTTTTCCGCCCTGCCGCCGGGACCCCGGCCATTGCGCTCACCGAAGCATACGCGTCGATCGCCAGGACAACGTAACCGCGTTTTGCGAAAGCTGGTCCGGGCGCTTCCGGCGTGTGCCGGGCCTGAAACAATTCCTCTTTGCCGATGTCGTACTCCCCGCCGTGCCAGTGGCAATAGAGGATGGCGGGCGATTTTGCGGATGCATTCTTTGGCAGAAGCAGGTACCCCGGCACCATCGCGCCCGCCTCGTTGTCGAATTGGAATTTCTCCACGACGTACTCCCCCCGGTCTTCCCGCGAGAGCGTTTCCACTTTGGGCGTTGCGGGTCTTGGGGGCAGTCGGCCCAGCAGTTTCCAGAGTTCGGCCCGCAATTCCTGGCGTTTGACCTCCCACGCGTCCCGGGATGCGGGCACCACGAACGGCGGGGCCAGGTCGGCCTTGGCCAGCCAGCGCGCCGCATCGGTGTTGTTTGACTGGGCCCTCACCGCCACTCCGCATATTGCCGTGATGCAAATAATGAACAGCGTTTTCATGGGCACCCAAGTTTTGTCGCAACGCGACGCGCGATGATTTTGCCTTCTGCCTGACACCTGCGCAAGGTGGATTGGCTGGCAATGGCTTCGACCGCGTATGGTCAAAAAGTCATGCTGTCTCCCGCCAGTGGAATTTCAGCAATGCCTGCTTAAATAGTTTCCGTTTATAGAGGATGCGCGACAAATGCGGGTGAAATTTTCGTTCTGCTTTCGCGGTTGACATCACCGCCCCTGTACTGTGTAAAGATTGATCCGCATCAGGCCGCCAACTGTTCCGTCGGCAGGCGCTCCATTGGCGCCTGGATGTTTTCCGAAATTATTTTATGAAATCGTGCCCGAACCATTTCCTGTCAGTGGTAATTTGTTTTATTGTCGTTCCGGCGATTACCCTCATTGCCATTATGCCTGATCGGCGAAGAGTGCTGTCGGTGTGTTGGATGGTCGGCGTGTTCACCGTACTGGCCGGCGTTCTGTCTGCCCGTGCCGGCTTTGGCGACCGCATTACCGTCTCCGGCACCGAGTTTCGCGCCGGCGCTGACCGGATTTGGATCAACGGTGCCAACACCCCGTGGCACACCTGGAATGATTTTGGTGGAAAATTTGATCCGGTCTGGTGGGACAAACATTTCCAGCAACTGCACGAAAACGGCATCAACGCCACCCGGGTCTGGATTTCCTGCAACGGCGAGGTGGGAATCAACATCTCCGCCACCGGTTACGTGTCAGGTTGCACCCCAAAATTCTGGAGTGATCTCGATAGCTTGTTCCGAATCGCGCAGGCCCGGCAGGTTTACGTGATGGCAACCTTGCTTTCATTCGATCATTTTTCGACCGGACACGCAAACTGCCAGTGTTGGCGGAACATGATCACGGATACCACCAACATTGATTCGCTGGTGGCGAATTACGTGGTGCCATTCGTCAACCGTTACAAGAGCAACCCCTGGCTGTGGAGCATTGATCTGTGCAACGAACCGGACTGGGTGCATGAGAATGCGAACTGTGGCAAGCTGCCCTGGCAACCGCTGCAAACCTACTTTGGCCGGGCGGCAGCGGCCATCCACGCCAACAGCGATATCCTCGTGACTGCGGGGATATGCATGGGCCCCAAGTATCTCTCGGACACCCGTACCACCAACGTGCTCGGTGACCGCGCACTACAGGCCCTGGCCGGAGGCGATTCACGTGCGCATGTAGACTTCTACGCTCCGCATTATTACGACTGGATGAGCGTCATCAACCCCGGCAACGCCTTTAACATGCGCCCGGTTGCCTATGGCTTGCCCGGGAACCGCCCCGTCATCTTCGGCGAATTTCCGTCTAGGGGCACCGCCCACCATCACCCGGAAGAGAACTATGAAAGTGCCCGCCAGAACGGCTGGCAGGGCGCCATGGGCTGGACGTCGAATGGAGTGGATACCAACGGGGATCTGACCGTGTTGGGGGTGGCCACCCGCGCCTTTCTTGACCGCCACCCCGGCCTCGTTTTCCCCGAAGCGAAGGCTTCCACCGTTGCTCCAGGCTCGATCTCTGCTCATCTTCCGGATGAGATTTCGAAACCGTGAAGGCTGGCGGATGCTGGATACTATTCAGGCCGAACCGGTGTCGCGTAGCGTCCAAAAATGAAAAACTAAAAAATTGCCGGTTTCTTGCCGCTTAACAATGTCATAAGTGGCTTCAGCCCGAAAAACGAAGTTGATCGGAGCGCCGGCCTCCGGCCCGGCACAACTTCGGTTTTCGGGTTCAGCGCAGTGTTAGCCTTCAACCCGGAAGTCTTCCGCAAACAGAAGGAAAAAATGCGCCGCAAGAAGCTCGCCGGACTCCAAAACACCGCCGCCGCTCTCGGCTATCGCTTGATTGTATCCCAATGACTTACTCTGCTTGTTTCTCATGAGGCTCTTTCCCCGCGTGTTCTTCCTGTTTTCAGTCATTTCAAGCATATGTATTCTTCGAACTAGAACTTGAGTGGTGGGCCCATTACCTCCATGCCATGGTCCGCCCAGAGCTGCTTCATGACGGATTCCTGATTGTTTGGGATTTCCTTTCCGAACTTGCTCATCTGCTTAAAAAAATCTTCCATGCTGCCGGCCGGCTGAAACAGGACCAGCATCTGCCCCTCGCCATCGCTGATCTTGGCGAACGCATGAGGAATCTTGCGCGGCGCAAACGCCGAATCGCCCGGTTGCAGGCTAAGGGTGTCGCTGCCCACTTGCACGATGAACTCGCCGCGGATCACATAAAACCATTCGTCCTGAAAATGGTGTCGGTGAAGCGCTGGACCACCTTTCGTCTCTCGATACGTGTCATAGATGCAAAGGTCGCCACCGGTGTCCCGGCTCGAGACCTTTAAATCAAAGCGCCCACCCATGATCAGGAGTTCCTCCTCATAGCGGTCCTTTTGCGTCCTGACTTGAAAACCTTTTCCGGCGCGCTCCGGGCTGGCCGACATGGTTTCGGCGCCCCGTGCCGCCAACGAGAAGGCTGTCGCCACTACGGAAAGTCTCAAAAAGTTTCGCCGTTTCATGGATAATTTTGTGGGAAGTGCCTAACGAACCAAACTCAGCCACGCCGGACGTGCGATGTCAACCGCGAATGCGGAACTGTGACGGCCAACCGGCGTTGGCTGCAGTGAATTAGGCCGATGAATCATGTCTAATCCTCGTGCCGGGCAAACGCCCACGCAATGCTAAAATAAAAGCCGTGACTGCAACCAACACGCAGAAAATCCTGAAAATAATTCCGACCAACACGAGCGTCGCATGGTGAGCTGTAAGGTAACCATGAGCGTCGTAGTGAAGCTGATAACAAACAGCGAATGTGATGCCTGCGAGACCACCCCAAATCGTAGCCAAAACTATCCCACATCCGAAATAAGCCCCGGCTGTCCACGCAAGTATCATCAACACGCGTTTCATCTCAAAAGCTCAATCGGCCTAACGAGCTCAGGCACAGCCACCGGAGACTGAGCTTGGCTGCAATGATGATGTTCGAGTTTCATAAACCGGTCAACTGGCAGGCGCGGTGGCTGTTGCCTGCAGCGCTATTGTTAGCCCAGTCATTCATGAATCCAACCAATCCTCTCCAACCCCTGCAATACAAATATCGCAACAAATATAGCGATATATCGAGTGACGATCACTGCTCCGATAACCAAGGCCAAATCGGAATCAGACATCCGGTAAATCATCACGATAGCAACAATGAACGCCAGATATGGCCCGATGTACGGAATCAATGCGACCAGCGACGAAACCAAAATGACCGCGATCTTTTCCGCACGCTCCAATTCGATGCTCGCCAACTTCAGTGCAAGCAGCAACGAAACACCAAATACGGACGTCACAACGGCCCAGTAAACAACCATGTACCACAAACCCTTGTCGGTATCATAGAACATACGTGCTGTGGGCTAACATTATTATTAGGCCAAAGTGCATGCACAGCGGCATGCACAGGTGACTTTTCTATCTGTGGCCTTTATCATGGGTTTATCCAATCAGATTTGCGAATTTCTATCAAGGATTAAACCACAAAACCCAGCTTGGGCGATTCCCGTTTTTCACCCCCCGCGAGTTCCGGGCGAGGATGAATGCTGTCCCGTAACCGCTATCCGCGCGAACCGAATCTCTGAAAAGCAAACCGGCGACCCGAACTTTCGGACCGCCGGTAAATCTCTTTCGCTCACTGCGCGAATCTTTTCAAACAGCCGCGCGCCTTGTTAGACCACTCGACTGTACTCAGGTTCCAGGTAGTGCGACGCAAAAGAACCGCATTGGGAAATTCGCATTGATGGCATTGGTGTAGCGGAAACCGCCGCCAGTATCAAACTGGTTGGTCGCAATTGGAGTCCATTGGGAAATTGGCAATGCGCTGTTGGTGGAAACCATGAGGTTATAAGTCCCTCCGGGCGGTCCGTTTGTGCCGACAATCACCACATTGGTTCCGTCGCGGAAAATGGTTTGGAGCGGATGGTAAGTAAATACGATTTGCGCGATTGTCACTGATGACGCACTCCCGCTGGTCGCGTTAAAGGTGCTTGCACTCAATGCGCGGAAATCAGTTCCGTAGCCCTGAGTTGTCGAAGTCACGGCATCAAGAAATGCGGTGTTCGCCGAGTCGCTGCCGGTGTGACTGAAGAGCATCACGAGATCGCCGCCTTGATAAACGTAAGGTGTATCAAAGACAACGAGTGAACCGAACGGATTGGGGGTGGTACCCGTGGTGAATGAATAGGCACTGATGGAAAGCGCGCCGTTCTTTACCAGCACGGGCGAGCGCATATTCGAGGCAAAATTCGGACTCATGCTTGATATTGAGTTGGCTGCTTGAGCCAATGTCACCTCGTAATCAGACCAGGTGACAACATTGGCGGGAAAGGCAGGGGTGTTCGTCTCCAACCGGAATCGTAGTTCGGTAATCGAGGCGCCTACCGGCAGGCCGCCCAACGCGGCAGGCGTAAATTGCATCTGATAGGTGCGAGGCGCACCGCTGTTCCGCAGCAGCGTATTCAATCCGCCTGTGCCGTGTGTTGCTGTGTAAGTACCGGGGGCGACGACGGCGGCTGACGGCGGCAAAGGCCCGAGTGTGAACGTGAATGTTGGTCCAAACCAAACAGCACTCGGATATGGTGGCCCCGTATCTGGCATCGCCAGGGTTGAACTGCCAATTTGACGGAGAAAGCCCACAAAGCTGACGCCTGACGCGGATTGGAAGGTTGCGGGGTCACTAACAATGTCATTGGCACCGCTTACCGGCATTAGCGCACCAATCCGGTAGAAGCCTGGCGCCAAAAACAACGGTGAAACGGAATTGACCCTCCATCCGCCATCCGGATCAAGTGACGATTTCAATGCTGAACCCGAGGTGACGACTGATTCTCGCAGCAAAGTACCCGAGGATGCATCCCATAAACCAACATCAAAAGTTTGACTGAATAAAAAGCCATCTGATTGATAGTCCCAGAATCCCAACCCATCAACGGTAATCCCATTGGTGGCCGAGACCTGAAACTCCCAACCCAGAGTAAGTCCTCCATAGCCCGAAACCAACCCCTCAACTCCACTGGTTGGATCCACGGCGATCGTGCCGGCGTGAGCCGGGGAAAGGATAAGAGCGCAAAAGATGGTAATTAGAGTAGAAGTTTTCATGGAACAGGATTCATGATTTGCGATTTCGACTCCGCACAACCAATCCGATTGAGGCGACAGCAAGCCGCGTAAGCGTGGATGGCCGGCGTGCCGGATGAATCGGTTTCAATCATGTCTTTGTTTTAATGCTTCCAAAGCAGTGTATTTTAATCTGTGTTGCTTGTCGCAGAAGAATGTGTGATGCATGGCGGCGCTCAAGAATCAGCAAAAACCAGGCGCTGCGGCCGATTCCTCGCCAATTCTGAATAGCTCGCTGCCCATCGTCAGCAACGCAGAGAAAGGCAATCATCGCGGAAACAGACCGTGCCGATATTTAAGGTGAGGATAGGAGCGTGTGCGGGTTTCGGTGGCGTTCGCGCGTTTCCGTTGTAAAGCAACTTGCAGACTGGATGCGCGCAAATTATGGCGTCACATGATTTACAACTGTCGGGGTAAGCGGCGGCAAACCAGTTTGCCGGACAAAATTCGTGTCGTAAGCAAATCTGCGGTTGGGTGCGAGTATAATAAGTTGCCGGTTTGCTGCCAGTAATTGGTCGCATATTGGCTAGGGAACATCGCCACGAAGGAGCCGTTATACCACAGGGAGGAACTTGACCAATTCTCCAGCGTGCGGAGATAATTTTCCACCCCGCCGCTATACATTGTATTTGTTGATGGAACAATGCCCGCAAGGCATGCGGCGTTAACGGTGATGGAGGATGCGGTTGGTCTCAGACTGGTTGTGGCATCATTCCAATTGGGGGAAAGGATGGTGATGGCGTCGGCCATGAGCGCGGCCGGCCAGGTGTAGGTAGTGCTGTTTTGGCTGAGAGATGAGCCGAAGCTGTTTGACGCATTGTAATTGCCATACACATACATCGGCATCGGTGTGACGACCGTGAAACCATAGGGCGCTGTCTGCGACGGCAACATTGCTCCGTTGACGACGCGCACCGCCGGGAGGGTCGTGCTGGTCAAAGGAACAGCGTTATAGACATAAATGGAGTCAATCGGGTGGGATTTGTCATTCATGCACTGGTTGTTGTATTGGCTGCCACTATTGGCCGCGGTATTAGTGAGCCAGATATTGAATTTTGCGATGTTAATCTGGACGGCTTGGACTTTTTTCGGCGGGCCGGAGCCTCCGTTCCAACCTTCGCGCCAATCATAGAAGATGGCATTCGTCAGAAACGAATAGCCGGCATAGACGATGTTGGTGAACTGGTCTGAAGTAGCATTGTTGGTGGAAAAAATGGTGTGTGTGCTCCTGTTCGTAAGCAAATAAAAATCATACGTGACCGAGGTCAGATAGGGAATGTTGGCTGCATCCTGATAATAGAGAATCATGTTGGTGCCTCTGGGCGTGAGGGCGCCCCAATTGGTACCGACGGGAGAGTTGGTGAGATAGAGATCAACATCATTGGCCAAATAAACCGCACCGGTCGTCGAATAGGCAGCCGGAGTTCCCATGGCATACGCGGGAGGCGGCAAATTAAGAATGCTCCGGGTGACGGCAGTGCTGATATTGGTGCCGAAGCCTGTCAGCGCCAATGGGGCGGCTCCGGACATTGGCTGCCCGGCAAGCAAGTAAGTGGATTTGCCGCTGCCAATATAACCAGTACAGAACGGATCGTTGGGAGTGTTTGTGGCTATGCCGACGGCGGAAACCGTATTCGCAAAGGTGAGGACGCTTGACCCCGACCAAAGGCCGCCATTGGAGAACACCGGTCCGGTGATTACGGTAGTCTGGGCAACGGCAGTCTCCAAATCGAGGTTATAGAAAATGGCGAATTGGAAAATGGGCGTTATTTGCGCGAGCCGGAAGAACTGTTGCGGATTGGCCATTAACACATTGAAGTTTCCCGTCCCCGCAACTCCTGCCAGGTCGGTCCATATAACCGGTGGCGACAAATTGGTGGTGGTTTGGAGGGAAAAGAGCGGAGCCGATCCGCCAGTCCAGGACAGAGCGGCGACAGCGATAGGAATTGTTGATTTGCAAAGCAGGCGACGTTTGGCCCGCTGCCGGCAATCGGAACAGCAGCAGGAGAACGGCAGACAATGGAACAGCTTTTTTCATCCGAGACGGCCTGTATTTTGAGCACCTTTAATGCCACCGCGCGGCCCGGAATTCGCAAGTCAAACCGCTAGCCGCCAATCGTTAGCGACTCAGGATGCGGTATCACAAAACGGCATCGAGTGAAAGAAACCGGGTGATGGTCAATGTGAGGATTGGAGCGTGCGCCGGGCTTCGGCGGCGTTGCGCGGTTCATTTGCGCGTCAGCGCCGGTTTTTTCGACCAACCCCAGCATGGCATCCGTCAACGAACCGGCATAATAGTAGGCGATGACATCGCGGATGTCGCTTTGCAACGGATAATGCGCGTCCGTATTGCATTCCTCCGCATTTTTACATGAAAACTTCCCTTCAGAACGGCCTGATATTTACTCCAACAGTTGTGGCGCCTCAACCGCCAGATTGCGCATGGTCTGGTCTTCCAAACGAGTTTCCTCATTTCGATTCAAGGCTCGCTAACTCCTTCATCTGGTTTCAAGTTTTTGAATAAATTCTGTTTCGGATCGAATTCGACGTTGCGAGAATTTGGTTCGGGATTGAGGTAATATGTGAAAAAGAATCCATGTCGTCTTTGAATTGATAGGGTCAAGGGCAAAGTCGCCATAAATTTTTCCATATAGCGCACTTTTCACATTGCCTTGCTCATCCAACACAGTACGGACGCGGAAATAATAGTTTTGCTCCTTATTTCCATCACGCTCATTATCTTTCCAGCCATTGCCAGGTGTATGACTCAAGCCTTTTGAAAATTCTGGAACATAACCTTCCGAAGGAGCCTTGGCAGACAGACGGAGTTCGCTGCCTTGATTCAGTGAAACTGCAAACAGGAACCAGGCCATCGCCCGGATTTGAAAATTTCAACTTCACTGTCGATATCAAAATCATTACGACTGACCCAACGTCGTTCGGCTTGAAAGATGAAATCGGCTTGTTTCCCTTTTCCGTATGGAGTCACCCAATCTCCCTCCACTAAATCAAATCCTACCGGCTTGTTTATTTCCGGAATTTCAATCTGCACTTTGCGCGCATACATAGGGATAGGTTTGCCGATTCGTTTAAGAATATGGTCTGTAGTGGATTCCATTTCACTGGATCATAGTTAAACCCTAAATCATATTACGGATCCCCGTAGTCGTGTAATAACCTGCTTTTTCCGCAGCAAATCTTAATAATCCCGAATAAGCAGAATGAGATGCAGTGAAAACACCATTCGTATCGGTCAGACCTTTTATTGAAGCCCGGTACGATTGGAAAAATAACCCACACTCGCATTGGCATCAGCGACTGGTTTGCCAGCTTCGTCCACCACTTTAAGTGTTACTTTCCATTCATGTTTACGGTAGCTTGCGCGCAAGCACAATTGATTGCAACGCCAGTAAGAATTAACAGATGAAGTTTTTCATAATTATTTAGGTTTCCAAGGATTACAATTTTATCGAACAATTCGTGGGTAAATGGATAAGCCACATAATCAAAATCCGAATGATGCCATTTATAGGCTTCGACATCCGTTGACTCGTGAACGGCTGATGGCCAGCCGCTTTCAAATTCGTTCTGCATATTAAAATTATGTGTAGTTCCAATGCGGCGCAAAATGTCATGAATTCGCCCCTACTGGCAACGTGAGTGCAGGAATAGCATCGGACAAGATACGGTCACGATTAGCCTGCGCATACGCGCTGGCCATCTCATCAGCCCAGCAAGTCAACATCAAGGAGGTCGTTCACTGTCGAGTTGAACACTAAACATCGGCTGGCTTTGCAATGTTGAAGCTGGCGTGTCATTCATGATGGCTGGAGGGCAAGGGATTGCCAGAGGATCGCTCCAATAGCTGCTGAATTTCCAGCCGCCATGCGTGCTGCCGATAAAACCTATCGTGTAATCAAGTGCCTTTGCCCTTTTCCTGCCACACCCAAGCGTAGCTTCCATAAGGCTGGCCGTCCCAATTCTCCACAATCTCCGTCGCTGCCTCCGCCCAACACGCCGGCTGGCGGATCACGTTATATCTTCTCGCAATACTTCTTCACCGCTGGAATAAAAATTGTAAATGTCGGTGTTCCGCAAATTGGCCAGACGATTGTTCCAGGACAATGTACTGCGTGCATCGCCGGTCGGAAACAACTGCCACCAATCGCTGGCGTAAAGTCGGTTGGAATACGGTCGCCAAGTGGAATAAATCATATTTGGATCATTGGCCATGTCTCCTGAACGGCTTCCATAGGCACGGCGCCATCAATCATGAAGTATGTGTCAATCGGCGCATTGTAATCACTGATGGCGCTTAACACGACCATATTACCCAAGCTGTGAGCCGCCACCACTGTATCCCCTGATAAGCTGCTGAGAAAATCCGCAAGTTGTGGCGCGGTCTGTAAGGCATTTACCACATTCGTGTGGTAGTTTGGCGTGAAGTAATTATAAAAAGGAAATGTACCCTTTGATTCAGCGCCGTTCCACGTCACGCCGTAAAATCTTCGCCTTTGAGCCGGACCAATACATGCGTTTGAACACTTCCGAAAGCACTCCTCGTGCCTCCTGCTGGTTGACGTTGTAGCCGTGGAGGAACACAAAGTTTTTAGCACTGGTGGGGGGTTCGTTCGGCGCGTCGGTACGGGCGGGGACTTCCACTGACCCGTTCACATAGGAGAGGTTCACATGCCGGAACATCTGCTCCACACCGGTGATACTCAAATACAATGGAACTCCGGTCAGCAGTTTGCCATTGCGCCAGATTTCCAGCATCAACGGGTGCGGTGTTGCCGCGCATCCTTCCAGCAGGATCACGCCTGTGCCGCCGGTGTTCTGAATGTATGCCAAGAAGTTTGTGTCCAGCATGACATCATGGTTCACGGGAATGGTGTCCGCAGTCATTGCCGCCTCATCAAAGTTGGTTCCATAGCCAAAACTGGCTGTGTTGGTAAGGTAGTCGAAAGCGTTGGTTGGAGTCAGGCAAGTATAAACGAATTTGACTGACCCGCCTATCCTCGCGCTATCAGCCTGGTAAAGATGATATTCATAGCCACCAGAGGGTGGCAAAGTTTGCAGGGTGTTGCTTAAGCACAGTACAACTGGAAAGAAATTAACCAAATCACTTCGTCCTTGAATTTGATTATGACGATAGTTTGGATATTGCGATTGTAGCATGTTAGTAAATGCTATTCCCGGAATTTGGTCATCCGCGCCGATGGCTGATTCATCATCGCCGTGTTCCTGCGAGTCATTGATCCAAAAGCGGAAGGGTTTGGCTGGTGTCGTGGCATCGCTGTTATCAAAATTGATCTGGCCATCGCGATTATTGTCCACCGCCAGTCGCATATCCAATTCAGTGGCCTGCACATCGAAGATGTAATTTCCCGGAGCCATCGGTGTGACATCCACGTTAGCGTTTGCAGGCGCTTGCAGGATCATTTCACCCGCACCCGAGCCGTTGTCCACCAACGGCATCCCTTGAATTCTCATTTCCGAAGCCGGCACCGGCAGGTCATACGGAGAATAGTAAAGCAACGCTGAGACCGGATCATAAAATTCCAATGCCTGCGCCTGCACCAGATATGACCTGGTCATACCCGCAGCCGTCTGGCCCGAAGGCTCAATCATCACACGGGTTCGTGTTGTGTCCGTTTCTTGCTGGTCGTTGAGGTAAACGCTTGTCGAGGCTTCTTCCCAGATATGGTAGGCTCCGGCGAAGTTTGCCCCGTTCCAATTCGGGCTGAAACCCGCCGGAATGCTGACGTTCCATGCGTTGCTGCCTGGAGGTTGAAATGGAATCCAAGACCCGCTGCTGATTTCGTGCCCCGTTTGAGATCCTCCCGATTGATGCGTCCAAACCGAGTTGTCCTCTTCGTCCAACGTACCTGAATATATCCTGTTATAGCCCGAATAACTGGCCATTCCCACCGTCACCGGTTGCGTCTGATAGACATTTTGCGCCGCCCGCTGATGGCCGGAGTTGTCACCGACTTGCACATTTAATCCCGCTGTTCCCGCCGGATTCACCGGTACGTTGTCCGCAACCCAACTGCCGTCACTGTTCACTGTCGCCCCCACGCCATTGACTGTCACGGCGCTGCTGGAATCATTGATCGAACCGGTCACCGTCACGGAGGATTGATTCAACTGGTCGCGGGTTAAAGGATTGATCGCCAAGCCCACGTCGTTATCAATCACATAAAGATTGGTCGTGCTTGCGTTGCCCGCTGCATCTTTGGCTATGAGGGTCAGCCAGTTCGTCCCATTGGCCAATGGCAGATTATTGACCCAAACCGCGCCACTGCTCTCGACAAG
Organism: uncultured Verrucomicrobiae bacterium; assembly: GCA_963754775.1. Taxonomy (GTDB): domain Bacteria; phylum Verrucomicrobiota; class Verrucomicrobiia; order Limisphaerales; family UBA11358; genus UBA11358. The sequence continues at coordinate 13,784 of CAVWHM010000037.1, forward strand.
TCCCTGAATGATGTTCGTGTCGCCGTTGCTGTCCACAATCGCAGCGGTAATCGTCGCCGTGTCATCGTCCACTTGTGCCTGCACTGTGAAGTTGCTTCCGCTGATTTGTGTGCCGTTCTGCGGCCAGACAAGGCTCAACACCGGTGGCGTCGTGTCGCCGCCGTAATCCAGCATATAACTGATATTGGTGGTGGCCGTGTTGCCCGCCAAATCCATCGCGTGGAGTGTTATTGTATTCGCGCCCTTCGTCAGTCCGATGTCGTAACACTGGAAATAATTAGTGGTGAATTTCATCAGGTTGGTGTCATAGAACTCGTCGGTCACACAACCGATTTGATTGGTGAAAGCGCTCGCCGCATTGCTCATGTCATAGGTCAGGCGGCTCAAAGCTTTGCTCGCCCAACCTTGCAGTTGGATCATGGGTTGCGAAACCGTGCCACTGCCGGGACTGGAAACTGTCAGAACCAGCGGCACGGTGTCCAGTGTCAACGTTGTTTCCAGCCAGGTCTGGGCTGCATCAGGCGGCGATCCTCGCAGACCGACCATGACGCTGTAATCTCCATCACCCGCATCCAGATTGATCACGACGTTTGGACTGTAAGCCTGCCAGACAGCATCGGCTTGATTCGTGTCGTTTACAAGCACCGCCATATAAGATGGTGTGCCACTGATAATTGAATTAATACCCGTCACAGCATTGGTATTCACATGACTGCTGGGAAATTCCAGGTTGAACCGGATGACATTGGGGTCTAAGCCGCGTTCATAATCAACCAAAAGCGTAAAGCCATCTCCGGCTGGTGCGAAATTGGGATCCATGCCGACGCGACCAAAATACTTGACCTCCCACCAGTCGGGAATTTCGCTGCCGTGTGTATAGGTATTGGCCGCGTCTAAGGGATAATTGAATGTTTCCAGTTCGTCGAAAGCGCCTGCAGCCTGGTCGTTTCCATCCTGATCACTGCCGATTCTGAAACCATCGGTCAACTCATCGGCATTCGGAAAATAAGTCACGCCAGCCCCATTGGCCAACAATTGGCCGTCTACATACAAGGCGCTGCCCGTGGATGAGTAGGTCAGGGCAATCTGATACCATTCATTGGAATACCATGAGACGATTGCGGTTAAATTTGTCATGCCGCCGCCGTTGGCGGAGGTGCCGAACAACAATTGAGTTCCATCGGGACTGAGGTACAACCCCCACCAACCATTGGTGAAAGCGGGGTTGTAGCTGCCCATCTCAACCAACCTGCCCCAAGTGCCCGGACCACTGCCTCCGGCGTTGGCACTGCTCCAATCCGGCTTGAACCAAAACAACACCGATCCCACCTGACAATTGATGTTGGTACTGCCATTGGTTTCCACGACGTTATAGGAAAGCGAAGCCGGGTTGCTGGCGTCCACCAACATCGCATTGCTGCTCCAACCGGGAATGCCAGCCACATTGACAGCCAACAAGGGCAACTGGCCTTCAGTCGCCGGCCCAGGTGTTCGTGTCGTCAAAACGCCAGTGGCCCATCGGCACAAATTCGTTGACGGTGACGGCGACAGAACCGGCTCCGCTGGAAGCACTGACCAAAATCGTGCTGTCGGGAGGATTGGAACTGGACGGGGGAAAATAGACCCAAGCCAAAACCTGACCATTTGAATCCGACCGCAAAACAATGGAGTTGGCAGGAACACCATTGGTTGTCGCAGCAAGCAATGCCGTCCCGTTGGTTACGGTGAAAGTCACGGGCGCATTGGCCATGGATGTGGAAAAGAATTGCGATCCCGATCACTTTTATGCTCACCGGCTGCGGCAGAAATGAGTCATAATTCCCGGCCTGGTCGTTGCCGCCCACAATTTCCAAGTGGGGCAAATTCCCATTGTAATAATCCGTCGGATCGGTGCCGTTTTGGTATTCCTGCAAGTTACTAATGCCGTCACCATCCGGGTCGGCGTCGGGGTCAACGCCCAAATGACCGAAATATTGTAAGCTCCCAATAATCCGGCATCCCATTACCGTCAGAGTCCAGAGCAATTGTTATGTTTACACTTTGAGTATCAGACTGCACGCCGGCATTGTCCACGGCAACTGCCGACAGGGTATATTGGCCAACAAAAGCATTTGTCCACCACAAGCTGTCTGTCCAAATGAATGAATACGGGCTTTGCGTTGAAACACCCAACAAGACCATAGTCCCACCATTTGTTTGATAATAGTAATCCACTTCCTGAATGGAAGCACCGGGCGCGGCTTGTGCATCAACTGTTATGGCCAGGGATTGATTTGGTTCAACAAGATATGCACCGCCATCAGCCGGACTCGTAATGCTGATGGTGGGCGGCGGGACGAGTGTTTCATTAAAATCCGCCTCCACGATTCGTTCACGGCTGGCGGCAAGCACTCTGACAACACAGTTCGGATTGCTGAAGTTCTGTCCACATACCCGATCAAGGAAACCTCGCCGTTGGCATCGGTTGTCAGTCGAAGCCCTTTATAATTGTTCCCGCCACTGACGGTTCGCAATTCCATGTCGCCGCTGATGACTTCCACCGAAACAGGCGCATTGCTTAAAGCCAAGCCGTTGGCATCGGTTACCCGGAAAACCAAAGGCTTTGGAATTCCAACCCCGCATGCGGTGTTTGATTATTGCCGCTTAAAATCTGCAAGTCAGGCAATTGCCCGTTATAAAAATCAACGTATGTCGGAGACAGCCTGGGATACCCGTCTTCACCATTCCATGACTCGAAAAAGGGCCAATCACTTCCTGCGCCCCATTGCCACAGATTGCCGTCATCGTCCAAAGCGACGGAAGCATACGAACCAGCGGCTATGGAAACGATGTTACTGATACCGGGAACTTGAACGGGCCGGCTGGCGATTCCGGCAGAACCACCATCACCCAATTGTCCCCAATCATCAGCACCCCATACCCACAATCTGCCTTGTGCATCCACAGCCACCGAATGCCAGGTTCCTCCGGCAATTCCAACCGCATTCGTGAGTCCAACAACCATGACCGGTGCGGCGCTGTAATTTTCAATTCCACCATCACCCAGCTGTCCGGCAGAGTTATCACCCCATGCCCAAACAACACCATTAGAAGCCAATGCCAGCGTATGATAATCGCCGGCGCAAATGGCCACAATGTTGCTCAACCCTGAAACGGGAGCGGGGACTTCATTTCCACTTCCCCACATCCAAACTGCGCCATTAGTCATCAATGCAAAAGTCTGACAGTTTCCAGCTGTCACCGAGACAACATTGGAAAGCCCTGCAATTTGAACCGGGGGAAACCCATAAGTATCGCAATACGACATGCCCCACATCCAAACTGTACCATCAGCCTTTACAGCCACTGCGGGATCAGAAGAGGCTTCCTGGCCATGCGCCGCAATCGCTATTATGTTCGTCATCCCAAAAACCTGCGTAGGAACATTGGTTTCGTTATCACCGCCGTCGAGTTGTCCCCAGGACCAAAGCAACCCGCTCGAATCAATTGCCAATGAGTAGTTTAAACTGGAAGCTATTTTCGTTATCCTGGTCAGTCCAATCACATGAACCGGGTTAGTGCCCTCCAGACGGGTATAATCCCCTAATTCACCATAATGATTTCCGCCCCAGGAAATCACGTCTCCATTTGCAGTTAATTCCATTATGCGCTCGCCGCCGATTGCCATCATGACGGTTGTTCCAGCGGCGGTATTTGTCATCCAAGTGAGCGCTTGAATGAACAATCTGTTCGTTCGCTCGCTGGTGTTTAGAGTGGCCGGCGTCGTCGTGGCGGCGATTGTTCCCGTCACTGTCTCTTCGCAATACCATGAGCCGGCAGCCAAATCCTCCCGGCTTCGGATGAGGTACAGCACTCCGGGCTCAGTGTTGTGCAGGAGCAAGTGGACGGCACCGTTTGATAAGTTGATTGAGAGCCAGAGATTCGACCCGTAGTCGGGAACGGCAGATAACGGTGAGTCATAATTGTTGGTTCCAACGCCCCCGTCGCCATTTGGAATGGACTGGGCAAAAACATTCGTGACGAGAAAAACCCACGCGACCAAACTTCCCATGCCAGCACAGGCCGATTTCACAAGTTTCCTTCCATCGCGATGGCAGGTGCCCAAACGTTCAGCCCCATCGAAAGGCCGCCGTTGACGCACGCGTTATGCCAATCAAACAGACAAACTTTAATCGAACAGAGGTTCCTGGATTTGCTGATGATGGTTCTGCTCCCAACCTCAACAGACAATTTAGTTCCAAGTCTTTGACGACAATTAAAATGCCGTTTCAAACTATAATGGTTTATCGAAAACCGACACGATGACACAACTACCCAAAAGGGAATATGATCAAATTATCCGAGTGTGGAACGAAGAGGGATAATATGGTGAGATAGCAACCAGGATTCAGGCGGTGGCCCCAGATTCGGCTACCCTTAAAAAAATGGGCCGGCATCTTATATGCCACTGCCCGAATCCGCCACTACACCCGCCAACGCACAAGCAGCGGCATACAAAAACAGTTGCCGCGGACAAATCATCTTCCCGATCGGATAACGCAAATGTAACGCGGATGTGAATAAGTTTATATTGATTTCTTCTTTAGGGTTCCTGTAGAATGGCTTTTGACTCAAAAACCAGTGGCGCGCCGTCGTCCTTGGCTGAGAGGAGTCAGGGGGGCAGCCGTCACGCTACCAAGGAAAGAAAACAAACTATGAAAACCTATTGTCAGACCAGATTGGTTTCGTATTCGGTCACAGCGTTATCACTGTTCACCCGCGCAACGTCAATCAAGGCGCGGCGCGTCATCAAAGGGCAAATTCCCTTCGGAAAAAACGGCGCAATCGCAGTGCTTCTGGGTTTGTTGGTCGGGACAGCGCGGCTGGCATCGGCCCAGTATGATCCGTCGTTGCAGTTCTCGCCCGTCGCCAATCCCAATGGCGTTTGGACCTACGGCTTTGAAACTGTTCCACTCGGTTCCACTTTTAATCTATTGACCGCCTCTGTGCCGATCGCCTCAGCGCCGGGTCCGTTCATTGATTCCTGGCAGTCTCCGCCGTTAGGCAACTTCATGGGTGTCTTCCATAACGGAACAACAATGCTTCCAAACCGTAACCACCAGTGGGTCGGAAATCTCGTTGTTCGATCCCGGCATGCTGGCGATGAATGCCGGTCCCAACGATGAGTACGCCATGGTGCAGTTCACCGCTCCAGTAAACGGAATCTATACGTTTCAAGGCGTGTTCCAAGGCATTGATACCGTCGGCACAGTGAGCAGTGTGTATCTTTTGGAGAACAATGTTGTGCTGGCCAGTGGCAGCGTACTTGGTTTTGGGCCGGGAAGCGATGTCCCGCTTTCATCCGGGCCGCTTCTTCTCAGTGCGGGTGACACGCTGACCTACGCTGTGGGCGGCCTTACTGGCAATAGCATGACGGCATTGATTGACGCTCAGGTATCCGCCTCCGCCATCCCGGAGCCGTCAGTATATGCGTTGCTCGGGCTCGCCCTGGTCTCGCTCGCCGTGCGGGCCGGGTTTGTTCGCAAACGCAAGGCCGCGATTGGTTGAATACGGCTCGGTAGCGAAGTGCGCAAACTACAAACTGAACACTCTATATGAAAAAAAACTCTAAATTCCACGTGGCTCACCGAGCCTCGGCGTATCGTTTGGCCGCTTCGCTTGTGCTCGTCTTTGCGATAGGACCGGCACGCGAAGCCGCGGCCAGCATACTCGCGTACGAGGGCTTCAATTACGCGGTGAATCAACCGCTGCCGACCATGGCCCTGGGGACCGGCTGGGGCGCGCCTTGGACGCAAATCAGCGGCGCAATGTTCGGTCAACAGCCGACGCTGAGTTACCCGTGGGCACTGCCATCGACTGGTGAAGCGCTCCTGACGCAGGCGCCGGGAGCAGCGTCCCGTCCTTTCGCGGCACCGTTCAGCAATGCCGGGAGCGACCTCTGGATTAGCTTCCAGGAACTGACCGCCGTTGGAGCCGTCAGCGGCGCGCAAGTTGACATCCAACAACCGACCGCGGTCCTTCCGGACATCGAGGTGAACAAGGACGCGGGCGGCGCAATCACTCTAAACGGCCTTCCGGCCGGGGTTTCCGCCGGCGACGGGATCGTGGATTTCTTCTTGTTGCAACTGGTCCAGTGGAGCGGGGGCACTACGCTTGTCAACCTCTTCGTGGATCCGGGCGCCGTGCTCGGCCCACCGAATGCCTCGGTCCTGATCAATGGGCCGGCGTTCCAGGCCCAACAGTTCTACTACCAAGCCAATGCCGGACAGGAGCTCGACGAGATCGGAGTCGGTACGACAGTCACGGACGTTTCTGCCGTCCCGGAGCCGTCACCGTTTGCGTTGCTCGGCCTCGCCCTGGTTCCGCTCGTCGTGCGTCGCGGGTTGGCTTGCAAACGCAAGGCCACGATTGTTTGAATACGGCTCGGTGGCGAAGTGCGCATTTTTCAAGCCGGTGTGTGCCGGCTTGAAACGCTATTCTTCTCATCGCGTTTGTGACTGTTACGAATTATTCGTCATCGCTCGCCGCGCCTGCTGAAGCAATAGCTTGTGTTTCACGGCGTGGTCCGTCAGACGCTTATGTTTTGACGCGCTGAGGAAGGTTGATTTGGACAGTTTTTATCCATCCCGCCGGGGACATGGATTATTACCGCGTGTCCAAGCTGGTGAACAATGCCAAAAACGATTCGCCGGAGTGCATCAAGCCCGCGTAAAGGGCCTTGGGCCTCACGCGGCAGGAAGGCCGTGTTCGACGCGGCCTGTCGAAGAGACTGTTACCTGGCGGCGGAGTTACGCCGGCCGCGGCGGGCAAGCAGGACAATCCCGAGGAGTATCAGCGCAGTGGTTGTGGGTTCGGGCACGGGTGTGACGCTGACGCTGAAGACGCCGCTAGGCGGGGCGTGATCCGTTATCGCACCCCAACTCCACTCTGCGGTTTCAAAGGCAAAACCGTTCGCGATGTTCTGGTTGTTTTCGAACCAGCCGTTGAATGAATTGGCGGCGGCGGCTCGTCGCAGAGCCAATATTCCTGTCCTGCCTGGAGCAGGAGTTGGGTGGTGGGGTTGAGGGTCAGCAATCCATTGACGTTTTGCACGTTCATCCAACTCTCCAGAATGGCGCCCGGGACGCCGCTGCCGCTGTCCTGCGCGAGGTAAAAGTTGGAGAGGTGCGAGCCGCTGACAAGATACGTGGCCAGTTGAATGGTGCTCAGGGAACCGGATATGGACGGCACAAAAAACTCGGCCTGGCCCCGGTAGCCGCTGGAAGCGGCAGCACCGCTGACGGCCCAAACAATTCCCGAATTATAGGTGTTTCCCGGTCCAAACGAGTTGTAAACATAGACTGTGGTGGCGCATGAGCGGAGGCCCGGGTTGAACAACAACGCAAGGGTAACGAACAACGGGAAACGAATGGCACCAGTTCGATAGCGGTTCATAAAGTCTGAGTGGGTTATGATTTTCTGTTTTCAACTGAGACCGAACTGGCAGCGGATAATACGGAAGATTAGTGATGGTTGCAAGACAAACAGAACGGGTTTGGGTTAAAATACCGCCCAATGTTCGTGTCGAGGCGATGGATTGTCGCCGCGTGTCCAAGCTGGTGAACAGGGCCAAAAACGATTCGCCGGAGTGCATCAAGCCCGCGTAGATAACGGATGATTCGTGAAAAACAAAAACAAGGGCCGGACTTTCATCCGGCCCTGTGGTGCGAGGTTTATACGCCTTCACCCGGCGTTCAGAAGTGTGGCACAACCAATTTGGAGTCGCTGTCCCGGCAGTGCCACGGCAAAACCTCTATGCGGGATCCATAGCGGACAGCGAAAATGCATCAACTCCGGCGATGTTTGCAGCAAACTTCACGCCAAAATGGGGCAATGCGGTCATGGTGCGCTTCGGTGTTGATAATTGACTTTCGGAACCGCTGGTTTAAATTATCTATAATCCAGAATCGAGCGGATGAATAGACCTAACAACAAGCCTGAAAAGAATTTACCTATTGGAGTAACTTGCCGGGCGGAACCGATAGCAGGCTGTAGACAATATTCCCGATGCCTGGATGTGAAGACTCTTTGCTGGTATCGGGCCAGCTATTTCAACCAAGGCCCTTTTTGCCTGCATCCACGCCACTTGGAAATTGTGGCGCAAACACGCCGTCAATAAAGGGCCTCACAAGCGAGCATCGCCAATTAACGGCGCGCGAATTGCTTTTTTATGCCCCACGCCTGCCCCGTTTCTTTCTTTCCGGGGCGCGTAGGGGCGTGTCGCACCTCTGACTGGCACGCGGCGCGCCCCGAATTTCCTTGATTTCCAATGCGGACGGCGATAAGCTTAGAGCGCAATTATCAACCCGATTGCTCCGGCGGCGGACGCGGCGTTTTCGCAAATTCCCACGTCCGCCGTTTTCTTTTAACAATCCACCACACAATCTAACCGAGCATCACCTCAAGCGTAACACAATCGTTGCCGATAGAGGCATTGCCCAACTGCTTGTAGTGTGCTTAATTGCCTTGCGTTGGCTCCAGCAATCTTCTGCCCTGGGGCGCGTGGGGCGTATCTGCGCTTTGACCGGCCCAGATGCGCCCTTTTGATTTCACAATCTGTGGCACCACGACCCAAAATGGAATCCTGTCTCGTCTTTATAGCCAGGATTGCGCACCCCGTATTCGCTCGCAGGCGTATTGAACGGGTTGGGAAAGAATTTCCGATTTCAAGCCGATACAGGTTTGACCCGCTGCCGTTTGAAGCAGTGTGCCGGGCTTCAAGTCCCGCATCAATAAGCCAGGGGATCAAGCCATGATGCGGAAAAAGGCAGCGTGGTTTGCGGCTTCAAAATCTTCCTTCGCATTACGCGGCAGTTCCCCCGCCGCAACCAGCCGCTCCACGGTTCTTTCGTAGAATATCCAGTATGTCATCGGCATGGTGGGAGGTAAGACCAGCCTGCCATGAGTCGCTCCTTCAAGAAACCGGCAAAAGGTCCGAATCAACGTGGTATCCTGGCTTGGCACGGTTCGTCCCGAGGCCAGGTCTCCGTTCAACAGGCCCAACTCCACCGCGGCGGCCTTCAGCACCGCCTCGGGTGGAAGGCCGTCAATCATCTCGCAGAACATCTCAAACGGACGATGATTCATCTGTGCATAATATAGCCTCTTTTACTTCAATTTCAAATGAAGATTGTCACGATTGGACAGCGCCAAAAACGAGTGGCCGGAGGGAACAAAACCCGCGTGAAACCGGCCCGCCTCGAATCCTGAAGCGCAGCCCGCTTTGGCAGTTGACATAACACATCCGGCGTGGCTTAGTTCCATTGTCAGCCCGCTCGAATACGCCACGGGCAATTTTAAGCGGGAAGAATATGAACTGTGTTTCAACCATGATATTTTACGAGTACTGAATCCACATCCGGGCGCGTGAAAAAAATTCTGGTGGTGGATGACGATGAGATCATCCTCAGGACGGTTTCCATGAAACTTCAGGGGGCCGGCTATCAGGTCTTCACGGCCCTGGACGGCGCGCGAGCCGTCGCCATCGCACGGACGGAAAATCCCGATTTGATTTTGCTGGACCTCACTTTTCCGCCCGCCGTGGACGGCGTGCCGTGGGACGGTTTTCGGGTGATGGATTGGTTCCACCGGCTGGACGCAGCCAAAAAAATCCCGATCATCATCATTACCGGCAGCGACGACCCCAGATACAAGGTACGGGCCGCGAGCAGCGGCGCCGTGGCGTATTTCCACAAGCCGATTGACCACGACGATTTGCTCAAGGTCATCCACACGACGATCGGCGAGCCGACCAGTCCGGCTTGAAATATCAGGCTTGTCACCGGGGAGCACCGGCAGTTCAGCCACGCAGAAAGTCCCGTCTGCCAATTTCAAACCGCTTGCGGTGCGCTCGTGTTTTGGTTTGCCGGCGACACGGGATCAACCCGTTCGCCAGCGGCCGGAATCGCCCAGATTAAAAGTTCACACCAACGGTGTGGGCCAAGGCTAAAGCGAATGACCAAATGGTTGCTCTGGCCGCTTGAACAAATCAGCCGCTTGTCGGGATTAGCAAACGAAGCCGTTTTTTACTTTCTCATGGGCTGAACGAACCCGGGAGCTTCACGCAAGGCAGATGTTCGCGGCGAGGAAAATGTTCATATAATCTTCTTTCTGCTGGAAATGGTGCTATAATATCGGCATTGCTAATGGGTGAAGCCCTTTTGCCGACCGACTGGATGTTGATGGAATCCGGCGGTGATTATTCAATGAACCTGACGAGAAAAATACGTCTGTGCCTGATGCTTCTTCTGCCGGTGTTGCCTGTAGTGGTGCAGGCCCAATTCACTTTCACGACCAACAACGGCGCAATCACCATCACGGGCTACACCGGGTCCGGCGGCTCCGTGGTTATCCCCGACACGATCAATGGTTATCCGGTCACTGGTATCGGGTCTTTTGTATTTAGCGGTATTAGTGGTGTCAGCCTGACCAACGTCACGATCGGCACCAACGTCACCGACATCGGACAGGGCGCATTTTCCGGCTGCACCGGCCTGACCAGCATTACGATTCCGAACAGTGTTGCCAGCATCGGAAACGAAGCGTTTGCTGACTGCAGCAGCCTGACCAACGTCACGATCGGCAACCACGTCGCCAGCATCGGAGACTCTGCGTTTTTTACCTGCACGAACTTGATCAGCATTACGATTCCGAACAGTGTTACCAACATCGGAGGCGGAGTGTTTGCCGACTGTAGCAGGTTGACCTCCATTACGGTGGACTGCGCAAAATTTCTTTTACAGCAGTGTCAATGGAATTTTATTCAACAGGTATCAAACCATCCTCATCGAAGCTCCGGGCAGCATCGTCGGAAGCTACACAATCCCCAGGACTGTCGCCAGCATCGCAATCGAGGCGTTTTCCGGCTGCTCCAAGCTGACCAGCATTACGATTGCGAACATAGTCAGCAGCATCGGAAACGAAGCGTTTGCCGGCTGTAGCAGCCTGACCAACGTCACGATCGGCAGCCACGTCACCAGCATCGGCAGCGGGGCGTTCAATGACTGCACCAGGCTGACCGGCATTACGATCCCAAACAATGTTACCAACATTGGCAGCGGCTTCGGAGAAGTGCTCGCCGGAAATGAGATATTCCTCATTACCGATTTTACAGAGTTCGCTGCCGGCTGCAGCAGCCTGACCTCCATTACGGTGAGCGCACAAAATTTGTTTTACAGCAGTTCCAATGGGATTTTATTCGACAAGCATCAAACCACGCTCATCGAAGCTCCGGGCGGCATAGTCGGCAGCTATACAGTTCCCAACAGTGTTACCAACATTGGAGACGCTGCGTTCGCTGGCTGCGCCAACCTGACCAGCATTACGATCCCGAACAGTGTTGCCAGCATCGGCATCGGGGCATTTAACAATTGTGGCAGCCTGACCAATGTCACCATCGGCACCAACGTCACCAGCATCGGAAATGCTGCATTTGCCGAGTGCCCCGGCCTGACCGACGTTATGATTCCGAACAGTGTTACCAACATCGGAAGCGCTGCGTTTGCCGACTGTAGCGGCCTGACCTTCATCACGGTGAGCGCGCAAAATGTGTTTTACAGCAGTGCCAATGGGATTTTATTCGACAAGCATCAAACCGCGCTCATCCTGGCTCCTGATGGCAGTATCGCCGGAAGCTACACAATCCCCAACACTGTCACCCGCATCGGAGACGCTGCGTTCGCTGCTTGCACCAACTTGACCAGCATTACGATTCCGAACAGCGTCACCAATATTGGAAATTTCGCATTCGATGGCTGCTTTAATTTAATCCAAATCTATTTCGAAGGAAATGCGCCCAGCGCCGGTTTGTTCTGTGTTTGGTCTGCAACTCCGAATCCCATTTGCATCTTATAACATCAACCAAAAAGCCGTCTATTATCTCCCGGGAACCACGGGATGGGCTGCAACCTTTGCCGGGCTTCCGGCGTATTTGTGGGTTCCGCCATTTGCTTGCACGCCCGTAAACGGCACGATCACTATCAATGGATACACCGGTCCCGGAGGAGCAATAGACATCCCCTCCACGATCAATGGCCTGCCCGTCACCAGCATCGGCAACGGGGCGTTTGGTTCCTGCACCAACCTGACCAGCATTACGATTCCAAACGGTGTCACCAACATTGGCACGGCCTTTGGTAGCTGTCTCAGCCTGACCAATGTCACCATCGGCACCGGCGTCACCAGCATCGGCAACGAGGCGTTTGCTTTCTGTACCAACCTGACCAGCATTACGATTCCGGACAGTGTTACCAGTGTCGGCAGCGAGGCGTTCTATTTCTGTTCCAGCCTGGGCAGCGTTACGATCCCCGGCAGCGTCACCAACATTGGCAGCGAGGCGTTTGCTTTCTGCAACAACCTGAACAGTGTCTATTTCACGGGAAATGCCCCCAGTGCCGATTCAAGTGTTTTTTTGAGTGTGTTTATTATAATTATCCCACCTGGCCCACCTGTTCCACAACCGCATCCGGTGGTGTACTATTTGCCGGGCACCCAGGGCTGGGGCGGGATGTTTGGCGGTTGTCGAACGGTGCTTTGGAATCCGCAGGCGCAGACCAGCGGCAACAGCTTCGGCGTGCGGACAAACCGGTTTGGATTCAACATCACCGGCAGCAGCAATCTGGTCATCGTGGTGGACGCCTGCACAAATCTGAGTAATCCCGTGTGGCAATCAATTCAAACCAACACGCTCACGGGTGGCGCCTCCTATTTCAGCGATCCACTGTGGACAAATTATCCCGGACGTTTCTACCGCCTTCGCTCGCAGTAGCGCGCTGGGAGGAACAGATCTGACATCGGAAACCAAACGTGGTCTGTCAGATGCATACTATAAATTTTCGTATGTCGCTAAGGAACCACGCTGCGAAATACGTGCCGGCTCAGCCAGCCGCATACGATACACGACGGCACGGCAACGACCGCCCACCAATGATGGAAAAAAACCGCTCCGGCTTCCCGAACCCGGGCAATTGAAAACAAACCGACCTACTTCCGCTGGCGACGGATCGTCATCGCGGCCAGCAACCCGATAGCGACGAGACCGATCGTCGCTGGCTCGGGTACAGACTCAACCGCGTCAACCAGGATGATGCCAGCTTGTTCACCTCCGGCAAATTGGGTGTCACCCGCCTCGCCAGGCTCCGGGCCGCCAGCGGCGACAATCGGATAGGTAACAAACAAGAATGAGCCAAGCCCGGTGAGAGTGATGGTTGAGACAGAGAGGCTTATTTGAGATGCCGAGGTACCGGCATTAACGCCGCCACTTCCCCAAGGATCGAGGATGCCCATAGTACCGGAGCCGTTGTTCAGGTTTAACGAATCCAGGGAGACAAAGTGCCCGCCGTTATAAGTGAAATTAGTGGAATTGCCGCCGGAAACCGTCCCCCACAAGATTCCAAGTTGGACGGCGTCGTTCGCGTTGAGTGCATTGGCCAGAAATTGGGCGGTTGGGTTGGCGTTCTGCAACGATATGCCGGCGTTCACCCCGGCCCCGAAAAAGGAAGCCGGTTCAGCCAGCGATGCTTGAGCACTGATGGTAACGCTGGAACCCGGGTTAACGGTGCTGAGATAATTCTGTAGGCCGTTCAATTCACCGCTGGTGGTGGTGCCGGCGGCGGTGGTGCCCATAGCCGTTTGGAGAGCGTTTACGGCGGTATAATTGTCTGGAGTGACGGCAAAAGGGTCGGAGTTATACAACACCTGGGTTTGATAAGCCTCCAGATAGGCCAGCCCATTCGCTGTGGAAGTGGGGACACAGGAGTTGTTTTGAACCGCCTGGCCACCGTTTACGGAAGCATTCCCCTGGCCCAAGTAAGTACTAATGAGAGTATAATCTTCAGAAGCAGTGTACACCTGGGCGTTGAGATTGAAGGCGGCACAGCTCAACAGGGCCGTGGTCAGCGAAACGAAACACGAACATATATTCAAAGTTGTTTTCATAAGCGCGTCGGGTTAATGGTTCTCGATTTACCGATCCCGAAAAATGACACAAACGCCAGATACTTCCCCTCATTCTCCGGTGTACTGAATATATTTTCATGGGAACTATTAGGATTTGTCTTGCTAAAGTCAAGAAAAATCGTTGGGAAATTTCCGGAAACATGCGGAATAATTTTGGGAATAGAAGTAGTTTTTTGGCCGACGTTTTCCTTGCTCGAGCTGCCTGAGGAACCACTTGTTCCTTCGTTATGGCCCCGGGCCCGTGCCGCTGTTGTGAATTCTTTGATCCGGTTGATCCTGGCCGGTGGCAAACGGGTGAACAAATCTTTCAAATAATCAATCGGGTTGAGGCCGTGCCGCCATAATTTCATAACCTGGCGCGAGAACCAGACGTAGCCGTCAGACGGAGAGGATTCTCTTTCATCTGTTGACCTGACGGATATTTGTGCCAAATTGGGCATCATGGACACGGATTTTATTGAGAAGACAATCAGAACCTACGCGCAGACGCTTAAGGATGGAAACCCAACGGAGAAGGAGGCATCCGAGGAATTGGCCAGGATAGCGGATAAGCTTAAGCAAAAGCGCCAGGTTGAGAAAAGTTTATTGAAGGCCGATCCACTCCCCTTCTCGGGTGGCAATCGGCCCACCAGCAGTTTGTAATTTGGAAATGGGCTTGAGCTTAACGATGCATTTCAACGCGCCTGCACGCGGTAGTACCTCGTAAAGTTGGTCGCACCGCCACCGTCGCTCAATACCATTGTTCCGCCGGTGCCGAGCAGGGCGGAGCCGATGTTAGTCCAGGAAGCGGCATCCAGACTGCCGCAGCATTGGAGCTGGAAACTCCAGTTGGTCGTCGTCGAGCAACTCAACTGGACATTGGATGCGGTCAGCGAAATTTGCGTGATGTTGAAAACCGGCAGAGTCGGAAAGGAAGCCGGGTTCAGCGGATTCGTCCCCGCCAAAAATTCGGTCAGGTTGGACACGCCGTCGCCGTCCGCGTCGTCCGAGCCGCGCGATTTGTCGGCCGCCGAGCCGAGCGCATGGCCGAAATAAGCCAGCCGCCACCAGTCGGGAATGCCATCCGTGTCGCTGAACACGTCGGCGATTTTGCGGACCTGCACGCCGGAAACGCGCGCGTTGTCGCCGCCCCCGGCGTAAAAAGAATTTGCAGTTGGGAATTGGTCACGGCATTGGTGAAAACGAGGCTGATGGGAATGTTCTCTCCGCCGGCGGCGGCGAAAATGTCGAAATTGGTCAGCACCTGCCGGCCTTGGATGAAGACGTTGAACTCCCGTTTTCCGGCGCCGCTCCAATAGGTCTCCGCCTCCAGCAGCGTGATTTGGTAAATGCCTTCGGGGCAATCGAACTCGTAATAAAATCCGCCGCTCGACGTGCTGTAGTGCTCGCGCTGGTAAAGCGATTGCGCGCCGGAGCAAATGCCGCTGATGGAATTCGCCAGATAACCCGTCGTGCCGCCGGAATAGCCGAACGAACCAAAACTGTAAGCCGTGTCCTTGAGCCAGACATTGCCGGTGCAGTCGGTGACGTTTGCCGGATTGCCGCCGCTGACCCGCTGTAGATAACTTCCCGGCACGTTGAAAAACCAGACACTGACGGAATTGGTCGCGGAAATGTTTCCCGAAGAATCCGTCGCGCGGGCGCGAAACGGTGCGGGCCGTTCAGAAAATTCGAACTGTTCAGATTCGCGCTCCAGGAAGTCGTTCCGCGGCGGTCTGCCACGTGCCGTTGTCCAATTGACACTCAACACTTTGGCCACGGCGAGATTGTCGGTGGCGATCCGGAAATTTGCCAGATTTCCGGCAATCACCGCGCCGTTCGTCGGCGTTTGCAACGAAATTGACGGCGGAATAAGCGTCGTGAACGCGTGCTCGCCGCGGTAATGAATTGCAATTGATAGGGCGAATACATGGCGTTGCCAGAAACGGCGTCAATGGCCGAGTTGGTGACGCGTACTGTTATCAACGTCGAACCCGGCCAGACCCGCGCCGCTGGGGGTGAAGGTCATCGTGTCGTTCGTTGCATTCGCCGGCGACCAGCTGAAGTGAACCGGCTACCGCTGGCGATCGCGGTAAATGCAGCTCTGAACACTGTTCGTATCCATCGGCTTGCTGAATTGCAGCACAATGGGTGAACAAGTCGGCACATTGGTGGTCCAGTGCGCAGGTGAGTTGCTGATCACCACCGGGTCCAGCGGCTGCCACTGCGATTGCGCGATAAAAATTTTGGCGGCGGTGCAGGGCACGGTGATGGCCGGAGTTTGCGAGCCGGCGGTCAGAGTGTAGGTTTCGTTGGTGTTCAGTAGATTCACCAGCACGGTGCCCGCGCGGATAAGTCAGCGTGCTCGCGGGCAATGTTTGGCTGGAACTGGCGGTGTTGAAAACCACAAACACTTCCTGCGTGTTCAGCACGCGGGAATAGGCAAACAATCCCGGGCCGGTGGAATTGTTGACCTGGTTGACGTACGAACCGAGCGTGAGCGCCGGATACAACCGGCGAAAATTGTTCAACTGGGCGACCCACTGGAACAGCGGATGCGTCATGTTGAAGTTGTCAACGCCCGGCGAACTGAGCTGTGAAACCGTGCCCCCCGGCCCATCCTTGAATTCCCCGGCAAACATATCCTCGCGGTCATTCGGGTCGGTCGTGCCATCAAAACCCTGTTCGGTGCCGTAATACAGACACGGAATGCCGCGCGTGGTGTAGAGAAATGCCAGCGCCACTTCCAGCCGATTGGTGTTGTTATTCGACTCGCTGGTGCTCAAAAAACGGGGATTATCGTGGTTGTCGAGAAACATCACCAGTTGCATCCGCGACGCGGGATCATACAAGGCGTCCACAGAGTTGTAATGATTTTGGATCAAGGAGGTGGCGCCGCTGGCTGTGGCGAAGACACTTTGGATTGCATTTTCATAAAGCGGGTAATCCAACACTGAATCAAATTCGAACGGCCCGCCATTTTCTGTCCCGGTATAGGCAGCCACCTGGGTCTCTGAACCGCTGTAAGTCTCGCCAAATATGAAGAAGTTGGTATTGCCATTGGTCGCCGCGTAGGCATGGATCGCCGGACAGAAATATTGCCAGCAGCCTTGGTCCACTTCCAGAGCCGTATCCACCCGGAATCCATCAAAGCCAATCTGGTTGATCCAATATTGGTAAATCGCCGCCATGTTCGAGCGAACGTAGGGCGTCTCCGTCCGGAAATCATTCAGCCCGGACAGCCAGCCCAACGACAACCTGGTTGGAGTCGTTGTAATTCCCGATGTTGCCGTAGTTGTGAAACAGGTTGGTCAGCGACGGATTGGCCGTGGAAAGATTGAAGGGCGCTGGATACGTTTTTGAACCGCTCACATAACTTAAGGTATAGCCAGCCGGGTAGTTAGAAGTTGGGATACCCCGACCCGCTGCCGGTGACCAGGTCGCCTGCGTGGTTCACAACGATGTCATCAATTACCAGCAACCCGCGCGCGTGCGCCACCTGGACCAGGTGTTGGAGATTGGAGATGGAGCCCCAATGCGGAGCCACCTGGTAAAAATTCCAGGCCGAGTAACCATGAAATTGCCCCTCCGTATTCAGCACGATTGGCGAAATCCAGATGGCCGTTGCGCCCAGCGCCTTGATGTAGTCCAATTTCTGCTCGATGCCCTCGAAATCCCCGCCATGCACCGATGAGCCGCCGTTGCCGGATGGGGCATAAGTGCCTTCCGCATTGTCGTTGTTCGTGTCCCCGTCGTAAAAACGGTCGGTGATGATCTGGTAAATGCTTTGCGCCTGCCAGAAGGTATTGGGAACCGATTGGGCGGAAACCAACATCGCCCAGCAAAAACCTGCAGCGGCAAAAATAAACATGCTCAGCCACCGCGAGGCGTGGCTGGCGCGGATTACCGGACTTTCGCGGCGTATTTTCATGGCGAAGGATTGCAGATGCTTTGTGCCGGACAACACTTTACACAGTCGAAGGCCCTGGCTTGAATTGATTTCCATAATGATTAATCGAGGACAAGATAACTCAAAATCATCCCAGCAAATAAATACATATTCATGCGTTTCTTGAGGGAAACACCAGCCTCACCGGCTTCCGGTCGGGAAATGCGATGCAAATCCGCCGGGAAGCCGGTTTCGCTCCAAGGGCCTGCGCTGGACGTGCCTTCCCAGCCACATACGGAATGGCTTCAACATCTTTAATTATCCAAAAGATTTATTCACCCGTTTGCCAGCAGCCAAGATTGCCCAGCTAAAAGAGTTCACGCCAGCGGTATGGGCGAAGGACAAAGCGCTCCGCCGGGCACCTGTCCTCACCAGATATGGGGGATGAGCCTATACTGAACTTCCTGACAATATTCTTCATAACTTGGAAGGCTCTGGTGCAGGAGCTTTTCTTCATCCAAGAGTCTCAAGATGATAACGCCCAGCATCGCCGGGGCAATAGGCAATCCCCACCATGAACCCAAGGCGATAGGCGTAAAGAAAAACACCACGAGAGCGCCTGAATACATGGGATGCCGGACCACCGCATACGGTCCCGTGGAAATCACCTTCTGTTTGACAGCAATTTCAACGACCGCCGACGCAAACGTGTTTGCTTTGAAGACGTGGAATTGAATCAAAAATCCAAGCAGGACGGCGGCATCGGCGGCGATCACAAGGAATGCAGGAACGTGCAACGAGTTAAAGCGGTGATCAAATCCAGGAACGAGCACCATCAAAATATAAAAGAGCCTTACCAGCGACTCGATCACCTTCTGATAGGTTCTGTTTTCAGCGAAGAGACGGCCTTTCAGCCGGCGTTTGACGAGGTCCGGGTCTTTTCTGAGAAAGTAGATGATAATCAGCAGTTGCGGTGTAAAAAATATAAACAAGAACACCCAAGCTTCCCAAAAATCCAATGACCATGCTGGAAGGAACAGGAGCAGACTGACAATAACGAGTTTCGTTACGAAATCAGCGAGGGCCCTTGCGGTCAGAGAGGTCATGGTTCGGATTTGTTACATCAGCGTTGCGCGACAATCCGGTCCGCCGCCCACATCCCGGACGCAGCAGCCGAATCGGTCCACGGGAAACCCATATAATCACCCGCCAAGAACACCTTCCGCTTTCGATGATTGGCATTGCGATATTGGTGCAGAGTTCGGCTGCGACCCACCGGCGAGCGGGGGACCGCCTCCGGCCAGCGCATGACTCGCGCCCACGCTACCCGTCGTGAAAGACCGGGGAAATAAGCCTCCAGCTCCGGCATCACCCGTGCCAGAATAACATCATCAGCCAAAGCCATCGCTTCCCCGGCCGCGTCACTATCCAGCATGACATCAAACAGTTCGCCACCGGCTACACGATCCGGCGATTTGTTGCGTTCGATGGCAATGGCTGCCAGCCGCTCTCGATCCACTTGTGTGAACAGTATTCCATACACGTTTGCCAGGCCCACAGGAACCCGATATTCGGGCGCCGTCGCAATGGCAACGTTGATCGTGGCACTGTATAGCGTGGCCATCAGTGCCCGTTCTGTCTTATCAGCGTCGGCATACACACGGGCCGCCACTGACGCAGTTGTCGCCAATATCGCATAATCCCCTTCAAACTGTGCCTTGTCGGTCACAACCAAGACTCCGTTGTCTCTCACCCGCACTGTGTTCACAGCACAATTGAGAGTTACCGGCACAACGCGCGCCAGCGCTTCGGGAATGGCACCCATGCCTCCCGGCATGGTTGCTGTAACCGGTTTCCGATATCCAAACGCCATTAACGCCAGCAACAATGCCCTCGAATTTTCCGAGAGACCTTGGAAATACAATCCATGTTGCATCGGTTCCAAGAGATCGTCGGTCGCGCGCTCACCAAATCGCCGGAGGCTCCACGAGCGTGCATCCGCGTCGTCAAAGTCGTGCCAATCCCCGTAGTCCGTCAGGGATAGACCGGCAATCCCCCGCTTCATGCGCCAATGATGATATACCAAACGGAGCAACGACAGCGGATCAATCAGGCCAGACGACACCGTCGACAATGGGCGTGCTCCATGCACTTGTCGCAACCGCCGGTTGCGGCTGATGGCCGCCCGGGGACTGGTCGTTACCAAATCCGGAAGCCCCAGTTCCCGCGCCAAGCCCGGCAACACGGAATAGGCGGTTGACAAAAATTGCGCGCCGTTATCAACCACCATGCCATCAATACGGTCGGTACTCATCCGTCCGCCGACGCGGTTCTCCTTTTCGAGAACCGTCACCCGCAATCCCGCTTTACGCAGATGATAGGCCGCCGCCAATCCGGCGATGCCCGCCCCGACGACGATGACATGCGCTTTTTTCTCGTCCAGCCGGGCGTTGTTCATGGGATTTGTGCAACACTTGACGGCGATTGCCAAACGACGCCCATGAAATGCCACATACGGGTGAAGGCAGCGCCGGGGAGATGCCGTCCGTAGAGTTTGCGGAATTCGGCGGCCGAAAGGTTATGTTCGGCCTTGTGATGTTCCAACCAAGGGCGGGAAACACGAAAGCGCCACAGACAGAGTGCGCCGCCCGGTCCGTGACGCAGCAGATCTCGCGGAAACTTGGCCACGGCGGCGGCGATAGTAAACACGGAATACCGCTGCACTATTCCTGGCCAACGATTGACACGGTCGATGAGAATGAGGCGGCCGCCAGGAGCGAGTGCGGTTTTTAACCGCGAGAGGGTTTCGGGAATGTTTTCAAGATGATGGATGGTGGTGTGGCTGACAATGGCATCGAATGTTTCCTCCAGCGCGATCCGGTTGGCGTCGGCCAGACGGTATTCCACATTGGCTGCGGCGCGCTTGCGGCGGGCGATGGCGAGCATGGGTTCGGAAATGTCGATGGCGGTAACCGAATCGAAGCGCTTGGAGAGTTCCAAGGCGAGGAGGCCGACGCCGCAGCCCACGTCCAACACGTGGCCACGGCGTTCGGGCAGATGGCGAATGAAGAAATCATGTTTGCGTTCCAAGGAGACGAAGGCGTCATACGCTTCCGCGATGTGATCAAAGGATCTGGGGTCGTATGTCTGCACGCCGAAGAATTTTACTCATCTCAAAGCCGGATGACACGGATTTTTGCTGATCGAAGAAACTGG
Organism: uncultured Verrucomicrobiae bacterium; assembly: GCA_963754775.1. Taxonomy (GTDB): domain Bacteria; phylum Verrucomicrobiota; class Verrucomicrobiia; order Limisphaerales; family UBA11358; genus UBA11358. The sequence continues at coordinate 34,863 of CAVWHM010000037.1, forward strand.
TATGCGTGGTCTTTTGATAGAGTGTTAGTGCGAGAAACTAGACGTAGCCGGTCAGTCGGATACGAAACACCCACCCCACCTGCTTCCAGTCGGGAAATTTGAGAATGAAACGGCTTGAGCTTAGCGACCCGCGGCGCTTGGAAAGGGCACAATGTTGGCTTGGGCGGGTGATTCTTGTGGCGAGGCTGGCGGTTGCGCCCGCAGCATTCGGTCCCACTTTTTTTGGGTGTTCGTACTGAAGCGCAGCAAATAAAACCCCCGATAGAGGTCCTTTCGCGTCGTCTTGTCCTCAATGACGTTCTTGATGTCAAAGCTGGTCGCGGCAATCACACGAACATTCACGCCGGACTCCTGGTCGTCGCCCAACCGCTGGATTTTACCATAGTCCATCGCCCGCAACAGCTTTGCCTGGCACGGCGCAGGCAGCCCGTCGAGTGCATCCAGGAAAAGTGTCCCGCCGTTGGCTTCTTCAAAGCAGCCCTTGTGATCCCCGTCTGCGCCGGGGAAAGCCTCTTTCCGGTGGCCGAAAAGCCGGCTCTCGATTTGGGTCTCGGGGACAGCGGCGCAATTGACGGTGATGAACGGTTTGGCCGCGCGTCTGCTGGCGCAGTGTATCAGGCGGGCGAAGGCTTCCTTGCCCGTGTTGGTTTCGCCCAAAAGTAAAATCGGGGAGTCGTATTCCGCCATGGAGAAGGCCGTTTTCAACTCACGGAGAAAGTGGGCGTGATCGCCAACGATGCACAGGTCGTCACAGAGCGATTGGAAATCATAGGGTCCGTCTTCGCCGGGCAAGGCGCCGAACGGTTTGATTTGGGGAACCTGCGGGTTTGTGAAATCAATTTCCGCGACCCGGCCGGCTCCGGCGGGAACGAATTTTGCGGTCTGGGTCTGCAGGATACGGGCTTGAATCTCTCCGCTGGCTGCCAACATGAGCCAACCGGCGTCCACGTGTGGAATGCCGGACGATACACAAATGAAGTATTCAGCCTTGGGGTTTTTCCTGCTGATTTTTTTAAAGCTGGACTTGAGGTGCCCGGGGATTTCCGAAGGGCTGGTGGAGTCTTTGAACGGCACATCGCTGATTTCAACCGCCAGGCCTGGGTTCCGCTTCTGCAACTCCTCCTTCGTCTGTTTCGAAACTTCCGCCGTGTCCGGTGTGGAGAAAATATGGACGCAATCAAATTGCCGGGCCGAGGCCGCGGTGAGGACAGGACCGGCTCTGCTGTTCACCCGAGACGGAGACTTTGGCGAACGGGTCATGAACGCCGGTGAAAGTCAAAAGAATCTTCATGGCTCAGCCCTTCAACCGTATGAGTCATATTTTACCGCATCAGTGGCTTTGAATCGAGCAAATTATCGTATTGGTCAAAAGCAGCGGCGGCGGACGGAGGGCGCGGTAACGCCGATGGCCAGCAACCATGAAGCCCAGGGCCAAGGCACCGGTTGAAAGGCCAGTCGGTAGTGGCACGTTTTGAAATCGGCGCAGTGACGGGTGTGGGTGGTGTCCCAATTGGGAATCTGAATAATTGGAGTGGAGCGCGAGTTGTCTCAACTCGCAGCTTATTTGACCACTTCAGCCACTGCGGATTGAGGACAATCCGCGCTCCGGACAAATTAAGACGCTACCCGGGTGTGATTCTATTTGAACAAGACTTGCACAAAGGATAGCAAATTATGGTTAGACCCGTTTATTGCCGATGTTAGATTCATGGCCATGAACGAAGCCGTTCAAGTTCTGGACGAGCAAATGGGAGCAAACACTCCTGTTTCCTGGGCATGGGAACCACATTGGGTTCAATGCAGGGGTTACAGGTGTTTGGGGATTTTGGACAAACACGGCAAGTGGAAGTCATTCGCCACGGGCGAGGAACTAAACGACGTGACCAAAGTATATCCTGACTAAAGCAACCCAACCATTTCTTCCAGGCTCCAAATTGAAAATCCAACACGAACAGATTCTGTGCCTGCGCGTTGGCGGAAATTAGCAGGACGGCTCCGGCACAAACCGCTCCGCCCAATCAATGACACGCGGCACGAACGCAGGATTTGAATTACGTTTTCACAGGGCTGTTGGTTGGCTGACGCTACGGCACAGAGCGGATGCGCCAGAAATTATTCGTGGTTGGGTCCGGCGTGTTGGTGAACACCAGCACTCCGCCCGCACCGGCGGGATTGGTCACCAGCGGCACCCAGTTGGCCGGTGACAGGCTGAAGGAGTGATCCAGCGCGTAATTCGCTCCGGCGATGCCCACAAAGGACAAACGCACATTGCCGCCGCTCAAAAGCTGGATGGAGATTTGATTGTAGCCCGGAGGCCCGGCCACAATCTGCTCGGGCCGGTTGGTGTTGTTGTAAGTGCCGTCGCCCAACTGGCCATAGTTGTTGTCAGCCCATGGCCCACAGACTGCCGTCGCTCTTGAGAAACAGGCTGTGGTATCCTCCTGCGGCAATCGCCGTGACACCGCTGGCCACAATCTGCTCGGGCTGGTTGGTGTTGTTGTAAGTGCCGTCGCCCAACTGGCCATAAGTGTTGTCGCCCATGGCCCACAGACTGCCGTCGCTCTTGAGAAACAGGCTGTGGCGCATCTCCTGCGGCAATCGCCGTGACGTTGCTGGCCACAATCTGCTCGGGCCGGTTGGTGTTGTTGTAAGTGCCGTCGCCCAACTGGCCATCACTGTTGTCAGCCCATGGCCCACAGACTGCCGTCGCTCTTGAGAAACAGGCTGTGGGCGATCTCCTGCGGCAATCGCCGTGACGTTGCTGGCCACAATCTGCTCGGGCAGGTTGGTCGTGTATTGCTGTAAGTGCCGTCGCCCAACTGGCCATACCTTGAAGCCCATGGCCCACAGACTGCCGTCGTTCTTGAGAAACAGGCTGTGCCAGTCTCCTGCGGCAATCGCCGTGACGTTGCTGGCCACAATCTGCTCGGGCGATTGGTTCCGTGTGAGGGTTGCGTAAGTGCCGTCGCCCAACTGGCCATAAACGTTGTCAGCCCATGGCCCACAGGCTGCCGTCGCTCTTGAGAAACAGGCTGTGGCGATCAGCCGGATACTGTCCTTCCTGCGGCAATCGCCGTGACGTCGCTGGCCACAATCTGCTCGGGCCGGTTGGTATTGTTGAAAGTGCCATCGCCCAACTGGCCACTAGTCGTTACGCCCATGGCCCACAGGCTGCCGTCGCTCTTGAGAAACAGGCTGTGGGCAATCTCCGGCGGCAATCGCCGTGACGTTGCTGGCCACAATCTGCTCTGGGCGATTGGTTCCATTGTAAGGGGGTACGCCGTAAGTGCCGTCGCCCAACTGGCCATACCGATTGTTGCCCATGGCCCACAGACTGCCGTCGCTCTTGAGAAACAGGCTGTGGTAGGCTCCGGCGGCAATCTTGGTCACGGGTTGTGCTCTGCTGGTGACCGCTTGCAGCAGCGCCGCACCCAGTAGACAGCCCATCTTCAAAGTCTGCAGTGCATTCACACCGCCTTGGCTTATACCGCAAATTGAATTATGACTCAAGCTAATTTTAACAAATGGGGACGGGTGCACTTTGTCAATCGGGACAGGCGGCTTTGGCATCCACGCTATTACGGGACGATGCGGCGTTCTTTAAATAATTGCCGTTGCCGTGGATTTTTGCAAACTACGCTCAACACAGCCCAAAATATGAACCACAACATTTTCCCAAATTGCGGGTATTGTGTCATTTTCAATGGTAGGGACGCCTCGCCGAGGCGTCCGGACAGCGCGGCGCGCTGTCCCTACCTTCAAATTGATGCACTACCAAATTGCGATGCGTTCACGCCGGCAACCGGCAATTCAAAATTCAATCGGTCTTCCTGGCCGGCATTCGGCAGAGCGGCCGTGGTCGCAGTCCTGTTCCTGTTGCCAGCTTCGGCCATCAAAGCCGCGCCGGCGACAAACACAGCCCTACCCGCCGCGTTGGGCTATAAAGCCGATTGGCGCTGGGTGAAAGGCGCGGTTTTTGTGCCGACAAAATATGTGAACGAAGCCCAGCAATGGGACCAATACGATCCGGTCATCAACGACCGCGAACTGCATTACGCCTCCGTTTACGGGTTCAATTGCGTCCGCGTTTTTCTGCATTATGACATCTACCTGAAAAAGAAGGATGCAGTTGCTCAAAAACATCGAGGATTTTCTGACGCGGGCCGACAAATATGGCATCAAGACGGAATTTGTCTTTTTCGATGATTGCTGGAACCAGCCCGATAAAGAAATGCTTTCGCCGGATTACAAATATCCCGCGCCGATTTTTGGCGTGCATAACAGCCGCTGGCTCGTTTCTCCCGGTGAAGACGTGCGCCGGCATTACGCGGAAAACAAGGACCGCCTCAAAGCTTATGTGCAGGACATTGTCAACGCGCACAAGGATGACAAACGGATTGCCTTCTGGGAGACCTGCAACGAACCCGGTAAATCGGCGGAAACCGAACAATTATTGAAGGATTCCTATGATTGGATTCATGAAACGGGCACGAGGATTCCAGTGACGGCGACCGGGCGCGGCTTTGCGGGCGAGCCGTATTCTGATTTCAAGTCGTGGCACGAGTACGGTGGTTACGATTACACCGGCCCGGCGGATTCACTTTGCACCGAATGCATGAACCGCAGGGAACAAACGGTTCCAGGCATCGTCGAACATTTCAAAGACAAGACCGGGTTTATTGTCTGGGAATTCGGAATCGGGCGGGATAATTGCCGTTTCACCTGGGATGAAAACCGCGAACATCCGCGCAAAGATGAAACGCCGAAACCGTTCCACGGAGTGGTCTATCCTGACGGCCACCCCTGGTCCGTCGAGGACGTCAAGGCAATGCTGGGAGCGGATGGCTTCGCCCGCGCGCCGCTTTTTGCCGTGGAATATTACAAGGATGCGAACTTTACCGAACTGGCTAAAAAATCCGTCACGCCCATGATTGACTTTGATCTGGGCACGGAACGGGGAACCGGATCGCCCGATGCGTCCGCTGGTGTGCCGGAGGAGAATTTCTCCGTGCGTTGGACCGGAACGATTCTGCCGCCAGCCAAGGGAACTTATGCCTTCCACGTGGATGGTGACAATCGGGTAAGGTTGTTTGTGAATTCCAAATTGGTGGTGGACAAGAAAACACCGGAACGCAAGGAAATGTCCAAAAAAATCAGGCTGGCTGGCGGTCAACCCGCCGAAGTCAAAATTGAATACGTCCACGCCGCCGGCGATCCGAGCCTTCATGTGACCTGGTCCGGCCCGGGCTTTGGCAAACAAATCCTGACACCCATCAAGGCCGCGCCGGGCGGAATTTGAATCCGGGCCAATGCCAAGGCGCAATTTAACACTGCCACCGGAGCGCGAGTTGTCCCAACTCGCAGCGCCTCCCAAAAATCAACCGCTGCGGATTGAGCACAATCCGCGCTCTGCTGGCGGGCAAAGGCGTTGGCGGCAGTGTCCAGTTGCGCCCGTGATGCCACGCTCGCCAAAATCATTTCTAAAAAATAAAAAGTTGTTCTCGACAAACAACCGCTTTTTGCCGATTCAAATGTGGCAGAGACAATGGCGCAAACCAAACGCATTGGCATTCTGACGGCGGGCGGCGACAGCCCCGGTCTGAACGCCGCCATTCGCGGCGTCGGCAAAACCGCCCTCGGCTTTTACGGCATGGAAATCATCGGCTTCCGCGACGGCTTCCGCGGCATCGTCGAAGACCGGCGGTTGAAGCTCGACCGACCCACGCTCGCCGGCATCCTCACCGTTGGCGGCACCATCCTCGGCACGAGCCGCGACAAGCCGCAGCGCATG
>CAVWHM010000038.1:0-167107 GCA_963754775.1 uncultured Verrucomicrobiae bacterium
TGGGCTATTGGGGTTGGTAGGAACGACCTGTCCACCCTCCCTCCCGCACTGCGGGACTACGGAGGACGGGCTGGTCGTCCAAGGCCGCGCAGGTCACCCCGACATCCGATATCGGGGCAGGCCGCAGCCCTACCATTCAAATTGTGAATCAGAAATTTAAAGCAGCCCACCACTGCCTGTTTCCTGCCTGCCGGGCCGGCCGTCCAAAGCCGCCGGCAAGGCAATGGAAGCCGACGCGGCAGGGCGCGGCAGGGCGTGTTCCACCGCGGGTGATTTGCGTTTTTTGGGTGGCATAGTTTGCACTCTTTCTTTCAGGTTTTGTTCTTTACCCGGTTCTCCGGTCCTGGCGACGGTCTGGGTTGCCCGTCTCCAGGGTTTGAATCAAACCAAAACCGCCGCGTCATGGGTGTGCCGCGTGTCCAAGGCGGCGGTTTTTGGTGAGGCGGGAAAACGAAAAACGCGAGGCGTTGCCGCCTCGCGTTTTGAAGGCTCTGTGAATCCAACTCACTGTCCAAACCGGAAGAACATTGTCTTGTTAATGCTGGCATTATTGGTGTAGGGAGGCGTTGCCCCGGACACATCAGAAAACGGATTCAGGAGGTTGGTCGTTGATTGGATGGCCAGCGTTGGGTCAGACCAACTAACGATTACATTTGCTCCCGCCGGCTGGATATGCAGCGAGGGGAACACGGAATCGAAGGTGGTTCCGACTTTGAGAGTGCTGACGTTCACCGAGCCTCCGTTGGCACCTGACTCGCGGAGTTCGAACGCAGCGATGTTATAAAGGTTGGTGGCGGCGGGGGCGGGGGTGGTGTCCGTGACGCTGGGGGATGACTGGCTGCTGGGATTGACCCAGACGGTTGAAAACCCGTTGGTCAACACCAATGCCGTGACCACGACATAATTACTGTTCGGCGACAGGTCTTGCGGGAACAACTGGGCGGTGGTCGCGTCCGCCCCGAAGTTGTTGATGCCGATCCGGTAATAACCCGGCGCCGCGCCGTTGGTGGCCACAATCACACGGCATTCGTAGGGGCCGGTGACACCGGAACCATCGTTGAAGAGCGCGAAGTAAGTACCGTTTACGATAGGCATCTTGAGGGGATCCAAGGTGGGATCCATGTTGACCACGAAGCTGGCATACAAAGTCGCTCCGCTATTGGTCCTGTAAGGCGCACCCAGCAATGAGGTTTGCAAATTTTCCGTGTTAGCCGACATATCAACCGTGACCGTACCGGGACCCACCTGCATTTGCCCAAACGGACCACTGAGATGTTGCCAGAAGCCGCCGGACACCGTGTCAAGCGAACCGCTCGTGTCATAACCAAAATAATCAATCGCCACGACATTCGTGTTTGGCCGGACCATGAAGGCTATGTTTGCCGTGGTGCCTCTCGGCTCGTTCGCATCATTGTCATTGACGGTGACACTAATTTTGGCAACGCCAAGCTGGTTGGCGGCCGGGGTGATGGTGACCGTGGGATTGGCCGTGCCGATGCCGTTCACAACGATATTCGTGTTCGGAATCAAAGTGTTGTTATCCGAATTGGTGGAGTAAGTCAGGCCGCTGACAGGCGTGTTGTCATCAGCAACCGTGAACGGAATCGTAATGGCTCTGTTTGCGAGCGTATTGGTCGCCGGCAACGCGGTAAGCGAATTGGTCGGAGGCAAGTTGATCGAACCCACCGTCAACAGGAACCAGGTCGCCGTGGTATCCCCATTGCCGTCCTTCACCGTGACCAATATCGGAGCCGCATCAATTGGATCAGGAATGAATTGGCTGGGCGCGAACGAAATGGTCATAGTGCGGCTGGCGCCACTCCCGCCGAAATTGAAGGTGGGATTGACCTTGGACGGATTGAGCGACGCGGCAGAAAGCGTGAGCGCGCCCGGAGTTTCAAGGTCACCCACGGCGAGATTGAGCGTGAGGCTGTTGGTGTCCACCATATTTGTATTAAAGAAGGAACTGATGGTCGGCGGCGTGTTGTTGTTGGTGATGGCATAGCCGCTGATGTTGACGATGTCATAAGTCACGGTGCCTGATGTGCCATAGGTGTTGGCCGTGCCAATATAATTGTTGGTAGTTCCAATGCCATAAGTGGCCGTGCTCTGGTATTCCGTCACGACGCGGATGCCGAAATTGGGATTGTTAGCCACACCGGGGAAACCCGCCAGACTGTAGCTGAACGACAAATAACCGGCATTACCGGTGCCAAATTGGCCATTGAAGGTTGAACTTGACGGGTAATCAATCCAGTCGGTTCCGTTGGTGGTGTATTGCAACCGTTCGTAATCGCTGGCTGTGGCCGAGACGCGGGAGTCATAGGAGACGGCGATGTTCTTGGCGCCGACTGTGCTGACATTGAATTGCACGCCGCATTGCTTGTTGGATCCGGTCAGCGGATAGGTGGTCGTGCCCCATGAATAGTTTACAGAACCGAGTCCGAAACCGGGGCCATCCGCGGGATCTGTGGCACCTGAAAGCGTGGTGCAATTGGTTGCGGAAGCGGTGCCAACGCCAAACCACGGGGCAGGACTGTTGAGCGTGGTGGGGAAGGACGGCAGGTTAAAATTCCAAAACGCCAATGTTCCGGTGTTGCCTACTGAAAGAAGCGAGGCCACGGAACTTGTGACCGCGCCACTGGCGCCGGTGACAACCACGACGAAATTGGTCGGGTCGGCCAATTGCAAGTTGGTAAATGTAAGCGTGCTGCTGGTGGCGCCGGAAAACCCCGACCCGTCGCCTCGAGTGCCATTGTTCACGGGAGCGACGATGTTGCCGCTGGTGTCTGAAAAATACCACTGGTAACTCAGTGATGTGCCCGCCGCTGTTACGGCGAACTGTACTGTTCCGTCCAACAATCCCAGCGCGCTGGCCGGCTGGATGGTGATGACCGGGTCAATGACCGTCAACGAGACGACGCTACTGGTGGCCGAGCCGTTTACGTTGGTGAGTATCGCAAAATAACTGGCCGTGTTAGCCGCCAATACATTGTTCAGTGTCAGAGTTGTCGTGGTTGCACCGGAAATCAAATTAGTGGTTGAACCGACTATTTTAAACCAAAAGTTGCTCGCCAGCGGGTTGCCGGGGTTGGCGGTTAATGTGAATACCACCGTGCTGCCGGCATTGGTCGTGACGCTGGAGGGCGAAATGCCGGTGATGATGGGTGAACCACTGGTCAGGCCAGTCACGGCAAAATTATCAACGCGACTGGTTCCGGCGGATGCAACCGTACCACCATTTATGGCCGTCGTGGAGGCATCAACCAATCGGAAATAAATTACAGGAACATTGGTCAAAACAGTCAGCGAACTTAAATCATAGGAAAATGCGGTGGCGGAATTGGACGTGCCGGAGCTCCAGGTAACCCCACTCGGCAAGGAATAACTTGAAAATGTTGTAAAAGTGATGCCATCGGTGCTGTATTGGAAACTAAAATCCCGCGGTCCAGTGGCGCTGCCATTGTGATTAAAGCTGACGCTGATATTTTGAAAACCCAGAGTGCTGACGGCAAACTGGTAAAAATCCCCCACGGTCCAGTTATTAGCGCTTAGAGATTTTGACGAACCATTCCCAACCGGCGTGGAATAAACGGCTGCGGTGGCGGAGTGAAAACCCGAAGCGACTCCGTTGCCAACCTCGGCGGCAACGTTTGTACACCAGCCATTGGGAGGATTGTTTGTATTGGCTGTGCTTAACGTGAGGGTTTCAAACGTCCAGCCGGCTACAATGGATTGCGAAAACGCGGCGGACACCGACAAAAGGAAGGCCGCCAGCGCAGGTATGATATATTTCGTTTTCATGGTTGTTTCACGGGTTGATTTTTGGTTTTTTTCTTTTGCTGATCAGAATCGTTGGATTTCCTCGTTTGCCAAGTTTCGAGCAAGCTTAATTCGGCGTCATCGGTGATGGATACCAATACATGGAGCGTGGGGTCTGCCATTCCAAGGCAATGGAGCCGGTGGTTTTATAATCGTCATCAGCCTCCGCCTGCGTTCTGCAAAATTCATTCGTTCTGGCCCAACGCGAGCTGCCGTCGCACATGGCAAAATTGCCGAGTTTTTTGTAGCTGTGCCGCGCAACGCTGTGATAGCCCGTCACATTGGAATTGGCTGCGGTGGTGGTTGAATTTCCATTGGCATCCACGGCGTCTCCGTCCACTTCCGCCATAAAAATCGTATCCGTCGGCTTGACCACATTGGTGAGCTTGGTCTGCTGAATCCCCGTTGAGCCGCTTGCATTATGGCGCGTGCCATAATTCACGCACAAGCGCCCGTTTTCTCCATACATGAAATACGCCTTCTGTATTGCAGTTAGTGGGGAAGTCAGATTGTAAGTTTTATCGGGGTCAGGCGCTCCGGGGCAGGAAAAAATGCTTTGGCTGCCGGGCAGTGGCGGATCAAAAGGATGACTGAACGCACCATAAAGATTGATCAAGGGCGGTTGCGATATGGTTGGAGCCACACAATTATACCAGGCAAAGTGAAAATTATCCGAGGTCGTGGCCGACCCTGGATCGTTTATGGCGTTAACCGTGTTGCCTTCTTCAGGAACAAAGTCAGTGTTATCATCGGTATAGATACGAAAACCCAAGCCCCATTGCCGCAAATTGCTAAGACATCTTATCGACTGCGCCTTTTGTTTGGCCGCGGCCAGCGCCGGCAAAAGCAGTGCGGCGAGAATGGCAATGACGGCAATGACCACCAGCAACTCAATCAGGGTAAAAGCGCGCCGCGTCTGTCGGGAATGAACCGCTGACGAAACTTTTCCGCGCACCGTTCCACCGCTTGCACACGTCTTTTTCAAGTTCAAAAAATCCAAGCCAGCTGTTGTCCGAGGTCCACACTTCTATCACCATTCGGGGTTACCACAATTTTGTCGCATGAATTCCGGACGATGGCAAGCCTTTTTCCGCAAAGTTATTCACGATTTTCACGGAATTCACAAAATTGCAACACGTTCGATACACCGCTTGCGTTTCCTGGGAAAAAATACGCTTTGAAACCAGCAAAACCCGCCTGCCGGCTTTCGGCAGAAAGCCGGATAATGCATTCACCCTAAGAGCGGTCGCAGCCGTCCCTGAGTTTTCGCCTGTCCCGCGGATCAATCCGCGAGGCGATAGAATTTCTGCTGGCCGTTGTTGGGTTCGGCATAGGGGCTGGCGGCCCCGGGAATGTTGGTGTAAATGCCGATGACACTGGGCGCGGATTGAAGGTTGAATGCGGCATTTGACCAGGTCAACACGACATTGGCGCCCGCCATTTGGATGTTCAGCAACGGCGCGGCCGGCGCGCCGGACACGAGGAAATTGTCCACGCGATCCGTCCCGCCGCTTCCAATGGAAACGCCGTTTTCAGCCGTGCCATCCGCCACCGTCAGCCGGAAATAAACCACCGGCTGGTTAGCCAGCGAATTGGTCGCACTCAGGTCGAATGTAACAGTATAGGCCGACTGTTGTGAACCGGTGGAACTCCACACGCTGGTGCTCTTGCCGCTGCCTTCGTTGTTGGCCGAGGCACTATTGGTCAGGACAATGTAAGACAGGCCAACCGGCGTGAAGTTGACGCCATCGGTGCTGAACGAGAAACGGAAATCCCGCGGCCCGGTCGCGCTGCCGGTCTGGTCGTAGGCTACCGTCAAATTTTGAAAACTCAGCGTGTTGACGGCAAACTGATAAAAATCGCCGGTGGCCCAGGCAGTGGAACTGAACGCGTGGGTCGACCCGTTGCCGACCGGCGTGCTATAAGTCGCGCTGCCGGCGTGCCAACCGGCAGCCGTGCCAGAGCCGACTTCGGCAGCGATATTGGTGATCCAAACACCAGCGCCGGGGGTTCCCGCCGGCAGGCTGGTTTCAAAGGTCCAGTTCGCAATCGTATCGGCCCAGGCGATGGGTGATGCCAGCAACAGGGTGGTCAGACAGGTTAACAGGGGTTTTGAGTTCATCTTGAGTTTTGGTTGGTTGTTCATTTAGGTTCTTTAGTTGTCGGTTTAACTGGGTTTGGGGAACAACGTGTGAAAGGGAGATCAAAGTGAAGGCCCGTGGGAGCGCCGGGGAATTGAAACCTGTGCTCATGGTCCAGAAATTGGTTTCGCCGCTGATTAACACTGACCATGATGCTGGCACGAATTATTACCAGAAGGAAACAGGATTAGACTTCCCTTTAGGGCAGATAATTGTCCTTCGACCGCGCCGGGTTAATTTGTATTTATTCCCATAGACTGCCGATGAACAAAGCTGAAAGTAGTCTTGTAAGCGCAGTCGGCAAAGGAACATCGTCCAAAGCAATTCCACCTTTTGTTGCGACTTGCCGAGCAGAGCCAGTGGCTGGTATCACCGAATGCAACGGGCGGTGATTGGTTTGATACACCGCTTGCGTTTCCGGAGGCGAAGGCGCATTTTCCCCGGCGTAAAACAGGCATTTGAAATGAAAAAAACAATCTGGATTTCGCTCCTGACGCTGGCGGTGGCGGCCCGCGCCGCCGACACTGCCCCAACCAATTCACCCGCCGGTACCAACGCGCCCGCAAAAAATGAGGCCGCCACGATTCCCGACGCCACGCACAAACCGGTTTTTACCACCAACACCGTCACCATTGCCGGCCAGCGCGTGACCTATGTGGCCGAGACGGGCATGTTGCCCATTCTCAAGCCCGACGGCACCTCGCGCGCATCGGTCTTTTATGTCGCCTACACCCGGCAGGGCGAAAAGGACCAGACCGCCCGGCCTGTCACGTTTTGTTTCAACGGCGGACCGGGTTCATCGTCCGTGTGGCTCCACCTCGGCGCGCTCGGCCCGCGCCGGGTGAAAATGAACGAGGATGGCACGCTGCCGCCGCCGCCGTTCGGGCTGGTGGACAACGCGTATTCGATTTTGGACGCAAGCGATTTGGTGTTCATTGACCCGGTGGCCACAGGGTTCAGCCGCGTGACCAAGGACGAAAAGGCCGACCAGTTTTTCGGTGACTCGGCCGATCTGGATTCCGTCGGCGAATTTATCCGGCTCTGGACGACGCGGCACGAACGCTGGCTTTCGCCGAAGTATCTCTGCGGTGAAAGCTACGGCGTGTTCCGCGCGGCGGGGCTGGCCGACCATTTGCGTTCGCGCTACGGCATGTATCTCAACGGCCTGATCCTGGTTTCCGGCGTTCTGGATTTTGCGACTATCTGGAACAACCCGGGCAATGACCTGCCCTATCCGCTCTATTTGCCGGCTTACACGGCGGCGGCGCACTTCCACAAAAAACTGCCGCCGGACCTGCAATCCGACCTGCCCGGGGCGCTGGCCGAAGCGCGCGCCTTTGCCCGCGGAGAATACGCCTCCGCGCTGCAACAAGGCGACGCGCTCTCCGCCGAGGAACATAAAAAGGTTGCGGCCGAACTCGCGCGGCTCACGGGTTTGAAACCGCAGGTCATCGAAGACAACCATTTGCGGATTGACGAGGGGGTTTTTCGCAAGCAGTTGTTGCATGACGAGGGTTTGATTCTTGGCGCTTACGATGCGCGCATCACCGGGCGCGATGATGATCCCGCGTCACCTTATCCCGATTTCGACCCTTCCAGCGCGGCAACAACGGGGCCATTTTCGGCGGCGATAAACAGCTATGTCCGCAGTGAATTGAAATTTGAGGACGATTTGCCCTATGAAATCCTCGCCGGGGTGCAGCCGTGGAATTACGGCGTGCGCAACAACTACGCCAACGCGGAGGACAAGCTCGCCTCCACGCTGAACCAGAATCCTTACATGCGCATCCTCGTCCTGGGCGGGCGCTGCGATCTGGTCTGTCCCATTGACACGGTGCATTATGCGCTCGACCACATGGCGCTTGATGCCGCCTATCGCACCAACATCACCCGGGCCGAATTCGACGCCGGCCACATGATGTATATCAACTTGCCGGACTTGAAAAAAATGCAGAAGGACCTGGAAAAGTTCCTGAAGCCGTGATTTTGGGAGCGCGGACAGCTTGTCCGCGAATTGTCGGAGTTCAAGCTTTGGCCTGTTTCCGCGGCACGGGCCAAAGCGTGAATCCGACGCGCCCCGATTCATTCATGAACCCGGATCAGCGTCTTGATGGCGTGATTGCCCGCGGCCATGGATTTGAATAGTTCCGGCAGTTGCGTCAACGGACATTCGCCGTCCACGAAATCCACCGCGCGTATCACGCCGGCTTCAATAAATTCCAACGCCCGCCGGATGGCCTGCGGCGTGTGATGAAAGCTGGCAAGCAGCGTGAGATTGGAATAATGGATGAGCGTTGTGTCCAGCGTGATGCTCGTGCCGGATGGACAGCCGCCGAAAAAATTCACCATGCCGCCCTTGCGCACGAGATGCACGGCGGCCTCCCAGGCGTCGGGGTGCCCCACCGCTTCAATCACCGTGTCGAAATGCGTCCTGGTCGCTGCGCGGATTTTCGTGACCAATCCCCGGCCGTCACCGATGTCAATCGTCTGGTCCGCACCGAGGCGTTGCGCCGCTTCCAACCGCGCCGCGCGGCGACCGGCCACGGTCACATCGCAGCCGAGCTTTTTGACCAGCACGACGAACATCAAACCAATCGGCCCCGCGCCCAAAACCAAAACGCGCCGGCCCGCGCGCAAGTTTGTGTCTTCGACACCCTGGACGACACAGGCGAGCGGCTCGACGAGTGCGGCGTCCCGGAAATCGGTTTCCGGCCTGAGCCGCAGCAGGTTCTTTTGGACGAGCCGCGCAGGAACGACAACGGACTCCGCGTAAGCGCCGTTCAAAAAAAGCAAATCTTCGCAAAGGTTTTCCTGCCCGGCCCGGCAGTGAAAGCATTCGCCGCAGGGTGCGGAATTGGCCGCGGCCACGCGGTCGCCGATGCGCCACCCCAACTCCGGACTGCCATCTCCCAACTCCGAAATGACGCCGGCCAGTTCGTGGCCGAAGACGGCGGGCGGCACAATCATTTTGGCGTGATAACCGCGTTTGAATACTTTCAAGTCCGTGCCGCAGGTGAGCGCGGCCTCGATGCGGATGCGGACTTCGCCCGGGTTGAGCGCGCGCGGCGCAATGTCTTCAATCTGAATGTGTTCTTTGCCGTGCAGGATGGCAGCTTTCACGCGCACAGCTTATGCGCAGGAAAGGACAAAACGAAGCAGAGTTTTTAACCCGGCAAAGCTAGTAGGCAATCCAGCTGGCGCGGATGACGCCCTTGGATTGCGGCGTGAGCGGCGGCAACCCGGCTTGCTGGACAAAATTCGTGTCGAAAGCCCAGGCGCGGTTGGGTGCGTTGTAATAGCCGCCAGTTTGCTGCCAGTAATTGGTCGCATATTGGCTGGGGAACATGACCACAATGGAGCCGTTATACCACAGGGTGGCACTGCCCCAATTCTCCAGGGTACGAAGAAAATTTTCAACCCCCCCACTGTAGTTTGAGTTGGTGGATGGGACAATGCCTGCGAGGATTGCCGCGTTAACGGTGGTGGTGGAAGCGGTTGGCCTTATACTGGTAGTGGCGTCGTTCCAACTGCCGGACAGGATGGTAATGGCGTCGCCCATTAGCCCGGCAGGGTAGGTGTAGGTGGTGCTGTTTTTGCCGATCGATGAGCCGAGGCTGTTCGACACATTATAGTTGCCCCACACATACAGCGGCATCGCCGTGGCGACGGTGAAGCCTTTGGGCGCTGTCTGCGACGGCAACATTGCTCCGTTGACGACGCGCACAGCCGGGAGGGTCGTGCCGGTCAAGGGAACGGCGTTATAAACATAAATGGAGTCAATCGGATGCGATTTGTGACTGGATAACTTGCATTGCGTGTTGTAGGAGATGCCGTTATTGGTGGCGGCACTGTTGGTGAGCCAAATATTGAACAGGGAAATATCAATCTGGACGGCTTGAACCGTCTTCGGCGGGCCGGAGCCGCTTCTGTAATTTTCGCGCCAGTCAACGAAGGTATCATTCGTCAAAAACGAATAGCCGGCGTACCAGATGTTGGTATAGCAGTTGATGTTGGTGGATCAGGGTTGTATATACCCAGTTGGTGAAAAAAATACCGTTTGTGACCTTTTCTGTTCGTCATTATATAAAAATCATACGGTACCTGGGTCAGATAGGGGGTGTTTAGCCCATCCTGATAATACAGAATCATGTTGGTGCCTTTGGGCGCGAGGGTGCCCCAATTGGTGCCATTGGGAAAATTGGTGAGATAGAGATCGGCAGCATTGGCGAGATAAAGCTGGCCGTTGGTCGAAAAGGCCGCCGCAGTGTTCATGGTATAGGCGTGAGGCGGCAGGTTGATAATCCCTTCGACGGTGGCGGGATTATTGTTGGTGCCAATCGGCATGGTTATTCGATCGTTGCCGGAGGTCGGCTGGCCGGCCAGTGAGTAAGTGGACAGGCCGCTGCCAGTATAACCAGTGCAAAAAGGATCATTAGCGGTATTGGTGGCCATGCCGACGGCCGAAACCGTGTTCTTAAAGGTGACGGTGGTTGACCCCGACCAAAGGCCGCCATTCGACCACACCGGACCGACGATGTTCAAAGTCTGGGCAGCGGCAATTTCCAGGTTCATATTATAGAAGATGGCAAATTGAAACAGGGGGATGGAGGCGAATTGGATGGACTCGCTGACGGTGGCCGGCACGTTGAAGCGCTGGCCAATCGGCGTGGCGGTGGCGGTAATGGTGACAGGTTGCACCAGACCATACAACCCCGCGTATTGCGAGTTCAGAGCCACCGTGTTGGTGGTCCATGAACCCATGCTGACGGTGATCTGGTTCGTCACACCGTTGGTGCCGCTGTAAGTGTATTTGATGGGCCAGCTCGCCTGATCGGTCGCCAGACCGGGAACAAACGTGGTGGCGTAATAGGTCGCGCTGTTCGAGAGACTTTGGGCGACGTAGTCATAATTCATTTGGGAAAGAACTTTTTCGGTGGCGGCTTCCGCGGCGGATTCGCTCATGTTGTACTGGTTGTTCCGCTGCGTCACATAGGCATTGCTGGTGATCCAATGCATCACGCTGGCAAAAACGATCAGGCAGACAACCAAAAAACACAGGATGATGATCAAGGCGTAACCCCGGCGGTTCCGTCGTATGGGTCTGGATAAAATTTGCATAAACGTCCTTTGTACTTTCAGTTCCATGCGCGGCGGAAGACCCGTGTGCGCAGTTGGTAATAATCGTAAGCGTTGAGACCCACCCCGCCGACAAAGGCGATGGGGTATTCCCATTGCGAAAATTGCATCGTCACCTGTATGAGCACACGATTATCCAGAACTGCGTAATTCGATACAATTGTGTTCTGCCAGCTCCTGGCATCGAAAACGATGTTGTTGGTAATGTACTTGGCAAGCGTGTTGGTGTAGGTGGTGATCCAATTAGTGCCGGCTGGCGCCAAAGTATTGGTTGCGTTGAATTGGACCAGGCAATTGGTCCCGGTGTGGCTGTCCAGATAGTAAATCGAATAGTAGTTCCCGTTCGTGGTGGGATAAATTATCAGCGCGTTGCCCTGCTGCGGCAGCGTGTTGGTAATGAGCTGGAAGGATGAGCACTGGGGAGCGGTACAATTCCCGATATAAACCATTTTACCCTCCCGGATTTGGTCCCGGATTTGGTTCAGCGCCTTGCGGCCACCGGCGGTGGCCACCAGCTTGGTTGCCGCCAGCGTGTTGACGCGCAACCCGAAAATTTGAACGGCGATCATCACGCCGGTAAAGATGAACAGGAAGACCCCGGCCGTGATCACCAATTCCGCCAGGGTGAACCCACGAACGCTTCTCCAGCGCGGCCGGTTTTGAATGTTTTTGAAAGGTTTCATTGGAGCTGGTCGGGAGCGCGCAGGGTGACCATGGTATTGGTGAACAATCGACCGGTCAGCCGGAAGGTCCACACGACTTGCGAGACGAGCAGCTTCAGCGGCGGGTTGGTTGAAACCTGCGTGGCCGTCATGTAATTCGTGACGTAGATTGAGGCGCCACTGGTCGGAATGTCCAGTGTGTCAACCTGATTGGTTGAAAAAGCAGGCCCCAGGACGTCAGTGGTTCCCTGACCGCTGACTGTAGAGAATTCCTCCGCGGACCATTGCGCCGAGCGCATCTGTTCCATTCCCTGCGACGCATACGACATGGCTGCCAGCGACTGCGAACTCCATTCCGCCATACGGTTGGCCTCCACGTATCCGTAAATCATCCCCGCGGTTACCAGTCCGAAAATTAAGAACCCGATCATGACTTCGATCAACGTGAACGCGGCACACGCGACACGCGATTTGCATCCTGCGGCTTTGCCAAGGTGGACCACCATAGATTTTTGCGTCAAACTTCTCGTTCGCTGGAATCATAAGATAGCAGCCTGCATACCATTATGATGAGTTGGAATCGTTGTCGGATTGCAGGCCGGGAAACAGCTCCATCGGTCTGCTGTCCTGAAAGTTTACAAATTTGTCCACAACCCGGACTCCGTGCCAAGGACAACGGCACCCTCAAAGTGCAGCGGACTTCCGCGCCGGAGCTTTGATGAAGTTCACCTCCCGCAGATAAATCGGCTCCAATTTTTCGCCGGCGACAAAGCCGTCCCGCCCGGCTGCGAGTCGGGCCAATGTCGCCGCACGGGGAAATAATGTCCGGCCGCCGGGAAACCAGCGCGTCACTTCCGGGCCGATTAAATTTTCCCGCGCCTCGGCCAGTGATTGGATTTCCCCCGCCGTCACAATCCGCAGCGGCCCGATGGCGTTCCAGCCGGCCTTTGAAATTTCATACGTTGCCAGATAAAATTCATTCCTCTGCGCGTCCACCATCACGTTCACGCGGCCGAAAATTCTTTCTGCCTGCGCCTGTGCCGCCAGACAGTCCACGCTGCTTACGCCGAGCAATTTCGCCCCGCGTGCCACTTGCCAGCCCTGCGCCATTGAAAGTGCCGCGCGAACGCCCGTGTAAGAACCGGGGCCGAGGCCGACTGCCAAAACTTCGATCTGCTCGCGCTCCAATTTGGCTTCGCGCAACGCGGCCTCAATCATACTGAACGCCTCCGTCGCGCCAGCTTGCCGGGACGAAGCCCTGACTTTTTGATCGGGGCGGAGCCTGGCGCCGGTTTCAATCACTTCGCCGAGCACACGATCCCCCCGCGCAGCCGCCACGCTCCGCTGCGGCGAGGAAAATTCAAGCGCCAAAATCGTCATAAACAATTCGCCGTTCCGTTTCGCCGGCAATCTCAATTTTTACGCGAACAACCTTTTTTCCATCTTCCATCTTCCATCTTCCATCTTCCAGCCGTTCCGCCCATTCAATCACCGCCACGCCATCGGGTGACAAAAATTCCTCCAGACCGGCGGACAAAATCTGTTCGTGCGTTTCCAGCCGGTATAAATCCAGATGAAACAACCGCAGCCGCCCGCCGCCGTATTCGTTCACCAGCGTGAACGTTGGTGAATGCACACGCGCGGCAATGCCAAGTCCGCGCGCCACGCCTTTCACGAGTTGCGTTTTGCCCGCACCGAGTTCGCCGGACAACGCAATGACCCAACCGCGTTGCGCCGAACGTCCCCAGGCCTCGCCGAGCGATTCCGTCTCTGCCGGGCTATGTGAAATGAACGTAGCCATGCTCGTTGAGCGTGCGCGCGCCGTTTTTGTCACGAATCGTTACGCCGCCGCCGGCGGCAATTTTCCCGATGCAACTCAATTTCAATCCCGGAAATTTTTTCTTCCAGGCATCCAGCAGCTTCACGGCGTCGCCGCCCGCAATCGTGAACAGCAATTCAAAATCCTCGCCGTCGGTCAGCGCGGCGGTAAAGGCCGGTTTGGCCCGGGCACTCGTCCGCGCCTGCAATTTTGCCGCGCGACTGACCGGCACCGCCGTTTTGAGCAGTTCCGCGCCGACGCCACCCGCCTTCAAAATGTGCCGCAAATCGCCGGCCAGGCCGTCGCTCAAATCAATCATCGCGTGAATGGGAAAATGTTCCGCGAGCCATCGCGCCTCGGCCAATCGCGGCTCGAATTCCAAATGTTTGCCCGCCGGCGAACCGCCCAGTTCGCCGGTGACAAAAATCGCATCGCCCGCCTTCGCGCCGGAACGGAGGATTTGTTTCCCCCGCAGTACCGTGCCGAGCAGCGCAATGGAAATGAATATACGGTCGGGATTCGCCGTCGTTTCACCACCGACAATCGCCACGCCAAATTTTTCCGCCAGCGCACTCATGCCGCCGTAAATTTTGCCAATGAATTCCGGCTCGAAGCGCTTTGGCAATCCGATGGTTACCAGCGCGGCGGTCGGTGTGCCGGCCATGGCCGCAATGTCGCTCAGGCAGCGGGCGAGCGCCTTGCGTCCGATTTTTTCCGGCGGCGTGTCTTTGGTGAAATGAATGCCCTCAACCACCGCGTCGGCTTTGAACAGCAGTAATTTGTCCGGTACGCCAAAATCCAGCACGGCGCAATCATCGCCCGCGCCCACCAAAACATTCTGGTTGGCCGGCAGCGATTTTGTCAGGTGCGCGATAAGCTCAAACTCGTTCATTTTGCGAAACAAAGCACAACCAGGTTGGCGGCGTTGAACAAGCTGTGCGCCGTGATGGGCGCGAGCAGGTTGTCGGTTCGTTCGTAAAGCCAGGTCAGCGCCAGCGCCAGCACAAACAACGGCATGAGCGCCGCAGCGTCCATGTGGATCAGCGCGAACAAAAAATTAACGCCGAGCCACGCGAAACGCGGATAACCGAGCTGTTTGACGAATGGATACAGCACGCCCCGAAAAATAAATTCCTCGGCCACCGGTGCGATTACGACGGCAAAGACACCCAGATAAACACGTGTCCACCACGATTTCGCGCCCGCCAGCAGCATGACGGCGGTTTCTTCTTCGGGCGGGAAACCGATTTTTTCCAGCACGAGGGCCGAGGCGTGTTGCAGCCACCACGCCACGGGCAAAATCACAAGCACGGTGAACAGCGCCGTGAGCAGCGCGCGCGGCCATCGCGATTCGCGCAGGCCGAAAATTTCGTGCCAGCGGACTTGATGATGCCGCAAAAAAAAATAAATCAGCACCCAGGTCGCACCTTGAAAACTCAGCGTGCCGAGCAGCACCGTGCCAAAGCCATCCGGCGATTTGAATGCCGTGAAACCAGCCTTTTGCAGCAGGCTGACCATCGCCACGCCGAGACAAAAGCAGACCAATTGCGCCGCGCAAAATTGCGTTACGGCTTCACCACGCCATGGTTTGGCGGATAACATGCCGTCAGCCTAATCGCAGCGGCGCGGCGGTGACGACGCAAAATTATTTGTCGCCGGATTCACTTTACGCCGTTTTCATTCGCGCCATAATTCTGCCGAATGGCAGCCGCTCGCACAAACCGTCTTGCCCGCGAGAAATCGCCCTATCTGCTCCAGCACGCGCACAACCCGGTGGACTGGTTCGCGTGGGGCGACGAGGCGTTTGCCAGGGCGCGCGCCGAAAACAAACCGATTTTCCTCAGCATCGGCTACTCGACCTGCCATTGGTGCCACGTCATGGAACGCGAATCGTTCGAGGACGAAAAGGTCGGCGCGTTTCTCAACGAACATTTTGTCAGCATCAAGGTGGATCGCGAGGAGCGGCCCGACGTGGACAAAATTTACATGACGTTCATCCAGGCCACGACCGGCGGCGGCGGCTGGCCAATGAACGTTTTTCTCACGCCGGAACTGAAGCCGTTTTTGGGCGGCACGTATTTTCCGCCGGACAACCGTCATGGCCGTCCGAGCTTTTTGCAGGTGCTCCAGCAAATCGCCGCGCTCTGGCGGGAACGCCGTGGTGAAATTGCCGCTTCTGCCGAAGAAATCCACGCGCGGCTTGCAGCCGCGATCACAAACGTAGCCGCGGGCAATCTTATCCTGACCGCGGACGCTTTGCGCAACGCCGCGACGATATTCAAGTCCGCCTATGACCCGCGCCATGGCGGCTTTGGCGGCGCGCCGAAATTTCCGCAGCCCGGCATGCCGGCATTTTTGCTGCGTTGCGCAAAACGTTTTCCCGACGACGAGGCCATCCACATGGTCTTGCACACTTGCGAACGCATGGCTGCCGGCGGCATTCACGACCAGCTCGGCGGCGGCTTTGCGCGCTACTCGGTGGACGCCGAATGGCTCGTGCCGCATTTCGAGAAGATGCTCTATGACAACGCGCAACTCGCGCAGCTTTATCTCGACGCGTTTCTTGTCAAGCGGTGATGCGCGCCACGCCGACACTGTGCGTGACATCCTTGATTACGTCCTGCGCGACATGACGCATCCGGATGGCGGGTTTTATTCCGCCGAAGACGCCGACAGCGAGGGACACGAAGGAAAATTTTATTGCTGGACGAAAGACGAGCTTTCGAAACTGCTCACCGTCGAGGAATTCAATGTGGCGGTCCGTTATTTCGGCATTACCGACCAGGGCAATTTTGTTGACCACAGCCATCCGCACCCGTTGCCGGGACAAAATGTTTTGAGCATTGTCGGGCCAGACGTGAGTGCGGAAGACCTGCCGTTGCTCAAGTCAGCAAAGAAAAAAATGTCCGCCGCGCGGGCCAAACGCGTCCGCCCGCATCTGCGACGACAAAATCCTTGCTTCCTGGAATGGCCTGATGCTCGGCGCGTTTGCGCGGGCTTACGCCGTGCTCGGCAATAAAAAACATCGCGCCGCGGCGGAGAAAAACCTGGCGTTCATTCAAAAGAAACTTTGGGAAAAAAAGTCCAATTCACTTTACCATCGCTGGCGCGATGGCGAACGCGACAGCGTCCAATTACTCGAAGGCTACGCGTTCCTGCTGTCCGGCGTTATCGAGCTTTACGAGGCAACACTCGAACCGGAGCATCTCAGTTTCGCCATCGAACTGGCGGAAGCAATGATTGTAAAGTTTTACGAGGCGGAGAATGGCGGTTTCTGGCAAAGCCCAACCGAGGCGAAGGATTTGATTTTGCGGGTCAAGGACGATTACGACGGGGCAGAGCCATCGGGCAATTCCGTCGCCACGCTCGCGCTGCTGAAGCTGGCCGCCATCACCGGCCGCGAAGATTTCAAAAACCCGGCTGAGGCGACGCTGCGACTGTTTGCGTATCGCCTGCAAAATTTTCCACAAGCCATGCCGTTCATGCTCCACGCACTGGATTTCTGGCTGGACGAGCCGCGCCGCGTTGTCATCGCCGGCGATGCGAATTCCGCCAGAAGCGCGCGAACTGTTGCGCGCCGCGCACTCGGTTTATCAACCGAACAAAATTGTTTTGGGGAATGCCGGAGCGGTCGGGGAATTTGCGCGCAGTCTGCCTGAACAAAACGGTCCCGTCGTCTATCTCTGCACCGGCAAGGCGTGTCAACCACCGACAAGCGAAGCCGCGAAAGTTCGAGAATTGCTGCAATAAGCGCCGAACCAACTTAGTCCATTTGCTGCGGCGGCTCGCGCCTTTCACCTCGCGGCTGGTGAATTTTGCGCAACGTCTGGCGCAACGACTCAATTTCCCGCTCGTCGGCGAGTTTCTGGCGCTCCGCCAGTTCGACGAGTTCGAGCACCTCCTCCATCTGGTCGAGCGCTTGTTTGAGCGATTCGACAATCTGCGTCACTTCTTCAATTGCCTGGCTGATGGCGGAAGAAGGGGGTTCGGTTTTTCGTTCGGGCAATGCCGGCGCGTCGGCCGGCGGAGCTGCCTGGGGAATTTGTTCAGTTCGACGCGGGCCGCGCCCACGGCCACCGCGATGGCCACGCCGCCGTCCGCCGCCCGGACCTCGCGGCGGCGCGGGAGGATTTGTTTCAGGCTGTTGTTTCTCCGGCATTGCCGGTGCGAGCATGACGCACTGCCGGACAAAAGCAAAGGTGAATTGTGATTACTTCTTCACAAACAGCGCCAGCGAGGCGGTGTAGCTGTGCAGAAAACTCTTTTCGCCAATGGGGCCGATTTCGCCGTTGCAGAAAAATCCGGCCAGGCCGAACGGGCCGAGTTGATTCTGCACAAATTCCGCATCGTGGTTCGGCTGGTGGAAAAGATGCTTTCCACGACCGTTACAGCAGCAAAGGCAACCGCCATAAACGGTCGCGCCGGCCAGCTTTGTCTTTGCGCGCCCGAGCAGTTCGTTCATGTCCTCGGTCGCCGCCGCTGCGTCGCGCCGTTGAAACTGCATGGTCTGACCTGTGCGCGGCAACGCGCCGACCGCCAGCACGCCGGAGCGCGGGTCGGCGCCGACGAGATTGCGCACGAGAAAATCGCCGCGATGAAAATCCTCGAGGTATTCGTTGACGACGAGGCCGATCAACAGGTTGCCCTGCGCCTTCCGCTGTTCGTCGGGCGGAAGTTTCTGAAACGTTTCGGCGAGCACGGCATACGCTGGCCGGTTGCCGATGTGATGAATCAAATTGCGTTCCACACCCGTGAGCGTCCACGTTTCGCCGATGGGCGTGCAGCCCTGTGAAATAACGCCGGTCAACGCCACGTCGCCGCCGACCGAAATCGCCACGCCACCGTCCTCGAACACTTCGCCGTCGAGATAAACCTGGGTGAGCGGTTCGGGAACAGCGCCACTGGCCAACCCGCCATAAAGCGGCAGCGGCGCGTAGGCTTCGTTCCACGAACGAATCCAATCCTCCACATCGAGGTGAAATGGATCAACGAACACGAGCCAGCCATTTGTGTGCGAAGGTGCGACGCCGGTTTCCAAATGCCAATATCCCGCGCCATTTGCTTCTTCAACCTGCGCCTGCGTGAAGCGAAAGCCTTTCAGTTCCGCGCCGGGCAGCGAGTATAGCGCGAGCACAAGTCCGGGCGCGTTTTCAATCTCCTGTGAACCGACGATCAACCCGTTGCTCGAACAGCCCGCCAGCAACGGAATCCGGGCGTGCACGCGCAAAATTTCCAGCGTTTGCCTGACATGCGGAAAAAATTTCGGCGACATGAACACGAGGCCGAGCGAAACCTGGGGCGCAAGCAGTTGCCGGCGCAGGTCTTCCGCCCACTGGCGCAACCCGGCTTCATCAAAACCGCCCGGCCAATGGGCCGCAATGGAAAATTCGGTGTTCACCTCTCCAGATTAACGCCGAAGCGCGCAATTGCAAATGCTCTGACAACCGGAGAAACGGGTTTTGTCCGTCGGACTTTTGGGGTTATGCTGTTCCGCAGATGGCCGTGACACCAACAGAGGATCCCGTTCGGAACAGACAAGAAGCCGCCCGCCCGTGGCTTCTGCCTGAATTGCTGGCGCCCGCCGGCGATTGGGACTGCGCCCGCGCAGCGGTCGAAAATGGCGCGGACGCGATTTATTTCGGCCTCGAAAAATTCAACGCCCGGATGCGGGCGCACAATTTTACGGAGGCGGATTTGCCGAAGCTGATGGAATTTCTGCATCGGCGCGGCGTGCGCGGCTACGTGACGCTGAACACGCTGGTCTTTGAAAACGAACTGGCTGACGCGGAAAAATATCTGCGCGCGATGATGGCTGCCGGTGTGGACGCGGTGATTGTGCAGGACGTTGGCATTTGCCGGCTCATCCGCCGGCTCTCGCCGGATTTTCCGATACACGCTTCGACGCAAATGACCGTTACCAGCGCCGGCGGCGTTGAATTCGCCCGTGAACTCGGCTGCAACCTCATCGTGTTGGCGCGGGAATGTTCCATCACCGAAATTGAAAAGATTAACTTCGGCGAGCTTCGCACTTCGCGACTCCGCACTCCGCCATCCTGAGGTTTTCGTCCACGGCGCGTTGTGTGTGGCTTACTCCGGCCAGTGTCTCACCAGCGAAGCGCTGGGCGGACGTTCGGCCAATCGCGGGGAATGCGCGCAGGCGTGCCGGATGCCGTACGATTTGATCTGCGACGGCAAACAGGTTCCGCTCGGCGACCGAAAATATTTATTGAGTCCGCAGGATTTGGCCGGGCTGGAAGTCCTGCCGGATTTGATACGCGCCGGTGTCGCCTCGTTGAAAATCGAGGGCCGGCTCAAAACGCCCGAATACGTGGCGAACATCACGCGGATTTACCGCGAGGCGCTGGATGACTTACGATTTACGAATGACGATTTACGCGTCACAAATCCATCGCTCGTGAATCCGAAATCGTAAATCGTAAATACGAGATGGAGATGGCGTTTTCGCGCGGGCTTTACACCGGCTGGTTCGGCGGCGTGAACAATCAGGCACTGGTGCACGGCCGGTTCGGAAAAAAACGCGGCGTTTATCTCGGTGAAGTCACAAAAGTTTTGCGCGACGCGGTTGTGGTAAAACTTGAAGGTCCGCTCAAACGCGGTGACGGCGTGGTCTTTGACGCCGGCAAACCGGAGGAAAACGAGGAAGGTGGACGGGTTTATGAAGTGCGGAGTGCGGAATCCAGAGTGCGGAATTCAAAGTGTGCTGAACTTCGTTTTGGCCGCGGCGACATTGATTTTTCTCGCATTCACATTGGCGACAAGCTTTGGAAGACGGACGATCCCGAATTAAATCGTCGCCTGCGCCGAAGTTTTGAAGGCGACGCACTCAAATTCCAACGGCCGGTTGAGATCGAGGCCCACGGCATCGCCGGCGGTTCACTCACCCTGATCGTCCGCGATGAACCCGGCCACGTCGTTCAACTTGATTCGGCCAGGCCGCTGGCCAAAGCCGAAAAGCGGCCGCTGACGACCGAGCGTTTGCGGCAGCAACTCGGCCGGCTCGGCGGAACCCCGTTCAAGCTGGGGGACCTGAAAAATCATTTGAGGGGCGAAGTTTTATTGCCCGTCAGCGAACTGAATCGTCTGCGGCGTGAAGCCGTGGCGGAACTGGAAAATTTGCGCGCGCGGCCGAAGCGATGGACGCTCAATTCGGGTCTTGGCTCTGGGGTCTCGGCTTTGGGGAAAAGCGCGCTTTTGTCCACCCCAGACCCCAGCGCTCAGACACGAGACCCAACGCTCATCGTCCTCGTCCGCACCTTGTCGCAACTCGAAGCCGCGTTGAGATGCGGTGTGGAAACCATCTACTGTGAGTTTGAGAATCCGAAAAAATACCGAGAGGCGGTGACGTTGTTTCACACCGCTCGCGGCTGTTCTGACTCTCAACCCTCAACCGTCAACCCTCAACCGTCCATCTGGGTTGCTCCGCCGCGCATATTCAAGACGGGCGAGGAATGGATTTTGCAGCAGGTCCGCTCCTGCCATGCCGACGGCTACCTCATCCGCAATTACGATCATCTGAGGTTTTTCGCGGATTGCCGCCGGCGTGGCGATTATTCGTTGAACGTGGCCAACCGGCTGGCAGCGGATTATTTCAAAAACCGATTTGGACTGGAGCGCCTCACGCCATCGTATGATTTGAATTTTCAGCAGCTCGAAGCGCTGCTGCGCGCCGCGCCGCCGGGGTGGTTTGAGGTGACGATTCAGCAGCACATGCCGATGTTTCACATGGAGCACTGCGTGTTTTGTGCGTTCCTCTCCAGCGGCACGGATTATACGAACTGCGGCCGGCCTTGCGACGTGCATGAGGTAAAACTGCGCGACCGGGTGGGCGCGGAGCACGGATTGAAGGCGGACGCCGGCTGCCGCAACACCGTGTACAACGCCCGGCCACAGACCGGGGCGGAATACGTGGCAAGGATGATCGAACTCGGCGTGCGGCACTTCCGCGTCGAATTTTTGGATGAACCGGCGGAAACCGTCGAGCGCACCATCGCCAGCTACCGCCGGCTTTTGCGCGGCGAAATCAGCGGAACACAAGTGTGGCGTGAGTTGAGATTGATAAATCAACTGGGCGTCACGCGCGGGCAGATTGGGAGGTAGGACCGACAGGCTACCTGCCCCGCTTTAACCACGGCGCGATTTTTTCGCCGGACCAGATTTCCTTAACCGGCTGGCGTTCGCGCGCGACGGCGGCGTGCCGGCCGTTCACGAGAATTTCAGCGGCCAGCGGGCGGGCATTGTAATTGGACGCCATGGCAAAGCCGTAGGCGCCCGCGCTCATCAGCGCGATGTGCTCGCCCTCGGTGAATTTTGGCAAGGAACGGTCCTTGCAAAAATAGTCGCCGGACTCACAGACGCCGCCCACGACGTCGGCCATCATCGCCGCGCCGCCCTGGCGGACGAGCGGCACGATTTCATGGTAGGCCTCGTAAAACGCCGGGCGGATCAGATCGTTCATCGCCGCGTCCACGATGACGAAATTTTTCCGGCCCGTGCGCTTCACGTATTCGACGTGCGTGACGAGAATGCCCGCGTTGCCGGAAATGAACCGCCCGGGCTCCATCAAAATTTTCAAGCCGAGCGGTTGCAGCAACGGCATGAGACGCGCGGCGTATTTTTGCGGCGTAAGAATGTTTCTCGCCGCCGCCGTTTTCCACCAGCCGGGCGCGCCGCTCGCCAGCGCGTGTTCGTAAACGATGCCCAGGCCGCCACCGATGCTGAAAAAATCAATGCCATGCCGCGCTTTCAGCTTCCGCACCAGCGGGAGCATTTTGCGCGCGGCATTTTCAAACGGCGCCGTCTCGGTGATTTGCGACCCGATGTGCATCTGCACGCCGCGCAGTCGCAGGTTTTTCAATTTCGACGCGCGCGCATACACGCCGTCGATCTGCTCGAAGGCGATGCCGAATTTGTCCTCATAAGTGCCCGTGGTGATTTTTGCGTGCGTGTTCGCCGCCACGTCCGGGTTCACGCGCACCGCCACCGGCGCGATTTTTTTCAGCCGCGCCGCGATACGGTTGATGCGCTGCAATTCCGGCTCGCTTTCGGCGTTGAACGAATAAACATTCTGCTTCAGCGCAAATTCAATTTCCGGCCCGGTCTTGCCTGCGCCGGCGAACACGCATCGGCGCGGGTCGCCGCCCGCCGTGATGACGCGCTGTAATTCACCATCGCTGACAATGTCGAACCAGCTGCCGAGGTTCACCAGCGTCCGCAGCACGGAAAGATTCGAATTCGATTTGACGGCGAAACAAATCAGGTGCTCCACGGGCGACATCGCGGCGTCGAGCATTTGGTAATGTTCCGCCAGCGTGCCTTGCGAATAAACATAAAGCGGCGTGCCGTATTTTTTCACCAGCGATTCCACGGCAACCCCTTCGCAAAAAAGTTTTTTCCCGACGTAATGAAAACGATGCATCGTTGAAGAGTTTAAGGTTCGGCTGCCAAAATTCAAGGTTGGGATTTCAACCGGCGTTGCTTCTCCCCCGACCCGGGCCGGCACAGCCTATTTGCCCAAAGCCGAAACTTGTGCCACGGCATCCGCCGGCGCCTTGAATGCTGCCGCGGGCATTGAAGTTCTCGCCGCCACCACGGAGTTTCTGCCGGCGCGGCCGGGATAGACCCCATCTTCTTTGTTTCCGAGAATTCCCTGGTAAAGCGCTTCCACAAAGGACGGCGCTTCGGCCACCGCTTTCAGTGTCTGGTTTATTCCGACGATCAATTCTTCCGTCCAATCGTTCGCCTTGGCGCTCGGCGCAATTTCCGTCTGGCCGAAAAAGCGGAAGGCCTCTTCGATTGACCGCAAGGAGCCCACGCGGCCAGCAGAAGTAATCGGCCCGCGCGAAAAGGCTTCGTCGGTGGAAGCCGTGGTGACGGCGTCGAGACCGAGCGTGGCGCAGAGCGCGACATGCAGCGAGGTCGTGGTCGCCGACTGCTCCTTTTCCTCGGTGTGCGTCATGAAGCCGATGGGCTCGCCGGGCCAGATCGGGAAGTCGGCAAGAGTTTGCAGCGCGCGAATTTTGGCGAAGTTGTAGTCCACGTAATTCTGCTCCATCAATTCGTTGACCATGATGTAAGGCCCGTGGCAGAGCAGTGGTTTCAAGATCGGTTGCGCGCCAAGCCGGCGACCAAGTTGCGCCATGATGAGCATCCCGGCAAACGCCTTGTGTGGCGGCACGCCGGCAAGTTCTTCGTTCGTCGGAATGTCGAACGGCATTTTGTAGCGCGCCGCGATGCGCACGGCTTCCACGCCGTCCACGGTCAGCCGCGCCGGGTCGGTTCCGCCGCAAATCGAGCCATACCCAATATTGATCTTGGTCAGGTCCGCGCCGAGAAAACCCGCGAGCACGGCGATTTCCGGCGTGTTCAATCCGCGATGCGCGCGAACCGTCCACAGCGTTGCCGCGTCAAGTGAATGTTTGATGAGCGAAAGATTCGCATAAGTGACCGGCGTGCCATCCTCGACGTTGGCGAGAAAGCCGTCCAGCAATCCTTCGGTGCGCGCGCCCCAGGCCGGGTCAAAGTGCAGCACGCCGTCCGCGCCCCAGCTTTCGGCGACCTTGATGTGCATGCCGTCCATCATCGGACAGCCGGTTCCGTATTGAACGAACACGAGCGGTTTCTTGCGGCCATGTTGAAGCGCGCGCGGATGAAAATTTTTCCTGGCGATATCAATGCGGCGATTGTAGGCGTCCACCTCCTTTTGCGTAATTTGGCGGACGCTCGGCGGGCAGATGTTTTTTTGGAAAAAGTCCACGACCGCTTCATCGCACTGCGCGAGATAATCGCGCGTGAACGGCAGCGCGGTGTAACTTTCCACCGAGCCTTTCACTTCCTGCAATTGCGACTCGGTAATGCGTGCGCGCACAACGCCGGGCGAAGTTTTATTCGAAGTCCAATCGAGAATTCCATCCACGATTTGATCGAGATACTTTTGCGCTGTCGAATCTTTGACGGTGTTGTCGTGCGGGAACGGAAATTGCGGCTTGTGTTTGACCGGATGGGTGATGTGCTGCGCCAGTTCGGGATTGCGCTCGATGAGCGCGTGGATTTCCTCGATGGTCGTGTGCGGTCCGTAACCGGCCTCGAAGCCGAGGTTCTTCGCGAGCTCATCCGTGACCGCCATGCCGCCGATCGCCACGCGCACTTTGCCGAAAATCCCCTGCGCCGTGAGCACGTGCCGCACGCGGCGGAAGAGCTGTTCCACGTTGTAGCCGACGGTGCGCCCAACAAAAATCATGTCCACTTTTTCTCGGACTGCCGCTTCGCCGATTTCCTCGACCGTGATGTCGGGCGGGAGCAGAACACATTGATAACCCAGTGCCTCGAGCTTGCGCTTGATGAGCTTGAGGCCGGCGTCGTGAACCGGATCGAGTGGTGCGAGGAGAATTTTCATTCTTTCAGCCAGGTATAGTTTTCACCGGGTTTGTTCATGTAGGCGCGCACGCGGAAATGCGCGCCCGGGCCGTTGAAATCCAGCGAGACGATGACGAACCGCGACAGGCCGAGCGACTGCATGAGTTTGCCGACAAGCTCCTTCGCCTCCTTCTCGCTTTCGCACAGCACGAAGCTCTCGATGTCCAGCGCATCAACGATGGTGTCGCGGGCGGTTGTCATAATTTTAATCTGTGGCTCGTCGCCAAATTCGTATCAGGCGGCATCTGCTTTCTCCGCAGCCCATGCCAAAAAAATCTGCAAAATCTCATCAAGCTTGAATGGGCCGCTGTGTCCCTCAAACTTTTGGTCCCGCACTCGACAATGTATCCAATCTGTCTCATGCGCCAAACGCTGAACGTCGTTAAATGGTCGGTTTGCAAGCTCGGTGTCGGCAAGGTCAATCTCGACGCTCCAGCCTGGATTATCGAGCGTGCCAATCGTCAAGCCGTGGCTATGTTCCCAAATGCCGTCGCACTGCGATTGATACCACTTTTGTAAGTCGGCAAGAACGTTCATATTTCGGTGCGGTAGGTGGCCTATTTAGTTCAGCGGCGTTCGTCTGAAAGAATCTTTTCACATTGTTTCATTTTTCAAGTTCGCGCTAAATCACCCCCGCGTGCTTGCAGGTGATGTTCATCAGGCCGACCATCGCCTTTACTATCAACCGGGTTTCCTTTTCAAGCAAGTTGCCGTCCTCGTCGAGCGTGCCGAGTCCGAGCGAGATGAAAATGTTCGCGTCGTAGGCAATCGTCGGAATAATGCCCATCTGCGCCATGCCCGCCTGGAAAATATTTGTCCCGGCATACATGTCCTCGATGCTGAAAATCGGGATGCCCGGCTGGTTGTTTTTCCAGGTGTTCTCGTAATTGATTTCCACCGCCAGCGAATTGACGCTCTTGCTGATGATGAGGTCCTTGTGAAACTGTTTTGACAGGCCTTTGAATTCGTCTTTCACGATGGCGAGCAGCTTGTCCAGCGGTCTGGTCATTACTTGCGGTTTGTCGCG
This sequence comes from uncultured Verrucomicrobiae bacterium, assembly GCA_963754775.1. Classification (GTDB taxonomy): domain Bacteria; phylum Verrucomicrobiota; class Verrucomicrobiia; order Limisphaerales; family UBA11358; genus UBA11358. The sequence goes on from CAVWHM010000038.1 coordinate 26,041, forward strand.
CAAAATTTTCAGCGCGGCGATCAACCCGACGAGCGCTTCCTTGCCGGGGTCGTTTGTGACATAAGCGGCCTTGCCGTAGGAATAGCCGGTGCCGGAACGGTCCGAGTGATAGCCCAGCGCGCGGCGGATCGGCACCATCACATCCTCGCGGCCGATGATCAACCCGACCGTTGGTGCGCCGGACGATTTGTCCATTGAATACGCCATCACATCCGCGCCGATTTTGCGCGGGTCGGCCCCGATGAATGGCGTGCCCCACGCGTTGTCCACGATGTAAGGCACGCCATATTCCTGCGCGAGCTTCGCAATGCCTGTCTGCAAAAGCGGAGCGCCGCCCGCGTCCTTCGCGCCGTAGCCATAGCCAACCGTGTCGTAACCGAGCGATGAAAACGCGGTGAGATACGCCGCGTGACGCGCCGCCGTTTGTTCGATGCGGGCCAAAGTTTTTCTCGCGTCGTAATTGGCGAGCAGAACGGCAGGATGTTGTTTGATGCCGTGTATTTCATAACGCGCCCCTTCCATGGGAATGAAAACCGCGTCGGTGTTGTCCAGCCGCTTGCCGGAAAAACCGAGTTCGCCTGCCGTCACGCCGCGGTCGGCGAACAAATCCTTGTAGCGCGGTGGAAACGGACGGCCATAACCGCCGTGGTGATGCAAATGCCGCTCGAACGGCGCGAGGTAGCGGGCGCGGTAATTTTCGCCGCGCCCCGTCATGGGCGGGCTGGCCAGCGAATCAAAACTCACCCACAGCGCGGCCTCGCAGGTGTTCATCGGCGCGGCGTCGAAGCCATCGCCGTAGACGTCCTTCACGATTTCACGGATCTCCTCGATGAGAAATTTATTCTCGATGACTTTGCGCGACGCGTCTTCGATGGCCTTGCTCACTTCGCGTGTCAGCAGCGCGTGGCAACTCGACACCGCGCCGGTCAAACCGATCCTGCCTTTCATTTCCGGCGTGATGCCGATTTCATCCGCCAGTTTTTTTGCCTCGGCATAAATGGCTGGAACGTTCTTGTGCAATTCCTTGTAGATTTGGAAACGATATTTTGCAGGCATAGTTTTTATTTTGTTGGATGGTGATTAAAGTTTATTTGTTCAAAGCCCGATGACACGCGGCCTGAATGCTGCCGGCGTCAATTTTGTATTCCTTGTAAAGATCACTGACGGTGCCGGACTGCCCGAACCCGACGACGCCGAGCGGATAAGTTGGCGCCTGCAACGCCGCGCCGATCCACGCCAGGCTGTGCGGATGCCCGTCCACCACCGTCACGATGGGAATGTTGCGTTCAGCGGCCGGAACAAGTTCTTCCAGCAAATGGCTCGGCTTCTTTTCGCCGGACATCGCAACGTGCAAGGAGTTTTGAAATTCACGGTACAGCGGCCCGGCTCCCGTGATGTTGAAAACATTCGCGAACACACCTTTGTCCTTGAGTTGGACACCGGCCGCGACGGCTTCCGGCACCAATGCGCCGACGGCGAAAATGTGGACCACATTTTTTCCCGGCTTGATAGCCGGGCTCGCCACTGCGGTCAACGAACCGATACGCGCCGCGAATAACCCGTTCGCGCAGACGCTCGCGTTCGCCGGCATCCGACGGCACGGACAGAAGCGATTGATCCACGGGCTTGCTCGTCAACCGTAGATAGGTGGAACTGCTTCGGGTGCGGATGTTTTCCAGACCGGCCATGAGAATCCATTCGAGTTCCTGGCCAAAGCACGGCTCGTAAGCGGAAAATCCCGGCAATTCGATGCCGATCGAGCCGGTGATCGTGGACTGATGCGCACCGCCCTCCGGGGCGAGCGTGACGCCCGAAGGTGTGCCAACGACGATGAATTTCGACCCCGAATAAAGCCCGTAATAAAACGCGTCCAGGCCACGCGGAACAAAACAATCGTAGAGTGTCCCAATCGGAAAAAGCAAATTGCCATTGATTTCATGCGAGAGACCGAGCTGGCCGAGCGCCATGAAAAGATTGATTTCAGAAATGCCCAGTTCGATATGGTGGCCCGTGGCGGTTTCCTTCCACGTCAGGATGCCTTGCTCGGCTTCCTCGGGGAGAAATTCTTTTTCCATCCGGCTCCAAACGCCCATCGCATTGATCCAGCCGCCGAGGTTGGTGGAACTCGCGACGTCGGGGCTGACGGTCACAATTCGTTTGGAAAGTTCCGGCAATTCGCGCGCGATGGAGGTCAGAATTCTTCCGAAAATCTGCTGCGTGGAGAGATTGCCGGCATAGTTGCCGGCGAGGTTCGTCGGTATCCTCAGACTTGCGGTGACATCTTTGCCGGAGGGTGACGGCTTGAGACGACGACGAACCTGGGCGCAAAGTCTGCCCGATTCGCTGTCGGCCGGAAAACCTTCCCACACCTCATTGTCGGGGATTTCCAACTTGATCCGGAGTTCCTCCATTTGCTCGGCGGTGAGCAGCAGTGAATGATTTTGCGGATGGCCGACCGATGGCAGCCGCCAGCCTTTCAATGTGTAGGCGAAAATGACCGTCGGTCCGGGGCGGCAATCGGCCTTGGCAAATGCGTCGCGCAGTTCGGCGAAGTCGTGTCCACCGAGATTGCGAAACAACTCCTGCAATTCCGGATCGCGCCACTGGGCCAGCAGCGTGGACATTTCCTTGGGATAACGACTCATGCGCGGCAGCCATTCGCGGAGGCGTTCCGGCGACAAGCGGAGCAGCCGCTGATACGCTTCATTGCTCAAGTCGTCAATGCACTCGTGCAACAGTTCGCCCTGCGGCAGTTGGAATGCTGCCTGCAGTTGTTTGCCATACTTTGCCTCGACGACGTGCCAGTCGTTCGCCTTGAACATTTCACGCCAGCAATGGACGCGGATGCCGGGAATCACGCGGTCGAGACTCTGGCGGTTGATGTCCACAACCCAGAGAACATTTTTCAAATCCATCAACGCCGGCTCAGCGATGGCTTCCCAGACCGCACCCTCGTCCAGTTCCGCGTCGCCGACCAGGCTGACGTAACGCCGGTCGCGACAACATTCGGCGCCGAAGTGCATCCGCACGTATTCCTCGGTCATCGCTGCAAAATTCGCCGCGCTGGCGCCCAGCCCCATCGAACCAGTCGAGAGATGCACACCGTCCGGGTCTTTCGTGCGGCTGGGATAAGCCTGCAAACCTTTGAAGGCGCGCAACGCCTTGAGATATTGCGGTTCCAGATTGCCGAGCAAAAACTGTATGGCGTGATGAACCGGCGAGGCGTGCGGTTTGATGGCGATCTTGTCATCGGCGCGCAGGTATTCAAAAAAGAGATACGTGAGTATTGTCACGATCGAGGCGCTCGAAGCCATGTGGCCGCCAACTTTCACCCCATCCGGGCCGGTGCGGGTTTTGTTGGCGTGATACACCATTTGCATGGCCAGCCACAACGCGCGGTTCTGAATCTGTACGAGCGTTTCGTCACGACCAGCCAGAGACGTGTTTGATACTTTGTTCATTGGCGCTTCGAATAAAGCTTTGAATCCGGCCTGGCGCCGGAAAGGTTATTTTCTGACGAACTTGATTTTACTGCCGAGGGAAATTTTCAACTGGGGCCCGGTTTGACGCTGCTTCACGCCGATGACGATGTTGAGGTGATTTGGCTCGTGCGTTTCATCATACCCGATTACTTCGCCGACGGGTTGATCATCCACGAACAGCGTTTCGCCGACGATGATGCAGCCGCCGCGACTCACCTCAAAAAAAGCGAGGTAGGCAATCCGATTTGCCGCGCCGCCCGGTTTCCCCCCGGTTTCGTCCGTGGCGATCAACTCGTGGATGGAATTTTTTTGCAGTGCGCGCGAGTATGTGGAAATCAATTTCAGCCCGCGCGATTCATGTGTCGAGTCCAGCACCGTGACCACTTCACCTTCGACCGGCCGGTTCGCGGCGTAAGTCGCGAGCGTCACAAACCGGGTGGCTTCAATTTTTACTTTTGTTTGCGGCGGGGTCATGGTGGAAGACGAGAATTGACCGTTCAGCCGCGCATCGCCACCCGGTGGCGGGAGCCGTGCGCTTCCCGTTGGCTTTCTCGTGGACAAGGAAAATAACGTTTTTCGTCTGAAACATTTTCAACCTCGACCCCGCCACTATGCAACCGCCGGCAATTCCCGGCAACCCGAAAAAACCGGCGCGATTGGGGCGGCATCCTTTTGCGCTCCCGGGCCGGAAAGGAACGCGGTTACGGTTCGGCCAGGATTTTGGCGCGCTCGGCGTGATACTGTTCGGGCGTGATTTGGTCGGCCTTGTATTTTTCAAGCAACCCTTGAAGCTGTGCTTCCTTGGCCGGGGAAATCGGCAGCGGCGGCGCTACAATCGGCGTCAGTCCCAGTTCCTTTCCGGGAAAGTTTGCGTTGATCTGATTTGCCAGTTTCATCACCTCCGGCTTGACTGCGGGCGGAGCGGGCTTTACCGGGCTGGTGGCAACGGGCTTGGTCTGCGGCACAGGGGACGCGGCGGGAACAATCGCCGGAGCTGCCCAGTTCTGTTGGTTCAGTTCGGACATTTTTTGGTCCAACGCGGCCTTCGCCTTGGCTTGGGCTTCAGCGTCGGAAGGCGTCGGCATTGTCTGGACCGCTTCCGTGCCCGGCATGGATGTCGTTGCGGGAGCCGGGACTGCCGGTTGCGCGTGGAGCGCGGGGATTGGAACCACGACTACGTTTGTCGGCTGGCTCGGCTGAACCGGCATGGCGCCGGAAGGAGTGACCACAATCGGTGGTGGGGCAGGCTGGGCCGGTTGCGCTTCCAACTCGTTCATTTTTTCCATCAAGACCGCGCGCGCGGCGGCCTGCGCCGGATTATCCTGCGCCCGGGCGGCGATGAAACTCGCACAAAGGGCTGCCGCGCAAACCGCAGGAATTAGCTTGGAAATTTGCATAACGCTTTCTTACGCCAATTTTTCGCCGGATGCAACTGCTTTTCCTGCCGGGGGAAGCAAATTCCGCCATGCCTTCCGGAAGGGGCAGGCCAGGATCGAGCGCTTCACAATTGCGCGTATTTCCTCACGGGATACTTTGACACGTTGCTGTAGTTCAATCACGTTCGCCGCGCGCAGCTTTTCAACCGTCCGCACGCCAATCAAAACCGGCCAGGCGCAGGCCAACCGTACGCGATATTGGCCGAAGGGCAGCGTATTTGTGTAGGTCCAGCCAGTCGCCAGATGCGCTGTAGCCTTGTCGAGGTATTCGTGAAACAAGGGAAGAAAGCGTTTCTCGTTCGCCGGCGACAGGAGGGTTTCCGGCAATAATTTCGCCGCCTCCAGCTTTTCGGTCGGCAGATAGCAGCGGCCTTTATGCAAATCCACCGGCAGGTCGCGCAAAATGTTCACGAGCTGCAAACCTTTTCCAAACCGGACCCCGTCGGCAATGAGTTGTTTTTCATCCAGCCGCACGCGTGGAAACAGATGCGCGCGGCAAATCCTGGTCCAGAACTCGCCCACGCAGCCGGCCACGCGATAGGTGTAATCGTCCAGCTCCGCCGGCATTTCCAGCGCGGCGATTTTTTCGGCGGAGGCGCCGGCAAAACGGCGCAAATCCAGTTCCTGTCCGCCCATGATGGTTGTCAGGACATCGCGGACCAGTTTTAGATCGGCGGGTGAAAATGATTGCAGCAACGCCAAACTATCCTCGGCCTTCTCCAGCAGCACCCGCTCGGCGGGCAAACCCTGCTGTCTGGCCAGTTCGCCAAAATTCAGCGGCGCGGTGGATGAACCCAGAATCCGGTCCCGCAATTTGTGAAGCGCGTCGAGCCGTTGTTCCAGCGGGACCAGTTCAGTATCGGCGATGGTGTCACTGGTGCGCGCGAGCAGATAAGTCAGGCCGATTTGCAGGCGGATGGCGCCCGGCAACACGCGCAACGTCAGATAAAACGAGCGCGAGGTTTGCTTGAGCAAATCCGTCAGCAGTTTTGGCATTTGCATGCTCATCGTCCTGATGGGAAGCAGGATATTGGCCAACCACGCAGTGGCGGGTTCACGAAAGCTGTTCCCGCCATCGCGCCAATTGCTTCGCGACTTCCTTCGTGCCCGGGGCGCCGGTCAGATTTCGTTTTGCCATCGCGCGTTGCAGATTGAACACACCCAGCGCATCACGGCCAAAAAATTTGGGCCCGGTCACCGGGTCCACGGATTGCAATTCCGCGAGCGTCAGCCGGTTCAGCGGTTTGCCGGTTTTTTCCGCCAGCGCCACGACCGCGCCGACAACGTGATGCGCCTGCCGGAAGGGCATTCCCTTTTTGACGAGATAATCCGCGAGGTCGGTCGCCAACAATGCCGGGTCGCTTGCGGCAGCGGCGCAGGAACGCGAGTTAACCTTTATATTTCGTAGCATCGCAGCAAACACGCGCACGGTTGCGCGCACGGTGTCGGCGGTGTCGAACAGCCGTTCTTTGTCTTCCTGCAAATCGCGATTGTAGGTCATCGGCAGACCTTTCAGCAGCGTGAGCAGCGCGACCAGATTGCCGATGACGCGGCCGGATTTGCCGCGCGTGAGTTCGGCAACGTCGGGATTTTTCTTTTGGGGCATGAGCGACGAGCCGGTGGTGTAGGCGTCAGCGATGTTGATGAAATTAAATTCCGCACTGGCCCAGAGAATCACATCCTCCGCGAGCCGCGAGAGGTGCACGGCGAGCAGCGCGCTGGCGGCGCAAAATTCAACGGCGAAATCGCGGTCGCTGACGGCGTCCATGGAATTTGGCGTGAGTTGAACTTTGCCGCTGGCATCCACGAAGCCGAGCAGTTTGGCGACGAGCACACGATCCAACGGCAGTGTGGACCCGGCAATCGCGCCGCTGCCGAGCGGGCAGACGTTCGCGCGCGCGCGGCAATCCCAAAGACGCTCGCAATCGCGTTCCAGCATTTCGACGTAGGCGAGCAGATGGTGCGCGAGATAGACGGGCTGTGCGCGTTGCAGATGCGTATAGCCGGGAATCAGCCCGTCGGCATTTTTTTCGCCGAGCGAGACAAGCGCGCGCTGCAAGCCGGCGATTTCGCCCAGCAGCAAAACAATTTCATCCCGGAGCCAGAGTCGCATATCGAGGGCGACCTGGTCGTTGCGCGAACGGCCGGTGTGGAGTTTCGCCCCGGCGGGAACACGCTTCGTAAGTTCAGCCTCAATGTTCATGTGAACGTCTTCGAGTTCCGGCTTCCACTTGAATTTGCCGGCGCGGATTTCTTTGCCGATGGCGTCGAGTCCGCGAATGATGGCGACGCATTCCTTTTTGGCCAGCACGCCGATTTTGTGGAGCATGTGCGCGTGGGCCATCGAGCCAAGGATGTCGTGCCGCCAGAGCCGGCGGTCGAACGAGACGGATTCGGTGAACAGCGCGACGTCCGCCGCCGGGCCGCCGGCGAACCGTCCACTACGGGAAACTGGAGAGATTTTTTTCATGCGCTTTAATTAAGCCGTCGAATGAACGCCGGATGAACACAGGTTTTGAGATGCGGCGGCAAAATTCAATCATAAAGACGCGGCAAAATCTTAATCATAACCGTCCCCATCATATTAACTCGGCTTTGATCCAATGATTACGATTGAGATGATCAGGATTAAGAGATAAAAAACCGCATTGCCGCCGCTATGCGGATATGAAATGTTTGGCGGACAGCCATGAGCGAGTTCAAATATGCCTGTCCGGTATGCGGCCAGCACATCAAGTGCGATTCATCGCAGACGGGCACGGTGATGGAATGCCCGACGTGTTTCCAGAAAATCACCGTACCGCAGGCGCCCGTGACGGGCGACTCGAAATTGATCATAACGGGAACAAAGGTTGGCGAACGTCCCATTCCGGTCGCGTCAGCGGATTCGGGGGTGGCAACCGCACCCGAGAAGCATTTTCCGTTGGCAGCGTTCGCTGTTATTGCTTTGCTTTGTGCAGTGGTTGCGGCGGCGTTGGTGTTCAGGGGGAAAATCTTTAAATCCGCCGGAGATCAAACCGGCGGGCAGACCAACCAAGTCACATCTGCGCCGGTTAAGCAGGAAGTGCCTCCGCCAGCGCCGCCCAAACCAGTTCCGGAGTTAGCGTCTGTTGTTTTCGGCAAAGGTGACAGTCTCGTGCTTGGATCGGGAACCAACCAGGCAGAAATGAACGACCCGGCAAAGGCTGCGTTTCTTGCCGCTTTCAAAGCCGATCTCGCCCATCCTTTGGCATTTGAAGGGCCAGCCGACTTGTTAATCTTTCCCGGGTATGACGGTGCGGCGCAAACCGCTGCCGGAAACATCAAGTGGCATGGCTCGTTCCGAGGTGGACTCGTTATCGGCGTGACGCTTCGAGGTCTTGCCCCCAATCATAAATACGTCCTCACGCTCAACGGCAATCCCCGGCATGTGGGTAATAATCATTTGCTGGAGCAATTGGCGCGCAATAACGGAGAGAGATATTACGATTTCAGCACGGTCACGACCGACATGACCGGCGGCTATCACGCGACCTTTGGCGTCGCGCTCCCCGCGGGTCAGTACGATGTCTTTTTTTTTGTGAAGGACACGGCGAACTGGAAGATTGTCCTCCAACATGACTTCTTTCAATTCACAGTCGAGTGACTTTCTGAACCGTGCGGAAAAATGGAAAGAACATGCCGAAATCCGCAATCCCAACCCGTTGCAGTGGAAAAATTGAAGAGGCCATTATACGTTTGCTGGCCAAACGAAGGCAAACTCTCGCGCTGGCCGAATCGTGCACCGGCGGCTGCATCGCACACCGGCTCACCAACGTTCCCGGCGCGTCGGCGGTTTTCCTGGGAGGCATCGTGGCTTACAGCAACGCGGCCAAGCAGAAATTTCTCGGCGTGCGCGCAAAAATGCTCGCGCGGCACGGCGCGGTAAGCGAAGCGGTGGCACGCGCGATGGCCGAGGGCGCACGGGCGAAATTTGGCGCGGATTTTGCTATAGCGGTGACGGGTATTGCCGGCCCGACCGGCGGCACAAAAGTCAAACCAGTTGGGACGGTGTTCATCGCGCTGGCTGGTGCATCGGAAACCGATGTCAAACGCAAATTTAATCCTTGTGGACGCGAACAGTTCAAGGATTTGACGGCCCAACAAGCCTTGGAAATGTTGCGGGCGTGGTTGGTTTGCGATTGACGCTTTGTGCTTGAGAATGAAATTTGTTTAGATAACCTGCTTTTCAGACATGGCCTTAACTGCCGACCCACTGACCGAAGCAACCGGTATAGCTGCTGACCTCGTTGAAACAACGGCGACCCCAAAGCGGAGGGGCACGTTGTTGATCGTGGATGATGAGGACGGACCGCGGCAATCGTTGCGGATGATTTTCAAGGACGATTACGATTTGCTGATGGCGGAGGACGGGCCGGCGGCCATCAAACTGGCGCAGGAAAATCCTATTGACGTGGCCGTGTTGGACATCCGCATGGCCGGCATGTCCGGCATCGAGGTGCTCGAACGCCTCAAATACGTGAATCCCGACATCGAGGCGATCATGCTCACGGCGTACGAAACCACGGATACGATCCGCCAGGCCTTGCGGTTGCGCGCGTCGGATTACCTCAACAAGCCGTTTGACATCGAGACCATGCGCGCCGCGGTCAGCCAGGCGATGCAGCGGCGCACGCTGGAAAGCGAAATCCACAGCAGCGCGGAAAAAGTCCAGCAGCTCCTCGCCGAATTGCAGAGCCAGCGCATCGAGGAGCAGATTGCCAAGACGCGCGGGGACATCTACGCCAGCATCATCCATGACATCAACGGCCCGCTCACCGTCATTTGCGGTTTCGTGCAGGTGCTCAACCGCCGGCTCGGCCAGGCGTCGCGGCTGGAGATGACGGATCTGGAGTTCATCCGGGAACGGCTGGGCATCATCGGGCGGCAGACGACCAACTGCATTGAGATTTCCCGGCGTTACCTCGGCTTTCTCCGCCGCCAATCGGATGAAACGGCGCGCGTGGGCGTCAACCAAATGCTTAACGATTTGAACCAGCTCGTTCGCGTTCATCCCAGCCTGCAGGACAACGAGTTCAGCGTCCACCCATTGGCGGAAGACCTGGGCGTCAAAATCAACGGCACCGATCTCATCCAGATCCTGCTCAACCTCGCCGTCAATGGCTTTCAATGCGCCCCGTTCAGTCACCGCGTGGACATCGGCGGCGAAGTTTTGCGCGAGCCGCTTGATTTGCAGGCATTCAAGGACGGTCCGCAAGACCGGCTGTTGAATGTGGAAAGTTTCAACAACACCGCGCCGTTGGTGAAACTCTGGGTGCGCGACAATGGCCCCGGGATCCCACCGGAAGTGCTGCCAAAAATTTTCCAGCCTTACTTCACCACCAAAGGCCCGCGGCAGGGAACCGGCCTCGGCCTCAATATCGTACAGCGGCTCATAAAGGAAGGCGGCGGCGCGCTGCACATTCACACGCACATGGGCGAAGGCACGACGTTTGCGATTTATGTGCCCGGCGCTAAGCTGGCGAAGTAAATTTCAAGCTGCCTTCTCCGGCCACAAACGACAATAAGCAGACGCCCGGAGTGGTTGCCCCCGTGCCGGAGACTGACCCGTTTTTCGATGGGGCAACGCAAAATAAGTGCGGCGTTGGCCAAAACAGGAGTAGTGGTTTTCAGCCTTTTCACGGACGCTATTCCTTGGAGATGCGCAGATGCGCACCAACGAAACGGAGCGACAACGATGAAAAAAATGATCATATTTGCAGTCGTCCTGGGTTTTACCGCGGCATTGACCGCCTCAGCCTCGGACGCCAAAGGGAACTGGGACACCCTGTGCGCCAAATGCCACGGCGCGGACGGCAAAGGCCAAACCAACATGGGCCGGAGGCTCGGCGCCAAGGACTACACCGACGCGAGCGTTCAGGCTGCGCTAACGGATGAAGCCGCGTTCAAAGCCATCAAAGAAGGGTTCAAGGACAAAGACGGCAAAACCGTGATGAGGCCGGCCGAAAATTTGTCGGACGAAGACATCAAGGGCCTGGTGGCTTACATGCGGACTTTTAAGAAGTAACGCCGTCGGAAAATTTTTGCTGGCACCGCGCGGCCCGCGGATGAAAACGGTGAAGGGCGGGTCTTTCATCCAGTCGGGCGCGGCAATTCCCGATGGCTACAAATGAACCAACTGTCATGACAGCAACCGGTAATTGCCCGGCGTTCGTTCCCCGCCGACGCGCGGTCGTGAACCGGCTCCGAATTGCCGGGACAGTGTGGATTTGTGCGCTGGCCATTTCCCGGCTGGCGGGCGCCGTCGCGTTAGCCCAGGAAACGGCCCCGACCAACGCGCCGGGAAAATTCTCCAACAGCGATTGTCTGGATTGCCACCTTGATCCCAGCACCACACGCGTGGTCAACGGGAAAACCGAATCGCTGATTTTCCCGACGAATGCCTTTCAAAAATCAGTTCACACCAAACTCGCCTGCGTGAACTGCCACACCGGCATCAAGGACCTCGTCCATGACAACCCGTTGCCGCCGCCGAATTGCACACCTTGCCACGAGAAAGAGGCCGCGGATTACGCCGCGAGCATTCACGGCGTGAGTCATTTGCTCGGCGCGTCCGGGGCGGCGAATTGCTGGGATTGCCACGGCGCACATGACATTCTGCCAGTCAAGGACCCGGCCTCCCCGGTGTTCAAATTGAACCAGCCGTTCACGTGTGCGAAATGCCACAGCAATCCAGGACTGACCAAGGAATACGAGATCAATCATCCCGAGGCGGCGTCGCAATATATGGAAAGTATCCACGGGCGCGCGTTGCTCAAAATGGGTTTGATTGTGGCGCCTTCGTGCGATGACTGCCACGGCGTGCATGACATCAAGCGCGCCGTGGACCGGGATTCGCCCATTAACCACGCCAATGTTGCCAAGACCTGTGGCAAGTGCCATTTCGGTGTCGAAAAGACCTACGACCAGAGCATTCACGGACAATTGCTGGCCAAAGGCGATCCGCGCGGGCCGGTCTGCTCGGATTGCCACACCGCGCATGAAATCGTGAATCCGGAGGGCAACAATTTTAAAGCCATCAGCGACGAACGCTGCGGCAAATGTCACGCCGACCGGCTGGAGCATTACCGGGACACCTACCACGGCAAGGCTGTGGCGTTGGGCAGGCCCAACGTGGCCCCAATGGTTGCGGCCTGTTACGACTGCCACGGTTATCATGACGTGTTGCCGCCGTCCGATCTGCGGTCGCACCTGTCCAAAACCAATATTCTTGCCACATGCCAGCAATGTCATCCCGGGGCCACCATCGGGTTCACCGAATATAAACCCCACGCGAACCCGCTGGACGGGAAAAATTATCCACTGCTCCATGCGGTGTTTCTCGGCATGACCGGCCTGCTCATTGGCACGTTTGCCTTCTTTGGCCTGCACACCCTCGGATGGCTGGTGCGCGCGGTTTATCTTTACCTGCACGACTCCAAGAAATTCCGTGAGGCCAAGATTCAAACGCAGGTGGACGGCGAGTGGTTCACGCGCTTCTCGCCATTCGAGCGCTTCCTGCACTTTCTGGTCGTGACGAGCTTCCTGCTGTTGGTGATTACCGGCATGCCATTGAAGTTCTACTACACGGACTGGGCCAAGATGATCTTCCACATCCTCGGCGGCCCGGAAACCGCGCGGACATTGCATCGCCTCGGCGCCATTGTCACCTTTTTCTACTTTGGCCTGCATCTCACGGCACTGATGGGCAAAGCCTGGAAGGGCCGGAAATCCTTGCGCGACCCGGCCAGCGGCAGGTTCCAATTCAGCCGGCTCTGGAAAACACTGTTCGGTCCCGATTCCATGGTGCCCACGCTTCAGGACTTGCGCGATTTCGTGGCGCATAACAAATGGTTCTTCGGCAGAGGCCCGAAGCCCCAGTTCGACCGCTGGACGTATTGGGAAAAATTCGATTACTTCGCCGTGTTCTGGGGGGTGGCCATCATCGGCGCGTCGGGGCTGATTATGTGGTTCCCGACGTTCTTCACGCGCTTTATGCCGGGCTGGATCATCAACGTCGCCTTGATTCTGCACTCGGACGAAGCATTACTGGCTGCGGGCTTCATTTTCTCGATCCACTTTTTCAACACGCACTTCCGGATTGAAAAATTCCCGATGGACACAGTCATCTTTTCCGGCCGCGTTTCCAAGGCCGAGATGTTGCACGAGCGCAAACGCTGGTATGAGCGGTTGGTGGCGGAAGGCAAACTGGACGAACACCGTGTGAAGGACGAATGGGAACGCTGGAAGAACATCGCGCGCTCATTTGGTTACTTTTTCTTCGGCCTCGGAATCATTCTGTTGATCCTGATCATTTATGCCATGGCAACGCGTCTGGCGCATTGATGCGCGGAGGGAAATCCGCATCCACCATCGTCAAAATAGGCGTAACAAATGCCAAGTCAGGTGGAGCGATTTTGTTTGTGCCTGCGGATTTTTGTAGAGATATGGGCAGTGCCAAACGAACAGCTGAAATCGCCTTGACCGGACTGTGGCTCGTGTTCGCTACGGGAGCAACGGCGGCGCCGGCGATGCGAGACAGCGACTGCCTGGACTGCCACGCCGACAACACCCTCACCATCACCAATGTAGCGGGCCGGGAAATTTCACTGTTCGTGGATAAAGTCAGGCTCGCGGCTTCGGTCCACAAAACAAATTCCTGCATCAGTTGCCACACCGACATCACGGCGACACATCCCGACGACAACCGGCCCGCGCAACCGATTAATTGCGCGCGCTGCCATGAGCAGCAGGGCGAAAGTTACGGCGCCAGTGTTCACGGCCTGGCACGCAAGGCGGGCCACGAGGACGCTGCCGCGTGTGTGGATTGCCACGGTTCGCATGACATTCTGCCGCCGACGTCGCCGGCATCACCGCTCCACTTTGTGCGACAGGCGCAAACGTGCGGCCGGTGCCACGTCGGGGAGGCACGCGACGTGGCGGCCAGCGTTCACGGCAAAGCCATGGCCACCGGCGAACGCGACGCGCCCACCTGCACCGACTGCCATTCGGAACATAAAATCGAGGCGTTGAAGAACGACTCAGCGTTGAAAATTTCCGGGGTTTGCAGCCGCTGCCACGCTTCGGTCTATCTCGACGACAAGTATAACCTTCCGGCCGACCGTGTGAAAACCTACCTGGAAAGCTATCACGGTCTGGCAGCGCAAAACAGCTCGGTCGTCGTCGCCAACTGCGCCAGTTGCCACGGCTACCACAAAATCCTGCCGTCCTCCGACCCGGATTCCATGATCAACACGAACAACCTTGTGGCCACCTGCGGCCAGTGTCACCCGGGCGCCGACAAAATGTTCGTGAGCGGAAAAATTCACGAGGACATTTCCGCCGCCGGCAACGGTCACGACCTGGGCGGGCGGATCAGCCGCTGGGTGCGGCGGATTTATCTGGTGCTGATCTTCGGCGTGGTCGGCGCGATGTTTGTCCATAACGCGCTGTTGTTTCACAAAAAGGTCGCGGCGCATCTGCGTGCCAGCGGGCGGCCCGTGCTGCGCATGAGCCTTTCCCACCGTTGGCAACACGCCGTGCTCGCGTTGAGTTTCATCACACTGGCCGTGACCGGATTCGCGCTGAAATTTCCCGATTCGGGGCTGGCGGCAATGCTTGGTTCAAGCGAGCCGGTTCGCCGCTGGATCCACCGGATTGCCGGCATCGTGCTGCTGTTGACCGGGCTGTATCATCTTATTCACGTTTTGAGGACCCAGGAAGGCCGGCGGTTGATCAAGGATTTGTTTCCGGTGAAAAAAGACCTCGCCGACCTGCGCTGCGCCGTGCGTTATCTGGCCGGCTGGGGGGACGAGAAGCCCAAAATCGGCCGGTTCGGTTACGCCGAGAAGATGGAATACTGGGCTGTGCTCTGGGGCACGCTCATCATGGGCGTAACCGGGCTGATGATCTGGTTCAAGCTGGACGTGACACGATTCCTGCCGCGCTGGGCGGTGGACGTGGCGCTGACGATTCATTACTACGAGGCCGTGCTGGCTTGCCTGGCGATTGTTGTCTGGCACTTCTATCACGTCATTTTTGATCCCGACATTTATCCCCTGAACACGGCGTGTTGGAACGGTCGCGTGTCCGAGGAATGGCAGAAGCACGAACATCCGCTGGATGAACAGATGCTTCCGCCCGCCCCGGCCAATTCAAATCCCGGTCAGGCAGAATCTGCGGAAAAACCAACGAAGCAACCGACGTCAGCTTCGGCCAACGCATCCGACGCCGAAAAGTAGTGCGCCGGTTCTTCAACGCGGAAGCGGCTCCGCCGGCGAATCAATTTTCCCAATACTCGCGCGGATCAACAATTTCCGGCCACGGCACGGCCTTCACGATTTATCCATCCACCGCGAAGCTGGCAAAACTTGAGAAATCCAGTTTGAGATTTCAATGAGGATAACCAGGTCCGCCGGCATAAATCCACAGGCAACCGAGATAGCCACCCATGATGGTCAAATCCGCCACCACCGCCACCGGCGTCAAAGCGATCCGGTCAGTCCGTCCCCAACCATCGTTATACACGGGCAAATCATGGTTCGTTCTCTCTTCGTTGGAATAAATTGTGAAGGACTGTTTATTGGTTGCGATAACGGCGTAAACGGTTGGCGGACAATTTATGTCCGACAGAGGCAATGTTCGCCACACTGGAACCGGCGGCAATTCGCGTGAAAGTTGTGCGCTGACAAAATGCGGCTTGTGCCCCTGCTCGACGCGCTTTTCGCTTTGATTCAAAAAATAGGCGCGCGTGTGGGTTGAATCGTGTCGTTCCGAGTATTCTTCATAAACCACCAGAAAATCCTTCTTTTGCCGGCTGGCGTCGAACAGTTGCAGTTTGGAGTCGGGGGCGGGTTCGTTCCAATCATCCAGTTGCGCTTTGTTCCAAAGCGCATTCGTTGCGCAACCGCCCGTCAATAGCGGCAGCAACAGCGCCATTGTTGGCAATGGCCGTCTCACAATTAAAAATCACGCGTCGGGCGATTTGAGTTACGAGCTGGATGTTTTAATTCCCCAAATACTCGCGCGGGTCCACAATCTTCCCGGCAATCGCGCTCGCGGCCACGGTCATAGGCGACGCGAGGAACACCTGCGATTCCTTGTTGCCCATGCGCCCCGGGAAATTCCGGTTCGTCGCGCTGATGCACTTGATGCCGGCCTTGTTGATGCGCCCGAAGGTATCCACCGGCCCGCCGAGACACGCGGCGCACCCGGCATTTTCCGTCATCTGCACACCCGCGGTCACGAGAATTTCCCAGATCGTCTTGCCGCCCCAGCGCGTGGACTGCAAATCATGGACAATTTCCGGCGTCGCTGGCACGCCAAATGTGTCAATCGCCACGTGCTTGCCGCGCAACACGCGGGCAAACTCTACAAAATCACTCGTCTTGCCGCCGGTGCAGGAACCGACGTAAGCGCGGTCGAGCTTGATGTGCCCCATCTCCTTCGCCTTCTTGCGCTGGCCGGGGTCGGGATGGCACGCCACGGTCGGTTCGAGCTGGTCGAGGTTCACGACAAGTTCATAGACGAACTTCTGTTTCTTGTCCGGCACGACCGGCTCGTAAGTGGATTTCGTGCCGTTCAATTTCACGCGGGCATCCACGTATTCCTGCGTGCGCGCGTCGAATTCAAAAATGCCGTTCTTGCCGCCCGCTTCGATGGCCATGTTGGCGATGGTCATGCGATCGTCCATGGAGAGGGATGCCGCTCCAAGACCGTCGAATTGCATCGCGCGATACGTCGCCCCGTCGAAACCAATTTCGCCGATACAATGGAGAATGATGTCCTTGGCCATCACGCCCGGCTGCAACTTGCCTTCGAGCCGGAAGCGCATCGTTTCGGGGACCTTGATGAGCAACTTGCCCGTGCCCATGACAAACCCCGCGTCCGTGTTGCCGATGCCCGTGGCAAACTCATTGAACGCGCCCGCCATGCACGTGTGCGAGTCCGTGCCGAACAGCACTTCACCGGGCCGCGTATGGCCTTTGGCGGGGAGCGCCGTGTGGCAGACGCCCGCGTATTGCGAACCGTATTGCCGGTTCAACATTCCCTTTTTCGGGTCGAACACCCAGTGGCCGTTCGGATCGTCAATCACATCGTAGAAGTACGGGATGTCCTGCTCCTTCACGAAATCGCGGAGGATGTCCACGTTCCGGTTCGAGAGCGAGTCGGCGGTGAAAATGTAATGGTCGGGAATGATGACGATCTTATTTTTGTCCCAGACCTTGGCGGTCTTGCCGAACTCGCGCTTGAACACGCCGATGGTGCCCGGCCCGCAAACGTCGTGCGTCATGAGCACGTCGGCGTTCACCCAGATGTTGTCGCCGGCCTCCACCCGCTTCTTGCCGGACGCGCGAGCGAGCAATTTTTCTGTCAAAGTCATAGGCCAAACACCATAGCCGATGAGCAGCGCAACTTCAACTGAACATTGCCGCTTGCCACGCCGCATTCGTCCGGCAGACTTTCAACCCGCGTGACTCCGTCTGAATTGTTTTTGAACCTGCTTCGTGGCCCCGCGCCTGTGTTGGCGCTCGCGCCGATGCAGGACGTGACCACGCTCGAATTCTGGCGCGTGCTGGCGCGTTACGGCGGTGCGGACGTTTACTGGACGGAATACTTCCGCGTCCACGGGTCATCACGGCCGGAAAAATGGATCCTCCAGTCCATCACCGAAAATCCCACCGGGCGTCCCGTCGTCGCGCAGCTTATCGGCAACGACATTCCCGCGCTGGTCCACACCGCAAAGGAATTGCAGCACTATCCCGTTGCCGCGATCGAATTGAATCTCGGTTGTCCCGCGCCGGTGGTTTACCGCAAATGCGCGGGCGGTGGTCTGTTGCGCGAGCCGCAGAAGATTGACGCCATCATCGGCGCGTTGCGCGACGCGGTCACCATTCCGTTCACGGTGAAGACGCGCATCGGTTTTGCGTCGCCCGCCGAGTTCGACGCCTTGTTGCCGCTGTTCGCCAAACATCCGATTGACCTGCTTACCGTTCACGCCCGCACCGTGGTGCAGATGTACCGGCCTGGCGTGCGTTATGACCTCATTGCGCAAGCGGTGCGCGAGTTGCGCTGTCCTGTGCTGGCCAACGGCAACGTTCACGGTGCGGCGCAGGCGCAGGCGTTGCTGGCGGAAACCGGCGCGCGCGGCCTGATGATCGGTCGCGGCGCCATCCGCAACCCGTGGTTGTTTGACCAGATTCGCACACAATTGCGCGGCGAAAAAATAAAGTTGCCGTCGGGTCGTGACGTGCTGGCTTACGTGCACGAACTTTGGGAAAGTGAAATCACATCCGCCTGCGTGGACGAAGCCGGTGTCCCAAAGTCCCTGCCCGATTCGCCGATAGCCGGCAATCAAATTCTGACTGGCAACACTTCGGCGCGGAGAAGGCCCGGCGTGAAGGAATCCGCGCGGGTGCAGCGGATGAAAAAATTCATGAACTTCATCGGCGAAGGTGTGGACGAAAAATTCCTGCATGAAATCCGCCGGGTGGCGACCGCCGCGGATTTTTTCCGCACGTGCGCGGACTTTCTGAATCATAACGAGCTGCTGGCACTGGAACCGGAGGCTGCGCCCGGCGATAAACTTCCATGATTTACTTCCATAATTTGATCCATAACTCCTTGTTTGCTTGCATCCCTGATCCCGGGAACAGGCCGGGGTTGGTGATTTTTGAGGCTGCCGTTTATAAAATGTGACAACGGAATGTCACAGTTTTTGAAAAACATTTGATTTTTCACCCACCGCTTCCGCTTTTGGCGGCATTGATCCTGCTTTAAGCGGACGGTATTTATGCGTACGAAAGATAACGTTTCCTGCTTGCGCATAAGTTAAATAAAGTCTTATGCGAAGAAAAATTTTGGTTGTAGAAGATGACCTCGATCAACTTGAAGTAATCTGTTTGAGTTTGAAAGCAGCGGGTTTTGCCATTGGCACCGCTGCCAATGGCACAGACGCACTCGTAAAAACCCGCTCGATATCACCCGACTTGATTATCCTGGACCTGATATTGCCAGGATTAAACGGCTTTGACGTTTGCGAAAGTTTGCGGCGGGACCCTGCCACAGCTTCCGTGCCGATCATCATGCTGACGGGTATGCGCAGCCAGTTCGGCCGGTTCGCCGGGCTTGAGTCCGGCGCTGACGATTTCCTCCTGAAGCCATTCGACCCGCAGCAACTGGTCTCAAAAGTCGAAAAGTTGTTGAGCCGGTTTTTTGCTTCTTCAAACACGCCCGATAAATCCAAATCGGAACCTGGCTGTTGCCGGTCGCGCAAAAAAATCTCTCCCACCGCGTCTAACAGTGAACGAAACAATTGACCCCTGGGCATGATTTCTAAAGAGGGGCATTCGGGCATTGTGGAGGCAACAGGATGCCCAGTACGAATTTCGATTTCTTTTTCACCCGAATCGTGGCGACATAAGTGATTTTGCCGGATCGCCTTTGCGAAATTCCGGGCTGGCATCAACCTGTCTGTCAATCGGCCTTTGCATCGCGCCGCAGATTTTGGCCGGCCATTTTTCAGCGAAGTGGAGTCACGGCCTTCCCAAAGCGGGCGAGCCTTGGGCTCCGTGCCGAAGGACGCGCCGCCCGCGCGTTCCAACTTCACCGGGCGGTTTTCCAAATTGCCAGCAATGCACCGAAGCCACAGAGCAGCAGTGCGCTCACAGCTACCGCTCCGCTGTTGGCGTATTGTGGCACCCATTGCAACGACGCCGCGCCGACCGCCGGACCGATAAAGTTGCCCACACCGATGGCTGCCTCGTGAATGCCGCCGTGTTCACTTTTGATCTCACTCGCGTCCATCGAGTAAAACAGCGACGAATAATAAATCAGCCCGATGGCCACACCGAAGAAAATTTGCGCCATGAGCAGCACGGCCAGACTTGGCACGGTGAGAATCACTGTGAAGGAAACGACGAGGAGACCGAACGCTGTCACGAGCCAGCGGAAGCGATAATGCCAGCCGGGCCAGGACCACAGCACAAGAAATGTGCCGAGCCGGGCAAAGCACCAGAGTGAGCAGGTAAATCCCGCCAGCATCGGCGAGAGATGCAACCGCAAAGCCAAACCGGGAATGACAGCGAGGAGGGTGTTGATGGCGACGTAGGCGAACGGGTTGGCGAGCCACGCCATGCGCAGGAATGCCTTCGCCTTTGCCGGCGATGGCCGGTGGGAGTCGGGCAGCGGAGACGCGGCCGGCGGTTTGTTGACCGCCAATCGGGCCAGTTCAGTGGCGTGATGTTGGAGCCAGAAGGTCAGCGCCAGCTGGACAAGCACAATCCCGATTGGCAGATAGAAGATGCTGCGGAAACCGAACGTTTGGATAAACGTGCCGCCGATGAAATACGCCGTCGCATTGGTCACCGCCCAGGTGATGTTGTAAATGCCAACGGCGCGCGGCACGCCTTCGGGTGTTTCGCCTTCGCTGACGAGGGCTTCAAGCGTCGGCCAGATGAGACACATGCCGAGGCTCACGACGATCGTGGCGAGAATCTGACCCGGCACGGAGTTGAGTTGCGAACCGACGGCCAGCGAGACGATCATGATGCCGAACCCGAGTTTGAGTGCGGTGAAATAACCGTGGCGCCGCGCGAACCGCCCGCCCTGCCAGGAACCAAACGTGTAAACCAATCCAAGCAGCGCGGCGAAGGCGAGGTTGTCCTTGTCATTGAAACCAAACCGCGCCTGCATGAAAAAGTAGAGGTAGTTGAAGAAAAGCACCGTGGCGAAGGAATTCATTCCCTCGATGGTGTAACAGGCGGCTTTGAAGCGGAGCCCTTTGTTAATCGTCATGGCTGACTGGAAATCTCCCGGATGGCGCTGCGGCAATACCATTTGACCGCATCCAACATCGGCGGCTGTAGTTTGTCCAATTCTTCGGCGGAACACCAGCGGATGTCGTGATGCTCGCCGGGGGCCAGTGTGAGTTTTCCGTTCTTCAGCCGCGCCCAGTAAATCATGCCGATGTGCTCGTGAGTGTCGGTGATGCGGTGGATGTCTAGGAAACGTGGTGCGATGAGCGCACGGGTGCCGGGGCTGGTCGTGGGCGGACGTTCGCCAATCAGTTCCACGTCCAGGCCGCTTTCCTCCTTCGCCTCGCGCAGCGCGGCTTGCTCCGGGTCTTCGTCCAGTTCGATGTGCCCGCCCAGGGGCAGCCATTTGTCCAGTTTGCGGTGGTGAACGAGTAAAATCTTTTCGTCGTGAACGACAAAAATGGCGACGGTGAAATCAATTTTTTCGTGGATATGAGCCATGAATTTATCGGCGCAAATGATAGCTGATGGCGGGAAATGCTCAAATTCAAAGGAAAAACGATGGAAAAGCCGCCGAAAAAAAATCAAAAAAACTGTTGACGAATCTGGATTTTGAGCTAACATACCAACCAGTCCGTATGTTGAATCGCATTACATCAATGGAACTGTCGGGAACGAAGCGCAAGCTCGTGGACGCGGGCGTCAAGCTCATGCGCGCGCGCGGCTACAATGCCACCACCGTGGATGACATCTGCGCCGATGCCGGCGTGACCAAGGGCGGCTTCTTCCATTATTTCAAAAGCAAGGATGATATTGCACATACCGCCTTGACCGATTTCCACGAGGCCCGGATGAAATCCTACGAAGACGCGCCGTTCCGCAAGCTGGCCGACCCGCTCGACCGCGTGTTTGGCCGGCTGGATTTCGTCAAGGCATCCGTCGGCGGCGAGCATCATGTGACCAAGGGGTGTCTTATTGGCATGTTCGCCCAGGAGCTGGCAGTCACCAACCCGGAAATCGGGGAAGTGTGCCAGAATTATTTCGAGCGCATGGTCCGCGATTTTTCCCACGACCTTGCGGAGGCCAAGGCCACCCACGCGCCCGACGCCAAGTTCGATCCGAAAGCGGTGGCACAGTTTTACCTTTCCGTCGTGCAAGGATCGCTGATGCTGGCAAAGATCGCCGGGAACAACGAAGTCCTGCGCTCCAACATCGAACAATTCCGCAGCCATCTGAAATTCCTGTTCGGCCTGGGCAACACCAGGCCGGCGGCCAAACCCGCCGACAAATCACGGAACTGAATCCAAACCCCATGAACAATCAAACCCCCAATTCGTTGATCCCGGAAACATACCAACTGGTCGGTATTTAACGTGCCGGCCTAAACCACGAGGACAAAAAAGCATGAACACCGCCAGCCTCTCCACTGACATCGCCGAAACCCCGCGCGTCCAGCTCTCCGCGACGCCGTCGTGCAGCCGGCACAGCCAAATCACGCGAGCCGTTTTGAATTGAACGGTGAAACAGAATTGCCTGCGCCGGGAAAAAACCGCAGGGCGTCGCTGACCCGCGCAGCCCTTGTTGCACTGGTCGCCTTCGCCGGAGTCGGCGCCGTCAAGTTCGCCGGTGATTGGTGGACGACCGGACGTTTCACCGAAAGCACGGACGACGCCTACATCGGCGGCGACGTGACGGTGATCGCGCCGAAGGTCGCCGGCTTCATTTCGCAGCTTGCCGTGACGGACAATCAGCAGGTTCACACGGGCGATTTGCTGCTCAAACTGGATGACCGCGATTATCGCGCCGCACTGGCGAAGGCCGAGGCCGCCGTTGCCATTCAAAAGGCCACATTGACCAATCTCGACGCTACGCGGAATTTGCAGGACGCGGTCGTCGCGCAAGCGCAGGCGGGAATCGCGGCGGCGGACGCGGAAATCACGCGCACGCACGACGATCAGGCGCGTGCCAAAAATCTTTTGGCCACCGGCGTTGCGTCCACGCAGGAATTTCAGAAGGCGGACGCCGATTACAAAGAAGCCGCTGGCCGCCGGCGAAAAATCGCGTGCAACTTTGGCGGCGGCGCAGCGGCAGTTGGAAGTCATCGGCACGCAAAAGCAGCAGGCGCAGGCGGCGCTCGACGCGGCCATCGCCGATCGCGACCTCGCGCAACTGAATTTGAGCTACACGGAATTGCGCGCGCCGATGGATGGCATCGTCGGCAACCGTAGCGCGCAAATCGGCGCGTATGCGACGGTCGGCTCGCAATTGATTTCGCTCGTGCCGGCGCGCGGTTTGTGGATTGACGCGAACTTCAAGGAAAACCAACTCGCGCAAATGCATCCTGGGTCGCCCGCGACGGTGAAAATTGATTTGCTCGGCGGGAAAAAATTTCACGGTCACGTCGTCAGCATCGCGCCCGCGACCGGCGCGCAATTCAGCGTGCTGCCGGCGGAAAACGCCACGGGCAATTTCACCAAAATCGTCCAGCGCGTCGCCGTGCGGATTCAACTCGATGATGAAAAGGCGGTGCTCGGCCAATTGCGCCCGGACTTTCAGTGACGGCGAAAGTGAACACCAAATCGTGATTGTTTCATGAACACCGCCGCTCAACCGCCGCTACGCGCGAAAGACATTTTGCCGTTCGTTGTCATGTGCATCGGGATGTTCATGGCGTTGCTGGACATCCAGATTGTGGCGTCGTCGCTGCAGGACATCGGCGGCGGATTGTCCGCGGCGCAGGATCAAATCAGTTGGGTGCAGACGGCGTATCTCATCGCCGAAATCTGCATGATTCCACTGTCCGGCTGGCTGACGCGCGTGTTCTCGACGCGCTGGCTGTTCACGGCTTCGGCGGTCGGCTTCACGTTGACGAGCCTGCTGTGCGGCATCGCGTGGAACATCGAAAGCATGATCGTCTTTCGCGCGCTGCAAGGATTGCTCGGCGCTTCGATGATCCCGACCGTGTTCACGTCGTCGTTCCATTATTTCCAAGGAACGCGCCGCGTTTATTCGGCGGCGGTCATCGGCACCATCGCGTCCGTCGCGCCGACGCTCGGCCCGGTCATCGGCGGCTGGATTACGGACACGTTGAACTGGCACTGGCTTTTTTACATCAACCTTTTGCCGGGCGCGGTCGTCGCCATGCTGACGCCGATGCTGGTGAAAATTGACAAACCGGACTGGTCACTGCTGAAAGGCGCGGATTATCCGGGCATCGTTTTGATGGCGACCGGCCTCGGCAGTCTGCAATACGTTTTGGAAGAAGGCGCGCGCTGGAACTGGTTTGACGACGCGACGATCAAGACATTCGCCATCGTCGCCGCCGTCGCGGGGATTCTTTTTATCGTCCGCAGTTTGACGTTTGCCAATCCGGTCGTTGACCTGCGCGCGCTGAAGAACCGGAATTTTCTGGTCGGCTCGATTTTGTCGTTCATGACCGGCGTGGGAATATTCGCGACGATTTTTCTGACGCCGCTGTTTCTTGGCTACGTGCGCGGTTACGACGCCTGGCAAATCGGCGTGGCGATCGCGTCTACCGGCGCGGCGTCGCTCGATCGGCATTCCCGATCTACATCGCGCTCGCGAAACGATTCGACACGCGCTGGCTGATGATGTTCGGGCTGGCGTTGTTCGCGCTTTCGATGTGGAGTTTCAGCGGCATCACGCACGACTGGAGCGGCAAGGAACTTTTCCTGCCGCAATTTCTGCGCGGCTTTCCGCAGGTGTTCGCCATCGCGCCCGCCGTGACGCTTGGCCTCGGCAGCCTGCCGCCGGAACGGCTGAAATATGCCAGCGGCTTGTTCAACATGATGCGCAATCTCGGTGGCGCCATCGGCATCGCCGTCTGCGCGACGATTTTGAACGACCGCACCAACCTGCATTTTCTCCGGCTGGCCGAGCACTTGAATTCGACGAATGTCGCCATGCGGAAAATGTTGAACCAAGTCGGGCGCAAAATTTGCCGCGGCCAATGCCGGCGATGCTTTTCACGGCCACGCGGCGGCGCTGAAAGATTTGTGGAATCTCACCTACCGCGAGGCGCGGGTGCAGACGTTTGCCGACGCGTTTTTATTCATCGGCGTCTGCCTCGCCGTCGCCACGCTGCTCACGCCGTTGATGAAAAAAGTTGTCCGCGCCGGCCGCACCGCCGGCGGATGCCCATTAAAAATTTCAAGACACAACGTTTTGAAGAACCAACAACCAAACCAAGAAAGGGAAAATAGTTATGAGCACAAACAAAAAACTCGCAGGCAAGGTCGCCGTCGTCACTGGCGCATCCAAAGGCATCGGCGCGTCCATCGCGAAACATCTCGCGGCGGAAGGCGCGGCGGTCGTCGTCAATTACGCGTCCAGCAAATCGGGCGCGGACAAGGTCGTCGCGGAAATCACGGCGCAGGCGGCAAGGCGGTCGCGGTGCAGGGCGACGTTTCCAAAAAACCGGACATTGACCGTCTGCTCGCCGAAACGAAAAAGGCATTTCGGCCAAGCTCGACGTTCTCGTGAACAACGCCGGCATTTACGAATTCGCGCCCGCTGGAACAAGTCACCGAGGAGCATTTCCGAAAGCAATTCGATTTGAATGTGCTCGGCCTGATACTCACGACGCAGGAGGCGTTGAAACATTTCAACGGCGACGGCGGCAGCGTCATCAACGTCAGCTCCATCGTTGGCGTGAATCCGTTGGCCGGCGCGGCGGTTTACAGCGCGACGAAAGCGGCGGTGGACGCGGTCACAAAATCGCTCGCGAAGGAGCTGGGTCCGAAAAAAATCCGCGTGAACTCCATCAATCCCGGCATGATCGAAACCGAGGGGGTCCATGCCGCCGGATTTATCGGCGGTGATCTTCACAAACAGGTTGTTGCGCAAACGCCGCTCGGTCGCATCGGCCAGCCGGACGACATCGGAAAAATCGCCGCGTTCCTGGCGTCAGACGATTCCGGCTGGCTCACCGGCGAAACGTTTGTTGCCGGCGGCGGATTTCGTTGATTGAAGAGGTGAAAAATTCAAAACGCCCGGATGTTTGTCCGGGCGTTTTTTGAAAACTGGTCTGACGCGTCGCTGGCATTGATGGATCACAAGACACATCATGTTAATATCATAAAGCCCGCTGTCGTGCGTGTAACCGCCGCCGCCCGCGCCGCCTTCCTCCCCGCCCATGAAATCGCCGAGCACATCGCCCATGTCGGCCTCGATTTTTTCCGGATCTTCGCCGGCTTCAAGCCGTTTGATGGCCACGTCCAGTTCCTTCGGGACCGAGCCGGGTGGCATGAGGTCTTTCATCTTTTTCATCATGTGCGCCATGTGCCGCGGATTGTTTTCGTCCAGGTGTTCCATGTCACGTTCCATTTCGGCCATCGCGCGGGCGACGCGCGGGTCATCGAAATTCGGCATGGGCGGACCGTCCGGGGTGTCAGTGTCGGTTTTGGCGGGGGATTCCTTCAGCCCTTTGGTCATGGCGAAACGGCTGACCTGCTTGGACATTTTTTTATTGCCGCATTTGGGGCAGACCGGCGGACGCCCGGGATTCATGCGCTTCGAGAGGAAGCTGAAAATCCGGCGGCACTTCGGACAGGCGAATTCGTAAATCGGCATCGGGATTTACGATTTACGATTTAGGATTGACGCGCCAGAAAAAAATACGAGTCCCCGGGAAATCGGCGGACCCGTAAATCGTATACCGTAAATTATTTCAGCCGGTCGAAGTTTTTCTGGAGAATCTGCCAGGGCTTCAGGCCTTTGACCTTTTCCATCGCAGTCTTGTTGATGTCGGCTTCCTTCGTGTTTTTGGTCGGCTTATTGGCTTTGTAAAAAATGCCGAAGTAACCCGGGAAATCCGTGCCGGCGAGCTGGTAAGCGGCCGTTTCGTCGCTCGCATCGTGGTCCTTTGGCACTTCCTTGAACACGCCGCCTTTGCGCGGGTTCGCGGCGTCGAAGGCGCCTTCGTAAAATTCCACGCATTCGCTGAGACATTCAATGAAGCTGAAACCGTCGTGGTCCATCGCGGCTTCCATCATCGCCAAAACGTGGTTTGGATTCGTGGACGTGGTGCGCGCGACAAACGTGGCGCCGGCGGCGATGGCCTGTTTCAGCGGATTGATCGGATAATCCACCGCGCCCCATTGGTCGGTCTTGCTCTTGAAACCGAGCGGCGACGTGGGTGACGTCTGCTTTTTCGTCAGGCCATAGACCCAGTTGTCCATGACGACATAGGTAAGCTTCACATTTTTGCGCGCGGTGTGGTTGAAATGGTTGCCGCCGATGGAAAAGGCATCGCCGTCGCCGCCAAAAACAAACACGTGCAAATCCGGCCGGGAGATCGAAACGCCCGTCGCAAACGGCAGCGCGCGTCCGTGGATATAATGCACCCCGTGCGCCTGCACAAAATACGGAAACCGGCTCGAACAGCCGATGCCTGCGACGCTCACGAATTCCTCCTGTGCCAATTTCCGCTTCTCGATGAGCTTGAAATACAGCGCGAGCACCGAGAAATCGCCGCAACCGGGACACCACGTTGGATGATCGGCGGCCAGTTCCTTTTTCGTCAGCCCCTTGCGCTCGGAACCGGGCGGCGGCGCAGCGGCGGGAACATCTGCACGCACGGGACTTTCGGCAATTATTTCGCTCATAAAAGTTTTCGACTTTGAAAATTAGACGGTTTTGGCGGCCTGGCCGTTCGAGGACAGTTTAAGTTTTACCGCCGCGAGAATCTCCTTCACTTTCCACGTCAGGCCGTCGGTCTTGTTGATGCCCCGAATCCGGGGATCGCAAAAACAGGCGCGCAGCAGGCCGGCAAGTTGGCCGTAACCGTAAAGCCCTTCATCGTTCATCTCCACGACGAACACGTGGTGAAAGCCGGAGAAAATGTTGTCCAGACCGTTCGGCAGCGGATTGAGATATTTGATGTGCAGCGACGAGACGCTATCGCCGGCGGCGCGGGCGTGATCCACGGCTTCGCGAATCGGGCCTTGCGTCGAACCCCAGCCGACGAGCAGGACATTGCCTTCCGGTGGCCCGTAAACCTTCGGCACGGGCAACGTCGCCTGGAGGGCCAGCAATTTCTTGCGGCGCTTGGCGACCATGGCCTGATGCACCTTGGGCGCAGCGCTCGGGTGGCCGGCTTCATCGTGTTCAAGGCCGGTCGCAATGGGATATTTGCCGCTGGCAATGCGCGTGCCGGGCACGACGCGCGGGACCACCCCGTCCGGGGCGGACAAATCATACGGTTTGTAATCGGGAACCGTCGTCAGGTTGGGCGAAATGTCCTGGCAGAGTTTTTCGAGGTTCGGCTCGGGAAACGCCTCAATGCGCGTGGCGATGGCCTGGTCGCTTAAAATAAAAACCGGGACGTTGTATTTGCTCGCGATGTTGACGGCTTCGATGGCGGTGTAGAAACAATCCCCGACGTTGGCCGGCGCCAGCACCACGCGGGGCGAGTCGCCGTGGCTGCCGAAGCGGGCGATGTTCAGATCGGATTGCTCGACGCTGGTCGGCAAGCCGGTGGACGGCCCGCCGCGCTGGACATCCACGATCACCAGCGGCACTTCGGCCATGACCGCCCAGCCCAGCGCCTCGCTCTTCAGGGAAATACCCGGTCCGCTGGAGCCGGTGACAGCCACCCGGCCCGCATAGCCCGCGCCGATCGCCATTGAGATGGATGCGATTTCATCTTCGCACTGGACGAACGTGCCGCCGTATTTGGGCAGTTCGCGCCGGAGCAATTCCATGATGTCCGACCATGGCGTGATGGGATAACCCGCGCCAAAGCGCACCCCGGCCGCGATGAGACCGTAACCCAGCGCTTCATTGCCGTTCATGACGACCTGGTGGCCTTCACGCTTGCGGCTGGGGGAAAATTGGAACGTCTCCAGCAAATCGCCGACGGAATACGCATAGCCCGCGTGGAAGGCCGCCAGCGCGTTTCTGACGATGCTCTCGTCCTTGCCGCCGAAACGCTCGGCAATGAGCTTTTCAAGTTTCGGCACGTTCAGGTCGAATGTCCGCGCAATCAGGCCAAGCGCAAGGATGTTTTTGCCCTTGTCTTTGGCCGTGCCACCGATGGCTTCCACGGTCAGGGTGGAAATGGGAACGCCGACGTGGTGATAATCCTTCTGCCATTCCGGATTCGGTACGACATGGTCGGAATCGTAAAGGACTATCCCGCCCTTTTTGAGCGAACCGACGTGGTCTTCGTAAGAATGCTGGTAAAACGGGAGCAGCACGTCGGCCTCGTCGCCGGCACTCAACACCTCGCCGGAGCCGATCCGCACCTGGAAAATCGAGGAGCCACCGGAAATCGTGGCGGGAATGGTCATGAACGTCATGACCTCTTGCTCGCTCCGGCCGGCGAGCCGCGCCAGAAAACCGCCGATGGCCTGGATGCCGTCCTGCGAGTTGCCCGCGATGCGGATCACGACCTCGTTGATCCGCGAAACTTTCGGCGCGCCGCCCGACGAGGCGGTTGCGGTTGTATCACTCATGAAATCCTCACGATTAAAATTTACTGCGACACAAGGTGAACCGGCTCGTTGAAACCAAATCAGCGCGACACCATTGCCACGTTCACATTAAGCACTGAAGGTGAACGTGTCAAATTCTAATCTACAATTTATCTGATTGAATATCAACATGTTAAGATTAACGGCGCTGGCGTGTTTTTGCGCTTAATACGTTGATAAGTGTCATTTATGAACTCCGGCGACCTGGAAAAATTATCTTTTAAGCTTAAGCCATCTGTCGCTTGCGCGAGGCTGCCGTTGTGCGTAGCGTCCCTTTGGTAATTTGCATGACTTTGCAGGAACAATACGACGACGCGATGTTTGATTTCAGCCGCGGCGATTTCGATGGGGCCATTGCCAGGCTCGGGGCCGTGCTGGCGGTTGAGCCGGCGCACTTTGACGCGCAACTCGCCCTCGGCATGGCTTATTATCGCAAGGGCGATTTTGCGTCTGCGATTGCCGAAGGCCACAAAGCCGAAGCGCTTCGCCCCAGGGAACAACTCGTCCACACGAACCTCTCGCTGTTTTACATGAAAAGCGGCGACCGGCAGAAGGCCGAACATCACGGCTTGCAGGCGAAAATTGAATCGTGGCGCGCTGAGGCCGGGGCAAATCAGGCCGGTGACAAGACCGGCAATGAGCCTGAATTGCAAATGGCCAAACCCAAACCGCCGCCCCCCGTCAAATTTCCGAGCCAACCGTGGAAAAAGAAAAAAACCGACGCGTGATCCCCCAGATCCCAGACCCCAAACGCCAGACCCCAAAACATGAAGACCGCCTACGAACTTGCCATGGAGCGACTGGGCAAGACCGCGCCCACCGTCAAACTCACCGCCGGACAAAAGAAGCAACTGGCGGAACTGGATTCGCAATACGCGGCGAAGACCGCCCAGCGCGAAATCGCGTTGAAGGACGAGACCACCAAGGCTGCTGCCGCCGGCGACTTTGAAACCGCCGAAAAGCTGCGGCAGCAATTAGTCGGCGAGCGCAAAAAACTTCAATCCGAGTTGGAGGAGAAAAAGGAACGGGTGCGGCGGGAAAAACCGTAGCCGTTTGCGCGATGGCAAACGTTCCTCAACCCGCACCGGTTTGCGTCGGGAAATTTTCTTTGGGGGGTTGGTTTGATTTCGGGTTTTCGAACCGTACGCCGGCAAACATGCGTGTCCGGCGGAGAATGAATTCCGGCCGCTCGTTTAAATTGACGCCCATAACTGATTTGTAAAATGACGCTTCCTTCCGCGCGATTACAAACTTGAGAACGCCTCATCAAACACTGCCAGCAGAAAATCCGCATCGGCCTGCGTGATGCACATCGGCGGCGCGAAGCGGATGGTCTGGCCCCACAAGCCGCCCTTGCCGATGAGCAAGCCGAGGTCTTTGGCGGTCTCGACGACTTGGGCGCATTCGGCGGATGCCGGCGCTTTCGTCGCGCGGTCTTTCACCATTTCGATGCCAATCATCAAGCCCTTGCCGCGCACGTCGCCGATGATTTTGTGTTTCTCCTTCAGTTTGTTCAGCCCAGCCAGAATATAATTGCCGAGCTTGTGCGAGTTCGCCTGCAAGTTTTCTTTTTCGATCACTTCGAGCACCGCCTTGCCCATCGCGCTGACAACCGGATTGCCGCCGAACGTGTTGAAATGAACCTTGCCGACCAGCGACTGCGCGATTTTTTGCGTCGTCACCACGGCGGCGAGCGGACAGCCGTTGCCGATGCCCTTGGCCATCGTGACGATGTCGGGAATCACGCCCTGCGTCTCGAAGCCCCAGAAATGCGTGCCGGTGCGGCCGAAGCCGGTCTGCACTTCGTCCGCGATGCACACGCCGCCGGCCGCGCGGACATATTCGTAGGTTTGTTTCAAATAGCCCTGCGGAAATTCCACGAACCCGCCGACTCCCTGGATGGATTCGGCGATGAAGGCGGCAACTTTGCCGGGCGTGGCGTAATCAATCACTTCTTTCACATCGTTCGCATATTTTCTCCCGGCGTCCGCGTCGTCGTAGCCGAACGGCCCGCGATATTGATACGGCGCGAGCGCATGATGCACGCCGAAGCTGTGGGGGATATTGTATTTCCAGTTGCTGTGCGCGGTGACGCCCATCGTTCCAGAGCTGCCGCCGTGATAGGCATTGCGCAGCGATATCACGTCGTAATTTTGCGTGTAGGCGCGCGCCATGAGGAGCGCAAGGTCGTTCGCCTCCGAACCGGAGTTCACGAAATAACAAGCCTTCAAATCGCCGGGCATTTTCGAAGCGAGTTTCTCGGCGTATTGCGCGACGTTCGGGTGGAGATAGATCGTCGTCGAGTGCTGGTAGAGCTGGTTTTGCTTGTTCGCCGCCGCGACGACGTGCGGATGGCAATGCCCCACGCTGACCGTCACAATGCCGCCGAGGCCGTCGAGGTAACGCTTGCCCGTGTCGTCCCAGACATATTGCATCGAGCCTTCGACGAGCATGATGGGCTTTTTGTAATAGAGGAAGATGCCGGGATTCATGAACTGCTTGCGCAGCGCCAGCACTTCATCGGCGGACGGACCGGTATATTTTTGCGGTTTGTGGCTGGTGGGGGGCAACGGGATGTTCTTCATAAATAATGTCAAAGTTTCGGCGCAATTTTGCGCAAGGCAAGATAAATGGTGAACGCCACCGCGAAACCGATAAACCATGCGTAATTGTAAAGCTGCGCGAGCAAGGCCGGAACGCTTTCGGGTGACAAGGCCTTCACGTTCACCAGAAAACCCGGCAGGCTGGGCAACGCGCCAACCACGAAAGCGATGAGTGCTACCAGGCTGAAGCCGTTGCTGAAACGATACTCCCCATCTGGTTGATAAAGTGCCGTGACGTTCAGTTTGCGCCGGCGATAAACAAAATAATCTGCGATTAAAATGCCGCCGATGGGCCCGAGCAACGCGCTGTAGGCGATGAGCCAGGTGAAGATGTAGCCGGTCGGGTCGGCGACCAGTTTCCACGGCATCATCAGCACGCCAATGATGCCGGTGATGAGTCCGCCGAGGCGGAAGGAAATTTTCCTTGGTGCGAGATGCGCAAAATCATTCGCGGGGCTGACGACGTTGGCGGCAATGTTCGTTGCCAGCGTCGCGAGGCACAGCGCGAGCATGGAGAGGACCAGCACCACGGGATTTTTGAATCGCGTCAGCACGTCCACCGGATCCCAGATGGTCTGGCCGAAAATGATCATCGTCGCCGACGTGACCGCGACGCCGATGAACGAGTAAAGCGCCATCGTCATCGGCAGGCCGAGCGCCTGGCCGATGACCTGGTCGCGCTGCGATTTCGCGTAACGCGAGAAGTCGGGGATGTTCAGCGAGAGCGTCGCCCAAAAACCGACCATGCCGGTGAGCGCCGGAAAAAAGTAACTCCAGAATTTTCCAGCCTGCGGCTGGCCCGCGTCGAATTGCGACGGCTGCGAGAGAATCGGCCCGAACCCGCCCGCCTTCCGATACGCCCACGCCAGCAGCAGCAATCCCAGCGCGATGAGCAGCGGCGCCTTGATGTTCAGCAGAAAGCGGATGGTGTCAATGCCGCGATAAATGACCCACATGTTGATGCCCCAGAAAAACAGGAAGCAAAGGAATTGTCCGCCGGTGATGCCGAGCCAGTTTGCCGCCGGCGCGGGATGCAACCCGGAAATCGTCACGCAAATTTTGTAAATCGCCTCGCCGCCAATCCACGATTGGATGCCGAACCAGCCGCACGCGACGAGCGCGCGGAGAACGGCCGGCACGTTCGCGCCTGACGTTCCAAAGGACGCGCGGCAATAAACCGGAAAGGGAATTCCGTAAAGCGTTCCGGCGTGTGCGTTCAAAATCATCGGCACCAGCACGATGAGGTTGCCGAGAAAAATCGTGAGCACCGCCTGCCACCAGTTCATGCCGCCGCCGATGAGCGATGATGCGAGCATGTAAGTCGGGATGCACGCGGACATGGAAATCCACAGCGCGGCAAAACTCAACATGCCCCATTTGCGCCGCGATGGCGGCACGGGCGCGAGGTCGGCGTTGAACAGCCGGCTCTGCTCGAGGTCGGCTTCGACATCGGGCGCGTTGGCGGCAAGGCCGGAGTTGGTTGATGGAAGACTCATCAGCCAACGGAATTACAGTTCAATAAGTTCCAAGCACCAACATCCAAGCTCCAGAGAACCTCCAAACACCAAGCTTCAAAAGGAGCGATCTTCATTTCTAATTGGATGTTGAGGTTTGGAGCTTCTCTGGATGTTGGAGCCTGGAATTTGGTGCTTTTTCATGTGCGTTGCTTCAACGGTACGACGCGCCGCTCGCCCGGCCCGATGTATTTGGACAGCGGCCGGATGAGCCGGTTGTTGGCAAGTTGTTCCATGACGTGCGCGGTGATGCCTGTGATGCGCGCCATCACGAAAATCGGCGTGAACATGTCAATATCTATCCCCATCATGTAATAGGTCGGGCCGGTCGAAAAATCGACGTTCGGATAAATGCCCTTTTGCTCAATCATCGTGGTTTCCAGAATGTCGGAAATCTCCAGCCATTTCTCGTGTCCGGTGAAGGCGGCCATTTTCCGCGCATATTTTTTCATCGTTGGCACGCGCGAATCGCCTTTCTTGTAAACGCGATGGCCGAAGCCCATCACGACGCGCTTCTCGCGGAGCGCGGCCAGCAACCAGGCGCGGGCACGGGCCGGCTCGCCGATTTCCAGCAGCATCCGCATCACGGCTTCGTTCGCGCCGCCGTGCAACTGGCCTTTGAGCGACGCGATCCCGGCGGTCACCGCGCTGAAAATGTCCGTCAGACTTGACACAACCACGCGCGCGGAAAACGTGGAGGCGTTGAACCCGTGCTCGGCATAGAGCACCAGCGACACCTCGAACGCGCGCACGACCTCCGGCGCGGGCACTTTGCCGAAACACACGTGGAAAAAATTCTCCGCGATGCTCAAGTCGCCGCGTGGGGGGATGAACTCCTGCCCTTTGCGCAGGCGGTAAAACGCTCCAATCATCGTCGGGATTTTCGCCAGCATGTCCACGGCCCGCCCGCGATTAGCGGCGGCGTCTGTTTTTTCCGGCGCAGGGTCTTCCAGGCCGAGGAAGCTGACTGCCGTTCGCAACACGTCCATCGGATGCGCCTTGCGCGAGCATTTGCGAATCACGTCCAGCAGGGCCGGGCTGAGGTTGCGGCGCGCCCGCTCGTCGTCCTGAAACGATTTCAGTTCGGACGCATTCGGCAACTCGCCGTGCCAGATGAGCCAGGCCACCTCCTCGAAGCTGCAATTTTCAGCGAGGTCTTGCACGGGATAGCCGGAATAAACCAGCGAATTGATCTCCGGCATCACTTTCGAGATGCGCGTCGTGTCCACGACCACACCGTCGAGGCCGTGATGAATTGTTTCCGCTTCGTTGCTCATTATTTTTCCTTCGCTTCGGAGCGCGGGCTTCAGCCCCCTTCACTGTTCGAACGTCCCACGTCGAACCGACTTGCAAGAGTGAGCCGCGTTGAAGCGGACAAATGTCCGCGCTCCAATCAGAGTTTGATGTTGAAAATGTCCTTGTCGAACTGCTCGTAATCCTGGTAGCGAATCAACTCGTAAAGCGCCGCGCGCGTCTGCATCTCGTTGAGCAACGATGCTTGCGTGCCCGCTTTCTTCAAAACGGCCAGACCTTCCTCCACTGCCTTCATCGCCAGCCGCAGCGTCGTCACCGGATAAATCACAATGTTGATTCCCAGGTCGCAGAGCTGTTTTGCCGTCAGCAATTTGGTTTTGCCGAACTCCGTCATGTTCGCGAGCAGCGGAACTTTGATGGCCTTGCGGAACTTTTCAAACTCGCGTTCATCCGCCAGCGCTTCGGGAAAAATTGCGTCCGCGCCGGCGTCAACATAAGCCTTCACCCGTGCCATCGCGCCGTCCAAACCCTCGGAAGCCCGTGCATCCGTCCGTGCCATGATGACAAAATTCCGGTCGCGCCGCGCGCCGACGGCCGCGCGGATTTTCTCCACCATCGCCTGCGTCGGCACGAGCGATTTGTTGTCGAGATGGCCGCAGCGTTTGGGATTCACCTGATCTTCCAGATGACAGCCGCACAGCCCCGCGTCTTCGAGCGTTTGAATCGTGCGCGCCACGTTCAGCGCCTCGCCGAAGCCCGTGTCTGCGTCAATGAGCGCAGGCAAATCCGTGGCGCGGGCAATTGCGCCGCCGCGTGCCGCGACTTCGGACAATGTCGTCAGCCCGATGTCCGGCAAACCCAAATCCGCCGAAAGCGCCGCGCCGGAAACATAAACACCGTCGAAGCCGTGCCGTTGAATCGCCATGGCCACAAGCGGCGAGAACGCGCCGGGAAAGCGCAGCAGTTTGCCGGTCTTGAGCGCCGCGCGAAAGTCCGGCCCGTTTCTGTGCAGAAGATTTTCTGGCGAATAACATCAGTCAAAAAATGCCACGTTTATCGCGCGTGGCGCAAGTCAGTTGTCCCGGTAACAACACGACGCCCAGTTCGCAAACTTCGACCGCCGAAAGTTGTGGCAACCGTTGAACGAGATTCAAAAACCGCATTGATTCGTCGGCGGGAACCAAATCTTCCGTCAGCGTTTCAAATTTGCGGATGTAATCGGCGCGCCCAAACGGTTTCGCGCCCAGCGGATGCGCGTCGGCCACGGCGATTTCGTCGGCGAGCTTGTGACCATCGTTGAAAATAATTTCGACGCGCCCGCCAAAAGCCTTTTCTTTTGGATCAAGCGAGTGATAGCGCCGCGTCCATTCCTTGTCTTCGACGGTTTTGATTTTTTGCCAGAGCGCAACGACGTCGGGATGCTGCGCGACCTCGGGCGCGTAGCTTTTGACGTGATGCCAGAAACCGGTGTGCAGCGCGGCGGCGAAGATGAACATCAGACTGTGATCGAGCGTCTCGCGGCTGGCATGCGGATCGTATTTCTGCGGGTCGTTCGCGCCGCTGCCAATGACCGCGTGCGTGTGATGACTCGTGTGAATCATCACCTCGCGGATGGATTTGAGGTCGGGAATCTTTCCGCGCAGCCGGAACGCGAGATCAATCCACGCCTGCGCCTGATACTCGGCGGAATGTTCCTTCGTGTAGGAATCGAGAATCGCACGGCACGGTTCGCCGGGCGCGGGCAGCGGAACTTCGTAGCTCGCGTTCGGGCCGCCGAGCATCCACGCGATGACGCTGTCCTCGCCCTCGTAAATCGGCGACGGACTTTTCTCGCCGCGCATGGCGCGATCCACCGCTTCGATGGCGAGCTTGCCCGCGTGCGCGGGCGCGTAGGCTTTCCAACTGGAAATCTCGCCCTTGCGCGATTGCCGCGTGGAAAAACCAACGTGCACCGCCTGTTGAATTGCCTGATAAATCGTGTCCGTATCGAGGCCGAGCATCGCGCCGATGCCGGCGGCGGCGGACGGGCAAAGGTGCGCGATATGGTCCTTCTTGTGCTCGTGCAAACAAATGCTGCGCACGAGGTCCATCTGAATTTCGTAGGCGACCGTGATGCCGCGCAGTAATTGCGCGCCGGTGCAACCGCATTGCTGTGCCACGGCGAGCAGCGGCGGGATGTTGTCGCCGGGATGCGAATAATCCGCCGCGAGAAATGTGTCGTGCATGTCCAATTCGCGGACGGCGACGCCGTTGGCCCACGCCGTCCACTCGCAATCGAATCGCTGTTCGCCGGGCACGCCAAACAACGTCGCGCCCTTCGCGCGCGGATGCGCGAGCGCCTGCGTGCGCGCGTGGGCAACCGGCGCGCGATTGATGGCGGCGATGGCAACGGCGGCGTTGTCAATGACGCGGTTGACAACCATCTCCGCGACTTCCGGAAGAATCGGCGCTTTATCCGTCGCGACCGACGCGAGCTTCCAGGCCAATTGCTCCGTTTTAGACAACGGAACTTTGGATGGATGGACTTTGACCTTGTGGACGATCATTCAGGTGGACGTGGTTCCTCGCTGAATTAAAAATGACTCGGCTTCCGTTGCAAAAATTTTCCGTGACCGGGTTTGCCGACGAATTTTCCATCGCGCGCCGCAATTTGACCGCGCACGGTGACGACGCCGGGACGGCCTTCAATTTTCCAGCCCTCGAAGGCGCTGTAGTCCACGTTCATGTGCTGCGTCTTCACGGAAATTGTACCGCGGTAGTCCGGGTCGAACACCACGAGGTCGGCGTCGGCGCCAATTTGGATTGTGCCTTTGCGCGGGAAGAGATCGAACAGCTTCGCGACCTGCGTGCTGGCGGCG
Source organism: uncultured Verrucomicrobiae bacterium (assembly GCA_963754775.1). GTDB lineage: Bacteria > Verrucomicrobiota > Verrucomicrobiia > Limisphaerales > UBA11358 > UBA11358. The sequence continues at coordinate 63,456 of CAVWHM010000038.1, forward strand.
TTCACGAACGTATGCAGGTCAATCTTCCCCGCCTTCACGCCATAGGTGTAAAGCAGCTTGATGCGTTCTTCCAGCGACGGAATGCCGTTGGGAATTTTGGTGAAATCATCTTTGCCCATCAGCTTTTGCGTCTTGAAATCGAACGGACAGTGATCGGTGGCGACGGTTTGCACGAGGCCGTCGCGGAGGCCGTTCCAGAGAATGGCCTGGTTCCGCTTGTCGCGCAGCGGCGGCGACATGACGTATTTTGCCCCCTCGAATTTCGGCTGCTCGGCGCAGGTTTTGTCGAGCGTGAGATACTGAATCAGCGTTTCAACCGCCACGCGCACGCCGCGTTGGCGCGCGGCGATGGCCTGTTCCAGCGCCTCCCGGCAACTCAAGTGGACGATGTAAGTCGCCGCGCCGGTCAGTTCGGCGAAGCTCATCAAATGATGCACGCCCTCGGCTTCGACCGCGGGCGGGCGGCTTTCGTGATGCTGGCCCGGGTCGGTCTTGCCGGCGGCGAGCAATTCCTTCGAGCGCTCGGCCACGAGCGTTTCGTTCTCGCAATGCGCGGTAACGATGACGCCGAGTTCCTTCGCCAGTTTGAGCGTGCGATAAAGTTCCGTGTCGTCCACGCCGAACGCGCCCTTGTAAGCGAGAAAGATTTTGAACGAGCTGATGCCTCGCTTCACGATTTCGCGGAGTTGCTGCTCGGTCTGTTCGTCGAACCTGGCCACGCCCATGTGGAACGAAAAATCGCACGCGGATTTGCCGACGGCGTTTTTCATCCAAAGCTCGAAACTCTTCATCGCATCGTCGTTGCGCGACGGACAGCACATCTCGATCAGCGTCGTGGTGCCGCCAACGAGCGCGGCCTGGCTGCCGGTCACGTAATTGTCCTTTGAAAACGTGCCCATGAACGGCAGATAAATGTGGACGTGCGGATCAATGAAGCCCGGGAAAACAAACATCCCCTTGGCATCAATGACCTCAGTACCTTTCGGCGGCGCGAGGTTGCGGTCAATGCGCGTGATGGTTTCGTTTTCGCAAAGAATGTCGGCCACGTAGCGCTGGCTAGCCGTGACGATTTCACCGTTTTTGATCAGCAGGCTCATATTAAAAACCTCCAAGCACCAACATCCAAGCTCCAGAGAAGCTCCAAGCTTCAACATCCAATTCAAACCGCAGGTCGCGCGATTTGGAGCTTGGACGGTTGATGTTTCTCTGGAGCTTGGTGCTTGGAATTTGGTGCTTCATTTGGGTTGTCATTTTTCGCGATGCCACACGTCCCCTTCGCCAAAACTGAACCAGCGGCTCATCGTCACCTTCTGCTGTGTGAAGAATTGCACGCCTTCCTTGCCCTGCATGTGCAGGTCGCCGAAAAATGATTCGTTCCAGCCGTTGAACGGGAACCACGCCATCGAGGCGGGCACACCGATGTTGATGCCGACCATGCCGCATTTGATGCGGTGCTTGAACTCGCGCGCGGCCTTGCCGGATCGGGTGAAAATTGAAGCGCCATTGCCATAGGCGGATTTGTTCGCGAGTTCGATGGCCGCGTCCAAATCCTCCATGTACATCACGTTCAGCACCGGGCCGAAAACCTCTTCCTTCGCCACAGTCATGCCGGGCTGGACGTGATCGAGAATCGTTGCGCCGACAAAAAAGCCGTTCGGCGCGCCGTTGATTTTCACGCCACGGCCATCGGCGGGAATTTTTGCGCCTTCCTTCACGCCGGTTTCAATCAATTGCAAAACACGGTCGCGGTGCTGGGCGGTGATGACCGCGCCCATGTCGGGCTGCGGGTCACGGTCCGTCGGGCCGACTTTAATTCGCCGCGTGGCTTCGACGAGCGTGGGCATAACCGTTTTCTCCGCCGCACCGATGACGACGGCGGTCGAACCGGCCATGCACCGTTCGCCCGCGCAGCCGAACGCGGCTTCCATGACGCCGCGCGCGGAATTTTCCACGTCGGCATCCGGCATGAGCAACGCGAAGTTTTTCGCGCCGCCGCCGCATTGGACGCGTTTGCCGTGTTTCGTGCCGGTTTCGTAAATGTATTTGGCAATGGGCGTCGAGCCGACGAACGAAATCGCCTTCACTTTCGGATGCGTGAGCAGCGCATCCACGGCTTCACGTCCGCCGTGGACGATATTCAGCACGCCTTTCGGCAGGCCGGCTTGTTCAAACAGCTTGCCGATTTTGATGCTGGTGAGCGGCACTTTTTCGCTGGGCTTGAGCACGAACGTGTTGCCGCAGGCGATGGCGATGGGATACATCCAGAGCGGCACCAGGCAGGGAAAGTTGAACGGCGCGATGCCGGCGCAGACGCCGAGCGGCTGGCGGATGGTCTCGCAATCAATGCCGCGCGCGAGGTTTTCCAGCGACTCGCCCATCAGCAGCGACGGCACGCCGCAGGCAAATTCGACCATCTCGATGCCACGCTTCACGTCGCCGCGCGACTCGACGACCGTCTTGCCATGCTCCCGCGTGGTGCTGCGCACGAGGTCATCGAAATTTTCGTCCAGCAGCGTTTTGAATTTGAAAAATACTCGCGCGCGCTCGACGGCGGGCGTTTCCATCCAGCCGGGAAACGCGGCGGCGGCGGCTTCGACGGCCTCGTTGACGTGCGCCGCCGTGCACAGCGGCGCTTCGGCAATGATTTCGCCGGTGGAAGGATTGTGAACTGGCGTCGTGGCAACGTCTTTGATTTCGCGCCACTCGCTACCGAACCAGACAGGGCAAGGTTCAAGAATTTTGGTCATATTAAAAAGTTACAAACCCCGGGCTCAAACATCCAGAGCAGCTCCGAATTAAAGCTTCAAATTCCAAGCACCAAGCTCCAGAGAAGCTCCAAGCATCAAACATCAAAGACCATGCGTTCGGGGAATTGGTGCTTGGATGTTTCATTTCCTGAAGATGCTGGCAAATATAAGCTGAAATTTCTCTGGAGCTTGGATGTTGGTGCTTGGAGCTTTCATCTCATCGCGACAGCGCATCCGACTGTTTCACAAATTCATCCCCTCGCCATTCGCCGTCGGCTTTGACCACCTTGCTTCGCGGCGGCGGCTTTTTGCGCGGCCTTGCGTTCGGCCTGGCGTTTCACGAGGTCGGCGTGCGTGGTGAAATAATCGAGGCTCTTGCCTTTGAAATCGGCGAGCGTTTCAAATTTGTGCCTGGCCATGAACGCGAGCAGCTCCTCGCACATCGGCTTCACGCATTCGTAGCCGAACTTCATCACGCCCGTGCAGACCTGCACCGTGTCCGCGCCGAGCAGAATGAATTGCGCGGCGTCATTGCCGCTTTCGATGCCGCCGAGGCCGGAGAGCGAGCGTCCGGGAAATTCCTTGCGGATGACCTGGGCGATTTCCATGACCATGCGCAGCGCGATGGGCTTCACGGCCTTGGACGAATACCCGCCCGGCGTGGTGTAGCCTTCGACGCTCGGTTCGGGCCGCAGCGTGTCGAGGTTCACGCCCATGACGCAGCGAATGGTGTTGATGGCGCTGATGCCCGTGACGCCCGCGCGCAACGCGGCGCGGCTGGGGTCTTCGATGTGCGTGACGTTCGGCGTCATCTTCGCCCAGACGGGTTTCTTCGCGACACTCATCACCCAGCCGCAGACTTCATTGAGGATGTCCGGGTTTTCGCCCATCGCCGCGCCCATTTTGCGTTCCGGCAAACCGTGCGGGCAGGAGAAATTCAATTCAAATCCGTCCACGCCGCACGCCTCGCAACGCTCGACGATTTCAATCCACGCGTCCTTGCGATATTCCTCCATGATGGACGCGATGAGCACGCGGTCGGGAAACATGTCCTTGCACTTCTTGAATTCTTCCTCCCAAATCTTGAACGGCCGGTCGCTGATCAGTTCGATGTTCTCCCAGCCGACCACTTCCTTGCCGTCGGCGGCCATGAGCTTCGCGTAACGCGGCGTCACATTGACCACCTTCGAGGCGTCGAGGCTGACGGTCTTGGCAATGACCGCGCCCCAGCCTTCGGTGAACGCCTTGGCGATGACGTTCAAATTCGTGCCCGGCGGTCCGGAGCCGATGACGAACGGATTCGGCAATTTAAGCCCATCTACACTTGTGGCCAATGTCGGCATGACTTATTTTCTGGTTAAGCCTATTTCACTTTTAACCGGCTTCGGACGTGATTGCCACAATAATTTTACATTTAAGGCCATAAGGGAATACAATTTTGCAATGCAATTATGAACTCGCCACTGAATCCAAAGCGCACGGTCGCTGAACTCAAGGAGCTGCGCAGCCTCACCGCCGACGAAAACGGCGCGCAACGCGTCGCGTTCACGCCGACGTGGACGAAGACGCGCGCGTGGCTGCGGAAAAAACTCGAAGCGCTCCCGGTCGAAATCCACAACGACGCGGCGGGCAACACATGGACGACGCTGCGCGGCGAATCCGCTGCGCGCCGAAGGAGCGAAGGCCGGGACCGCGCGCTGCTCATCGGCGGGCACATGGATTCCGTGCCGAACGGCGGCTGGCTGGATGGCTGCCTCAACGTGCTGGCCGGCGTCGAGATTCTCCGGCGCATCAATGCCCAATACCACGGCAAGCCGCCCGTGACCGTCCGCCTCGTGGATTGGGCCGACGAAGAAGGCGCGCGTTTCGGCAAAAGTCTGTTCGGCTCGTCCGCCTGCTCCGGCAATCTGGACATGAACGAGGCGCGCGGCTTGATTGACAAGGACGGAATCAAACTGCCCGACGCGCTGAAAAATGTCGGCGTGGATTTCGAGCGCGTGAAGGACAGCGGCAAGGAACTCAAAAACGCCGCCGCGTATCTGGAATTGCACATCGAGCAAGGCCCGGTGCTGCTGGATCTCGATCTGCCGCTCGGCGCGGTGCTCGGCACGTTCGGCGTCGAGCGGCACGCCATCACGTTCCACGGCCAGGCGGCGCACTCCGGCAGCACGCCGATGAACCGGCGCAAGGACGCCTTTCTCGCCGCCGCGAAAATGAGTCCGGAAATCTATCGCATCGCCGAGCGCAGCCACGGCGGCGTTTGCACCATCGGCTCCTGCACGACCAAACCCGGCATCGTCACCAGCGTCGTCGACGAATGCCGCATCACGCTGGACCAGCGCCATCTCGACGCCGCCGCGCTGGCAAAAATGTTGCAGGAGGCAAAGGACGCCGAGCGAACGATTCGCGAAGGAAGGCAACGTGCGGGTTTCCTGGGAGCGGCTCTGGCAAATCGCCCCGCGCCCGTTCAACGATGAACTGATCGCACTGTGCGACGAGGCCATCCGCGAAACCTGCGGCAAAGCGCATCGCCTGCCCTCCGGCCCGTTGCACGACGCCGCCGAGGTCGCGGCGCGCCGGCGTGCCGACGGTGATGATGTTCGTCCAAAGCCTGCACGGCATCAGCCACAACAAAATCGAGGACACGAAGGAAGAACATCTGGAACTCTGCGTGACGGCGTTCGACAAACTGGCGGAGAAGGCGATGAAGTGGATTCAACAAAAATAATTATATGATCATCGGCGTACCCAAAGAAATCAAAGAGCAGGAATATCGCGTGGCGATGCTGCCATCCGGCGTGTATCAACTGGTCAAACGCGGGCATCAAGTCGTCGTCGAGCGCGGCGCGGGCGCGGGCGCGGGCTATCCCGATGCCGGCTACGAGCAGGCCGGCGCGAAACTGATTGACGCGCACGCCGGAGTTTTCGCGCAGGCTGATTTGATTGTGAAAGTCAAAGAGCCGTTGCCCGACGAATACGGTTTGCTGCGACGCGGACAATTGCTGTTCACCTATCTTCACCTCGCCGCGAATAAATCGCTCACGGAGGCGTTGATCAAATCCGGCGCGACCTGCATCGCTTACGAAACCATCGAGGTCAACCGCCGGCTGCCGTTGCTCGAACCGATGAGCGAGATTGCCGGGCGCATGAGCATCCTCGTCGGCGGATATTTTCTCGCGAAACATTTTGGCGGCAGCGGCACGTTGCTCGGTGGTGTGCCGGGCGTGTTGCCGGGCAAGGTCGTCGTCATCGGCGGCGGCGCGGCGGGCGTCAACGCCGCGCGCATGGCGCAGGGAATGGGCGCGGACGTGACGATTCTGGAGGTGGATCTGGAGCGGATGCGTTTTCTTGACATCACGCTGCACACGGCGCACACGCTTTACTCGAACGAATCGCACCTGATGGAACTTATGCCGGCGGTGGACCTGCTCATCGGCGCGGTGCTCGTGCCGGGAGCGAAGGCGCCGAAATTGATTCGCCGGGAAATGCTGCGGCGGATGCGGCCCGGCAGCGTGCTGGTGGACATCGCGATTGACCAGGGCGGCTGCGCGGAGACGTCGCACCCCACTACGCACCACGACCCGGTGTTCGTGGAGGAAGGCGTGACGCATTATTGCGTGGCGAACATGCCCGGCGCCTACGCGCGCACCGCGACCCAGGCACTCACCAATGTGACCGGTCGTTTCGTCGAAATGCTCGCTGACCACGGCCTGGCCGATGCGTGCCAGCACCAACCGGCGCTGCTGGGCGGCATCAACGTGATGAACGGCAAAATCACTTACAAAGCGGTGGCCGAGGCGCACGGTCTGCCGTTTTCACCGCCACAAATGTGAGCGGTTGAAAGATTTCATCCGCCGGCGGATTTGCCCGGAAACACTAAAAGAAAAATGGGAAAAACCCACTGTGCCTGAACCAGCGCCGCTGTTCCCGCGCAAGGATGTTTGAGCCATGAAAGCGCTGTTGCAAATCGTTTTGATTTGTTCCGCCGGCAGCGCAATCGCACAGACAATCTCGTTGCCGCCGCGCGCCACCAACACACCCGGCGGCGCGGACTTCATCAAAATAATTTCCCCGCTTGATTTCTCGCAACGCGAACAAGCCGTGGTGGAGCAGGTTTTTGCGGGCAACCTGCCTCCGTTCCAAAGCCTGCTTTGCCCCGTTACCGTCACCAATGTCGCTGACGGGATGACGAATATCGCCACGTTCTTTGCCACACCGGATTATCTCGCCGTCGGTTCAGACGAAGATTATCTGCTCATGCCGGTTTCGCCCAACACCGCGCAATGCATCGCCGACCGGCTCGGCTGCGTTCTGCCGACGCGCAAAATGGTGGATGAGATTTATACCGCCGCCGGGGTGAAACTTGCGCCTTCACCGATTCTGCCGGGCCCGGCGATGACGACCGTTCCCATTTTTGTGCAAAGCAACGAAATGATTCGCACGCAGCGACTGGCGAATGTGAGTTCGCATCCGTTGGGCGCGCTCGTGGCCGGACACAAAAAGGACTTGGTGATTTCCGCGCGGCTGGCGGGCGTGACGAACAAGGTCGCCATTTACGGCTGGCAGCAGACGAACGGCAGGCCCATTCAACCGCTTTATCTCGGTCACGCGGCGGCGTGGGTGGATTACAGCCACGGCGTCCGGCTGGTTTCGCAAAATATGCTGGTGAATGGCGAAACCAGAACGGTCGCCGAAGTCCTGGCTGATCCAAAACTTTGCGGCCTCATCAGCGATGAAGGGGTCATCACCAATGCACGTTACTCAACCAACCCGCCAACGCCTTTGGCTTCGCCCGTCGTCAGTGAAAAAATCAATCTGCCGTGGCCACAGCAGTTTTCCGCCAGCACAAACTTCGGCGAGATGATTCGAGAAATCCGACCGGCGGATGCGGTGCGGATTCTCATCAACGCGCCGGCGCCTGAATCATTCGCCACCAACAAATCCGTGCTCCTGGTTTTCTATGCTTTGCCGAACGGCAACACGATCGAGCAGACCGTCGGCAAAACCTTGAAGCCGGGCGACGACTGGCATTTCGACGTTCAGCACATCGGGGCGCAAACGCGCTGGCTGCGCAGCGTAATCACCAACCGCACTATCGTCGTCGCGTATCTTGAAGCCGGAACGAAAAGCTGGCCGGCGTGGCGCAAGACCCACGAAGACCAGGCCATCGTTCACCTTCTCGACGGCGTGCGCGTCATTTTTTCGTCGAACACAACCGAAGTAGTTCTCGCCAGCCACAGCGGCGGCGGCAGCTTGATTTTCGGGTACCTGAAAGCGGTGGAAAAAATTCCAGACGACGTGAGGCGCATCACCTTTCTCGACAGTGATTACGATTATGACTCAAAGCTTCACGCGGACAAAATCAAAAACTGGCTGGCCGCTTCCGATGAAAACCATCTCTGCGTGCTGGCGTATCAGGATTATCTGGCGCGGCTGAACGGCAAGCCGTTCGTGAGCGAGCAAGGTGGAACCTGGGGTCGCAGCCACGCGATGCTGGACGATCTCGGCGCGCAATTTCAGTTCACCAGCCGGACGAACGGCGGACTGGAAACCTTTTCCGCGCTCGACGGGCGGATTCAATTTCTGCTCAAGGAAAACCCGGAGCGGAAGATTCTTCACACCGTGCAAGTCGAGCGGAATGGATTCATTCAGGCGCTGCTTTCCGGCACGGCGAACGAGGACAAAAGCTACGAGTATTTCGGCGGGCGCGCTTACTCAAAGTGGATTCAGCCAGCAGACTGAAATCATCGTCGGTGCGGGGCGCGTTACCGTCTGCGCAGCTGGTTTGCGCTTACTTGCCACGCCCCGCGGTAAGAACTGCGTCCCTTGCACTTGCCGGAGATCGTGGCGAGCACTCGGCCACGGTATTTGATGCGCTTTGGAAACTTCACGTTTGCGACTTCAATCTCAGCCGCTTTTTGTGTCAGGGCTGTGTCAGAAGCACCTGAACCCCCACACCTCAATTTCTTGCGTAAAACTGGTGCGCGCGAGAGGAATTGAACCTCCACCCCTTGCGGGACCGGATCCTAAGTCCGGCGCGTCTGCCGTTCCGCCACGCGCGCAATCCGCCATCAACCTGCGTCCTGCGCCCCCAAATCTCAAGCCCGGTTTTGACCGGCAATTGCGCGTGAAGTTTTTGCCCGCCGCAGCGCGCGATTGCACGTGCCGCGCGATTTGAGTACGTTCGCGGCATGTTGCGTTGGATTCGTTTTGTGCTCGGCGTGTGTGTCATGGCCGCCGGTGTCGCACTGAATGGCTGCTCATCGTCGGACCAGGGCCAGCTGGACGAGGAAAAGGAGCCGCATTTTGTGCTGGGCAAGGGGCGCGTGAACGCGATGGACTATCAGGGCGCGATCGAGGCGTTCGAAGAATCGCTGGAGGCAAATCCGCATTCGGCGGCAGCGCATTTTGAACTCGGCTGGCTTTACGATGAAAAGGAATCCGACCCGGCGGCAGCGATTTATCACTATCAACAGTACTTGAAGCTGGATCCGAACGCTGGCAACGCGGAGGTCATCAAACAACGCGTTGACAGTTGCAAACAACAACTGGCCACCAACGTGCTTTGGTTGCCGAGCGCGCCAGCCGCGCAAAAACAGTTGGAAACCCTGGTCGAGCAAAACCGCCAATTGCAGGACGAGGTGAACAAGTGGCGTGCGTATTACGCAAGCCAGTTGGCGGCGGCCAAAACCAACGCGCTGCCCCCTGGCAATGCCACGACCCAGCCGGCGGCGGCCCAAACGGCGCAAAATGTTTCTGTTCCATCGGTGAGCGCCAGCGCCAGCCGTCCAGCCGGTCCGGCGACGATTGCCCGGCCCCGCACGCACACCGTCGCCGCCGGCGAAACAGCGGTGGGCATCGCACGCAAGTACGGCGTGAAACTGAGCGCATTGGAGGCGGCCAATCCGGACATGAATCCCAGCCGGATTCACGTTGGCCAGGTCTTGAACATTCCGTCAACGTGAGGGCTTTGCATGGTGCCACGCGTCACATTTTTTTTCATTGCGGCGTTTTGGATCATAATGAACGTGTTGCTGTGGCGCGCGGAGTATGGTTCGCATGGCGGCGAAATTTCCGTGCCGGTGGATTTGGTCTGGCGAAAAATATTGACCGCGCCGGACGTCTCCGCTTTAACCATTTATCAGGACAGGCGCCGGGCTGGATTCTGCGAAATTTCCACGAGTGTCGAACAGGCCATGGCGGCGCTGGACGAAAACACGGTGCCACCGGAAGGGCTGGCGGTGCAAAGCGGCTATCAAATCCACTTCGCCGGCAACTTGAGTTTTGGCGCCATTACCAACCGGATGCGATTCGACGGGCATCTCGAATTTTCTTCCGACCCGCGCCTGGCGCGGGTTGAATTTGAAACTGTCCACGCGGTATGCGGTGGTGGACATTCATTCCGTCGCCACAGAACAAACGGTGCGCTTCAAAATGACCAGTGACAGCGTGAACTTCGAGCGCGTCCTGAGTTTCGCCGATTTGCAGAATCCCAACGCGCTGTTGCGCACGCTGGGCGGCGGGTTTGGCGGCGGGTTGGCGGACGAACTGGACTTGCCCGTCATTCCGTCCTCGCCGGCGACCGTGGCCGGCACCGTCAAATGGGAGGCGCACCGTGATCGTATGATCATCGGCCATGAGCCGGTGACCGCTTATCGCCTGGAAACGCGCGTGCTGGATCATCCGATTGTCTTTTACGTCAGTTCGCTGGGCGAAATTTTGCGGGTGGAACTGCCCGATGGCGTGACGGCTGTGCTCGACGAATGGAACAAGCCGTGATTGAACTCGTCCATCTCGTCAAAAAATTCGGCGACCTCGTCGCGGTCAACGACGTGACCCTGACCATCCCGCGCGGGGAATTTTTTGCGATGCTGGGACCGAACGCGGCCGGGAAAACGACCACGCTGAAAATCCTCGCCGGCCTGATGAAGCCGACTTCCGGCAATGCGCGGGTGTGCGGTTTTGACGTGCAAGCGCAACCGCTCGAAGCGCGCCGCCGCGTGGCTTACGTTCCCGATTTTCCGTTTCTCTATGAAAAGCTGACGGCGCGGGAATTTTTCCGCTTCATCGGCCAGTTGTTCCAAATGGACGACGCGCGCATCGCCGCCAACGCGCAGGAACTGATTGCGCGTTTTCATCTGGGCGAGTTTGCCGACCTCCCGCTGGAAAGTCTCTCGCACGGCACGCGCCAGCGCGTGGCCATCGTGTCCGCCTTGCTGCACGGTCCGGAGGTGTTTGTGATTGACGAACCGATGGTCGGCCTCGACCCGCAGCATGCGCGCATCGTGAAAGACACGCTCAAGGAACGCACGCGTGCGGGCATGACCGTGCTGATGTCCACGCACGAACTCAGCGTGGCCGAGGAGATGGCCGACCGCATCGGCATCATCCACGGCGGGAAACTGATTGCCGTCGGCACGCGCGACGAACTCCGCAAACAAAGTGGCGCATCCGGTCCGCTCGAAGACGTTTTTCTGGCGCTGACGGCAGCTGGCAAATAACCAGTCATCCTTTGTTGGGAGGGATGGCGTGCCGCCGTCCAAAATCAAATTGAAACGAATAATGGGACGTCGATACGGCGTCCCTCCCAGTTTTGATTTTTATTGTGCCACTGCGCCCTTTCTTTTGAATTGACGAATCCTGGCGTTGTGCCATTTTGCCACTCTGAAATCTTGATTCTGATCAATGGCGACGCCCAAATCCAGTTTTCTCGACAAAGTGCTTGGCCGCATCGGGCGGTTGGACACGGAAGGTCTGCAAACCGTCGTCCAACGGCTCGCGCGCGAACGCAGCTTTCTCGAAACGCTCTTCAATACCATCGAAGACGGCGTGCTGGTCGCAGACGAGCAGGGGCGCATCATTTATTTTAATCAGGCGGTCACGCGGCTCATCGGCCTGCAACCGGACGTCGAGGGCCAGCACATCGCCGACATTTTGCCGGAATTGGATTGGGAAAAAATTTCCAGGACCGACCACGCGGGCGGTGAGCGCGTCGTGCGCCACGAATTTGAAGTGCATTATCCGCGTCCGCGTTTTCTCCGGCTCTACGCGGCGCCACTCGACGGCCAGGCCACCGGCAGTTCCGGCGTCGCCCTCATTTTGCATGACGCGACCGAGGCGCGGCAAAAAACGTTTGAAGCCATCGAAAGCGAGCGCGTCCAGGCGCTCACGCTGCTCGCCGCCAGCGTCGCCCACGAAATCGGCAACCCGCTCAACGCGCTGCACATCCATTTGCAGCTCATGGAACGCGAGTTGAAAAAACTCAGAAGTGACGAGTGGCGCGTGGCGCGTGGCGGGAAGGTCGCGTCACCCGTCACCCGTCACCCGTCACAACAAGAGGTTTCCGACAAGCTGGAACAATACCTAGGCGTGGCCAAAGGCGAAATCGCCCGGCTGGATTACATCATCACACAATTTCTCGGCGCGATCCGGCCGGCGGCGTTGCAGTTGAAATTCGCGGTGCTGAATGACGTGGTCGAAAAGACCCTCGATTTGCTGCGGCCGGAAATTGAAAATCGAGGCATCACGGTGAAAACGAAACTGGCGCGGCAGTTGACGGCGACACCGATTGATGCAACGCAGATGCAGCAGGTCCTGGTGAACCTCGTCAAAAATGCCATGCACGCGATGACCAGGGGTGGCACCCTCACCCTGCAAACCGGCGAAGGCGCCGATGGCGTCTGGGTGAGCGTGACCGACACGGGCGGTGGCATCCCGCCGGAACAAATCAACCGCATCTTCGAGCCGTTTTTCACGACCAAGAAAAGGGGCACCGGCCTCGGTTTGATGATTGTGCAACGCATCGTGCGCGCGCATGGCGGCAGAATTGAATTGGAAAGCCACGTCGGCCGCGGAACGACTTTCAGGATCTGGCTGCCGTTGCACGAGCGCAGGCCGCGTTTGCTGAATGAAAGAACCGAAATGGAAACCGTGGAAGAACCCAAATGAACGCAAGTGCTTCACGCGACCTTGGAAAAATTGTGACTGAAAAACCGACCTTGTTGATTGTGGACGACGAGAAACCGACGCGCGACGGGTTGCGCGCCGCGCTCGAGGAGCGTTACGACGTTTACGTGGCCGAGGACGCGAAGGCGGCGATGGATTTGCTCGAACGCGAGAACTTCGACGTGCTGCTCACGGACTTTCGTTTGCCAAGCGAGGACGGCATGAGACTCATTGCGCGCGCCAAATCGCTGACCAGGCCGCCGATTTGCATTTTGATGACGGCTTACGGATCGGAGGAACTGGCGGTGGATGCGATGAAGCGCGGCGCAGACGATTACATTGCCAAAGGCCGGCTGCAGATTGACGAGCTGGAAATGCGCATCGCGCGCGCGTTGCGCCAGCAAAATCTCGAATCGGAAAACGTGTCGTTGCGCCAGCAGCTCGATTCCAAATTCGGCCTTGAAAACATCATCGGCAAATCGCCGGCAATCCAGGAGATATTTGAGATCGTGCGGCAGGTTGCCCCGACGCGGGCCACGGTGTTGCTCACGGGCGAAAGCGGCACGGGCAAGGAGCTTATTGCGAAGGCAATTCACCAGTTGAGTCCGCGCGCCAAACAGCCGTTTGTGGCGGTGCATTGTGCGGCGTTGGCGCCGACGTTGCTGGAGAGCGAGTTGTTCGGCCATGAAAAGGGGGCGTTCACCGGTGCACACGAGCGGCGGATTGGACGATTTGAGCAGGCGCAGGGCGGGACGCTGTTTCTGGACGAAATCGGTGAAATTGACGCGACCATCCAGGTGAAACTGCTGCGTTTTCTTGGCGAACGCACTTTTGAGCGCGTCGGGTCAAACAAAATGCTCACCGCCGACGCCCGGCTCGTTGCGGCGACAAACAAGAACCTGGAGGAACTCATCAAGGCCGGGACGTTCCGCGAGGATTTGTTTTTCCGGCTGCGGGTGGTGGAAATTCATCTGCCGCCGTTGCGCGAACGCGCGGGCGACATTCCGTTGCTGGCGCAAGGTTTTTTGCGTGAATTTGCCCATGAAAACGGCAAGCCGGTGAACGATTTCACGGCGGACGCGCTCGAAACGCTGATGAATTATTCATGGCCGGGCAACGTGCGCGAATTGCGCACGGCCATCGAGCACGCGGTAGTGCTTTGCCGCGGCGAAAAAATCGGCGCCCGCGATTTGCCGCCCTCCGTGCGCGGTGGCGGCGGTCGGGGCGAGCCGCAATTATTGCAACGCAATGATCTGACCGTGAAAGAGGCGGAGAAACAATTGATCATTCGCGCCTTGAAAGAAACCGACGGCAACCGCACATTAGCCGCGGGAAAAATCGGCATGAGCCGGCGGACGTTTCATCGAAAATTGCACGCGTATCATCTGGAAGGATTTTGAGTTATGTACATAGGCGAATGGGTCCAGAATCTGATTCACAAACTGGAGATCGGGGTGGGGCGCCGCGTTTTGCGGATCACCACGTTGGCCCTGGTGGTGATGGCGCTGGCGGTATGGTATGATTTGCGCGCGTATCGAAATCTTTCCGCGCCGGAGGCGATGGATACGGCACAACTGGCAAGGAACATTGCCGACGGCAAAGGTTACACGACGCTGTTTGTCCGTCCGTTCAGTCTTTATCTGGTGCAAAGGCACAACGAGGCAAGGCAGGCGGGCGCGCCGGTGCACGCCGGGGCGGATTTCGCCCAAATCCAGACCGCGCATCCGGATTTGGCCAATCCGCCGGTGTATCCAGTGGTGCTGGCCGGGCTGATGAAAGTGCTGCCCTTTCACTTCGACGTGGAAATGAAAAAACCATTTTGGTCCGACGGCGGCCGTTTCCTGCGTTATCAACCCGATTTTTTAATCGCGGTGTTCAACGAAATTCTTTTGCTGGTGGTGATGGCGCTGACGTTTCTTCTGGCGCGGAAATTGTTCGACCCGGCGGCGGCCTGGCTGTCGGCGCTGCTGGTGCTGGGCTGCGCCTTGCTGTGGAAATTCAGCGTGTCGGGCCTGTCCACGCTGTTGCTGATGGTCATTTTTCTGGGGTTGACCTGGTGCATGTTGAAAATTGAAGAACTGGCGCGCGAACCCCAACCGCGCCTGGAGTGGCTGTTCGGCCTGGCGGTAGCGGCGGGCGTGCTGGCGGGCGTGGGCGCCCTGACGCGGTATGCCTTTGGCTGGGTGATCATTCCGGTCGCGGTGTTTTTGGCATTGTTCGGCAGTCAACAGCGGAAGTGGCAGGTGACGGTGGCGTTGGGCGTTTTTGTGCTGGTGCTGACGCCGTGGATGGTTCGAAATTGGATGGTGAGCGGGACGCCGTTTGGCACGGCAGGTTATGCAATCACCGAAAGAGCCACTTTTCCAGGAACGGTTCTGGAACGGTCTGCACATCCGGATTTGACCTACGTGTTTTTGCTGAAGCCAATCGTCCACAAGTTTTTCGGGAATCTGCGCGGAATTTTTGAAAACGACCTGCCGAAACTCGGCGGAAGCTGGGCCGCCATGTTTTTCCTGGCAGGTTTGCTGCTGGGCTTCCGCAGTACGGCGGCGCGCCGCATGCGTTATTTTTTACTGATGTGTCTGGGAACGTTCATCGTGTTTCAAGCCCTGGGGCAGACAGAACTTTCGATCGAATCGCCGCAGGTGAATTCCGAGAACCTGATCGTGTTGATGGCGCCGTTGGTGTTCATTTACGGCGGGGTTTTCTTCCTGACCCTTTCGAGGCAAATAAAATTGCCGGCGGCCCAACTGCATTACGCCGTCACCGCGCTTTTTGTGGCGGTGTCGTGCTTGCCGATGATTTTTGTCCTGTGCGCGCCGAAGACCGTGCCGGTGGCCTACCCGCCTTATTATCCGCCGGACATCCAAAGGACCGCCGGTTGGATGAAGGAAAATGAATTGATGATGAGCGACGTGCCGTGGGCGGTCGCGTGGTATGGCCACCATCAATGCGTCTGGCTGACGCTCAACATGCAAGATGAATTCTTCGCCATTGGCGATGGCTACCAGAAACCCGTCTTGGGGCTTTACCTTACGCCGGAAACGATGGATGCCAAACTGCTCTCCGACTGTGTGCGCGGCGGTGAGGACAGCTGGCAAAACTTTCTGCTCAAAGCCCTGGCGCAAAATCAAATTTCGTCGAAATTCCCGTTGCCCCGGGCACCATCCGGTTCTGCGGCGGTTGCGTCCGGTTTGTTCCTGACCGACCGGGTGCGCTGGTAATCGCGGCGATCATTCATGCCGCTGCGCGTTGCAACCGGTCGGCAATGCCTGACCATTCCGGTAATTCCGGCGGCGCCTCCACGACGATCAACTCCGCACTTGCCTCGTCGCAGCGGTGCAACTCCGCATAAATCGCCCGCGCAAACGCCTCCGCGTCGTGTGGAATGACGCTCACCCGCGCAAAGGTTTCCGCTGACGGAATGTGGGTGTGGGCGATGATGTGGCCAGTGGCAGGTGACAAGCGACGGGTGACAAGTTGGAATTTCAAATCGGCTTCATCGCGCCAGTTCAATACAACCAGTTTTGCCCTCGGCGAATAATGCTTTTCCAGCAGACCCGGGCTGCGCAGCGGGTCTTTCGTTGTGCCCTGCCACTTGTCACTTGTCACTTCGCCGACGACAGCGGCGAGTGATTCCAGATGAATCATGCCCGGGCGCAGAATTTGCGGCGGGCTGACGGACAAATCGAGCACGGTGGACTCGATGCCGACCTGCGACTGCCCGCCATCCACAATCAGGGGAATTCTTCCGCCGAGTTGTTTCCGCACATGCCCGGCGTTGGTCGGGGAAATGCGGCTGGACAAATTCGCGCTCGGCGCGGCGAGCGGAAAACCGCACTGGCGAATCACGGCCTGAATGAACGGATGACCCGGCCAGCGCACGCCGACCGTCGCGCCGCCGGCAGCCACCCTGTCGGGTATTTCCTTCGCGCGCGGCAACACGAGTGTCAAAGGGCCGGGCCAAAAAGCCCTGGCCAGTCTGTCCGCGTTGCCTGGCCAGTTGTTCACGCAGCGTTTGGCCATTTCAATGCTGGCGACGTGGACGATGACGGGGTTGTTCGCCGGTCGGCCTTTGATTTGGAAAATTTTGGCGACGGCCTTATCGTCCAGCGCGTTAGCGGCAAGGCCATACACCGTTTCCGTCGGCAGCGCCACCGCTTCGCCGGCACGGAGCAATTCCGCGGCGCGCTTCACCGCCGCGGCGAACAGAACGGGCGTGTGCGTGGACAGGATTTCAGCGGTCACGCGCTATTCGTAGCGCAAAGCGTCAATCGGGTCGAGCTTGGACGCTTTCCACGCGGGATAAAAGCCGGAGATGACGCCGATGATGGCGCTGGAAACAAACGCGACCACAATCCAGACGGTGGGGGTGACGGTTGGCCAATGTTGGAAGTAGGCGATCAGCCAGGAAAAAGTCATGCCGCCCGCGATGCCGATGGAACCGCCAATGGCGCTTAAGGTGACAGCTTCAATCAGAAATTGCACAAGGATGTCCGCCGCCCGCGCGCCCACGGCCATGCGAATGCCGATTTCGCGCGTCCGTTCCGTCACGCTGACGAGCATGATGTTCATGATGCCGATGCCGCCAACGATTAAAGAGACGGCGGCAACACCAGCCAACAAAGAACCCATCACACGGGAAGAAGCTGAAACTCTGTCCATCAGGTCAGCCTGGTTGCGCACGGTGAAATCCGGATCTTTGCTGCGGTGCCGCACCATTAGCAGATCGGTGATTTCATTCTGCGCTTTAATAATGGTTTTGTCGCTGGAAGCCTCCACCAGGATATCATTCAAAAATGTGCGCGCGGTGATGCGATGCATGTGGCTGGAGTAAGGAACGACCACCACGTCGTCCTGGTCCTGGCCAAAAAGATTAAAACCTTTCGGGGTCAGCACGCCGACGATTAGAAACGGCAGATTGCGGATGCGGACTGTCTGGCCAACGGGGTCTTCGTTGGGAAACAACTGGTCCGCCACGGTTTTGCCAATGACGGCAGATTTGGCAAGACTGCGCACATCTTGGTCGCTGAACATCACGCCGCTGGCGATGCTTCGATTAAGGATTTGCGGGTAATCCGGCGATTCCCCTATGACCTGGGTGTTCCAGTTCAAGCCGTTGGCGAGAATCTGTTCCCGATCCCGCACTTCCGGGCTGACCGCGAGCACATCCGGCAATTGAGCGATCGCTTTGGCATCGTCAAGGGTAAGTGTCGGCGCGCTGCCCCAGCCGCCCCGCATCGCACCGCTGGTGAAATTGCCGGAAAAGACCGTGATCACATTTTCTCCCAGGCTGGCAACCTGATCCTCCACTTGTTTGGTTGCCCCGGTCGTGAGGCTTACCGAGCCGATCACCGCGCCAACGCCGATGATGATGCCGAGCATCGTCAGCAGCGAACGCATCTTGTTCCGGAGCAGTGCCCGCCCGGCGATTCTTAAGGAGGCGAAGATTCTCATGACGCGAGTTTGACGGCCTGTTGTGCTGCGCGAAGCTGCTGCAATTCCTTTTCCGCGGACGAGCGGTTCTGTACCGCCTCGTCGGTGACAATTTTCCCGTCACGCAGGATGACCATGCGCTTGGTGAAACGCGCCACGTCCAATTCGTGTGTAACCATGACGATGGTGATACCACGGTCGTTCAACTTTTGGAACACCCCCATGATTTCGATGCTCGTCTGGCTGTCGAGGTTGCCGGTCGGCTCGTCGGCGAGCAGCAAGGACGGCTGGTTGACAAGCGCGCGGGCGATGGCGACGCGCTGCTGCTGGCCACCGGAAAGCTGGTTGGGGTGGTGGTCGGCGCGGTCACCGAGGCCCACCAGGTCGAGCGCGTGCAGGGCGCGTTCGCGCTGCTCGTGCGATTGGACGCGGTGTCGGTTGTAAAGCATCGGCATTTCGGTGTTTTCCAGCGCCGACGTGCGCGAAAGCAGATTGAAACCCTGAAAGACAAAGCCGATTTTTTCGTTGCGGACATCAGCGAGCGCATTACGGTCGAGCGTGGAAACGTCAATACCATCCAGCCAGTAGTGCCCGCCGGTCGGGCGGTCCAGTGCGCCGATCATGTTCATCAACGTGCTTTTGCCGGAGCCGCTTGCGCCCATAAGCGCCACGAATTCGCCCGGAAAAATTTCCAGTGAAACGCCGCGCACAGCATGCACGTCCACCTCGCCCGTGTGATACGTCTTGTGGATTTCGTCCAGCTTGATGACGTGAGTTGTTTTCACAGTGGGTGTCGTCAGTGAATCAGATTCAGCGCCTGGGGAATCCCCCGCCGCCAAACGGGTTTGCGGTGGCAGCCGAAGTTGCGGTGCCGGTTAAAGCCGTGCCGGTGACGACCTTGTCGCCTTCGTTCAATCCCGAAAGCACCTCGGTCGAAATGCCGTCGCTGATACCGGTCCTGATTTGCGCTGCTTGTAGCTTCGCATCGTCACCCGCGCCTGAAAGCACAAATACCGTGTGAAAAACCGGACGTTCGCCATGCGGGTGGCTGCTGCGATGGCCCTGCCCGCCGGACGCGCCGGTAAAATTGCTCCCGTTTGTGGCTGGCGAAGTTTGTGTCGCAACGGTGTTGGTCAGCACCACGGCATTATCCGGCGGACGAAAATGCAGCGCGGAATTGGGGATGTTCAGCACATTTTCGCGTTGGGCGATAATGAAAGATATGTTCGCCGTCATGCCGGGTTTCAATTTGTAATCGGAATTGGTCACACCGATGACACAATCGTAAGTGACGACATTGTTGGCGTTGGTCGGCGAATTGCGGACTTGCACGACGGTCCCGTAAAATGTGCGATACGGATACGCGTCCACCGTGAAATCGACGCTCTGGCCTTCCACCACGCCGCCAACGTCGGCTTCGGCCACGCTCGAATCAATTTGCATTTTCGTCAGGTCGTTTGCGATTTGAAAAAGCGTCGGCGTGTTGAAACTGGACGCCACCGTCTGGCCGAGGTTGATCGAGCGCGAAATCACGATGCCATCCACCGGCGAACGGATTTTACAATAACCCAGATTTGCGTTCGCGTTGTCCAGTGCGGCTCGTTTGATTTGGACCGTGGCTTCGGCCTCGTGCAGCGTCGCGACGGCAGTGTCGTAATCGGAACTGGAAATCAGTTTGTTCGTGAACAACTCGGCGCTGCGCCCCGCCTCGACCTGCTGCAATTCCAGGTTCGCCTTCGCGTTAGCCAGATCGGCTTCGGCTTGTTCGACCGCTGCCTGATACGTTGAAGGATCAATTTCCGCGATGACCTCGTTGGACTTCACTGTTGAATTGTAATCAACATAAAGTTTGTTGATGATGCCCGAAACCTGGCTGCCCACCGTCACGTTTATCACCGGACTCACCGTGCCGGTGGCCGTCACGATTTGTATCAATTCGCCGCGCGTCACGGCGACCGCCTGATAAGCCAGCGCGTTTTGATGTCCGTGCCGGAAATACCAGACGCCGCCGGCAATAACCGCGACGACCGCCAAAATAACAGCCGCCCACTTTATCCAGCCACCGCTTCGATTGCCTGCCATAAATTTTAATGTGCTCACCGCTCATGGTTGAGACAGTGCCAGCGGCGAACAGGTTACGCGATTTTCCGCGCCTGTCCACGCTTTCATCGGTACACACTTTCGGTTTGAGCCGCGCGCGCCGATGCTTAGAATCCTGCCGTGCTCGAAAAACTCACGCAACAACTCGGCGCGGCGCGATCGCTCAATGACGAGGAGGTTCGCCAGGCAGTGGAACAACTCGCCGACGAAAAAGTTCCGACCGTGGTCAAGGCCGATTTCCTGACCGCGCTGGCCAAAAAAGGCGAAACCACCGGCGAAATCGCCGCATTCGCCCGCGCCCTGCGCGACAAATCCATTTCACCCCCGCTCGATGCCGAAACCCGCACTCGCGAAATCCTCGACGTTGTCGGCACCGGCGGTGATCGCCTGAGCACCTTCAATATCTCCACGACCGTCGCGCTCGTGGCGGCGGCGGCAGGGGTGCTGGTTGCCAAGCACGGCAACCGTGCCAGCACTTCGCCCATCGGCAGCGCGGATGTCATGGAAGCACTGGGGATTCCTTTTGATCTGGGGCCGGAGAACGCCGTCCGTTCGCTTCGCCGGCACAACTTCGCTTACTTCTTCGCGCCCAAATATCATCCGGCATTTCGGCATATCATTCCTGCGCGTAAGCTCTGCGCGGAACGCGGCCAGACCACGATCTTCAATTTCCTCGGCCCGCTGCTGAATCCGGCCCGGCCCACCGCGATGCTGGTGGGAGTGCCACGGCCGGAATTGTGCGAACCGCTTGCGCAGGTACTGCAATCGCTGGGCGTCCGCCGCGCCATGGTGGTTTGCGGCGCGGTGCGGGATGAAGCCGGGGCTCTTCGGCATCTCGATGAACTTTCGCCACTGGGGCCGACCACGATTGCCGAGTTTTATCAGGAACATGCGGTGGCTTGTTCAATGCTGTCACCCGAACCGTTTCCCCTGCAACCGGCCACGCTGGCGGATCTCCGCGGCGGAGACCGCGAAGTGAATGCCGCCATCATCCGCCGCATCCTGCGCGGCGAGGAACGCGGACCGAAGCGCGACGCGGTTCTGCTCAACGCCGCCGCTGCGCTGTTCGTCGCCGGCAAAACGAAGTCGCTGGTTGCAGGCTGGGAACTGGCGGCTGAAACGATCGATTCCGGCAGGGCCGCCGCGAAGCTCGCGGAACTTGCCCGCTGACTCAGCGCGGCGCGCCCTTGGCAGCTTCGGCGGCTTCCGCTTCCTTGATTTCCATTTCGGCGTAGTGGAGGCCGAGATTGTGTTGAGCGGTTTTGTCGCCTTGACGCGCGGCACGAATGAACCACTTCACGGCCTCCAGCCGGTTTTGCTCCACACCGCGTCCGGTCTGGTAGCAAAGCCCGAGGTTGCACTGCGCGGGCGCACATTCCTGTTCGGCGGCGGCGCGATACCATTTGGCCGCCTCGACGTAATCCTGCGGCACGACCTGGCCGGTTTCGTAAAAGACGCCGAGGTTGAATTGCGCCGCCGGATAGCCGCGCTCGGCTGCTTCGCGATACCATTTCACCGCCTCGGCATAATTTTGCAGCACGCCCTGGCCGGTTTCGTAAAGCATGCCAAGGTTAAATTGCGCCGCCGGATCGTTCTGCTCCGCCGCCTCGCGCAGCCACTTGGCCGCCTCGCCTAATTCCTGCGGCACGCCCGTGCCGTGGAGGTAACACACGGCCAGATAACATTGCGCAACCGGGTCGCCCTGCTCCGCCGCGCGCCGGTACCATTTCACCGCCTCCTGGTAATCCTGCGCCACGCCCTGGCCGTTTTGAAAGCACACGCCGAGATAGCATTGCGCCTGCGGGTCGCCTTCTTCGGCGGCCTGGCGCATGGCTTCAAAATTGTCCCAGGTGCGGCGGTTGTTGGACATGGCGCAAAACCAGCTTCTCCGTCCTGGGCTTATGATATACGCAAGCGGAGCGAATTCAAGCCGCGAGTTGACCGGTGTTATTTTCTTCCGTTCAACGACACGGCCTGCTACAAAACTTTCATGGCAACTCCATTGAAAATCGGCTTTCTCGGCGCGGGCAAAATGGCCACCGCGCTCGCCTGCGGCTTCATTCGCGGCGAACTTGCCGGCCCCCGTGAAATCATCGCGAGCGACCCGGTGGACGCCGCGCGCAAACATTTCGCCGCCGAGGCCGGCGCGAAAACGGTTGCGGCCAACGCCGAAGTCGCAAAATTCGCCGGCGTTTTGATTTTGGCGACCAAGCCTGACCAGGTTTCCGCCGCGCTGGCGGAGATTCGCGGCGCGTTCACCGAAAAACATCTGCTCATCTCCATCGCCGCAGGCGTGACACTCGCAAAACTCGAAGCCGCGTTGCCCGCCGGCGCACGCGTCATTCGCGTGATGCCCAATACGCCGGCGCTCGTCGGCGCGGGTGCGTCGGCGTTCGCGCTCGGCAAATCCGCGACGGCGGCGGATGGCGAGCTGGCGAAAAAACTTCTTTCCGCCGTCGGCCTCGCGCTTCAGGTAAAGGAGCCGCTGCTCGACGCCGTGACCGGCTTGAGCGGCAGCGGGCCGGCGTATGTTTACCAATTCATCGAGGCCTTGAGCGACGGCGGCGTGGCAGCGGGATTGCCGCGCGACGTGGCCACACAGCTTGCCGCACAGACCGTTTTGGGCGGCGCGAAAATGGTTTTGGAAACCGGCGTGCATCCCGGTGCGCTCAAAGACCAGGTGACCAGCCCCGGCGGCACGACGATAGAAGGCCTGCACGAACTGGAAAAAGGCAAAATGCGCGCCGCCGTGATGAGCGCCGTCCGCGCCGCGACGGAAAAATCGAAGAAACTCGGACAAGCTTGATTGCTTTGGATTAAACCGGCGCCCCGACGCTGATTGAAATGAACTACCGTGAACTGGAGGAAAAAATCGGAAGGACGCAATAAAATTGCCAAAAAGGAAATGTGATGAGTGCCGAAAACGATTTTTGGAACACAACAAATGTCGTGGCATTTTCATCGGCGATTGCCGGCGCGTTTTTAGGCTCGTTGTCGGCATTTTTGTTGGGTCGCTTACAACAAAAACGAGATTTACGCGACCGCAAACACGGCGCTTTGCTAGCGACGCAATACGCACTTTTATCGCAATGGAACATTCTCGAAAATGTCAGACGCCAGCATCTGGAGCCGTTGCGCCAAGACCCAATGCGTTTTACAAAACTGTCACGCTTTTACACCATAAAAGCTCATTGCTCCGTTCCGTTTTCTGAAATTACTTTCATTGCAAATTCAGATGAGCCAAATCTGCTTCAGGAAATACACATCGCCGAACAGTCTTATCTCAACGCGATTCTAGCCATAGACCTTTACAATCAGAAGCGAGATGAGTTTTTTAAGAACGCAGAAGGTCGCGTTGATCAGTTTGACATGGAAACAGGAAAGACAACCATCGCAACGGCTCCCAGAGAAGTCTTTATGATGCGGAGTGTAACAGATATTCTGTATGAATCAGTTGATAAAGCTCTCCCAAAACTTGATGAAGAAGTCGGAAAAATTTGGGAATTCGTTAAACGAAATTTCAAAGGAATGAAGGCAATCAAATGTGAGCCAAAACCCGAACAAAAAGCCAGCAAAACTACCTCCAAGTGATGCGTGTCCCACTTCGTCGGACAAAAACATTTCCGGCGAGCATTGGCGGTTTTGTCCGCAATGCGGGCATGAACTGGTCAATGAGAAATGCAAACTGCGTTGTCCGCGTTGCCACTACTTCATGAGCTGCTCGGATTTCGATTTCGCGAGGTGAAAGACACGGATTTCACGGGTTTTCACGGATGACCAAAACATGATCCCAAATTTTTAATCTGTGTTAATCCGTGCAATCCGTGTCAAAGCAAAAATTTCTTCGTGTTCATCCCGTTCATTCGTGGTTAAATGGCCGTGTTCATGAACGATTGGAACATTCAGTCCCGTGCCCCGGCTTGCGAGGCGTGCGCGCAGCCGTTTGCCGACCGGCAACCGTATCACACGCTGCTCCTCGACGTGCCGCCCGAATTGCGGCGCTCGGACATCTGTGACCCGTGCTGGCAAAAACAATTCGCCGGCGACGCCCGCAACCGCACCGGGTTCATCTCACATTGGCAGGGGATTTACGAAGCGCCGCCGCAGCCCGTGGACGCGATTCACCGCGAAACCGCCGAGACACTCCTGCGCAAGCTCATCGAGCAAAACGACCCGGTTCATGCACCCGCGATGTTCATTCTGGCGGTGATGCTCGAACGCAAACGCGTGTTCAAGGTGAAGGAACAGATCGTCCGCGATGGCAAGCGCGTGTTCATTTACGAGCAGCCCAAGACCGGCGACGTGTTCACCATCGCCGATCCGGATTTGCGGCTGGATCAACTTGAACAAGTCCAGCGCGACGTGGCGTCGTTGCTGGAACATGGACTGAATCCGCCTGTGCCTGCGCGGAAAATCACCGATGCCAGGATTGAACATCCAGCTTCGGCGTCGAACACCAAGTCCAATGCGCCGTCGCTGCAAGATCCATTAACGCGTACGGCTGCTGAACAAGCGGCTGGAAGTTCCCAAAGTAATCCATGTCCGAACTTTCCGAACTTCAAAATCGTCTCGGCTACGCAATTTCGCGACGAAAGCCTGTTGCGGCTGGCGCTGACGCATCCGTCCGTCGCGCATGAAAGCGGCGCGGCGAGCGAAGACGGCGACGAAACGCAGCGAAGACCTGCGCACAACCAGCGGCTGGAGTTTCTCGGCGACGCGGTGTTGCAACTCGTCCTCACCCGCGAGCTGTATGAGAAATTTCCCGCGTTCGACGAAGGCCCGTTGACCAAGGCACGCGCGAAGCTCGTCAACCGCCGCACGCTGGCCGAACACGCCCGCGCGCTGGGCCTCGGCGCGCATTTGATTTTGAGTCACGGCGAGGAAATGCACGGCGGGCGGGAGCGCCCATCCGCGCTGGCGGACACGTTTGAGGCGTTGCTCGGCGCGATTTTTTTGGACGGCGGCTTCGACGCGGCGCGTGAATTCATCCTGCGCGAATTCAGCGCCGCGTTCGGCAAATTGAGCGTTCTCCCGACGATTGAAAATCCCAAAGGTGAATTGCAGGAACTGTTGCAGGCCCGCTCGCCGGAAGCGCCGGAATATCACGTTGTCTCCGCCACCGGCCCGGATCACGACCGCGTTTTTGAATGCACGGTGCAGCACGAAGGCGTGGAACTGGCGCACGGCCGGGGCAAAAGCAAGAAAGCCGCCGAGAGCGACGCAGCTTCGGCGGCGTTGGAAAAATTGCGGGAGGAAATGGAAAGGTAGAGAGGCGCTGGTGTACGGGGCCGCCGCGCGGCCTACTGTTTTTCCTCGTCAAGAAACGTCAGCTTCACACCGCTCTCCCTGGGCCTGGAAAAACTGTCGAGCAACGTCGGCGCGTTTGACGGTGTTGACGCCGGCCGGGCTTCAGCACTTTGCGGTTCGAGCGCGGAACGCAATGCGCCTTCAACGAGCTGGGCACAGTGGATTTTCATCGGCGGCAGCGGGCCGAGTTCGCCGGCCAGTTCCTCGGTCTTGAGCGCCAGCGCTTCCTCGGCGGTCTTGCCGCGGATAAGTTCCGTGGCGAGGCTGGCGACGGCAATGGCGGTTTCGCAACCGAACGACTGGAATGTGGCGCGGTCAATGACCTTTTTGCCGTTCTGCTCCTTGAATTTCACCCACAGGCGCAGCATTTCGCCGCAATCCGCGTTGCCAACCGTTCCAACAGCGTCGGCCCCGGCCAGCTCACCCAGGTTCCGGGGATTGGCCAGCGCCGCCTGAATCCGCTTCTGCAAATCGTCGTTCATTTATCGATCAAGGAAAGAAAGCATACCATCAACCGGGCGGTTCCGCCAGACGGCAGTGGTCGGCACAGGCAATAATGCGCGCTTGCGCCGGCTCAAACATTCTCGCCAGGTCATCCAAGTTGGTTGCGACCGAATAATGCCGCGTGACAAAACCCGAAATTCGGCGCATGTTCGGTGGGATAGCGTTGATGAACTCAGAGACTTGGCAGGCCCAACAGTGTTGAAACTTTGCCAACAGCCTGATGCAACCCGGAAAACCCATCATGACCGATCTGGCCTATTCGATTGCCGACCAGGACGTCGAGACGACCAAATCCATTGGGATTTACAATTTTTCACTTCACCTGGCGCAGTATCTGTCGGAGCACACGCAAGTCCGGAAGTTTACGGTTTTCAGCAACAGCACGGTTTCGCCGGATTTGCGACTGGCGGCGAAGGCGCGCGTCGAGGAATTCAATTTTGCCCGACGGAGCAGGGTGGGCCGGATATTGTGGGACCAGTGGGGTCTTTACCGGTCGGCGCAGGCCACCGGGCACCGCTGGCTTTTTCTGCCGAAGGGCTTTTGCTCGTTCGCGGCGCGCCCGCGTCTGCAAGTCGCGGCCTTTGTCCACGACATCATGGGCGATTTCTATCGACAGCATTATCCCGCGTTTGTGTCGAAGCTTGAGTCGTTCTATTTT
The DNA here is from genome assembly GCA_963754775.1 of uncultured Verrucomicrobiae bacterium. GTDB lineage: Bacteria > Verrucomicrobiota > Verrucomicrobiia > Limisphaerales > UBA11358 > UBA11358. Next base: position 90,153 of record CAVWHM010000038.1, read on the forward strand.
TCCCACAGTCTGGCGGCGACCCTTCGGCAATGCCGCGTGATTTTTACCAATACCGAGTTTTCGAAACGCGAGTTGACCGGTTGGGCTCAACGCAACGGATTATCCTGTCCCAAAGTGATTGTGGCGGGTTACGGTTTTGCCCCGCCCGAGCCAGTCTGGACCGAAAAAGAAAACCGGATTTTGTTGTTTGCCAGCGCCATGCCGCATAAACGGACGGACATCGCCATCCGTTTTCTGACCCGCTGGCTCCAGGAATCGAAATATGACGGGAACATTGATTGCATTGGAATTCTCTCATCAAGGATGACAAAGCCCGAAGGCCGTAGCTGGAGATGGATTGGGAGAGTGCTTCCCACACAAGCGCGCGAAATGATGCGCCGGGCGCGTGCGGTCATCTATGTTTCCGATTATGAGGGATTTGGCATGCCCGCCGTGGAAGCGGTTCTGGAAGGCAGTTGCCCGGTCTTTTCAGACATTCCGCCATTGCGTGAAGCAATGGGCGAGGCCGGCTGCCCTTTCTCAAACGATTCGGAGGAGTCCTTTCTTAAGGCAATGGACAGGGCTTTGACCATGCCTCCGGAAACCATCCACGTCTGGGCGGCAGGGCTGCTGCATCGCCATCATTGGCCGGTCGTGGCCGGAAAAATTATGCAGGCGACTTTCCACCGCATGATGTTTGAGAGCGCAATTGAATTTATTTCTTTCCTTTCGCCAACCACCACGCAATATGGGAGAAATGCGAAAACGCCGGGTGCCAAGAATACTTATTGCCGGGGGAGCCGGGTTCATCGGCGTCAACGCGGCGCGCCGTTTTCTGCAGGACGGCTGGGACGTGTTTGTGTGGGACAACCTCTCCCGCCTCGGCGCGGAAAACAATCTTCAGTGGCTGCAAAGCTTCGGCCCGGTCCATTTTTCGAAGATTGATATCCGCGATGAAAAGACCGTAACCGAATATTTCCAGCGGGAACGGTATGATTTGGTGCTTCATTGTGCGGGGCAGGTTGCGGTGTCTGCCTCCCTCGCCAATCCCCGGTATGACTTGGAGAACAATGTTCTGGGCACCTTCAATCTTCTGGAAGCCGCCCGCCGGTTTTGTCCGGAGGCCCTGTTTATCTTTGCCTCCACCAACAAGGTTTATGGCAGTCTGGAAGGCACCCCCGTGGTTGAGCGCAACGGCCGTTATGAATGGGCTGATCGCCCCGAGGGAATTTCGGAAGAGCAGCCGCTTGATTTCTATTCCCCCTACGCCTGTTCCAAGGGGGCGGCAGACCAATACGTGCGGGATTATTCCAGAATTTATGGATTGCCCACCGTCTGTTTCCGTCAATCCTGCATTTATGGATACCGCCAATTCGGCATGGAGGATCAAGGCTGGGTCGCCTGGTTCCTGATTGCGCATGCCCTGCGCCGCCCCATCACCATCTTTGGCGACGGTAAACAGACGCGTGACCTTCTCTTTATTGATGACCTGATTGATGCCTATTGCCTGGCATGGCAGAACCGCGACAAAGTTGCCGGCCAGGTTTATAACGTCGGCGGTGGCCCGCAGAATCAATATTCCGTAAAGCAACTCGTCCATTGGCTCGAGGTGGAGGGCGAGGCGCCGGTTGAAATCGGTTTTGCCGCGACCAGGCAGGGCGATCAAAAAGTATTTGTTGCAGATGTCAGGAAGGCCTTTAAAGATTTTGGATGGCGTCCCTCGTGCTCGGCTGAACAGGGCGTCCGTAAACTCCATCGGTGGGTGAATGCCAACCTGGAAGTATTTCGCGAAGTCCTCGCCATGCCGACCGTTCAAGAGGGTGCGCCTGTCCTTGAATCAACGCCCCTCGAGTTCGTGTGGGCTTCCGCAGGCTCTCAGGTTCCGGCCAGGAGCAAGCGGTCCACCGGCTGACGTGATGTCGCCTTCGCCTTTCGGGGCGAAATCCTGGTAATCCAAGACCACAACAAACCTCCTCACGGGCCGCCATTTTTCCAGGAACCGGACATATTTATCGGTCGGATTTTTCCGTTCTTTGTTTACTCCAGAAGTCCGGTTGGCCTGTTACAAAGAGGATTACCGCGAGGAGATTCAGAAGTTGGCTTGACTATGCCTCGGCCTGACTGCTACAGGTAAACCGTGCCAATGCCGCCCAAGATCTCGATTGTAACCCCGAGTTTCAACAGCATCCATACCATCCGCGAAACCATCGAGAGCGTGCGATCCCAGGATTATTCCAATTGGGAACATGTTATCATTGACGGTGGGTCGAAGGACGGCACCGTCGAGTTGTTGAAAGAGTATCCGCATTTGATCTGGGTGTCAGAGAAGGACGAAGGGCACTATCACGCCATGAACAAGGGGATTCTCCGTGCCACCGGGGAGATTATTAACATCCTGAACACCGATGACTGTTTTCGCCCGGGGACGTTGCGAGCCGTGGGGGAGGCTTTTCTGCAGCATCCGCAATGGGATGCGCTCTTCGGAGATGTCCAGTACGTTGACGGCCAGGGACGCGAAATCTTCCGGCGCAAAGAAGCCTGTTACGATTACAACGTAATCCGCTACGGCCTGTGTTACGTAATCCACCCGACGCTCTTTGTCCGCAAATCGGTCCATGACCAGCTCGGCTTGTATCGGCACAAGGAGTTCTTGAATGCCACAGACTTCGAATTCATTCTGCGCCTGGGGAAGCACGGACGTAAAGTCGGCCATGTCCCGCGCCTGCTCGTCAATTACCGCTTTCACGAATTCGGGCAATCAGCCGACATGCGAATTCGGCATAATACATTGCGGGAGTCCACCGCCATCGCTCGCGAATACGGCAAGCCGGACGGTTGGTTGGGCCGTGTTTATCAGACGGCATTCCGGTTGAAGCGGCAGTGGCAGAAATTGATCCGCCGCGGGCGTGTCGATCTTGTCCCAGGTTACTGGATGATCCGCAAACATATGAAGAAGCAAACCAGCTTTACGTCAAACATCGACATGAACAAGCTGGAGGGTAAAAGCTGAATTCCGTGCTGATTCAAGCGCGGGGGAGTTTTCGTAGAATGGTCCGGCGGTCGTCTTAAAGTTGCCACGCCGCCAGGACCCGGGTAGCAGCAGCAAACCTTGCTTCCTTGTACTGCGGCCACGGGCAGCAGATGACAGCCAGTTTGATCTCCTCGCGCGAAACCAGCGTGGCGAGGTTTTCGATCACTTCAAATTCGTGCAGGCTCGGATTATTGGAAGGTTTGGCGCCGAAATCATGCACCAGCACACGGTAACCCTGTTGTTTCAGATGTTGCGCCAGGTAGAGGCCTGCGGCTTCCTCGGTGATATAGGTGTCCGGCTTGTAGGACAACCCCAGTACCGCCACCGTGTCGCTCTCGGTGATTCGTGCTTTTACTTTCTCCAGCAAATCGCGTTTGGTGTCTTCATTCACCTTGTCCGAGGCTTCCGCCAGCGCCGCGGACACGCCGACCTGGCGGGCGGTAAAGGCGACAAGGCGGTTATCACGAGGAAAACATGGGCCTCCGTAGCTCAGGCCGGCGCGCAAATATTTCTTGCCAATCCGGCTGTCGCCACCGATGGCATCCAGCACCGCGTGAATGTCCGCCTTGGGAAACCGTTCGGCGATCATCCGGAGCTGGTTGGTGAAGCTGATCTTCATGGTGATGTAACTGTTCAGCGAGATTTTTGTCAGTTCGGCACTGACCAGCGACATGCGGCTGATCTGCGGCCGGTTGCGGTTGTATTTTCGATAAAACGCTTCCAGCGCCGCCCCGCTCTCAGGGTCGGACTCGCCAATCAGCACCAGGTCCGGTTCCAGCAACCCGTTGATGACGTTGCCCAGGGCGATGAACTCGGGATTATAACAGAAACCGAAGTCACGCCCGCAGGTCCACTTGGTTTCCTTCTCGATCATCGGGACCAGCACCGTGTCACACGCGCCCGGCGTGGTTGTGGAACTGCATACGAACAGATGCCCCTTTTTGCCGGCACTCGCCAGCGCCTTGGCGCAAGGCTGCATGGCTTTGAGGAGATACTCGTTCGAAAAGCTCCCATCCGGCAGGCTCCCGGTGGGGGGGATGAAGAAGGACACATCGGTCTTTACCGCTTCACGCAGGTCGGTCGAGGCCCGCAGCCGGGCGCGTCCCGCCTGGATGGTTTGGGCCAGCAACGGTTCTTCGACGGGCGGCAGGCCTTCGTTTACCCGCCGGACTTTATCCGCATCGATATCCACCCCTACCACGTCGAACCCGCGCGCCGCCAGCGTGGCGGCGATGCAGGCACCCAGTTTGCCCAAACCGAATACGGAAGCGGATTGAATCGTTTTCATGCGGGCGTGATTATGGCAGAACCCGGGCCGAAGGCTCAAGTTTAAAGCCCGCCGCAGCCCATCGGGTCGATGCGGAAGTGGCGCTTTTTTTGATGCCCGCTCCGTGCGGCAGTCGGGGAAGCTGCGGAACCTGCAGGCGAGGATACCTGCGCTACTGGGCGCACGCTTGCGGCGTGCGGGTGTGCCGGGATGCCTCGCCGGAGGCTGTGCGGCCAAATGGCCCTTGCTACCGCGAGATCTCCTTGCCAGACTCACGGGCGCTTTTGCGCCTGATTCATGAAAATCGCGCTGGTTCAGATCAATACCACCGTCGGCGACCTCGCCGGCAATGAGAAGAGAATCCTCGATGCTTATCGTCGAGCGGCAGCTTCGGGTGCGGGCCTGGTGCTTTTTCCCGAGCTGGCCACCACCGGTTACCCGCCGCGCGATCTGCTGTTGCGCCCGCGATTTGTCGCGGAAAACCTCGCGGTTCTGGACCGGTTGGCTGCGGCAGCCGGAGACGCCGCGATGGTGGTTGGCTACGTCGGGCGCAACGAGAAGCGGCCCGGCCGCGAAGTTACCAATTCCGTCGCGTTGCTGCACCAGGGACAGATCATCGCGACGCGCACCAAGACGCTGTTGCCCACCTATGATGTGTTCGATGAGGACCGGTATTTCGAACCGGCGATGGAAAACGCCCCGGTCGCTTTTAAGAACGCCATGATTGGCCTCACGGTTTGTGAAGACGTGTGGAATGATGAAGATTTTTGGGACGACCGCCGCTACCGGAGGAACCCGGCGGCCGAGCTGGCGTGGGCCGGCGCGAAGATTTTGTTCAACAGTTCAGCCTCCCCCTGGCACCTTGGCAAAAACCGCGCGCGGCGCGGCATGCTTTCCCAACTCGCCGCCAAGACGCACTGTCCGGTGGTTTACTGCAATCTGGTTGGCGGGAACGACGAATTGATCTTCGACGGCGGCAGCATGGTGTTTGATTCGCAGGGCCGGCTGGTGGCCGAAGGCAAACGGTTCGAAGAGGATTTGTTGGTGCTCGATCTCGATACCGCGCGGCCGATCGATCCGCCGGAACCCTCGGATGAAGAGCAGATTTTCCGCGCGCTGGTACTGGGTTTGCGTGATTATGCGGAAAAGTGCGGCTTCAAATCCGTGGTGCTGGGTCTGAGCGGGGGCATTGATTCGGCGGTCACCGCCTGCATCGCCGTGACGGCGCTCGGCAAGGAACGGGTCCATGGCATTTCCCTGCCCTCGCAATTCTCCTCGCCGGGCAGCATCGATGACGCCCGCATTCTGGCACAGAATCTCGGCATCCGCTACGATGTCATTCCCATCCAGCCGCCGTTTCTGGAGGTGAAGAGCCAGTTGAAGGAGGTCTTTGCCGGCCGTCCGGAGGATGTTGCCGAAGAAAACATTCAGGCACGGCTGCGCGGGGTCATTCTCATGGCGTTATCCAACAAATTCGGCTCGCTGCTGCTCACGACCGGTAACAAAAGCGAGGTGGCTGTGGGCTACTGCACGTTGTATGGCGACATGTGCGGCGGCCTGGCGGTGATTGCCGATGTGCCCAAGACCATGGTGTATCGCGTGGCCCGGTGGATCAATCACGAGCGCGAGATCATCCCGCAGGCTTCCATCACCAAACCGCCTTCAGCCGAACTGCGGCCCAACCAGACCGATCAAGACTCGCTCCCGTCTTATGAAGTGCTCGACCGGATCCTTGAAGACTACGTGGTGCGGCTCAAAGGGCCGGCGGAAATCATCGCCGCGGGCGTGCCCGAAGCAGATGTGCGCCGCGTGGTTCGCCTCATCGATCTGAGCGAATACAAGCGCCGCCAGGCCGCCCCGGGCCTGAAGGTCACCACCAAAGCTTTCGGCATGGGCCGAAGAATTCCCATCGCGCAAAGATACCGGGAGCTATAAGCGGTGTCCGTCCGGCGCGCGGATCGTTAGGGGCTGGGTTTGAACCCTGCGGTCGCTCAAACTGCACGGGGCCAGAGTCCTGCACAGTGTGTTCCAGTTCGACTCTCTGCTGGTCGGCGGCGGATGCGATGCAAAGTTTCAGCCTCTGTGAATTGCGGAAACTCGGTGGGACGACGGAAAATTTCACGGCGGCATTCTGTTGTTCCGACGGCCGCCGGACAACGGCGGGTTGTGGTGAAAATCCCCGGCACGGTCATTCCTCGCCGTGACCGATGATGGGGGATGATTGTTCGCCGTGGGCATCCAGCCAGGGCGCAACGTTTTGGCCGTTGGTCACTTCCCCGCGCAGGATGGCGAGAATCAAATCATGCGTCAGGACGGTATTGAAAGGATGGGTGTAATCAGCAGATACGGTCGCGCCGGGCGGTTTGATGAGATACGGAATGCGGTAATCGCGCTGGCCGTCATACAATTTCGACTCGCGCCAGGAATGGTCGGCGCTAAGAATGACCCACGTTTTGTTCCATTGGCCGGACGCTTCCATGGCCCGGCGCAATTTTCCCAGTTCACGATCGGCCAGGACAAGATTGTCGAAGTAAGCGGTGACCTTGGACATGTGGGCCATGCCCACGGCGGTGAATCTATCATGGTCCGGCAGGTAAATCCCCGGCCGGTGCGGCGCAGGCAGGTGCAGCAAGGTCAGGCCGTAGATGGAATTTGTCACCAGCGGGAGCGACGCCCGCAGACTTTCAATGTGGATTTTGAGGAAAAGCTTGCGGAGATGGACGGTTTCGGTCAGCGAATCAATTTGCTGCCACAGTTCCCCGGAAAAAGTTTTGGCCCGCGCCGGTTCATAAGGCGGGTAAGGATACCACGCGCAAAAATTCAACACGTCGCCCAGTTCCCGGTCATAAGGGATATACCAGCCGACCAGCGCGGTGTTGAACCCCAGTTTGCGCGCCTCGGAAAATACCGACGGGTGCCCGATCCAGGTCGAGGTTTCACCCGTGTCGGCAAAGGTGATGGTCAAGTCACAGGCATCGTCGTCGGAAACCGCCGAGATGCGCCGGCCCAGGATCAATGACGGCATGGACATGATGGTCAGATCGCCCGGGGCGTTGGCGCTGGTGGCGGACACCGATTCCTGCCGCAGCCGGTCAAATTCAGGAAACTGAAAACCCGCCGCGGGTTTTTCAAAGGTCACACGATAATCCATCTCGTCGAAAATAATCCAAACCACCCGCGGTTGCCCTTCGTGAACGGGAACCAACGGCGGGGGAGATGGTCCGTTCGCACACTGTTTCAGCGGCGACAAACCAAGACAGACGAGCGCGATTTTTACCAGCATGAAAATGGCCAGCGGTGATAAGATGCCTAATAAAGCCGCCATCATTTTGGCGATCAAACGGTGTTGCCAGAGGATCAAGGCCAGCAAGACCAGTTCGCAAAAAAGCATCACCGGCTGTTTCAAGAACAGGAAAACCTCATGATCCGTGATGTTGAAAAACTTTATCCGGATGAAATCCAACGGCAGCAGCAGCAAAAACAAGAAGAGCAGATGGATGATCAGGTGCAACCACCGGCTTGAAAAGCGGTGCAATACCTGCATGACCAGCCACGCCAGCGTGGCGAGGCCGAGCAGGTTCAACACCAGCGCCAGCAGCGTCGGAATCGTGACCGGCAATTTGTCGAAGTACCGGTCCCTGTCAGACAACAAATCAAAACCCACCTTGAGGAAACACAGGTTGGCCAGCGACAGGGCCACCAGCCCGTCCTTGATTTTTTGTTTGACCGAGTGCGGCAGAGGCACCGCGCCGCCGGAATGGCCGTCATCGGGAATGTGGTTGGAAGCCCCCTTCAATTCGCGCCTGCCTTCCGTTTAAGGCAATACATCCGCCGTTGCGTGCCCGGCAGGGCAAGTGAACGGACAATTTCAAAATGCGCCGCGCACGCACGCTCGAACACCGCTGGGTTAAGCGAGGCGTGCAGGGATTCACGCCCGCGCGTCAGGCGGCGGAACATATCGTCCTGCGGTTCAATGAATTCAATCACAAGTAACTGGTTGGTTAATTCTGACGCCAATCGCAAAATTTCGTCAAGCGGAATCCGCTCCGTTACCAGCAGGTGATGGATCAACGCCAGCATCAGCACGCCGTCGAACGCGCCGGCCGCGCGGTCCAGAAACGACGGGCACTCGGCGTTGCGCCAGCCGAGCGCCGGACTCGGTCGCGCCAGATTCACCACCAGCGGCAGAATGTTCAGGTTTTTTTCGCGGGCGCGCCGCCAGATCGCGCCAACACAGGCCGCGTCCAAATCCACCGCCACGACTTCCGCTCCCGACTCCGCCGCCAGCGCGCTAAAGTGGCCGGTGTTGGCGCCCGCGTCCAGCACACGCGCCGGCGAAAATTCGCGCAACGCTTCGCGCACAAATTTTTCCTTGGCCGCGAACGCCGGGTCGTTGTAGCTGTGCGTGGTCATGTAATCCGACCACGTTGATTCCTTCCGGGCTGCCGGCTCCAGCGACTGCAGGGTCCGTTCCAACCGTTTAAACAGCGCTTCCAGGATGAATTGCGCCTTTTCCGCATCCGCCAGGAGATGCGGCTGGTATATTTTCACGTTGTCCGGACGGGATTTGCGTGACAGCCAGGTTGGAATGGAAACGAGCGAAAGCATTCGCGGCGTGATTTTCTCCAGCGGACCGCAAAGACGATAAATTTCCTCCGGTTCGAAGCCGTCACGGCGCGTTGTGAACATTTCCGCCGGCGACAAGCCCCAGCGGCGGTTGGCCAGCAGCGGCAGAAGAAAAGTGCGGACCAATTGTGCCTCCGGCAGCCAGATCGCGTCGGCGGGGTTTCGCTGCTCAAAGGACAACGCATCAATGAATACCGGCTCGCTGCCGCGAAACAAAACGTTGCGCGGTGTGGCGTCTTTCAACCCGAAACCCTCCGTGAGCGCGGCGCGGGCGAGTTCGAGCGTCAGACCCCCGGCAGCCCAAAGCATTTCCAGCGGCCATTCGTGGGGATAACTCGGAAAGGGAATTCGCTCGTGTTCAAAGACCGCGCCCGCGGGTTGCGCGTTAAAAACTGGCAGCAGCGCCGGCGCTTTGCGGAGCGGGGCTGTTTCAGCGTCACTCAAACGGCGCGTGGAAACGAATTTTTTGGCGGCGATGAACTGGCGCGCGCAGCCGGTTTGCAGGAATTTTTCGAATTGGGGAACGGCATCCGCGGCGACGAATCGCAGCACACGTTGATTGAAGATGAGGCAGCAGCCTGCGGGATCGCGAAACGATGACGCGGCGGGAAGCATCACCGCACTTCGGTTTTTAATTCAACTTTGGCGGCAGGAGTTTCGTTGGTGGTGATGGTTGCGGCCTTCTGAGCGCGCCCAAAAATTTTCCGGATTGTGCCGACCACCCAGCGCCGTGTCTTTTTCAAATAGAACACGAATCCGACGAACGCGGCCACCATGGCCTGCCACATCAGTGCGCCCAGACCTGGATCAATGTACGCCAATAAAATCATAGAACAGGTTGCCGAACCTAAGTTTAGATTCTAGATAAAATGGTCCTTTTGTCAATCTTTTATCCAAAACCGCTGTGCGATGGGAATGCGCCGGCCCACGCCGAAAGCGCGACGGCCCGTTCAGAGCCGGCGACAAGCCTTTGCCGGTTGACCGCAGAACCACCGACGGTCGAATTGAGTTGAAGAATGCCAATTTTCAACACGATGAGAGTAAGGACCACCGTCAATTCTGCAACGAATTTGCTCGCGCAGGTTCAGGAGGCTTGCAATGCGGGCTTCAGTGGTGGTGTTTGTCCGGCGTTTTCGACACTGTGAATGGCTTCCGCCATGGCGGCGAGGTTTCGTTCGAGCGTATATCGGCGGAGGAATATTTCTCGCAGCATTTCCGCATGGTCACTCGTCGCCAGGCGCAACAGCATGTCCGCAATTTGCCCTGGTGATTGGGGATCGACGAGGCCGGGGTAATCGGGCGGCAGTATTTCGGGGATTGAACGCCAGCGGGTCGTAACAATAGGCAGGCCAAACGCCATGGCCTCGACCAGGACTGCGCCAAAACTTTCCGCACGGTAATAGGTCGGAAAACAAAATAAATCGGCGTCCTTGAGCGCTTGCGCCTTGCGTTCTTCGGAAACAAAGCCAAGGCACTCGACAAGGTTTTGAAGCCCGCGCTGGTGGATCAAGTCCTGTAGTTCGTCTTTTTCCGCGCTGGAAACGAACGCGCCAATCAAGGTCAGTTTGAAGCGTAACGGAATTTTTTCAGCAGCCAGTTTTTCATTGGCCAAGGCCACGCCTTCTACGGTATCGAACATGCCCTTTTCCCGCATGCAATGGGCGAGATACAAGACATTGACGGTGGCATCGTTGGCCTTTGCCGGCAGGAAACCGCCGGACATGATTTTTTTCCGCTCCTCGAGGCGGGCCCGGCGGCGCGGCAGGATGTCCTGTTCAAATCGCGGGCAGGGGTCGGGCAAGCCGGCGTTAACCACCACAACCCGCCGCGACGTAAGTTTCTCGGCGTCGCGGCGGTTAAAGTCCGAAAGGATGATGCTCAAGTCGGCATTTTTCATCAGCCGATAGGTGAGACTGCGCGTGCGGATGGAAACGGCGGTTTCGAGCCATTTGGCGAGGCCGGCGGCGTGCCAGTGGAGGATGATTCTTTCGAAAAACGGGCGGCAGATGAGCATGACCAGCCAGTCGCGATAAAGCGCGATGTGCTTGCCGGGCGCGGGCACGTAATAAAAATTGGTCACGCCGTAGCGAAACCGGCACCAGATCGCTTCGAGACAATAAATAAAAAGCTGTACAAGTTTGATGCTTCGAAATTCACCGATGTCTTCGAGTCCGCGGGAAAATTGCGCGTTAACGTGGTAGCACTCGATGCCGAAACGGTTCGGCGATTCACCGCCGGATTTCGGTTTGTGCCGGCGGTGGTCCCCGCCGAAGCTGTCCAGCATGAGATTCACGGCGTAACTCTGGCCGTGGTACGGCGGCGGCACATGGGCGAATACGAGCAGCTTCATACAAATTTGTGAGCGAGCTTCCGGCTCTAATTTAGACCAAAACCGGGATTAATGGAAGAACCTTCGCGCGGTTAAGACCGGGTTCGACTGGCCTTTTGATCCCAATCGCGTATGCTGACCCCGGATTTTCTATGGCCATCGAACGAGTCAATGTCCTCGGCGTCGGCATCAGCGTCATCAACCTGCCGTCGGCACTGGGCGCGATTGCCGACGCGGTGCGTGCGCGGCGCAAAGGATACATTTGCGTGACCGGCGTGCATGGCGTGATGGAGGCGCAGGCCGACACCGCTTTCCGGAATATTTTGAACGAGGCATTTTTGTGCACGCCGGACGGAATGCCCATGGTTTGGGCGGGCAAATTGAGGGGGCACTCCCGGATGAGCCGCGTTTACGGGCCCGACTTGATGCTGGATGTTTGCGCGTGGAGTGAAAAAAATCCGTGCCGCCACTTTTTTTTCGGCGGCGCTCCGGGTGCGGCGGAGGCGTTGCGCGACAAATTGACGGCGCGGTTTCCGGGTTTGCAGGTCGCCGGGTGTTACGCCCCGCCGTTCCGGGCGCTCAATGCTGAAGAACAAAAACAACTGCAGCAAACGGTTCGTGCGGCCCGGCCGGACATCCTGTGGGTTGGCTTGAGCACGCCGAAACAGGAGAAATTCATGGCGGAGTTTCTGCCGCGATTGGATGTGACGCTGATGATCGGCGTGGGCGCGGCATTTGATTTTCTCAGCGGGCGTGTCAAACAGGCGCCGCGGTGGATGCAGCGCAGCGGATTGGAGTGGTGCTACCGTTTGTGCCGGGAACCGCGCCGGCTGGCCAGGCGTTATTTCCGAAACAATCCGCTGTTCGCCGTCAAAATCGCCGCGCAACTTTGCGGGCTGAGGAAGTATTCGCTCGAATAAAATGGTTTCAGGCGAATTTGATTGAGCGAAACCGAGGCTTCTGCTATCTCAACACTGGAATCGCGCGCATGAACGAATCAAAAAGCGGTGCTGTGCCTTGGCGTTTGGAGCAAAAGCTCGGGGTCGTTCTTTTTGCCGCGCTCTTCATCGGATGGTCTTCAGCGTCCGTGGTCTGGAGAAATACTCCCGCCGGGAAGGGGCTGTATTTTTTGTCGCTGTTCGCATTTGGCCTGATGTTATTCCTCCTCGATCGCGGAGTCTGGACCAAAATCACCAACAAGGCCTTTTTTTTCGCGCTCCTCGCCGCGTGGCTGGCGCTGTTTCAGTTTTTGGGCAATTCCATTCTGGGCTATATCCACACGCCTTCGCTGTTTTCATGGATGTATGAGGCGTATAACACCACCAATCCCGCCGCCGACGACGGGCATGGTGACTTCATCCCGCTATTGGTCTTGGGGTTGTTTTGGTGGAAGCGCAAGGAGCTGCTCGCGCAGCCTTTGAGCCTCTGGTGGCCGGGACTGTTGCTGCTGGTTTTGGCGATGGTGCTGCACATCATGGGCTACGTCCTTCAGCAGCCGCGCATTTCCATCGTGGCGCTGTTCACGGGGATTTACGCATTGACGGGGTTGAGCTGGGGCCGCGACTGGCTGCGAAAGAGTTTTTTCCCGTTTTTCCTGTTTGTTTTTTCAATGCCACTGGGTGATCAAGCCAAGTTCATTACCTTCCCGCTGCGCTTGCTGGTCTGCCAATTGGTGGAAATCGTGTCGCATTGGATTCTGGGCATTGATGTGATGCGGATGGGCACGCAACTGATTGATCCCTCGGGCACCTATCAATACGACGTCGCTCCGGCTTGCAGCGGCATCCGGAGTCTGGTCGCAATTTTTCTGCTCGCCACGATTTATGGGTTTGTCGCGTTCCGGTCGGCCTGGAAACGACTTTTCCTCATGGCGCTGGCCTTTCCGTTTGCCGTTTTGGGGAACCTGACCCGAATGCTTTGCATCATCGTCGCCGCGGAATTGGGCGGTCAGGAGGCCGGCAATTACGTCCATGAAAGCACTCTGATCAGCCTGGTTCCCTACATTCCCGCGATCGTGGGACTGCTGTGGGTCGGGCATTGGATGGAAAAACGCTCTAAGCCGGATGAACCGGCGCAACCATGAAGAAAAATCAAAAGTGGCTGATACTTTTCGCCGTGCTGGTTTTGATTGCAGCCACCGCCGGCGCATTGACCTGGCTCAAGGGACACCAAAAACTCGGCTCGCCGGGCATCATAGCTGCGCCGATTCCCGGCAGCGTGGCGATGAAAATTGATCTGCCGGCGCAGGTTCTCGATTTTACTTCCACCAACGTGCCGGAGAGCGATGAGGTTTTGCGTTATCTGCCCAAGGACACCAGTTTCGTGGAGCGTTGCTATACGTCGCCGGACGATTCGCCCGAAATCTATGCCACGGTCATTTTAATGGGCGCGGATCGCACCAGCATTCACCGGCCGGAATACTGTATGGCCGGCCAGGGTTTTGCCTGTGATGATAAAGTGGTGGTGGACATTCCTGTGGGAGGATCGAAGCCCTACCAATTGCCGGCTGCAAAATGGAAGGTCAGCCGGCTGGTCCAGCGGCCGGACGGACAAAATGTCAAAATATCCGGAGTTTATGTATTTTGGTTTGTGGCGGATAATGAACAGACCACGGGCATTGTTCCGTTTCAGTGTTATCTGGTCAGGGACCTGTTGCTCAAAGGGGTTTTACAACGTTGGGCGTATATTTCGTATTTCTCCGCCTGCCTGCCGGGACAGGAAGATGCCGCGTTTGCACGCATGAAGAAGCTGATTGCGGCGTCGGTGCCGGAGTTTCAACTGCCGCCCGGACCTGCCGACGCGGTTTCATCGCGGTGATGAGACGATTGCGCTGCGCGAAAAAATCTGCTACTGCAATCATTTGTTTAAATTGAATTAAAACATGCTGCGGCGTGATCGTCAGATGCGGGCGCAAGTCAACCAATTGGTGGACGCCATTCTCTTTGCCGTCAGCTTCTGGCTCATGGTGGTTTTGCGCGCCGATCCGCAGATTATCGAATGGTTGAATCTCAAGACCCTGCCGCCGGATGCGTTTGAAAATGTCGGATGGCTTTACTTCGTGCTCATCCCGGGCGCGCCGTTCATTCTGGAATTGCAGGGCTTTTACAATCGGCCCATTTTGTGTCCTCGCCGCGCAATTCTGTGGCCGCTCTTCAAAGGCTGCGCGCTCATTACCATCGGCCTGGTGTTCGCCTTGTATGCCTTGCACCTGAACATACCGCGCTGGGTGATCGTGTGGTTCGGTTGCCTTGGTTTCGCCCTGGTGTATCTCAAGGAAGAAATTTTATCTTCCGTTTACAAAAGCAAACTCGCCCAGGCGCAATACAAACGCCGTTTCATCCTTGTCGGCGCGAGCAATGAAATTGCCCGGATGCGCCATGACTTGAAAAAGCAGGCCGACGAGGGCATCGAAATCATTGGCGAGTTTGACTTTACCGAAGCCCCATTGCAACGGCTCATTGAACTGCTCCACGAGCATTCCGCCAGCGGCGTCATCGTCAACGCCAAACAGGCGTATTTCGAGCGGGTCGAAAGCGTCATCAAAGTCTGCGAACTCGAGGGCGTCGATGCCTGGCTCGTGGCCGATTTTTTTGGAACGCAAATCGCGCGCGCGAGTCTGGATGAATTGTTCGGCCATCCCTTGCTGGTCTTTCGCACCGCGCCGGAAACCTCCTGGCAAAGCCTGGGCAAGATACTCATGGATTTTTTCGGCGCGCTGGTGTTGTTGATCCTGCTTTCACCCCTGTTCGTGCTGATCGCCGCCGCCATCAAATGTGTTTCGCCGGGTCCGGTCTTCTTCAAGCAGCAGCGCTCCGGCCTCAGTGGCGCGCCGTTCACGCTTTACAAATTCCGCACCATGGTCAGCAACGCCGAGCAGTTCAAACACGAACTGGAGGCGATGAACGAAATGCGCGGCCCGGTCTTCAAGGTGACCAACGACCCGCGCGTCACACGCATTGGGAAATGGCTCCGCCGGTACAGCCTCGACGAACTGCCGCAACTCTTCAACGTCCTGCGCGGCGAAATGAGCCTCGTGGGTCCGCGGCCGTTGCCGGTGGACGAGGTAAAACGTTTCAACGACCTGGCCCACCGCCGCCGCCTGAGCGTGAAGCCCGGCATCACCTGCCTCTGGCAAATCAGCGGACGCAACCAGATTGCCGACTTCAAGGAGTGGGTGCGGCTCGACCTCGAATATATTGACAACTGGTCGTTGTGGCTCGATTTGAAAATTTTGCTGCGCACCATTCCCGCCGTGTTCGCGGCCACCGGCGCCAAATGAAATGGCCCGGCCGTTTGATCGTTGAATCCTCCTCCGGTTTCACTACGCTTCTTTCGCCTGGCCGTTGAACCGTCGGGCAATTTGCCTTTGATGAAAAAGAAACAACCCACGTCCGTCGTCACCGGCGCCGCCGGATTTCTTGGATCGCATTTGACCGATTTGCTTTTGGCGCGCGGCCATAAAGTCATCGGCATTGATAATTTTGTCACCGGTTCCGTGGACAACATCTCCCATCTCGGCGGGAATCCCAATTTCAAATTTATCCAGCAGGACGTCACCGAATTTCTCTTTCTTGATGCGCCGGTGAACTACGTCTGGCACTTTGCGTCGCCCGCCAGCCCGGTTGATTATCTGGAACTGCCGATCCAAACGCTAAAAGTCGGCTCGCTCGGCACCCACAAGGCGCTCGGTCTCGCCATGGAAAAGGGCGCGCGTTTCCTGCTCGCCTCGACCTCGGAAATTTACGGCGACCCGCTCGTCCATCCGCAGACCGAGGATTATTGGGGCAACGTCAACCCGATCGGCCCGCGCGGCTGTTACGACGAGGCCAAACGCTTCGCCGAGGCGCTGGCGATGGCCTACCACCGCGAACACAAAGTCGAGACCCGCATCGTCCGCATCTTCAACACCTACGGCCCGCGCATGAGGCTCAACGACGGTCGCGTCGTCCCCTCGTTCATCAGCCAGGCGCTCAAAAACAAACCCGTTACTGTTTTTGGCGAAGGCAAACAGACCCGCAGCTTTTGTTACGTGTCCGATCTGGTCGAAGGCATCTACCGCCTGATGATGAGCCGCTACCATTTGCCGATGAACATCGGCAATTCGGCTGAAATGACCGTCCTCGAATTCGCCAGGGAAATCATCCGCGCCACCAAATCGCGCAGCAAAATCGTCTTCAAGCCGCTGCCGCAGGACGACCCGAAACAGCGCCGGCCCGACATTACCCGCGCGAAAAAAATCCTCCACTGGTCGCCTCAAGTGCAACTGGACAAGGGCCTCACGCGGACCATCGCTTACTTCAAGCGCAAACTCTGAAAGCGGCGCAGGCGCCACACCCGCTTGACAAAATGATTTTCCGCGCGCGCCAGTTTGAATTCACCTTCCCACGGCCGACGCTCGTCATGGGCGTCGTCAACGTCACGCCTGACTCGTTTTCGGATGGTGGAAAGTTTTTGAATCCGGAGGCTGCCATTGCTCATGCGCTCGAACTGGCCGGGCAGGGAGCGGACATCCTGGATATCGGCGGCGAATCCACGCGCCCCGGCGCCGAACCTGTCAGGGAGGCCGAAGAACTGTGCCGGGTCATTCCGGTCATTGGAAAACTCGCGGCGGCAGTCAAAATTCCGCTTTCAATTGACACGATGAAACCTGTCGTCGCGCATGCGGCGTTGCAAGCCGGTGCGAGCATCGTCAACGACGTGGCTGCCAACCGTAAAGATGACGCGATGTGGAGGGTTGCGGCGGAATTTCGCGCCGGTTACATTTGCATGCACGCGCAGGGCACGCCGCAAACGATGCAGAAGAATCCGGTTTATGCCGATGTGGTGCGCGAAGTCGGCGACTTTTTTGGTGAACGGTTGGTAAGATTGAACGCTTGCGGTGTGGCGGCTGACCGGGTCGTGCTGGACGTCGGCATCGGCTTTGGCAAGACGCTCGAACATAATTTGCAGTTGCTCGCAAACTTGCAGAGTTTTACAACGATGGCACGTCCGCTGCTGATTGGGGTTTCGCGCAAGTCGTTCATCGAAAAACTGCTCGGCGGGAAATTGAATGAACGCTTGCCAGCTTCGCTCGCTTGCGCGAGTCTGGCCATCGTCGGTGGCGTGCAAATCATCCGGACGCATGACGTGGCGGAGACGGTCCAGGCCGCGCGCATGACGGAGGCGTTGCTGGCCCGGAAGAGAAATTGATGCCCGACCATATTCACATTCAGGATTTATGGCGTCCCGCGTTGGAAATTTTGATCCTCGCGGTGCTGATTTATTACGCCTTCCGTTTTTTGCGCGGCACGCGCGGCTGGCCGGTCGTCATCGGCTTCGTGGTCGTGCTGCTGGCGCTGGCGTTGGTGACGACCCTGCTGAAATTGCAGGTGCTGCGCTGGCTGCTCGGTACCTTCTCGGCGTTTTTCGCCATAGCGGTGCTGATCATTTTCCAGCCCGAATTGCGCCGGATGCTCGCTGAACTGGGCAATTTGCCGCTCTTTGCCAGTGCACACGAACAGCGCGAAAGCATTGAGGTCATCATTCAAACGGTTGAACGTTTGGCCGAAGTGAAAATCGGCGCGCTCATCGCCATCGAACAGTCCATCCAGCTTCAGGAAGCCGTCGAATCCGGCGTGCCCGTGGATTGCGAGGCGACGCCGGAAATGTTGGAAACGATTTTCTTCCCGAACAACGCCATCCATGACGGCGGCGTAATCCTCAAGGGCGACCGCATCGCCTATGCGGCATGCATCTTCCCGCTGACCCAGCGGCAGGATTTGAACAAGTCACTCGGCACGCGCCACCGCGCGGCGATTGGTTTGAGCGAGGAAACCGATGCCGTCATCGTCGTTGTGTCCGAGGAAACCGGCATGATTTCGCATGCCTACAAAGGCCAGCTTGTGCGCGGCGTGTCGCTGGAGGAATTGCGCGCGTTTCTGACCTCCGTGCTGGTGCAACCGGCGAAATCACGCCCTGGCGTCGAATGGCTGCGTACCCGCTTTGGCGAACGCCCCAAGCCCGGCCCTGCCGTCATCGCCAAAAACGAGCCGCGCCCGGCGCTTAAACAAACAGGACACTGAATTGTTATGGCGCTGCGTGACTGGTTCATAAAAGATTTAGGCTGGAAATTGTTTTCCGTTGTCCTGGCGGTCACCATCTGGCTGACCGTCTATAAAATCCGCACCGAATCGGAAACATCCGACGCCACCGGCAGCCAGGGCACCCTGACCTTCGGCAATGTGCCGGTGCTTATCGTCTCGACGGCGGCGGACGTGCGCGATTTCCGCGTCAAACCCGCAATTGTCGCCGTCACCGTCAGCGGTTCGCCCGATGACATCGCCAGACTTCAAGTCAGCCAGGTTCGCGCGTTCGTGGATTTGACGGACATTGAGTCCGCGCGCAAACTGCAACGGCGCGTGGACGTCTCAATGCCATCCGGTTTGACGCTCGTCAGTGTGGAGCCGCCGGAAGTGGACGCGGTTATTCCGCCGCCGCATAATAAGACTCCATGAGCGCACCCAAAAAAATCTTTGGCACCGACGGTGTCCGCGGCACGGCCAACGTTGAACCGGTCACCGCGGAAACCGCGCTTAAACTCGGACGCGCGGCCGCCCACGTTTTCAAAAATCTCGAACGCCAGTCGCGCGGACAGGGCCGCCACAAAATCGTCATCGGCAAGGACACGCGCCTCTCCGGTTACATGCTCGAAAACGCCATCTCGTCCGGCATTCTTTCGATGGGCGTGGACGTGCTGTTTATCGGCCCGCTGCCGACGCCCGGGGTGGCCTACGTCACGCGCAGCCTGCGCGCCGACGCCGGCATCGTCATCACCGCCTCGCACAATCCCTACGCCGACAACGGCATCAAATTTTTCCGCGCCGACGGCTACAAGCTCGACGACAAAATTGAGGGCGAAATCGAGCACCTCGTTTTCAGCGGCAAAATTGAAAACATCCGCCCGACGGCCGATGACATAGGAAAGGCGGTGCGCATTGACGACGCGCTGGGCCGCTACATCGAATTTGCCAAAACCTCGTTTCCGCGCGGCCTGACGCTCGAAGGCATGCGGGCGGTTGTGGATTGTGCGCACGGCGCGGCCTACAAATCCACGCCCTGCATCCTGCGCGAACTCGGCGCGGAAGTCGTCGTTTATGGCAACCAGCCCGACGGCATGAACATCAACCGCGATTGCGGCTCGATGCATCCGGAAAATCTTTGCCGCAAGGTCGTCGAGCACAAAGCCTGCATCGGCATTGCGCACGACGGCGACGCCGACCGGGTTTTGCTCTGCGATGAAAAAGGCAGGCTGATTGATGGTGATGACATCATGGCCATCGCGGCGCTTGATATGCTCGCACAAGGCGCGCTGGCCAAAAAAACGCTCGTGACCACTGTGATGAGCAACGCCGGCCTGGACGCCGCCATCAAATCCGCCGGCGGAAACATTGTTCGCACCGCCGTCGGCGACAGGAACGTGATTGATGAAATGCTGCGCGGCGGCTTCAACTTCGGCGGCGAGCAGAGCGGGCACTTGATTTTCCGCGATTACAGCACGACCGGCGACGGTCTCGTCACGGCCTTGCAAACGCTGCGGATCATGAAGGCGAAGCGAACGACGCTTTCGAAACTGGCCAAATGCTGGACGCGTTTTCCGCAGGTCATCACCAACGTTCGCGTGCGCGAAAAAATACCATTCGAGCAGCTTGATGGCCTGACGAAGCTCGTCAGCGAAGCCGGCAAGGCATTGAAGGCCCAGGGCGGGCGCGTGTTTCTGCGTTACTCCGGCACGGAACCCAAGGCTCGCCTGCTTTTGGAAGGCCGCGACGCCGCATCGCTGAAAAAATGGTCAGACAAAATCTGCGGCGCGATTCAACGGCAGATTGGCGAATAAGCCGAAACCGGCGCCGACCTTCGCAACGGTTCTTACTTGTTCGGATACCCCACCGTTTGGGCGAGGATGATTTTTTGCTCCGGGCGCAATTTCATCGCGTTCGCCAGGGCCGGCCGGTTCACCGATCCGCGCACCACCGTTGCCAATCCTTCGGAGGCGCAAAACAGATAGACATTTTGACCGATGAAACCCGTGTCGGCCGCGGAATAGAGATTTTTGTCTTCGTCCGTTCCCCTGCCCATCCGCGAATAATCCGCCACATAGACAAGCTCCACCGGCGCATTGGTCACGAACGGCTGCATCCCCGTTGCCGCCCGAAGATCTTCGGCCAGCACCGGCCGCAACGTATGTTCCTTTGCCGCGTAAAGAAAAAGGCCGTCTGCGGTGGCGACGTAAATGTCAATTTCCTGCCGGTTCATCGCCGACGGCGCGGTCCGCTCTCCGGAGTCCGGACGGTTTATTCCGAATGCCGCCCACAGCAGGTTGCCGAGCACTTGCGCCGGCAGCTTTTCCGGGCTGAACGAGCGCGTGGATTTGCGCTCCTTCAACGCCTGCATGAGCGACTTGCCGCCGTCCATTTGCGGCTTTGGAAGTTGAACCGGTTTAAGTTCCTGTGCGGATGCCAGCACGGAGAAGGCAAGCAGCGCGGCCAATCCCCAGCGCGTAGCACGAGGTAATAATCTTGAATTCATAATTGTCCTCCAGTGAATTTGCGGATGATTCATTTTGCAATTAGTCAGACTAAGTTGACGGCTCAAAAGCATAAACACCCCGGCCCCAAATTCAACTGCGAACGAGAACAAGCTGCAACCTGCCTCCTGAAACCGCGTCCCGCGAAATCGCCCACTCCTCGATTGGCAACTTGTTTTCCGCTTCGTTTCCGTGTTCCTTTGTGGTTAAACTTTTCCCATGTCTGCTGAACAGCCAGAGCCGAAAGAACGCAAAACGCTCGATGACCGCGCGAAGATGACTGAACTGGAGCGCATCCGGCATTCCGCCGCGCACGTCATGGCCACCGCCATCCTGCGCCTGTGGCCCGACGCCCAGTTTGCCGCCGGCCCGCCGGTCGAGAACGGCTTTTATTACGACGTCGAACTTTCGCACCGCATCTCGCCCGAGGACTTCCCGAAAATCGAGGAAGAGATGAAAAAGGAAATCAAGGCGAACCACACTTTCGAGAAAATTGTTGCCACACGCGAGCAGGCGCTGAAAGATGCGCAAAGCGGCCGGCTGGGCGGATTGGCCGAGCGGCCGGGCAATCCAAGTAAGTTCAAGATTGGCAATCTCGAAGAAATTCCCGAAGGCGAGCAGATCACTTATTTCAAGAACGGCGATTTCGTTGACCTGTGCGCCGGGCCGCACGTGATGCGCACCGGCAACATCGGTGCGTTCAAGCTCACGACCGTGGCCAGCGCCTATTACAAGGGCGACGAGCGCAACCCGCAGCTCCAACGCATCTACGGCACGGCGTTCAAGAACAAGACCCAGCTCGACGAGTATTTCAAAATGGTCGAGGAAGCGAAACGCCGCGACCATCGCAAGATCGGGCAGGAAATGGGGCTGTTCACGATTGACACCGAATATGTCGGTCCCGGCCTGCCGCTGTGGCTGCCCAAAGGCACCGCCATCGTCGAGGAACTGGAAAAGCTGGCGAAGGAAACCGAATTTCAGGCTGGTTACGTGCGCGTGAAAACGCCGCACATCGCGCGGGAGAAAATGTATTTAACTTCCGGCCATTTGCCGATTCTTTACAAGGAATCCATGTTCCCGCCGATGCAAATGAAACTGGAAGTGGAGGAGGAAGCAGAACTCATAAAACTGCAAAGAAAGCTTGAAGAAGCAAAAAGGGCTGAAGCTGAAACTCTCGAAAGCAGAAAGAAGGCATATGAGTCGATTTCTGCTGCTAAGGCAACACCCCGTTTTATTAAAATCAAGGCAGCCTACGAAAGTGGCAAGCTGACTGACAATGAAGAATTCGGCAAGTTCTTAGCTATTTCTGGAGCAGAACAAGAAGCTCAGAAACTTGATCAGAAACTTCTTCAAATTCAGAACAGCGTCGCCGTTCTAAATAAAACAACTCAGGACGCGCTATCGCACAATCGTTATTACCTCAAAGCCATGAACTGTCCGCATCACCACCGCATTTTTGCGGCGGAGCCGCGCAGTTACCGCGATCTGCCGTTGCGCCTGGCCGAATACGGTACCAACTATCGCTACGAGCAGTCGGGCGAGCTGTTCGGCCTGATGCGTGTCCGGTCGCTGAACATGAACGACGCGCACATTTATTGCACGCCGGAGCAGTTCGCGCAGGAATTCAACGCGGTGAATGATTTGTACCTGAAATACTTCAAGATTTTCGGCATCGAAAAATATGTGATGCGCTTCAGCACGCACGACCCGTCGCGCCTCACCGGCGACAACGCCAAATTTGTCAACGAACCGGAATTGTGGAAGCAGACCGAAGACATGGTCCGCAAGACCCTCATTGATTCGAAGATTCCGTACGTCGAAGTGCCGAACGAGGCGGCGTTTTACGGCCCGAAGATTGACGTGCAGGTCTGGAGCGTCATCGGCCGCGAATTCACGCTCGCGACCAACCAGGTGGACTTCGCCGTGCCCAAGCGTTTCGGCCTGGTCTATCGCGACAAGGACAACACGGACAAGACGCCGCTGTGCATCCATCGCGCGCCGCTGGGCACGCACGAACGGTTCATCGGCTTTCTCATCGAGCATTACGCCGGCAATTTCCCGCTCTGGCTCGCGCCGGAGCAGGTGCGCGTCCTCACTATTGGCGAGGAAGAGCCGCTCGTGGATTACGCGAAAAAAATCACGGCTGAGTTGCGCGCCAACATGGTCCGCGCCGAAGGCGATTACGGCGCCGACAAAATCAACGGCAAAATCCAGCGCGCCGAAGAGGCCAAGGTGCACACGATGCTCGTCATCGGCCCGCGCGACATGCAAGCGAATGCGGTTTCAGTCCGGGTGCACGGCCAAGGCAATCTCGGTGCGAAGCCGAAGGCAGAAGTGATTGCGGGCATTCTGGCAGCAATTCGTGAGCGAAGAGGATAGATTATGAAACACACTACTGGAGCAAAAAAACTTCAGAAACCGCCGATCCTAACAGCGAAGACGCAAAAGCTCCTGGGCAGTTTGCAGGCGGCATTGAAGCTGCCGGTTTTGGTTTATTGGACCTCCACCGGCGGCTCGATTTGTCAGAATGATGTCGTTGCCATGTCGAAATTGTTGGGGCCATCAAAACGACAGCCCAAAGTTGCGCTTTTCTTGAAATCAGACGGTGGCAATCCTGAAGCAGCCTTGAGATTTGTGCATTTACTGAGGCAGAAGTTTGAACGTATCATCTTGCTGGCACCGTATGAATGTGCCTCTGCTGCGACAATGGTTGCGCTGGGTGCGAATGAGATTCAAATGGGGCCAACCTCATACCTGACGGCGGTAGATTCCTCGCTCAAGCATGATCTTTCACCGGTGGACCATAACAACTATCTGGTGTCTGTCAGTCAGGATGAGGTCATGCGCATTCTGCGTTTGTGGAAGGAGCAGAAGAGCGGTGGCAATCCGTATCCTGAAGTTTACAAGTATCTCCATCCACTCGTCATTGGCGCGCTGGATCGGTCTAGCTCGCTTTCGATGAGAATCTGCCAGGAGCTGTTGAGCTATCATGTGCCGAACCGCGCTAAGGCTTTGAATATCAGTCGGGCGCTCAACGACGACTATCCTTCGCACTCTTATCCTATCACGGCGCGCGAGGCGCGCCGGCTGGGCTTGAACATTCGTGATCTCGATCCGGCGGTAGATACGTTATTGCGTGAATTGCATCACGTTTACTCGGAAATGGCGCATGCCAAGAATACCGATTACGATACGCTGAATTATCACAACGACGAAATCTGCAACATCCTTGAACTGATTGGCCGGCAGGTGTTCTATCAAGCGGACAAGGACTGGCACTATCGCAAAGAGGAAAGGCGTTGGGTTCCGATGAATGATCAATCCGGATGGTATCTCTGCGCTGAGTCCGACCGGGAATGGATCCCAGAAAAGTTCTTTATCCGCTAACATGGAAGTCGTGCCGGACATTTTGCGGGCGATGAAAGAGCGCAGGTCGTGATTGCCAACGGACGGCGGCGGCCATATTTCATAATCGCGCGCGCCTCATTTGACTCCCGACGGCAGGATTTTGACGAAGTAAACGTCATTCTGCCGCATGGAGAAGGTGCGGACGAAGGGTTTGCCGGTTTCGATCTGGATGGTTTCCACCGATTCAGGGTCGCCTTTGCTGTGTCCGCGCAGAATTTCGACCTGGGCCGGG
This sequence comes from uncultured Verrucomicrobiae bacterium, assembly GCA_963754775.1. Lineage (GTDB taxonomy): Bacteria > Verrucomicrobiota > Verrucomicrobiia > Limisphaerales > UBA11358 > UBA11358. The sequence goes on from CAVWHM010000038.1 coordinate 114,587, forward strand.
GTCAATTGCGACGGTGAGCCGAGGTCAAGATAACCGGTAAAAACGTCCTTGGCGCGATAGCCGGTTTGGTAAATCTCCAGAGTGTAGCTTCCGGCAGGAAGATTGGTGATGCTGAGCACCGCCCGTCCGCTTTCTTTCGCCGGAATTTCGTGTTGATAGAACTGCTGGTCGTTCGTTCCCGCCGGCGGCACGATGGGGGTGTAATTCCAAAACAGTGCCTGCACGGAATTGTCCTTGCTCTTGCAAACCCAGGACGCAGGGTCGGCGTTGACGAGTTCGGACGGGCCAAGTTCATTCAGGAACTTGAATGCGTAGAAAGCGGGTTTTTTCAAATCCTCGTAATTAATCAGTCCGAAGCCGCCGTGGAACGGAGTCATGCGCGGCCCGTTCTCTTCAAAAATATCGGTGAAGACCCAGTAAGACATCGAGTCCACGGACTGGCAGGCTCCCTTGACCTTGCTCAGGATGAAGGCCGCCTGCTGGTAGGCGTCGTGCATGAAATCGGTGGGCGTGTAGGCCGAACTCCATTCGGTGAAATGCAACGGCAGGCCCGGCATGGGTGAATGATTGATCATTTGCCGCTCGCCGACCATCCGGCCAATCACCGAATTAGGATCGGAATCAATCACCGTTCCGCGCTGGCCGGTTTCATCCAAATATCCGCTCTTGACGCCATACGCGTGTGTGGAAATGAAGTCGAGCGGCACGTTGTTGCTGTGACAATAACTGATGAACGACTCGTCCCACTGGCCCCTGGCCGTGGCCGGGCCGCCCACGCGATAGTCCGGCGAGACGCTTTTGATGGCCCTGGCGGTGACGGCGTACAGCTTGAAATAATCCTCCCGCGTGCCGGTAAAGAAACCATCATGCAAGTCGGGTTCATTCCAAACCTCGAAGTACCAGGTTTTGACCTCGTCATGGCCGTAGCGCTCCTGAAAGTGGCTGACCAGATGGCGGATCAAGTCGGCCCATTGGTCATACGATTTTGGGGGAGTGACGTTGCCCTTCCACCAGAAAATGGTTTTGTTGCCGCTGGCCAGGTCCTTGGGCATGAACGAAAGCTCGACAAACGGCTTGATGTCAATGCTGAGCAGGAAATCATAAAGCCGGTCAATGTATTGCCAGTTGTAGATGGGATGGCCGTGCGCGTCTTTCTTGTAAACGCCCATGTCATCGGTGAGCAGTCCGTGCATGCGGATGTATTTGAAGCCGCATTCGCGCCGCGTCGTGCGCAATTGATCCTGCCAATCCGCGCGCAGTCCTTCGTTGGCCCGGCCGGCGCCGATGCACTCCTTGAATGAAGTGTCCAGCGGCCCATGGACGGCATTCACATCGGCAGCGATCACCCGGACGGGCGCATCCAGTTCTGCTGCCGGCGAATCGCCGGTCGCCGCCATCAACGCGAGCGGCAGCCCGATAACAGTCATTGCAACCACCGCAACCAAAACACATGAAAAGTCGGATGAAATCAGATTGTTTGTCATAAATAACAATGCGGATTGAATGCTTTCACCTCCGAAGTTGCATTCCCAGCCGTTACAGGTCTAGCATTTAGTTTCAATGACCGGTCGCCAACGTGCCAGGGTGAGAGGCGCTGGCGGCGAACAAAATTTTTGCCGGTGATTTGAGATAGAAGAGCGTGAACCTGTTTGTTCAAAAAGCCCGTGGCATTTTCACCAGCTTGGGTGCTGATGGCCCTTGGCGTTCCAAATCCGTCCTCGCCGCGCTGGCCGCGGTCGTGGCCGGCCTGGGGTTGTGGTTTTCCGACATCAAAAACAGCCCGCCGCAAAACGAAACGATCAACGCAGTGACCAACGCCCCGGGCATCACGTCCCCGAACCCGGCGGTCACTCCGGCCGGCGCGCATTGGAATTGGAGCAAACCCTTCCCGTTTTACGTCCGGATGGGCGTGAGTTATGTGGCGGGATTTTGCATCGGCTGGTTTTTTCGGAAGCTGACGCGGCTCATTATGGTCATCGGCGCGCTGGTCATCGCATTGCTCGCGTATGGAAAACTCGCGGGCTGCGACACAACGCACGAGCAGGAGGAGGTAAAGCGCGGCAGCGAATGGGTACAGCACGAGGCGACGGCGACGAAGGATTATCTCATGCATTTGCTGCCGTCGGCCACAGCGGGCGGCGCGGGAATTTTTCTGGGGTTCCGCCGGCGGAACAAAGCAGTCCCCGCCAAACCGGCGGATTGAGAGTGTTTTCCCAAAGGCAAACAAAGCCGCGTCGGTGTGAAGTCGGGGGCGAAAGTGGTGGTGGATATTTTACTGGCGGTCAAAGAGCGCAAAGCATAATGGATGGTTGCCGCACGATGTCTGGTGGCGCGGTCGTAAATGTTTAAGCGTTCTGGACAATTCTTTGGAAGTTGTATGCCGGCCGGGAACCCCCGGGTGATTTTATCTCTTCTTCTCGTCCTGGCGGTGGTGACGGCAGTCCGGATCCGTCTTTTGGACATGCCCCTGGAGCGGGACGAGGGGGAATACGCCTACGCGGGTCAATTGCTGCTCCAGGATGTCTCACCGTATAAGGCGGCTTACAACGTGGCGCTGAAATTGCCCGGCACATACGTGGCGTATGCGCTCATCATGGCGGTGTTCGGGCAGACGGCGGTCGCCCTTCATGCCGGGGTGATTTTGGTCAACCTGGCCAGCGCATTGCTGGTCTTTGTGCTGGCGCGGCGCATCTGCGGCGATGCCGGCGGCGTCGTCGCTGCGGGGACGTTTGCCCTGCTCTCCATTGTGCCGGAAACGATGGGGCTGGCTGCTCACGCAACCCACTTTGTCATGTTGCCGGCGCTGGCGGGCGTCGTCCTGCTCCAAAACCTCGATGACCGTACTTCAGCGGCGCGGATTTTTTCCGCCGGACTGCTCATTGGCTTGGCGGTCTTGATGAAGCAAACCGGAGCGGCGTTCGGACTTTTTGCAGCCAGTTGGATTTTGTGGTACGAACTTTCTTCCGGTCAAAGACCGTGGCGACGACTGGCCACGCGTCTGACCTGGCTGGCCTTGGGTGGGCTGCTGCCTTTAATCCTGGCATGTTTCGTCATCGTCCTCGCGGGTGACTTTCATCAATTCTGGTTCTGGGCGTTCCAATACGCCGGTGCGCACGCTACGATCATCTCGTTTGGAAAGGGAATTAAAACCATGCTTGGTGTTGTCGTCCCGTTGTTCAAGGCCGCTCCGGGACTGTGGAGTCTGGCGATATTGGGCCTCTTTCTGATTTTTGGCGAGCCGTCCTTGCAACGCTGGCGATTTTTCGTTGTCGGGTTCGCGTTTTTTTCATGCGTGGCGGCCTGGCCGGGATGGCGGGGGCATTATTTCATTCAACTGCTTCCCGCAACGGGGTTATTGGCCGGGGCGGCCTTCCGCGCGGTGCCGGTCGTCCTGGCGCGGCTGAAACTTTCGTTTTCCCCGGCTGCCATCTTCCTGCCGGTCTTTGCCGTTGCTATGTCAAGCCCGCTGATTCAATGGAGTGATATTTATTTCAGGTTTGCTCCCGCGCAAGCGTCCCGGGCGATATATGACTTGAATCCATTTCCCGAGTCGGTGGAGATCGGCCGATATCTGGCAGCGCATTGCCCGCGCGAGGATCGGATTGTGGTGTTGGGGTCCGAGCCCCAGATCTATTTTTACAGCCATCGTCGCGCCGCCACCGGCTATATTTGCGTCTATCCGCTGATGGAACCGCAACCTTATGCGGCGGGGATGCAACAGGAGATGATCCGGCAGATTGAACAGGCCCGCCCCGAGTATGTGGTGTTTGTTCATGTCAGCGAGTCCTGGTTGCAATATCGGGATTCCAGCCCATTGATTCTTGACTGGTTTGGCCATTATCAACGGGAACATCTCCAGTTGGTGGGGCTGGTGGAAATCCGGCCCGGCGAACCGACGGAATACCGGTGGTTTGACCGGCCGGAAACCAACGCGCAAACAACAGCGGAATCGTGGCTGGCCATTTTCAAGAACCGCGCTGACGGGGAAAAAACACCGTTGACGTCCGATGAGGTTACCGGCGCGAAGCCGAAGGCGGAAGCCATCGCGGACATTTTACTGGCAATCAGGATGGAGCGGGCTTAAATATGCAGGCCACGAGTTGACGTGTTAAAAGGCCCAGCACGGTGGGTTGAACCGCTGCGCCCGACCGACAACCCATCGCAGGGAAAACCGACATGGAAATTAAAAAAACCGTCATAACCGCCGCCGGACAAAGCCAGCGCACCCTCCCGTTGCAAACCCTCGTGGACGGCAATGGCCAGACCAAATCCGCCCTGGCTATCATTGTGGAAGAATCCCTTCAGGCCGGCATCGAGGAAATTTGTGTCATCATCAGCCCCGGCGACCAGGACGCCTACCGCGCCGCCGCCGGGCCGCATGGCCGGTTGTTGAAATTCGTCGAACAAACCCGGCCGCTCGGCTATGGCCACGCCGTCTGGTGCGCGCGGGGTTTCACCGGTTCATCGCCATTTTTGTTGCTGGTCGGAGATCACCTCTACCTCAGCCGGAATGCGAAGCGCTGCGCCCAGCAACTGGTCGAAACGGCCGCCGCTGAAGCCTGCGCCGTCTCCGCCGTGCAGGCCACGCACGAAAGCAAGCTGCCTTATTATGGCACGGTCGGTGGCCGGCTGGCTGGAGCGCGCAAAGGGCTTTATGTGGTGTCGGACGTGGTGGAAAAGCCCACACCCACCGAAGCCGAGCAGAAACTCATCGTGCCTGGCTTGCGTGCCGGTTACTACCTCTGTTTCTTCGGCATGCACGTTCTGACGCCGCGGGTGATGGCGTTGCTCGGCGAGGAAGTTGCCGCCGCCGGCGAAAAAGGGCGGGTGCATTTGAGCACGGCATTGTCGCGGCTCGCGGAGCACGAACGGTATCTGGCGTGCGAACTGGACGGCCGCCGTTTCGACATTGGCGTGCAATACGGCCTGCTGACCGCGCAACTCGCGCTGGCGCTCAACGGCAAGGACCGCGACGAGGTCCTGTCCGGCCTCGTCGAGTTGCTGACGCTGAGCGGCAAGTGATCATTCATCGCCTTAAACCCAATCATTTTCGCTTTTTCACATGGCCGGCCCGCTGATTGAAATCATCACCTCGACCGATCCAAAGATCCGGAACCGGTCGCTCGACTCCGTTTGTCGCGCTGCGTCCCTGGAGCAACTCACCGCGGCTTGCGCCGAACTCGACGACTTTCGCCGGCACAGCGACAATCTTTACGAGCGCGTCCGGGCGTTGTTCTTTCTTTACGCCATCCACCGGTTTCACCTGCCGTACAAGCCGGGCGTCAGCCAGCGCGGCCTGATTCCCTTTGAAGGATTCAAACACCTGCTGCACCGCCGGTTCGCCGAGGCGATTGAGAACTTTCTCTCGGTGCAAAAGACCGAAGGCCCCTGCGATCCCGTCTCCAGCGCGCTGGCGGCGGCGTATCAACGGCTCGCGTTTCAAACGCTGGCCGACCAGGTGCGACGCAGCGTGCGTTCCGTCCGCGGCAATCAATGGATGTTCCGCATGGGGCATCCGGCCGATCATCCGCTGCGTCTCCGGCCGGAATTGCTGCGGCGCGACGCCGCGGGTGGCCACCCGATTTTGCGCGAGCGCACCCCGGTGCGGATGGACCTCAGTCACAGCGGCTGGAGCGACATTTTCTTTTTGGGCATGGATTTTCCCGAAGGCGCGCGGGTGCTGAACGTCTCCATTGACCTGGGCGTGCATGGCCGGGACGCCGCGCCGCGCCCCCCGGTCGAATCCTATTTGCGCGTCATTGACGAACCGGTGCTCCGCCTGACCAGCGCAGACCTCGGCGCCAGCGCGGACATCAACAACCTCGCCGAAGTTTTCGATTTTGCCCGCGACTACCTTGGCCTGCTCAAGGCGGCGGTCATCGCGGCCGGCATCGTGCCCCCGGGCATTGAAGGGTCCGGTCTGAAGCTCGCCGACCTGCTGGCGCGCCTCGCCGGACCGGGCCGCGGCCTGGAAATTGTGAGCAACGTCAACAACATCCCCAAAGGCTCGCGGCTCGCCGTTTCCACGAACCTGCTGGCTTCGCTGATTTCGGTTTGCATGCGCGCCACGGGCCAGGCCCGGTCGCTGGACGGCCCGTTGCAGGAGGACGAACGCCGGCTGGTGCTGGCGCGCGCGTTGCTCGGTGAATGGCTCGGCGGTTCCGGCGGCGGCTGGCAGGATTCCGGCGGCGTGTGGCCGGGCATGAAGCTCATTTGCGGCGTGCCCGCCGGGGAAGGCGATCCTGAATTCGGCATCAGCCGCGGACGCCTCATGCCGACGCACAAGATTCTCGATCAACACGACGCTTCGCCGGAAACGCGCCGGCGCTTGCAGGAAAGCCTGGTGCTCGTCCACGGCGGCATGGCCCAGAACGTCGGGCCGATCCTCGAAATGGTCACCGAAAAATATCTGCTCCGTTCCGATGCCGAATGGCGCGGCCGCCAGCAGGCCATGGGCATTCTGGATGACATCCTCGGCGCGCTGCGGGACGGCGATGTCCAGCGGATCGGCGCGCTGACAACGCGCAATTTCAACGAACCGATCCAGACCATCATCCCCTGGGCCAACAATCATTTCACCGAATCACTCCTCCGGCGGGTGCAGAAGGAATTCGGGCAAAGTTTCTGGGGTTTCTGGATGCTGGGCGGCATGTCGGGCGGCGGCATGGGTTTCATTGTTGATCCGGAACACAAGGCGCGCGCGCAAGACCGGCTGGGGACGGTCATGTCCGAACTCAAGCGCGAATTGGAAAATGCCCTGCCCTTTGCGATGGAGCCGGTGGTTTACGATTTCGCCATCAACGAACGGGGCACCCGGGCTGATCTCCTCTCCGGTGCGGAAGCCCTGCTGCCTGCGGCGTATTATTCGCTCCACGTTCCCAACTGGTTGCGGGTGGATCCACAGACCTTGCCGCCGGAACGCCGCGCCGAAATCGGCAAGTTCAGCACCGCCTGCCACACCCGGCCCGAATTGGGCGGCATGATGTCCTCACTCTTTGACCGGCTGTTGCCGCAACCCGGAACGGAGAACGGCCGGGAACAAAGTCTCACCGAGTTGCTCAAGCAAAACGGCTTTGACCGCCCCCAGCACGAGCAAATCAGCGAGGACCTCAAGGCGGGCCGCATCGGGCTGGCGCAAAACCGCTTGCCGGTCAATGCCGACATCAAGGATGTGAAGGACGGTGACGTGCTGGACGCCACCGCACCGGCGGCAAAGGACCGTCGCGAAGCCGGCCTCGCTGCGCTTGCCCGGGGCGAACTGGCCGTTGTGACGCTCGCCGCAGGCGTGGGCAGCCGCTGGACCCAGGGTGCCGGCGTGGTGAAAGCGCTCCATCCCTTCTGCAAACTGGGCGGCGAATACCGAACGTTCGTCGAAACGCATCTGGCCAAAAGCCGGCGAATCAGCCGGATGGCGGGCCAGCCGTTGCCGCACATTGTCACCACGAGTTACCTGACGCATCAGGCCACGGCCGATTATCTCGCGAGGCAGAGCAACTGCGGTTATCCCGGCCCGGTGTTGCTGTCGCCCGGACGTTCCATCGGCTTGCGCATGATCCCGACGGAACGCGACCTGCGTTTTCTCTGGGAGGAAATGCCGCAGCAAATGCTCGACGAACAACAGCAGAAAGTCCGCGACAGTCTCCGCGCCGCGCTCATCAACTGGGCGCGCGCCGCCGGTGAAGGCAGTGATTACACCGACAATCTCCCCGGCCAATGCCTGCATCCGGTCGGCCACTGGTTCGAGGTCCCGAACCTGCTCCGCAACGGCGTGCTGGCCCGCCTGCTCGCCGAACGCCCGCAACTCCGGCACCTGATGCTGCACAACATTGACACGCTTGGCGCCGACGCCGACCCGGCGATGTTTGGTCTGCATCTGGCGCAGGGTTCCTGCCTCACGTTTGAAGTGATTACGCGGAGGCTGGAAGACCGTGGCGGCGGTCTGGCACGCGTCAACGGCCAGGTGCGTCTCGTTGAGGGGCTGGCCATGCCGCGCGAGGAGGACGAGTTCGCGCTCAGTTATTACAACTCGAACACGTGCTGGATTGACATTGACCAGTTGCTGGTCGTGTTTGGGTTGACCCGCAGCGACCTGGCGAATGCGGAGAAAGTCACCGCCGCCGTCCGCGCCCTGGCGGCGCGGGTGCCGACCTATGTCACCATCAAGGACGTCAAGAAACGCTGGGGCCAGGGACAGGAGGACATATTCCCCGTGAGCCAGTTCGAGAAGTTGTGGGTGGACATGACGGCGCTGACGGAAATCAAGTCGCGCTTTGTGGTGGTGCCCCGCCTGCGCGGACAGCAACTCAAGGACCAGTCCCAGCTGGACGGCTGGCTCCGGGACGGTTCGGCGGCGCACGTCGAACAAATGTGTGAATGGGCTTCGGCAACCCCGGCGTGAATCTGAAGACGGAAGTCATCGCGGACATCCTTAAAGCCATCAAAACACGTGTGCCGTGATCTGCCGCAAATCCTTTGTTAACATGAGTCTTAGCCAGCTATCTGCGTTTAAGCCGCCCGGAAGACTAATCGCTCATCCTGAAGCGCCACCTGAACGCTTTGTCGGTTCTCTAATTCACCCGACAGCATCAACCGGCTGAGTGGGATTTCAACGAACTCTTGAACGGTTCGCCGGAGATGCCGCACTCCGAATTCTTCGCTGAATGCTTTGGATGCAACGAATTCCAACGCCTGATCGGTCAGATGCAAACTCTTGCCGTGACGCGAAAGTAATGCTTGCCGCGTCTGATCAAGTGCCTGGATTAAGATTTTCTTTGTATCCGCACGACTGAGCGGCCGAAACACAATTTGCTCATCTATGCGGTTAATGAATTCCGGTCGGAAGCGGGATTTCAGCGCACCGAGCACGGCGCTTTGTGGATTGGTTGCCTGCTCTCGACCAAACCCCATAGCTTTGCGAGTCTCTGGTGAAATATTGGATGTCAAAACGAAGATAGCATTCCTCGCATCGGCGGTGCGTCCTTTGGAATCCGTCAACCGCCCCTCGTCGAATACCTGTAGGAATAAATCGAAAACTCTGACGTGCGCCTTCTCGATTTCATCCAGAAGGACGACCGAGTAAGGTTTGCTTCGGAGTTTCCCAGTCAGTTGCCCCTCTTCGTCGTGGCCAATATAGCCCGGAGGAGAGCCAATCAGTTTCGCAACGCTGTGCTGCTCCATATATTCGGACATGTCCAAGCGAATCATGTCGTCGTTCGGAGCCGAAGAGAAAAGTCGCCATTGACCGGGCGAGTTCCGTCTTGCCGACACCCGTCGGGCCGAGGAACAGAAAAACCGCCAGCGGGCCGCGTCTCTGGCCGATGCCTGATTGCGCCAACAGCAATCGTTCGCAGACCCGTTTCACAGCATCGTCTTGACCGATCACCCGCTGGCGAAGTGCGCTCTCCATTTCCATCAATCGGGATTGGTTGGCGCCTTTCACGTGTCCGGTGATGACTTCTATCGGCACACTGATTTTTTCTGCGAGCACCTCCGCAATCGTGATCTCGGTGACTTCGCCAAGTCCCGCCTGTAGTTCTCGGCCCTCATCCCTGCGACCGGCACTTTGTTCACCCTGCTTCAAGCTTAAAATCGGAACTCGGGTGCGCGCGCCCGCCTTGTCAACCAAGTCAATCGCCTTGTCGGGCAACTGATGGTCGCCGTCAAACCGAATCGCCAAATCCACCGCAGCGGTTAAAGCCGAGTCTGTGATCCTGACCCGGTGGTGCTCTTCCCATTTTTTCCGGAGCCCGCGAAGAATTTGAAGGCAGTCTTCGCGGCTTGGTTCGGGCACCAGAACTTTTTCGAATCGCCGTTCCAATGCCGGGTCGGATTCGATATAGCGGCGGTATTCAGTCACGGTGGTTGCTCCGATGCAGCTAATGTCACCTCTGGCGAGTGCCGGTTTGAGAATGTTCGCCGCATCATTACCACCAGACCCGCCCGCGCCAATCAATGTGTGCAACTCGTCAATGAACAGAATTACCTCTGGATGAGTGGTTGCCTCACCGATGATGCGAGTCAATCGCTCCTCGAAATCCCCCCGATTCTTGGTCCCAGCCGTCAGAGTTCCCATGCTCAACTCGACAACCCGCTTCCCGCCGAGAACTTGAGCGTCTTTGCCGTCCACAATGCGGATTGCAATCGCTTCAACGATTGCGGTCTTGCCGACGCCGGCTTCGCCAACCAGCACTGGATTGTTTTTTGACCGGCGCGCAAGCGTTTGAATGACTTCGAGAATCTCTTTGCGTCGGCCAATCACTGGACCAAGTTTTCCGTCACGCGCCTCCTTCGTCACGTCCCGGCCGAAGCGATCCAAAAACGGCGTGCCAGTCGTGGCTCCGATGCGAGGTTCAGCAGCGCGTCCGCCTGCGGCAACCTGCATTTCCGGTTGTTTCTGCATTCGCTTGCGAGTGGCCTCCGCCAAAAGTTTAAGGTCCGCCCCATGCTCAACAAGAAGCTGACATCCCACTGAGCCTTTCTCCTCCAGAATCGCCAGGAAAAGGTGTCCAGCCTTCAACTGTTCGGCTTTCATCGTGTGCGCGATTTCCTTCGTGCGCTCAAACAATTTCCGTGACCGATCCGAGCGATGTATCGTCTTGCCTTTGGCATGTTCATAGGTGCTCTTGCCGAGTCGCTCACGGAGCTTGTGTCGAAATGCGTCAGGGTCAATCCCGGTTTCCTCCAATACGCCGGCAACCAAATCCATCTCCGGCTGGAGCGCCGCAACATCGAGTCCTTGGGCGCGTAATGCCTCCTCAGCTTCGCCAGCACAAAGTTGTTTGAGCTTAGTCAGCGCCGCCAGAAAGTGCTCGGGCTCGATGAACTGCAACTTGGCTGCGGTCGTTTCCACGGAAGCCAACTGCCAGACCAGGTCGACTGTAGGAGAATTTTCCATTTTTCGCTTCCAGTATTATTCAAGTTGTTTTCGATTCCAACTCAAGAAGCCGCTGCCGGGCCTGCGCGACCACCTGCGCATACTGCGGCGGTGCAAGCTCGATAAACTTGCGATAACTCAACGCCGCTTCTCTTCGCCGTCCCAAAGCGTCCTCCGAGAGTGCCTTGTTGTCCCAAGCCTTCGCGTCTCGCGGGTCAATCGCCAGCGCCTGGTCGTAGCAGCTAATCGCCTCCGCGCGCCGACCGAGGTCATCGAGCGCGTTGCCCTTGTTGTACCACGCCACCGCCTCGCGCGGGTCAATCGCCAGCGCCTGGTCGTAGCAGTTGATCGCCTCCTCGTGCCGACCGAGGGCATAGAGCGCGTTGCCCTTGTCGCCCCAAGCCCGCGCGTCTCGCGGGTCAATCGCCAGCGCCCGGTCGTCGCAGAGAATCGCCTCCTCGTGCCGACCGAGGGTACCGAGTGAGTTGCCCTTGTTGCTCCAAGCCTTCGCGTATCGCCGGTCAATCGCCAGCGCCTGATCGTAGCAGCCAATCGCCTCCGCGCGCCGACCGAGGTCAGCGAGCGCGGTGCCCTTGTTGTACCACACCATCGCGTCTCGCGGGTCAATCGCCAGTGCCTGGTCGTAGCACTTAATCGCCTCCTCGTGCCGACCGAGGGCATCGAGTGCGATACCCTTGTTGTTCCAAGCCTCCTTGTTTCGCGGGTCAATCGCCAGTGCCTGGTCGTAGCAGCTAATCGCCTCCGCGCGCCGACCGAGGGCAGCGAGTAAGACGCCCTTGTTGTACCAGGCCACAGCGTCTCGCGGGTCAATCGCCAGCGCCTGGTCGTAGCAGTTGACCGCCTCCGCGCGCCGACCGAGGGCATAGAGCGCGTTGCCCTTGTGGCCCCAAGCCCGCGCGTCTCGCGGGTCAATCGCTAGTGCCTGATCGTAGCAGTTGTTTTCCTCCTCCAGCCGACCGAGGGCAGCGAGCGCGTTGCCCTTGTTGAGCCAAGCCGCCACGTCTCGCGGGTCAATCGCCAGTGCCTTGTCCAGGCACCCAATCGCCTCCTCGTGCCGACCGAGAGTATTGAGTGAGACGCCCTTGTTGTTCCAGAAGACCGCTGTCTTCTCTCCAACCTGTGGAACCTCGATCTTCTTCCCCGTCTTGCGCTCCAGGATTGGCTCCAGCGCCTCCCGCAATTCCCCAAAGCTGCCGTATCGTTCCGCTGGCTTCGGACAAAGACACCGCTCAATGACCGGCCCCAAGAAACCATCCACGCGTGGCACACGACCAGTCATCTGCTGCTCGTAGATTTGGCGCAGGTAGCCTTCCAGATCCCCCCGATACGGCACCACAAACGGCGGCACCGAACTTCCAGCGGCCATCTGCCACAACACAAGGCCAAAGCTATAAATGTCACTGCGGATGTCCGCCCCTTCACCCCGATAGATCTCCGGTGCCATATACCCAGGCGTGCCACACCGCGCTTTCCCTCCGGTCTGCATCAGGCTCAAGCCGAAGCCGCCTTCGGGACCACGAGTGACCAACGAACCACCCCGGCCACCTGTTCCGTGCCAAGCCACCTCGGCAGCGGCGGCCAGCCCAAAGTCGCTGATCTTGAGCGTCCCATCCTGGGTGATGAGGATGTTGGCGGGCTTGATGTCGCGGTGGAACTTGATGCCGTGCGCCTGGGCGTGTTCCATGCCCAGACAAAACTGGATCGCCCACTTCAGCGTCTGGTCTGCGTCGAGAAGGCCGCCCGCCCGCGCCAGGTGGTCCGCTAGGCTGGCCCGCCCCTTATCGTCAGGGGCCACGTAATCCATCGCCACAAACAACCGGCCGGAGAACTGTTCCACCCACTGTGCAGCCAGAATGAACGGATGCTCTTCCAGGTTCACCCACAAGAGGGCTTCCTTCTTGAAGGCCTCGCGCGCCGCCGCATCAGCCAGCAACTCGTCGCGGAAGGTCTTCAGAGCGCACACTTCTTTTATTCCAAGGTCGTACGCGAGATACACCACGCCGAAGCCGCCCTTGCCCAAAGTGCCATGAATTTCGAACTTGCCGCCGATGACATCGCCATTCTTGTAGATTTCGGCAGGTTGACTGCGAGAAATAATCGGAGGGGGTGCTTTCGCGATAACCGGCGGGACTTTCGGCGTTGGATGGCTGCCGAACAAACTGCCGAAGAACTGTTTCATACGAAAGGCTTATCCGAATAAATCAAAAGGCGAACCGCCCCTTTGAAACCAAAGCAGTCTCTGGTCAAAATTATATGTGGGTCAGCCGCAGGCTCAATGTCAGGATGAGCGCTCAGTCCAAGTTCTTTCAGTGCAAGTTCTCTCAATTTGTGTTCTGTTTCTCTGATCTGCCGCTTGAGCGCATTTCTCTCGGCCTCGGCCTCGGGTATCTCCTCAATTTCCATGGGGCCGATTGCGTCCGCTTTGCAGTCGCCGCCTTTGGGGAGGGTTCTCAGAAAAACCCAGTGTTCCCCGTGCTGAAAGCAAGGTTTTTGCGACCGGTTTTCCCAGAACAAATCAGCGTTCAGTTTTCGTTGCATCGCTTCATGCTAACCATTTAATCGACGTTTCCAAGTAAATCCAATTGTGCCGAAATAGCAGGGGTTGCTGGCCGCGCGGAATACGGCACTTGCTACCGCTATGAGCAGAGAGGCGAGTTGTTCGGTCTCATGCGGGTCCGCTCCATACAGATGAACGACGCCCACAACGTTTCGGGACAAAGTGTGCAATACCAAGTTGCATCCGCTTGTTACAAATGGATGCAAGATATGGGATGTTAGTGAACTGAGTTTGTCTTTTAACTTCGCTCGATCAAGGCGTAAAGTGGCGGTTCGGTAAAAATCTTCCGTCCCCCACAATTTCACAAGAAACCGCTTGCCAAGGCCTTGTTGCCGGCGTAAACGACGGACATGGAGTCAGCAAGGCAATTTGTTTTTGGCTCTTGGGTTTGTCCCAATAAAAACTGTTCGGCAATATGAAGAAGAAATCCGCATGGCTAGTCGCTTGGGAGGGCTCTGAGCAGCGGCTCGCCCGAATCGCAGGGCCGCGGATCCTTGCGTTTGTCGACGCACGGAAGGGAGTCGGAGCGATTCGTGAGATGATTTTTGCGATATACTTGGCGGCAGGCAGTCTGATGCCCGAAGAGAAGCTTTACTATTCGCTGACAGTCGAAGGCCGCAGGATACTCAGAAGAGATGACACCAGTTGCCTTCGCTGCGGTTTGAATCCCTATGTTACCGCGCGTTTGGTGGACGATATTGAAGTAGAGAAGCGAGAAGATGGTGCGAGAGTTGTACGCTGGAAGCAGCCAATTTACCGCCTTATTGGAAACGAATACGAATTCAGCCATTTCGTAGATCGTGAAGAGGTCGTAGCCACATAATGAAAGAGCCGAATCAGATTGGCAGGTATTCCTGGCGCCGGCCATCCGGTTGTGCAACGTCAACATCCGGTCAGTGGAACGGCAATTTCGTTTCTGCTCCGTTGATGGTCAGCACCACCCGGCCGTCACCGTTCAGAATGAAAGTCAATTCAACTTAGTGGTGACTTGTCTCCAAAGGCCAGGGCGATGATTTCGGGTTTGGGTGGTTGAGTCAGCAGGCTGACCACGGGGACGACCAGCAGCGGCAGGAACATGGCGATGGCGCCGGCGACCGGAATCAGCGGTTTGCCCCATAACAAAAACAGCACCACGGCCGTGCCGACGCCGGAGATCATGCCGGCATACGCGCCGGCTTTGGTTGTCCGCCGCCAGAACAGTCCATACACGTACGGCGCGAGAAAGGCTCCGGCCAGTGCGCCCCACGCAATTACCATCAGGTTCACTATCACGTCCACTTTGCTCACGGCTATCAATAGCGACAATATCACGAACACCGCGCACAACACCCGCATCAGGATCATGGTGAATTTGGAGTTCTTTTCCCGGTTGCCGAAGGCACCGTAGATATCAATCGCGACGGCTGAACTGCTCACCAGCACGAGTGACGACAGGCTGGACATCGAAGCCGAGAACACCATCAGCAGGATGATGAGCACCAGCCATTGCGGCACGTAACTCGTGATGAAAAACGGCATCAGCAGGTCGAGGTTCGGCTTGTGCGTCGCCGCGTCCACGATGGGCGCGAGGTCGGTCTTCGGGTCGGTGAAGAACAGATGCGTCAGCGCGCCGCTGTAATACGCGCCAAACGACATGAACAGCGCGAAGACCGTGGCGATGGTCATGGCCCGTTTCACGTCGGCCTTGCTGCGGATGGAATAAAACTTTTGAACCATCTGCGGCAACGCCCACGGCCCGAAACTGGTAATCAGCACAAGGGATAATAATGTTACCCATCCGGGGAAGGGCGGACCGGTCGGTGGCGGCGGCGCGTGCAGACCGGGCATGTATTGGGGATCCATCAACGCGGTGAACGACGCGCCGAGCCCGCCTTTCATGCTCACGAGCAGCAGCACCATGATCAACACGCCGAAAAACTCGACGATGCCGCGGATGAAATCGCTCACGGCCACGGCAAAGTAACCGCCCATGACGAGGTACACGCCGGTCAGCGCGGCGAGGAAGATAAGGGCTTCGTTGTATTGCAGTCCCATGGTTTTTTGGAACAGATAGCTCAGGCCCATGTAAACCGACGCCGAATACGGCACCAGAAACACAAAAACAATCACCGCGGAGATGACCTGGAGCGGCGCACTGTTGTAGCGGGCACGGAGAAATTCCGGCATGGTCAGTGCGTTGAGGCGGACCGTCATATCACGCGTGCGTCCGGCGAGCACGAGCCAGGCGAGCAACGTGCCGACAAACGTGTTGCCGAGAACGATCCACATCGTCTGGATCCCGAAGCCCCAACCGAGCCGCCCGGCGTAGCCGATGAAGAGCACGGCGGAGAAATAGGTAGTGCCGTAGGCAAACGCGCTCATCCACGGCCCGAGCGTGCGGCCGCCGAGAAAAAAATCGCCGACGTTCTTCGTGCGTTGCATGCACCAGTAACCAACGGCGAGCATGACGAAGACGTAGAGAACGACGAGCGAGATGTAGATGATGGGGCTCATAAGGTTGGCAGCATTAGGCCGGATTTGGTGGCATCGAAGCAAGCGGATTGGCGGTCCAACCAGCGGGTATCAGGCAATCAAAATATGCAGATGAGAAAAGCTAAGCTTGAACAAAACCGCTGAAGGCTGAAAGCCAAATGCTGAAGGAGTCCGGGCGTATTTTTCAAAATCTATCAGTCGCTGCGCGGCAGCGACCGATAGTCGCCCACGCTGAAACCGCGGGATGCCAAGCGCAAGCCGTCCAAGCCCCGGAACGGGACGAAAGAAACATTTTGACGCCTCTCCCACTTTGCGATGGAACCGGGGCCGCGGCTTCGCTATGGTTGCGCCGCATTCGGCAGAGCGCCATGAACAAACTCAAAGATGTGCTTCAGTTGCGCGTTCGTTACAGTGAAACGGACCAGATGGGGACGTTCTACAACTCGCGCGCGCTGGAATGGTTTGAATGCGGGCGGACGGAATTGATGCGGAACCGGTTGCGGATGTCTTACGCGGCGCTGGAGGAAAAGGGCGTTTTCCTGCCGCTGGTGGAGGCGCATCTCGAATTCCAGGGCGGGGCGCGATATGACGACCTGCTGAGCATCACTTCAACCGCAGAACTGCAAGGGCGGGCGAGGTTGCGTTTCGACGTCGAGATTGCTCACAGCGAGACCGGCCGTCCGGTGGTTCGCGGCTACACGATTCATGCGTTCACCGATACCCAGGGCAAACCGACCCGGCCGCCGGAATGGTTTGTAGCGTTGCTGGGGAAGGCCGCGTAAAAAGTTTTTATTTCTTGTTTTTCGACCTTGTCTCATTTTGCTTCCCAAAATGGCGCGAGGGATACAATGGAGGGCTACGCGGAGCAGTTCGTTAAGCAGGCGTTGGGGGCACAATTTCAAGGCGGTACATAATGCCTGCTCGAAACACGCTGAAGTCACCGTGCCGTCGCTTGATGATTGGGAAAAGGAATGGGGAAAAATTCACAACACAACATGCAACAAAATTAAAACATTCGCTGTCGCTAGCAGCTTGAACTCTGTTTTTTATTCTTCCGGCGCTGAATACAAGCGAGACCAACTGTCTTTATTCTGCCAAATTTCAATCACACTTTCGTGCCAAGTTTTGTCAGAAGGATTTTGAACAAGATGAGTAACGAGCTTATCAAGCTGAAACGGCAATTTTAGATGTAATCTCGGCACAAATTTTAAGCTCGACTTTTTTGTTAATTTGCGAGTTGCCTTCATCCAATCTTGCATTTCTTCAATAAAATCAACGTTCGCTGACAAAGATAATTGGCGTTGTATAAAGGGAAGCCCCTTTGTCATGACGACGTAGTTTTCTGGAAGAAGAACGAAATAAATCCAGTAGTCTCGTTCAAAAAATAATTTGTCGATAGCGATTAGACTATTGATCGCGATCCAATTAAAACTCTTTTCCATTGATTTTACTTCGATTTTTCTCACATGTCCGAGTTTATTAGTCGAAAGGCCGTTAAACCCAGATTCCTTTTTAACAAGTTGAATGGTACAGCCGCGAAAAGTTTCGACTGAGCAGGCAAGCCCAACGCCCACTTTCTCAATACTTGCAAGCGTCTGTGTGTCCATGTCGAGCCGGAGAGTAAATCGAAAATTGAAAACGCGCGAGTTTATTCATCAACAAGAATTTGATTTGGCTGAGCGAGCAACTCAATTTCTTCGTCGGCAGATAAATCCCGACCAAGCGTAAGCGCGGAACAAGTCTTATTTAGAATTTTTTCAAGGGCGGCGTCCGAAAGTGAATATCTCTTAACGTGAGCCTGCACAACGGCGAGCAATTGGTTGGCCTCCTCGTAAGCCAATATAGTATGCTGTTTGTTCGCCAAATAGAATAATTTGTCCAATGTGAATGGGCCTGATTTTTCGTGAGGAGCGAATGAATAACTTATGCATGTTGTCATAATTCCCGAATTCAAATTTTCAGTGCTTTAGCCAAGCGGGCGATATTGAGAAGTGAAACATTCCGTTTTCCACGCTCAATACTGGAAATGTAGGTTCGATCTAGCTCTGCTTTTTCGGCTAGATTCTTCCTGTGAAATACCCATGCCAAGCCGCAATTTGCGAATACGTTTGCCGAATATGATTCGTATGTCTGGCACACTTATAGAATCTCAAAACTGTTGTAGAAATGTCCACGGACTTTAAGTCACATCCATTTCCTTAAAATCCACCACTCACGCCCTGATCTATAACGAAACGAATTAACGGAATGGTTTGTGGCGTTGCTGGAGAAAGCGGCGTGAAGCCTCGCCGCGTGCGTTAATACATTTGCAGTTTACTTTTGCACGGAAGCGGCAGTCTGCGACCGTCGTCATTGATTCCACGGGCGCTCACCGAGCGCCGCTACAAATAATGCGAGAGGGGCCGCAGAGCGACCGCTACAGGGGCAATTCCTTTTGCGCCAACACGCGGAAGCCCTGCTTTTGCAGGATGTCCCGGGCCAGGCCATAGTCGGAGACTTCAATAACCATGATGGCGCGGTTGTTCACGATGAAACCGGAGGCGTTGTCGAGGTTGATATTGTGGCTCGCCAGGCAATCGGCCACGGCATGCAATCCGCCGGGCTTGTCCGGAACTTCAATGGCGAGCGCGTCCACGAGTTTGGTGACGAAGCCTTCGTGTTTGAGGGCCTGGCAGGCCGCCTTCGGATCGCTGACGAGGAACTTCATCACGCCGAACGGGCCGGTGCTGGCCACGGTGAGCCAACGAATGTTAATGTTGGCACCGGCAAGAATTTTGGTGAAGCGGGCGACCTGCCCCGGTTTGTTCTCGGCAAAAGCAGCCACCAGTTTGACGTCTTTCATGGGGTTCTCCGTTGTTTCACAGCTTGCGTTTGTCAATGACGCGCGTGGCCTTGCCTTCACTCACCGGCAGCGAGCCGGGCGGCAGGAGTTGGACCTGGGGTTTGACGAGGATTTCCGTGCGTAATTTCTCGGCCAGATGGTTCTGCAATTTCATGAGCTGCTCCACCTGTCCCTCGAAACCGGCTTCTGCCAGCTCCACCTTGACCGTCATCTCGTCGAGACCCTCCAGTGCGATCTGATAATTTCTGCCCACACCCGACTGCGCCATCAGGACGCGCTCGATCTGCTGCGGATAAATGTTCACGCCGCGCACGATGAGCATGTCGTCCGAACGGCCGGCGATGCGGTTCAGGCGGCGATGCGTGCGTCCGCAGGGGCAGGGCGTGGTGAGGATGGACGTGATGTCGCGGGTACGGTAGCGGAGCAGGGGCATGGCCTCGCGGCAAAGCGTCGTCATCACCAGTTCTCCCGCTTCGCCATCGCGCACCGGTTCGCCGGTTTGCGGGTCAATGATCTCGATGAGAAAATGGTCCTCCCAAAGATGCATGCCGTGTTTTTGCCCGCACTCGAACGCGATGCCCGGGCCGTTCATTTCCGAAAGTCCGTAGGAATTGTAAACGTCCAGGCCGAGGCCTTCCTCGATTTTCCGCCGGGTTTCCTCGGTGTAAGGCTCGGCGCCCACGAACGCCTTGCGCAATGCGAGATCGCGCCGCGGGTCAACGCCGTGTTTTTCCAGGAACGTCGCGAGATAGAGCCCGTAGCTGGGCGTGACGTGAATGAACGTCGTCCGAAAATCCTGCATCAGCATCAACTGCCGTTCGGAGTTGCCGGGTCCGGCGGGGATGACGAGGCAGCCGACTTTTTCCGCGCCGTAGTGCGTGACCAGCGCGCCAGTGAACATGCCGTAGGTCATCATGTTCTGAAACACGTCCTTCTGCGTGATGCCGGTCATGACAAACGAGCGTGCGCACAGTTCGGCGGCGTTGTCCACGTCCTGACGCGAGAAGAACAACGCCTTGGGCTTGCCGGTGGTGCCGCTCGACGTGTGTAAACGAAGGGTATCGTCCAAGGGAACAGCCAGCAGACCGGTGGGATAATTGGCGCGCAAGTCGGCGCTGGTGGTGAACGGCAGTCGGCGCAGGTCGGCGAGTGACCGAATGTCTTCCGGCTTCAAGCCAAGCCCGGCAAATTTCTGCCGGTAGAACGGCACGTGCGCGGCCACGCGGCGGACGGTTTCCTGCAAGCGTTGAAGCTGCAGCCGCTCCAGCGCGGCGCGATCGAGGGTTTCGATGGTTTGGTCCCGGAACATGGGGTCTTGCCGGCTCAGTGGACGCAGCGGAGGAACCGACCGCGCCCACAGGCACCGGGTAATTTGCAAGTCTAGAACGTGTACATAATTTCCGCACGCAGGAAATCCATCGTGCTCCGGCTGGTGTAGTAGTCACCCGGGAAGAGGAATTCGCTCCAAAGGTGGCCGCTCAGATGCTTGGTGAATTTGTATTTGAGGACGGCCTGGAGGTAATGGCCGCGAAAGTCCCCCGTCCCCGTGAATGCAGTAGGCAAAGTCGCTTGAGTGGGCACATCCTGATCCGCAAACAAAGCGTTATAGGTTAGGCTGAAATTCATGTCCTTGATCGGGTCCACGCTCCAGGTCGGGCCAAAACGTATGAGATTGGCCGTTTGCCCGACGCGCGTCTCGTTAACGTAGCTGTAAATGTTGTACATCTCGCTCCACTGCGGCCATCGCCCCCACAGCACGTCGAACATTTCATCATTCCCCGTTTTTGGATTATCCCCGGAAAGAAACTCAAAAACCATACTCAACTGGTCGTTCAGCTTGTCTTTGAAGAGGTAGCTGATCTTGCTTTTCACTCCAAAGGCGCTGAGGTTGTGGAAGTTGCTGTCGCTGAGCGCCGGCGGGGGCGCGCCCACCACCTCCTGCAAGTTACTCCAAACATATTGTTTTCTACCAAACTGATACGCCCCCTCGGCTGAATACTTCAAATGCTCCTCCACCAAACCCGAAACACGGCCGCCAAAGGTGTAGATATCCGCGTTGTCAGTGAATAGCGAGGCCGGAGCGTCGTTGAGGGCCGAGTCGTGTTTGTAGATGAAGTAACCGTCCACGTTTGCCGCCGGGAGGCTCTTGTTGGCGATCCACAGGACCGCGCCCTTTTCGTTTTGGTCGGTCAGGAGATACGCGTTCGGATTTCCACCCTGTGTGGTGGAGGGACCTATGGTGGGCAGCCAGGCGTCGGGCCGCCCGGATTGGACAATGCCGATGGCATCAATGGTGGTGTGCTGATCTTTCAGATCGTAGGTGACGCGGGCGGAATCGAGGAAAGTTGTGAAGGACCCGTCCTCGGGCGTGCCGTCTCCAAACAGCCAGTTGTCACCCAGGTTAATATCCTGGCGGCCAACCGTCACGGTGGCAGGCAGGTCCAGTGGTTTCTTCCATTGCACGTTGAGGGTGTCAATAATTCCGTAGCGCCACTGCAGGCCAGACTTTTCGAAGTATGTGTCCATGGTCGAGTTTTTCATGAACTCCCGCGGTTCAGCGGCCAGACGGACGTTCAAACTCAGGTCATTTGTAATGCTCGTAAATGCTGCCGGGAAAAAGCTGGCGCCAATCCGGCCACGAAAACGGAAATAGTCTTGTTCATGCACGGGACCAAACGGCCCGCTGTTGGGACCCGAACCCAGGCTCAGCGCATTGTTGAAGTACTCATTGCGCACGCGAAAATCGCCCCCCCAAGTGAACCAGTCCACAGGGTTCTTGACCTCCATCGCCCAATTGTCGAAGGCGGTCGGCGGCGGCGCTGCCGGCGTTGCCGCCACTGGTGCGGCAGCCGGCGCCGGCGGACGGGGCGTTGGGCGGAAGTTGCACCGGCGGGCGCGGCGGTTTGAGTTTGAGCCAGGGCGGTCGCCGCGACCAGCGTGGCAAGACCCAACGTCAGTTTCAGTTTGGTGTTCAACATAAGATTCGGCTTTCAGGGCTGATTAGCGATTGAGGACTTGATTTCGATTTTCCGCTTCCGCGACTGTTCCTGGGTTCCGGCAACGCGCCGGGAGTATTTGCGGGTATCCAGTTCGCAGAGTTGAGATTAGAATTAGAAACAATTCCAGGCCTGTCCAGTCTGCATAAGGCCATTTTTACAGAAAGCAGGTGATTTAATGCAAAAAATACCTGCGCTTAATTCCTGTAAAAGTGTTGTGAAAACAATGGGAAAATCGGGTTTTGAGCGCCGGACTTCCGTGCGACCTTGACACCGTAAAAACCGTCCTTGTCATGATCGGCGCTTTTTGTTCCACTCGACTGAATTTTGAGCCACCACGAATTACATGCCTTCACCCAAACGACAACTCCTGAGTGGCAACGAAGCCATTGCGCTGGCCGCGCGTGATGCCGGCGTGGCCCTCGGCGCCGGTTACCCCGGCACGCCATCCACCGAAATTCTGGAACGCTTCTCCGAACTGGGCGGGTACGGCCAGTGGTCGCCCAACGAAAAAGTCGCCCTGGAAGTCGTCATCGGGGCGGCTTTCGCGCGGCGCCCGCGCCATGGCGACCATGAAACACGTCGGCCTCAATGTTGCCGCCGATCCGCTGTTCACCGCGGCCTACACCGGCGTGAGCGGGGGATTGGTCGTCATTTCCGCGGACGATCCCGGAATGGCCTCGAGCCAGAACGAGCAGGACAACCGCCATTACGCCGTCGCGGCGGGCGTGCCGATGCTCGAACCGTCCGATTCGCAGGAAGCCTACGATTTTCTGCTGGCCGCGTTTGAAATTTCCGAACGTTGGAAGCTGCCGGTGATCTTGCGCGGCACCACGCGGGTCTGCCACAGTTACACCGTCGTGCAGCCGCGCGGTCCCGAACGGAGCGCCGAAGGCGCCGAAGTTCGAGCGCGATATCCGTGCGCGCGTGATGATTCCGGCCAACGCCCGCCCCGCGCACAAACGGCTGCGGCAGAAGCTCGCCGAAATCGCGGAATGGAATGAAACCTGTGCCCTCAACTGGCGTTATGCCCGGCGATAACAAACTGGGCATCATCACCTCGGGCATTTCCTTCATGCACGCCCGCGAAGCCGCGCCGGAAGCGAGTGTGCTCAAGCTCGGCTTCACCCATCCGCTGCCGATCAAAAAGATCGCCGCGTTTGCAAAAAGCGTGAAACGGTGCCTCGTCATCGAGGAGGGCGACCCGTACCTCGTGGAGGCCATCCGCGCGGCGGGAATCAAGGTGGAAGGCAAAGCGGAGATGTACCGTTTTGGCGAACTCAACGTGCCGCGGGTGCGGCGGATTCTCAACAACGACGCCAGCCCCGAACCGGCGCCGCCGCCGGGCAAGCCGCCGCAATTGTGCGACGCGTGCCAGTATCGCCTGGTGTTCGAGACTCTGCGCCAGCGTGATTGCATCGTGGCGGGCGACATCGGTTGCTACACGCTGGGCGTGCTGAAACCCTTTGAGGCCATGGATTCCTGCGTCTGCATGGGCGCGAGTCTGGGCGTGGGCCTGGGGTTGCGTCACGTGTTGCCGCCGGAACAGGCGCGACGCGTCGTCAGCGTCATTGGCGACAGCACGTTCGTTCACAGCGGCATCAGCGGGCTGGTGGAGATGGTTTACAATCCGCCGGCGGACGGACATGTGCTCATCATTCTCGACAATGGCACCACGGCCATGACCGGCCACCAGGAACATCCCGGGACCGGCCGGAAGCTCGACCATCAGCCGACCAACAAACTCGTGCTGGAAGATCTGGCCCGTTCGCTCGGGGTGAAGCGGGTGCACGTGGTCGAACCGCGCGTCGGTTCGAACGAATTCGAACGCACTTTGGACGAATGCCTCGCGAGCCGGGAATTGTGCGTCATCATCGCCCGGCGGCCGTGCATTCTCATCGTCAAACGGCTGCGCGAACTGGAACAGTGCGAGTGCGAAACGAAGGAGGCCCCATGCGCGACCAACTGATCAACGTGGTGGTCGCCGGTCTCGGCGGCCAGGGAGTGCTCAAAGCTTCGGACATTCTGGCCGACGCGGCGTTGCGCGCCGGTTTTGACGTGAAGAAGAGCGAAATCAAGGGCATGAGCCAGCGCGGCGGTTCGGTCACCAGTGACGTGCGTTTTGGCCGGATTGTGTTCAGCCCCATGGTGTCCCCGGGCGAGGCGGATTATCTGCTCGTGCTCGAACCGACGCAGTTGGAACCGCACAAACATTATCTCAAACCCGACGGGATGTTGATCATGCCGGACGCGGTCGCGGTGGACAAACTGCCGAACAAGAAAACATTGAACGTGGCGCTGCTCGGCGCGTTGAGCGCGCATCTGCCGTTGCCGGAAGCCGGGTGGCTGGAAGCCTTGCGCGAAGGTTTTCCTGCCGAATTGTTTGACGCCAACCGCCAGGCATTCCTTGCCGGCCGCGCCGGTCAGCACCCCGAAAAAACTTGATGACCCGCCTATGGGCAAGAACCGCGATATTCCTCCCCTGCATCCGGCCAGTGCGACGGATTTTCTGCCGCCCGCCCAGTTGCGGGAGGTACAATTCACCCGACTCAAAGTGATGGTCCAGCGCGCATACGACAAGGTGCCGCTGTTCCGCAAACGCATGGACGAACAGAAACTCAAGCCGTCCGACCTGCGGACACTCGACGACATCGTCAAGTTGCCGTTCACGGTTAAGACGGACTTGCGGGACACGTACCCATTCGGCCTTTGCGCCAGCCCGATGTCGGAGATCGTGCGTTTTCACGCGTCGAGCGGCACCACGGGCAAACCCATCGTCGTGGCCTATACCCAGGAAGACCTCAACGACTGGACGCGGGCCGTGCTTCGCAGCCTCGCGGCGTGTGGCGTGCATGACGGCGACATCGTCCAGGTCGCCTACGGCTACGGCCTGTTCACCGGCGGCCTCGGCCTGCATTACGGCGCGGAAGCGCTCGGCGCCAGCGTCATTCCCATCTCCGGCGGCAACACCGACCGCCAGATCATGCTCATGAAGGATTTCGGCGTCACCGTCATCTGTTGCACGCCCAGCTATTTTCTGCACCTGATCGACCGCGCCGCCGAAATGGGGGTGAACCTGAAGGAACTGCCGTTGCGCATCGGCGTGTTCGGGGCCGAGCCGTGGACGGAGGACATGCGGGAACGCATCGAGGCCGGCAGCGGCATCAAAGCCTACGACATTTACGGTCTGTCCGAAATCGTCGGGCCGGGCGTGGCCATGGAATGTGTCCACCAATCCGGCCCGCACATCTTCGAGGACCTGTTCTATCCGGAAATCATTGATCCGAAAACCCTGGAGCCGCTGCCGGACGGCATGGAAGGCGAGCTGGTGCTGACGACGCTCTGCAAGCGCGCCATGCCGATGATCCGCTACCGGACGCGCGATATCACCGCGCTCGAACCCACCCGGTGCGCCTGCGGCCGCACGCTCCGCCGCATCCGCCGCATCGGCCGGCGCAGCGACGACATGCTCATCATCCGCGGCGTCAACCTGTTCCCGTCGCAGATCGAAGCCGCGCTGCTGAAGGTGGAGGGCACGCTGCCGCACTACCAGATCATCGTGGACCGGCAGAAGGACCTCGACACGCTGGAAGTGCAGGTGGAAGTGACGCCGACGCGTTCAGCGACACCGTGGGCGCCATGGAACAGATGCAAAAACGGCTCGTCCATTCCATCGAAGGCATCACCGGCCTGCGTCCCGCCGTAAAACTGGTGGCCCCGCGCACCCTGCAACGCAGCGAAGGCAAGGCGAAGCGCGTCATTGACAAACGCATCATGTAACCCCGAGAAAGGTGAAGCGATGAAAATCAAGCAACTTTCCGTTTTTCTGGAAAACAAGCCCGGCGCCTTCAGCGCGCCGTGCCGGCTGCTGGCCAAGGCCGACATCAACATCCAGACCTGTTCGCTGGCCGACACCCGCGAGTTCGGCATCCTCCGCCTGTTGGTGGAGGACACCGACAAGGCAAAGCGGCTGTTGCAGCGGAACGGCTTTGCCGTGAAGGTCACCGAAGTCATCGCGCTGGAAGTGGATGACAAGCCCGGCGGTCTGGCGGCAATTCTCGACGCCCTCGAAGGCACCGGCATCAACATTGAATACGCCTACTCGCTCACCGGCCGGACCAAGAGCGGCCATGCGCTGTTGCTGTTCCGGTTCAGCGACCCGAACGCGGCGTTGCAGGTGCTCAAGGAGCGGAACATCAGCACGGTCGGCAGCGAAGAGTTGAGCCGGAGGCTCAAAGGATGAACGGTGAGGATGCCGAGTGACGGCGTCGCGACAGCGGATGGTGTTGAGCGGATCGGTTCAGGCGGATAAATCCGCGTGCCGACGACAGGTTCGTGGAGCGGGGAACCTCGAAAAATTTAACATGAAAGCCATCAAGGAATTTTTCAAAGGCGACCAGTTCGCCGCGCGCAACAACATCGAACTGCTCGAAGCCGGGCAACGGCAATGCCAACCAAGAGCGGCCATGCGCTGTTGCTGTTCGATTCAGCGAACCGAACACGGCGTTGCAGGTGCTCAAGGCGCGGAACATCAACACCGTCGGCAGCGAGGAGCTCACCAGGCGGCTAAAAGGGTGACGAGTGACGGGTTTGGCGTCCCGCCTTCAGGTGGTCCGGTCTGCGTCAACGTGGAACTCTGAACGACCGGTTCGTGGAGGGCGACACATCTGGAAAATTTGACATGAAAGAAATCAAGGACTTTTTCAAAGGCGACCAGTTCGCCGCACGCAACAACATCGAACTGCTCGAGGCCGGAAACGGAAATGCCCGGGCGAAGATGACGCTGCATCCGCATCATTGGAACGGCCTGGGAACGGTCCATGGCGGGGCCATATTCACGCTGGCGGATTTCGCCTTTGCCGCCGCCTGCAATTCGCACGGCACGGTGACCGTGGCCCTCAACGTGAGCATCACCTTCATGAAAGCCGCCACCACCGGCACGCTCTGGGCCGACGCCCGGGAAGTGTCCAAGAACTTCAAGGTCGGCTCGTATGCCGTCGAGGTGAAGGACAACCAGGGCGAACTCGTCGCCCAATTCCAAGGCTTGGCCTACCGCAAGAAGGACAAGCTGCCGTTTTAGTTGTATCCCGGCGCCGACCAGCGCCTGCCCGGCGAAGAGGCATAAAAATATGAAAATGAATTCCGCACTGAACGATTTACCGGTTTATCAGCCCGGCCGCCCGATTGAGGAGGTTGCGCGCGAACTCGGCCTGTCCGCCGCCAGCATCATCAAGCTCGCGTCGAATGAAAATCCGCTGGGGCCGTCGCCGCTGGCGCTGGCGGCGATGCAAAAGGCGCTGGCCGGGGTGAATTTATATCCCGACGGCAACGCGTTTTATCTCAAACAAAAGCTCGCGGCTAAACTCGGGGTGGAACCGGCGAACCTGATTCTGGGCAACGGCTCGAACGAAATCATCGAGTTTGTTGGGCATGCGTTGCTGGCGCCGGGGGCGGACGTGGTGGTGTCGCAATATTGTTTCGCGGTTTATCCCATCGTCACGAAATTGTTCGGCGCGGACCTCACCATCGTTCCAGCCAAAAACTACGGCCATGACCTGCCCGCCATGCTCAAAGCCATCACGGCGCGCACGCGCATCGTGTTCGTGGCGAACCCGAACAATCCGACCGGGACGCGCGCGCCACGGGAGGAAGTCATCGGGTTCATCAACGCAGTGCCCGCCGAGGTGCTGGTGGTGATGGACGAGGCTTACATTGAATTTCTGGATGATCCGGTGGATTTGTCACCGCTCATCCACCAGAACGTCCGGCCCAACCTGATATTGATGCGGACGTTCTCGAAGATTTACGGCCTGGCCGGCCTGCGCATCGGTTACGGCATCGGGAATCCTGGGTTCGTGGCCGCGCTGGAAAAGATCCGGCAGCCGTTCAACCTCAACCTGCTGGCGCAGACCGCCGCGCTGGCGGCGCTGGACGACGTGGAACACATCCGCCAGACGCGGCAGAACAATTTCGCCGGACTGGAATATTTCGAGCGGGCGTTCCGCGGCTTGAAGCTCGAAATCATACCCTCGGCGGCGAATTTCATTCTGGTCCGCGTCGGCGAAGGGCAGAAAGTTTTCGAGGCGCTGCAGCAGCAGGGCGTGATCGTGCGCCCGATGGGCGGCTATCAATTGCCGGAATGGATTCGCATCACCATCGGCACGCCGCAGGAAAACGAGCGGTGCCTGAAGGTTTTGAATGGCGCGCTGGCGACAGGCGGAGCAGGCAAGGAAGTCCAGCTGACCATTTACGGAGAAAAGTGCGGACGATGGCGAAGTTTGCTCCACGAATAAACTGCGAGCGCGGTTAACTGCAAGACTTATATTGTGTTCATGCGGCGTTCGTGTGTGTTTGCGTTGCCGTCGTGAAGTGATCAATGGATCCCCAAACCGCTTAAGTGTGTCAAAGCGTTTCTTTGCGGTCTCTGTGTTCTCTTTCGGCAACGAGCGGTTATTATCCCACGCGGCATGGGTCCCGCCGCTGTTTCAAACCAGAATCAGGCCGGGATGGTTGCCGGTGAGGCTTCGGCCGCCGTTGGCCGTGACCAGGTAGGTGTTTTCGCTGCCTACCATGCCCACGCCCGGCACGCCTTTCTTGGGTTCGAGCGCCAGCACCATTCCTGCGGCCAGCGGCTCGTCGAATCCCTCCGCCAGCACCGGCGGTTCGTCAATCTGCAACCCCACGCCGTGCCCGAGAAAACCTGCCCGACGGTTGCCGAAGCCCATGAAATTCTTCAGGAATTCCGGGTCGAGACTTTCCATGGTCCGGGCATAAATCTCCGAAGGGACCGCCCCGGGTTTCAACATCGAAGCCAGCCGGCGTTCAAGCTCCACGCAACGCCGGTGAAGCGCCATCACGTCGTCCGGCAGCGCCCGGCCAAACACGTAAACCATGGTCTTGTCCGTCGAGTAACCGTCCATGGCGCAGCCGACGTCCACGAACACAAGATCGCCCGGCCGGAGCTTCCGATCGCGGCTGCCCAGCACCGGTGCCGCGGGGCAGATGCCAACGCACCCGCCCGGTCCGTCGAAGCTGGTCGGATAAAGTGAATTCTCCCCGAAGCCCAATTGCGCCACGGCGATGTCCACGTTGAACATGCCGAAGCGCACGGTTCCCTGATGTCCCTCCCGCACCAGGAGCGAATACAGATCGCAGGCAAACTCCGCCTCGTTCATTCCCTCGCGCAGCATCGCCGGCACGTTTTCTTCCATGACGCGCCGGTGCATGGCGCCGCATCGTTCCATGATGGCCAGTTCGTACGGACTCTTGACCGCCCGGACCCGGGCAATCTGCGCATCCACCGACGCCACCGCTTTACAGGGAAAGTGCTTTCGGAACCGCTGGACCAGCGCGAGCGGCACCAGTTCGGTTTCGAGGTGAATGACCTGCCGTGCCGCTGCCGGCGCGTCGGGCACCGCGTCGCGAAAGCTTTTCATCGGGCGGATGTCGGGAAAGAGCGATTCATCGCCGGCCCGCTCGAAGCTCCGGCGCACCCAGAACACAGCTTCGGCGTCGCGGGGAACCAGCAGCACGCCATCCTGCATCGTGCCGGTGAAATAGTATTGGTTGACCCGGCCAAGGAACGCGGCCAGTTCCCAATCCGGGTTCTCCGTATCCATCCGCGCCTGGAACCGCTTCATCCGGTCTGTCAATTCTGAGAGTGGGACTTTTGTCATCATGCCATTGCGTACGCCATTATGCGGGCTGCTTGCCGGCGGGAAAGAAAAGAAAAATTCCAAACCGTTCGAGCCGCGTAAAAGTGTTTCTTTGCAATCTCTATCACGCGCGGTCACGCTACCCCGCAATGAGCGGCGTTCCTGGCACCGCCCATCCGGTTGTGCAACGTCAACCGCGGGTCAGTGGAACGGGAATTTCGTTTCTACTCCGTCGATGGTCAATACGACCCAGCCGTCGTCCAGTTCCTTGAAACGCACGGAGACCGGGCCGTTGGACGTTTGCGTCAAGGCCGATTCGCCGAGCGAAATGGTATAGACCCTCTTTCCGGTTTGAATGGTCACCGCCGAATTGGAACCATTGCGGGTGACACCTTTGATGGAAAAAAGGTTGGTCGCCGTTGCGACTGGTTTTGCCGCTACCTTTTGCACTGCTGAATTGGTGGACGCGGTTGGGGCCGGTTGGTGCGCGCTTTGAATCGGCTGGTTTGTCTGAATGGCAGTTTGATGAACTTCGTTTGTTTCCGGTTGCTGCGCGCGAGTCTCAAATTCCTCGGAATTTCCGGCCGATGGCCGCAAATCACCCATCAGCGCCCCGATCAGCCAGAGGTTCATGCCAAACCGGAGTGCACCGCCCACGACGATGGTAAATGAAACATCCACCGGGTCCGCGTGGGTGACCTTGCGGACGCAAAAGAACAGCACGGCAATAAAAATCGGAGTGGTAAGGTACATAGTCATTCCATCAAACCACCGCTGGAGGATCAACGTAAGTATCGAGTCCAAGCCGCACGCCAATGCGGCCGAGCCCAGCAACCCGGGGAAATTGTAGTCGAGTTTTTGCAGCTTGATCATGATCCAGAGTGCTGCGGTCAGGAACACCGTTTGCAGGGCAAACTCGATGAACAAGCCTATGATTTCGAAAATCATCCGGCCGATTCATATTAGAGGATATCCGGGCGGTCAATGTTGTTTGCATGGCCGGGGCAACCCCGCCAAAAAGGGGGTTGCGTTTCCGGCTTGGAACTGTAAGATTAGACGAAGTTGTAATTTGCAGTCGTTTTCTTTAAGATTGCCGGGGGGCGGGTTTTGGATTTCGTTTTGCCCGTTTTTGTTGTAGAAATCGTCGCACGCGATTGAACCTGATTGCGAACATGAGCCGGTTGGCCCGGGGCGGAGCTGGTCAGCACACCTTCCCCGATGGCGGCCATGTCGCCACGCCCAGACTTCGACCAGTCAACCGCCGAACCAGGAAAGGCCGCTGCTTATGAAACTATTCCTCATTTACGTCAATGATGAGAACTTCTACCGGTTGCTGCCGGAGGATTTGGGCGGCTCAAAGCCGGGCGACCCGCGCATCAAGGTGATGGGGTTCCCTCCGCTAGGCATCGAAACGCTTGCGCCCGTCCTGCGCCAGCACGGACACCAGGTCCGGATGTTCGACACCTGCCATCCGGAGATGAAGGAGCCGGACATCGCACAGGCGTTCCGGGATGACCCGCCGGACGTCGTGGCCCTCTCGTTTCTATCCACGACGACTTATCCGGGAGTGAAGAGCATGGCGCAAGTGGTCAAGGCCGAGATGCCCAATGTTCCCATCATCTGCGGCGGCGTTTTTGCCACGATGAACCAGGAGCGGATTCTGAAGGATTGTCCCTACATTGACGCCGTGGGCGTGGGCGAAGGCGAGGAACTGCTGCCGGATTATCTGGATCATCTCGACCAGCCGGCGAAAGTGGCCGGTCTCATCTGGCGCGATGGCGGAAAAATCGTCAAGAACATCGCCCGCCCGATCATCAAGGATTTGAACCAGTTTCCGTATCCGGACCGGATGACACTGCCGATTGATTACATTGAATCCTTGCCGCTCGACGTGCCGGCGGTTCTTTCGCTGGAAAAATTCTGCACGATGCAGACGTCGCGCGGCTGTCCTTACACCTGCATTTATTGCGACATTCCCGCGCTGACCAATGGCAAATGGCGTTTCCGGTCGCCGGAGCATGTCCTGGGCGAAATGCAGCAGCTCCACGACCAGGGTTACCGCTCGATTTATCTGACCGACGATCATTTCCTGCTGAAACGGGACCGCATCAGCACGATTTGCCAGAACATCATTGATCACAAGCTCGCGTTCAAGTGGGGTTGCGAAGGCCGGGTGGATTCCGTCGCGGTGGATCAACTGCCCATCATGGGCAAGGCGAACTGCAACTTCCTCGCGTTCGGCGTGGAATCGGGAACGCAAAAAATCCTGGACCGGCTCGACAAGCGGCAGACGCTCGCGCAAATCGAACACGCGGTCAGCGAAGCCAAGCGGTGCGGCATCGAGCGGGCGCACGGATTTTTCCTGGTCGGTTCCCCCGGTGAAACCGAGGAGGACATTCTGGAGAGTTTCCGTTTCTGCGCGCGGCTCAAGCTCGACACGTTCGGCTTCAACCGGCTGTGTGTTTATCGCGGCACGCCGCTGTGGCACGAGTATATCGAGCGCGGCATCCTCGACGACGAGCGCGACTGGGCCAAGTGGTTCAAGTGTTCGGACATTGACCCGACGGTGCTGCCCAGCGAAGTCGTCAACCGTGCGCGGCAAAAGGGTTACGCGCTGCTCTTTGCCCGGCGAATTTTCTTCCGCCCCATCAAGACCTTCAAGCTGCTCCGCACCCTGGGCCGGCACATGAAGTACAGCGACATTCTCCGGCTTTTGAGCAGTCCGTTCCGGCGGCGCAAGCTGAACCGGACGCCGGAACTGCCCGCCCGGATGATTGAACGGGGATTGACCGCGCCCATCCGAACCGCTGCGCCAGTGGATGCTCCGGCAGTTCCCGCGTGACACCGTGACCGCCCACAACCGTTGGGCAATGTTGGTCGAAACCGAAGGCGGAACCATTTGCCGGTATTTTACGGATGTTTGGAAAGCGACGGGCGTAAACGGCACTTTATTCTCTGCAAAACCCAATCCGGCTCAAGATGGCAATCGCGGCTGCCGGCAAAGTTTCCGCGCAATGGATGGTCCTTGTATTGACGGCGGTAAATCGCCGCCGCCGATCAGCAGGTCAATCGCAGCTTTTAGCTTTGCCAAATCCTTGCCCCGCCGTCCGGCGAGCTTGACATCTTTCTTGAACTGCCCGGTGCGGCTGAAAGTTCTCACAAGCCCAAATCGGCGTAGAGTTCCTTCTTGCTGGCGAAACGCCTGACGCCTTTGCCCTTCTTGCTCGCGTTGAGTGTGCGGACGGTAAGTTCGTTCGGGACCCGAACGTCAAAGGGCAGGCCGCGTTGCAGCTTGATCTGCCGTAGAGCTCCGCCGTTGTTTCCATTTTTGCGTTCCCAGCGGCGCGGTTGCCGTTCGGGCGGGGAAGTGTCCACTTTCGCGTAATAGGTTTCCTCGCCAAACAATTGGTTGGCTGCCTGCTCCAGTTCGAGCGACGGTGTGACGCCGAATCGTTCGTTGGTATCCATGAAGATGACTCCGCCGCCCGGACGCATAAAGCTCAACAGCAACGGGCATTTGCCGGGATGCGCCGCCACCAGTTCGCGCACGGAATCAAGTTGTTCGGGCTTCAGATGCGCGGTGTGCAGGCGCAAATGCACCTGTTTGGTGAACCGCTTCGGCGCGTCCTCCAGCGGCAAAATTTCCTGCGGAAAAATTTTCGGCTTTTCGTCGCCGGTGTTCACTTCGCCGACAACGAGGATGGCCCGATTCGGTTTGAGTAATTCACGGTATTTCTCGTAGTTCTCGTTCATGCACAGCACCTGTACAGAACCTTCGAGGTCTTCGAGCGTGATCATCGAGTACGGTTTGCCGCTCTTTTTCGACACGCCGTTTTGCACCGCGGCAATCAGTCCGCCGATGCGCGTGAGACTGCGATTGGGCAATTCGGCGAGCCTGGCGGTGTTGGCCAGCGCGTATTTTTCCAGGATCGGCGCGAACGGCGTCAGCGGATGGCCGGTGACGTAAAAGCCAAGCAATTCCTTTTCGTGCGCGAGCAGTTCGTGCTGCGGCCATTCGGGCAGGTTGCTGATGGCTTCCGGCATCGGCGGCGCTTTTTCTTCCAGCGCGCCGAAGAGTGAGCTTTGTCCCTTCTGCTTGTCGGAAAGGATGCTCGCCGCGCGGGCCAGCGTGCGTTCGATTTGCGCGAACAACGTGGCGCGCGTCTGGCCGAAAGCATCGCACGCGCCGGATTTGATGAGCGCTTCGAGAATTTTTCGGTTCACCGTGCGGCCGTCCACGCGCTCGCACAGGTCGGAAAGCGACGTGAATTTGCCGCCTTCGTTGCGGGCCTTGAGAATCGTTTCCACGGCCACTTCGCCCACGCCTTTGATGGCGGCCAGACCGAAGCGGATGCCCGCCACGTAGCGCAGCCGTCCCGGCTGCATCCAGGCTTGCAGGCGAGACGCCTGCGCTACGTTCTGCCGGCGCAAAATGGACCTGGCTTTCGTTCACGTCCGGCTGCAAAACCTCGATGCCGAACTCGCGCGCCTCGTTGATGTACTGGCTTAACTTGGCGGTGTCCGCCATGTCGTTGGTCATCATCGCACAGAAGAATTCGACCGGATAATTCGCCTTCAGATAGGCGGTCTGATACGCGACGATGGCATAGGCGGCGGCGTGCGATTTGTTGAAGCCGTAACCGGCGAATTTTTCCAGCAAATCGAAAATCTCGTTCGCCTTCGCCTCGGGGATGTGATTTTTCTCCTTGCAGCCCTTGACGAAAACGGCGCGTTGCTTGGCCATTTCCTGGTGCTTCTTTTTGCCCATGGCGCGCCGCAGCAGGTCCGCGCCGCCGAGCGTATAGCCCGCCAGCACCTGCGCGGCCTGCATCACCTGCTCCTGGTAAATCAAAATGCCATAAGTCTCGCGGGCAATCGGTTCGAGCAACGGATGCTCGTATTCGATCTTCACCTCGCCCTGCCGGCGCCGGATGAATTCGGGAATCAGTTCCATCGGGCCGGGCCGGTAAAGCGCCACCAGCGCCGTGATGTGTTCGATGGAACTGATCTGGAATTTCCGGCACAGGTCGCGCATACCGCCGGATTCCAACTGGAAAACGCCGAGCGTTTCAGCCTTGTTCAGCAGGTCGTAAGTCTTCGCGTCGTCGAGCGGCAAATGGTCAATGGGCACCTCGATGCCGTGCGTGCGTTTGACCATTTCGCACGTGTTGCGGATGACCGTGAGCGTTTTCAGCCCGAGAAAATCCATCTTCAACAGGCCGAGGTCGCCGACGGGATTCATCGCGTATTGCGTGACGAGCGTGCCGCTTTCGTCCTGCTTGAGCGGCAGCAGATTCACCAGCGGCTGATCGCCGATGACCACCCCGGCGGCATGAACGGAGGCGTTGCGCGTGATGTCCTCGAGAATGAGCGCGGTGTCAATCAACTCACGCGTGACCTCCTCGGTCTCGTAGGCCTCCTTGAATTCCGGCGACTGCTTGAGCGCCTTGGTCAGATCCATTTTCAGATCGAACGGAATCATCTTGGCCAGCCGGTCGCATTCGCCGTAGCTCAAACCCATCACCCGGCCCACGTCGCGCACCACGCTTTTCGCGCCCATCGTGCCGAAGGTGATGATTTGCGCGACGGAATCGCGTCCGTATTTCTCGCGGACATATTCGATGACGTCCGCGCGGCGGTCGTCGGCGAAATCAATGTCAATGTCCGGCGGATTGACGCGTTCGGGGTTGAGAAAGCGCTCGAACAGCAGGCCATAGCGAATCGGGTCCACGTTCGAAATTTCAAGCAGGTAGGTGACGATCGAACCGGCGGCGGAACCGCGCGCCACGCAGGCAATGCCGTGCTCGTGCCCGTAGCGGATGAAATCGCCGACGATGAGGAAATAACTGATGAACCCGGTTTTCTCGATGACCGTGAGTTCGTGCTTGAGGCGGTCCATCACGAGTTTGAGGGCAGTGGCCACGGCGGGGTCTTTCAAAGTAGCGCAGGCGTCTCGCCTGCTTTCGCTCTTTTCATCTGGTGGCAGCCGGGACGGCTGCGCTACGTTGAATGTCGGCAGCCGCGTCGGATCATCAATTCCCTCGACGATGAATTCCTTCCCCTCGGCCTTGGCGTGGATCGTGTAACGGCGGAACAACCCTTCGGCCAGCCATTGCCGCAGATAACCTTCGCGCGTGAAATGTTCCGGCGGATGAAAAACCGGGTAATGCAAGCTTTGCCGTCAACTCGAATTTCCAAATTGCATTTCTCGGCGACTTCGAGCGTGTTTTTCACCGCTTCGGGTGTCTCGGCAAAGCGCGCCTTCATTTCCTCCGCCGTCCGCAGATAAAACTGCTCCGGCTCGTAGCGCATCCGTTTCGTGTCGGCGAGCTGCGTCTGGGTGCCGATGCAAATCAGGCAATCGTGCGCGTGCGAGTGGCTTTTCTCGATGTAATGAACGTCGTTCGTCGCGACGAGCTTCAGGCCGAATTCCTTCGCCCACTGGATCAAATGGCGGTTGACCTTGGCCTGTTCGGCGATGCCGTGATTTTGCAGTTCGAGATAAAAATTGTCCGGGCCGAGCGTTTGCTTGAACCAATCAATCGCGTCGCGCGCCTTGTCAAGTTGATCCTTCATGAATCAAATCGGGAATTTCACTGGCCAGACAGCCGGACATCGCAATCAGACCGTCCTTGTGCGCGGCCAGCAGTTCCTTGTCGATGCGCGGCTTGTAATAATAACCGGTGAGATGCGCCTCGGTGGTGAGCTGGATGAGATTTTTGTAGCCGGTCGCGTCCTTGGCCAGCAGGCCGAGATGATGATAAACATCGCGTCCGCCGCTGCTGGTTTTCTTTTCCAGCCGGCTGCCCGGCGCGACATAAACTTCGCAGCCGATGATGGGTTTGATGCCCTTTTCGCGCGCCGCCTTGTAAAAATCAATCGCGCCGTAAAGCACGCCGTGGTCGGTGATGGCCAGCGCGGGAAATTTCAGTTCATGCGCCTTGTCCACCAGCCGGTCCAGCCGGCAGGCGCCATCGAGCAGCGAATACTCGGTGTGCAGATGGAGATGGACAAAGTCCGCGTGCGACATGAAGACAGTTTAACTTCCAACCACGAAGACACCAAGACACAAAGTTCCACACAAAACCGTTTTCGCTTAGCGCAAAACTATTTTGCGGCACGGGAATCGTTTTTATTCCTGGTCCGTGACGGTGTCGTGGAACTTGAGGATGTCGCCCTTCTCGCCCTTCAGTTCGGCTTCCTTGAACTTGATGGCGGTGCGCGGGTGCTGGTTCAACATGCCGGTGAGCAGGTACGGCAGGTCGTAACCCCACAACAATTTGGCGCGCATCGGTTCGATGTGGTTCTGCACGCAGTCGAGCACGGGACGGAGTTTGTATTTCGGGTTGTGCAGGAAGGCGAGGAGCAGTTCCATCTGGCAATTGCCCGCGCCGCGGCCCAGACCGGCCATGGTGGCGTCGAGGAAATTGGCGCCTTCGATGATGCCTTCGATGGTGTTGGCGTAGGCGAGTTGCATGTTGTTGTGCATGTGCACGCCCACTTCCTTGCCCGACGCCTTGCAATGCTGCATGTATTTCTTCACCAGCTAATGAATCCGCTCGCTGTAAAGCGCGCCGAAACTGTCCACCACGTAAATGGCCTTCGCCTCGGACGCGGCCAGCATTTCCAGCCCCTCGTCCAGCTCGCTTTCCGGCACGGTGGAAACGGCCATGAGATTGACGGTCGTTTCGTAGCCCTTGTCGTGCGCGTCCTTGACCATGTCGAGCGCCACCGGAATCTGGTGGATGTAAGTCGCCACGCGGATCATGTCCAGGATGCTGTCCTTCTTCGGCAGAATATCTTCGTGGTAATCGCAGCGCTCGGCATCGGCCATGACGGTGAGCTTCAGGTCGGTCGGGTTGTCACCCACGATGCGGCGCAGGTCGTCTTCGAGGCAGTATTTCCAGCAGCCGTGTTCGCCGGCCTTGATGTTTTTGCGCGAGGCTTTGTAACCCAGTTCCATGTAATCAATGCCCGCGGCGACACACGTGTCATACACCACCTTCACGATCTTGTCGTCAAAGTGGTGATTGTTCATCAAGCCGCCGTCGCGGATGGTGCAGTCGAGGACTTTGATTTCCGGCCGGAACGAGAGCCAGCGGCTGGTGGCGGTGTCTTTGGTCTTTGTTGCTTTCATAAATGTCTGATCGGTCCGGGACGAGCCAAGACATGGGTATTATTCGCAGAATTTTCAGGAAATGGACAGAAAAAACTCGCCGGCGCCGGCGACGCTTTTAGCATGAACCGGGATAAGAACGGGTGGCCTTGGCTTATTTGCGGAAAAAGTCCTTGATCACATCCGCCACCCGCTGGATTTGTTGGTCGGTCAATTCAGGATAAATCGGCAGGCTGAGGCATTCGCGCGCGGCCTTTTCGGCGACGGGAAAATCGCCGGGTTTGTGGCCGAGATTCGCGTAGCATTTTTGCAAATGCAACGGCAGCGGATAATGCAGCGCGCAGCCGATGCCGTTCGTTTCGAGATGTTTTTTGAGCTCATCGCGGCGCGGATGGCGGACAACATAAAGGTGATACGCACTTTCGCCCCAAGCGGCTTCGCGGGGCAGTTGCAGCGGGGTGCCGGCCAGAAGTTCGTGATAGCGATGCGCGACGCGGCGGCGTTCGTTTGTCCATTTCGCCAGATGTTTCAGCTTCACGCCCAGCGTTGCGCCCTGAATGCCTTCCATGCGGTAATTGTATCCGATTTCGTCGTGGTAATAGCGCACGGTTGAGCCGTGCTCGCGCAAGCTGCGGGCGCGCCGGTCGAAAGCGGTGTTGTTGGTTACGAGCGCGCCACCTTCGCCGCAGGCCCCGAGGTTTTTGCCGGGATAAAAACTGAAACAGGAAATCTCGCCGAACGTGCCGACGGTTTTGCCCTTGTATTTTGCGCCGTGCGCCTGGGCCGCGTCTTCGACGAGCGGCAGTTTATGCTTGCGGCAAACAGCCAAAATCGCGTCCACATCAAATGGATGGCCGTAGAGATGCACGGGCATGACGGCTTTGGTGCGCGGCGTGATGGCGCGTTCGATGAGCTTCGGGTCGAGATTGAACGTGGCGTCATCAATGTCCACATAGACCGGCTTCGCGCCAACATAGGAAATCGCCCAACTCGTGGCGACAAACGTGAACGGCGTGGTGATGACTTCGTCGCCGGGGCCGACACCGAGCAGCAGCATGGCCACGTGCAGCGCCGAAGTGCCGCTGTTGAAGCCGACGCAATGTTCCGCGCCGGCAAATCGGGCGAAGTCCTTTTCAAATTGCGCCACGTCAGGCCCAAGGCAGAACGAGCAATGGTCAAGGGTGCGCGCGATGGCGGCGTCAAGGTCCTTGCGGACGCCGCGCAATTGCGCCGGCAGGTCGAGATAGGGAATTGGGTCGGCCATTTACTCGGAAAAAAATAGGCGGGTCGTCCGGTTTTGACCAGACACAAATACAATTGGCGGTCGGGTGAAGCTTGACGTCCAAAGCAATCCCAGGCGTTTCGCTCAACGGCCGATCTTGCCCGCAACACCCAGAATCCGGTCGAGTTTTTGCAAAACCTGATTGGGCTCGATGGACGCCATGCACGGGTGGGCATCCTGACAAATCGAGAAATTGACGAACCTGGTGTCACAGATGCAGGGGCGGCCGACCATCACGTGCTCTTTCTGGTAAATTGGAGCGGTGTGAAGGAGCGAATCTCCGGTGGCAAACAACCCGACTACTGGAATCCCCAGGGCCGCGGCGAAGTGGAGCGGCCCCGTGTCGCCGGCAATCAACAGTCTGGCCCGCTGCAAGATTGCCAGAAAAAGCCGGAGATTGGGAGTCGGCGGCAGGGCAACGATTCCCGGTTCCATTGCCTGGAGTTCGTCCAGCAGCGCCCGTTCCCGAGGACTGGTTCCCGACGAAAAGGCCAGGGCATAACCTGCGGATGTGGCCAGACGGTAAAATTCCGCCCAGCGAAAAACCGGCCATTCCTTTTTGGGCTGGGAGGTCGCCAATGACAGATGACCTTGGCGTCCGGCAGGAGCCTCGCAGCTTCGCCAGACAACGCCGGGTCGGCATTGGCCTCCAAGTGGACGGATTTGGGCGGCGGGATTTGGCAGGCGGATAACAGTTCAACGTGGCGGCGCACCCAGGAATCCGGCAGGGTTTCCACAGGAACAGTTTGAGTGTAGCAAATTTTTCTCCCCCAGGACCGCCCTCTTTCAAGCGTGCCCAGCCGCTCGCGCGCGCCGCACAAAAAACTCAAAATCGCGCCGCGATCGTTGCCGGCAAAATCCACGGAGAAATCAAATTTCTCGCGGCGCAAGGCGCGGATGATCGGCCAGGATTCGCGAATCCGCGCCTTGCCGCGTGTGCGCGGCATCGGCCACACCCTGGTCAGCCACGGCAGATGTTCGAGCACCGGGGCCGCTTCTTCGGCCACCAGCACATGAAGCTCGCAATCCGGCCGGTGCTCTCTCAGCGCCCGCAGCGCGGGAATTATGAAGACCACATCACCAAGATATTTGAACTGGATGGCGAGAATTTTTTTCGCGGCAACCATGTTGTTCGCGTCACGACTGAAATTGCAGTTCGTAAAGTTTTTGGTAAACGCCGCCACGCCGGACGAGTTCATCATGCTTGCCGGTTTCAACGATCCGGCCCTGATCGAGCACCACAATCATGTCCGCGTGAAGAATGGTGGAAAGCCGGTGCGCGATGCACAGTGTCGTGCGGCCTTTCATCAATTGATCGAGCGCAGCCTGCACTGCGCGTTCGGATTCGGTGTCAAGGGCGCTGGTGGCTTCGTCAAGGACCAGAATCGGCGCATTTCGCAAGACGGCGCGGGCAATCGCCAGCCGCTGGCGCTGGCCGCCGGAAAGCGCCACCCCTTTCTCGCCGATGACGGTGTCAAAACCCTGCGGTTTTTGGGCGATGAATTCGTAGGCGTAAGCATGACGGGCAGCCTCAATGATTTCCTCATTGGTTGCGCCGGGGCGGCCGAGTTCAATGTTCCGGCGGACGGTATCGTTGAACAAAATGGTTTCCTGCGTGACGACGGCTATCTGGCTGCGGAGATCGAACGTGGCCATTTCACGGATGTCCACGCCGCCGATACGGATGGCGCCGCGCGTCGGGTCGTAGAAACGGAGCAGCAGGTTGGCGAGCGTCGTTTTGCCCGCACCGCTGGCGCCGACGAGCGCGACGAGCTGGCCGGCTTTGACAGTGAGGTTGATGCCGCGCAGAACCGGTTTTTCGCCGTAGGAAAAATCCACGTGGTCGAAGTGAATATCCGCACCAGCGGCCTTGAGCGGACGCGGCTGAACAGGTTCGGGCACGCTATTTTGGGTGTCCAGCAGCGCGAAGACGCGTTCGGTGGCGGCACGGGCGGAAACCAGTTGATTGTACAGCCGGGTGAGATTCTTCATCGGCTGGTACATGAAAAAGATGCTGCTGACGAGTTCTATGAAATCACTCGCACTGGGCCGGGATTGGGTGTGATAAATCAAATACCACAAGGCCAGCGCAACGCCGACGGAGCCGAAAAATTCAATCATTGGCCCGGAAATTTCATTGGCGCGTACGATGCGCATATATTGGCTGACGGATTTACGCGCGGTGGTTTGGAATTCGTCGGCCACGGCGGTTTCCAGGTTGTAAGCCTTGACGATGCGGTGGCCGGTAAAGGCTTCGGCCATGACTTGCGTCAAAGCGGCGGTCTGGGTTTGCATCTCCCGGCTGGAGCGCCGGACTTTGCGGCTGTAAATGACAATGGGAATCATGCACAACGGGAGCGCGATCATGGAAATCAACGTCAGCCGCGGCTGCCCGCAAATCAGCAGCGTCAGCACGCCCACCAGCGTCACCGGGTCGCGGATGATGACGGAGGTCGCGCCGCTCAAAATGTTTTGCAGCGTGGCCGGTGTCGCTCATGATGCGCGACATGAGCTGGCCGGAGGAATTTTCGTTGAAGAAGCTGGCGGAGAGCCGCAGCAAATGCCCGAACAGCCGGACGCGCAAATCAGCGATGGTCCGGCTGGCCACCCATTGCAGGCAATAGACGTTCAGGTAGGAAATCAATCCCCGCAATAACATGATGATGGGGATGACGGCCAGCAGCGCGATGACGGCGCCGGGATGCTCGCGCAAACCGCTTTCAATTGCCTGGCGCGCGTTGTCGGACCAATGCTGCACGGCGTCATACGCGTGTTGCACAAAGGCCGGCGCCCAGGATAATTGCTTGTGCACCACTGCCACGTCCGCCGTGGGAAATACCGCGCTGGTGACCAGCGTGATGATGACCACGATGACCGGCACCAGCAGGCCGCTGAGCACGCCCGTCAACACGCCGAAAAAGAGCCGCGCGCGGTAGGGTTTGGCCAAACCCCAGACTTTGAGCAGAAACGTTATCATTCGCCAACCACTATTGTTGGCGGTCGGCAAAAGAAAGCGAGGATTTTTCTATGGGAGCCCCGGTCGTGTTCCAATGCGATTTGTGCCGGTTCAAAGCAATTCACCTTTACAGAAACCGGCGGGTCATTTATTGATTCGCCCATCGTGTCCTCGCTTCGAGGCGGCCTGCACCGGCAATCCCTGTCTTTGACAGCGTCTTGAAATGGGCCGGAGGACGCTGACCGCGGGGCGACCCAACTGAACAACAAAGTCGTTTCACGATGACAATCGCGAAGAAGCCGATTCCAGAAGACCACAAACTTTTTGTCATCTCGGGCCGGTGCGGCCGCTTGGGGAATCGCATCATCCTGTTCGCCAATTTCATTGCCCTGGCGGAGGAACAGGGACATCGCGTGATCAACCCCACGTTCCATTCCTATGCCAGCTTCTTCGAGGCGACGCGAGGGGACATCTATTGCCGGTATCCTCCCGCAACGCGCAGAAGCTGGCTGGACATCGTTCCCGGTGTTGGCAATGCCATCCGCGGCACGCGGATCTTCTTTCACACTACGCGCGCGGCCGGTCTGCTGAATGAGCGTTATCCGGTTTTCGGAAACACCGTCGTTACCCTGCGCGAAACTCCGGCCCGGAAAATCACCGCGCTCGATGGTCCGGAAGTTCAAGCCAAAATCCAAGACGCCCGGATCGTCCTCGTGAATGGCTGGAATTTCCGCGCGCCTGAACTCGTGCGGCGGCATGCGGAGAAATTGAAATCCTATTTCCGGCCGATTGCAGAAATCGAGCAGGCCAGTTTCAAGGCCGTGGACCAGCTCCGGCAGCACGCGGATGTCGTTGTGGGGGTTCATGTGCGCCACGGGGACTTGATAAAATGGAGGGGAGGCAACTATTTCTTCCCGACTTCACGATATGCGGCCTGGATGAGTGAATTGGCGGAGCAGTTTCCGGGCTGCAAAGCGGCCTTTTTTGTGTGTAGTGACGAACCCCG
Source organism: uncultured Verrucomicrobiae bacterium (assembly GCA_963754775.1). GTDB lineage: Bacteria > Verrucomicrobiota > Verrucomicrobiia > Limisphaerales > UBA11358 > UBA11358. Next base: position 157,363 of record CAVWHM010000038.1, read on the forward strand.
GCACGAGCGCGAATTCCCGGGGTTGCGGGTGGGCATTGGCGCCGGCTCGGCTGTGGGAGACATGTGTGCGCTGGCCAAGTGCGATTATATTTTTGGACCCTTGAGCACCTTTTCGATGTGGGCGTCCTTCTACGGCCATAAACCGCTTTTTCTCATCCATGACCGCAAGGCGGGGATCGAACGTGAAAAGTTCCACATCCCGGACCTGGCCGAGATACCGTGAAACTTCTCCCCGTTCAGACGCGGGCCGTTTTGAGCTCCGCCACCCTTCGGTAAACGCTCACGGTTTGGGCCGCAGTTTTGCTCCAGGAAAAAAGTGCGCTCCGGGAAAAGCCCTGGTTGATCAGCCAACCGCGCCAGGATTCATCCGTAAGCATGCGGGTCATGACCCCGGCCAGCGCCGCGGCATCGCCCGGATCAACATATACCGCCGCCTCGCCGGCAACTTCGGGCAGACTGCTATTGGGTGAGGTAATTACCGGACAACCGAGTTGCATCGCCTCCAGCACCGGCAGGCCAAAGCCCTCGTACAAACTGGGATAAACCAACGCCGCCGCTTTGCGGTAGCACGCCGCCAACAACGGGTCCTCCCCGGTCTCACGCCGGACACGATTCTCCAAGTGATGTTTTTGCAGCCACTTGTTTTCGTCATCGGTAAAAGCCGGACCGCCGAAAAAAATCACGCCGGTTTTGGAAAACCGGTCAGGCAGCAGTACCATGGCGCGCAAAAGACTCATGCCATTTTTGTAGCCTTCGCGGTTGTTGCCGACGAAAAGAAAGAAATGCCGGGGGAAGAAATCAGGCAACGGTGCCGGAGCAATTACACCCAGGCAGGTGGCGAGCGGCGTGACGGTGACTTTGCCCCGGGCGCCCGGATGGAAGTGTTCCAAGTCCCGCCGGGTGGCTTCCGAAACCGCCAACACGGCATCCGCGACGCGCAGCGTCCCGGCTTTTTGCGCCGGCAAACGATCCGATCCCTTCGAAGGCGATTGTTGGTGGAGCCATTCGGGAATCATGTCGTGAAAAGTCACCACCGTGGCGTCAGCCCACCGGGCGATGAAGGGATCCACGGCGTAATAGGAAGGATGGTAAACCACAGGCGAAGTGCGGCGCCGCACCGAAAGGAACGCGAGCCGCCGCCAGAGCCGGGAGAAGCGTTTGACCTGGGTGTTGATGCGCCAGTGGTCGCGGCGTGCCCGGGAGATATTCCGAAGCGAGGCGTTCCCGGCCAGTTGGCGCAGATGGATATTCCGCGAAATACCGCCGAACACCGTCACCGAAACACCCGGGTGCCGCGCCATGTGCTCCGCCAATGTGCAAACGTAGCGGGAGATGCCGCCGGCGTCCTGGATCAAAAACATCTGTTCGTCGAAAAAAACCTGCATGACTACCTTGCGTGCGGGATTGGGCTCAGGCCACTAGATGTCGAAGCCATACACGTGGAGGGTTGAGGGTTGAACACGCGTGTAAAGCCCAGCACCCGCCATGCGCACTGCCGCATTCGCTCGGTAGCCCGCCGCGCAAAGCGCGTTCATCTTCCACCGGTGCAAGCGCGCCCGCGCCCGCTGCCTCTGCGTGCGCAGCAGCCAGGCGCGGGGATTCAAAATCCAGGGAAACTTCTTCTTCCGGCAACGATCAAGGGCGGCCCGGTTTTCCACAAATCGCCGTTGGAGTCGAAGGCCCTCCGCACAGCCCAGGTGTTCCAGGTCCGCTTCCGTCACAAGATTGCTGCGTTGCCACTCATTCACAGCCTCCGCCAGGATTTCATCGGCACCCTTCATTACCTGGTCCCGTAAACGATCTTCAGCAGTCGCAAAGTGTGGGTGGATTGTAAAGGTGGAGAATTTCTCTGACACGACCGTCCAAGTAACCTCGGCGGCGCGCAAGATGCTCCACACTCCGTCGGCCCCCGAGCCAATCCCGGTTGGGAAGGGATGTCGTTTCAGGCAGGCAGTGCGGAAAAGATCACTCGCACAACTGCCCGTCAGCGCGCCGGTCGAGTGGAAGAAGGCGAAGGCCACCGCCTCGAGACGGCGCAGGGTCCGCGGCGACCGGATGCCGAGTGTTTGAATGACATCATCAATGGGCCACTCGATTTCCACCGGCCGGCCATCCAGCGCATGCATGTTGGGTTTGCTGATCACGACATCGCTCTGATGTAAAATCGCGGTGGCCAGCAATTGTTCCATCCCCCCTCTCGTGATAGTGTCGCACACCGTCGCAATGTAGGCATACTCGGTCTGCAAGTGCTGGATGCCAAAATTCCAGGACGCATATAGCCCGGGCGGATGGGAGAGAAATTGCACGCGCGGATGACGGAGTCTCGTTTTGAGCAATTCCAGTGTTCCATCCGAGGAAAAGCTGTCCACAACCACGACCTCCGTCGCCATATCGAGCCAGGCTTCCAGCGCCTCCAAATAGCGGGGTAAAAGTACCGCGGAATTGCGCGTGGGGATCAAAACACCCAATGGTCCTGTGGCATTCATGGCCAAAACCGGGCAGACTTTTCTGAGAGTAACCGTTGCGTTGCTTCCCTGAACAGGAATTCAGCAGCTTCCGTGCAAATTATCGGATACCCATTGCAAGTTTTCCTTGTTGGATGTTCTGCAAACAAGCGCGGCTTGTCAAACTTGAACGATCCACCGGCCCGGCGCATTCCCATGAATCGTGCGGGATGCGGCTAGGCAGCTTGGTTGTCCGAGGGAATTTAAGCTGTCCAAATTGACGAAGGGCAATGTATTTTTTGGACTGTGAAAGCGGGTGGATTCGCTTTCATTGGGATTGGCGCGCGAAGCAGCACATGATAATTTGATATGGCGGACACTTCCATTCCGAGCAATTTTCTGGAGCGAACGCGTCAGGCGAGGAAGGTCATGGTTCTCGACCTGGGTTTTCTTGGCGACACGGTCCATTTGATCCCCGCTCTATGGATGGTTCGACAGGCCTATCCGCAGGCGGAGTTGCACTGCGCCGTGGCGGAACACGTCGTTTCCCTGAAGGATTGCCTGCCCTGGGTTGATCAGGTCTGGGGTTACATGCGCTATCCGCGTCACGCGACCTTGCGCGAAAATTTTCAGATGGTCTCCCGCCTGCGGCGCGAAAAGTTTGACGTGCTCATCAACCTCAACGGCTCGGACCGGTCCAGCTGGCTGACGTTTCTGAGCGGTGCGCGCGAACGGCTGGGGCGTTTGCCAGACAACAGTGGCCCGCCGTTCTGGCACCGAATTTACACTGATTTTGTCCGGCAGCCGTTTTCACCTGAACCGGTTTACCTGCAACGATGCCGGTGTCTGGAGAAAGCCGGTTTTCCGTTCACCCCGCCGGAGTTTCATGTGGAAATCGCCCTTCGCCACTTGCAGGCCGCACAAATTGCCCCGGCGGACGCCGGAACCTATTTTCACCTCAGCCCGTTTACCACGGCGGATTACAAGGAACTGCCGCCTGCCCAACTGGCGGAATTCATTACCGCGCTGGACGGGATGTTCCCGGACAAACGCTGGGTGCTTTCCTGCGCGCCGACGGAACGTGAGCGGAAAAAAATGGATGAACTGCTTCCGTTGTTGCCGCGGAAACCGTGGCGCGTCTTTGCCGGCGACCTCAATCTCACACAACTGGCGGCTGTCATCCGGCACGCCGCCGCGCATTTGTGCGGCGACACCGGAACGTTGCACCTGGCGTTAATGACCGGCGCCCCCGCGGTTTCGTGGTTTTGGCCCAACCCCGGTCGGCTGGCCTGGCTGCCCGTCGGTGACCGATACCGGACGATTGTCGGAACGAATGAACCCGGAGCGAAGTATCTCTGTAGGGTTCAGACCGGCGAACTGGTTCGCGCGGTCCAAACCGTGCTTGCCGCCGCCGCGGCGCACCCACCCATTTGAAATCAGGACACTACCGGGATTGTGACCGGGAATCCGCTGCCTTGGCATTCACAATCCCCGTCAGAAAATCCACGACGCGGCGCGCCTGCGCGTCCCAGTTGAAATCCTTGAGCACACGATTGCGAATGGCGGTTCCCCGGCGTTGGAGCATCAAGAAGCGGTTAAGCTAATTTTGCAAGACGAGCTTCCTCCCAGGTCCGTTGTGTTTCTTCGATGACATAACGACTCAAAGCTTCATGCGTATGCCACTTAAGAACGTGTTGTCGTGCGGCCTGCCCCATTTCTACAAGCCGGGCGCGGTTTTGAAGTGCCTGGCGAACACGAAACGCAAGGTGATCGTCTTCAATGTAGTAATAAATTCCGTGTTCGTTATCCATCAAAGGCGCATACCGGTGTATGGTCGGTGATTGCATCAGTGGCACCGAGCCAACAACTGCTGCTTCGTAGTGGCGGAAACAATCCCATCCGTTGCCTTCGGGAGACCAGACGATGTGAGCTTGAGCACAACGCTGTAGGAATTCATCCAGGGGTAGTTCTTCCAGGACAACGTCGATCGAATAACCTTCCGCTTTAAGGCGCTCAAGCTGCTTCAACCCGGATTGGCGGTTTAACCGATTGGCCAGTTTCCCGGCAAAGAAAACGTCGGTTTTCTTCACCACATTGGGAAATGCTGCATATTTGGCCGCAATCGCGGTGTCAATGCCAAGAGAAATGGGGCGAAGTTTTTTTATCGAGTTCTTGAAGAACTTAATGTTGGTCACGCTAAAGCTGTTTTCAGCCTTTGACGTCGTATAAAGAAACGTATTTGAATGGTTTTGCGGCAGTTCGCGTTTGAAGAAGCAAACGCATTTTGCCAGCGTGCGAAATCTGCTATTGTCGATGACCATGCTGTCGCACATATCCATACCGACCAAGGGAACGGAAAGCTTGGAAAAGAGAAAAAGGCGGCTGGTAATCAAATTGCTGTGGCATAATACCTTCCAAGCCAGGTTGGTGCAGTTTCTTAATATGTTTTTTCGGGGATTGAAACGTGGAAACCCGCTGCTTCCTGCAATAACCATTTCAAAACCGTTACGGCGAACGTCCGCGAGTATTTCCAAGGCGGATCGCTTTTGAAGACCAAGCGCTCTTTTATCAGGCCCGGTGTTAAGGAATTCCGTCTCCACATTGGAAAAGAAAATCCTCAAATCACACCAGTCTTCGTCAAAAAATTCTCCGATTGCCAGATAACGCGCCATAGATTTTTCCCCGAATTCCGCCAGCCGATTCCAGCACGACTTTTATCGTGCCATTTGCGCTGGTAGTGTCTGCAAAAATGATTCCAAATTCAATGCCCGGTTGCACCCCGCCGACACTATGCCAGCGGCGCATCACAAATTTTTTGCGGGAAGCGCTAAGTTTGCAGTAAGATGCGCACGGTTCCGGCCCGCCGAAGCAGTGGACCGGACTGGCTGACACCATGACAACCGGACAACGATTACCCATTTCCGTCTGCATCATCGCCGGCAATGAGGCGCCGCGCATCCGCCGCGCCCTCGACAGCGTTGCGGACTGGGCGGGTGAAATCATCGTGGTTCTCAACGACGACGAGAACGACGGCACCGCTCAAATTGCCTTGGCGTGCGGCGCGAAAGTGTTTCGGGAGCCGTGGAAGGGCCACGTCGCCCAAAAAAATTCCGCCGCCGACAAGGCCACACAACCATGGGTGCTCGGCCTCGATGCGGACGAGGAAGTTTCGCCGGCGTTGCGCGACGAAATCGGGTGCGCGATGGTCGAGCCCGGTGACCACGCGGCGTTTTGTTTTCCGCGATGCACGAATTTTTGCGGCCGCTGGATCCGCCACGGCGACTGGTATCCCGACCGGCAGACGCGTTTGTGGCGCAAAGGCCGGGCGCACTGGGGCGGTGTGGATCCGCACGACAAACTCATCGTTCAGGGCCGCATCGGGAATTTGCGCGCCGACCTCCTGCACTACAACGCGCTGACGATTGACCGGCAGATTGCCAAAATTTCGAATTACAGCGAGGACTTCGCGCGCGATGCCGCGGCGCACCACCGCACTGCCAACGGAAGTGACGTCGTCCTGCGGCCGCTGTGGCGGTTTCTGCGTTCCTATTTCATCCGCCTTGGTTTTCTGGACGGCTGGCAGGGCGGTTACATTGCGTGGATGACCGCGTTTTACACCGCTACGCGCTACGCCAAGGTTCGTGCCGCGCAAAACAACAAACCGAGCAAACCTTGAACCCGCCCCCAGCCAACCGCGTGGATGTCTCGGTCATCATCGTCACGCGCAACACCTGCGCACTGACCCGCAATGCCGTTCAATCCGTGCTTGATAGTCATGATTCGCCGGCAATGGAGATTTTCGTTGTGGACAACGGTTCAACGGACGACACCGCGTCCGTTTTGCCGCGCGAATTTCCGCAAATCCAGGTCATCCGTCCGGGAAAAAATCTCGGTTTTGCCCGCGCCTGCAATCTCGCGGCGAAGCGGGCGGGCGGTGAATTTTTGCTGCTGCTCAATTCCGACGCGCGGCCCGCGCCTGAAGCGCTCGCGCGGGCGGTCGCGTGGATGCGCAGGCGGCCGGATTGCGCGGTGGCCGGCGCGCAGTTGCTTAACGCCGATGGCTCGCGGCAAAACTCCATCGCCAACTTTCCCACGCTGGCGACCGAGCTGCTGAACAAATCGCTGCTGCGCCGGCTCCAGCCGGAGAAATTTCCCGGCAAGGAACACAACTTCCGCGAACCGGTGGAGGTGGAAACCGTTGTCGGCGCGTTCCTGCTGATTCGCAAGCAGATGTGGGACGCACTCGGCGGCCTGGACGAGCGCTACTTTTTCTTCTTCGAAGAAACGGATTTTTGTCTGCGGGCGCGCCGGAATCAGTTTCACGTTTTTCATCTGCCGGATGTCCATGTCTGGCACGGGCAGGGGCAAACGGCGCGGCAGGTTTCCGTTGACGCGCGGATTGAATACTGGCGTTCGCGTTACGCCTACTTCGCCAAAAATCATCGCCGGCCGGCGCGGCTGGTTCTGGCCGCGGGCTTGTGGCTGCGGCTGTTGTTCGATTCACTGGCTGCGGTCCTGTGTGTGCTGGCCACGCTCGGTCAAAATGCGCGCTGGCGCGAACGCTGGCGGGTTTGCTTTGCGCTCGTGCGCTGGCATTTGCGCGGCTGCCCGAAGGAAGCGGGATTACCGCGATAGAACGAAATAACGCCAAATTTTTTTTGGTACATCTCAAGTCCATCGGCGACATTCGGCGCGCACTGTCTGCCGTTCACGCCGTCGCCTGGTCAAAACCCTGATGTCACGCTGGATCATGAGACCGGGCTGGCGTGTGAATACACTGTTGAAAATGACGGCGGGAATCCCGAAATCCCGGACGGCGATCTCACAATGCTTCCAGCAGCGATGAACCGGGCCTGACGTTTGCCCAAAACGTCTAAGCCATTTGAGGCAGCCGCGCCAGCATATGCTTTTTCAATTCGGGAATGCGGTCGTATTGGTGCAGCACCGGCACCGGCGCGCCGGTTTCATTCACCACGAGGCCATCGTCGTTCAACTGCACCTGGTCCCAGCGCATCACGCCCATGGTGAGCACCGGCCGCGGCGGTTGGGGTGAATGATGCTGTTGGGCAGGAGTTTTTCCAGCAGGAGATAATTGTGAATGCCCTGGTCGCCGCCGGAAATTTCCGCAAGGTCCCTGGCCTTCATGATCGTAGCGATCATGCATTGAAGATATTCGAGGATGCTGGCCGTGTCGCCGAAGGTTGTGCCGGAACACGTCGCCGTTTCCTCGGCGTGCCGCTCAACGTAATCCTTCCCGAACTGGCAACTCATCCAGAGCCGGTGCAAACGGCAGTGGCCGATCCGCACCTGCGCCTCTTCGAGAAGAAAAATGTAAAGGAATTTTCGGGAGACCGCTTCGTGCTCCTTTCCGTCGAGCACAACTTCAGGCGGATCCCGTTTCTTGCAAGCGGAATTCCGTTTTTCACTCAAAGCAATCTGGAGCTGATTGTGTTTGGGTCCGTTGCACAATCGTGGCTTTCGCCTTCGGCTCTCGCCGGGCCGCCGATCTTTAACACAACAAACGGCTGGTATATGAAGGTGGGGTAAGCATAAGCCGCATTCTCATATTTTCCGGTTTGACCTGACCTGGCGTGGAGTGGAGCCCCGCGGGTTCACACTCACGCTCGGCATTGGCGACATACTTTAATAATCCCTCCCCTGACAGGAGAGGGTAGGGTGGGGTCGCTGAAGAAAGCAGAATTCATTTCTACAATGGATGCAGTTACACACAGGAGGATGTAGTGTTCATCGGGCATTTTGCAGTTGCGCTGGGAGCTAAAAAAGCTGCGCCCAAAGTTTCGCTCGGCACACTCATCATGGCTGCCCAATTTGTGGACCTGCTCTGGCCGATCTTTTTGCTGCTCGGTATTGAGCACGTGCGAATCAATCCGGGCGACACGGCGTATACGCCCTTCGACTTCTACGATTATCCGGTATCGCACAGTCTTCTGACGGGGATCGGATCGGCAATCGTTTTCGGAGCGGTGTATATGCCATCCGCCGTTCCGCAAGAAATGCCTGGATTCTGCGGCCTGCGTGCTCAGCCACTGGCTTCTTGACCTGATTGTGCATCGGCCGGATTTGCCCCTCGTGCCGGGTGTGAAGACGTACGTCGGGTTGGGATTGTGGAATTCTATCCCCCGCAACGATCATCGTTGAAGGCGCTCTTTTCGTGATCGGCATTGTCTTGTACCTTCGCTCAACTACCGCTGTTGACCGTGTGGGGAAATATTCGTTCTGGTCGTTCATTGTATTTCTCGTTTTTGTATCAGCCGGAAACATCATCGGAGGTCCGCCCCCGAATGTTGTTGCGCTCGCCGTCGTTGTAATGGCCGTCTGGCTCCTTGTGTTGTGGGCGTATTGGATTGACAGGCACCGGCAGCCGACACGGTTTTGCAAAATGCTTCTGAATAAATTCAATCTCATAATCTCGTTCCCAACGTCCCGTCACGAAGTGATCCCTTTGGGATTGGGAACGCAATCCGCGGAGGCTCAGCTGAAAGCAAGGACGTTCCCAATCAGAGATTGGGAACGAGATAAAACTTTTTTTGAACACTTGCCTCTTTATATTACTGAGTTCACATGAAAAACGTTTTATTCGTTTTACCTTTTCTTTTATCACTTTGCGCACTCACCTGTAAGAAAAACCCAGTCGGACCGCCGCCTGACGGCACCCTTGCATTGACAGTAAACGATGTAAACTGCACGGAGGCATGGCTTATACTTCATCTTGGTTCCGGTTTCGTAAGTCGCACGGCACAGCTTACGAGAGATACCTCTGTTGTGGCAAATATAAAATTAATTGGCACGGACACGACAATCCGGATACGGGATATCCCCCTCGCACACATATACGTACACGCTTTCTCTGGCAGGAGCAGCAAGCGTTACAACAAAAGCAACAACGATGGATACGACAAGCCATGTTTTTACCTGGACGACATACAATCTTGGTGATGGCAGCGGTAGCAGCGCTCTATTCGATGTTGCAATAATTAATGACACCCTGGCGTATGCAGTGGGAGAAATTTATCAAGGTGGCACGTTTATAATATTACAAGATGGGACGGACAATCATGGAATGTGCAACAACTTCTATTTCAGGGGCTTCCTCCTGTGGTTCATTCTGTTTTTGCGATCAATGACACCAATATTTGGCTTGACCCATGGTTCCATTGGAATGGCAAAAATATTCAGCAACTCCCAATAGATTCGGTTTTTATCGGAGTAGGAATAAAAAAGATGTGGGGTATTTCCGCTAATTTATATGTGGTTGGCAATAATGGATTCATTGCTCATTA
>CAVWHM010000039.1:0-8479 GCA_963754775.1 uncultured Verrucomicrobiae bacterium
AAATGAACCCCCGGTTCCGGATTCCACGAGAACGGGTCCGCCTGAAAGATAACATCCTTCGCGTCGGCGAGCATCACGCGATCAAAGCGCATGCCGTGTTCGCGCAGATATTGCAGATACAACAGGTGGCGGCGATAGCGAACGTGCAACACGCGATGCGCGAGCTTTCCTTGGCGGCTTGAGAAGCGCGGGTCAAAAATACCACCGCCACAAAGGCCACAGCCGGGCAAGTCTTTGGCGGTCGCGTTTGCCAGAAAAATGGAACGGCACAATCGTGGCGCCGAGTTCGCGAAGTTTCGCGCAGGTTTCGTCATCCACAGCGCTGGCGAATACCACCAGTTGCCCCGTGTAACCGGTGCGTTTCAGGGAAAGGACGAATGGCGCGACATATGCGAAGTTCGCGCGGTGCAGCGTTGTCAGAATCACGTTTCTATCGGGCATGGGCAATTATTCGTTCCCGGTCAGGAGGCGCAATACTTCCGCGATTTCAATTATGAATTCGGGGGCGCGATCGTCGTGAAGTGCCAGCGTGCGCGGGCGGGTTCCGAGCAACGACGTGTAACGCAGGCCGCAGGCAAGGGCCAGGTGGTTGAAGCAGGGAGTCTGATTTTCGGGATGAAGCAGTTCGATCACCTTTGCGCCGCGCGGGGCAAATACCAGGTTCGTGAGACCGGCGCCGTGCGGGGCCACCACCCATTTTGCCGCGCTGAACGATGCTGCCTGTTTGGCGACGGACATCTTTTCCGGCTGAACGCAGACAAATCCAATGCTTTCCAGCCGCGCCTCCAGTTCCGCTTCATTGACGAGCCGGCGTTTCCCTGCATCGCGGCGGCTGAGATAAATCCGTTCCGGTCCGCCGCTGCGTTCTGGAAAAAGTGAACGCACCCATTCGCACGCCCAGGGCGCGACCTGCCACAACGGAAAAGGCATTGCGGGCACCACGAGCCGGTCGAACTGGTGCACGAAATTCTTGTTGCACCGCAGGCGTTTTCCCTCCGGCACGTTCAAGCGGTCGAGCGTTTCATCCTGAAAACGAAACGGTTTGCTGCACAACAGCACACGGTCGTAATCCGTGTATCCGGCCTCCTGCAACAGCTTCCAGCGAGGCAGTGAGTCGAGGAGCCAATGATAATAATTGTCGCTATTGGATGTGCCGAGCAACAGGGCTGTGCCGCGCCGGTGCCGCGGGATTCGAAAACGCCGGCGGCGCAGCAAGTAATGGTTCAGGGGCTCCTTGCAGTTGAAGAAGCTCTGGACGCCTCCCGTCACCCTGTCCGCACTTGTGGCTGCCAGCCTTAAATCTCCGATCACCTTGCCCGCGGCCAATTCAACGACGGTCAAAGGATGGCCGTTGCCGGTCGTGCCGCCAATGGCGGCGGTCAAATCGTATTTTGCCACAACGCCATCGGCCTGGCTCAAATCTTGCAGCGAGGACACGTACCCCTTTGGCTGCCACAAAAAATGATTCAGTAGCTTGGTCTTCATCATTTCATCGTCCTGTTCCCGGAACAGCAGCCGACTGCAAAATATTAGCGTGTGTTGGGGGGCTGGCAACAGATTAGGACACACGCTGCGACTCGACAGGCTCGCTGCCACAACGCATACTGGCTTTCCATGCAAGCGGTTCCCAGGGATGACGGAGCGTTGGTTTCTCCGGCCACAGCCACCGGCCCGACTGTCATTATCAAGCCCGGGGGAGCTTCCCCCCGCATTTTAATCATCCGGCTCAAATCCATCGGCGACATTTTGTTCACGCTGCCCGCGGTCCACGCCGTACATGACAATTTTCCGGACGCGAAACTTTGCTTCCTGGTCTCACAGGAAAACGCGCTGCTCCTGCGCGGCTTTTCGGAAATTGACGAGGTCATCCCGCTTGACCGCGCGGTTTATTTTTCGAAAAACCTGCAGGCCATGTGCCGCGGCACATTTGAGCTGCTGTGCCGGCTGCGCGCGCCGGGATTTTCCCGCGTCATTGATTTTCAGGGCTACGGCGAAACGGAAATTTTATCGTGGTGGACAGGCGCGCCACAGCGCTGGGGTTGCGTGTATCATCCGCCGCGTGGCTGGCTTTACACCCGCCGCGTCCGGCGCAACGAACACATTCACCCGGCGGAATGGAACCTGTCATTGTTGCGACAGTGCGGTCTGAAAATCGGGCGTGTCCGTAACGAATACGTTTTGCCTGATGTCGCGTTCGGTGAAGCGCGGCAATTTTTTGCGGTAAATAATTTGGACCCGGGCAAGCCCACGCTTTACCTCCAACCGTTTACCAGCACACCGTTCAAAAACTGGCCGCTGGAGAATTTTTTGGCGTTGGCACGTTTTTGGCGCAAGCGTAGCATTCAAGTTATTTTCAGTGGAGGTCTTGGAGATCGGCCACGGCTCGAACCAGCGCAGGCGGACGGTTTCACCGTGGCCGCCGGGATTCCGCGCCTGACGGACGCCGGCTTGATGAAACTTTCAACCGTCGTTGTGGGCGGAGACACCGGATTTCTGCACCTTGCTACAGCGCTCGGCAAGCGTGTGCTCATGCTTGTCAAACGAACTGGTCCCGGTGCCACCGTTCCATTTCAGCATCCTGATTGGATCGTTGAGCCGGAGGCTGGTTTTGCCGTGGAAGACATCGAACTGGAGCGGGTGTTGAAAGCCAGTGTCGCCGCCTTTAACGAATGCAATGTCATCTGACGGTTTTTTCGCTTGTCGGCATGATGGTTCCATTTCAAGTTGCCGGGGTATGAAGCAATTGCAATTGCCGGCTGGCGAAATTGTCCGTCGTCATATCGAATGGACTGCCCGCTGGCATGAAACTTCCACGCCGCCTGAACCCGGCGTTCCTTGGAACGCAATCGAACGGAATCATCGGATGAATTTTGATTTGTGGCACGAGGAAGACGTTGCACGGCGCGAGGATTTGAGCCTTGAGCGGGTGCGCGACACCAAGCGCGCGATTGACTGTTGCAACCAGGCGCGCAACGACGCCGTTGAGCAAATGGATGTCTGGCTGCTGGGCCAATTGCCACCGCCAAATCCTGAAAGTCCATTACATTCCGAAACTCCCGGCATGATCATAGACCGGCTCTCGATTCTCTCGTTAAAGGTTTATCACATGCGGCTGGAAGCCGGCCGGAAATCCGCCACGGAGGAGCATCGGCGCAAATGCGCGGAAAAATGCGGCGTACTGGAGGAACAATTGACCGACTTGAAAAACTGCCTTGAGGAATTGCTGGCGCAATTGCAATCGGGTGCGCGCCGCTTCAAGATTTACCGGCAACTCAAAATGTATAATGACGCCAGTCTGAATCCTCAACTTTACAACCGCCCGCAGCCTGCGAAATAATGGGTTGGGTCAAAGGGTTCTACTCCGGGCGGGGATTCTTTTCCTTTGTGCTGGCGGGAAAAACCTTTCCTGAAATTCAAACCGGCGTGGTGATCAAGGCGTGTGAGCAGGCTTTCAGCGAACCAGCCGGTAGTGTTTCTTGTTGAACTTCAGCCCAAACCACTTCTCCAGCTTCAGCATCCGGCGGTGTTTTTTTTCGCGCGCGCTCAATTGGTGGTTCGGATCGGCCCGGAAGATTCCGTCGGCTTGCGGCAGCCAATCCCGCACCACCCTGGGATGCGTGCCGGTGAAAAGTTTGAGTACCGCCGGATCAATGTTCGTGTAATCCATCGCCGGCAGCGATTGATCATCCCAGAATTGATGGGTGGCGGCGGTTTTAAGGTTCATTTGTGCCTCACTGCGCACCCAGCCGTAATGATAAATCGTCGCGCCCGTGTGCGCGGCGCGCGGGTAACGGGATTTTTTGTGGCCCACGACAACATTGAAAAACAGCGCTTCGGACGACCACGTTGGAATCGTGTTGCGGATGATACGGACTTCGGAACGATACCAGCCCGGCGACCAGACCCAGGTATTGGCGTTGCCGTAGAAATGCAGGTAATCGAACGCCAACGCCTCAACGCGTTGGTCGTTCAGATGTTTTTCCATAGCTGCGCGGATTTTCGGCAGATCGTTTTCGTGGATGACCTCGTCGGCTTCCAGATAAAACGCCCAATCGCCGGTGCAGTTGAAAAGGGCGATGGATTTCTGCTGGCCATAAACAAAGCCTTTGACGCTGTAATCCGGCCGGATGCGTTCGTTCCATTGCGTCGGGATGATGCGGATTTTGGGATCGCCGATCGCGCGCAATTGCTTTTCCGTGTCGTCGTCACACGGACCCAGCGCGACCATGAATTCATCCACGACGGGCAAAAGGGAGCGGATGGACGCGACAAACGGATAGCCGAGCTTTTGTCCGTTGCGCAAAAAGGTGAATCCGCTGACTTTCATGCGTGGAGGTTAAACTCAATCTTCCCACGGCAAAAGCTGTTTTGCCACGAAACCCGGTTTGGTCGCCGGCGCCGGTTCTTTCGCTTCGCCCAATGAACCGTGAGCCAGGACCTGCTCGTAGTATTTGAGATATTTCCGCGCCATGTCCAAATGTGTGAGCCCCCCCCGCAACACGCGGTCGCGGCACGCTTGCGGATTGAATCGCTGCGGATTTTTCACAGCCTCGACGAGTTTCCCGGCCTGGGCGCTCAGCACGCCGGTCGCCGGCAGGACGATTTCCGGCAAGGAACCATACGGCGTGCCCACGACGTAAGCGCCGCTCGCGAGTGCTTCCGTCAACGAAATGCCAAACGGTTCTTCCCAACGCACGGGAAAGATCAGACAGCGCGCCTTGGCCAGCAAATCGCGTTTTTCCGGCCCCCCGGTCATGCCATAGTAACGCACGCCGCGAATTGGCGGGAGCCATTTTTGCAAATCAAATGGCCAATTGCGCGAGCCGAGCACGCGCAATTCAATTCCCACCCGCCGCGCCACCGCCACCGCGCCGGGAAAATTTTTCACCTTCCAGCGCGCCTTCGCCAGAAACACCGCATAGTCCTCACGTTTTTCCGAAAAGGCATACTCGCCAACGTCGAGACCGTTGTGCACAAAATGGCGCGATCCGTGATTGGCGGCGTGCTTTTGTGAAACGAAAATCGTGTTCGGGTGAAATTTCTGGCCAGGCTGGCCGTTGCCCTCAACCGTGACGACAAATGGTTTGTTCGCGTTCGGCTCCGACTTGTCCCACAAGTGCACAATGTCGGTTGCATCCGGCAAAAGTCGCAGCCACGCGCGCGGGTCGGTTTCGCCATTGGTAATGGGGCGCAACTCCGCGCCGGGGATGTGGCTTCGCGCGCTGGCAATCAATGTCACGCGATGTCCCAATTCCACCAGCGCCTTGCCGAGCCAGTAAATCACGCGCTCCGTCCCGCCATAAAGTTTCGGCGGAATCGGGATGGTTCCCGGCTTGTAAAGCGTGATGTGCATTTGCGTTCCAGACTTACTGCGTCCGTCCAAATTTTTTCTCCAGCTCCCGGTAATTCATTTCAATCAATGTTGGCCGGCCGTGGGGGCAGGTGTACGGCATCGCGCAACGGCGCAAATCTTCGATGAGCTTTTCCAGTTCCCTTCCGCCGAGGGGGTCGTTGGCCTTCACCGCGTGGCGGCAGACGGTCTTGGCAATCGTGTGCTCGCCCAGCCGCGCCAGATTCACTTCGCGTCCCGCCGCCTTCAACTCGTCCACGAGGTCGAGCACGAAACGGCGCGGGTCGGTGGCCTTGACGAACGGCGGCAGGGTGTCCAGCAAAAATGTCCGCTCGCCGAATTCGCTCAACCCGACGCCGAGCCGCGTGAGCGTGGGCAACTGCTCGCGCAAAAAATTCGCGTCGCGCGCCGGCAACTCGATGGTCTCCGGCAACAGCAGCTTTTGCGACGGCGCGGAACCGCTCTGCTCAATCCGGTTCAACATTTGCTCGAACAAAATCCGTTCGTGCGCGGCGTGCTGGTCGAGCAGGACCAGCCCGCGGTCGGATTCAAGCACCACGTAAAGTTTGCCGATGACGCCGACGAGGCGCAGGGGAACGCTCAGGAGCGGCATACCGCCGGAAGCCGGGAGTTGCGAGATGGCAGATGGGGGGGCGGTCTCCGGCGAGGATGGAGGACCGGGAATCGAAGATGGAGTTTGCGGTTCAGACGCCGCCGGTTTTGTCGGAGCAAAACCGGTTTTCAAAGGCTCTTGTTGAACCGCCGGGGACGGTTTTAATTTTTCAGGAAAGTTGGGCAGAGCGGGCGCGGAAAATTCCGGTGGCGATTTTGCTTCAAATGGTTTTCCGATTGCCCCCGCCCGTTCTGCGCCGCGTCTTTGTTTCTCTGCGTCATAAGTTGCATTTGGTTTTTCCGGCGCGGGGCTGGTTGCGCCTGAGCGAAGCCCAGACGAGTGGAACGCCAGCAATGTTTCCTGGACCGCCTGCGCCACAAATTTGCGGATTTCAAATTCACGGTGAAATTTCACCTCACGCTTGGCCGGATGGATGTTCACGTCCACTGCCGCCGGGTCAATTTCCAGGAACAGGCAGCAGACCGGATAACGGCCTTTCATCAGCGACGTGTGGTAACCTTCGAGCAGGGCGTAATTGAGCCCGCGGTTTTCGACCGGGCGCCGGTTGACAAACAAATGCTGGCTCTCACGCGTTGCCCGCGACACGCCCGGCGCCCCGATGAAACCCCAGACGTGAATGGCGGATGGGGCCCGGGGCTCGGGTTCCGGCGAAGCGCCCGCGGTTTCAAAAATATCAGTTTCTTCCGGTTTGAACGAGTCGTCGAGGGCGGCCGAGAAGTTCACGGGCAAAAGCTTTTCGTCGCCGAGCAGGGCGCGCAGGCGCTCGCGCAACGCCTCCAGCCGGCTCGAAGTGGCCGCGCCGGATTTCAGCGCCGGCAATTGCCAGACGAGCCGCCCGTCTTTTTGGAACGAAAACGCGACTTCGGGAAACGCCAGCGCGGCGAGCGTGACGTAATGCTGGATGTGCGCCGCCTCGGTCTCCTCGGTGCGCAAAAATTTCCGGCGCGCGGGCAGGTTGAAAAAGAGCTGCCGCACTTCGACATGGGTGCCGGTCGCGCTGCCGGCGGCCTTGACTTCGGCAATTTTTCCGCCGTTGACAACAATTTGCGTGCCTTCGGGCGAACCGCCGTCACGTTCGCGCGTGATCAACGTGAAGCGGCTGACGCTGGCGATGCTCGGCAGCGCTTCGCCCCGAAAACCCATCGTGGCAATCACCGCCAAATCCTCGGCCCTTTGAATCTTGCTCGTCGCATGGCGTTCGAGGCAAAGCAGCGCATCGTCGCGGCTCATGCCGGCGCCATCATCGGTTACGCGGATGAGGCTGCGTCCGCCAGCCTGGATTTCGACGGAAACCTTTTTCGCGCCGGCATCAAGGGCGTTCTCAACGAGTTCCTTCACGACGCTCGCGGGGCGCTCAATCACCTCGCCGGCGGCGATTTGATTGGCGACCTGTTCAGGCAGCAGTTTGATCCGGTTCATGAGTTTCGCGAAACGCCGGTATTCATCCATCCGACGGGACAATGCTACAACGCAACGAGCCAGCGTTTCAATGATTCAACGACACCGGCCGCCGAGGAGATGAAACGGAATGCCGGCCCCAAGGGACGGGCACAGGCACTTTACGAAAAAAATTGTCGGCGTAAAGCCAAGAGATGCAAAGCCGAATGCGTATGAGTGTGTATGATAACTTATTGACAAAACGCCTCAAAAAAGCAAGAATGAATCATTCGGGTGGCAGTACGTTTCTTCAGCGGGGTTCCCCACCCCCACCTCCTTGGCGTCTGCTGCCCGAATTTGTTCTTCCAAACCTCCTTGACGCTCCCTGATGCATCTTCTAACTTCACAAGCCCCATTGCGGGGGCGTAGCTCAATTGGTTAGAGCGCTGCCCTGTCACGGCAGAGGTTACGGGTTCGAGCCCCGCCGCTCCCGCCACCCTTTTCCTTGGGAAAACAAGCGTCTTCTTCCGAAACGCGCCCATTGAAACAAATTGAAACAGTTTCAGACCACGCAGGCCGAAAAGACTCTATTCTCGGCTGCGTATGTCGAATCGAACCAAAATCGCATACAAGGCTCGCGGCGCGAGGCATAATATTTGCTCGGTTATAATCCGATTTACTGGATAAACTGATGAGGGATGAACACACCGCAAACACTTAAGATTGCCTGTCTGCTTTGTGTGGCAGTGCTGCAAGCGGCTACCAGCGGAGCACAACCCGTGACCAGGGTTGCCGCAGGAAACATGCACAGCCTGTTTCTTAAGAGCGACGGCAGCTTGTGGGCCATGGGTTGGATACGCCAACGGCCAGTTGGGCGATAGCACTTACAACAACGCCAACCGACCTGAGCAAATTGTGCCCGGCAACGTCACGGCAATTGCCGCAGGATGGGGCCACAGCCTGTTTCTCAAGAGCGACGGCAGCCTGTGGACCATGGGCTTAAACCAGTCTGGCCAGTTGGGTGACGGTACTTACGGCATGCCCCCTGACGGTGATACCAACCTACCCCAGCAGATTGTGGCCAGCAACGTCACGGCGATTGCCGCATTAGACGACAG
>CAVWHM010000040.1:0-22406 GCA_963754775.1 uncultured Verrucomicrobiae bacterium
ACAACAAACCGCAAAAATCGTCCGCTATTTACGCGAATTACCACGAAGCGGACAAAAGGCGGACGCGGTCCTCGTACTGCGCCGTAGCCGGAGGCGCAGGCGGAAGACCGGAAACGACCCGAGAATTAGCTCGCTACCGGCCTCGGTCTTGCGGCAATATGGTGCATGGCCAAGCTCAAAATACTGTCCCGCGCCGAAGTGCATAAACAAATTGACGCCTTTCGCGGCATCTTCAAACTCAAAACTGACGGCAAATTGTCGGCGGAACAATGGGCGGAATCCAAGCGCGCGGAAAATGCAGAACGTTGGGCAGTGAAACGAAAACCGGCCGGCTGAAGTGACGTTGCGAAAAAATCCAAAATCGCCGTTCAGGGACAAGGCCAGGTCGTGACGTCAGCGGCGCCATGTGTAACGAGTGACATGTGATCTGGGCGGAGCGGATGGTCTGCGAAAAATAAACTCCGTGTCGGCCAACCCATTCAAAGCCCGGAAGTCAGGCGCCCGACTTCCGGGCTTTGCTTTTGAAGTTGCCCGCTTTTCACGGATCGTGGTCTAATGCCGGAACATCAATCAGAACCGGTCAGCATTGAATTCACATGAAACCTTGCCTGAAAATCAAGAGGCAGATTGTCTTCGGTTGCGTGGCTTCAAGCCTGTTCTCGAACCTGATTTCCTGGCCTGGGCGCAAAGTGATCCGGCGTTCAGCGCGCAGGTGGACAACCCGGTCTACGCCATGACGGTGCAACCGAATGGCAGGATCGCCATGGGCGGCCAGTTCACATCGCTGGATGGCGCGCCACGCAACTACCTCGGGCGCCTCAATGGCGACGGATCGTTGGACGCCGGATTCAATCCCGGCGCGAACGATAAGGTTTATACCTCGGTCGTTCTAACCAACGGCCAGATCCTGGTCGGCGGCAGTTTTACCAACCTGGCCGGCCAGCCGCGCAGCCACCTCGGCCGGCTCAATCCCGACGGCACACTGGACGCGACGTTCAATCCGGGGGCGGATGGCGACGTTTACTCGCTGCTCCTTCAGGGCGATGGAAAATTGGTCGTCGCGGGAAGCTTCGCCAACCTGGCCGGCCAGTTGCGCGATTCCATCGGACGGCTGAAGGCGGACGGTTTGCCGGACACCACCTTCAGCGCCAGCGCGAGCAACGTCATTTACACGCTGGCGATGCAGCCGGACAGGAAGATTCTCGCGGGCGGAGCCTTCCTCGGTTTCAACGGGGTGGCGACAAACTACATCTGCCGGCTGAACACCAACGGCGGCCCGGACACGAGCTTTGCGGCGTCGGCGGACAATGAGGTCCATGCCCTGGCGGTCCAGGCCGACGGAAAAATTCTCGCCGGCGGCCTTTTCCTTTACATCGACGGCGAATTCCATAACGACCTGGCGCGGCTCAACGCCGACGGCACGGTGGACACCAGTTTCACGGCCAGCGTCCGCCCCGGTTACCTGGGAGATACGGACACGATCGTCGTCCAAAGCGACGGGAAAATCCTGGCGGGCGGGACGGCGATCGGCTGGTTCGGGTTCCCTTATTTCGCCCGATTCAACGGCGACGGCACCGTGGACACCAATTTCACGGCAAATATTCCCAGCGGCGTCCACTCGATCGCAATCCAGCGCGACGGGAAAATTCTGCAACGCCACGTATTCCACCCTGGGACGGCTGACCAATGCACCGGCCACCGAGGCGCTGATCTTATACCAACTCCACCATTACCTGGCTGCGCGGCGGGGGCAGCCCGGAAGTGTGGCGCACGACGTTTGAAAGCTCCACGAACCTCACCAACTGGGTCAGTCTCGGCGCAGCCACACGCATCGCGGGAGGGTGGCAGCGCACGGGCATTTCCGCCCCCGTCAATGCCCATATCCGGGCGCGCGGCTTCGTTGCCGGCGGCTACCACAACGCCTCGCAAAGCTACGTCGAGGCGTACGCCGGGCCGGTCGTGGTCGTGACCCAACCCGCCAGCCGGACCAACAACGCCGGCACGGCCGCCACGTTCACCGTACAGGCCGACGGTTCGCCGACGCTGGCTTATCGCTGGCGCAAGAATGGAACGAAGTTGTCCGACGGCGGCAATTTGTCCGGCTCCACCAATGCCACGCTCACGTTGACCAACGTATTGCATGCCGATGCCGCGGCGTATTCGGTGGTCGTCAGCAACAATTTCGGCGCCGTCACCAGCGCGGTCGCAAACCTGACGGTCGTTGATCCTTACATCTCCAGCCCGCCGGCCAATCAGTATGTTGACGTCAGCCAGACCGCGCTGTTCAGCGTGACGGCGACGGGCACGGCGCTGAACTACCAATGGCTCATGAATGGCGTGGCGTTGCCCGGCCAGACGAATGCATCACTGACATTGACCAATGTGCCAGGCGCGGATGCCGGCGGCACTTTCAGTGTCGTCGTGACCAACACCTTCGGTTCGGTGACGAGCCTGGTGGCGTTCCTGACGGTGAACGTTGCGACCGTGGATTCATTGAATCCCGTCCCCAACTACGAAGTTCGTTCCGTGGCAGTCCAGCCGGACGGAAAAATCCTGATGAGCGGAATGTTCTCGGCCGTCGAGCGGCCAGACCCAGGTGGGCGTCGCGCGATTGAACAGCGACGGCAGTCTGGACGCCAACTTCACCGGCGGTCTGCTGGGAATTCCGTTCTCCACGGCCGACCCCCTGGTGGCGCTGCAAACGGATGGAAAAATCCTGCTCGCCGGGGGCATCTCCTATGTGGACGGCGCGCCGCGAAATCGCCTCGGACGGTTGAATCCGGACGGCAGCCTGGACGCCGCGTTCGATCCGGGCGCGAGCGATGACATTTACGCGATGACCGCGCAGCCGGACGGGAAAATCGTGGTCGGCGGCAGCTTCACCAATCTCGCGGGGCAGGCGTGCAACCGGATCGGACGACTCAACGCCGACGGCACGTTCGACACCAACTTCACCGCGGCAGCGGATGGGACGGTTTACGCCATCGCATTGCAGGCGGACGGAAAAGTTCTCGTGGGCGGCAACTTCGCGGTGCTGGGCGGACAATCGCGCACGAACCTCGGACGGTTCAACGCCGACGGCACACCGGACCTGGGCTTCAATCCCGGCGCGAATGCCACCATCAACGCCATCGCCGTGCTGACGAACGGGAGCATTGCAGTCGGCGGCAATTTCACGTCGCTCGCCGGACAGCCGCTCAACTACCTCGGCCGGTTGGATATAAACGGCGTGCCCGATGCCGGCTTCAATCCGGGTTTGGACGGGCCGGTGGAGACGCTCGCCGTGCAGGTGGATGGCCGGCTGGTGTTGGGCGGCACCTTCACCCTCGTGGGCGGCTTTAGCCGGACCAACCTCGCGAGGCTCAATAGCGACGGCAGCGCGGACGCGACCTTCAATCCGGGTGCGGACAACACGGTGCTTTGCGTGGCCGTGCAGCCGGATGGAGAAGTGATCGCGGCCGGCCAGTTCGGTTCATTGGACGGGCAGCCGCGGCAATTCATCGGCCGGCTCAACCGCACGGGCAGTGCGACCAATATTCTCACGTTCAATTCCACCACCATCACGTGGCAGAGGTCGGGCACCGGGCCGGAAATCTGGCTGACGACCTTTGCGGCCAGCACCAACGGCACGGATTGGGTGCGGCAAAACGGGACCCGGGTGGCCGGCGGCTGGCAGGCCACGAATTTGAACCTGACCGGCAACGCCACCATCCAGGCGCGCGGTTTCGTGGCGGGCAGCAGCGACGGCTCAAGCTGGTTTGTCGAAAACGTCGTCGGCCCCGCTGTGATTCTGAGTCAACCCGCGAGCCAGACGAACACTCCTTTCACCTTGGCCACGTTTGCCGTGAGCGCCACCGGCCAGGGATTGCTCGGCTATCATTGGCTCAAGAACGGCGCCGGACTCGTGGACGGCGGGAACATCTCCGGCGCTTACACCGCGACCTTGAACGTCAGCAACGTGTTGGGCGGCGACGCCGCATCCTATCAGGTCGTGGTCACCAATATGTTTGGCAGCATCACCAGCGCGGTCGCGTCGCTGACGGTGCTTGACCCGCTGCTCACCAGCCAGCCGGCCACCCAAACCAACAACGCGGGCCAGACCGTTGTGTTCAACGCGACCGCTTTGGGCACAACGCCGTTGAATTACCAGTGGTTGAAGAACGGTTCAAATCTGGCAGACGGCGGAAATGTTTCCGGCGCGCTCACCCCGACGCTCACGTTGACCAACGTCCTGGGCGGCGACGCGGGCGCGTACCAGCTCGTCGTTTCCAACGTCTGGGGCAGCACGACGAGTGTCGTAGCGGGCTTGAGCGTGGTGGACCCGTTGCTCGTCACCAATCCTGCCAGCCAGTTTGTGAACGGTGGGCAAACAGTGACGTTCAGTGTTTCCGTGTTGGGCACGCAGCCGCTCCAATACCAATGGCGCAAGGATGGCGCAATCCTGGTTGGCGCGACATTGCCGTCCCTGACGTTGATCAACGTGCAGGCGACCAACGCCGGCGGTTATGACGTGGTGGCCACCGACGCATTTGGCAGCGTGACCAGCGCGGTCGCGAGTTTAAGAGTCAATCTCGCACTGACCGACGGGTTGAACCCGGGAGTCAACGGCCAAGTGAACGCGCTGGCGGTTCAGCCGGATGGAAAGATTCTGCTGGGCGGAACGTTCATCAACGTCGGCGGCCCAACGCGCAACCGGATCGCGCGGCTTAACGCCGATGGCACGCTGGACAACGGCTTCAATCCGGGCGCGAATGGAATCGTCGCCTGTCTGGCCGTGCAACCCGACGGGAAAATTGTGGTGGGCGGCGGATTTACGACCCTGGCGGGCGTCAGCCGCAACCGCTTGGCCCGGTTGAATCCGGATGGGACAATTGATGCCACGTTTAGCTCAGATGCGAACAGCCTGGTGCGTTGTCTGGCCGTGCAGGCCGATGGGGCGATCATCGTGGGCGGCGACTTCACCTCGCTCGGCGGCCAGGCCCGCAGTCATATCGGGCGACTTCTTCCCGATGGTACGCTGGATTCTGGATTCAATCCCGGCGCGGATCTTTCCGTTAGTGCTCTGGCGATCCAGCCCGACGGCCAAATCGTGGTTGGCGGGGGCTTTCTTCACCTCGGCGGGCAGAACCGTGACTCGATCGGGCGGCTTGATACCAATGGCGTGGTGGACATGGGATTCAATCCCGGTCAGGGCGGAATTGTGGCCAGCTTGGCTCTGCAGCCGGATGGCCGGATTTTAGTGGGGGGTCCTATCCTTGGCTTGGGCGGTCTGCCCCGTTACCTTCTCGGTCGGCTCAATCCCGATGGAACGGTGGATGCTTCGTTCAACCCGGGACCGGTTCCACCCCCCACCTGTTCGCCTTGTCCCAACCTCTATTGCATGGGCCTCCAGACCGATGGCGGAATTCTGGTCTCCGGGCTTTTTGACGCGATGGGCGGCTTGCCGGGGACCAATTTCGTTCGACTCAACCCGGATGGCACTGCCGATGCCAGCTTCAATCCTGGCGCCAGTGAAATTTATGCGCTCGCCGTGCAAAGGGATGGAAACATCCTGGTCGGCGGCTCCTTTTCAACTTTAGCAGGCCAGCCGCGCGGCAATCTGGGGCGTTTGCTCAACACGGCCCCTGCCACGGAGAGTCTCACCTTCGACCAAACGAGCATCACCTGGCTTCGCGGCGGAACTTCGCCCGAGGTCTGGCGTGCCACTTTTGAATTCTCGACCGACGGTACGAACTGGGTTGCCCTGAATGACCCCGCGCGCATTCCGGGCGGTTGGAGCGCCGGCGGCCTTTCCCTTCCCGCCGGCTGCCTGGTCCGGGCGCGCGGCTTCGTCGTGGCCGGCAACTGGTTTGTGGAAACGATTGCGGGACCGCCCGTGTTCACTGCCTCGCCTTCCAGCCGCACCAATAATGCCGCCACCACCGCCACGTTCAACGTGACGGGCGTGGGTGCCGCGCCGATCAGTTATCAGTGGCTCAAGAATGGAGCCAATCTGAACGATGTCGGAAACATTTCCGGATCGGCCACCTCGACGCTCACGCTGAGCAATGTGTTCGGCGCGGATGCCGGCGGTTATTCGGTCGTTTTGAGCAACACCTCCGGCACCGTGACCAGCGCGGTGGCAACCTTGACGGTGATAGATCCGCTGCTCACCAGCCAGCCCGTGAATCAGTTTACAAACGCCGGGCAATCCGTGTCCTTCTCCGTGACGGCGCTGGGCACCCAGCCGCTGTATTACCGCTGGCGCCAGAACGGTGTCGAGTTGACGGGAGCAACCTCTTCCACCCTCACTCTGACCAACTTGCAGGCGACGAACGCGGGCAACTACGACGTGGTGGTCACCAACGCCTTCGGCAGCGTGACCAGCGCGGTGGCGGTGTTGACGCTTAATCTGGCCGTGCCGGATTCGCTCAACCCGGGTGCGAATGGGGTGGTGACCGCGCTGGCCGTGCAGCCGGACGGCAAGATTCTGGTTGGCGGTTCGTTTACCACGCTGGGTGGACAGTCGTGCAACCGGTTGGGCCGGCTCAATCCGGACGGAACCCTGGATGCCCCGTTCAATCCGGGCGCCGGGAGCGGTGGCAACGGCGTCAGCGGCGTCGGCAGTTACACCAGCGTATCCGGGTTGCTGGTGCAGCCAGATTGGAAAATCGTTGTTGCGGGGACACGATCGGACCGGCAAACCGTCAGCTACGTCTGGCGGATTGACAGCGCGGGAAACCCAGACACCAACTTCGTGACTGCGCTCACCGGACCGGTCAATGCGCTCGCGCTTCAAGCCGATGGTAAAATCTGGGTCGGCGGCAGTTTCACTGGTGGGAAAACCGGCCTTGACGGCGGACGTCGCCCGGCTCAACCCCGATGGCACCCTCGATACCAACATTGCGGTGACCGCAAATGGCGCCATGAACGCACTGGCATTGCAGCCGGACGGCAAACTTCTGGTCGGCGGTGTGTTCACGACGTTGGATGGAACCAACCTTAACCATATCGCCCGGCTCAATGCGGACGGAACCCTCGATACCAACTTCAACCCGAACGCCAACAGCACCGTGTACACAATTGCGGTGCAGGCGGACGGCAAGATTCTGCTGGGCGGCGCGTTCACCACTTTGGGCGGAACCAACCTCAACCATATCGCGCGGCTGAATGCGGACGGCACAGTTGATACTAACTTCAATCCAAACGTCGTCGGTTTGGTCAACACACTTGCCTTGCAGACCGATGGCAGGATTCTGCTCGGCGGCAGCTTCACCACCGTCGGCGGCCAGACGCGCAACCGCCTCGCGCGGCTGAACGCGGACGGTTCGGTGGACACCACGTTCAACCCGGGCGCGAACAACACGATTTACGCTCTGGCCATTCAGGCTGACGGTGCAATTGTCGTGGGCGGCGGTGGCACTTCGGCGGCGGCCCTCACCGTACTGGGCGGGCAATCCCGCACGAACATCGGACGGTTGTCCAACAGCGAGCCCGCGACCCAAAACCTTTCCTTCGACAGCTCCACGGTGACCTGGCTGCGGGGCGGCACGAGCCCGGAAGTCTGGCGCACCACGTTTGAGGCTTCGACCAATGGCGCCGATTGGGTCAACCTGAGCGCGGGCGGACGCGTGACAGGCGGCTGGCAGCTCAGCGCGGTCATTGTTCCGGCCAACGCCAACATTCGTGCGCGCGGTTATTTGTCGGGAGGCCAATACAACGGTTCAGCCTGGTTCGTGGAAAACATCATCGGCCCGGCGCTGATGGTCACCCAACCGGTGAGTCAGACAAACAACGCGGGCACGACGGCTGTCTTCCGCGTGGCGGCCGGTGGCACGCCGACATTGACTTACCAATGGTATCGGAACGGGGCCGCGCTGGGGGATGGCGGAAACATCTCCGGCACAATCAGCCCGACGCTGACGTTGAGCAACGTGCTGGGCGGTGATGCGGGAGATTATTCCGTCATCATTTCCAACTCATGGGGCAGCATCACCAGTTCGGTCGCATCGCTGTTTGTAATCGAGCCGGTCATCACCCTGCAACCCGCGAACCAATTCGCCGACGCCGGGCAGAGCGCCAACTTCACCGTCGCCGCCATCGGCAGCGCTCCGTTCACGTATCAATGGCGAAAAAATGGCACGAACATCTCGGCGCCCAATTCGCCCACGCTCACTCTTGCCGATGTTTCCGGCGCAGATTTGGGTACGTACTCCGTTCTCGTTTCCACACCCTACGGCTCCGCCGTCAGCAGCAACGCTGCTCTCACCATCAATCTTGCCGTCCCGGACTCGCTCAGCGTCAACGCCAGCGGCCAGGTCTGCGCCATGGCTGTCCAGCCTGACGGCAAAATTCTTGTCGGTGGTTCCTTCACCAATCTCGGCGGTCAGCCGCGCAATTTCATCGGGCGCCTCAACCCCGACGGCTCGACCGATCCCGGTTTTAATCCCGGCGCGGATAACCTCGTTAATTGCTTCGCTGTTCAGCCCGACGGCAAAATTCTTGTCGGCGGATACTTTCAAAATCTTTCCGGCCAAATCCGCACCTGCATTGCCCGGCTTTACGCCGACGGCACGCTCGACACCAATTTTGCGCCGAGCGTCAGCCTGGGCGGAACGGCCTTCGTCAATGCGCTGGCCGTCCAACCGGACGGCAAAATCCTCGTGGGCGGCCAGTTGGGCCTGCTGGATGGTCAGTTCATTCCCAACCTGGGCCGCCTCAATCCGGACGGCTCCGTGGACAACAGTTTCTCCTGCCCCATCAACAGCCCGGGCGTTTTATCGTTGGCTTTGCAGAGCGACGGTCGGATCATGGCCGGCGGCTGGTTTTGCAACAATTGGTGCTACCTGGATCGGCTCAACACCAACGGCGCCGTGGATACCACCTTTAACACTGCGCCCAGCGGTGTGATTGACGCCATCCTCATCCAGCCGGATGGAAAGATTCTTGTGGGCGGCAATTTCGTGAGCCTGTTGAGCACGACCCGCAATTACCTGGCCCGACTCAACCCGAACTGCACCCTCGACAGCGCCTTTAATCCCGGCGCAAACGGACCCGTTAGTTCGCTGGCACTTCAAGCCGACGGCAAAATCCTCGTCGGCGGGAGTTTCACCACTCTCGCCGGACAGGCGCGCACGAATCTCGGCCGCCTGAATTCAGACGGCTCGATTGACACGACATTTTTCCCCTCGGCCAGCTCGAATGTTCTGGCGCTCGCCCTCCAGCCGGATGGTGCAGTGCTGGTCGGCGGCCTCTTCACCAACGTCTGCGGTCAATCGCGCAGTGGCTTGGCCCGACTGACTCCTACGGACCCTGGCAGTCAATCCCTCTCCTCAGACGGCCAGACGGTAACGTGGCTGCGCGCCGGCACGACCCCGGAGGTGTGGCGCGCCACTTTCGAGACCTCAACCGACGGCTCCAATTGGATCGCTGCAGGCTCGGCCACCCGTATCCCCGGCGGGTGGGGCTTGAGCGGCCTTTCCTTGTCGGTCAATTCCTTGATTCGCGCTCGCGGCTTTACCACCGGCGGATACTACACCAGCTCCAGCTGGTTCGTGGAAAGCATCGCGCAGGTTTCACCGCTTACACCGCCAGGAATTCTTACCGGCGACGGCGGTCTGGGTTTCCATGCGGGTGCGTTCGGTTTCAATGTTCGGGGCCTGTCGGGACAGGTGATCGTCATCGAAGCCTCGACTGATTTTATCCAGTGGACACCCATTCAAACCAACCTGGTCACGGACGCCGGCCTGTTCGTTTTCACCGACCCGCAATCAAGCTTGTTTCCCAATCGCTTCTATCGCGCCCGGATTTATGACGGAATCCTGCCGGCGCCGGCCATACTCACCGCTGGCAGCAACATTGGTTTCACGACCAATGGATTTGGGTTTGACCTCACGGGCGTGGCCGGACAAACCCTGATCATCGAATGCTCGACCAACCTGTCGGCCTGGACGGCGCTCGCCACCAATACACTTGAATCTGAACTGCTTTACTTCACCGACCTGGGCGCCACCAATTCGCCCTGTCGTTTCTATCGTTTGCGCTTGAACTAGTGTCGGCCAGGCGGGTGGTCCGGATTGGGGAGCGTGAACTTACGCGAAGGAGTGAACCTCGGCTCTGGGCGCGGCTTCAACGGGCGTTGGGCTGGTTTCGACAATCGGCATCGTGAAATGGCAGCGCGGATATCCCGAGCATCCCCAGAATTTGCTGCCGGGATTGGGTCCCTGCTCGGCAACTCGTATCACCATTTCACGTTCGCATTTCGGACAAAACTTTCGCGTGTCATGCAACAGGTCGAGTATTTCCGGGTCGAATCGGGCGTCAGTGGATTCAAACATTTGGGTCAGCTCAACCTCGGTCACAATCTCGATGTCGTGTTTTTTGGCGAACTGCATGGCCTGGTTGGTGTAACCGCACAGGGTGATGAACTTCCCCCGCTGAATACCCGTGTCCGTCAACGCGCCCAGGAATTCCCGGACCGGCTTCACACCAACGCGCCACGCCTTCCACTGCTTGCATTGAACCGCCGCGCACTGCCCGTCCTTCTGAATGATCAAATCAATCCCGCCGTCCGGATTTGCGCCGCCGCGCCGGGTCACCTCGTAGCCCAGCTTCCGATAAACAAGCTCGATTAATTTTTCGAATTGGAACCAGTCAATCGAGCGAACTTGTTGGAGCATTTCGGTTGGCGTGAATATTGGTTTGGGAGTCTGTTCCGGTTCCGGTTCATCTTCATCCGGTTTTTGGTCCAACGTTTGAGGCGGCGGCACAAACACGTTCCTTGTCATTCCCCGCATGTTGCGCTCCGGAGTCGCCAGCCGGAAGATGCCGAGGATGGCCAGACCGGCAACCGCCAGCCCAATGACAGTGAGGGAAATCCATCCAATGACAAAAGCCACCTGGCGAAAGCCCGGAATGAAAATGAAGGCAAGCCCGCCAATACCCGTAAATGCGGCAATCGGTCCCGTCAAATCGTTATTTCGTCTTCGCCATGCCATATCGGCTCCCGATGCTGCAATTCTAATGCCTAAATTGGGCCTGAAACGTGCATTTATTCACGAAATTCGCATATATTCGTGGTTTGTTTCGGGTCTTCCGCCTGCGCCTCCGGCTGCGGCGCGACAGGTGCGTTCAGGATTTGGCGTCCGGGGCGTGTTGGCGGTTGAAAGTTGAGGGTTGGGGATTGATGGAATACGGACCGGCGTCGCGTCCCTGCCTTTCGTGTGAATTCGGGTTCACCGGCTCGCGATTTATCGGAGTTTGTGTTGCCCACCAGTCCGTCCTCCGGCTGATTCCTGGTATCCAAATGGTAGCGGTGTTCCGTGAGCGTCGTGTGATTTGCTGGGTGACGGTCGCAGACCGCCGCGACAGTGCAAAAGCAAACTACAAATGGCATGAATCTCCAAACGATCAGGGTGGTTTCTGGAACAAAGCCGTGCGATGCGAAGATCGCGCCCTGCCAGAAGTCGGGGTCTCGTAGAACTCGGCTCTCCGAATCGGAGGATGGCCCTTTTACGGGCTTGCCTGGCGGATGCGGTAGTAACGTTGCGGAGCCGCCGGACTCAAGGGCGGCGTGCCGGATAAAGCGCCGTCATCTTCCCAACTGGTGATGCTGGCACTGCCGGTGATGGTAATCACTGGCTGCCAATTGACTGGCAGCAGGCTGGGGGTGAATTGCACTTCGTAGGCGGCGCCGGGCGTGGTTTCCCATTGGAGCATCGCGGTTTGTTGCGCGGCGTCGGTACTCAGGCCGATAATCTGCAAGATCGGCGCCGGCGTGATGGTAAGCTGGCTGAAGATGGCATTGCGGTCTGCGGGCGGCGCGTAGTAGTCGTTCAGGAAGGCCAGCCCGATGGTGCGCGTGCCCGCGGCCAGAAACAAGGTGACGGTATAGGAGGTCAGGTTGGTGTCGGTGAGGAAAAAGTTGGTCGCGGTGTTGCCGTCCACCGTCACGCCAATCTGGGGCAGCACGCCCGCCGCGGAAGTGCCGCCGGCTATAATTGTGAAGATGTAGTTGCCGGAGGTGGTAATGTTCACGGAGGTTTCAATCCGGCCGTTGCTGTTGACGTAAGCAATGCCGCCGAGACGTGTAGTAGGCATTCACGTTCACGTTGGTCATGGTTCCAGCCACGATGGTGACCCCGGGCAATTGTTGGAACACAGCGCCCAAATCGGTGAGCAGCTTGCTGATGTAACGTCCGGCTTGGGTGGCGTTTTGTGTTTCGGTGTCCCACTCGATTTCGTCAAGGACAACCAGGCCGTTACTGCGGCGGTCCTGCGCCACCGCGCCGGGACGGGTGAGCAAAGTGGCCGGGTTGTTGTCGGAATCGCGGCCCCAAAGGATTTGGTCGAGAAACAGGTTCCGGTCTTCGGGCGGCGCATAGGCGTCGTTGTCAAATGAAACCGCCAGTTGATGCGTGCCCGGCGTAAGGTCGGCGCTGAGCGTGTAGTAAGCCAGTTGGTTGGTGGGTACGATCACCGAATCCTGCGTGATGCCGTCAATCTGCAAGGACATTTGCGGCCAGCCGCCGAGCGCGGGTGTGCCGCTGGCCAGCACGTTGAAAAGATACGTTCCGGCCTGGGCCACATTGATGTCTTGAGCGACATAACCATTGGACCAGAGCCACCAACCGCCTGACCCGGCGGCGCCGCTGGTGTGAATCGGCATGTTCTCGACCTGGATGGTGTCGTAGGTCGCCAGGTTGAAAATTTTGCGGTAATAACGGCTGGCAATATTGCTGGACAGCACTTCGGTCTGGTTCCAGGTGCCGGGCTGGCTGATCCAATACACATCGTCATTGGCGAGCCGGACGGCGGCATTGGTCGAGTCGCGGCGCAACACGAGGCCGAGGGCGGACGGGCTGTAATTCAGTTCGGGAAAGAGCACCGGTTCGGCCACGGCGAGAAAAGCATCGGTTGGCCGGTGCAGAACCAGTTTGCCGCCGCGCGCAACGTAATTGGTGAGCGCGGACAATTGTGCCGTCGCTTCCTGCCACGCCGCATCGCCACCGGCCACGATGAGCACGGGATAAACCGCCGGGTCGCAGTTCGTCAGGTGGCCGGAGAAATTTTCGGCCAGCAACCCGAGCTGGGCGAGCCTGGTGGCGGCGGGCGACTGGGTTTCCGCCAGCAACCCGGCGGGATGGAGCGCCAGGTGTCCGGCGCCCGCTCCGCAGTAATTCAGCAACCGTTGCAGCAACACGCCGGCGAGCGGTTCGACGTCGAATCGCGCCGTGAGCGGCCATTGCGAGCCGAGGATGCCGCCGGAACCCATCGGCACTTCCACAGCGGCGGCGTAGGCGAGCCCGCTCGTGGAACCGATCGAGGCCAGCACGCGGAAATTGCCGCCTGACGGCGAATTGAGGGCGTTCACGACCACGCGATTGTCGTCGGCCCAGCAGCAGAGGTCGGTGGCAGTGAGGCCGGCGGTGGCCGGATGGTTGGGGTTCGGAAACGCAAAGCTGGCGTCATAATTCTGCACTTGGAGACCGGCAGGCATCCAGGCCGGATAATTGGTTTGTTCGAGCACGAGCACCCACCCGCCGCGCGCAGTGAAGCTTTGCCACCGGGCAGCCACGGTGCTGGAACCCACTTCGGGCACCGGTTCGGCGGCGAGCGCGTTCTGGCCCGCTATCAACAGGTTAAACTGGTCGTACGCCGCCGTGTGCAGATTGGTCACGGTGGTGAACGGAATGCCGAACCGCCCCAACAAACCGGCGGTGGCGCCCGCCGGATCATACAAACCAATTTTCACGCCGGCCGGCAGGGTGAGGGACGTTTGCGGGAGGGCCGAGTAGAGCACGGTGTTGGTGAAAACCACGGTGGCGGCGTTGTCCAATTCGAGTTGCAGCGGAAACGGTCCGCTGGCCGCGGGCACCGGGAACGAGATGTTGCCCTGCCATTGTCCGGCCGGCGGCAGGGAGAACGTCGTGGTTTGCCACACTCCGGCGCCGGCCTGCCAGCGGAGCGTAAAGTTGCCGGACGCCAGCGTGTCGTTGTAAACGTGCACCGAACGCTGCGCGGTGGTTCCCGTGAAGAAACGCGTATTGTATTGATCTACAAACACGCCGTTGGGTTCGTAAGCGGCCTTTTGCACCTGATAGAGATAATTCGAACCCGGATTCAAATCGAACACACCCCACACGACACCGGGGTCCTCGAACTCGGTCCAGGGAGCCATCCCGTTGACGCCGTACGAGCGGTAAGCCTGAATCTGCATCTGCCACGTCAGGCCCTTGGACAAATTGCGATAATGCGCCGGATCAAAGTAAGCGTCGTCGCCAAAAAGAATCGTGAAGTCCGCCGCGGACGTGCCCGGCACCCAGAGAAATTCGCCGATGTAAAGCGGTTTGGAGTGGTCCCAAATCCACTGGCCTCCCGGCATCCAATTGCGGGCAATCGGCTGGTTCATCCAGTAGGCTTCGTTGGGCCAGACGTGGTAATCGGGAAATTCATGCGGATAATGCAGGCCGAGCACATCGGCCGCGCCGTCCGGATCGAGGTCGGATTCGTAAGTGATGGGGCGGGTCGGATCGAGGCTCTTGAGGGTGAGTCCCAACGCGGCCAGATTGGTTACGGTGCCGGAATAGAGTGTTTCCCCGCCGCAACTAAGGATTTCATTCTCCAGGCTCCAAAGAACAATGGACGGATGATTGTGGTCACGCTTTGCAGCGGCGGAAATGTGTTGCGCGTAATTGGTCCAGAACGTCGCGTCGCTCAGTTTGTAAGCCGCCGGATCGCACCACACCGCGCATTCCTCGACCACGAGCAGCCCGACTTCATCGGCGATGTTGTACCAGGGTTCGTCCCACGGTTGCGTGTGAAATCGGATGGCAACGTTGTTGCCGGCTTTGACCTCTTGCAATATCTGGCGAATCTGATTGGTGTCCTGCAGGTCGGAAGGCGGCCACGTGGCAGTGGCCAGCAGGTTGATGGGCGTGCCGTTGAGATAAAACCGCCCGTTCTGGGTCCAGAATTCGCGGAAGCCAAAGCGTGTTTGCAACTGATCCTGGCCGGTTCCGCCCGACGTGGTCGTTTCGAGGTAATACAAATGCGGATCGAGATGCGTCCACAAATGCGGGTTGCTCCAGGGCGCCGTGATGTCGAGCTGCGTGCTGGCGCCCGGCGCAATCACGACCTGTTGCGACGGCAACGACAAAGCGGTGGCAGTGCCATCAAGAACGAGATTGGTGATGTTGACCGTTTGTTGCGCACTGCTGTCGTTGCGCAAAGTCAGGCGAACCGTGAGCAGGTTGGACCGCACCGAGGGCATCACAAACACGTCGGCGATGGATACCGGCGGAACGCTGACAATTTTGACCGGCTGCCAGATGCCATACAGCTCATAGCGCCCGCCGATGGGCGCCAGGATGTTGTTGGTGACAAAGTAGCGCGCGTCTTCGCCAGCGGGTTGATTGCTGAAATTCACCGGTTGCGCAAAGGTCGCGGTCCAGTCGGTCACGCCCACAATCAGCTCATTCGTCTGGCCAACGAGCGCCGCGGCGGTGATGTCGAACTCGAACGGCTCGTAGCCGTTGAGATAACTGCCGATGAAGGTGCCATTGAGCCAGACCTGGGCATCATATTTTACGCCGCCAAATTTGAGTTTAAGCTGCGTGCCAGCCATGGCAGACGGGAGCGCAAACGTGGTGCGAAACCACGCGTGCTGGTATTGGTAGCCGGAAAGAAAACCAGGCACGGTGATGGTCTGCCAGTTGTTGGTGGGCGGGTAGCTGAGCTGGCTGACGTTCTGATATTGCCAGGTGCCGCCCAGGTCCAACTCCGTCCGGGCGGCGTCGGCCTGAAAAACAACACCAACAAGCGCGAACACACCCAGAATTAAAACCCGGGTGCGACCGCGAATTTGCGGCCCCAAGAACGTCATTAAGTACAAGTTATGACGATTGCCATAAGAGTCAAGCCACTCTGTTAGAGTCGGAACCGCCGCCATTGTTCCTGTTGACCTCAAAGGCAGGGACCATGGAAACTGCCGCCATGCTGCGATACGAGATTTCAAACAACTGGATGTTCCGCGAGGATTCACAGGACCAGCTCCATCCTGCCCGGGTGCCGGGTTGCGTGC
The DNA here is from genome assembly GCA_963754775.1 of uncultured Verrucomicrobiae bacterium. Taxonomy (GTDB): domain Bacteria; phylum Verrucomicrobiota; class Verrucomicrobiia; order Limisphaerales; family UBA11358; genus UBA11358. Next base: position 16,061 of record CAVWHM010000040.1, read on the forward strand.
ATACCGATTTGATGAGGAACGGGCTGATCTCCGATCCCTTTTTCGGCACCAACGAACAGGAGCTGCAGTGGATTGGCGAGAAGGACTGGATTTATCAAACGACCTTCGATCTGCCGGCGGACTTTCTGAAACAGACGAACGTGGAACTGGTGTTTCGAGGGCTGGACACCTACGCCTCCGTGACGCTCAACGGGTCGCCCTCCTGAGCGCGAACAATATGTTCCGCGAATGGAGGATCCCCTGCAAACCGTTGCTCAAGGAAAAGGGAAATGTGCTCGTCGTCCGGTTCCGCAATGTTTTTGCCGAGACGCTGCCCAAATACCAAAGCGCCCCGTACCGGTTGCATGCGTTCGGCACGAACGACCAGGCCGACATCAAGCTCGCGATGTATTCGCGCAAGGCGCAATTCCATTACGGCTGGGATTGGGGCCCGCGGCTCATAACGTGCGGCCTCTGGCGTCCGGTGCTCATCGAAGCCTGGAGCGGCCTCCGGCTCAAGAGCGTGTTTGTGCAGCCAGCAGAATGTCTCCGCCGCCGGGGCGGACATCATTTCCGTGCTGGAGGTGTTGTCGGATGCGCCGCAGCGCGCGCGGATTTCCGTGACCATGGATTCGATCCAGTTGAATTTGGAAGAACACCCGTTGCAGACCGGGCTTAATCGGATCACGGTCCGAGGGCATCTCGACAAACCCGCGCTATGGTGGACCAACGGACTCGGCGGCCAGCCTCTCTACCATTACCGGGCGCAGGTCGAGCAGGGGGGCAGGGTGGTTGACGAATACTCCACGAGGATCGGCGTCCGTTCATTGGAAATTGTCCGCGACAGGGATGCGTCCGGGACTTCGCTCTACGTGCGGCTCAACGGCGTGCCGGTTTTCATGAAGGGCGCGAATTATGTGCCGCTGGATAATTTTCAGAACCGCGTGACCCGGGAACGGTATGAGCACATTCTTCGTTCCGCCGTCGAGGCGCACATGAACATGTTGCGGGTCTGGGGCGGCGGAATTTACGAGGAGGACACGTTCTACGATCTATGCGATCAGCATGGCATCCTGATCTGGCACGACCTGCAGTTTGCCTGCGCGACCTATCCCGCCGATGAAGCGTTCCTGCAAAATGTGCGGCAGGAGATCATTGAAAACGTGACCCGCCTGCGCAACCACGCCTCGATTGCGCTCTATTGCGGCAACAACGAGAACGAAGTCTGCTGGCATCTGACCTGGAGACAGTTGTGTTCCGCGGAAATCCAGGCGCGGCATGAACAGGATATCCGGACGCTGTATTACGAAACCATTCCGCAGGCGTTGCGGGAGGTGGACCCAACCCGTTATTACCATTCCTCCAGCCCGAATGCCGGATTCAACAACATCCCGTACGGGGAAGGCGACATTCATTATTGGGGCGTGTGGCATGGCAAGGAGCCGTTCGAGAAGTATCCGGAAAACATCGCTCGCTTCGTGAGCGAGTACGGATTTCAGTCGTATCCCGAATTGTCCACGGTGAAAAAATTTGCCGGAACCGAAAGACCGCGAGCTGCATTCCGCGGCCATGCTCTCCCACCAGCGTTGCATGGCGGACGAACGCAGGGACAAGGAATACGGAAATCGTCTGATCCAAACCTACATGGACCAGTGGTACAGCCGGCCAAAGGATTTTGAATCGTATCTTTATGTCAGCCAGGTGATGCAGGCGGACGGCGTGCGGCTGGCCATGGAGGCGCACCGGCGGGCAAGGCCGTACTGCATGGGCTGCTTTACTGGCAGATCAACGACTGCTGGCCGGTCGCCTCGTGGTCGAGCATTGATTACTTCGGCCGCTGGAAGGCGCTGCATTATATCGCGCGGAGGGCTTTCGCCCCGGTCGTCATCTCACCGGTGATGAAGGAAGATGAAGCGCAATTTTACATCGTGTCTGACCGGCTGGAACCGTTCACGGAATGCTGGAGATTGTTGTGCTCGATTTCAGCGGGAAAGAGATCAGCCGGAAGACACAGCCCGTCACCGTGGCGGCAAACACAGCAGGACTGCACCTGACTTTGACGAAGGAGCAACTGCGCGGGCGGCAAAGACGACGCCCGGCTGGTGTTGGTTTCACGATTGAAGGATGAAACGGGGATCATCGCCGGGAACCTGAGCTATTTTCGTCTGCCGAAGGATTTGAAACTGTCGCCGCCGCAAATCGCGGCAAGAATCACCAAATCGAAAGACGGCTGTGTGATTGAACTTTCCTGCCGGTCCTTTGCCCGGAGCGTGATGTTGCCTGCGGTGATGATGAGGGCTTTTTCTCCGATAACTATTTTGACCTGCTTCCGGGCGAAACAAAGCGGTGAATACCGGACTTGGCTGGATGAAGAGACGATGAAGCGGCAATTCAAGATGACGAGCCTGATAGATAGTTAAGCAATCGGCTCTTCGACCGCCCGCGTTGGGGTCAACGCATCTGTTTCCACGCCGGGGCCATTGTCCATAAATCGGCAAACCCCGCGCATTTGCTGGAAAAAGTGAATTGGGTTCTTGGCGGAGCCGGAGGCAGACCGGGTGGCCCGAAAGGCAGGCCAACTGCTCTGCTTCGCTGGCTGAGGCCGTATGATTGCCGGTTTCGGACGCAACTAAATAGCGGTTCCGGGGAATCAACGAGTCGAAAACGGGCAAGGCGCGCACACAAAACCATGAAGAGCATGATTCATAAAATCGATCGCAACGGGTCTGTCGAGGTGCCGTTATTTTCTAAGTCCAAATGGGGCCCCGGTTGCGATAACAACCTTGGAATCTAGCTATCCCCATGCAGGAGCGATCTCCGTGGCGGGAACCGTCCGATACTGGCGTCCCGCGCGCCCATGATTTCCCTGGGCGACGGTCGTTGGATCAAAAAAAAGGCCTCGCCAGCGGGCACATATGAATATTGTCTGGGTGGTGGATGGCTTGGCGGATGCCTGACCCGCAGGGGCAGGGAAACGACGCCCAATCCATTCGGTGCATTTAACTCGGTCCTTAGAGCGCCGGACCGAAAACTGGGATCTGATGATAGTCTAGCGTTGTAGCTCATCTTCGCGCTGCTTCGACGCGAGCGGAGAATTCACCAAGAAGAAAGGCCGGGCGAAAAACTTTCACCCGGCCTGTTGAATTTTGATCTATCGGAATTTACGGTTTCCAAATCATGTCGGCCACTGCGCGGCCTGCCGGGACGAACGGAATCACGTGCGTGGTGTAGGGCACAATCACGTCGAGCACATACGGCTCCTTCGTGTTGAGCATCTCCCTTTGGCGGTGCGCAAATCCTTTTTGTACATCACCCGTTCGCATTTCACGTTGAACCAATTGCAGACGCGGACGTAGTCGGGATAAATCTGCGCCCGCTCGTCGGGATTGCCGAGATACGCGTGGCCGCGGTTGCCGGCGTAGAAGTTGTCCTCCCATTGCACCACCATGCCGAGGTGCTGGTTGTTCAGGATGATGGCCTTGGCGTTGATTTTTTCAACGTGTGCGGTCGCCAGTTCCTGAATGTTCATCAGGAACGAGCCGTCGCCATCTATGTCAATCACTTCCTTGTCCGGGTACGCGACCTTGATGCCGAGGGCCGCCGGGTAGCCGAAGCCCATCGAGCCGAGGCCGCCGCCTGTGATGAACTGGCGCGGGCGTTCAATACTTGAACCATTGCCCCGCCCACATCTGGTGCTGGCCCACGCCGGTGGTGCTTATGGCGTCGCCCCTGGTCAATTCGTACGGCGCCTCGACCACCATCTGCTGGAATATCTGGTCTTCCTTGCCATTGAGATGGTCTTTCATGTGGTCGCTGCTCGCAATCTCCCGCGTGATGGTGTAGGCGAACGGCCCCTTCTTTTCCCATTCCTCGATTTGCGCCAGCCACGCGGTATGTTTTTTATTGAGCGGACGCTTCGCGAGCATCGCGTTGAGCCGCGTGAGCGCGTCCTTGATGTCGCCGACCACCGGCAGGTGCGCCTTCCGGTTTTTGTTCAACTCTGAAGCGTCAATGTCCAGGTGCACAATCGTGCCGTTTTTGCAGAATTCCTCAAACTTGCCGGTCACGCGGTCGTCGAACCGCACGCCGAAAGCGAGCAACAAATCCGCACCGTCCTTGAGCTTCACCATCGGCTCGGCCGGGCTGCTGCGCTGTTTGTATTCGCCGCTGACGGCCCAGTTCGCAAAGGCCGCGCCGTGCATGCCCAGCCAGCGCAGCGACAGCGGATGCGTCTCCGAAAACCGCCGATGCCCATGAGCGTGGTCGTCACGGGAATCTGCGCGGCCTCGGCGAATTTTTTGAGTTCCGCCGCCGCGCCGCTGCTGATGATGCCGCCGCCGCAATAAATCACCGGGCGTTCGGCCTTTTCAATCAACCCCATGATTTCGTGCAACGCCACTTCGTCGGCGCGCAGGTCCGGCTGGTTGTAACCGCGCAGACCTTTCTTGATCTCCTCGAGGGTCGGCCACACCGGCTGGGTCCTGGCCTGCTGCACGTTCTTCGGCACGTCAATGACCACCGGGCCGGGGCGGCCGGTCTGGGCAAGGTAAAACGCCTCCTTCACAATGCGCGGGATGTCGTTGACACTCGTGATGAGATAGGAATGCTTCACGATGGGCAGCGTCACGCCGATGATGTCGGTTTCCTGAAATGCGCCGCGGCCGATCATGGTCTGGTTGACCTGGCCGGTGATGGCCACGAGCGGGCAGGAATCGAGATAGGCATCGGCGATGGCGGTGACGAGGTTGGTGGCGCCGGGGCCGCTGGTGCTCATGCACACGCCGGCCTTGCCGGGGCGCGGGCGTAACCTTCTGCCGCGAAACTGCCGCCCTGTTCATGGCGCGGCAGGATGGTGCGGATTTTGGATTTCGTGAGCGATTGGTGGATTTCCATGCTCGCGCCGCCGGGATAGGCAAAAATGACCTCGACCCCTTCGCGTTCGAGGGCTTGGATGAGATGTCGCATCCGGCCACGGGGGGCCGACTTGGGTGCTCTGGGGGCGGCGGCGGTTTTCTTCTTGCCGCGTCGGAGCTGCTTTTGCGACTGAGGCGGTAATTTGGGATGACTTGACCACCGTGTTCTTTTGGTTGCGGCCGGTGGCCGTGCATTAAATAAAAAACCCACCACCGTTGCCAGCCGTGGGTTCTTGTTGAAATTTAACTTAACAACGACAAGCGCCGGACGGTGTCGCGGCCACGAGGACGATGACTACTGCCAGAATGACTGCTTGTCTGATGTTCTTTGACATTACGCGAATAATCTAACATCCGGCGGCGGCAGTCAAGTCCTGTTTTTGGCCAATTTCAAGCTGTTTTTTGCTCAACCTCGACAATGTATTTGCGGGTGGCGGGGGGCAGGTGTGCCAGATTTTGATGGCAATGAACGTTCCGATGACGGCAAAGGGGATCACAAAAACCGGCAGCCAATACCAGCTTGGCCCCCTGGGCGGTAATAGAAAGCCGAGGCTCATAATTAATCCCGCTGCCCACATAAGCAAAGCCGTTCACGATACCCATACTCGTCGCGGTCGCCTTGCGTCCGCCAAAATCCGTGGCCGCCGTGCCGGACATCAACGACGTGATGCCGATGGAGGCCATGGTAATGAAGACTGCAGCCCAACCGAAGATTCTGGGCGCGAAAACAGGAACGTGGCCATGACGGCCGCCATATCAAAACGAAACCACAAAGGAGCGCCGCCGGTGGGCCGCGCCGCGACTGAAATTGTTTGTCCGAAATCAATCCACCTGCTAATTCCCCCATGATTCCAAAAACACACAGCAACGACCCCCGAATGTTCCGGCTCCCGGCTGTTTTATCTCAGCAAAAAAAATGGCTGTACCAGTGGGTCACGCCGTAAACCAAAGACCCCGCCAGTCAGCTCGACACAGGCAATCAACAACATCAGCCGGCTGGTGAAAACTTTTTTCAGCAGGTCGAGTGTGCTGAACTCGATATGATTCCGGCCGGACTGAGGCATCGTGCGTGTCAAAATGCGGTAAAATCCGCCTCCTCCGGCGTGTCCTTGATGAGCCACCGTTGGGGGGAGGCCTGGACAATCAGTATGGTCGCTCGTGGGAACAGGCCTAGGTTGCATCCACCGGCGCGCCGGCAGGCGCAAAATGAGTGAAGCAGGCACCGCATTCGCCCTGGTTATGGCCGACGATCGCGCTCCCCCTCGGAATCGGCAAAATAGGACGCCCATGGAATTCGGCGCTCCCGAAAATGGCGCCGAAGACGCTGCGTTCGCGCACATGAAACCAATACGCTTTGACTTTGATGATGGACATGGATCCGAAGCTCTGAAAATACATGTTCACGGCGTAAAGGCTCGCAATAGCCTGGCAACGAGGTTCACCTTCAGGTTTTT
>CAVWHM010000041.1:0-158631 GCA_963754775.1 uncultured Verrucomicrobiae bacterium
GATGACGCTGATTATTGAACCACAAAGACACGAAGGCGCAAAGAGGGTGGGGCGAGCAGCCTGTCCCGCTCTGCCGCGATGTTACACCCGAGGTAGCGCAAGCTGGCAGCCTGCTGTGTCGCGGATTGATAATCCGCAGGCGTTCGCCGACTACCAGTCGGCGATACGGCAAATTGCCAATCTGCGCTACGCTGGAGCGGCATTGGGACGCTGACCAGACACAAACCGCGCTTGCCAACCTCCGTCAAACGGACTATTCCCAATCTATGAATCGTAAGCTTGTCGCAGTTACGCTAGTCGCGTTGGTTTGGAGCAGTCTCGCCTTCTGCGGCGAGATTCATGACGCGGCCCAGAATGGCGATTTGGCAAAGGTCAAGGCGCTGCTCAAAGCCAATCCTGATTTGGTTTCCAGCAAAGACACCAACGGTATGACGCCTTTGCACTGTGCGGCAGTTAAGGGCCACAAGGACGTGGCGGAATTGCTGCTGGCCAACAAAGCCGAGGTCAATGCCAGGGACAACGTACGGCTGGACGCCTTTGCACTCTGCGGCGTATCGAGGGCCACAAGGACATGGCGGAATTGCTGCTGGCCAACAAGGCCGAGGTCAATGCCAAGGACAAACATGGCGAGACGCCTTTGCACCTGGCAGCGATGAAGGGCCACAAGGACGTGGCGGAATTGCTGCTGGCCAACAAAGCCGAAGTCAATGCCAAGGACAACGATGGCGAGACGCCTTTGCACTATCGCGGCGGGCAAGGGTTACAAGGACGTGGTGGAATTGCTGCTGGCCAACAAGGCGGATGTCAATGCCAAAGACAACGAAGGCTGGACGCCTTTGCACGTGGCGGCGATGAATGGCCACAAGGACGTGGCGGAATTGCTGCTGGCCAACAAAGCGGATGTCAATGCCAAGGACAACAAGGGCGAGACGCCTTTGCACATGGTATTGGCATTAGCAACTGATAGTCGCAACAAGCCGGAGACGGAGTTGGGGAAGCGCAACCAGGACATGGCGGAATTGTTGCGCCAGCAGCGGCGGCCACGAGTAATTTGTTTTGTAGGAGACGAGGTCACGAGTCTCACTTTTTCCGGATTTTCAATCAGAGACTCCTCACGTCGTCTCCTGCTCGAACCAAAGTTCCCGCCTCGACAAGCCGAGTTTTTTCCTAAACTGATTGAGATGTCTTTGTCGTCTCAACCGCTGGTCATTGCCGGGCGCACGTTCCGTTCGCGCCTCATCATGGGCACGGGAAAATTTTCGTCGCCGGAAGCGATGCGCGATGCGCTCGCCGCCAGCGGCGCGGAATTGGTCACCGTCGCCCTGCGCCGCGCCGATTTGTCCGGCCAGCGCGATCCGTTCGCGAACATCCTCGAATTCATTGACCCGAAAAAATATCTGCTCCTGCCCAACACCAGCGGCGCGATGAACGCCGAAGAGGCCGTCCGCCTCGCGCGCCTGGCCGCCGCCGCCGGCCTGCCAAAATGGGTGAAGCTCGAAATCCATCCCGACCCGCGCTTTTTGTTGCCCGACCCGATTGAGACGTTTCGCGCCGCGGAAATTCTGGTCAAGGATGGCTTCACCGTGTTGCCTTACATCAACGCCGACCCGGTCTTGGCGAAGCGATTGCAGGACATCGGCGTCGCCACCGTGATGCCGCTCGGCTCGCCCATCGGCTCGAATCGCGGCGTGCAAACGCGCGACCAAATCCGCATCATCATCGAACAGGCCACCGTGCCGGTGGTCGTAGATGCAGGGCTGGGCGCACCGAGCCACGCGGCGGAGGCGATGGAAATGGGCGCGGACGCCGTGCTGGTCAACACCGCCGTTGCCGTTTCGAGCGACCCGAACCAAATGGCGGTTGCATTCAAGATGGCGGTCGAAGCCGGACGCGCCGCGTTACGAAGCCGGGCTGGCCGCCACGCAGGAAACCGCCAGCGCGACGAGTCCGCTGACGGCATTTTTGGATTGATTGAAAACCGCTAATCCGCGCTAATCATCGCTGATGCTTTAAGAAATTAGCGCCAATTAGCGAAGATTAGCGGTTAAAAAATTATGAGCGCAAAAATGTTGTCTGTCTCGCGTGCGCGGCAAATCCTGAAGGCTGCGGCGAAAACCCGCGTGCTCGTCGTCGGCGACGTGATGCTCGACCAGTTCATCTGGGGCAGCGTCGCGCGCATCTCGCCGGAAGCGCCGGTGCCGGTCTTGGATTTCGAGCGCGAAAGCTTCATGCCCGGCGGCGCGGCCAATGTCGCGCGCAACCTGACCGCATTGAACGTGCCAACGGAACTTTTCGGCGCGATTGGCCATGACGATGCCGCTCGCCGGCTGGGAAAACTTCTGGAAGAGCAAAAAATCGGCTGCTCCGGCTTGGTCGCGAATTCCGCGCGGCACACGAGCGTCAAAACCCGCATCGTGGCGCACAAACAGCAGGTCGTGCGCATTGACCGCGAAACGCGCGACGGCCTGGACGCAAAACTGACCGGACGCCTGCTCGCCGGACTTAAAGCGAAGCTTCCGCGCAGCCGCCGCCGTCATCGTTGGCGATTACGGCAAGGGCGTGGTGACCCAGCCGTTGCTGAACGAAATCAAATCACTCTGCCGTGCGCGAGGCATCTGGCTCAGTTTCGATCCGAAACCGGTGCATAACCTGAATTTGTCCGGTCTCTCGCTCATCACGCCGAATCGCAAGGAAGCGTTCGAACTGGCGAATCTGCCCGATGAAACCCGCAATGCGAATCCGCTGGCGGACAAAAATCTCATGCTCGTTGCGGAACGATTGCTCAATGAACTGCGCCCGGCGGTGCTTCTGATCACGCTCGGCGAACAAGGCATGCTGCTTTGCCAGCGCGGGCAAAAGCCGTTTCACATTCCGACCGTCGCGCAGGAGGTGTTCGATGTTTCCGGCGCGGGCGACACGGTCATCGCCACGTTCACGCTGGCGATTGCGGCGGGGGCGTCGCCGCTCGAAGCCGCGATTCTTTCGAATCACGCGGCCGGCATCGTCGTCGGCAAAATCGGCACCGCGACGACGAGCGCCGGAGGAGTTGCTGAAAAGTTTTAACCGCGGATGACACGGATGAACGCGGATTTTCAAACAGGTAGGGCGCGACACTCCGTGCGCGCCGCGGTTGATTTGTGGGTGAGCGGCGGGCAGAGGACTGCCGCCCTACCATCCGTGAAATCCGCGTAATCCGCGGTTCTAAATGAATTCCCCCAAAATCACGGTTGATGCCATTCGCGCCATGAAAGCGCGCGGCGAAAAAATCGCCGCGCTCACCGCCTACGATTTTCCGATGGCAAAGCTGCTCGACGAGGCGGGCATACCGCTCATCCTCGTCGGCGATTCGCTGGGCATGGTCGTGCTCGGTTATCCGGACACGACGCATGTGACGATGGCTGAGATGGAACATCACGTCCGCGCCGCCGCCCGCGCCAGACCGTGCGCATTGCTTGGCGCGGACTTGCCGTATCGCAGTTACGGAAGCGTTGCGGCGGCGGTGAAGAATGCAAAACGGCTCGTTGCCGCCGGCGCGGAGTTTGTGAAGGCCGAGGGCGGGCAAAAAATTCTGCCGCAGGTCCGGGCGATTATTGTCCGCTGGAATTCCGTATTGCGGGCATCTCGGCATGTTGCCACAAAATGTGCTGAAAGAAGGCGGCTACCACGTCAAAGGCAAAAGCGAAGTGGAACACCAGGCTTTGCTGGCCGATGCAAAGGCGCTGGCTGACACGGGCGCGTTTGCGATTGTGCTCGAACTGGTGACCCCGCCGGTGGCCAAAGAAATCACGGCGCGCGTTCCCATCCCGACCATCGGCATTGGCAGTGGCGACGGTTGCGACGGGCAGATCCTGGTGACGCACGATTTAATTGGCATGTTCCCGTGGTTCACGCCACGTTTTGTGAAACCGCGCGCGAATTGCGCGGCGGAAATCAAACCCGCGGTGGCGGCCTGGATAAAATCCGTCCGCAGCCCTGAAAAAACTTTCTGGCAGGCGGAGTGTTGAATAAAACAGATTAAAGCAAATGGAACTGGAACATTGATTGAATCGGCGGCCGGCAACGCGGCCAGCGACCTGCATCTGGAAGGCGGAATGCCGGCGGCGTTGCGGGTGCGCGGCGCCTTGCGGGTGCTGGGCGAACCCATCGCGCCCAAAGTGTTGACGGAGATGGCCCGTGAACTTATCGGCGAGACGCAGTGGCCCGTTTTTCTGGAGCGGCGTTCATTTGACTTGTCCAAAACGATTCACGGCGTCCGCTGCCGGATCAACGTTCTGCATACCTCGCGCGGTGTCGGCCTGGCCATCCGCCTGCTCAGCCCCTTTCAGGCCACGGTCGAAAAACTCAATCTGCATCCCGACCTCAAGAAACTGGTCAAAAACACGCACGGCTTGATTCTGGTGAGCGGGCCGACCGGCTGCGGCAAATCCTCGACCCTGGCGGCTTTGATTCAGGAAATCAACCTGACGGAAACCCGCCACATCGTGACGGTCGAGAGTCCGATTGAATATTCATTCCGCCCGCGCCGCGCCTTCATCCGGCAACGCGAAGTGGGGCGCGACACGCCGAGTTTCGAGCAGGCCTTGCACGATGCGCTGCGGGAAGACCCGGACGTGTTGATGGTGGGCGAGATGCGCGACCCGGAAACGATGCGCCTGACGTTGAGCGCGTCGGAGACCGGCCACCTTGTTCTGGCGACGGTGCATTCTTCGTCCTGCGCCGAGGCGTTGCAACGCGTGGCCTCGGCCTTTCCCTCCGATATTCAGGGCGCCGTCTGCGCGCAACTGGCCGATTGCCTCGTCGCGGTCATTTCGCAACGGCTCCGGTTCCGGCAGGATTTGAACATCCGCGTGCCCGAATGCGAGATTCTGGTGCCGACGCACGCGGTGAAAAGTTTCATCCGCAACCGCGACTTTTTCAAAATCGTTTCCGCCATGGAAACCGGCGCCGACACCGGCATGTGGACGTTTCAGCGTTATGCCAAATGGCTGGAAGGCCGGTCCAATTTCTTCGTCCCCGGCCAGAGCGCGGAGCCGCCGGACAGCGAACCGGCTGAAGCGGTTCCTGCCGCACCGTTGCCGCCCAGGGCCAACGCCCCGAAAATGGAAAAGAAAGGCAAGGTTTCGTCATCCACTCCGGTCGCGAACGAAGGCCAGCGGATTGAAATTGAACCGACGGAAGGTGACTTCGGGAAAATCCTCAAGAAACAGCATTGAGATGGACGGGTGGCGGAAATTTATCAGGCAGAGTCCTGATTTTATGTTGGCAGGTGGGCCGCTGCTGTGGCGCACGGTGGTGCGGCGGAACCGCCACCACCCCAAATGGACGCCGCTAATTTTTTACCTTGGTGTCGCATCGGTGGTCTTGCTTTTGAATGCCGTCCTGTTTTGCGGTTGTATTTCAAAATCGAAGGCCCAGGCCCGGGCGCAGGCGGCTTACATTGCCGGGCAAAACGCTGCATTGCGGCAGCAGCAGGCGCAGGCGCCGGGCGTCACGGTCATCGGTCCCGTGCAAAATTCTTCCGTGCCGTGGGTGGAGGGTTTGACGCTCGCGCAGGCCATCGCCACGGCGAATTATCTCGGCCAGCATGACCCGAAGGAAATCATCATCACGCGCCAGGGCGAAAGCGCAAAACTCGCTCCGAAGCTGCTGCTGAATGGCGCCGATGTGCCGCTCGAGCCGGGCGACACCATAACCATTCACGAATAAAACCAATGTTCAACACAATCGGAGCGCGGAGCATCGCTCCGCGTGAACCAGGGTTTTCCGGCTGGCGGAGCAATGTTCCGCGCTCCAAAAACCGCAAATTGCATCACTTCCAGCCCTTTGGCATGGACTTTGCGCTTTGAACTCGCGCCGTGGCTGCGTATAAATTCTGCATGTCTGAACCGGTTTCGCCCGCCATCAATGCTGCGACGCGCTGTTGCGCGGTCTATGGTTTTCCCATCCGTCATTCCGCGTCGCCCGCGATGCACAACGCCGCGTTTGCGGCACTCGACCTGAACTGGCGTTACCTCGCGTTTGAAGTTCATCCCGACCATCTGCGCGCCGCGATTGCCGGCGCCAAGGCCATGCAATTCTCCGGGCTCAATCTCACCGTGCCGCACAAATTGCTCGCGATGCAAATCGTGGACGAGCTGGATGAATCGTCAAAGACGTGGGGCGCGGTGAATACCGTCCGGTTCGAGGCGCGGGACGCCGGCGGGCAGTGGCAGCCATTGCACCATTTTTCAGAACCGGTTTCCGGTGAAATCCGGGCACAAGGCTTCAACACCGATGCCGACGGCATCGCCCGTTCGTTGCGCGAGGACCTCGGCCTGAAACTGGCGGGATTGAAAGTGCTGCTGCTCGGGACGGGCGGGGCAGGGCAGGTGGCGGCGCTGCGGTTGGCGGTGGAAAACGTGTCCGAATTGTTTCTGGTGGATTACGTGACCGCCAAGGCCGAGGCGGTGGCGGAGGAAATCCGCAAACGGCATCCGCGGGTGAAGGTGGCGGTCGGCTTTCCCGGGGGCGAAGTGGATTTGTTGTTGAATGCCACGCCGATCGGCTTGAAGGAGAAGAGATCCGTCGCCGCTGGATGAAAAACAATTTTCGCTGCGCCAGGCCCGGGCGGTTTATGACATGATTTACAAACCGGCGGAGACGAAGCTGCTGGCCGCGGCGAAGGCGGCGGGCTGCAAAACGTCGAACGGCCTCGGCATGTTGCTGCATCAGGGTGCGAAGGCGTTTGAAATCTGGACGGGCAAAACCGCGCCGATTGACGTGATGCGCCGCGCGCTCGAAGCGGAAGTCTATAAGTCCACAGTCCACAGTCGGCAGTCCTGAGTCCTCGGCCATTGGTCCCTGGTTTACGATGGGCTGGGCTTAATCAAAGACCTCAATTGGACCATCGGCTTTTCTTGACTGTGGACTGAAGACTGTGGACTGTGGACTGAAAATATGAGCAGAATTCAGAAGTTCGAGGACATTCTTGCCTGGCAAAAGGCGCGGGAATTGACTAGAGAAATTTACGCTCACGCCAAAGCTGGTCCGTTTGCAAAGGATTTTGGATTGAGAGACCAAATTCAGCGCGCCTCGGTTTCGATCATGGGAAATGTCGCGGAGGGATTTGACCGTGGTGGCGATAAGGAATTCATCCAGTTTCTTTCGATCTCAAAAGGCTCTTGTGGAGAAGTAAAGTCGCACCTTTACGTTGCATTAGATCAGCAATATGTCAACCCCACTCAGTTCAACCTGCTTTACAACTCTGCTGACGAAGTGGGCCGGCTTCTCGCCGGGTTTATGGCATACCTGAAACAATCCGATCTGCGCGGCAAGAAATTCAAATGATGCCAAACGTCATAGGCTTGGCCGCTTGGGCTGTGGACTGGCGACCGTGGACTTTCGACTGGTCAGTCGTGCCGTTCCATTTCTGGTCGCTGGTTTTCTTCGTGCTGGGCTGCATCGTCGGCAGTTTTCTGAACGTATGCATTCACCGGCTGCCGCTCGGCCTGAGCATCGTTACGCCGAAATCGCATTGCCCGCACTGCAAATATTCCATCCCGTGGTATCTGAACATCCCGCTGGTGACGTGGCTGGCCTTGCGCGGGCGCTGCAAAAACTGCGGCGCGCCCATCTCACCGCGCTACTTTGTCGTCGAACTGCTGACGGGCATCGCGTTTCTGAGTTGCTGGCTGGCGTTCGGGGATGCCCGCCATCCGCTTCAATCCATGCCGGTGGCGCTCGTTTACTCGATTTTCATCGCGGGGCTGATTGCGGCGACGTTCATTGACTTCGAGCATTTCATCATCCCCGACGAAATTACGTGGGGCGGTATCGCGGCGGGTCTGGCCGCGTCGTTTTTCCTGCCGTCGTTGCAAGGCGAGCGCACGCTGGGCCGGGGGATGCTGCAAAGTTTGATTGGCGCGGTGGTGGGGGCGGGAACGATTTACGCAATTTTGCGGTTGGGGAAATTATTGTTTGGCCGGCAACGGGTGAGATGGCCGAAGGCGGAAAAGATCGTTTTCGCCGAAACATCGGTGCACCTGACGGACCGGGAAATCCCCTACGACGAATTGTTTTACCGCAAGTCGGACGTGATTGTCGCCAGGGCGAAAAGCGTTGAAATGATTGACCGCAGCTATTTCGATGCGGTTGTCAGGCTGTCCCAGACGTCATTGAAAATTGAACAGGATAAATTTGAAACTGTGGAATATGATCCGGAAGGCATTCATCATTTTGAAATTGTCACTTCGGAAATTGTGTTACCGCGTGAGGCGATGGGTCTGGGCGACGTGAAATTCATGGGGGCGATTGGCGCGTTCGTCGGCTGGCAGGGCGTGATTTTTTCGCTGATGATAAGTTCGATGATCGGCGCGGTGGCGGGCGTCACGCTCATCGCAATGGGGCGGCGCCGGTGGTCTTCGCGGATGCCTTACGGGCCTTACATTGCGCTGGCGGCGGTCATTTGGATTTTTGCCGGCAAGGAAATTGTCGGCGCAATCTTCCGGTAAGTGCCGGGTTAATCGCGGAGTCCGTATGTTACGGCTTCATGGCTTCGGTCGGCTGCCTGAACTGGCACCTTGCTGGAGCGCACGGGTTGGAAAATCGTCTTTTCTCTTCAACTTTATTGCAGATTTGTTGAGCAGGCGACCCTCCAACCCCTGGATCACGCCCGATTTCAAACGCGGCAAACCAGACACGGGAACAAGGGAGCCGACAGCCGCACAGGCCTTGGGACCAGTTCCTCAAAGCTTTCCCACCGTCATTTGGCAATGGACCGATGATAAATGAACCAACCGTAGCCGCTGAGATCAAAATCAGGGAGACGGGTGTCAACCGGGTTGGATCTGCCGCTGATGGTCACCGGCTCAAAGCCGTCTGCATTTGGCAATTCAACCGACCCGGTAACGCGGCTGCTTGAAAGGTTGATCAAGACAAGGAACTCATCCTTTGCATCCCGTCGCAGGATGCTGACGATTTCTGCCGGGGCGGTGTTCTGCAGCCAGACAACCTCCCCTTTGTAGAACGCGGGGTATTGCTTGCGAAGCTTGATCAGATCCCGGTAAATGTTGTGCAGCGGAGGGCGTCCGCTGGCGTTCCAGAAAACCGGCATTTTTTCAAACAATGCCGGGTCGGCGGACTCGGTGGCATCACCTGCTTCCATGCCGTTGTAAAAGAGCGGCACGCCGTCGAGCGTCAACATCAGCACCTGCGCCGCGAGCGCGCCATTCATGCCGTAACGCACCACTGCCCGGGTTTCCTCATGGTTGTCGGTAAAGCGCATGTGCAACGCGTCCTTGGGGAACTGCTGATAGATGATTCTCCACTCTTCTTTAATGTAATAGGCAGGTACGACGCTGCTCATGACCTTGTCCAACGTGCCGATCAGGCCCCATGAGGAATCCACGTCAAAAGCTTTGGAAAGCAATGCTGGCTTGGTGCCGGCGTCAGCGAGAATGATGACCTGAGGATTGATCTTCTCAAGTTCAACCCGGGCTGCTTCCCAAAAATCAAGGGGCACCGTCGGGGCCACATCGCAACGGAACCCGTCCACGCCAAAGTCCGTCAACCAGTATTTCATCATCTCAATCATGTAACGGCGCACATCTTGATTCGCATAATTCAACCCGGCCACATCCGTCCAGGCGGGATCGGGCGGGACGATCACGCCATTTGTGTTTTTCAGGTAAAACTCTGGATGCTCCATGAGCACGCTATCCCAGGCGGTCTGACCGGCTACGATGTCCATGATCACTTTCATGCCGCGCTTGTGGGCTTCCGTGATCAGTCGCTTGAAGTCGTTGGTTGTGCCATAGTCGGAGTTGATGGCGTAAAAGTCGCGCACGGCGAAAGGGCTTCCGATGGAGCCTTTCTTCATCTTTTCGCCGATCGGGTGGATGGGCATTAGCCAGAGAATGTCCACACCAAGATCTTTCAAATCATCGAGTCGGGCAGTAATCGCATTGAAATCCCCTTCCTTGGAGAAGTTTCGTGGAAAGATTTCATACACGACCGCACTCGGGAGCCAGTCGGGTGATTTGCGGGCGCTCGGATTGGATGAATCTGCCTCGGCCCCGACGGCAGAATTGATCGCCAGCCAGCCAATGAGGGCTGAGGCGAGCAGATATTTCAGGGTTTGTTGAATTCTCTTCATGGCATTCGGAATATTGAGTTGAATTTCAGACGCAGGTTGTCAGGCTGCGTTCACAAGTAACAAAACTCAGTTTACCTGACGGTTTCGACGCTGTCCAGCTTTACAAATGGGTAGTTTTGCGGAACCAGCGGATGGCTAAACTGCCCCGGTATCTCTGCATGTGCTTGAATCTGCCTGACGACCAAAGCCCAGCAACAGCGGGCTGCCCGCCGATCATAATCCAGACTGTCCAGGTGAGAATCCGGCACAAGCCCGCGATACGCACTTCGCCAGAAGTCAATGTGCACATTGGCGAGAGCAACTGCATCACCGGCGGTTGCGCGACGAATATTCATTTCCTGCCGAACGTTCAGAATTCAGCCACCGCCTCCGGAACGGGAACTGGGCCTGCAACCCTGATGTCCAAGTTTCCATAATTGGTCAACGGGCCGGAGCGGTGACTGTCGGGCAGCATGGTGTCAAACTCATTTAGACGGCGTGGTGACAAGCCATAAAATGTAGCCAAAAAATAAAAACAGCAATGCGACGATGATCAGAGCTGGAATACTCATCATCTGCCAGTTCTCGACCTGGACCTGCGAGTCATCAACAATGACTCCGTCAATGCGAAGCTGATACGGAAAACGGAAATTGCGCGATTGTCCCCAACTCAATTCAATCTGGTGCTCTGAACCGCCCTCCCTGAATGAGGTGGAATATGAGCCTGTGACCTTGAGTTGCCCGCCGGTGCGCAAAATGCACTGGTCACCCCAAAAGACGTCAATGGAGGCGGTCGTCCAAAGAAAGCGTGAGACATATCTGGCCTGCACTCGAACTGTTTTGCCTTGCCATGAAACTGGGGCCGCCGCCGCCGTTCGATTTGTTTCCGAGCCGATCGGCTGGCTCCCATCCACCGCGACATGGTGCCCTTCAAAAATCTTCTTCGACAACTCCACAGTCGTGACGCTGGGCGACCCAACATCAAATGCGACCCTCTCGATCCAGAGAAAACGACGAATGGTCGCATTGTGAACCGCATGCCACGGAATGAAAAGCGGCGGGTGTCCGAGCCGAAACGGCCACCAAACCGAGAGATAAAGGCCCTCTGGTGAACTGTAGAGGGTCAAACAACCACTGTAATGCACCAGTCCGACCTTCGCACTCTGCAGGATAAAACGTCTGCCCGATGGCTGACCGCGTGCAGGGAAACTCTCGGCGAGCCGACGCCATCCGCCCAGCGTCGAGAGCAACAGACTGATCGCGCACCCCATGCCCAGAAAGAAGAATGGGAACAGGACAAAGAAAACTGTTGGGGGTACAGACTTGTCCATATTCGCGATGCTGCCTGACGGAAATTGCGCGGGATGTGATTAAGCAGAGTTTTGATCCGATTTTGCCGCCACTTTTAAGTCCATGCAAATATGGTGGTAAGTGGCCAGATAAGCCAAATCGCCTTCGTCCAAAGCGTTGAACCACTGCAACCGCTGCATGGGTTCCATTTTTCTGAGCGAGTACAAGGGGCAGTCTTTGGGATTGCATCCGTCCACCGGACAGGACGTGGCGAGGGAAAGCAGGTTGGCCCGGAGTTCGTCTTTACCCCGCTGACCCACTGTTTTCAAAGCCGCGGTGTCCATTTTGGCACAAGACTGTTAAGGTTTCTAAAAAAGCCTGCGTCGTGTTTAAGCAATTGTCAAGTAAATAAGCCACGCCCGGCCGGTGATGTCAACCCCGGCTTGTCGGGAATCCTTGGGTGAAATCCAAAATGGCATGTCCGTAAAAAAACTTCCCGTCAGCAACCAAATAGGGGAAGACGACATCCGCAAATAAACTCAAAAATCAGTGTTGACACGACTTCCAAACTTTCGGTATCAGTGCAATAGCACGGTTATGAACCCGATTGTCCATAAGGCTGTTGGTTCAACAACGCACGCGATGCCTGCGGCGATGGTTTTCTCAAAACAACTGCTGCTGACCGAGAAATCCTCCGTCACGGTCGGACCCGGCTCACCCATCCCCATGCTGGATGAGCTTACGGTTCGCGCGACCAAGGTCACCAGGATTCTCATTGAGATCGAGGGTTACCGTCAGAGCGGACCGGGACATTAAATCCGCCAGAGGCATCCTGCTGCTTGTGAACACGGCCAGGCGCAAAGGCAGAATCCCGCACTGCGGGACGCTAATAGGTGTAGGCGCCGGCGGTCTTCGCGGATGGGGAAGGGTCATGAAATGTGTGCGTGATGCCGGTTATTTCCCCGGCATTTGTTCCCGGACATTTTGAAGCTGCGACCGCAGGTTTTCATATTGTTCATCGCCCGGAGTCAGCTTGCAGGCCGTGCTCGCCATCTGGATCGTATCGTCAATCCGGCCCTCCATCATCAGAAAATTGACCGAGCGATACAATGCCTCCCGGCTGGTAGGACACAGTGCAAACGCCTGTCGGAACGCATAATCCGCTTCCGCCTCCAACTGCGCTTTCTCTTCCGCCTTTGGATGATTCATCAGCCGCCACTGATAGAGCCCTGCGATGGACACCCGCAGCTTGGAGAACGCTGCTGGCGCAAAACCATTCGTCACATACTCCCTGTCCCCGCTGAACTGCGACCAGTCCTTCCGCCCATACACCGCTTCCGCAAACGCGCATACATTGCTTACCGACGTGCCTGGCTTCAGCCAGCCGCCCAGCAACGTCCCGCACTCCTTTGTCCAAAATGCGTGATCCGCTTCGATGTCCTTGGCCGGCAGCGCCGTTAGCAGCGCGTGGTTTAATTGGAAAATCAACCCGTGCGGCGACAAATATGGGTAAAGCAACTCCAGCGGATAACTCTCCTCCATGTAAAACTCGCATTTCGGATTGCGCTCCAGAATCAGCTTCACCAGCCGCGCATGAACAGCCATCACCGAAACTGGATTGCTCATTTGCAGTTCCCCGTTTACCAGCCGCACGTTTTCCCCTGGCCTGATTTGCCTCGGCTCGTTGGGGAACTCCTCGTCGTGCTTCAACCGGCGCAGCGCGTCCGCCTTGTAATCTTCCAGTGCCACCTGCACGTCGTTGGTCGTTGGCAGGGAAATCTGCTTTCCATACATCGCCTGCAGATAATCCATATACCGGCCGTCCGAAAGCGCGTTCTGGGTGAGCGTGAAAAACGGCTTCCCCTGCGCATGATTCTGAGAAAATGCCGTCACCAGCATCCGCCCCGCATCCGAACCGCCAAAATATATGCTGCCCGGCGGTATGGATTGGATGATGCCCTCGCCGAAGGCCAGCGGATACTTCGTCCCGCCAACGGCAAAAGCTTCATACGCCGACTCTACCTCCGTCATCGGCTGCCAGAAGGGTATCCATGACGGAACGTGGTTCGTGTCTTTAAAGGATGCGAGGAATTGCGGCCCCAGTTGTTCAATCGCATTGGTCACTGCCGCACAATCCCCCTGCTTCGCCGACTTGAAAAAGTCACTGACCACCGGCGGCAAGCCAACGTTCAAGTCCTTGGCCAACTGCTGCGCCTGTCGTTCCTTGGCCGCGCTGAAAGCCAGCAACTGCGGTGGAAACTGGCCCGTTTCCGCCGCCTGCAACATGCTACAGGCAAACAGCAGCGTCTTGCCCACCGGCAAAAACCGTAGAATCAACGCCGTCAGCGCCCGCTTGCTGCCTTGATATTGGAATGGCTGGGGAAGGGTCATGAAAGCCGTCAAGAAGGCCGCGCAATCAAGTCGGGTTGAGTTAGCTGAATCGGATTGCCGCCGACAGACTTGTTATATGCACGAAACATTAACGGCGTGGCGTCTGGATGATCTGAAGCATGAATCATGTAATACATTGTTTTGCCGCCGTCCTTCCTCGCAAAAATTGGAAAGGGATAGGCATATTTGTAACCAAATTCTTTTTTGAAACGATCTGCCACGTACACGCCCGTTCGATTCCACGGCGCTCAACAATTTTTTCCAGTTTGTATTCGCCCCACCATTTATTCATTTCACCTTCTGGATCATTAAGTCCTGAAATGCTGCGATCCATCCAACTGTTCGCCAGAAAATAGAACAATTCAATCTTGTTTCCACCGCGTTTATGAGTTGCAACAGCCTTAACGGAAGACCATTTGCATTCAAATGTACGCTGATCCAAAAGGCAAAAGGCGGCCTCTTTGTCAGATACAGGATAATCTGAAAGCATCTCATGAATGTTGCTGTTAAAATCACCGGAATAAACCTTGAAGGTCCGTTTGGGTTCACCTTTGGCTCGTGGTGACTGTGAAGAAATTAATTGTTGCAAGGTTTCAACCTTGGCCTGATCTGTTTCAAAAAAGAAAAAATGTCGAAGCCAGCGGGGCTGGCTTTGAATAACAAGTTTTGCTGACCACATTTCATGTTTGTCTGGATTTTGCGGTCCAGCAAAACCATCAATGTAGGTTCCATGTTTAGTTACGAAAACGAATCCTTGGAGATAGTGCTGAATTAAATTCGCTTTGCTTTCAGTCCAAATATGGTGCTCAAGTTGTCGGAATGTCCGCTTTGCCGCTTGCGGATTTTCCGGCGGCATATCAAACAAAAATTCTTTCATGCAGCTGCCGGAAGTTCGTCCCAAGTAATCCCATCCAAGCGACGACCAGCGACTTTCTTGCCTTTGGGTTCCATAAAAATGTCCATGCCCAAAACCTCATCCCAAAATTTGCGCACTGTGGATTTTTCTCTTTTGGGCGCTGCAACCGGCGCCCAATGTCCCCATTGCTTAAAATGAAAAGGAATTTTCGTTTGTTGACACTGGTCACGCAGTGTCTTTGCCCAACCCGGTAACATCGCGCGTGCGTAGGGTCCGCTTTCTCCGCCGGCAATCACCCAATCAATCGGATATAAATGCTTTGGCCGGCGATCAGTCCAAACACCAAGGTCAATCGCTCCAAGCAGCGGTTCGCATGAAAGAAAACGTCATTTTGCGGGGAATTGTGAGCAAAATGGGCAACCGCTCATCGGCATATTTTTGATTTTCAACGGTCGTGCCGAGCCACACGTTTTCCGGCCAGTCATTTTTCCACGGAACTTTTTTCTCAATATTTTGAGGGCGTTTGGTCAGTAAAAGCCAGTCAAGCCACGGGGTTTCGCCAATCAGGTTCCAGAGCCTGACACGCCACGGATCAAGGTCGCTTCGCAATTCAAAAACATCGGCCATTGAAGCGCAAAACACTCGCTTGCGACTTTGTTCTGATTCGGCATCTGCATTCCACTTGAACGGTTCATCCCAATGTTTCTCTGTGAAAAAACGTCGGTCTTGTTTTGCTCCCCAAACTTTTGCGCCAACGCGTTTTGCCCAAGTTTCGGCATAGCAGTTTTCACAGCCAGGAGAAACTTTGGCGCAGCCCCACCACGGGTTAAACGTGTGGTCTGTCCATTCGATTGAAGAATTCTTACCCACGATGCGTAATTTTATTTGAAACCATTGGACAAATGCTGTCCAAGCCAACCGGATTCCCAACTTATTTGTCAATACTCCCGCTGCTCTATTTTGTCCAGCGTTTTGATTTGAAGGCCGTCGCCGTTTTGCGACGCTCACAGAGCGACGCTACAACTTTTGTGGCGGACGCCGCGCCGCGGCGCCCCTACCTAACAGGCTTACCTGAACTGCAAATAAACCCGGCTGCCGTCGCTGCGCAAACCTTCCGCCTGGCTTTCCTTGAGAAACAGGCGCGCGGCTTCAACCTTGCCGGTCTGCAACAGATATGCCCGAACCACTTTCGCCCGGCTGGCGGCCAGCGTTTCCAAATCGCTTTCGTTGACGGGGAAGGTGGCGAGCAGGATGGCTTCCGTCGGGTCGGGCGGCGGAACCAGTTTTGTCTGGTAAGCCGCTTTGGCTGCGGCTTGCTCCTTCGCCGTTGGACCGGATTTCACCAGCTTCATCGCGCCTTTGGCAGTGGCCAGCCGGCGCGGTAAAACGGCGGCGGCGTAACTGGCGAGGTTCGTGTTGGCAGCAATCAGTTGCGGCGTGATTTTGTTGTCGGCGACGGCTTCGCCATAAAGTTTTTTCACCCAACGCGCGCGTTCGTCGGGGGTGAGGACGAGTTGGTCAACGGAATTCGTGGCGCGCTGGGATTCGCGAAGCGTCGTCCATATTCTGGTGCGAATTTCCCGGTCCAGCGCGGCGCGTTGCAACCCTTCGCGGTCGCCGTCAGGGTCCACGCTGCCGGAAATTTCCAGTTGCAGGGCCGGGCGCGCGTAAAGCGCCTTCGCCAGCGTATCCAGTTTTTGTTTGTCGGCCGGCGACAAATCCGCGCTGCCCACTGCGAAATCCTGGTAGCCGAGTTCCTCGCCGCCGCCGCCGAACAGTGCGCCCACCAATGAAAATGGCGAAGTGGCAACCTTGGTCAGGATGTTGAGAATGGCGCGCGTGACCACCTTGCCGATGCGGAATTGGGGGTCGTCGAGGCTGCCCTCGATGGGCACGTCGAGCACGATTTTGCCTTCGCGATCCTTCAAAATCGCGACGCCGAGGCGCACCGGCAGATGCGTGGCGTCCGGGCTGTTCACCTTTTCCCCGAACGTGAACTGATCCAACGTGATGACATTTTTCGACTGTAATTTTTTCCCGACCAGCTCATACGCGAGGTCCATGTTCAATTTGCCCTCGGCGATGCGGTAGCCGGCGAATTTCGCCGAATACGGACTCGCCGGCGTCAGGTCCACGTCCTTCACGGAAATTTTCACATCATTCGTCTGCGTGCCGCTGAACGGATTGATGGTGCCGGTGATGGCGACCGGGCCGACGCCGTCCACCTTCGCGTTCAAATTCACATCCGCGTGCTGGAGTTGTTCCGAGGACAGCCCGGAAATCGTGCCGTTCACCTGCTGAATTGCCATGTTCACGTTTGGCTTGAGCGAACGGTCGGTGAAACTGATGGCGGTGTTGGTTATGAGCACGGTGGCGATCGAAATATGCGGCAGCGTTCGCAGCCGTATTTGTGGGGGCAATGGTGGGGCGAGCGTCCTCGCGAGCCGCAGTGACGACGGATTTTCCCTTTTGCCCCGGCTCGTCAGGAGCCTCGCCCCACCGAGCTGACGCGACGGCGGTTTTCTGTGCGAGGGCGACGTTCGCCTCGTTCGTTGCGGGCGCGTTGGTGTTCGTCAAACGCAGGGCGTTGAGCAGGTTGATGGTGCGGTTGGTTTCGATGACGAGGCGCGCGTAGGCGTTGTCCACGGCGATTTCCCGGATGGCGACGGATTGTGGATTCAAGTTCGCGTCAATGCCGTTGATGCGGACGGAATCCCATTTCAACAAATCCTCGTCCAAGACGCCGTCCACGGTGTGAAAATCATCAAGGCTCGCGTCGCCGTGAAACGTGACTTCGGGCAACTGGCCTTTCGGCGTGCGCAAATGCACCTGTCCATGCAGGCCGAGCCGGCTGCCGAGGATGAACAGATTGAGCTTCGGTTCGAGATACGGGTCGAGCGTGCCGAGATCAAGCTGGTCGAGGTCGAGTTGAATGTCGGCGGTCGGCGGCAGGAACGACGCGGTGGTCGTGACCTTGATTGAGCCGTTGGTGTTCCAGCGCAGAGACAGTTCGGCCGTGAGATTGGTGCCGGGAACATTGGAAATGTTTTTGGCCGAAAGCGCAATTTCGGTGAGATCGAGTTTCGCCGGACGCGAAAAGGCAAGGTCTTCGAGGTGCACCGCGCAATTGGTGAAGTTCACACTGTTGACTGCGCCGCTCCACTGGTTCGTGCTGTTGAGCAGCAGGGCGACGGCATTGGTGACGGAGCGGAGCAGGAACAAGATTCCGCCCGGCGCGTTCGTTGCGCTCTCGGCCGGCTGGGAAAGCTCGACGACATTGATGGCATTGTTCGTGGCGCGGCTCAAAAAAAGTTTCGCGCCAATGGCCGTCACGGAATTCACCGTGGCCTGGCGGCTTTCCAGGTCGGCGCTCACGCCGGTGACGTTGAAGAGCGGCAATTCGACGATGTTGTTGCTGTCACCCGGCTGGCCAAGTTTGAAATCGCGCAGGGCGAACGCCGTGTCATTCACGGCGGCGACGCGGTTGGTGGCGTTCAATTCAAAACGATATTTCGCGTCCAGGGCGATGGAGCCGTCGCGGATCTCGAAGCGCACCAGGTCCTGATAGAGCGGCGCGTATTTGTTCAGCGCAAAATTGAACAGTTTCAACTCGCCCTGCGAACGCAGCGGGTCGAGGTAAAAAAAGCCGCTCCACGAAATTTGTTCACCGGCGTCGGTGGTGCCAGTGAAGGCGTAGGGATTTTTGTTGTCCGGGTCGGTGCGGAAATCATCGAGCGTGATATCCAGCGGGCCGAGCGTGCGCTTGAACGGCTCGCGCGGCGTGAAATCCGCGAGCGCCGCCGTCGCGCCGCCGATGTGCAGCCGGTCAACGTGCAGGACGAGCGGCTGGGACGATTGTTTGGGCGCGGCGCTCGGGGAGTTGGTGGAGAATTTGGTGATGAGATCGGAAAAATTGAACGTGCCATCCTTGTTCATCTGCACGCGGATGAATGGCCGGGTGGTGCTGATTTCCTTGAACACCCATGCCTTGCCGAAAAATGACGAGAGCTGGAAATTGACGTAAACCTCGTCCCAGGAAACGAACGGCTCGCCGTCCTTGTCCTTGATGAGCAGGCCGCGCACGGTGCAGGAGAGCACGAACGGGTTCAGCTTCACCTTCTCGATGGAAACCTCGCGGTCAAGCTGCTTGGAGAGCTGCTTCACCGCCACGCTGCGGATGATGGGTGGCAAAATCAGAAAGCCCGCGACCGTGTAGAAAAGCAATAGCCCCAGAACCCAAAGTGCGAGTTTGCGTCGGCGCGGCGAAAGGTAATCCCAAACGCGAAATTTCATCTTGTCACCCAAGCAAACAAGAATCTGCGCGGGATGCGTTGCGTCGTCAACTCCTTCGTGCGCTCGGTTGCCGCCTGAAGTCTGTGAGCGATTCCGGGCAAGACGTTGGGGCTGCGACCGGCCCCAACATCTGATGTCGGAGTGACATGCGCGCGAGGCTGACCAGCCCGTCCTCCGTAGCAGTACTGCGGAGGGTGGACAGGTCAGCCCTACCGAATCAATCATTCCTTAGTGAAATCAGATTCGACATCCGAACCATAAAATCCGAAATTGCAGCCCGTGTGCTTCATCCTCGCGAACCTGGTCGTTCTGGTATCCACCGCCTGCGCATCCTGGTGGTTGAGTGGCTACGACCCAATGGTGACGGGGCACAATGAAAGAAAAGATTCACTTCGCCGGTCCATCCGGTGCGGCATCACATTGTTTCTGGTGGAAATGGGTTTTTACTGCCTGTGGCAATATCGGCAATCCAACGACCCGGCGAGTGGAATGGCGTATCTGGTGTTTGCGCTGCCCCTCACCCTGGTCTGGTCCGGCTGCATCAGCGAATTGTTTGCGCATGGATTTCACCGGTTGATTGATCCCGAGGATGACCGGGAGTTTGATCCTAAAAAAGGACTGCGGGAGATGGATGTGATTGGCGACCTGATCCGGAGCGGCCAGAAGGACAAGGCCATCCAATTATGCCAGATGTTGAAGCGAACGGGCGATGTCAACCCGTCCGTGCTGGACATGACGCTGGAACATCTCGGGGTTCCCCAGAAGAGCGTTCAGAGACCCAACCCACTGATCGAGGCGGACCGCCTGCGTTCACAGGGAAGATTCCGGGAGGCTGAATTGATTTTAAATTCGTTGCTGGCGCAAAACCCGCGCAATCTGGATGCAGCCATGATGCTGATGCGGCTTTACGCGCAGGACCTGCATCGTCCGGAAAAGGCAGGAGAAGTCCTGCAAGGCGCTTGAACGACAACCTCATCTTCCCTCAGCCCACCTTGAATTTGCGCGCCGTTCCATTGCTGAATGGAACCAGGGAAAACCCCGGACAGAGCAGGTTCCGGTTCAACCTGAATCCATGGATGAACTGCTGGCCCAGGGATATTTTGGCACGGCCATCGAAATACTGGAACAGAAGATCAAGGAGCAGCCGCAGGATTTTGATTTGCGGCTGACCCTGGCCGAAGTTTATGCCCGGCATTGCGGCGACGATCTCCAGGCAAAAAAAATCGTCCAACAGATCGAAGCCAGTTCCGTCTTCAGCCCGGAACAAAAGTTATCGGCCTGGCCCAAACTCGAAGAGTGGCGGAAAGCCCGCATGTCGTAGCGGCTCCTCGGCAGAGAGCCGCTGCAATGGATTTTTGGGAGGGACGGCGTGTCGCCGTTCCAAAACAAAATCAGGGCCGCCGACACGGCAGCCCTCCCATTTTATTTCAGAGGGCGGCGCTCTACCGAGCCGCCGCTACGGTAGCTCTGTTCAAATCGCGAAGTCGGTGTATTCCGGCTTCACGGGTTCGGTGGGCGCGGACAACATGCCGGCGGCAACCGTGGCGTTCGTGCCTTGCTCAATCAAAATGAACGAACCGGTGAGGCGATTCGTGCTGTAGCCGTCGAACACGAGTGGCTTGGAGGTTTTCAAGCGAACCACGCCGATGTCGTTCATCGCCAGTTCACCCGGCGCCGGTTCGGGCTCGAACGTGGCCATGTTGACGCGGCTTTCGATGCCGGTGACGATGACCTGGACAGTCTGCGCGGTGTGTTTGAGGAAAAACTTTTTGCCCTCCTGCAACGGTCGCTGGTGCATCCAGCAAATGCGCGCGTGCAAATCGGCGCTCATCCCCGGCAGACTTTCCAGGCCCACAATCATGTCGCCGCGGCTGACGTCAATGTCGTGCTGGAGACAGAGGGTGACGGATTGGGGGCAGAACGCTTCAGTCAATGAGCTGTCATAAGCCCGGATGTCCTTGACGGTGGTTTTCAAGCCGATGGGCAAAACGACAATTTCCTGTCCCTGGCGCACGATGCCGCTGGCGATTTGTCCGCTCAGGCCGCGGAAATCGTGCAGCCTGGGGTCGCGCGGATTGTTCGGACGATTGACCCATTGCACCGGGAAACGCAAGGCGCTCAAGTTCCAGTCGCTGGCGATATGGACGGTCTCCAAATGACCGAGCAGCGTCGGCCCTTGATGCCACGGCATTTTGTTCGACGGAGTGACGACGTTGTCGCCGTTGAGCGCGCTGAGGGGGATGAATTTCACGTCGCGGAGCACATCGAGTTTCGGGATGAAATCCTCCATCTCGTCGCGAATTTCCCAGAAGCGCTCCTCGCTCCAGTCCACCAAATCCATTTTGTTCACCGCGATGACGATGTGCGGAATGCCGAGCAGCGCCGCGAGATAGGTGTGACGGCGGGTTTGTTCGATCACGCCCTGCCGCGCATCCACGAGCACGATGGACAGGTTTGCGGTGGAAGCGCCGGTGACCATGTTGCGCGTGTATTGGACGTGGCCGGGCGTGTCGGCGACGATGAACCGCCGTTTGGGCGTGGCGAAGTAGCGATACGCGACGTCAATCGTGATGCCCTGCTCGCGTTCGGCACGCAGGCCATCCGTAAGGTTCGCCAGGTTGATTTGCCCGCCGCCGGTGATGTCGGCGGAACGTTCGAGCGCCTCAAGCTGGTCTTCCATCAGCGACTTCGAATCGTAAAGCAGCCGTCCGATGAGCGTGGACTTGCCGTCGTCAACACTGCCACACGTGTTGAGGCGCAGAATTTCGATTGGGTGTTGCGTGTGGGGCATTTTCTTAGGAGATAGAAGATGGGAGTTTGGAGATCGGGTTTAGTTGCGATTGTCCAGTGAGCGAATCATGCCACTTACGAGTTTGCCGGCACGGGTGCAAAGTTCTAGCAAGGCTATTTGCTCTTCGGAGGTAATGAATATGTTGTCCAGCAGAACATAACTCATGGACCGGACTTCGCCACAGGAACGGCGCGACCAGTTGTAGAATTGCTTTTTTTCAGCGAGATGAAGACTTTCCCAACCCTCTGCGATGTTATTCATCACCGAAAGTGCCGCACGTCTGAATTGGTCGCAAAGCCCAAAATCCCGCGACATCGGCTCGCGTCGCGCCAGTCGGTAGGCCTCGTTTGTCAATTCACGAGCCGCCTTCCATGCATCCAAATCTTCAAATGTCCTGGGTGTCGCCATACTTTTACCGATCTTCCATCTCCGAACTCCAATCTCCAAGTCAGAAATACCCGGCTTTCTTGCGGTCCTCCATCGCCGCTTCAGATGCCCTGTCGTCGGCGCGGGAGCCGCGTTCGGTCACGCGCGCGGCGGCGATTTCGGCGATGATGTCGTCCACGGAATCCGCCGGCGATTCGACCAGGCCGGTGCTGATGATGTCGCCAATCGTGCGGACGCGGACGACAAGTTCCTTTACTTCGTCTTTCGGCTTCAACGGCAACAGATCGCTGACCGGCAGCCACTGGCCGTTGCGGCGGACGCATTTCCGCGTGTGGCTGAAATAAATCGTCGGCACTTCCAGCTTTTCCTTGCGGATGTATTCCCACACGTCCATTTCCGTCCAGTTGGAGAGCGGAAAGACGCGCATGTGCTCGCCCGGGTTGACGCGGGCGTTGAAAAGGTTCCAGATTTCGGGGCGCTGGTTTTTCGGGTCCCATTGTCCGAAACTGTCGCGGAAACTGAAGAAACGTTCCTTGGCCCGGGACTTTTCCTCGTCACGCCGCGCGCCGCCAATCAGGCAATCAAATTGAAATTCCTCAACGGCCGCGAGTAACGTGGGGATTTGCAACTGGTTGCGGCTGATTTCGCCGGACCTTGGCACGGCGATGCCTTTGGCGATGGCGTCTTCGACTTTGCGGACGATGAGCTTCGCGCCGAGTTCCTTCGCGCGGCGGTCACGGAATTCGTTCAATTCCGGGAAATGATGGCCGGTGTCCACGTTGAGCAACGGCATTGGGATGTCTGACGGGCGAAAGGCCTTCTCCGCCAGGCGCAAAAGGCAGATGGAATCCTTGCCCCCGGAGAAGAGCAGGGCAGGCCGCTCGAATTCCGCCGCGACTTCACGCATGACGTGAATCGCTTCGGTTTCCAAATGCTGCAAGTGATCCAGATGGTAACTATTCATCTTGACACGGATTTCACGGATTGACACGAATTCATAAAATGACGCGCTTCCATTCTAACGAATCCGCACCGAAATTAACAAGCAATCCCAACCGTAGCTTTGCCGCAGCCAGATAATTCAAAACCTGTTTGACATGCGCCTCGGTAAGTTGCTCGACAGCTTTTGCCTCAAAGAAAATTTTGTCCCAGATTACGAAGTCGGCACGGTACGAATGTGGAAGAATGACGCTTTTGTATTTCACTTCGTATTTGTTTTCACGGGCGAACGGAATGTTCGCTCTCCCCAGTTCAACAACCAACGCATCCTTGTAGATAACTTCGTCATATCCCTTGCCCAGTTCACCGTGAATCTCCATGCAAAAGCCGATCAACTGATGCGTCTCTTCGCGGTAAAGAAGTTCGGACATAAATAATTCGTGAAAATCCGTGCAATCCGTGTCAAAGCCCTTTTGCTAAATCCCGGACCCGATCGCCTGCGATCCCCAATCCGCGTGAAGGCCGCACTCGCGCTTTTCATCGGCCTTGGCCGGATCGAAATAGTCCCACTCGTTCGGCAGGTTGTGCTGCTTCAAATATTCTTCCATGTCTGCATCGCTCCAATAAAAGACCGGATTGACTTTCAATGCACCAAAATTCTTGTCCTCGGAAACCACGTCCAAACCGGCGCGGTCCGGGTTTTGCACCTTGCGCAACGCCGTGAGCCAGACTTTGGGCGCCAGCTCCTTCATGCCGCGCTGGAACGGTTCCAGTTTCATCAGCGTGCTGAACTGTTTCAAACCGGCTTCGTCGTCGAGGGACGGAATCTCGCCGTAAATGGCGTCGCGATGCGCGGCGGAAATTTTCGGCAAATACGGCTTCAGATTCAGCTTGAGCAATTTTTTCAACTGCTCGGCGTGTTTGTAAGTTGCCGGACGATTGTAACCGTGGTCCACCCAGAGCACCGGAATGTCCGGTTGCACCTGCACGCACAAGTGGAGAATCACTGCTTCGTAGGGACGGAAATTCGTCGAGACCAGCGCGCGGCCTCTGGCTTGCGCAATCGCCCAGTGGATAATTTCGAGGGGCGATTGGTTGCGCAGCTCGCCATTCGCTCTGGCAATTTGGTCGGCAGTCATGGTATTGGAATTTGATTGCCGACTCAATTGACTGCGACCGGGGCCGGCTCTTCCTTCCACAAAACCCGGTCGCACCAGTCGCCAAAACGTTCGCCGGGGTTTCGTTCCTTGGCAAAACGCGCGAGGACCGGGCGCAATTCGTTTTCGATCTCCGGGTCCTTGACGGTTTCCTTCCACACGCGATTGAGGCGTGTGCCGGAAACATTCCCGCCGAGCCAGACTTGATAACGTCCCGGCGCTTTGCCGACGAACCCGATTTCCGCCATGTAAGGCCGCGCACAGCCATTCGGGCAGCCGGTCGAACGGATGATGATTTCCTCGTCACCCAGTCCCAGCTCGCCGCAAAGTTTTTCGATGCGGTCAATGAGTCCGGGCAATATCCGCTCGGACTCCGCCAGCGCGAGCCCGCAAGTGGGGAGCGCGGGGCAGGCCATCGCGGCGGCGTGCAAAAGGCTCGCCTGGTTTTCAACCGGAATTTTGTGCGCGGCAAAAATCGAATTGATGCCGGCTTTGTCCACATCGTTCACGTTGGCCAGAACCACGTTCTGATTCGTGGTCAGGCGGAATTCGATTTGCGGAAATTGCTCCGCGATTTCGCGCAGCGCGATTTTTTTCCCGGTTTTCACGCGGCCGGTTTCGACGAACAGCGTGAAAAAGTTTTTCCCATCCACGGCCTTGTGCCAGCCGAGCAAATCGGCAGTCGTCGTGAATTTGTAAGGCCTTACCGGCGCGAATTTGAGGCCGGCGCGTTTCTCGACTTCGGCGCGTGTCCAATCCACGCCACGCTCCTCGACGACATATTTGAAGCGCGCGTGCTTGCGGTCGGTGCGGTCGCCGAAATCGCGGTGAATCGTCAGCACGGCTTTGGCGACATCAATCAATTTGTCCGGCGTCAAAAATCCAAGTTCGCTCGCCAGACGCGGATAGGTTTGCTTGTTGCCATGCGTGCGACCCATGCCGCCGCCGGCCACGAGGTTGTAGCCGACTAATTTGGAGTTGGGAGATAGGAGTTGGGAGTTGGGTGTTTCCCTATCTCCCATCTCCGAACTGCCACCTTCGATGATGGCGATGAAGCCGATGTCGTTGGTGAAAACGTCGAGGTCGTTCACCGGCGGAATGACAAACGCCGTTTTGAATTTTCGCGGCAGATACGTTTTGCCGTAAAGCGGGTCAACGAACGCCTGGTTGAACGGGTCGTCAATCTTGAGTTGGTAACCGTCAATCCAGATGGCGTAATAAGCGCGGGTCTGCGGCTTCAGCGCGTCCGCCACCCGCAAGCAATCGCGATAGACTTCATCGCGCGCCCGGGTGTAGGCGGGCGTGGGCGGGGCGAGGACGTTGCGATTCACATCGCCGCAAGCCGCGAGGGTGGAGAGCAGGCACTCATTAATCTTTTTGACCACCAGGCGCAGGTTCGCCTTGACGACGCCGTGAAACTGGATGGTCTGGCGGGTGGTGATTCGCAACGTGTTGTTGCCGTAAAGCCACGCGAGTTCGTCGAACACGCGCCATTGGTTGGCGGTCATCACGCCGCCGGGAATGCGGCTGCGCACCATCATGATGTATTTCCTGCCGGCCGGAGAGCGTAAATCGCGGTCGTCCTGAGGATAAACACCGTGAAATTTCAGGAACTGGCTGTCGTCGCCCGAGAACGTGTCGGCGCCCGGGTTGGCCAGCGTGGACGCGATGGTGCCCGCGAGCGTGGGAATCGCTTCCTTAATCTCTTCGTTGTGCGTCAACTGACCTGGCGCTGCCGTATTCATATACGAACCGACAAAATAACCGAGAATGATGACTTGTTCAAGCGCAGCTTGTAGAGGCAAAGGCGTGAAAATGTGACAAGTGACAGGTGACAAGTGTCGAGAGAAGCCATCGCGTGCCGGTTGTTTCGTGTCACATGTCACCCGTACCCGTCACAGGTTTAAGTCGCCGGTACAAACCGCTGCAGCCCCAGCGTCGCGCCGAACAGGACTAAAAAGGTGCAGCTCAACCCATGCGGACACGCCGGGGCCACCGCCAGCCAGTCCACCCAAACGATGCCCGCCAGCAGGCCTGATACGACACGCGGGACGTTGACTTCGGCCGGCTGGAAAATGGTTCGTGTGCAATAGGCCACCCACAGCACGAGCACGAGCGACAACCAAATACCCGGCAGGCGGTATTCTCCGGTGTCCATCATCGCCGCCAGAATAATGGGCGCGGCCAGCAGACCCAGCGGCCAGTAGGGAATCGGTTTGCGAAAACTTTCCCGCTGCGCCACGAAGCCAAGGCCGGCCACATAAACTGCGAGCACCACGCCGCACCAGATCGGCCAGCCGTTCATGCCCCAGGCGCCGGTTGACGCGGCGATGACATAGACCCACAAGCGGCACACGCCCATCAACCACGGTGACGCGGTGAAGGCTTTGTGCCCAGCGTCGTAAATTACGATACAGATGGCCAGCACGACCGCGAGCGCGCCGGTGGTCTTGCCCAAAATCGTCAAACATAAAAGGCCCAGTGCCAGCCACGCCCAGCCCCAGCGCCAGACCGCTGCCAGTGAAATGGCGCCGGACGGGACCGGGCGTTCCGGGCGGCGTTGTCGGTCAAAGTCGCAATCGAACGCATCGTTCAAAAACATTCCGCCGGTGTAAAGCGCGCTGACGCCGAGGAACAACAGCGGCAATTTTCCAAACGTTTCGCCACCGCCCAGCCACCAGCCCGCGAGGCAATTTGACCAAACCGTCGGCAGATTCGATACGCGACCCAGAACGAGCAATGTTCGCAAACGAGGCGGCATTGATAGATTTGTGATTTACGATTTACGGTTGATGATTGTTTCAGCTAACGAAACGCGGGCAGTGTAAATCAAAAATCAAAAATCAGAAGTTCATTTTGATGCAATCGGACGAAGAAAAACAAAAAATGCCGCGCGTGAGAAGGTGGTTTGAATTGAGGCGCATCAACCGTTGCAGCCTATCCTCGTGTATTAGGCCGATGTCTTTCGCAGACTCACTCATGTTAGAAAGTCCATGATATGTTCGGGTGTGATGTGGTAATCGCCGGGGTGTTGGGGGTCAGGTTGGACGATGTCAAATCCTATGCTTTGGGTAAGCTCCTTGCCGTCGGTATCCAAGACGACGAGAACCAGCGTATGATCCGTGTCCATTTGCATACTTTTTGTAGAAGTCTCTGTTTTGGTCAGTTTGTCGTATCAACCAAATCATAAATAAAATCGTCGGTCAATCTTTGCCATAATCTCCTGATTCGTCGTCAAAAGATTATGCAGCACATGGCACCATCCGCAACCTATGAGCGCTCGACTGTATAAGCGACATCTATTGCCGTCTCGCTTGGCTGATTCTTAACGCTTGCACGATTCACTTTTCACCGGCGTAATGGGCGGATCGAATGCTCGCTCTTCCATTCTGGACTAAGCTGGCCAAATCTGTTGAACTAAAATAAATATGCCAACCGGTCACTCCAAGTATGGTGCAAACAGCCACAAAAAATAAAATGGTCTTTTTGCTCATAACGCGAATGATGCCTAACAGGTAGTAGCCGGCTTTGTTTGCAGCCCGTCTAATTTCATGATTTAACCGTATTCCGAGCGTAAATGATTGTCCAGCATAAAGGTTTCTCGATAATGGCACGGGGCGCATCTCAATTTTAAGCAGTCGCCCGGTTCCGGAGGAACCGCCGACAATAGCCCGGCGTTTCAACGCCGGGATGTGACGAGAATTGCCATAAGTCCCGCAGGGACGACCGAAAAATGCGTTTTGTCTCAGCCGTCCCTGCGGGACGCGACGTTCTTTCAATCCTTCCCGGCGTTTCAACGCCGGGCTTTTTTCAAAATGTCCCTTTGGGACAGAGTGCCTGGGGTTGTCCGAAAAAACAGAGGGCATTCTAAATCAAAAATCATAAATTCAGCGGAGCCCGCGTTCTTTCAATCGCGCCAATGTCCAGTCATATTCCGCCGCGAGTTGCTCAACGACGCTGCGCGCCTTCAATTCCGGCGGCAACACTTCCCAAGTGTAGGTTTCCATTTCAAGGTGGGAACAGAGTTTCGGGTTCGCCGCCAGAACGTCCAGCGTGCCAAGCAAATGATCGTTCGTGTTGTCAAACGGCGGTGAGACGGGCGCGTGCAACGGCACGTGAAAATGGATACGCCACTCTTCAGAGTGACAAGTGACGGGTGACGGGTGACAGGAAAGGGCATCAGAAAGGTCGCGGAAAAATTGCAGCTTGCCGTTTTCGCCGCGAGCGATGACTTGATGCAGGTAAACGTCGTCGGCGAATTTAGCCAGGGCCGCGCGCGCTTCCGGCGTCGGTTGCGTCTTAAGCGCGGAACTCAAATGGATTTTGCTGATTTTGATTCCGTGTTGCGCCAGAGCGGACAGGGCGTTTTGCGGCTCTTCAAATTCGATTGCGAAATGACAGCAGTCGTAATTGACGCCCAGAAATTCGTCGAGGCGCGGATCGTTTTTATGTTCAGCACGAAGCTGCTCAAAGAACGAAATCGTCCCGGCGGAATTTTCGAGCAGGCACAGCGGTTCCGGTTCGAGGCCAAGATGCAACCGGCGCTTGGTCCGTTCGCTCAGCTTCGCGATATGTTCAACGCAACGCCACAGGTTTTTACGGATGGAAACCTCCATCGAACCGGAGCGCCGGTCTCCGACCCGGCGGGCAGGTGTTGATTTTCCAAACGCGCCGGGTCGGAGACCGGCGCTCCATTCCTTGAACGAGCCGGGCACGGTGCTGACGCTGCCTTCAATTCCAGCGGGTAAAAGTTTCGCGAGCAACTCGAAAAGCAGATTTGTATAAGCGAGTCGTTCGGGCGAGGTCCAGTCCGGCGCGTAAACCTGTTCCTTGACGCGCGTGCCGTGGAACCGGCCGTACGGAAATCCGTTGATGGTGAAAACGTAGCAGGAATTCGTTTCGAGCCAGCGTTGAAATTCTAAAATGGATTTTGGGTCATATAACTCTTTTGCGGCTTGACAGCTCAAACGCAGACCGATGGCGAAGGGGCCGCGCGGGCAGACGCGTTCGCGCACGGCGAGCGTGTGGGTTTTGA
This sequence comes from uncultured Verrucomicrobiae bacterium, assembly GCA_963754775.1. Classification (GTDB taxonomy): domain Bacteria; phylum Verrucomicrobiota; class Verrucomicrobiia; order Limisphaerales; family UBA11358; genus UBA11358. The sequence continues at coordinate 29,251 of CAVWHM010000041.1, forward strand.
GCGAATCAAAAGTTTCGCGCCACGTCTCGCCGCGATGAACGTTTGTGCAATAGGCGAGGTGGAGGCCGTGATTGAGTCGCATAACGTTGACACGGCAATTTGCCGCAACGCCCGCGTTTGCCAAAGTCAAATCGCGATTTTGGACCGGCGTAAATGGCAGGGCACGATCAACCGAGCCGTTTCCGCAAGCCGTCGAGCTGGTCGGTCAACATCTTTGGCAGTTTGTTGTCATACCGCGCATAACTCGCGGCGATGTCTTCGACTTCCTTTTTCCAGCCGGCGACGTCCAACTCGAGCAGTTGCTGGAGATTCCCGTCGGGAAGGTCCAGCCCCGACAGGTCGAGCGCCTCCGGTGTCGGCAGATTTCCAATCGGCGTTTTTTGCGCCTTGCCCGTGCCTTCAACGCGTTCGCAAATCCATTTGAGCACGCGGCTGTTTTCGCCGTAGCCGGGCCAGAGCCACCGGCCGCCGCCGTCCTTCCGAAACCAGTTGACGAAATAAATTTTCGGCAGCTTGGCGCGGTCGGTGCGTTGGGCGAACGAAAGCCAGTGCGCAAAGTAATCGCCCATGTGATAGCCGCAAAACGGCAGCATGGCGAACGGGTCGTGGCGCAACACGCCGGCCCGGCCGAGCGCGGCGGTGGTGGTTTCTGAGGCACACGCCGAACCCAGGAACACGCCGTGTTCCCAATCGAAGGCTTCATTCACCAGCGGAATCGTGTGCGGACGCCGCCCGCCGAAGAGAATGGCCGAGAGCGGCACGCCTTCGGGATTTTGCCAGTCGGGATCAATGACCGGGCACTGCGCGACCGGCGCGGTAAAACGCGAGTTCGGGTGCGCGGCCTTGCGGCCGGAAGCCGGCGTCCATTCATTGCCTTCCCAATCAATCGCCGCGGCCGGCGCGGGAATGCCGGAGTCTTCCCACCATACATCGTCCCCCGGCGCCAGCGCGACGTTGGTAAAAATGCTGTTCTTCGCAATGGTGACGACTGCGTTTGGGTTTGACTGTCTCGAAGTGCCGGGCGCAACGCCAAAAAAACCGCACTCCGGATTGATGGCGTAAAGCCGTCCGTCCCGGCCAACCCGGATCCAGGCGATGTCATCGCCGATGCACGTGGCCTTCCAACCCGGCACCGTGGGTTGCATCATGGCGAGATTGGTTTTGCCGCAGGCGCTCGGAAACGCGGCGGCGATGTAATGTTTCTTTCCCTTGGGCGAAGTCAGGCAAAAGATGAGCATGTGTTCCGCCATCCAGCCTTCCCGTTTCGCGATGATGGACGCGATGCGCAACGCCAGACATTTTTTCCCAAGCAACGCATTGCCGCCGTAACCGGAACCGTAAGACCAGATCGAAGGCTCTTCGGGAAAATGCACGATGTATTTCTTCTGCGGGTCGGGTTCGCATGGCCAGGAAACGTCCTTTTGCCCCGGTGACAGCGGCGCGCCGACCGAATGCAGGCAGGGAATAAACTTGCCGTCAGCGCCAAGTTTGTCGAGCACAGCCTGGCCCATGCGTGTCATGATGCGCATGTTCACGACCACGTAAGGTGAATCCGAGATTTCAATGCCGACTTTGCAAAGGGGCGAGTCGAGCGGTCCCATCGCAAAGGGGATGACATACAGCGTGCGGCCCTTCATGGAACCCTTGAACAGGCCGAGCAATTTCTGCTTCATCTCCGCCGGATCAGCCCATTGATTCGTGGGGCCGGCTTCGTCCTTCGTCTTCGAGCAGATGAAAGTGCGGTCCTCAACGCGCGCCACGTCGCTGGGATGCGAGCGGGCGAGGTAGGAGTTGGGGCGCTTCTTCTCGTTGAGCTTTATGAACGTGCCGCTCTTGACCATCAAATCGCACAGCGCCTGGTTTTCCTCCGCCGAACCGTCGCACCAGTGAATCTGGTCGGGCTGGCAAAGCGCCTCCATTTCTTTGACCCACGCGATCAGTTTTTGATTGGTCGTATTTGGAACGTTCCACTTTTTGCTCGTCATGCTGCAATGTCCTTTCTCTTTTTTCCAATACCGGCGCGCGCAACCTGCCATAAACCTGCCGGTTTGGACAGCCTAAAATTTGAAGTTGAAAGATTTTGGACGCAACCTGGCCCGCCGCCGGCCCCCTCGCCCCGCCCCTCTCCTCCTTCGGTGAGGAGAGGGAGAATAACTGGGGGCGGTTTCCGGTTGCGCACGAAGATTTTCACGTGGTTTTGGCATCGCCGCGCGCCCGATGATGTGTTACAAATAATCTTATGAGTTCGCCACCGGCCACTGGCGCCTTGCGCCGCGACGAAAACGCGCGTTGTCTCGCGCGCTCGGTGGCGAACACCCTGGCCGAGGAACCGGCGCTCGAGGCCGTGACCATTGACCGCGCCCACCAGAAAATTTCGGTGGCCACGCTGGGCCGCGCCGATGTGGCCCGCCTGACGGAGCGGATCACGGCCCAATTTCAAGCCGCGCAGACCGCCGCCACCGACCACATCTGCTCGCTCTTGAGCGGCACGGTGATTGCTTCTCGTGTGACACGCCGTTGTCCGAGGAGGAACGGCAGAAAATCACGATTCAAAACGACGGCTTGACGACCACCATCGCGCGCCTGACCTGCCCGACCGCGCCGAAGTTCTGGCGCTGGCGCGACATGCCATTTCCCAAGGTCGTCCCGCGCGATGTCGAGTTTCTTGAGCATGTCGAGGCAATTGACGAATGGAAACCGCAGCTTGCCGCCGCCATCCTGTGCGGCGTTTTCGGGCTGGCCGGATTTTTCCTGCCCGCGCCGTTCAAGATTTTCGCCTACGCGGCGGCGTATCTCGCGGGCGGTTTTTATCCGATGGAGGAGGTTTGGGAGCGTCTCAAAAAGCGCACGATTGACGTGCATTTCCTCATGATCTTCGTCGCCGCCGGCGCGGCCAGCATCGGCGCCTGGGGTGAAGGCGCCACGTTGCTGTTTTTATTTTCATTCTCCGGCGCGCTGGAACATTACGCCCTGGGTCGCACGCAAAAGGAAATCCGCTCGCTCTTCCGTGAAGCGCCGAAAGTCGCCACCGCGCTGGATGCCCGGGGCAACGAACGCGAAGTCAAAGTGGAACAACTCAAGGCCGGAATGCGCCTGCTCATCAAGCCCGGCGCGCAATTTCCCGTGGACGGTGAAATTGCCAAAGGCAGCAGCGCCGCCGACGAATCGAATCTCACCGGTGAAGCCACACCCGCTCAAAAAAGCGTCGGCGACACCGCGCTCGCCGGCACCATCAATCTTTGGGGCGCGGTCGAAGTCATCGTCACCCGGCCCGTAGCCGAAAGTTCGCTGCAAAAAATCATCACGCTCATCAAGGAAGCCCAGCAGCGCAAGGCGCCCGCGCAGCAGTTCACCGACAAATTCAGCACCATTTATACCTACCTCGTCATCGGACTTTCGTTTGCGATGTTTTTTGTCTGGTGGCTTGGCTTCCGGCTCGCGCCGTTTCAATCCGCCATCGAATCGCAAAGCGCGTTTTATCGCGCGATGACGCTGCTCGTCGTCTCGTCGCCGTGCGCGCTGGTGCTTTCGATTCCGTCTGCCGTGCTGGCGGCCATCGCGTGGGGCGCGCGGCACGGCATTCTGTTCCGCGGCGGCGCAGCGGTGGAAAAACTTGCCGAGGTCAATGTCGTCGCCCTCGACAAGACCGGCACGCTCACCACCGGCGAATTGCGCGTCGAAAAAGTCGAAAGTTTCCCGCCCGGTCGCGAAAATGAAATCGCGCGGCTGGCTTACTCGCTCGAAAAACTTTCCACGCACCCGCTCGCCCGCGCCATCACGCGCCACGGCAAACAGCAGGGGATTGAGCCAATCGTCTTCGACCATTTTGAGTCTGTGACGGGCGAAGGTTTGCGCGCAAAACACAACGGCAAAATCTGCCAGCTCGGGGGACGCGATTGGGTGTTGGAACGCCGGCTTCCAGCACGGCGGGATGCTATTTCAAATGCGGCCGGACAATGCGCCGGGCCGGAGGCCGGCGCTCCGGTTGACGCCGGGTTTTCGGAGGTGTGGATTGAGGAACACGATTTGCTCGGTCGCGTCATTTTGCGTGACGACATCCGTCCCCAGTCCGCGTCGGTCGTGGAGGAATTGCGCGATGAAGGCCTGCGCAGCGTCGTGCTGACCGGCGACCGCAAGGCCGCCGCCGAACATTTGCGTGTGGAATTGAAACTGGATGACGTGCGCGCCGAATTAAAGCCGGACCAAAAAGTTGCGGCCATCCGCGAATTGAGCGACCAGGGCAAAAAGGTGGCAATGATCGGCGACGGCGTGAACGATGCGCCGAGCCTGGCGGCGGCGCACATCGGCGTGGCGATGGGGGCGCGCGGTTCCGACGCGGCGTTGGAACAGGCCGACGTGGTGCTGATGCACGACCGGCTGGAAAATTTCCTCGCCGCCTTTCGCCTCAGCCAGCGTGCGCGGCGCATCATCCGGCAGAATCTGGTCATTTCGCTTGGCACGGTGGTTGTGTTGGTGACGTTTGCGATGCTGGGCAAAATTCCACTGCCGGTCGGTGTCGTCGGCCACGAAGGCAGCACGGTCGTCGTGGTGATGAACAGTTTGCGATTGTTGTTTGGCGGCACGACTGGCAAAGATCCAAATTCCAAGCTCCATTCACCACGAGAATTTGTCAAGCCCCAAGTTCCGAAACTCGATGGTCCTGATCGTGCCCATCGATGATTGGAACCTGGTTCCCCCTGGCGGTTGGAGCAGGGTGCTCGCGAGCACCGGATACGGGACAATTTACCCGTGCCGCAGTACTGCTAAGGAGCCAGGTCCGTGGTTAAATTCTCTCGTGAACCGGAAATTCATGCGCGCGGCCATCCGGCTGTCGCTTCAAAAGATGCGGCGCAACGACGGCGGGCCGTTCGGTGCGGTCGTCGTCCGGCGCGGCAAAATCGTCGGGCGCGGCTGGAACCGTGTCACCTCCACGAACGACCCGACGGCGCACGCGGAAATCATGGCCATCCGCGAGGCCTGCCGCCGTCTCAAGACCTTCCGGCTGGACGATTGCGAACTCTACACCAATTGCGAGCCATGTCCGATGTGTCTGTCCGCGGTTTACTGGGCGCGGCTGGGGAAAATATTTTACGCCAACACGCGGCGCGACGCATCAGCAATTGGTTTTGACGACGATTTAATCTACCGCGAAGTGGCGCGACCGGTCTCGCGCCGCAAAGTTCCGATGAAGCAACTGCTTCGCGGGGAAGCACTGGAAGTTTTTGCTGAATGGAAAAACAAGCCGGACAAAATCCGGTACTGAATTTCACACGAAGGCCGCGAAGAAAAAAGGTTTTCGAATGAAAATCAGCCGCCGAAAGCCGATGGTTATGTGGTGGCGCAGCAAAGGCAAAGAGCCAGTGGAATAACGCGTTTGACGCCGTTTTGCGGCCTGCTAAAGTCGCGCCATGAGCCTTGCAGTTAATCTCCTTCACCGCAGCGTCAAAAAACAATTCATTCATGGCAACCGGAAAGGTGGCCGTACGGAAATTCGGAGAATTGCCCCCGGTTTGCTTTGGGCGATGATTTTATTTTTTCTTGCCGCCTGCCCAGGACAGGCCGCTGATGGAGGGAGTGCTGCCCAAAGCGTTGTCCACCGCTATGGCCAGCTCCGTGTGAAAAACGGCCAGCTATGCGACCAACACGGCAATCCGGTTCAACTCCGGGGAATGAGTTCTCATGATCTGAAATTCTTCCCGTTTACCAGGAACACAGTGAGTAATCTGGTGAACGATTGGCATGTCTCTGTGGTCCGCGCGGCGATGTACACGGACAGCTACGGTTCGAGCTATATTCGGGAGCCCCAGGTGAAACAAACCGTCAAACTCATCGTGGACGAGGCGATCCGCAACGATGTTTATGTCATCGTGGATTGGCATATTCTCGAGGACGGCAATCCCAACCGCTATAAAGAGCAGGCGAAGAAATTCTTTGAGGAGATGGCGGGGACATATCGTGGTTCTCCCAACGTGATTTACGAAATTTGCAATGAACCCAACGGCACCAATGTGACCTGGAAGGAGATTAAATCCTATGCCGAATTCATCATCCCGGCCATTCGCGCCATTGACCCGGACAGCGTCATCATTGTCGGGACGGGTACATGGTGTCAGGACGTGCGCGCGGCGGCGGAAGCGCCCCTGAATTTTACGAACGTCCTGTATGCCCTGCATTTTTACGCCGGCACCCATCGCGGCGAATTGCGCCATAATGCGGATTTCGCCTTGTCCAAAAATTTGCCCGTTTTTGTTTCAGAATGGGGATTGACTGATTACACCGGGAAGGGCGGACTTTATTTCGACGAAGCTCAAAGGTGGGTTGATTGGATGAATGAACACAAGATCAGTTGGGCAAGCTGGTCTTTCAGCAACGCGGACGAAGCCAGCGCCGCGCTCAAGCCGACGGTGAAGATGGATGGCCCCTGGCGGGATTCAGATCTCACCCCATCCGGGAAATGGATCAAATCAAGGATTCAAGCAGATTAATCGCGCGTCGCCGCAAAGTTCCGATGCAACAACTGCTTCGCGAGGAAGCACTGGAAGTTTTTGCGGAATGGAAAAAGAAACCGGACAAAATCCGGCATTAAACACTATCCGGTTTGCAGCCTATGCTCTTATTAGGCCCATTTCTCATTTAACTCTCCTCGCCATCTCAAGAAAATCTCCGTCCTTTGAGCCAGGCGGTGAAACGTCGTAATCAAGCGGCTTATTCTGTTGCAGCATACCAACCATAGTAAAATTCAGATAAACCTCATACTCGCCACCGTCAACATTAGTAATCAAATCGCCCCGCTGTGTGGCTACAATGTCGTAACGTCCGGCTAAATTCGTAGGCTCCAAAACCTGACAAAGCATTGCATAATACTTACCGCCAGCTTCCGGCTTGTGCTCAATCACACGCTCTCTTACTTTCGTCCCGCATCCGGCCGAAAATATTAGCGCTGTGAAAAGTGTAAATATGCGGAGCGTCTTCATTGGCCTAACATATAATGGACGCCGCATAGTGCAGCCTATCTTTTGCGCTGTGCAGCCTATCCATTGTCACAAAAGCACTGTAAGCTGGACTGAAATCGTTGTCCAGCATCAAATTGAGCCGATTATGACCCCAACCGGCGTAGCGGCTTCTCGGCAGAGAGCCGCACTCTTCAATTTGCCGGAGAAATGCGGCAGTCTGCCGACCGCCGCTACGTTGCAACGCGGTTCAAGTTTGCTTCGGGCGGGAACTTTTCCCATCGTTGGCGCGTCCAAACAGTGGAATGAAGAAAAAATCGAAATGGATTTTCGGCGTGCTGGTCGTCATGTTCGCTTTGGCTCAACTCACGAATCCGGCGCGCACCAACCCGCCCATCCTGCCGGGACATGATGTCTCGGCCACCAACGCGCCGCCGCCGCCAATTGCCGCATTGCTGCACGCGGCGTGTTACGATTGTCATTCCTACGAAACCAAATGGCCGTGGTACAGCCGCGTTGCGCCAATGTCGTGGTTGATTGCGAACGACGTCAAGGGCGGGCGCGAGCATGTGAATTTTTCCGACTGGCCGAATGACCACCCGGACTGGGCGGCGCGGCGATGGGAAAACATCAGTGAACGACTGGATTACAAGGAAATGCCGCCGGCCAAATACACGTTAATGCACCCGGAGGCGCGCCTTACCGACGGCCAGCGCCAGGAATTGATCCAGTGGGCGGATGCGATGGCGACGAAATTGAAGGCAGCCAACTCAGGCAACTGAACCACTGAATACATGCAGAGGAAATGACTAATTCCTAAATCCGAATGACGAAAGAAATCCCAATGGCGAATTCCAAAATCCGGGCAAGGCGTGGTCTCTTTGTCATTTGGATTTCGTCATTCTTTAGTCGTTAGGGCTTCGTCATTCGTCATTTCGCGCCGTGTATTTCGTGGTCAATTTCGACGGTTGCATTTAGGATGCGCCGATGTTGCACTACGAATTGATTAATGCCGCCGAATCCCGCGATGGCAAGACACGGCCGTTGATGGTGATGCTGCACGGCTTGGGCGACAGCATCGAAGGCTACCGCTGGATGCCGGAGGCGATGGCCCTGCCGTGGCTGAATTATCTTCTCGTCAACGCCCCCGACGATTACTACGGCGGCTATTCCTGGTTTGATTACCCGGACAATTACAAGCCCGGCGTGCAGCGCAGCCGCAAATTGCTGTTTGAACTGCTCGACGACCTGCGCGCGAAGGGATTTCCGGCGGAGCAAATCACGTTCGGCGGTTTTTCGCAGGGCAGCTTGATGGCCATCGAAATCGGCCTGCGCTATCCGCATCACTTTGCCGGCATCGTCGGCATCAGCGGCTGGGTGTGCGAAGTGGAAAAACTGCTGAAGGAACTTTCGCCGGTGGCGATGCAACAGCGGCTGCTCGTCACGCACGGGACAATGGATCCGCTCATTCCGATTGCCATGGTGCAAGGACAGGTACGCCAGCTTAAAGCCGCCGGTTTGAACGTCGAGTGGCGTGAATTCACGAAGGTGCACACCATCGCCGAAGACGAACTCGCCGTCGTCCGCGATTTTGTGCGCGCCGGTTATCCTGTCGTGGGGAAATAACCGGCGCGCCGGGTCTTCAGCGGGGAAGCTGCTTCAATCGGAGGGACGAGCTCTGCGAGTCCCAAATTAATTCACGAACCAACTCAGAGGCTCGTGTAACTCGCCCCTCCGATTTGTCAGACCTTCACTTCGCGGGTGGCGCCGGGAATCCAGATTTGTTCCGGACGCGGCTCGCCGACGGCGTTCCAGTCCATCGCCCGTTCGACAACCTCGCGCATCTGCGCGAACCACCACGCTGCGCGGGCGACGCGGCCTTGAGGCCGTGTGCCGTTCGTAAGCAGCTTGATACCGTTGAAACCGAGTTCGAGTTGTTCGTTTGTCGCATTTGTCATAATGAACCTTTCTTTGCGCGACATTCTGGCAGGCGGGGTTGGACAAAGGCTGTCCAAGGCAAAAATATTTCGGGACGTTCCCTTTGACAAACCCAAAAACACCATGAAAAACTCCAATAAAAGCGCACTTTTTAGGCTCTTTTGTGGCATTTGTGATTTTTACTTTTTTTGTCGCCAAAATAACGGACTTTACGCATTTAGGGCGTTGGTGGATGCTCTGAACCTATGGCTAATCCACGCTCTAAAATCCGGCGGTTTCTTGCCTATTGGAGAGAATCTTTCAATAAGAGTCAGGAGGCTAACGACATGATTCTTTATGTTGTTTTTATGGTTTCTGTCGGATTTGCCTTGGCTTGTGCTTTGGCTGGTTTTCACATTCCCGAATTGGAAATAATATCTGACCCGCTGACTCAAAAGATTTCGCTCCTTGTTGCAATTTTAATCTTTGTGTGGATTTTAGTTTGGCTGCCTTTTCGCAGGCATGAAATGCTGCAAAAGGAACACGTTGAAGAAATCGAACCACTGCTCGAAAGACTAAAACCAAAATTCAAGCTCTCTTGCGGCAAAGACATTCCGGGGTGCGCGGTGATGAATGACAAAAGAACACACATTTTCTTACGAATGCTTGTTGAAACGGATTGCGTAGATGGAATAAAAAACTGCTGTGGACATCTGACTAAAATCGAAAAAAATGGCGTGACTGTTTTTGACCACGAATCCAGACAACTGCCATTTGCCCCTTCGACCGATAATGATTCGGTGGCTAAAACGATTTACCATAATACTCCTTATTTTTTGGATGTTTTGGTTCTTTGGTATTACATGAATCAAGTAATCGTCGCCACGAAGGTCATTAGTCCAGCGCATGATAAAAACGGGGCTTATATCTTCAAAGACAACGGAGAATACATTCTTACTGTAAGTGTTTCGGGAGAGAAAGTCCCCACAGAACCGACAAAACTAAGGCTTGACTGGAAAAACGACTGGCAAGCTGCTTTTCTTGAGAAAATAAATTAATAAAAGTGTCACAAAAACACTTGACAGATTCCTGTTTATGTGTCACATTTATCGCATGAAAGAGAACGAAGAAAAAGACGAGTTGAATCTGATAACTCTGGCACAGCAATATTCTGACGACGACAAAGCCCGCGAACTGCTTGAATCCCTGCTTTGGCCGCATGGAGCCTATTGCCCGCATTGCAACGCCGATATGCCTTATAAACTCACGCCAAAGGCCACCAGCAAGCGTCCAGCCCGCAAGGGGCTTTACAAGTGCCGGACGTGCCGCAAACAGTTCACCGTGACCGTTGGCACCATTTTTGAGGATTCCCATATTCCGATTGGCAAATGGCTCATGGCGATTTTCCTTTTGTGCTCCAGCAAAAAAGGAATGAGCGCACACCAGATTCACCGGATGCTCAAGATAACGCTCAAGAGCGCGTGGTTTATGATGCACCGGCTCCGCTATGCGGTGGGAAGAAAAGCCCCACTTGGCAAATTGCTTCAAGGCGTGATTGAATGCGATGAAACATTCATCGGCGGCAAGCCACGTCTTGGCGACACGGTTACGGGAACTGGCTATCGCAAGGATTCAAACAAAATCCCCGTTGTGGCGTTAGTCGAACGCGGTGGCGACGTGCGAACAAAGGTGGTTGCCAGCGTGAATCAAAAGAATCTTCGCGGCTTCGTTGACGATAACATTGTCAGGGATTGCGTTGTGAACACCGACCAAAATCACGTCTATAAAAATATCCTGTATCCAATCGTCAAAGGCCGTTTTGGAAAACATGAAATTGTGAATCACTCACGCGGCGAATATGCCCGCCACAATGCCGATGGAACGGTGGCGCACATTAACACATGCGAGAGCTTTTTCAGCCTGATTAAGCGCGGCGTGTATGGCTCGTTCCATCACGTCAGCAAAGAGCATTTGCATCGCTATTGCGATGAGTTTGGTTTCCGTTGGAACACACGCTATTTGACCGATGGAGAGAGGATGCAACGGGCGGTTTCAATGGCAGAGGGACGGCGATTAACATACAAGCAAGTGAATTGAGGGAACAGGCCGCGAGTGCGGTCTGATTTCCTAGTGAAACAAATGCCACCAAGAATGCCTTGGGGCAGAAAGAGAAATCGTGGCAAGAAAAACAAAACGGAAAACGAAGGCGATCAAAGACACGCTGCTTAGTTTGCATGGCGTCAAATTTGAGGATGCGTTGCTGGCATTGCTGCACACGCCGCCGCCGCCAAAGAAGAAAAAAGGATGACCGTCATACTAGCAATAGGCAGCCTTTCTTTTCACGGGGCTTTTAACGAGCACGACCCGCTGTCTGGAATTGCTGCTCTTGTGCTAATCGTCCTTGCTTTTGTGTGCTTCAGCAAATGGGTCATAAAGAAATAAAACCAATGAGCGAAACTGGCAAAGTCGGCAGGCCAGCACTTCCCCAAAAAGAGAAGCGCGGCAGATTCATTTCCACGCGGGTTTCGCCACCCGAATACGCCGAAATCACGCAGGCCATAAAAGAATCAGGCATGGGCAAAACGAAGTGGGTTAGGACGAAGCTGATTGCCGCCGCTCGCCGCGCTTAAAAACCAATGAACACGAGCCATTCCAACAGCGGTTTGAAATCTGGGTTTGTGAAGTATAACGTCCCGAAATATTTCGGGAGTATGTACTTAGCGCAAATCAGGCCATTCCCCACTGTCCCGACTGACAAACCTTTGCCGCAGTTCGGAGTTCCAACGGGGCAAATTAAACCGCAGGCGCGGCGCGGACGGTTGTATCGCGGCCAATGTCAATAATGACCGGAGGTGGGTGAAATGTAGCTGAAAGTCTGGTCATACTCGAATGAAACGATTTCCACGTAAACGGTATCCAAGGCAGTGGCGATTTGGTGCAACACACCAAGCAGGTCCGATGGCAACGGAGAAATTTCGCCGGTTTCAGGATTGAATTGATTGCCTTCACCAACCAGGTAAGTCGTCACGGCGTCGTGCGGCCCGGTAATGGCAAGCAGCACGGAATTTTTGAGGACCGCACACCATCCACTCGCGTCAATTCCAAACAACGTGCCGCGCACACCGGCGATGCCGTTGGGAATTTTAACGAGGTATTGGGACGCCGCCGAAAGTTTTTTGACGCTGCAGAAGATGCGGCCCTGCCACAAATCCAGTTCCGTGTCACTCACGGCGTCCACACCGGTGTCCGAGACGGTTAATTTGTCAATCGCCAGCATCGTATCACCTGTCAGGCGAACCATGTTCTGTTCGACGGCAGGTTTGTAATCAATCAGCCCGCGAATGTTGGCATCCGGCGCCGGCCCGATCCGGTCGGGCACCGGCGCGGCTTGCGGCATTTCAATGGTCTTGCCCAGTACCAGGTCCACCGTGGCGCCGTGACGCGTTTCAATGACGGAGCCCGCGCCGAGTGTTTTGCCAGCCGTCAGGGGATGCCAGTTCCCGTCCCGGAGTGAGTATCTGGCTTCGCCCTGGACGCGGACGATGGTGGCGACGCCGGGTTTGAGGGTTTGGGCGGAAGCGGCAACGGCCAGCACGAGCATCGTGCCGCACATGACTGTGAAATATATGTTTCTCATAATTGCCTTTTAGGCCCTTTCGGAATCTGCCGCTTATTCCATGCCACAATAAAAACGGAGGGTCATATACCGTTGGATTACTGCTGTATTATTGAAGGCTGTCTCGGAACTCGCCAACCTGTCCCCGCATGTTACATCTGTCGCGGAGTACATCATTCTAAAAGCAGCGCGGCTAGGGACGGGTTTTCGGGCAATCAGCGGCAACGTTGGGAGAAGGGGCTTTTGCCGCAAGGCATTACTTTTGAATTTTGATGAGTTTAACACCGTTCATTTTGATTTGGCAGCAAACAATTCTGCTTGCCCTCTGAATCGCTTCCGCAAAACTGTTGACTGATTCACGGCAACTCTGCATCGGTCAACCGACTCGCTTAACAGGCTGTTAGATGATGGGCAGTAAATTCGATTCCGAAAAGGTGAGTGCGCCTGAAGTTAATAACCAATGGCCGGGCCGCGCCGTCTTTGGCATGGTTTGCGCCCTGGTCATTGGAATTTTTGCCTGGAGCGCAGAATCGGGCTTCCTTGAATCAGCCAGTCCAAGTGCGAAGGACACCTACTACAATCTGTTGGTGCAGGGTTTTCGCGCCGGGCAGCTCAACGCGAACAGAGAAGCAGCACCCGGACTGACCCGACTCGCCGATCCCTACGATCCGGCCACCAATGAATCTTATGTGTGGGATACCCGGTATCCATCGTATGAGATGAGTTATTACAAAGGGAAGTTATACCTGTATTTTGGAGTTACGCCCGCTTTGGTGCTTTTCTGGCCGTATGCAGCCCTGACCGGCCACTATCTTCTCCACAAGAATGCGGTTGTGATTTTTTATGCGTTGGGTTTCCTGGTTGCCGCGGGTTTATTACGTGCGGTCTGGCGGCGGTACTTTCCAGAAGTGAGTATTTGGGTGGCCACGGTCGGCCTACTCGCACTGGGATTGGCCACAGGCATACTGGAAGTTTTGTCGCACTGTGATGTTTACGAAGTTGCCATAAGTTGTGGGTTTGCGTTCACGATGCTGGCGTTGGCGGCGATCTGGTGTGCCTTGCACGAGCCGAAACGGCAGGTTTTGTGGCTGGCGTTGGCGAGCCTGGCTTATGGATTGGCCGTAGGGGCGCGACCCTCATTGTTGTTTGGGATAATAATTCTTTTGATGCCGGTGGCTCAGGCAGGGTGTGCAACGACTGAACCAGGGTCACGTCGGCGGGTTGGATGGTTGTTGGTGGCAGCGGTCGGTCCGGCGATGCTGATTGGGTTGGGGCTGATGCTCTACAATACGTTGCGTTTCGACAACCCATTCGAATTTGGCTGGCACTATCAGTTGACAAGCAACCAGAATAATGCCGCCCAGCAATTCAGTTTGCATTACCTCTGGTTCAACTTTCGGTACTATTTTTTGGAACCACTGTGCTGGAGCAGTCATTTCCCCTTTTTGCAAGCGGTTCCACCGTCGCCGTTGCCGTCGGGTTACTATGGGTTGGGAGAATGTTTCAGTGGGATACTGATCAACTATCCGGTGGTGTGGCTGGCCCTGGCCGCACCGTTGGTATGGAAAAGCGGGCCGGTGGAGGAGGTTTCCGCCTTACGCTGGTTTGTGGCGGTTGTGTTTTTGCTATTTGTGATTTGTGCGTTGACCCTCTGTCTTTTTTTCTCAGCCAGCAGCAGTTATGAGTCGGATTTTCTGCCGGCGCTGATGCTGCTGGCGGTCTATGGTATTCTTGGTCTGGAGCGTGCACTGGCGGGTTCGCCGGTCTGGCGGCGTATGGCCCGTTTGGGTTGGTGCCTGCTGCTGGCCTATTCGGTTGCATTTAACCTGTTAGCGAGTGTTGAAGCCCATGCAACGGCCAACTACTTTGTCGGCAATTCTCTTCTCAATCAAAACAAGGTGGGCGAGGCGATTGATCATTTCCAAAAGGCCTTGGCACTAGATTCAGAATCCGCGTCTTTCCGCGTCGGTCTTGGTGCTGCTTATTGTAAAACCGGGCGGGTGAATGAAGCAATTATTCAATTTCAAAAAGCTTTGGAAATCGAACCAAAGCTGGCAGAAGCCCACTATGACCTTGGTTATAGTCTCCTACAGATGGGGCGGGTGGATGAGGCCATGATTCATTTCCAAAAGGCTTTGGAAATCGAACCGGACTTCGCGGAAGTCCATGACTCCACGGAGAACAACAATTTTGCCTGGTCGCTGGCCACGAATCCTGAAGCCAGCAAAAGAAACGGGGCACTCGCCGTAACACTTGCCGAAGGCGCCTGCCGAAGGACGCATTATCAGGTAACGACCATGGTGGGAACATTGGCGGCGGCCTACGCTGAGGCGGGGCGGTTTGAGGACGCGATCTCGACGGCGCAAAAAGCCATCACGCTGGCCAGGCAAAATGACGAATCGGATTTGCTTCAAAAAAACCGGGAACTGCTGGCTTTGTATCTCAGGCACAAGCCGTATCATGAAAGCCAGGCGAACCCGCGCAAGTGAATGGCGCAATCCGAAGGAAGAAAATCACGTTTGGCGACCCTACCGGGAATCGAACCCGGGCTACCACCGTGAAAGGGTGGTGTCCTAACCGCTAGACCATAGGGTCGTCGAAAGGCGCACCAATATAAACGCCTTCAGCGCCCTGTCACGACAATTTGTGGGAGTCGAGGTAACAAGACTCTGATATCAACCCGGATATGGATCAATCGTAGCTTTGAATGGAGCCGCCTCACGTCGGCTCCTACCCAATCAATACAAATACACGAGCAAATTCTCGTTTGCTTCGCAGTGTTTTTTGCCCTAGGCTCCGTTGAATTGCGCATGAAAGTTTTCATTGATGGAAAATATTACGACGAACGCGACGCGAAGATTTCGGTCTTCGACCACGGCCTGCTCTATGGCGACGGGGTTTTCGAGGGCATCCGCGCCTACAACCGCCGCGTGTTCAAGCTCAGGGAACACATTGACCGGTTGTTTTGTTCCGCGAAAGCCATCCTGCTCGAAATCCCGATGTCACACGCGGAAATCATGGACGCGGTCGTCGTGACCTGCCGGGAAAACAAACTCCGCAACGGCTACGTCCGGCTCGTGGTGACGCGCGGCGTGGGCACGCTGGGTTTAAACCCGCGAAACTGCAAGCGCCCGTCGGTCATCATCATCGCCGACAAAATCCAGCTTTATCCGCCGGAGTTGTATCGGCAGGGCATGGCCATCGTCACCGTGCCGACGATTCGCAATTTGCACAGCGCCTTGAACCCGGCCATCAAGTCGCTGAATTATCTCAACAACATCCTCGCCAAGATCGAGGCAAACAACGCCCACGTCGAGGAAGCGGTGATGTTGAACGCGGAAGGGTTCGTGGCCGAATGCACCGGCGATAATTTGTTCATCGTGAAAAACGGCGAGCTGTTCACGCCGCCGCTGTCGGCGGGCGCTCTCTACGGCATCACGCGACAGACGGTGATTGAACTGGCCGGGGAAGCGGGCGTGAAGGTAAGCGAGCCGAACCTGACGCGCTACGATTTGTTCAATGCGGACGAATGTTTCCTGACCGGCACAGGCGCGGAAATCGTGCCGGTGGTGAAGATTGACGGTCGTCTCATCGGCACGGGCAAGCCCGGGACAATCACGCGCAAGCTGGAGACAGATTACCACGCCTTGACGAAAACCTCCGGCGAGCCGATATACGGGTAGGCTTATGCTGTGCTCCATCTGCAAAGAAAAGACGGCAACGGTGCATTTTACCCAGATTGTGGGCGACAAGATGCATAAAGTTGATTTGTGTGAGGATTGCGCCAAAGCCAAGGGCTTCAATGACCCGGCTGGTTTTGCGCTGGCGGATTCGGATTTGGTGCTCGGTCTGGGCGCGTCGCAGCAAATCGAGCAGGCGGCTGGCGGCGTGGAAGTGAAATGCCCGCGCTGCGGATTCACCCAGGCGGACTTCAAAAAGTCGGGCCGGCTCGGGTGCCCGGAGTGCTATCAGACTTTTGCGGAAGGCTTGGGCGGCCTGCTCAAGACGATGCACAAGGGTACGCGGCACGCCGGCAAGGCGCCGGAAGCGTTGCGCCAGTCACGCGATTTGTCCGACCGCCTGAAAACATTGCAGAATAAACTGGCCAAGGCCATCAAAGATGAAAATTTCGAGCAGGCAGCGGCCTTGCGCGATGAAATCAAGGCGATGAGCGATTCGGCTGCAACCGCCAAACCGGCGAAATGAAGTGGAAAATGAAGAATGACGAAACCATAATGACTAAAGAATTTTCAAATGCCCGAATACCATATTGGCGGTTTTGGAATTCGTCATTCTTTGGTCATTCGGGTTTAGAAATTAGTCATTTCAGCCGCAGTGAACCCCGCCAGACCGGTCAAAAGGAATGAAAGATATCCACGCCTTTCTTTCCCCACCCGCCGAAATGGCGCGCCGCCACGGACCGCACGATCGCATCGTCATGTCCAGCCGCGTCCGGCTGGCGCGCAATTTGCGGGACGCCGTGTTTCCCGGCTGGGCAAAAAAGCCGGAGCGCGTGCGGGTGCTGGAATTGATTCGTCCGGCAATTGAAAGTCTGCCGGAAATGAAGGACGCCTTTTCGGAGGCGATGGACAATCTGGGCGCGCTGGACAAACAGATGCTGGTCGAGCGGCATCTCATCAGCCGCGAGCACGCTGCCAAAAGTGCCGGCAGCGGACTGGTCTTCAGCCGCGACGAAACGTTCTGCGTGATGATTAACGAGGAGGACCATCTGCGAATGCAGGCGTTGCGTCCCGGCCTGCAACTGCGGCAGGTATGGAACGCGATTGACCATCTGGACTCGGAGCTGGAGAAAAAGCTCGATTATGCCTTCGACAACGAGCTGGGTTATTTGACGGCGTGCCCCACGAATCTCGGCACCGCCATCCGTGTCAGCGCGATGCTGCATCTGCCCGGACTCGTTTTAACCGAGCAAATCAACCCCATCATTCAGTCGGTCAACAAACTCGGGCTCGCCGTGCGCGGGCTTTACGGTGAGGGCACCGAGGCGCTCGGCAACGTTTTCCAGGTGTCGAACCAGATGACCCTGGGCGAAAACGAAGCGGCGATTGTCGAGCGGCTCGAAAAGGTTTTGTCCCAAATCATCGAGCACGAGGAAAACGCGCGCCAGACGCTTTTGGAGAAAAAGCCGAAGATGGTCTATAACCACATTGGTCGCGCCTACGGCATCCTGGCGAATGCGCACAGCATTTCGTCGAAGGAAACGATGAACCTGCTGTCGCTCCTGCGGCTGGGGGTGGACATGGAATTGTTTCCGGGCGCGGAACGCTCGTTTGTGGACGAATTGTTCCTGACGACGCAGCCGGCGCATTTGCAGAGGGAGATTTCGGACAAGTTGTCCGCGGAGGAACGCGACCTGATCCGCGCCGACATGCTGCGGGAGCGTTTGAAAAACGTGAGCCGCCCGGTTGCCAAACCGCGCGGCGAAGGGCCGCGACCGGACAAAACTTCCGCCGTATAACTACAGGCTTCATTTTAAGGTTGTTACGCGGGCGTCCCGGTTTTTCCGGCATCCATTCTGCTTTCTTCTCCGAACAGTACTGGACAATTCGGGCAAAGCATAGCACTTTACGAGCAGCAATATGAGCGAAGAAAGCATGAGCAATTTCACGCCGCGCGCGCAGCAGGTGCTGGCACTGGCGCGCAAGGAAGCCGACCGGTTCAATCACAACGTGATCGGCACCGAACACCTTTTGCTCGGCCTCATCAAACTGGGGCAGGGCGTCGCCGTCAACGTGCTTCAAAAAATGGGGCTGGACCTGGAAACCGTCCGGCTGGCCGTCGAGAAGGCCGTCGGCACCGGCCCCGACCAGAAGATGATCGGGAACATCCCCTACACGCCGCGCGTGAAGAAGGTTCTCGATCTGGCGAAGCGCGAGGCCAAAAACCTGAACCACACTTACATCGGCACCGAACATATCCTGCTCGGGCTGCTGCGCGAAGGCGATGGTGTGGCGGCGCGCATTTTGCGGGAGCTCGACGTGGACATCGAGCAGACGCGCCAGGAGGTTTTGCGGGAGCTGGACCCGAATTTCAACGCCCAGGAAGAACAGGGCGAAACCGTCGAGAAACTCGCCGAGAAAAAGGGCGAAATCAAAACGCCTGCGCTCAAGGCGTTTGGCCGCAACCTCACGGATCTGGCGCGCAAAGGCGAATTGGATCCGGTCATCGGCCGCAAGAACGAAATCGAGCGGGTGATCCAGATTTTGTGCCGCCGCACGAAGAACAACCCCGTGCTGCTCGGCGAAGCGGGTGTTGGCAAGACCGCCATCGTCGAGGGCCTGGCGCAGGAAATCGCCAAAGGCAACGTGCCTGAGTTGCTCCGTGACAAACGCGTGATCACACTCGACCTCGCGCTCATGGTCGCCGGCACGAAATACCGCGGCCAGTTTGAGGAACGCATCAAGGCCGTAATGGACGAAATCCGCCGGGCCAAGAACGTCATTCTGTTCATTGACGAATTGCACACGATTGTCGGCGCCGGTTCCGCCGAAGGCACGATGGACGCTTCGAACATCATCAAGCCCGCGCTCAGCCGCGGCGAGATGCAATGCGTCGGCGCCACCACGCTCAACGAATATCGCAAATACATCGAGAAGGACGCCGCGCTCGAACGCCGGTTCCAATCGGTCAAGGTGGAGGCGCCTTCGACGGACGAGGCCATCCAGATTTTGAAGGGGCTTAGCCACAAATACGAGGAGCACCACAAGGCCGAATTCACGGAAAAGGCCATCGTGGCTGCGGTCAAGCTTTCCGACCGTTACATCACCGACCGGTTTTTGCCGGACAAGGCGATTGATGTTATGGACGAGGCCGGTTCGCGCGCCCGCATCGGCACGATGACGCGTCCGCCCGAGGTCAAGGCGATGGAAGCCGAGATCGAGGAAATCAAGGGCAAGAAGGAGACGCGCCATCAAAAACCAGGATTTCGAAGGTGCGGCCAAGATGCGCGACCAGGAAAAACAGGCGAAGGAAAAGCTGGAAACGTTGTTGCGCGACTGGCGCGCCAAAGGCGAGGAAAAACGCATCGTGGTGGATGAGGGAGACATTTTACACGTCGTTTCCAAATGGACCGGCATACCGCTGCAACGGATGGAGCAGGGGGAGATGCAGCGGCTGCTGACGGTCGAAGACGAGATGGAAAAAGTCGTCATTGGCCAGCACGAGGCCGTCACGGCCATTTGCAAGGCGCTCCGCCGTTCGCGCGCGGATTTGAAGGACCCGCGCCGGCCCATCGGCACGTTTCTGCTGCTTGGCCCGACGGGCGTGGGCAAGACGCTTTTGGCCAAGACATTGGCCGAGGAGATGTTCGGCGACTCAAAGGCGCTCGTTCACCTCGACATGAGCGAATACATGGAAAAGTTCAACGTCTCGCGGTTGATAGGCTCACCGCCCGGTTACGTCGGTTACGAGGAAGGCGGGCAACTCACTGAAAAAGTGCGCCGCAATCCGTATTCCGTCGTGTTGTTCGACGAAGTCGAGAAGGCGCATCCGGACGTGTGGAACATGCTGTTACAGATTCTCGAGGAAGGCAAATTGACCGACAACGTGGGTCGCGTGGTGAATTTCCGCAACACCATCGTTCTGATGACCTCGAACGTTGGCTCGGACATCATCAAGAAGCAGGGCACGCTCGGTTTCTCGCCCATCAGCGACGAGGCCACCTACGAAAAAATGCGCGAACGGATTCTGGACGAGGCCAAAAAGACGTTCCGGCCTGAATTCCTGAACCGGCTCGACGACATGATTGTGTTCCGGTCGTTCACAAAGCCCGACCTCATCCAGATCCTGGATTTGGAGGTCAACAAGGTATTGGAGCGGTTGCGGCACAAAAATCTCAGGCTCGAACTGGACGGCAAGGCGAAGGATTTTCTCGTCGAGAAGGGTTACGACCCGCAATACGGCGCGCGTCCGATGCGCCGGTCCGTGGAGCGTTTCCTCGAAGACCCGCTGGCCGAGGAAATCCTCAAGGGCAACCTGCACGAAGGCGAGCCGATCACGGTCACGGCCGAGAACGACAAGCTGGTCTTCAACCAGACCGCCGCTGCTGCCGGCGCGCTGTCGAGTTAAACCAAATCGTAGCGGTTTTCGGGCGAAAGCCGCCAAAATTTCCGCTCATTCCGCCCCGGCGCTCTGCCGGGGCGCGATTACGACCGTTCACGGCCCCCTCAACGTTTGTGTGCGGCCCGAATCCGGCAGGGTGATATGGACAATCGAATTAAACGTCTCGCCGTGGAGACGCTGGCCGTGGTCGTCCACCAAATTCCAAACGACGTTGAATTCGCCATTGCTCGTACTGCCGGTAAGGGTCTTGAGATGTTCGCCATTGGTGGTGACACATTCGATGGTGCATCGGCCGTTTTTCTCCGGCAGGCGGGCACGAAAGCGGGCGCCAACGTCGGGATCATAGTTCGCACAGTCGAGGCTGAACTGGCACAGGTTGGAGGTCGTAACGGCGATTGGCGGTCCGATTCCGTAAAGGGTGCCTTCGCGTTTGTCCTCCAATGCGAGATAAGCCTGCACGGCGTGCGGGCCCGGCGGATCGTAAATGGCGTGCCAGACCAACAAGCAGTCACCATTCGTTGCGCGCGCGCGGTCATAGATTTTTCCGCCACAATCGAAAGGCAATTCTTCTTCCGGGTCTGCGTCCACGATCGGAAACACAATATTGTTGGTGAGGAAGGAGTCGTAGCTGATTGGCAATTCAAAGGTGATGTCTTCGGGTTCCTTGCCGGTGATGATCTGCTTGGGCGTGAGCAACGCGTCGAGTGGAAGCTGGTTGGTACCCAAAACTTCGGCGTTGCGTATCAGGTTTCCAGCGCTTTGTCCCTTGAACGTGGGGTCTGGGTAACCAACCGGCCGTTTCATCGCGAGAATTTTTGCGACGCGGGACTGGCGCAAGGGCGACTGATTCCATTCGCGGTCCGAGATTTCTTTCAGGTAGTGCTTTTCTTCCGCTTCCTTGGCCTTGGCTTCGGCTTTCTTGGCCTCGGTTTGTATTTGTTGTTCCTCCTGCGTGGCGGCAGCGCCAGCCGGCAATGGCCAAACAAGGTCGAACTCCGGCTGCGGTGCATTTCGATCCGGGGGCTGTTCATAGCCCATGTCCCGAAAGCTCCTTTGCATCGTCCCGCCGTTATCCACGCAATCCAGCCCGACGGAATACAAGAGAAAATGACCGTCCGTTGTCGGCCGATAGCGTAACGGCTCGCCGTCCATGAAATCCAGTGGCACTGCCGGCATAAATTCCGGCGCGAGTTTTGCGAGTGAATTGGGATACGAGCCGTTTTTTCCACGATACCGTTCGAGCGCGATGGCGGTGATAATGAGCTGGCGTTGGACCTCGGCTCTGGCGGCGCGGGCGAGAAGGCTGGAATCTTCCCGTTGGACCCGCGTATTCATTTCGCGCAAGTTTAGTATGGTTTGCATTCGTGAACGATACTTGGACTGGAAAGGAATTGTTCTCATCACGCCGGGAAGCTGACGCATCGCTGTCCAATTTGGAGCTTGCAAGGCGTCACGCATTTCAACTTCGCGGTCACGGTAGAAAAGCATCAAATGTTTTTCGTCCACATACATTCCGAGTTGAAAGTATTGGCGTTGCGAGTAGCTGTATTTGAGCTCCTGCCACACTCCCAAGGGAAAATGCAGCGAGGCATTTATGAATTCTCCAGCCGACATGGGGCCGGAATGCCACTCTTGACTTTCCCGTTGGCATTGTGCCACAAGACTCGCACGATTGAATGCCTCTATCTCCGGCAGATTCGTAAAAAAATTAACCGACTCCCATTCCCGTTGCAGCCGCAACAGCTTTTCGTCCGGCCAGCCGTTGATTTGGAGCGCCTGCCAGAAAGCACCGAACGTCAGCGCAGTGTCCGCAAAACGAACGAGGTGTGATACTTCCGCCGGTTCCAGTTCCCAAGCCGAAACGAGGCGGGTTGCCGCCATGAGATTGGTCCACGCCGCATTTTTATCGCCGTCGTGCAAGGCTATCACGGTGCGGCTGCACAATGTCTGCGTCACATTTTTCATCACCGCCAAATGTGGAAGCCGCAAACCTGCGCCTTGCCTGGCATCCAAGGTCCAGCGAACGGAGCCGGACATGAATGCAGTGCAAACGGCGTCAACTTCTTTCTGGTTTTGGTTGATGACGGCGCGGAATCCGTTCCACGAAACCTCGGTGTTGTCATTGCCGGAAACCCGAAGGGCCGGTTCGAGTGATTCCAGTTTCCACACGACCATCGTGGAATTGTTTCCGACGGGTTGCTGGAGATTCGGATAATAGATTATTGGCCGCGGACCCGGCGGCCCGATGGTGTTATGCAAAATCGCTTCGCGGGCTTGCTGTTCAGAGGTGGTCGAGAAGTTGAAATCGGCGAGGTCGGTCTTGAAACCCTGCGCGCGCAGAGCTTGGCGGGTCTCGGCCACGGCGCGTTGTGCGGCGGCGTCTGGTGGCAACGGGTAAAAGATGACGCACAAGCCGGCCATCACCAGAACCAACATGGCAAGCCAGAACAATTTTCCCAAAACACGTTTCATCAGGCACCTTTCCGTTCTTATTGCCACAACATTTGCTCCGGTTGGGAACAGTTGACAAGTTTTTTGTAAACTTCGGTTTGCATTGCCCGCCGGAAGGATTAGGCTCACCAATAATGAAAGGCATCACTCGTCACGGCGTCCCTCTTCGGCTGGGATTTTTAGCGGTGCTGCTGGCTTCGGCGGTTTCCCTGAAGGCCGACCCGATTGATGTCAATGCTGAACCCATCTTTGAGGTCGGAACCATTATCTCTATCATGCTGGCCATTTTGCTGGAGGCGATTTGCATCTGGCTGTTGCTGCGGCGCTGGCGCACGCCGCACCTGTTCATTCTCTGGCTCATGGGAATGCACCTGCTCACGTATCCGATTTTCCTGGGCTTGCTCTGGTTTTCCGTCGGCGTGCATCCGGCCTTGGCCGTGGCGACGGGCGAAGGATTGATCGTGTTGATTGAAGGGTGTTTGATTTACCTGATATGCCGGTTTGTGTCGTCGGCCAAATCGGCGTCGCCCCTACCATCGGTTTCCAGGGCGTTGTTTGCATCGTTGGTTGGAAACATCTGTTCGGCGGCGGCTTTTCCGTTGATGACAATGCTGACTACATGGCTTGCTTATACCATCGAATCTGCAATATCCCGTTAACGAACTTCGGCTTTCCTTTTCGCCGAAGAATTTTTAGGCTGTGCGCACATGAAAGGAATCATCTTGGCCGGCGGCGCCGGCTCGCGGCTGTATCCGCTTACGCTCGTCGCGAGCAAGCAGCTCCAGCCGGTCTATGACAAGCCGATGGTGTATTATCCGCTTACGACGCTCATCGAGGGCGGCATCCGCGAGTTGTGCCTCATCTCCACGCCGCACGATTTGCCGCGCTTCCGCCAGTTGCTCGGCGACGGCAGCCGGTTCGGCTTGTCCATCGAATACCGCGAGCAGCCCAAACCCGAAGGCATCGCGCAGGCCTTTCTCATCGCGGAATCATTTATCGGCAAGGACGCCGTCACGTTGATTCTCGGCGACAACATTTTTTATGGCGGCGATTCATTTCACCGCGCGTTCACGGAATTCAAGGCCGGCGCGACCATTTTCGGTTATCATGTCAATGACCCGGAACGCTACGGCGTGGTTGAGTTTGACGCCGAAGGGCGGGCGATTTCCATCGAGGAAAAACCGAAGAAGCCAAAAAGTGATTATGCCGTGCCCGGCATTTACATTTTCGACAACGGTGTCGTGGCCATGGCAAAATCATTGAAACCCTCGGCGCGCGGCGAGTTGGAAATCACGGACTTGAATTTGGAGTATCTGCGCCGCGGCCAATTGCGCGTGCAACGGTTCAGCCGCGGCGTCACGTGGCTGGACGCAGGCACGAGCAGCAGTTTGCACGAGGCTTCGGCTTACGTGCAGACGATTGAACGGCGCGCTGGCGTCAAAATCGGCTGCCCGGAGGAGGCGGCTTATCGCCGTGGATTTCTGAAACTCGATGAGCTGGAAAAGCTCACGAACAAAATGCCGAAATGCGAATACCGCGATTACCTCACGGAAGTCGTGGCGGAAGCCCGGCGGTTGGCCGCATCCGGCGCTTGAGCGCTTTTGAAGTGAGCAACGCCTTGCGATTGTCATCCGGAACTCGGGCTTCAGGCCGTGCGCTCCGATTCAGCCAGGCCTCTTTTGAGCGATGAACATCATTACTTGTGAACTGCCGGGTCTCCTGATTATCGAGCCAAAAGTTTTTGGCGACGGGCGCGGCTTTTTCATGGAGACGTGGAACCGCCAGCGGTATCAAGAGGCGGGACTGGACTGGAATTTCGTGCAGGACAACGTGTCACTTTCGCGGCGGGGCATTCTGCGGGGATTGCATTTTCAGAATCCATCGGCCCAGGGCAAGCTGGTTTACGTGTTGCAGGGCGAGGTATTTGACGTGGCGGTGGATATCCGGCGCAGTTCGCCCACGTTTGGCCGGTGGCACGGCCTGCGGCTCTCCGTCGAGAACAAGCGGCAGTTTTTCATCCCGCCGGGTTTCGCGCATGGTTTTGCGGTGTTGAGTGAAACCGCGCTGTTCGTGTACAAATGCACGGAGCTTTACATGCCACAGAATGAGTTGACGCTCGCGTGGAATGATCCCGACATCGGCATCCAATGGCCGCTGGACCACCCGCAGCTTTCGGAGAAGGACACGCATGGGCTGCGATTGAAGGACCTTCCCAAGGATCGGCTGTTTGCCTGAACGGCGGCTGCGCACCATGAAGATTCTGCTCCTCGGAAAAAACGGCCAGGTCGGTTGGGAACTGGGCCGCACGCTCGCGCCGCTGGCGGAGGTGACGGCGGTGGATTATCCCGAAGTCAACTTCGCCGACACACCGGCGCTGCGACGGCTCGTGGCCGCGACGCGTCCGGCCGTCGTGGTGAACGCGGCGGCCTACACGGCGGTGGACAAGGCCGAAGCGGAACAGGAACTTTGCCGGCAGATTAATGCGGTTGCGCCGGGAGTTCTGGCCGAGGAGGCGAAGAAGGCCGGCGCGCTGATGGTGCATTACTCCACGGACTACATTTTTGACGGGACGAAAACATCGCCGTATGTCGAAGTGGACGCGCCGAATCCGCTCGGTGCTTACGGGCGGTCAAAATTGGAAGGTGACCGGGCGGTCAAGGCTTCAGGCGCGGACCATTTGATTTTCCGGCTGTGCTGGGTTTATGGCGCACGCGGCCAGAATTTCATGCTCACGATGCAACGTCTGGCGCGCGAGCGCGAGACACTGCGCGTGGTGGGTGACCAGTTCGGCTGCCCGACGTGGTCGCGAATGATCGCTGAAACCACCGTGCTGGCGCTCAAGCAGGCCCTGGCCGGCGCGGATCGTTCCGCCTGCAACGGCGAATATCATCTCGCCGCCGGCGGCCAGGCCAACTGGCATGAGTTCGCTTCCCGCATCATCGAATTGATGCCGGAAGCGGAACGAAAATGCCGCGCGGTGGAACGGATCACCACGGCGGAATATCCCACGCCCGCGAAGCGCCCGGCGTATTCGGTTTTGGATTGCGGCAAATTGCAAAAAACTTTCGGGTTGCGGCTTCCGGATTGGGAGGCCAGCCTGCGACAAGTCCTGGACAAACCATGAAACTACTCATTACAGGTGGCGCCGGCTTCATCGGCTCGAACGTGATTCATCACGTCATTGACCGCCCGGAGGTCACGCGGCTGGTGAATCTCGATTGCCTCACCTATGCGGGGCACCCGGAAAATCTGGAAAAAGTTTCCCCGCACCCGAAATATGTTTTTGAGAAGGTGGATTTGCGCGAAAAGGACGCTGTCCTTCACGTCGTCAAAAAACACGCCATCACCCACGTCATGCACCTTGCGGCGGAATCGCACGTGGACCGCTCCATCACCGGCCCGGGCGATTTCATTCACACCAACGTCGTCGGCACGTTCAATTTGCTCGAAGCGTGCCGCACCTGCTGGCTCAATTCCCGGACCCCAGACGCCAGACCCCAGACCCGATTCCACCACGTTTCGACGGACGAAGTCTATGGCTCGCTCGGCTCCACGGGATATTTCACGGAAAAGACGCCTTACGCGCCGAACTCGCCGTATTCCGCCAGCAAAGCCGCCAGCGACATGCTCGTGCGCGCTTATCATCACACTTACGGGTTGCCGGCCGTCATCACGAATTGCTCGAACAATTATGGTCCGTATCAATTTCCCGAAAAGCTCATCCCGGTTGCCGTCCAAAGCATCCTCGCGCGCAAACCGGTTCCGGTTTACGGCGACGGCATGAACGTGCGGGACTGGCTTTACGTGCGCGACCACGCGGAGGCATTGTGGCTGGTGCTCACGCGCGGGCGCGACGGCGAGACTTACAACATCGGCGGCCACAATGAATGGGCCAACCTGCGCATCGTCGAGTTGATTTGCGACACCGTTGACGAGTTCGCGCCCGAACTCGGCGGCGATTCGCGCAAACTCATCACGTTTGTGAAAGATCGCCCGGGTCACGACCGCCGTTACGCCATTGACGCCAACAAAATCAAAAACGAACTTGGCTGGACGCCCGCGCACAAATTTGAAGACGGCATCCGCGAAACGATTCGCTGGTATCTCGACAACCAGGCGTGGGTCAAAGCCGTGTTGAAAAAGTCTGCTTGAACGTATGGTCATTCGGCGTTTCTAAACATCAGAGCGACATTGAATTTTGATTCTCAATTGAATGGCAGGGCCGTGCTGCTGCGCGGCCTCGGACGACCGGCAGGTCGTCCCTGCCAACCAAATAGTGTGCTACATTTAAAGCCATCCGGGTGATGCGAAAGATGCGTTTTGTTTTTGGTTTGTTGTCCGCCCTGCTTTGTTTGAGCACAACCGCGGCGGACACCAATTTGCTTGTCTGGCACAAGGCCGCCAATCGCGTGGACGCCGACATCCGCGGCGAACCGCTCTGGCCGCTGTTGGAAACCATCGCGCGGGAAACCGGCTGGCGCATTTATGTCGAACCGGGCACGACGCGCAGCGCATCTGCAAAATTCAAGGATCTGCCGTCCGATGACGCGTTGCGGATGTTGCTCGGCGATTTGAATTTCGCGCGCGTGCCGCGGACCAACGCCGCATCGCAACTTTATGTTTTTCGCACCGTGATGCAAAACGCCACGCGGCTGGTGCGGGCGACGAATGCGCCGGCCAAACACGTCCCCAACGAATTGCTCGTGAAACTCAAGCCGGGTGTGAACATTGACGATCTGGCCAAACTGCTTGGCGCGAAAGTCGTCGGCCGCGATCGACAAGCTGGGCATCTACCGTTTGCAATTTGATGACGGCACCGCCGCCGACGCCGCGCTGGGCAAACTTCAAAATAACAGCGACGTGGCTGGAGGTGGATTACAATTATTATTTCGATCCGCCGCCTTCCGCCCAGCCGCTCGCAAACGCGCCGGCTGGGCCGCTTTCCTTGAAGCTCAATCCGCCGGGCGATTCCGGTCGCGTCATCGTGGGCTTGCTCGATACCGCAGTGCAATCGCTCGACGGTTCGTTGAATGATTTTCTGCTCAAACAACTTTCCGTGGCCGGTGACGCGCCGGCAAACAGCAGCGACGTCACGCATGGCACGGCGATGGCCTACACGATATTGGCGGCCATCGCGGCGGCGGAACAAGGCGGCAGCTCGGTGCAAATCCAGCCGGTGGATGTTTATGGTCCGAACCCAACGACCACAAGTTGGGACGTGGCGCTGGGCGTCCAGGCCGCGGTCAATAATGGGGCGACCGTGTTGAACATGAGCCTGGGCAGCAGCGGTGACAGTTCCGTTTTGGACGACGTGATTCAGTCGGCGGAAAAGGACGGCATCGTTTTCTTTGCAGCGGCGGGCAATCAATCGGTGTCCACGCCGACTTATCCGGCGGCAATGCCGGGCGTCATTGCGGTCACGGCGATGCAGAACGGCCAGATTGCGCCGTATGCGGATTTTGGAAGTTTTGTTTCCCTGGCGTTTGCCGGGAACAACGTGGTTTATTGGGGCAGCCAGGCATATATGGTCGTAGGGAACTTCCGTTTCAACGGCCACCGCAACCGGCGTCGCGGCGGGAAACAAAATTGCCTTGGGCGCGAGTTGGGGGCAGATCGAATCGGCCATGCAACAGAAATTTGCCGTTCCGGCAAAATGAAGATCGGGAGATGGCAGATCGGGATCGAACTCGGGAAAAGTCAGATCGGCCGGAAATCCCAAACCGTGAACCCAGACGCGAAACGTCAGACTCCAGCTCCTGCACATCTAATGCGTCTGGCACCCGATTTTGCCGAAGGCGACGATGTAGGCGAGAAAAGCGATGATGAACAGCCACGGCTTGCCGGCCAACAGGAGCAGGATGCCCCAGCTCAGAACCAGGCCAATCAGCAAATAAACCAAAACCGCCAACGCAAGTTTCATCAGCATCATTGTACAGTTTTCGCGGCAGCGCGCAAGTAATCAGTGTTTATCCGCTGTAGAAAAACGCTGCGTCCGTCGTGTCTCCACGACCGGATTATTCAAAATTCAATTTGCATCTTCGATTTGACAAAAAAGATTTTCTTCGCATGTTTGCCCCGCCCGGTGTACAAGCGCGGGCACACAAATGAGCAAAACACTCATCATTGCCGAGAAACCGTCCGTCGCCAGCGACATCGCCAAGGCGATCGGAAAGTTCCAGACGGCACGAGGATTACTTCGAGAACGACGAGTACATCATCTCGTCGGCGGTCGGCCATTTGCTCGAATTGGTTCTGCCGGAGGGCGTCGAGGCCGTCCGCGGCAAATGGACGTTTAAATGCCTGCCGGTCATCCCGCCGCATTTCGATTTGCAGCCGATTGAGCGATCGGAAAACCGGCTGAAGGTCCTTAAAAAGCTCATCAAACGCGACGACGTGGACGCGCTGGTAAACGCCTGTGACGCCGGGCGCGAAGGCGAATTGATTTTCCGCAACATCGTCAAGTACACGAAGGCCAAGCACCCCATCAAACGCCTCTGGCTGCAATCCATGACGCCGGCGGCCATCCGCGAAGGCTTTGAACGGCTGCGCGAAGACAAGGACATGTTGCCGCTGGCCGATGCTGCCTACAGCCGGTCGGAAGCCGACTGGTTGGTCGGCATCAACGGTACGCGCGCGATGACGGCGTTCAACTCGAAGTCTGGCGGTTTTTTCAAGACGACGGTTGGCCGAGTCCAGACGCCGACGCTGGCCATCCTGGTCGAACGCGAGGCGAAGATCAAAAAGTTCGTTTCGCGCGATTTCTGGGAGGTCATTGGAACGTTCGATGCCGCCGCCGGCCAATACACCGGACGCTGGTTCGATGAGAAATTTTCCAAGCCCGACGCCAAGGATGGTGATGACCAGCTCAAACCCGAACGCATTTGGGATATTGGCCGTGCGCAAGCACTCCGCGACAAATGCCTGGGCAAACCGGGCATTGTCACCGAGGAAAGCAAGCCCAGCACGTCGCTATCACCGTTGCTCTATGATTTGACCAGTTTGCAGCGCGACGCGAACTCGCGGTTCGGGTTCAGCGCCAAGAACACGCTTGGCCTCGCGCAGGCGCTTTACGAACGGCACAAGGTGTTGACCTATCCGCGCACCGATTCGCGCGCGTTGCCGGAGGATTACCTCGGCACGGTCAAAAGCGCGCTGAAGATGCTTGGCGAAACCCGGTACGCGGCGTTTGCCGAAACGATTCTTAAAAACGACTGGGTGCATCCGAACAAACGCATCTTCAACAACGCCAAAGTGTCCGACCACTTCGCCATCATCCCGACCACGCAGATGCCGCATGGCTTGAGCGAGCCGGAACAAAAACTTTACGACATGGTGACGAAGCGGTTCCTCGCCATTTTTTATCCGGCAGCGGAGTTTTTGGAGACGATCCGCATCACGCGCGTCGAGGGCGAGCCGTTCAAGAGCACCGGCAAGGTCATCGTCAAACCCGGCTGGCTGACCGTTTACGGGAAGGAAGCACAGGATGAAGACACGAACCTGGCGCCGGTGAAGCCGCATGAAAAAGTCAACACCAGCGGCATCGAGGTGAAGCAAAACGCCACCAAACCGCCGCCGCGTTACACGGAGGCGACGCTGCTGAGCGCGATGGAAGGCGCGGGCAAGCTGATCGAGGACGACGAGCTGCGCGAGGCGATGCGCGAGAAAGGACTCGGCACGCCCGCCACCCGCGCGGCCATCATCGAGGGTTTGATTTACGAGAGTTACATTCACCGGAACGGACGCGAGCTACAGGCGACGGCCAAAGCGTTTTCGTTGATGGAATTGCTCAACGGCCTCGGTATCGCCGAACTCACCAGGCCGGAACTGACCGGCGATTGGGAATTCAAGCTCCACCAGATCCAGCGCCGGCAGAAAAGCCGCGACGAATTCATGTCGGAAATTGCCGACATGACGCGGCACATCGTCGAGCGCGCGAAAAAATACGAGCATGACACCATTCCCGGCGACTTTGGCGTGTTGAAAACGCCGTGCCCGAAATGCGGCGGCGAAGTCCATGAGAAATACAAGCAGTTCCAATGCATCAATGAAAAGTGCGACTTCTCGATTTGGAAGACGCTGTGCAGCCGGATGTTTGAGATTGAGGAAGTCGAGGAGCTCATCAGCAAAAGGCAAATCGGGCCGTTGCAGGGTTTCCGGAGCAAGATGGGCAAACCGTTCGCCGCGGTGCTGAAATTGACGCCGGAATTCAAGATTGAGTTCGATTTTGGCAACGACCAGAGAAACGAAAATGGCGAGGTGACCGGGCCGGTGGATTTCACCGGCAAGGAACCGCTGGGCAAATGTCCGAAGTGCGGTGCGCGGGTGTTCGACGCGGGGATGAGTTATCTTTGCGAGAAGGCAACCGGCGCGGACAAGACCTGCACGTTCCGCACCGGCAAGATCATTCTGCAACAGCACATCGAGCCGGCGCAGGTCACGAAGCTGCTCGCCGAAGGCAAAACGGATTTGCTCAAGGGATTTGTCTCCAAAAAAACGAACCGGAAGTTCGAAGCGTTTCTGGTGCTCAAGGACGGCGGGACCGCGTTTGAATTTCTGCCGCGCGAACGCAAGTCACGGTCGAAGGACGCCAAGCCAAAGGAACCGCAGCCGAAGATTGATTTCACCGGCAAGGAACCGCTGGGCAAATGTCCCAAATGCGGCGGCAAGGTGTTCGAAACCGACGGGGCCTACCTGTGTGAAAAGTCGCAAACGGACAAGAAGCCGTGCAAATTCAAAATCAGCCGGGAAATTTTGCAGCAGCCGATTGAGCGGGCGCAGGCGCAGAAACTATTGGCCGCGCGCAAGACGGACTTGCTCGATAAATTCATTTCCAAGGCCGGCCGGCCGTTTCCGGCGTTTCTCGTGATGGATGACGCCGGCAAAGTCACCTTCGAATTTCCACCGCGCGAAGGCGAAAAGGAAGCGGGAAGCTAGTTCGTACTTCAGGCGGCAGTGGATTGGGCGGCCCGGGTTTTGACGGGGCCCAAGTCCATGCTGGATGGCACCTCGTTCCGGCCCGAACATCTTTATCGTTTATCAGACAACCGCATCACTGTAATCTTGCCGGTGAATTTGGGTTCCGTCATTTTTGGTTAAATCGTCCGTATGAATTATCGAATGCGCCGCCAGGGAGAAGACCTGGGCGTCTTTTCGCTGGAAGAACTGCGGCGTCGCCGCGATTCAGGAGAATTGACCGGCAGCGAATACGTTCAAGGCGAAGGCAGACCCGATTGGCAGCCACTGGATTTGGTGCTACAGCAAGGTTATCGCGTCATCCCGCCACCCCTGCCGCCGTCGGTTTCAAGAGGCCGACCAAATCCGGGCGTCATCTGGTTGATTGTCACCGGCGGGGTGATTTTTTTCATCCTCTTCGTCACGTTCTTCGTCTATTTGGCGATTAATTTTCAACGCGGTTATCAGTCTGCTATCACCTCGGCGCGGGCGCAGCGAAATTTGAACCAGTCGAGGCCGGAAGCCATAACTGCGGCCAGCAAACCCGTGGTTTGGACCACCAACACGCTGACCGAGCGCGATGTCCAAAAAAGGGCCCGTGAATTCAGAATCCGCCAATGGCTCGACGGCTATGAAAAGCGCGGCCGGCACAATCCGGCCTGTGACGCCGAGGCGGAGCAGTTCATCCGCATCTATATCGCCCGCAACTACGGCGGTCCGGAGGCGACCAACACGCTTTCGTTGGAAACCGAGAGCGACCGGCTCGCCCACGACACGAATTGCACCGACCCGCTGGTACTGACGGTCGCGGCCGACAACAGCCTGAACTATTTTGACGCAGTGCGCCGTTACGAGCGCGCTTTGTCAACCTATCCCGGGACCACCCACCGGGCGTATCCGCAACTTTACGCCACCGTCAAACTGATGAATCAGTTGGGCGAAGATTCCTCCCGGGCAAGTGCGCTCAATACAGCGGCCTTGAAGCTGTTGCCAACCTGTTTTGCCGACGGCAGTTTTACGCCCGGTGACCAGCAGGCAACCGCGGATATTTTTGTGAACGGGTGGGCCAACAATTTCTTTTACAGCAATGCCGACCCGATCTGTCAAATTGTTCACCAAGCCGGCCAGCCTTACCAATGGCTTGCGTTGACGTTGGATGGAGAACGGGAGATTAACGAGGCTTGGCGGGCGCGGGGCAGCGGTTGGGCCAAAACGGTTACCAAGGAAGGCTGGCAGGGCTTTAGCGATCATCTGGCCAAAGCCCGGGCAGACCTCACGCAAGCGTGGAAATTGCAGCCCGGCTTTCCCCTGGCGCCCCGGCTCATGATGACGGTGTCGCTGGGCGAATCCGGTGCCGATGAAATGCGTGCCTGGTTTGACCGGACCCTGTTGGCGCAGGTGGATTATCCTGGCGCATGGGAAGAAATGCGCTGGGGACTCCGTCCCCGCTGGTATGGAAGCGAAGCCGCCCTGCTGGCGCTGGGTCGGACAGCCGTCAACACCGGGCGTTTCGACACCGATGTTCCGCGCAAATTCTTCGATTGTGTTGCGGACGTGGAATCAGATATGGAATTGCCTCCCGGCCGGCATATTTACGGTCGCGCCGACATCTGGCCGGAATTTCAGAAGATGTATCGGGGTTACATCGCTGAACCGGCGCAGTTACCTCACCGCGATGGCTGGCGCACGGCGTACGCGGTGGTCGCCTATTTCGCCGGGAAATACGACGCGGCCCGCGAACAACTGGAAGCGCTGGACTGGAAACCGGTGCCGGAAAATTTGAGTGGCTGGGGAATTGACCTTTCCCTCATGCCGCTTGAGGTCGCCGCCCGCACCGGGCCGCTCGGCGCGAAGATTTCCGCCGCTGAATCTGCCCGCAATGTTGGCGACCTGGCATTTGCCCTGAAACAATACGGCGATCTGGCA
The DNA here is from genome assembly GCA_963754775.1 of uncultured Verrucomicrobiae bacterium. Lineage (GTDB taxonomy): Bacteria > Verrucomicrobiota > Verrucomicrobiia > Limisphaerales > UBA11358 > UBA11358. The sequence continues at coordinate 63,145 of CAVWHM010000041.1, forward strand.
TCCAAGCCCACCGCCGATGCGCGCACAAAGGAATTCATCCAGCGCCGGTTGGCCCAACTCACAGTCGAAGAACGCCTGCACGAAGGCAAATGGGTGGACTTGCTGCCGGCAAACGATCATGATCCCGACTGGGTGTTCAGCTTCGGTCAGGCGCACCGGCTCTCCGATGGCGCACTGGAGGTGGAGTACGGTCCCCAGGGCCACATGTTGTTTTCGCGGGTGCCCGTGGGCGGAAATTTCGAGGTGCGCGGCCTGTTTGAAATCGTCCGTTCATCCAACAAAAATTTCCAGGCGGGCCTGGTCATGGGAGTGCCGGATTTCCGTGAATACAACTGGTATGGCTTCCGTCTCAAGCGGCATGATGAGGAAGGAGACGTGGTGTGCCTCGGTCGTGGCTGGTCACGGCAACAGATCGTTCAACACGTCGTGTTGAATGATGTCACCAACTCGTTCGACTTCATCCTTCAAAACGGACGGGCGACGGCGTCTGTCAACGGTGTGGAAATCATCCACCAGGCCACGCCTCCCGCGGGTGTCCAGGTACCGGATAATGGCTGTCTGGTCGGGCTCGGCGCATTCAGCGACAGTGACGACACCGTCGTCCGGTATCGCGACGTGCAGTTACGGCAGGTTCATTGACGTTGTCCGGTTGCGGCCTGTTTTTCCCCACGGGTCCGGTAGAGCACGTCCACCACGTTGCGAAGATATTGTTCGTCGGCGACGCCGTCGGTTGCTTCGGCGGGAAATTCGACCTTGGCCCGGAAATGGCCGGCCAGACTGCCGAACAATTCAACCCTCGCCACCGGATCAAATTCCTCGCGCCGTAGCAGCGCCTGCAGGGCGACATCCGCCTCCGCCGCCGAGACGCGCTGGCGCAGGCGGGCGGCCAGATGCGGATATTGCCGGAGCGAGTTGAATTTGCCGGCGAACAACTGGTCGAGGTCCGGCTCGGCCACGCGCGGGTTTCGGATGACCACGGTGTTCGCCGCGATGTCACCCAGCCGCTGGCATCGGGAGTTGAGCCAGCAGGTCAGGCCGCCGACAAAATAAAACGCCGGCAACGCATCCACAAACCGCAGCAGGTTGCGCACGACAATCTGGTTGAATTGAAGTCGCATTCCTTCCACGTCCACCACGCGCAGGCGGAGCAGTTTTTTGCCAATGGTCTGGCCGCGCCAGGTCCATTCAAAAAAAATTCCATAGCCGATGCTGATGACAAAATAGCTGATCACCGACAGTGCGACGCCAAAGTTCCAATTGATCAACTCGAGTAAATTCAAGACGATCCCCAGGATGGACATCGCGACGCCGATGCAAAGCTGGTCGATGAACCACGCGAAGAAGCGGGTTACCGGTCCCGCCAGCAATTGGGAGAACACGATCCCTTCGGGCGTGCGGATTTTGAGTTCAAAGTTCAAAGTTCCAGGTTCAAGGTTTCGTCATGCGAACTTTTCGCCGCGAAAGTTTGACTGCTGCAAATAACGCATGAAGCCAGCGATTAGCCGGCTGGTTTCTTCGGCGTGCCCGTAAAGATCGCCAAATTTTTTCTGGTTGATAAATCCGGCGTCCAGCGCAACGTAGAGTTGTGAACGCACTTCGCCGGTCGAACCTTTCGCGTTCGACAAAAATTGAAGAAACTCCCGCTTGCCGCCGCGCTCGAATCCTTCCGCGATGTTGGACATGGCCGAAACAGACGCGCGGCGAATTTGATCGCGCAAACCGAAGTCGCGGGCGAACTCGCCCGAGGAAGTCACCTGATAAATTTCACCCGTCAACACCCGCGCCTTTTTCCACGACTCAATTTCTTCAAACCGCAGAATTTTACCCATAGTTTTCCTTTCAATTTGAACGTTGGATTTGATTGTCAGACTTTGAACTTTGAACCTTGAACTTTGAACTGTTTTTTCCCGATTTTGCCAGAAACAGCGACAGCAGAACCAATTCGATGGCGCCGAAGGCGATTTTGGCTTCGTAGGGTATGACCGGTTCGTGATATTGCGAGAGAAATGCCTCAATGAATCCAGCCCAGACCAGGAGCACGCCGACGCCGAAAATCAGCGTGACGATGTCGCCGGAAATCTCACGCAACCGCGTCTTGAGCGTAGTGCGGCTGCCCCGGCCGATGAGCGCCAGCGCCAGCATCAGCCCGGCCTGGCCGGCAATGAGGATGGCCGGGATTTCCACCACGCCATGCGGCATCAACCAGCCGAAGAGAAATTTCGTCTGTCCCGCATGGATGTAATCCACCGCAACCGCGCCGAGAATTACCCCGTTGTAAAACAGCATGATGATGGTGCCGACGCCCCACGTCATGCCGAGCGCCAGGGTGAAGATGGAGACCTGGGTATTATGGGTCATTAATTCCACCGAGAACGTGGTTTTGAAACCCGCCAGCCGGTCTTTCGTGGCCTTTTCCTCCTCGGCGACTCGCTTGGCCGGATCCTGGAGGAGATGGGAAAACGGCATCAGCACCGGCTTGGCGTCCGGGTCAAAGGCGATGGCCAGCCCGCCAAACGCGCAACCGGCCAGGGTGATCGCCACCGACAGATAGAAAGCCCGGACATGCCGGCGGAACGTTTGCGGCAGCGTCTGAAAAAACCATTGCAAGGGGAAGAACCGGCGCTGTTTCTCGCGGGTTTCGTGGATTTCTCCATAGGCACGGGCCACCAGATTTTCCAGATACCGCCGGGTCTCCGGCTCCGAGGAAAGCGTGGTGATTTTTGCCAGGTCGGCGGCGGTGCGCTCGTAGAGATGATGGAAGAGCTGCAATTGCGGGAGCGTCATCCGCAGGTCCGGCTCCGCTTCCAGCCGGTCAAGCATCCGTTCGAGTTCGGCCCAGAAAGGCCGGCCGGCGGTGATGAAACGTTGCAGGTCAACAATCACAACAACTGCCTTTGTTTTACGCTCAGGTATTGCGAGACCAGTTCGGCGCTCAGACGTTCGTTGTTGAGCAGGGAAAACTGGACTCCGCGCCGTTGCAGGACCTTTTGCAGCTCGCGCAGTTTCTGCCACTGCAAATGTCCGCCGAGCCGGCCATATAAATCATCCGTGCCGGCAACGTTCGGGTCCGTGAAAAGCGGCTGCACTCCTGGCATTTGCAGCATGTTCACCAGCACCAGATGCTGCCGCCGGATTAAATCCACGTTGCGGACGAAGTTTGCCGCCAGCGCCGGGTCATCCAGCGCGGTCAGGAACACCAGCAGCGCGCGCCGGCGCAGCCGCAGCCGGATGAACGTGCACAATTCATCGAAATCCGGCGTGACAATTTTCGGTTCGAGGGTGTAAAGCGCATCGCGGCAGGTGCTGTAATGGTTCTTGCCGTTCCTGGCGCGCACGAATTTTTCCACCTTGTCCGTGAATGTCAGCAAGCCGAACAAATCCCCCTGCCGCTCCGCCGCCAGCCCGAGCACCAGCGCGGCGGTTACGAAACGTTCCAGGGTCGAGGTTCCAGGTTCCGGGTTCAAAATTCCCGGTTGAGTGTCATCCGGCAACATCGAACCTTGAACTTTGAACCTTGAACTTTGAACTTCCCGCGCGCTCAATCGCGAGGCGTCCACGATCACATAAACCTCCTGCGTTTTCTCGATTTGGAAAACCTTCGTGATCGGTTTGCCTCGCCGGGCGGTCGCCTTCCAGTGGATCTCATGGTAGTCGTCGCCGGGGACATATTCGCGGAGCTTTTCAAAGTCGCGGCCCTTGCCAACCTGCCGGTGCGCGTGCACGCCGAAGGCGCCCCGGTTCAGAAACAACGCCGCGAGGCTTTTCCGCTCGTTGAGCAGGTTTGGATAAACGCGTATCTCCGACTGCACCGGAAGGGTTTGGCGCACGCCCCAAAAACCGAGGGGGGAACTGCCTTCAACGTAAGCCGAGCCAAACCGGTAATTGCCACGCTTCAACGGGGTGCAGGGCCAGGCCAGCCGCGACCATTCGCTTTGTGCAGGCAAAAGGGCATCCATGCTTTCGGACGCGGTCTGGATTTCGCGCGGCCAGGCCAGGGCGACCCGCAGGCTGCGCTGCCGTTGCCGTTCATTGCGGATGCGCAATTCCAGTTTTGCCTCGCGGTCCTTGGACATGCGCGCGATGGGAGGCAGTTCCACGCCGATGCCCTCCAGACTTTTGACTGCGCCGATGGCATCGGCCAGAGCCACCGCCAGCAACCCGCCGATGCACAACAGGGAAACACCAGCCGCCGGCGGCGACACCGCGCCAATCAGCGCAAACGGCAGCACCACCACCGCCACCCAGAACAACAATCTGAAACGGGGAACGATCATCTGTTGGAGTTCAAGCTTTGGCTTGTTCGTTCATTGTTTCCTTCCGGAGCCCAAGCAAGCTGAAGCTTGAACTCCAACTCATCACCTCGGCACGGCGATTTGCTGGAGGATTTGCTGGATCACTTCTGTCACCGTCAATCCTTCGATTTCAAACTCCGGCCGGAGGATCAAACGATGTTCGAGCACCGGCGGCGTCATCTCCTTGATGTCGTCGGGGGTGACGAAGTCACGGCCGGACAGGGCGGCCCGGCCGCGCGCGGCCATGATGAGTGATTGGGTGGCGCGCGGCCCGGCGCCGACCAGGATGCTTTCGTGCTGGCGCGAGGCACGGACGATGTCCACGAGATAGGCGACCAGTTCATCGCGCATGACGATGGCGGCGAGGTCTTCACGCAACGTGGCCAGATCACCGGCCTTGATGACCGGCTGAACGGCACCCTGCGCCAGCACCGTTTCCGGCGCTTCCTTCGTCATCGTGCGCTGTGCGAGCGACAATTCCTCGGTGCGGTCCGGCGCCCGCATTGTGATTTTGAGCATGAACCGGTCTTTCTGCGCCTCGGGCAGCGGATACGTGCCTTCATATTCAATCGGGTTTTGCGTGGCGAACACAGTGAAGTTCGGCGGCAGCGAATAGGTTTCACGGTCAATCGTCACCACGCGCTCCTGCATCGCCTGCAACAGCGCGGACTGGGTCTTGGCCGGCGCGCGGTTGATTTCATCCGCCAGCAAAAATGAGGTGAAGATCGGGCCTTTGATGAGAGAGAATTCATTGCGCTGCAGGTTGAAAACGTTCGTGCCGGTGATGTCGGCGGGCATCAGGTCGGGGGTGAACTGGATGCGCGCAAAATCGGCGCCCAACACGCGCGCGAGCGTGCGCACGAGCAGGGTTTTGGCGACGCCGGGCACGCCCTCGACGAGGGCGTGATTGCCGGTGAAGATGGCGATGAGCGCCTTTTCGATGACGTCGTGCTGGCCGATGATGACTTTGCCGGCTTCCGACCGTGCCTGTGCGAGGACTTCCTTGAGTCTTTCAGTGTTCATGATTTTGGTGGTGCATTGTGGGTTCCCAGGATGGAGCAGATTTTTTGGTAGGTGGCGATGGGATTCCGGTCTTTGGGCGCCAGGGAATTTTCCGCTTGAAACGCGGCCGACGCCTGTTGTCGCCGGGCGGCGGAGCATTGGCCGGCCGATTTTTCCCATTCGGCAAAGCAAACCATCAGCAGATCACGCCGCGCAATGCTCCGGCGGAGCAGGTTGACAAAACCGGCCGCCGAATCCTTGCCGGCAATGTAACCCTGCCGTTCCTGTTCCGTGTGCGGCGGCACGAGGCTGCTGGCATTTTTCCAGATGAACAACCCGGCCAGGAGCAGCAACCCCGCGGCCAGCCCGTGCAACCGGTATTTGCGCATCAACATCGCGACCCCGGAAGTCTCGACGACGCCAAGATGCGCCTCGTCAAAGCAGGCGTTTTGGTTTGGGCCGACGAGCCACGCCAGCAAATCCGCATGCCGGTCTCCGGCCATCGCCTCGTTGCTGACGAAATAGGAATCGGTGGCCATCACGACCGAGCCTTTGCCGAAGTGCCGTTCAATAAGCACCGCGTTGGTGCCGCGCGCGTAAATCACGCGCCACGCGCTGTCCAGATTGGTGAAAACCAGGCCGCTGTGCCAGTTGAGGGTGCGCGGCAACGGCAAATCCGTTTTGTTCGCAACCTGCGCCGGTTCGTAAACGTTGTCGGCTGCTCTGAGTTTTATAAAATCCATTCCGAAGCCCCAACGTTCGGTCAGATCCACGCCCCGGTCCTCGTCGTCGGTCTGCTTTTTCTTCTTCTTCGCCGGTTTGTCAGGCGTCATTCTTTCGTCCTTCGCCTTGGATTGGGCCGATTTCACAGAATTGGTTTCGTCGTCATTATCGTGGAAGTCATACGACCAGGTCCGTGGATAAAACGTGATGACCAGCCGGTTGCCGCGGGCGAAAAATGTTTCCAGTTCGCGAGACAAATCCGCCGGCACCCAATCCCATTCATACTCTCGGGCGGCAAATTGCAGATAAACCGTATGCGGCTCCTCGGGCAGGCGATTTTGGGTGCTGAAATCGCGGCGTGCGGAAATGCCCGGCACCCGGCCGAGGCTTTCATAAAACGCCATCGTGCCGAGTGGATCGGAACGCAGCGACGAATACGCCGGATAGACGTCGCCCACCTCGAACCGGAGTTGGAAAAGCCGGACCAGGCCGAACGTGAATGCGGACGCACAACCCAGCAGCAGGATGAGGGGAAAATATCTTTTCATCCGGCAGCCTTCATCCTTTCCACGTTGGCCGCAAACCGATCCACCAACTCGCGGTTGACCTCATGCAAACCATACCAGGTGCGCTCAAACGATTCGAGGTTGTCGCCGAACACCGATAACAGGTCGGTGAACGAATGTCCGCGCCGGCGCAATTCGCGCTCGTAATCGCCGTTGGATTTAAACCGCGCGATGCTGATCAAATTGCGCGCCGCCAGGTGTGAAAGGCTGGCGAAATAAAATGCCCGCAGGGCAAGGCGCAGTTCGCCACGTTCGAGAAGTTCGCGGGCCAGTTTCACCCAGCCATCCTCCGGCAACTGGTCGGCGCCCACATTTTCATCATTGATGTCCGGCACCGGCTGGATGGGTTCACTGGCGATGACAGTTGGCGACCGCCGGTCCCGCCAGACGCGGTAAAGCAGGACCGCCAGCGCGGCCAGCACCACGGCCACCAGCCCGTAAAGCAGAATTTGCAGGGCCTCGATCCAGCCGTAACCGGAGGTTTCGGGGCCGGAGTAAGTTGGTGTGTGTCGGAAAAGTTTCCGCAACCAATCGCCCAACCAGTCCAAAACGGCACGGGCCCACTTCCGCAGCATGGCGCCAACCTTGTCGAAGAACCGCGCCAGCATGCCTTCCTGCGTATCCGGTTCCACAATTTTGTCGCGTGGCATGCGCCAGGTATATTTATCTTCGTGGATGGTCCGGTTGATCGCGCGGTCCAGATCTACGGACGGGATCGGCGACGAAACCGGTGCCGTGGCCGGAGGAGGGGCGGGCGCAGGCGTGTCCGCCGCCCGGAGCGGTGACGCGCAAAACAGCCCCAGCAAAAGCACAACGATGGCGGCCATCGGTTGCGAAGCTGCCACCGCCGAATTCAGTTCCGCCCGCAAATCCTCACCCGATTCCAGCGACCCGCCGTAAAAACAGCGCAGGACATAGACGGTTTTCAAAATCGGATCCACACACAGGTAAGTCAGACCCAACATCCCGGCAAAAAAGGTCGTATTCAACAGGCTGAACGCGCTCCGGGTAAAAACCGATTCGATCCCGAACAGCATTTTAATCAAGTGCGGCAGCGTCAAGCCGGTCACCACCCAATTCAGAAACACATAAAAACCGAATCCGGCCATGATGGCCAAAGCGATGTGGTTTTGCCCTGGCCAGAGCGTCGCCTGTTTCCACGACTTTTTCAGCAATGGCGAAGTCCCGGCAGGCCCGCCGTCGTCCAGCACGGTGACATTTTGATAAAAGGCATAAACCCAGGCGAACGGCAGCAGCGGAAGGAGCGACAGTGGAATCAGGAACAGGCCCGACGGCTGCACGAAGGCTTGCCTGAGAAAAACGCGGCCCCAGCGGCGGACAGTCCAGCGCGGCGCCGGTTCGGCGGCGACGTGCGCCCGAAGGCGCCGGGCGAAAATGACTTGCCAGAATTTCATCCAGAAAAACAACGCGGCCATGCCCAGCGCCGAGTCAATCAGGCGTTGCCCGGCAAACGGGCTGCGGCTCATGTCCGCCCAGAAATAAAGCAGCCCCAGCACAAACGGAATCGCGCCCAGATAATAAACCGCCAGGGTCGCAACCGGCGCAGTGCGCAGCCGGTGCGTGGCCTCTTCGATGAGGTCAAAGCTGCCTTTGCCCCGCTGTCGTCGCGCGCGTTTCAATTTCAGTTCAAAGTTCGAGGTTCAAGATTCAAAGTTGGACCGCGCGGTGCCGCCGCCGACCTTGAACTTTGAACTTTGAACTCATTCCTTGTCAATCCACGGGACCTGCCAGAGCGTTCCTTCGTGGAACGAGGCGGGTATTCTCAGCAGGGCGTCGCCGATTAAGAAAAAGAAAAACCAGGCAATTAAAACGCCAAGGGCGCACTGGGCAAGACGCAACAGCCGCGCGAACGCGATGCGCCGGTTGAGCGGCTGCCGCGCCAGTTTTTTGAGGCAGGCGGCGCAGACGACGCGATCGTCGTGTTCGGTGATGCACTCGCGGCAGAAACAATATCCACACTCCGGGCAGCGCGCCACAGCTTCGCGGGCGGCATGATTGAAGCAACGTTGATGAGCCAGATTTTGCATGGTGCGACGCAATTCAAATTCAGGAAATGACGGGCGGCGCGTCCGGACGGTCCGTGACCGGCGACGGGGAAGCGGAAATACCCGGCGTCATCGTTGTGCCGTCGGCTGACCCCATCGCGGCCCGCAACCGGGCGGGAATTTCCCCCGGGGAAAGCTCGCCTTGCGCGGCAACCAGGAAGGGGCGGATGCGATTGAGCACCTTGCGCGCGCGCCGCAGGCGATTGAGCGATGACAATTCCTCCGTTTGAACTGCGGTGCGCAGGTGACAGACGCAGGACGGCCCAAGGATGTTGTTGATCAAGAGTGCCACGGCGAAGACGGACGTCAGGAACGCAAAAAAAACGATCTCGCCCAGGTTTGAATTTGAACCAGTTGAACCTGTATATGGCAGGGAACCAAGCAGCAGCACCAGAAAGAGGGTCGTCGGGACTCCCCAGATCCAATTCCAGATGGCCCGGCGCTTTGAGGCCATGAAGATGACGGCCTGGATGTCGCGAAAGTAAAACCGCTTGTAGGTTTCCGTGAACCCGCTGGTGTCAACGCAGAGGAGGTGGTCCTTGCCCAGCCACAGGCTTGAACGGGAGATGAAAGCGATGGCAAACTCCGACCGGGACCGGTCACGGGTCAAACGCTGGTATTCTTTTTCAGGCACGGGTCAGAAACGGTGGCTGGCCAGGGCGACAAAAAGCCATCCCCAACCGGCAATTTGCATCGTGGCCAGGACAATGGCGGCGATGTAACGGATTTTCGACCGGCGCACAATGCTGCGGGGCGCGTTCCAGTAACGGACTGCCACAAACAAGGCCATTGGCGCGGTAACGAGGGTGAAATAAAAGATCAACAGCGGAAGAATCGCCAGCCACAAGGCGATGCTGTCGTAAAGCGTCCGCTGGTTTTCCAGGCTCCTGATTTTGCCCTTGGTTTTCCCGGTTTCCAGGCAGGCGGGACAGAAATGCTGTCCGCTGAGTTCACAATCGCACAGGGCGCAAAGAAAACGTCCGCATCCCTGGCAGGGCAGGACCGCTTTTTTTTGCGGATGATAAAAGCAACTGGATTCGCCTTCGATCAGGATGGTTTCGCCACCCCGGCCAACGTTTCGGCTGCGAAACAGGGCCGGGAACACTTCGATCTGCAATGGCACACCGCAAGCCGGACAGGGCGACAAATGGACTTGATTGAAGACCCCCTCCAACAGCCAGGCCTGGCACGCGGGGCATTGAATCAGCGACGCATTCATGGGCTATTTGAAAACCACGCGCGTGTTGCAGATGTGATCGTGCAGGGCGCGTTTCTGGCCGTCAAACGCAACGATAATGTAGCCGATGTAGCAAACCATGCCGCTGAGCATTTCGGCGAAGAACCGCCCGGTTGCCCGGCCGTAGCCAATCCGCCCGCCGTCCGCTGTTACCACCATGATTTTGCAGGCCATTTTTCCCAGGGTGGCGCCATATTTTCCCAGAAAAAAGATTTCGTATGCCATTCTGATAAAAATAAAACAAAACTGGAGTATGTAAGGGAGAAAAATGAACGTGTCCGGCTTGCCGGAACGTATCTGCGGAATCAACACCATGACGAACACCACTATGAAAGGCACACCCAAAATCAAGCCGTCCACAAACTTGGCTGCGAAGCGGATCCAAAACCCGGCATAATTCAGTTCGCCGGTGTTGAGCTTTGCGCCCTCGGCCAGTTTTTGCATGAAGACCGGCTTGCAATTGGCACAAATGTAAACCCCGCCGTGGCGGATCATGTCCTGGATGGCAAACATTTTACCGCACTCGGCGCAGACGGCCTCCGCGCCCTGGCCGGGGGCATAACTGGCGCTAGCGGCGGGCGGGGGGCCGGACGATGGGGCGGGTGCCTTGACTTCGCGATAAGACTGCCAGGCAGCCATGCCTTCACGCCACACGAGCGTATCCGGCTGAATTTTTCCGCTGCGCACCAGTTCTTCGACCTGCACGTCGTTTACCGGGCCGGCTTGTTGTCCTTGGTCAACGTAATACCAGTTCATGTTTGGACCTTGGAATTGTTTTTAAATTGGTCTTCTTTCAGCCGCTGAATTTACGGAAAAATGCAGATTGAAGAAGGAAATGGCAAAGTAAATCTGTGGCAGAAATAGAGCACTCCGCCGGCCTGCCTTCGCACTTCGTGCTTGGGCGCGGCAGGTCTTGGCTCTACGCTGTGCTTGGGACTGGCTTGCCGAGCCGTAGTCCGCCGGCAGGATGTTGCTTCAGCCGTCTTCGCGGTTGGCCGCTCCGGCGCGGCACCCTTCGTCCTTGCTTTGCTGCGGGCGTTATTGCTGGCTTGCCAAGTCGTAGCTCGGAGCGCTTTTTGCCTGTGTGGTGCCCCGGCCTGCCTTCGCGCTTTGCGCTGTGGCGCGGCAGTCTTCGCTCTACGCTGCGCTCCGAGCGAAGACTGGTGGAGCCGAGGGGGCTCGAACCCCTGACCCCCACAATGCCATTGTGGTGCTCTACCAACTGAGCTACGACCCCATCCGGAACGGCACGCAATCTAAATCCCCGCCAGCACATGTCAAAACTTTTCGCCGCCGCAGCCTGTGAATTGTGATTGAAGCCGCGCGGCAAATGTGCCTAGCGTCGGCGCATGGCCGAACCGCGTTCGCCGCTGCGCGTGGCGTTCCTGACCCACGAACCGTTCTTTCCGCCCTCCGGCGGCGGTTCGGCGGAAGCGGTTTATCTGGTTGAAGAAATGGTCCGGCGCGGCCACGAGGTGCACGTCTTTTGTCCCCAAATCGCCGAACCGGAGAACGTCGAAAGGAAATTTCGCATCCGCCTGCATCTGTTCAACAAGTGGCAGATGGGACGTTATGCCGCCCTGCGCAATTTCAAATACCTGCTCTATCCCTTCTTTTTGCAACGCATGGTCGCCGAAGCCGCGCGCACGACGAAGTTCGACCTGCTGCTTTCCCAACACGCCATTTCCGCCGTCGCCGCCGGCCGCCTGAAACGCCGGCTCAACCTGCCGGTCGTGATGAATTTTCCGGACTTGCTCACGGGCTTCATGGAAACCTGGCCGGGTTACATCGCGCCGCGTCCGTTGGTCAAGGCGCTCGAACGCTATGAGATTTTCATGCCGAAACGCTATGACGTGGACGGGGTGCTGGCCATTTCCGACACGTTGGCCGATTATTTTGCCGGGCGCGGTTATCCGCGCGAAAAGATTCTGCCGATTTATTTCGGTTACGCGGCGCAACATTTCCCGTTTCGTATCGGAACGTCCGGGAAAGTTGGCCCGCCGGTGATTGTCATGCACGGTTCGCTGGACATGCATCACCTCGGACCCATCGCCTTTGAAGCGATTCAACAGGTGACCCGGCAACGTCCCGGCGTTATTTTCCGGTTTGTGGGACAGCGCACGGGCGCGCTGGAGAAATTTTTGCAGCACGCGCGCGTCATTCCCAATTTCAAGTTTGAAGCCGCCGGTTTCGTGCCCTATGCGGAAGTATCGAAACATCTCGCCGATGCCAGCGTGGGCATCGTGCCGTATGAGGAATCCGCCGGCACGCACTGCGCGTTCGTCGCCAAGGTTGTCGAATACGTTGCCAGCGGATTGCCCACCGTCTGCACGCCGCTCAAAAGCATCCAGCGCTACTTTCAAGACGATCCCATGGTGCGCTTCGCAAAATTCGATGGCACGGATTTCGGAAGAAAAATCATCAGTTGGCTCGATGAACCGGCGGATGTGTGGCGCGCGCGCGCCCGTGACTCGGCCGACCGGGTCAAGACGGAACTCGACTGGCAACCGCTTTGTCAGAAGGCCGTTGATTTCGTTGAGAAAATTTACCACAGAGCCAGAGGCTGACGTCGTGCCAATACGGGCTTTGGTGTATGCAGAAAATGATGTGGCAAAAATGGGTGAAGGACGCCGCCGACCCGAAGCGCGCGGGGCATTTTCTGGATTTGCTCGCCGCGACGGACGCCGGTCCGCAGCTTAAGAAATTTTCAACTGACCAAATCCGGATACTCGTCGCCTTGTTCAGTGGCTCGCGGGCGCTGGGCGAGTTGCTCGTCGCCCATCCCGTCTGGCTTTCGGTGCTTGAAGCCGGGCGGCTTAAATTTCCGCGCCGGGCGGAGGGTTTTCAACGCGAGGTCGAAGGCTGGTTGAAACCTGAACTTGTCGCACACGATTACAAAGGCGCGCTCACGGAACTGCGCCGCTTCAAACAACGCGAAATGCTGCGCATCGCCGCGCGCGACCTCGCCCGCCTGGGCGACGTCGTTGAAATCACCCGGGAAATCTCCGATGTGGCGGACATTTGCCTCAACACCGTCTGGCGCATTTGCCGGGAACAGTTTATTGAAAAATTCGGCCAGCCCTATCACCAGGACGCCAAAAGCAACTGGCTGCCGACGGAATTTTGCGTGCTCGGCATGGGCAAGCTAGGCGGGCAGGAACTCAATTACAGTTCCGACGTGGACGTGCTGTTTCTTTACAACGATGAAGGCGAAGTTTTCAAAGAGGCTCCCGTGCCCGGGAAGAAACCGCGTTCGGCGCTGTCCAATCACCAGTTTTTCAACAGGCTCGCCGAGGCGTTTGCCGCCGAGGTTTCGCGGATGACGGCGGAGGGCTTTTTGTTCCGCATTGACCTGCGGCTGCGGCCGGAGGGCGACGCCGGGCCGCTGGCGCGTTCGCTCGAAAGTTACGAAAATTATTACGCGCAATGGGGCCAGACCTGGGAGCGCATGATGCTCATCAAGGCGCGATGCGTGGCGGGCGACGAAGGCCTGGCCGCCGAGTTTCTCGAAATGATCCAGTCATTCCGGTTCCCACCTTCATTGAGTGCCGACGTGCTCCGTGAAGTGGCCGCGGTCAAGGACCGGATTGAACGGGAAGTCGTGCGCGCCGAAGAATTGGAGCGCAACGTCAAGCTGGGGCGCGGTGGCATTCGCGAAATTGAATTCGTCGTCCAATCGTTGCAAATCCTGCACGCCGGACGGCTGCCGTTTCTGCAAACCGCGCAGACGCTCCCGTGCCTCGCCAAACTCGCGCAATACAAATTGCTCGCGGAAGAGGAGGCGCAACAACTCGACGCCGCCTACCGCTTTCTCCGCGACGTCGAGCATCGCCTGCAAATGGAGGAAAATCAGCAGACCCACACCATTCCCGAGGACCGCCCGGCCCGGCTGCGGCTGGCGCGGTTGATGGGCTTCAAGTCGTTGGAAGAATTTGAATCGGCGCTGAAAACGCGCACCGGCAATGTGCGGCGGGTTTATGACCAACTCCTGAAAGCAGAATCGGCAAACCCGGCGGAGGCAATCCTGCCGGTAGAGTTCGAAGGCGCGGAAGCTGAATGGAAGGATTTGCTGGCAGCGCATTCGTTTCGCGACCCGGAGACGGCGGTCCGGCTATTGAAGGAATTTGCCGAAGGGCCGGGTTATGTCCACGTTTCGCCGCACACCACGGAACTGGTGCGGCAACTGATTCTGAAATTCCTGGCCCTTTGCCCGAAACCTGCGTCGAAGCACAGCGAATACGGTTACGGTCCCCGGTCTCAAATTCTTTCCGATCCCGACCGGGTGCTGACGCGTTTGGAAAGTTTCATTGAGGCTTACGGCACGCGCACCGCGCTGTTTGAGCTGTGGAACAGCAATCCGGCGGCCTTTGAGCTGTTGCTGCTGCTGTTCGATCGCTCCGAATTTCTGGCCGAGGTCGCCATTCGCACGCCCGATTTGGTGGACGACCTGGTGGATGGTGGCCGCCTGCGCCAGCACAAAACCGCGCCGGAAATTTTGAAGGACCTGCGCTACGGCCTTGCCGATGAGGACCAGTTTCTCTGGCTGCGCCGGTATCACGAGGCCGAGTTGATGCGGCTCGGGCTGCGCGACATTCTCGGACTCGCCGACTTCGAGCGGAATCTGGAGGAGCTTTCCGCGCTGGCCGACGCCTGTCTGCAATATGCGGTCGAGATTGTAATGCGTAAAAAGAAAATCAAGACGCCGCCATTCGCCATCATCGGTCTCGGCAAACTCGCCGGTTGCGAAATTGATTACGGTTCCGACCTCGACATCGTGTTTGTGGCGGACGCGAAAACGAAGGAGTTGGCAAAATTTCAGCGGCTGGCCGTGGAAGTGATGGATTTGCTGACGCGCCGGACCGAGCAGGGGACGGTGTTTCAGACCGACGCGCGCCTGCGGCCGGACGGCGAAAAGGGCCTGCTCGTCAATACGCTGGCTGCTTACGAAGAATACTATCGCAAACGCGCGCAGCTTTGGGAAATTCAGGCGCTCACGCGCACGCGGGCGGTGGCGGGCGATTTGAAATTGGGCGAACAGTTTCAAAAATTGGCGGGGGCATTGACGGATTTCAAAAAGTTTTCCTCCGCAGGAGTCGAGGGAACGAGACGCACTGCTTCAAATCTAAAATCAGAAACGCCCTACGTCGTCTCCTGCACACCGGACTGGAAAAAGCAAATCCACCAGATGCGGATGCGCATCGAAAAGGAGCGGACGCCGCGTGGTCAGGATGAACTGGCCATCAAAACCGGCCGGGGCGGTTTCATGGACGCGGAATTCATCGCGCAGGCGCTATGCCTGGAAAACGGCTGGCAGGAGGCCAACACGCTTCGGGCACTCGAACGCGGTCGCGCCGCCGGTGTCCTGCCGGAAGCGGACAAGCTGATCGAGAATTACCGGCGATTGCGCCGCGTCGAAGGCATCCTGCGCCGGTGGAGTTATGAGGGCGAAACGGTTTTGCCGGACGACGCGCCGGCGTATTATCGCGTCTCAGTGCGCTGTGGCTTTGCGACGCCCGATGATTTCAGAAAGGCGCTGGCCCAATGGCGCGGGGCCATCCGGGAAGTTTATGCGAAAATGTTTCCATTTTGATGCTGGCGCGGATTCTTCCGGGTCATTCATCCCGGATCAATATGTCGGCAATGACCCGGCTCAGGACAATAAAAAACAATCCAATGGTGGCCATGATAATCCCCGTAAATGGACTAATCCAGGTGTAGAATGATCCGAAGCCACTGCGGCTCGTCAGGACGGCAAGCATATTTAACACGCCGGAAATGATGCGTACGAGGCCATCCACGCAAAAATACAGACCGAGAATTTTGATGAGAACGTTTGCCAGTTGTTTTTGGTTCATACGATTTTTTGTTTTGAAGCCAAAAGCAGTCTTGGCTGAAAATCAAATTTGTCCAGAAATTTAGGAACGTTTGCGTTGCCGACTGGCTTCGTAGAGGAAAACGGCGGCGGCGGCGCCGACGTTGAGCGAATCCACCGTCGGCGGCATCGGAATGGCCACGGCTTCATCGCACGCTCCAAAACTGCCGGAGAGATTCCATCGCCTTCGCTGCCAAAGACGATGCAGCAATTTTTTGCAAAATCCGCCTGCGATAAAACCTTTTTGTCCGTGTGCGGATGCGCGGCAATGCAGCGGACGCCGCGGGCGCGCAGTTCCTTCAAACATTCGGCAAGAGTTAATCTGGTCGCGTGCGGTTTGGTCTTGAACCGGTGCCGCAGTCCGAGCTTGGCCAGCTCGATGACCGGCAATTGAAAAATGGTGCCCATGGAATTGCGGACGGCGCGGCGCAGGAACGGGCTGCTGGAAGTTTCGCCAACAATCAACGCTTGCACGCCAAACGCGACGCAGTTGCGGACGAGCGCGCCGAGATTTTCCGCGTTCGTCAACGCGTCCACGGCGACAAAGAGCCGTGGGGCCGGACTTTTCTGCAAAATGTCGTCGAGTGAAACGGCTGGAGGAATTTTTCCGACGGCGAGGACGCCTTGAAACATCGAGAAGCCAACCAGGGTTTCGAGGAATTTCTTGTCGGCGAGATAAACGGTGATTGATTCAGGTCGCGCTTCGAGCAGCGGCCGAAAATCGTCCAGCCATTTTTCCGGCAGCACGACCGAGGCGACGGCAAAATGGCTTTCGAGCAGCCGCCGGACGACCTTTATGCCTTCGGCCACAAAGATGCCCTGAGTCTCGTGTTCCGCCGGCCGGCGCAGGGTGGCGTAAGGCCGGAGTTCGGGCGAATCGAAGGAAGAAGTTTTTTCGATGCGGAGCATGAACTTAAGCCGCTACCCTCGCTACTCTTCCTGATTTCAAACGCGGCAATAGCGCGAGAACTTGCGGCATAAACAGGCTGGTGTCAGCCAGGCGGTTTGAGCGTGCACGCAACACAACGATGGCAATTTGGAGTTTCGACAAATTCTGCTGACTGACCATCGGATTGTCCATGGTGATGAGCACGTCGAAATTTTCATTCGCCCGGGCGAGAAGTTTTCCGTTTTTCAACCCCGCCCAGCCGAGGCGCGTGACGGATTTGACCTCGTGCCCGGGAAGAAAGCGCCCCAACCGCCAGTCCAGGTTTTCATCCAGAAGAATTCTCACGTCAGGCGTGGGCGAGAACTTCCTTTTCCATTTCCTTGAGTACGGCCAGCACTTGCGAACGCTTCACACTGGGGAAACCTTCCAGAAAATCCTCGATGGAATCGCCCGCCTTGAGGTGGTCGAAAAGACTTTGCACCGGCACGCGCGTGCCCTTGAAGACCAGCGTGCCGCCGAGGATGTCCCGATCTGAATGATAAGCGCGTTCTTTTCGCATGGCAAAACAATACGCCAGTTTATTGCTTCAGACAAAGTAAAATTCTCCCCATAGTGGCAAAGGCTTGAGTTCTGTTCAAACGGCTATTTTTCGGCGCGTTCTTTATGAATTGACCAGTCAATCTTGTAATGTTAGCATCCGGGCAATCGGGAAATCTTATGAAAAGGCTGAGTCTTCTTTGCCTCTGGCTGTTGTCGATCAACGCCGCATTTTCCGCACTTCAGACGCCGATTGATTTCAACTTTTACTTCAATGGCAGCAATGCCGTCCAAGTCATTTGGAACGCCTATCCCGGCAAGAGCTATGTGCTGCAAACGACCACGAATCTCGCGGCGCCATGGTCGAATTCGCCAACCTTGGTCGCCACCTCGAATTCACTCGCCTTCAGCTTCCCCACCACCGCCGCCGCCCAATTTTTCAAAGTCGTCAAACTCGACACCGAGGGGCCGCAGATTGACCAGACCTCGCCGTTGGACGGGGCGATTGCCGTGGACCGTCAAAGCACGGTTCAAGTCTGGTTAAGTGATGTCACCGGCATCAACTCCAACTCCATCGTTCTGCACGATTGGCACCAATGCCCCGGTCAGCCTGCCGAATCCGCAACTTGCCTATTCCGCCGGCCTGCTGACCTACACACCGGCCACAAACGTATTTCTCGGCACCAACGGCGAAGTCGTAGTCGCCACCATTTCCGTGGCCGACACGCTGGGAAATGTCACCACCAATTTCACCTGGTCGTTTCAAATCGCTTTGCCCACCGTGACCGGCACGAACATCCTTTTTATTCCCGGCAGCAGCGGCTTCGTCTTGGTTTCCACCAATGGCGACTAATTTCACTTTTTCCTACACCGGTTCATTTCCGGGTTTGACCAATGGCGAGGTTCTGGTGAACACGAACCTTGACACCGGCTACACCCGTCACCGTCGTTGCCTTCACCAATTATCCGGCCAGCAACAGCGTGGTGGTGTTGACCACGCCGACGACGCTGGCCGAAATGCTCCAGCTCGGCAGTATTTCCTCGGCGAATTTCACGAGTTGGGCAGCCAGGGAAATGCCGCCGTCGCATTCGGCCTCAAAGGCGCAACGAAGATTGCGCAACGGGCCCCGTGCCAAAGTTTGGCCTCCAGAACACCGCCAATCTCCAGGGCACCGTTTATCAGGACGCAAATGTGCTGATCGAATTGCTTCCGGGCAGCCAGTTGACGCTGGATTCCGATCTTGCCTTCAGCGCCAACTTCAGCGGCCTTAAGCTCGTCCAGTTTTCGGCCACCTTGAGCGGCAGCGCGGATTTCACGCTGAACGCTCACGTTCATGCAACGGGCGCGGTGGATGAGAGCGGCTCAACACCCTTGATCGCCCCCGTCCACCAGTTCTACGGCGCGATTTAGTTGGCGGCGTCCCGGTTTGGGTGGAGTTGGTGCTGGAAATCAACGCCGGATACGACCTTAACTTGGAGGCGTCAGCCGACTACACCAGTGGCATCACCGGAACCAAGCAAATTCTCACCGGGAGAAGCTGGACTGAAACTGGCGGCTGGACGACCATCTGGCAAAATCCCGCCGGCGGATTTTCCGTGCTGGGTCCCACTTGGCAGATTGAAACCACTGGCGATTTGCATGTTTACCTGCAACCCAAACTCACGCTCTATGTTTACAGCGCTGCGGGCGTATTCGGTGATTTGCAGCCCTACTTGGAATTGGATGGGAATGCCCAGATCAATCCTCAACAGTGGGATCTGGCACTCTACGGCGGACTGACCAGTACTGTTGGCCTGAGATCTTCGAGTATGGGATAATTCCTGGGGCGACTTGCCCGATCAAACATTCGACCTCATACCCAGCACGCTGCTTTGGGAGACGGGCAGTTCCTCCAGCCCTCCCAAAATCACCGGTCAGCCGCAGGATCAGTGGGTGACGGCGGGCGGCAATGCTACTTTCACTGTGTCGGCGAATGGCTCGGGGACGCTGACCTATCACTGGCAGCGCAACGGGCTGTTGCTCACGGATGACAACCGTATCACCGGTACCCGGAGCGGCACACTGCAAATCACTCACTGCTCGGCCAGCGACGTCGGAAGTTACAGTGTGCTCGTGGGCAACCCGAATGGAAGCACAACCAGTCAAGGCGCGTTGCTGACCGTTTACCCTGCCAACATTCAATCCGGCATGGTTCTGATTTCTGCCGGGAGCTTTACGATGGGGGACAGTCTGGACGGCGCAAGTGGTGCACTTCCCCTGCACACGGTTTATGTCTCGGCATTTTACATGGACCAGTATGATGTGACCTATTCGTTGTGGCGGCAGGTTTACAATTGGGCGATCACCCACGGCTACAGTTTTGACTACGTGGGTTCAGGCAAGGCGGCGAATCATCCGGTGCAGACGGTGGACTGGTATGATTGTGTGAAATGGTGCAATGCGCGGAGCGAAATGGCAGGATTGACCCCGGCTTACTACACTGACGACAGTCAAACGGTGGCGTATCGGAGCGGGAATTTAGACATCAGCAATGCCTGTGTGAACTGGAGTGCGGGATATCGTTTGCCGACAGAAGCAGAATGGGAGAAGGCTGCACGGGGTGGGTTGGGCGGAGAACGGTTTCCTTGGGGAAACACCATCAGTGAAAGCCAGGCGAACTACCGCAGTTGTTCGTTGTGTTGGACCTACGATTTGAGCAATACGGGCTATAATCCAACATTCAACGATGGTGTTCATCCCTACACGAGTCCAGTCAGCTATTTTGCACCGAACGGGTATGGAATGTATGACATGGCGGGCAACGTGTGGCAGTGGTGCTGGGATTGGTATGACAGCGGTTGGTATTCGAATGTGGGGGCAACGGAGAGTGATACGCGTGGACCGAGCAAAGTTTTGGACAACCATGTTTTGCGTGGCGGCGGCTGGAACGGCGGCGCCGACGTTGCGCGTTGCGCTAGTCGCTTCGGCGCCGACAACCCGTGGCACGCCGACGGCGAGATTGGCTTTCGGTGTGTGAGGGGGCTTTAGATTTTTAAATTTTAAGTTCTCACACTCTTGAAGAAACTCTACAAAGACAGCGTGGAGAGAAGCGGGGGTCTGGGGGTGCAGCCGTTTGCGGAGCGGGAGGAGCGCCGACTTTCAGTCGGCTTAATGCATGGCGAACAAGCAATGACCGCAATGACCGAGAACCTGAAGATGAATGTGAATGCGAGCGCGCAAAGCCGGTCGCAGACCGGCGCTCCTTGACAGCTGCGAAAGAGGGCCTTTTACAATTCCAAAGTTTCACATGGCACATCCTGCGCGGCGGTTTGCAACTTAACGTGGGTGGCGCCGATGTGATGGAGTTGTTCAGCCATGACGTAGTGCGCGAGTTCGGGGCGGTTACATTCCCGGCTCAAGTGGGCGAGGTAAAGATGGCGCAGGTCGGCGGACATGATTTGAGCGACGGCTTCGGCGGCGGCTTCATTCGAGAGATGGCCATGGCGGCCCAGAATGCGTTGCTTGAGGCTCCACGAACGGCGCGGACAATCCTGCAGCATCTTCACATCGTGATTGGATTCAAGGACGAGGACGTTCGCGGCGCGCGTGCGTTCAACCACCAGCTTGGTCATGTGCCCGAGGTCGGTGACGAAACCGAGGTTGCCGGCGGCGGTGTGGAGCAGAAATCCGACCGGGTCCTGGGCGTCATGCGGAATGGCGAACGTGTCCACGAGTACGTCGGCGATTTCAAAGCTCGCGCCGGTGTCGAAGAGCCGGCAGTCGAAGCGGGTTTCGAGGATGCGATTCAAATTCATCTTTGGTGGCGCGGTTGCAGTAGATGGGGATGTTGAGTTTTTGCGCGATGCCGTTGAGTCCTTGGATGTGGTCGGTGTGTTCGTGGGTGATGAGAATGGCGGTGAGATTTTCCGGCGCGCGCCCGATTCCGGCAAGGCGCTGGCGGATCTGGCGCGGGCTGAATCCGGCATCGACAAGTATCCGCGCCTCAGCGGTTTCGACGTAGGCGCAATTCCCGCCGGAACCGCTGCCGAGGATGGTAAGTTTGACGGCCACAAACGCACGTTAAAGTCACAAGCGGAGACGGGCAATTGTTTTCGACAAGGCGAATTTGACTTTGGTCATTATCTGAGAGTAAATTACGGTGCAAGTTCGTATCATTTTCACTTAAAAGTGGAATGCGGGTTGCTTTTAACAACCTGTGCGAATCAAAACAAAGAGTGCGTCCGGCGGATTTTAGCCATTATGGATTGTCTCCTTATTCAAAACTGCCATTTATGTTGAAATTTTGGTCTTTATTGGATGTGAGGAGCGTTGGCCTGGTGCTTTTTTTCGGCGCAATTTGTCCAGGCGTTGCAGCGGAAAGACAGGTTTTGCACGGTCACGTGCCGGCGGCGGTGGCGCGTTTCAATTTGCGGCCAATGGGTCAACCATCACCGACAAAAAGTCTGCATCTGGCCATCGGGCTGCCCCTGCGGAACCAGGAAGCGCTGACCGAATTCATCCAACATCTCTACGACCCGGCCAGCCCCAATTATCATCAGTATCTTACGCCGGAACAGTTCACGGAACGATTCGGCCCGACAGAACAGGATTATCAGAAAGTCATCGCCTTCGCGAAGCGGAACGGGCTGAGGGTGACCGGGACCAGTGCGAACCGGGTCCTGCTGGACGTGAGCGGTTCGGTGGTAAATATCGAGAAAGCGTTTCAAGTGACCCTGCGGACTTACCGGCATCCCACGGAGAACCGGACGTTTTACGCTCCGGATGTCGAACCGTCCGTTGAGTCAGGCGTGCCGGTGCTGGACATCAGCGGGTTGAGCGATTACGGAATACCGCGTCCCAAGAGCCTGCTGGTTGTCCCGCAGGTTAATCCGGCGGGGGTGGTGCCGAATGCCGGCTCGGGACCGGGCGGGAATTATCGCGGGACCGATTTCCGCGCCGCTTACCTTCCGGGCGTCACGCTCGACGGTACAGGCCAGACGGTCGGATTGCTGGAATTTGACGGTTACTATCCGAGCGACATTACCAATTACGAGAGTCAATCAGGGTTGGCCAATATTCCCCTGCAAAACGTTTTGCTGGATGGATACACCGGTTCCGCCGCCGGCAGTGGAAACGTTGAAGTGGCCCTGGACATCGAGGTGGCCATTGCCATGGCGACGAATTTGGCGAAGGTTGTTATTTTTGAAGCGCCGAACGACTCCTCCTATTTAAACGATCTTTTGAACTCGATGGCGGCGAGCAACCAGATAAAACAATTCAGTTGCTCCTGGAGCTATAGCGGCACGCCGACAAATACCATGGACCTGATATTTCAGCAGATGATTACGGAGGGCCAGTCGTTTTTCGACGCGTCCGGCGACAGTGATGCTTACACGGGTTCAACCGGCGTGCCGAATGATGATCCGTATATCACGATTGTCGGCGGAACGACTTTGTCCACGACCGGGCCGGGTGGCTCCTGGGTTTCGGAAACCGTGTGGAATATAGGCGGCGGGTTGGGAGGCAGCGGCGGGATCAGCACCTATTATTCGATTCCGAGCTGGCAAACAAACGTCAACATGACGGCGAATCTGGGTTCCATCAACATGCGGAATATTCCTGATGTGGCCCTGATCGCCAACAATGTCTGGTGCGTGCACGACAACGGAACCTCGTCGGGTTATGTGATGGGGACGAGCATTGCAGCGCCTTTGTGGGCGGGTCTGACTGCGTTGATGAACCAACAGGCTGCGACGATGGGAAGGCCATCGGTCGGCTTTCTCAATCCAGCCATCTACGCCATCGGCGCGAGTGGGAGCTATACTGCAGATTTTCACGACATCACGACCGGCAGTAACACGTGGAGCGGCAGTCCCAATCAGTTTTACGCGGTTCCAGGCTACGACCTCTGCACCGGTTGGGGCACGCCCGCCGGGCAACGTTTAATCAACGCTCTTGCCGGCCCGCCCGACACGCTGGTCATTATCCCCGCATCCGGCTTTGCCGCCAGCGGCGCAGCCGGCGGTCCGTTCAACGTTACCACCCAAAATCTTTTATTGACCAATGTGGGTGCGGCTTCACTGAACTGGACGCTCGCCAACACGACGCCGTGGCTCAATGTGTCGCCAGACAGCGGCACAATTGCCTCCGGCGGCCAGGCCATGGTGACGGCGGACCTGAATTCCGCAGCCTACAATCTGGCGATTGGAAGCTACTCCGGCAATGTCTCTTTCACCAATCAAACCACGGGGGTTGGGCAGCTTTACCAGTTTACGTTGCAAGCCTTGCCGCCGCTGGCAGTCTCGCCGACCAACGGCTTTACTTCCAGCGGACCGGTTGGCGGCGTATTTAGCGTGACCAAGCAAAACTTTTCGTTGACCAACATGGGGTCGGCCGCACTGAATTGGAGCGTTAATAACGCCGCATCCTGGCTCACGGCTTCACCGAACAGCGGCGCGCTGGCGGGTGGCGGGCAAACCACATTAACGGTGAGCTTGAGTTCCGCCGCCGGCAGCCTTGCCTCTGGAATCTATAATGCGAACGTGGTGATCACCAACCAGAACGGCGGGGCTCTCACCCTGCCGTTTATTTTGCTGGTTGGACAACCGCTGGTTCAGAACGGCGGGTTTGAGACCGGTGATTTTACCGGTTGGACTCTGTCCGGAAACCCGACTTACACCTACGTTACCAGCGGCAATTCGCAATTCGTGCATTCGGGCACATACGGCGCGGAACTCGGGCCTTATGGTTCGCTGGGTTATCTTTCCCAAACCCTGCCGACTTTCACCGGACAGAACTATTTGCTCTCCTTGTGGCTGGACAGCCCGAATGTGGCGGGCACTCTCACTCCCAATGAATTCAGTGTGTCATGGAATGGCAGTACGATTTTCGATCAAACCAATGTGGCGAAAATCGGGTGGACCAATTTGCAATTCCTCGTCACCGCCACCAGCCCCGGCACGGTTCTCCAGTTGGGATTCCGGGACGACCCCTATTACTTCGGTCTTGATGACATCAGCGTAACGCCGTTTACAGCGCCGGCGTTCCAGGCCACAACCAGGATTTCCAGCACCTTCAACATGACTTGGGGGACAACGACGGGCCTGGTTTATCAGTTGCAATACGTGACCAATTTGCTTCAGACCAACTGGATTAATCTCGGCAGTCCACTGGTTGCCACCAAGAGCAGTTTGACGGTGTCCGACACCAATGCCCTCAGTTCCTCGCCGCAGCGCTATTATCGCTTCATGGTCTCACCCTGAAGTTCCGCCGCGACCGCCTTGGGCCGGTCAAAGCGTCCCTGGCACGCGCGGCTGTCGCGGCGGGGCCGATTTTTATTGCTGGTGGAACTTGACGCTCGACGCAGTATCTGTCTAAATTCCAGCGTGAATTCACGCTGGTCACTCAGTCGTTGTTTATACGAACAAACTGTGTCTTTTGCCCACTTGTCATGAAGAAGAAACTTTCCCTCAAAACTCCAGGACGATGGTCACTGATCAGGTGCGCCGCGGTTGTAGCGTGCCTGTCTGCGTTTACCTTCCTCTTAACCCCGGTTCAGGCGGCCGAGCGGCAGGTGCTGCAGGGCCATATACCGCTGGCAGTGGCCAGCTTGCATTTGCAGCCTATCAGCGCTCTGGCAACTTCGCAGCGTTTGAAACTGGCCATCAGTCTCCCATTACGTAATAACGAGGCGTTGACCAATTTACTCGAGCAAATTTACGACCCGGCCAGTCCCAATTATCATCACTATCTGACGCCTCAGCAGTTCACGGAACAATTCGGCCCGACTGAACAGGATTACCAGGCGGTCATTGCCTTCGCGCAGGCAAACGGTTTGACGGTAACCGGTACACACCCCAATCGCGTGTTGTTGGATGTGGACGGGTCGGTGGCGGAGGTCCAGAAGGCGTTTCACGTAACAATGCGCGTCTTTCAGCACCCGGTGGAAAACCGGACATTTTATGCGCCGGATGTCGAACCGTCGCTGGATCTGTCAGTGCCAGTATCGGGCATCATTGGCCTCAACAATTACGTTCTGCCACGCCCCCTTTTCCGCCGGGCTTCCGGCAGTCAATCTTCGGCAAACCGATCGTTGACCGGGTCCGCGCCGGACGGCTCGGGCTCTTACTTCGGGTACGATTTCAGGAATGCTTACGTTCCGGGCACGTCACTCACCGGGACGGGGCAGAAAGTCGCTCTTTTCGAGTGTGCTGACTACTTCCCTGGTGACATCACAAATTACGTGGCTCGGGCCGTGCTGCCCCCCGTAACGCTCACAAATGTGAGCGTGGATGGCGGCCCACCGGCGGCGGTTAGCGGCGATGGCGTTAATCTTGAGGTCGCGCTGGACATTGAGATGGCAATTTGCATGGCGCCCGGTCTGTCCAAAATCATTGTTTATGAAGGCCCCGGTGACAGCCCTTCGGTAGATGCTGACATTCTGAACAAGATTGCCAACGACAATCTGGCCAAGCAAATCAGCTCCTCCTGGGTGATTGGCGACAGCTCGCAATATGCTGCGATTTACACGCAGTTCGCCATGCAAGGACAGACGTTTTTGCAGGCTTCGGGTGACGAGGGGGCATACTACTCGGGGATTTTTCAATACGAAGATAGTCCTCTGGTTACACTTGTCGGGGGAACAACTTTGACAACCGGTGCGGGTGGGGTTTGGTCTTCTGAAACGGTTTGGAACTGGGGGGGTGGCATCGCCGGTGGCGGTGGCATCAGTACCACCTATTTAATTCCGTCCTGGCAGACGGGCATCAGCATGACGTTAAACCGGGGATCCACAACTCACCGCAATGTTCCTGATGTCGCCTTGACCGCCGATAATATTTTCGTGATTGCGGACAATGGCGAAGAAGAACCGGGTGTCGGCGGCACAAGTTGCGCGGCCCCGTTGTGGGCGGGTTTTGCCGCGTTGATCAACCAGCAGGCTGCGCTTCTGGGCACCACGAACGTTGGGTTCCTGAATCCAGCCATCTACGCCATCGGCAAGGGCACGAGTTACAACTCGGTGTTCCATGACATCAAAACCGGCAACAACACGACTCCTTCCAGCCCCACCAAGTATTTTGCCGTTAACGGCTATGACTTGTGCACCGGCTGGGGCACACCGAATGGGACCAACCTCATCAACGCCCTCGTGCAGTTGCCTGACGCCCTGCAAATCACGCCGAACGCCGGTCTTACCGCCAGTTTCAACGTTGGAAGTCCGCCGGGCGGCGCACAGAATTTTTCGCTGACCAACACCGGGGCATCTGCCCTCAGTTGGTTCCTCGTCAACACTTCGCTTTGGCTCAATGTCTCGCCAACCAACGGCACGCTGGCCGCCCACGGACGAACCAATGTGGCCGTGAGCCTGAATCCTTCCACGACCACCGGCCTGCCGGCCGGCAGTTATGTCTCGACGATATTCTTTACCGACCTGACCACGAGCTTTAATCAGAGCCGTCCAGTCACGTTGCAAGTGCTGCCACTGGTTTCAAACGGCGGATTCGAAACCGGCGATTTCACAGATTGGAATCTCTCTGGAAACGTCACCAATATGTTTGTCACCGGCAGTCCTGTATTCGTCTATGACGGCAATTCCGCTGCCAGCCTGGGACCAATCGGTTCGCTGGGTTATCTGTTCCAAATCGTGCCCACCGTTCCCGGACAGGCTTATTTGCTTTCGTTTTGGTT
Organism: uncultured Verrucomicrobiae bacterium; assembly: GCA_963754775.1. Taxonomy (GTDB): domain Bacteria; phylum Verrucomicrobiota; class Verrucomicrobiia; order Limisphaerales; family UBA11358; genus UBA11358. The sequence goes on from CAVWHM010000041.1 coordinate 89,996, forward strand.
GCAAAATGCCAATGGCGGGTTGCCCAATGAATTCAACGTGTCCTGGAACGGGAATATCATCTACGACCCGACCAACCTGCCCCCGTTTGGCTGGACCAATCTGCAGTTTGTTGTCACGGCCGCCGGCTCCAGTTCCACCCTTCAGTTCGGATTCCGGAATGACCCGCAATTTTTGGGACTGGACGACGTCAGCTTGAACCCCACTTACATTCCCGTGTTCCAAATGTTGACGCACACAAGCAATTCCTTCGCGTTCTCCTGGAACGCGGTGCCGGGAACCGTCTATAAGTTGCAATACACGACGAATCTGTCGCAACCTAACTGGGTCGATCTGGGCGGCGCTATCACGGCCGCCGATGTAACCGTCAGCACCAATGATGTCATCGGACCCGATCCACACCGGTTCTATCGCATCATGGTCTCACCCTGAAGTTCCGGTGCTCTTGCTCCGCCCCGCCAATGCGGTAGCATTCAGGCGTGAGCGATTTGCTTCAGCGCGTTGAGAACAACCTCCGGGACCGCCGTTTGCTCGAGCGGGATCAGCCGATTTTGGTGGCCGTTTCCGGGGGATTGGACTCGATGGTGTTGCTGCATTTGCTTCACACGCTCCCGGCGCGACGCCGGTGGAAACCGGTCGTTGCCCATTTCAACCACCAACTCCGCGGACGCAGCAGCGACGCCGATGAAAGGCTCGTCGGTAAAACCGCTGCGGCGATGGGATTGCCCCTCGTTGTCGAACACGCCGACGTGAGGCGGTTCGCAGAAAAATCAAAACTGTCAATTGAAATGGCCGCGCGAAAATTGCGTCATGAATTTTTCGCGCGCGCCGCAAAAAAGCGCGGTATCCGCATGGTGGCGCTGGCGCATCACGCGGACGACCAGTTGGAACTTTTCTTTTTGCGCCTGCTGCGCGGTGCGGGTGGCGAAGGTCTGGCGGGAATGAAGTGGCGTTCGCCATCGCCCGTGGATTCAGGAATTACGCTCATTCGTCCGCTTCTGGATTCGACGAAAGTTGAATTGCAGGGGTTCGCGCGCCAAAACAGAATCCGGTTCCGTGAAGACGCGACCAACGCGCAGCTGGAAATGCCGCGTAATCGCGTGCGCAACGAATTGCTGCCGCTGCTGCGTAAAAAATATCAACCGGGGCTGGCAAAAACGGTTTTGCGACTGATGGAAATCATCGGTGCGGAGGCGGACATCGTCACTGGCATGGCGCAACAATGGCTGAAAGAAGCTGGTAGGGACGCCGCGCCGCGGCGTCCGCGGACGGCCCGGCGGGCCGTCCCTACCTTCGCCGATTTACCGGTCGCAGTCCAGCGGCGGGTTCTGCAATTGCAGTTGGCCGGTCTCGGCGTGCCGGCGGAATTTGAACTGATTGAAACTCTCCGCCAATCGGCTGGTCGTTTTGTGAGCGTGGGTCCTGCGTTGTTCATCTCTCGCAACGCGGCCGGCTCGGTGAAATTGCGGACGCAACAGCCGTTCGAATTCAAAGCAAATGAACTCACGGTCAATCTGGCGGACAGGGCAGGGGAGGTGGATTTTGCCGGCGCCCGATTCCGCTGGGATTTTCAAAGTGGAGTCGCGGTGGGGCGAGGCTACCGACGAGCCGCCAGCGCTTTGCTTTGGCGCACCAAGGACGGCTCGCGAGGACGCTCGCCCCACCATTTAGAATTTTTTGACGCGGACAAGGTTGGCAAACAAATCACGTTGCGCCACTGGCGTCCGGGTGACCGATTTCAACCCATCGGCATGAAATCAGCGCCAAAACTTCAGGATTGGTTTGTGAACCAGCGAATTCCGCGCCTCCGCCGGCGCCAACTGGTGGTAGCGGCGGCGGAGACGGGCGGGATTTTTTGGATTGAGGGCCTGCGGATTGGTGAAAATTTCAAACTGACTCCGCAAACGAAGCGCCGTTTGATTTGGCATTGGCAACGCGCCCAAATGAAAAAGAACCAGTGAGTTCACTGGTTTTGTGTCATGGCCGGACGGCATGAAAGTGCTTTACACCGGGGTTGTGAACAACTAATCTGCACATTTAATCGAATATGGAAGCGAAGACGAAGACCATTGAATCGTTCAAGTTGCACGACGGCGACACGGGGTCGGCGGACGTGCAAATTGCCCTGCTCACGCAGCGGATCAATCATTTGACCGAACATTTGCAGACCAACAAAAAAGATCATAGTTCGCGTCGCGGGCTGTTGATGATGGTCGGCCAGCGCCGGCGCCTGTTGGAATATCTGCAAAACAACGACTTGAGCCGTTATCAGGCGGTCACGAAGAAATTGAAACTGCGCCATTAAATTTTTTGCGGAGGCGCGGTTTTCTGAAGCAAACCGCCTTCCGCCATCGGATTTGAGCCAGCCAGCGCGAATGGCCCGATTCCTTAACCAACCACATCGCGTATGAAAAATCCGTCACCTCTGGGTAATTTCATTCAGCTCCGAAAACGTTCGGAGTTCACTGAAGTTTCTCCGGCGGTGACGGCCAGGAACAGTTATGTCAGAAAAAATCACCGCCCAGGTGGGCGACAAACAAATCGTCATTGAAACCGGAAAAATCGCCAAACAGGCGGACGGCGCGGTAACCGTCCAGCTCGGCGACACCATCGTCATCGTGGCCGCCGTGGCCGCGACCAAGGCCAAAGCCGGCCAGGAATTCTTCCCGCTCACCGTGGATTATCGCGAAAAGGCGGCGGCCGCAGGCCGCTTCCCCGGCGGCTACTTCAAACGCGAGGGCCGTCCGACGGAAAAGGAAATCCTCACCTGCCGGCTTACCGACCGGCCAATCCGCCCCTTGTTCCCCAGGGGTTGGTACAATGAAGTCCAGGTGCAAAGCATCCTGTTGAGCGCCGACGGCGAGAACGACCCGGACATTTTGAGCATCATCGGCGCGAGCACGGCCCTGATGGTCAGCGATATTCCGTGGGCCGGGCCGCTCGGCGCGGTCCGCGTGGGCCGCGTCAACGGAAAATTCGTCGCGAACCCGACCCATAGCGAGATGAAGGAAAGCGACCTCGACCTGGTCTATGTCGGCAACGAAACCGACATCGTGATGTATGAAGGCTCGGCGAAGGAAATTTCCGAGGCTGACTTCAACGCCGCGTTGAAATTCGGCCACGAAGCCGTCCAGCCGATTATCGCCGCGCAGAAGGAACTGGTGGCCAGGGCCGGCCGGAAGAAACGCGAAATCACGCTCAACGTCGCGCCCGATGAAGTTTTGCAGGAGGCCAAAAAGCTCGTTGGCGACCGCTTTGTGCCCGCGCTGCTCACGCCGGGCAAACTCGCCCGGGAAGCCGCCGTCAAGGCCATCCAGGATGAAGTCGGCGCGAAACTCGTCGAGAAGTTCGGCGGGGAAAAAGTCACCGAATTCATCATCAAGGACGCCTTTTATTACATTCAAAAGGAAGCCGTCCGCAGTTTGATTTTGAACAACGGCAAGCGGCTCGATGGCCGGGCGTTTGATGTCGTCCGTCCGATTTCAAGCGAAGTGGGCATTCTGCCGCGCGCGCACGGTTCGGCGCTTTTCTCCCGCGGCGAAACCCAGGCCGTCACCCTCGTCACGCTTGGCACCGGTGACGACGTGCAGGAATTCGATTCCTACACCGGCGGCGACAGTGAAAAGAAATTCATCCTGCACTACAACTTCCCGAACTTCTCCGTCGGCGAGACCGGCCGCATCGCCGGCCCGGGCCGGCGCGAAATCGGCCACGGCGCGCTCGCCGAACGCAGCATCGAACCGATGCTGCCGTTGAAGGATTATCCCTACACTGTCCGCGTCACGAGCGAAATCATGGAATCAAACGGCTCGACCTCGATGGCGACCGTGTGCGGCGGCACGTTGGCGCTTATGGACGCCGGGGTCCCGCTCATTCGTCCTGTTGCGGGCATCAGTGTCGGCATTTGCACCGAATACAGCGGCGAGAAAATTTCCAAATACCAGCTTCTCACCGACATCCTCGGCTGGGAAGATCACTACTGCGACATGGATTGCAAAATCGCCGGCACGGAAAAGGGCATCACCGGCTTCCAGCTCGACCTCAAGCTGAAGGGATTGCCGCACGCGCTGATGACCGAGACGATTGAAAAAGCCCGCGTCGCCCGGATGTACATTTTAGCGGAAATGGCCAAAACCCTGGCCGCACCGCGCCCGGAAATCAGCCAATACGCTCCCCGCATCGAGACCATCAAGATCAACCCGGAGAAAATCGGCGCGATCATCGGCCCCGGCGGCAAGAACATCAAGAAGCTCGTCGAGGAATCCGGCTGCGAAATTGACATTGAAGACGACGGCACGGTGAATATTTTCTCCGTCTCGGCCGAGGGCATGAAGATTGCCCGCGACGCGATCATGGGCATGACCGCCGAAGCCGAACCGGGGAAAATTTATCGGGGAAAGGTTGTCACCATCAAGGAATTCGGCGCGTTTGTCGAGTTTCTGCCCGGCAAGGACGGCCTCGTCCATATCAGCGAGCTCGCCAACTTCCGCGTCAAGAAGACCGAGGACATCGTCAAGGTCGGCGATGAAATTACTGTCAAATGCCTCGGCGTGGACGAAAAAGGGCGTGTGCGCTTGTCGCGCAAGGCTGCGATGGCCGAGCGTGATCAGGAAATGGCGGGCAAGGAAGAAGCGGGAAAAGAAGCCAACTAATCCTGGCGGAATCAATTCAAGCGCGAACGGGCAACCGTTCGCGCTTTTTTCAGCCCCCCAATGCAACGTATTCGTCACTGCTGGCGGAAATCCATTCGCTGGGGTAGCCTTTTTCGCGCGTGAGAAAAAGAATCTTACGAATCGTCGTCATCGTTTTTGTTTTGCTGCTGGCGTTGGCCGTTGCGGCGATGGTTTTTCCCCAGTGGTTTTTGTGCGTGGACAGCGGGCCGGCGCAGGCGGACTTGATGGTGGTCCTCGGTGGCGGTTCGTCCGAACGGCCGGCGCGGGCGGCGGAGCTTTTTAAGGAACACGCCGCGCCGCGCATCATCGTCAGCGGCCGGGGCGACTGCGAAATCAACCGGCAGTTGCTGATTGAAGACGGCGTGCCGGCGGATGTGATTGAACTTGAGACCCAATCGCGCACGACCCGGGAAAATGCGGAGTTGACCGTCAAGCGGCTTCGCGAACAAAAACCAGGCCGCGTCATCCTGGTCACTTCGTGGTATCATTCGCGGCGGGCGCTGGAGAGTTTCCGGCATTATGCGCCGGAAATAAAATTTTATTCGCGCCCGTCGTACGTTGCCTACGCGCGCGCCGACTGGTCGGGCCGGCGCTTTGAGCGGCGCATCTATTTGGAATATCCAAAACTATTAGGTTACTGGATTGGATATGGAGTCTGGCCCTTCTGACGAAAATCCTTGCGTTGTTTCCGGTTGCCGGGCAAAGTATTCGCTTCCTGATCGCGGGGTGGAGCAGCCCGGTAGCTCGTCAGGCTCATAACCTGAAGGTCGCTGGTTCAAATCCAGCCCCCGCAACCATTTCGGCGCGGCCTGGTTAACCAGGAATCAGTGGGTTGCGGCGGGCCTCCTTGGAAGTCCTCTGTTCCTATCGCACCTCATGGCAAGCTACGGCAAGGCTGGAAATATGGCTACATTCTGGCGACAAGATTGGTTCGCTTTTGACAATTTGAGGATTCGCATCCAAGGGTGACCGAACAATGTACGTCATTCTGCAAGAGCAGGGAAAACCCACATTTAATTTTTTTGCGCCTCCTGCGCGCTTCGAGCACGTTGTTCAACCCGTAAGGTTTGGTGGCAATCCACGCAGTCCGCGGTGACCCGGGTGTACGCTTTGAGAAGATGCGGAGTGTTGGAAGCGCCGGCTGCGTCCAGCATGGCCGTGACATCCGCTTGGAAATGGTCCGTTTTTTCAAGGTAGGCGGGATTCTTCAGTTCCATCCAGATATTGGATTGGGTCATGAGCCTCAGCTGGACGGCGTTGGAGATGACGAGGCTGTAGTTTTCCAGAGTAATGCCCTCGACAATCTTTTCGGAATAGCCAAGTTTTTGGCGCATGAAGATTTGCATGGTTGTCATCTTCTTTTGCGCGACATCCGCGGCGAACAAGCCGCCGGCAACCAGGGTGGTCAGAACCACCGAACTTATCCATTTTTCTTTCATAACACGGTTACTGACAGGCGTTGGCCTTTTTGACGCTCCGCAGTTCAGGGAGAAGTGCTTCTCATCTGGGTCCACCTTGGAAGCTTGCCCCCGGCCGTTTTGGTTGTAAAGCGCCATTTGTCGCGTCACGTTTGGTGAAATACTCTTGTCTCCCGGCGAGGGCGGGGCCGGTTGGCGCGTCCTGCCGGGCAGCCGGGAATGAGATTGCAAATTTGGCGCCGCGCAGAGAATTTGGGAGGCTGTTGGAAAACTTTGAACCATGAAAATCATCAAACGGCTGTCCAGCCAGGACGCAACGCATTGATTGCCCAATCGGACTTTTTGCCGCGTTGCTTTGCCAGGGTTTGCCGGCCCGTGCCGCGGAAGTTGACGTGGCCGTGCGCAGACTGATCGAGCGCATCGCGCCGGGGCATGGCCGGGATTTTGTGATCGAAACCATCGCCGCGTCTGCCGGTGAAAATATTTTCGAAGTCGAGGCCCGCGACGGGAAAATCGTTTTGCGCGGCGACAGCCCGCTGTCGCAGGCGGTCGCGTTCAACTGGTATTTGAAGCATGACGCGTTCGTGGACGTGTCGTGGTATGCGGATGACGCGGTGAACGTGCCGGCCAAACTGCCGCTGCCGGCGGAAAAAATCCGCGAAACGACCAGGATCAAGGACCGTTTTTTTCTGAATTACTGCACGTTCGGTTACACGATGCCCTTCTGGCGCTGGCGCGATTGGGAGCGGTGCATTGACTGGATGGCGCTCAACGGAATCAATCTGCCGCTCGCGCAGACCGGCAATGAATACATCTGGCAAAAAGTCTGGCGCGGAATATGGTTTGAGCGACGAGGAAATCCGCGCGTTCTTCACCGGCCCGGCCTATTTGCCGTGGCATCGCATGGTCAACATTGACCGCTGGGACGGCCCGCTGCCGCAGAGTTTCATTGACGGCCAGCGCGATCTGCAAAAGCAGATTCTGGCGCGCGAACGCGAACTGGGAATGAAGCCGGTGCTGTGCGCTTTCGCCGGACACGTGCCCGAAGCGCTCAAAACCAGACAGCCGGCGATGAAAATTGAAGGCAATTCCGCCGGGCTGGGGCGGATTTTCCAGCAATTATAGCTGCTGGTTTCTCAATCCGCTGGACCCGAAGTTCAAGGAAATCCAGGTCAAATTTTTGCGGGAACAACAAAAGGAATACGGCACGAGCCATTACTACGGCACCGACCCGTTCAATGAAATCACCCCGCCGAGCTGGGAGCCGTCGTATCTGGCCAGCGTGTCGCAGGCGATTTACGACGGCATGGCTGAAGTTGACCCCGACGCGATCTGGCTGCAGATGGCTTGGACGTTTGGTGCCGACCGCGGGCATTGGACCGACGAGCGGCTCTCGGCCATGATTGGCGCCGTGCCGCAAGGCCGCATGGTCTTGATTGATTATGTCTGCGAGAACACCGAATTGTTCCGCAAAACCAAGGCGTTCTACGGCGCGCCGTTCATCTGGGATTATCTCGGCAACTTCGGCGGCAACACGTCTCTGGTGGGACCGATCAACAAAATCAACCGGCGCGTGACGGCGGCGATGAATGACACGACGCTGACCAACTTGACCGGCGTGGGCGCCACGCTCGAAGGCTTCAACAATCCGGTCGTGTACGAAATGTTGTTTGACCGGGTCTGGGCGGGCACCAACCTGGATCTTGCCGCGGTGGGTGCGCGACGAGGCTCGCGCCCGCGCCGGGGGCGCGGACCCCAGCGTCGAGCAGGCGTGGGACATCCTGCGCGAAAAAATCCTGGTGGATAAGTCAATCCCATCGGCGGTCACGGGGTCATTTTTCAGCAGCGAGCCCGCCTTGCGCAGCGAGGCCAACAACATGCTGTCGGCCAAAATCGCCTATCCCAACGAGGATTTGTTCCGCGCGTGGGGACTGTTGTTGCAGGCCGGCCCCGCCGCGCGGAAATCCAGCGCCTATCAGCGGGACCTGGTGGACACCACACGCCAGGCCCTGGGCAACCTGGGTTTGGCGTTGCGCGACCAGATGGCGGCGGCTTACGACCGGAAAGATGCCGTCGCGTTTAAGAAAGCCGCCGGCCAATTCATGGCCCTGGGTCGCGATCTGGACAAATTTCTCGGCACGCGCACGGAGTTCATGCTGGGCAAATGGATTGGCGACGCCAAATCATGGGCGGCAAACAAGGAGCGAGCAGGCCTATTACGAAAGGGATGCGCGCAGCATCATCACCATTTGGGGCGGCGGCCTGACGGATTACGCGGGCCGGCAGTGGAACGGTTTGATGAGTGATTACTATCTGCCGCGCTGGCAAATGTTCATTGATGCCACGCTGGCGGAATTGAAAGGCGGAAAGCCGGTGGATCGACCGGCGCTCGAAAAACAGTGGCGCGAGCATGATTTGAAATTTGCGACGACTGCCAACGGCGATTATGCCACGAAACCACACGGGGATTATTTCGCTCTGAGCCGCGCGCTTTACAAAAAATATGCGCCGCCGGCAACCAGTGGTTTGTTTTCGCCGGCCCATTAGCCCCTCACCCAAATGCAGCAACAAAAACCCATGACCAAGACCCCGACTTCTCCGGCGGCCAGCGCGCCAGCGCCGCCGCAAAGCCCGTCCGCCTGATGTCACTCGACGCCTTGCGCGGTTTCGACATGTTCTGGATCGTCGGCGCCGACGCGCTCGTCGAGGCGTTGCGCAAGTTGAGCGACGGCCGCGTGGTTCAAGGAGTGGCCGGCCAGTTGGAGCATGCCAGCTGGGCCGGGTTCCATTTCGAGGACCTGATCTTCCCGATGTTTGTGTTCATCGTGGGGGTGTCGCTGGTGTTCTCGCTGACCCGGACGATCGAGCAGGAGGGGCGGGCGGGAGCCGTGCTGCGCATCGTGCGGCGCGCGGGGCTGATGTATCTGCTCGGCGTTTTTTACTACGGCGGGTTCAGCACTCCGTTTCATGAAATCCGATTGTTAGGGGTGCTCCAGCGGATCGCGCTCGCCTATCTGTTTGCCGGGTTGATCTTCTGCTTTTTTCAGCGCCGCGGGCGGATCATCTGGTGCGTCGGCCTGCTCGTCGGTTACTGGCTGGTGATGACCTTCGTCCCGGTGCCGGGCGGCACGGCGGGCAACTTCGCCGAGGGACAGAACCTGGCGAACTGGGTGGATCAACAATACCTGCCGCTGCGGAAATGGGACGGCGACCATGACCCGGAAGGGCTGCTCAGCACGCTGCCGGCGATCGCGAACTGTCTGCTGGGCGTGTTTGCCGGGGTGCTGCTGCGCGACACGAAGCGCAGCGACTGGACCAAGGTCTGTTATCTCGCCGCCGCCGGCCTGGCCCTGGTCGCGCTCGGCTGGCTGTGGAATTTCCAGTTCCCGGTCATCAAGAAAATTTGGACGTCGTCGTTTGTGCTGGTGGCTTGCGGTTACAGTTGCCTGCTGCTGGCGGCACGTTTCACCTCGTCATCGAGGGCTGGGGCTGGCGCGGGTGGGCCCAGCCCTTCGTCTGGATCGGGATGAACCCGATCACGATCTACATGATTCACAACCTGGTGGATGTCGGGCAGATTGCGCAGCGGTTTGTCGGCGGTGACCTGAACAAGCTTTACCTCGGCCGCTACGGTGATCTGGCCGTCGCGCTGGTGGGGATGGCCATCACCTTCGGGATCTGCCGGTTCATGTACCAGCGAAAGATATTCCTGCGGTTGTGAGCGCGGCGGAAAGCGGGCAGTTCTTATGAATGGCTGATCCGCAAATCGGATGACTGGCTCACGGCGTCTTCGCGGTGACGGCCGGCTTGCTCCAGCGTACGGTCGCCGACTTCAGGCTGGCCGAGTCGCTGCCGATCCGGACGATGAATTCCCCCGGTTCCCAGTCGTATTCCAAATTGCCATTATAGAATTTCAAATCTTCAGGGGTGATGCGAAACGTCACTTCCCTGGATTCGCCCGGCTGCAAGCGCACTTTTTGGAACCCCCGCAGGTCCTCCACGCTGCGCGTCACGCTGGCCGCCGGCTGGCTGAGGTACAACTGCACCGTCTCCTCGCCGGCACGCCTGCCCGCATTGGTCACGGCAACCGAAGCAAGCAGTGTCTGGTCGCCGATGAGGTTGGTCTGGCTCAGTTTTACATCCCCATAGACAAACGTGGTATAGCTCAAACCGTAGCCGAAAGGATACAACGGGTCATTTGGCACGTCGAGATAACGGGAAACATACTTGGATCCCGGATCACTCAGGTAGGGACGCCCCGTGTTCTTGTGATTGTAATAGATGGGGATTTGCCCGACGTTCCGCGGAAAAGTGGCCGTCAGTTTTCCGGACGGATTGTAGTCGCCAAACAGCACGTCGGCCACGGCATTGCCCGCTTCGGTGCCGCCAAACCAGGTTTCGAGGATTGCGCCGCAATGCTCCGCCTCCCAGCCCAACGTCAACGGCCGGCCATTCATCAGCACCAGCACCACGGGTTTCCCCGTTTTCACCAATGCTTGCAACAGGTCCTTTTGACTTTCCGGCAGTCCGATGTCGCTGCGGCTCGCGGCCTCGCCGCTCATGCCGAAGGCTTCGCCGAGCACCGCCACCACCACGTCCGCGCGGGCCGCCATGGCCACCGCCTCTGCCACCATTTTCCGCTGCGAACGACTGTCCACCGGAATCTCCTCGCCGAACGCCTTGAGCGTTGCCCGCAGCACTGGATCATCGGTGAGGTTCGCGCCTTTCGCGTGAAGGATCGTCACTGCCGAACCGGCTACATGGTTGATCCCCGTCCGAAGGCTGACCGCCTGCTGCCAGTCGCCACCGCCACGACAGCAGCCCAGCAGATTCTCCTGGTCATCCGCCAGCGGACCCACCAAGGCAATGACGCCGGATTTCTTCAAGGGCAGGAGCTGCCGGTCGTTCTTCAGCAGGACGAACGATTGCTCTGCCATCTCCCGCGCGGCTTTCCGGTTTTCCGGCGTGAGCATTTCCCGGCGAGCCCGTTCCATCGTGCAGCCGCGATAGGGATCGGTAAACAACCCGAGTTTGTACTTGGCCTCGAGAATTCGCCGGCAAGCCTGATCGATCATTGACTCGGAGATTTCTCCATGCGCAACCAGTTCCGGCAAATACTTGAGGTAAGCCTCGCTCACCATGTCCATGTCCACCCCGGCTTTCAGGGCCAATTCGGCATCCTTTCGGAAATCGCCCATGCCGTGCTCGCTCATCTCACTGATGGCCGCGTAGTCCGTGACGACGAAGCCTTGGAAACCCCATTGCGTTCGCAGCAGGTCCGTAAGCAGCCATTGATTGGCCGTTGCCGGCACCCCGTTAATTTCATTGAAGGAACTCATGACGCTGCCGGCGCCGGCCTCCACCGCCGCCTGGTACGGCGGCAGGTAATACTGGTACATCTTGATGCGGCTCATATCCACCGTGTTGTAGTCGCGTCCCGCCTCCGCCGCGCCGTACATGGCAAAATGCTTGACGCACGCCATCAGTGCGTTGCTGCGGCTGAGGTCGTCGCCTTGGTAGCCGCGCACCATGGCCCGGGCGATCTGCGCGCCCAGATACGGGTCTTCCCCCGCTCCTTCCGCGATTCTTCCCCACCGCGGGTCCCGGGCGATGTCCACCATCGGCGAGAACGTCCAATTGATGCCATCGGCGCTCGCTTCAGTCGCGGCAATGCGCGCGCTCCGCTCGATCAAATCCGGGTTCCAGGTGCAGGAGAGCGCAAGCGGGATGGGGAAAACCGTCTTGTGGCCATGAATCAGATCATACCCAAACAGCAGCGGGATGCCCAAACGGCTCTCCTTGACGGCCAGCGATTGCAGCTTCCGCACCGCCTCCGGCGTGTAGGTGTTGAGAATCCCACCCACCAGGCCCTGGCGAATTTTTGTTTCCGCGTCCTTGCTTAGTTGCGGCCCGGTCACATCGAAGCCCACCGCCAGCAGATTCAATTGCCCGATTTTTTCGTCCAGCGTCATCCGGCTCATCAAATCGCCAACGAAGGCGTCCATCCGGGGATCGCTGACCGGTGGTTGGGCATAAAGGCAGCCCGACACCATCAACCCGATAAAACCCAGGATCAGTTTGTTTTCTTTCATTTCGCGTTTATTGTTCCGGGAACGGAAAAACATTTATCACAAGCCACCAGCCTTTGTCACAATGATTCCGCCCGGGAGCGGCGGTCCAAAGATATATTGACAACCCCGGACTCGCATGCAAAGGTTGATGACTCCGAATTCGCATGCAAATTTGGATTGAAGCTGCCCGTGTCAGTCTATGAAATACTTTATAAATTTGTTCGCCGGCAGTTTTCAATCCTATCAGATCCCGCACGGGAGAACAAAATGCACATCCTTAAACTTCCGGCTTTTGGCACTGGCCGGCAGCATGGTACTGGCCGGCAGCCCGGCTCAAGCCCTAAACCTTTTGGTGAACCCAGGTTTCGAGACCTCGCCTTATGGGCAGGTCGTTGCGTCGGGCTGGACGTATTTTGCGCCACCGACGCTGGGTGCTGGAGTTAAGGATTATTGGGTGGTTGGCCCCACGGATTATGGAGTCAGCGCACATTCGGGAACTTACTTTTGGAAGCAGTGGAATGCCCTTTATTCCACTCCGCCAACAAACAATGTGGCGGGCATATACCAAACCTTCAGCAGCGCTCCGGGAAATGTCTATCAGGCCAGCGGGTGGTTCTGCTCCAGCAGCCTCGACTCTGGCGGATTGGGCGCGGGTTGCTTTACCTGGATTCAAGTCGAATTCCTTGATGCGAACAATAATGTCCTCGCCCTTTACAAGTCGCCCAATTTCTCAGCCAGCGTGGGGTTGAACACGTGGTTCCTCTATTCGGTAACGAACGCTTGCGATTTGACTTCACCGGTTTCCACCGGTGATCCGTATTTCACCACTTATGCGGTCACGGGTTCGGTAAGCCAGTTGGTGGCCCCGCTTGGGACTAAAGCGGTCCGTTACCAGTATGCCTATCTTGCGGCTGGCAACAACGAGGTGGGGTCGGCATATCTCGACGATGCAGTTCTGAACCAGGTCAGTGTCGCTACGAACACCCTCGCACCCCCAACCGGCCTGGTGATCCTGGCGGGCGATCAAAGCGTCGTATTGCACTGGGATCCGGATACTGTAACCAACCTGTCAGGATATAACGTGTATCGTTCGCTTTCCAGTGGCGGCCCGTTCGTCGTGCAGAACAGCAGTCTGCTGACCACACCTGGTTTCTGTGATCTCAATGTTAGCGATGGGCAGACGTATTTTTACCAGGTCACGGCGGTGACCACGACTCCCCAGGAAAGCCCGCCTTCCGCCACCGTTTCAGCCGTTCCCAATCCCTTTGCCAGTGACGACGCCTTCCTGGATTACGTCCAGCAGGCCAATTTTGATTACTTTTGGTACGGGGCGAATCCGGCCAATGGGCTCGTCCCGGACCGCACCGCAACCGGGTCGCCCTGTAGCATCGCGGCGGAGGGATTTGGGCTGACCGCCATCGGCATTGGGGTTGACCATGGCTGGATTGCCCGCGCCCAAGGCGCGACGCGCGTCCTGACGGCGTTGACCACCTTCTGGCAAGGCCCGCAAGGGCCGGGAACCAATGGCGTCATGGGCTACGAAGGCTGGTTTTATCATATGCTGGATATGAACACCGGGTTGCGCTCTGGCTCTTCCGAACTCTCCTCGATTGATAGCTGCCTGTTCCTGGCGGGAGTCCTTTATGTCAAACAATATTTTAACGGCACTAACGCCACTGAATCGTCCATCCGGTCCACGGCAGACGCAATCTTCAACCGCGTGAACTGGAATTTCATGTCCCAAGGAACTGCCGGAGTTGCGATGGGCTGGCAGCCTACCACGGGCTTCAGTGGATACGGCAACTGGGTTGGCTATAATGAGGGAATGATTATTTATTGCTTTGGCCTGGGCGCGGCCACGAATCCTTTGCCGAGTTCCGCCTGGAGCGTTTGGACCAGTGGTTATACCTGGGGCACGTATTACGGCCAGACCTATGTCGCGTTTCCTCCTCTCTTCGGGCACGAATACTCCCATTGTTGGATTGATTTCCGCCATATTGCGGATGTTTACATGAACAGACGAGAACAGCACCTACTTCGAGAACTCGCGACGCGCGGCCCTGGCCGAGATTGCCTATTGCAGCACGGCGCCCTACCCCGGGTACAGCAGCACCATTTGGGGGTTGACGGCTTGTGATGGGCCGCCGCCCACCGGCTACACGGCCCGCGGCCTCCCGCCGGCTGGATTCGATGACGGCACAATTGCGCCCACGGCGGCTGGCGGCTCCATGTGCTTTATCCCCGAATACTCGGTGCCGACCTTGGAAGCCTTTTACAGCCTCTACCGCACAAACCTTTGGACTGACAAAGGTTTTCGCGACGCATTTAACCCGGGTCTCGGATGGTGGGATACCGATGAAATTGGCATTGACCAGGGGCCGTTCGTGATCATGATCGAAAACTATCGCACACAGCGCGTTTGGCAGCTTTTCATGCAGAACGCTGAGGTTCAACGCGGCTTGCAGCGCGCAGGCTTTGTCACGCTGCCCTATGTCTCGCTTAATATTCAACCAGTGCCCGCTCAAGGCTCATTCAACCTGTCTTGGAACGCATCCGCCGGCAAATATTACCAGGTCGAATATTCGCCGGACTTGTTCACTTGGGCGGCCTCGCCCGGGTTCGTGCAAGCCACCAACGCCGGAACGTTCAACTGGCTGGACAGCGGTCCGCCCGCCACGGTGTCCGCCCCGGCAACTGTGCCGCAGCGATTCTATCGCGTGTTCCAGTTGGGCCAGGCACAATCGCTGTTGAATGGCGGTTTTGAAACCGCTGGTGCAGGTGGCATATACACTGCCACCAATTGGACGACCTATGGCTCCTGCGAGCGGGAAACGTGGGCGGCCTATACCGGATCTTACGGGATGGCCCATGAGTGGTGGTGGGGCACCAGCTCGGGCTTTTACCAGGATGTCGCGGCGACTCCAGGCGCAACCTATACGTTGAGCGCCTGGTGTTTGGATGATGCGGCGTCAGTGGTAACCAGCGTCTATGAGATGAAACTTGAATACTATGACAGTTCACTAAACCTGCTGGGTTCAGACATAGAAAACATATCTCCGTTGGTGAACAACGCCTGGCAACAGTTGAGCCTGGTGGGCAATGCAATTCCCGCCAACACCGCCACTGTTCGCGTGGTGTTTGATGCCAGCAATTTGATCAGTGGAGAAACGTTGAAGATTGATGATGTGTATCTCACCCCGGCAGGCCCGTAGCTGTCAAGCGTGCCATTGCGCCACGTCGGCCCGGAATTGTCTTCCATGGGTACGACCTTGTTGCTGTCGGGAATACTCCAGGCCAAACAGTATTTCAATGGCACCAACAGCGGTAAAACGAAGCCGCCGAGAAATTGGGGCAGAAGGATGTCCTTCTGCCCCATATCGGCCCCTTTCCAACACGGTCGCCGCGAAAACCCCCCTGAGTTTGCCGCGTGTGGCCGGGGTGGAATTCAGATGCGGCGACGACGCGACACTGCGGCCCCGAGTGTCACGATGCTCAAGCCCAGCAGGGCGGGCACAGAAGGCTCGGGGACTGGCCCGATGCTGATGTTTCCGAAGACAGCCTGTCCCGCATTGGCCGGGTTGGCGGATTCATTTTGAATCTGGTAATAGCCTCCGAGCGTGCTGCCCTTGCCTATGCCGGCACACCGGGAGCGAACTCAAAGACGGAGCTAAGGATGCCACTGGTAGAGAATTGGAGCGCATCATTGCCGTCCCCGGCCTGGAAATACTGCAACCCCAGGGCTGATCAAATCGCCGGAATTGTAACTCACTATGCTTGCAGCACTGAACGAATAAAACGAGTTCTTCGATGTTTTCAGTGAGTGACAGCGCGTGAAACCGAACTCTTCGGGCGCAGCCACCACATCAGGGATGCCAGAATGACATCCGCCCTCGCCCCGACCAAACTCATTCCCTCACCCGGCCTGCGGCCACCACTCCCATCCGATGGGCGAGGGAAAAGAGGGAGAATCGTTCGCCGCGCCTTTGAAAATTTGTACGACTGGATTGGCCGGACGCTCATCCGCAAAACCAGAAACCATCGAAAGTTATTTCCTCCCTTGTCCGCCTACGCCCTTGGCTTCGGCGCGATCGCGTCGAAGCGCAGCGAAGACGGAGGGGAGACGATAAAAGGTGAGGTCGGACCCGAACACTCATTCCCCTGAAAACGGCGAGGAAGCATAAAGCGAGATCCCGCCGAACTGGACGACCGCGTGGCCATCGGTGTTAGCCTCCGCCGGGAGATTCCCACCAGCGAGTTCGATGGCAAAAACATCCCCACCGAAAGCATTTGCGCCTGGTAACTGACTGCCAGTTACCAGGCGCATGACTTGTTATTCCGAGCAAAGGCGCTTTTACAAGACGCTTAAGCTCTCTTCAAAGCCCGGACCTCAAGGCTGATACACTTCCTTATAGAACTCCACGGGGTTCACCGGCAGCGTGTAGTCAATAATATACTGCGGCTGCGTCGTCAGCTTAACCGTGGCAAACGGGGTATACGTCCCGTTGACAGTAGAACTGCGCGAAACCTGGTAGGTGTCGCCAATCGAGCCAGTGATGCTGACAGTCGGGAACAGGTTGATGCCAGTGACCGCAAGCGGGACGATCGCGCTGCGATTCAAGCCCGAGCCATTCGAGACTGTAGCCTGGTAATGTCCGACATCATTAGTTGTAACCCCCGTGATGGTGAGCGTCGCGGTGCCCGAGCCTGAAATGTGGCCGGCACTGTCGCTGAGGATGACGCCGTTGTCCTGCCAGGCATAGGTGGTAGCTGTCGGGGTGGTGCCAACGTAGAACGTCGCGGTTCCGCCAACTGAAACGGTCGCCGGGATCGGTTGGGTAGTGACGACCGGCGAGCCAGGAGCCGCGGTAGCTTCCAGATCAAAATCGTCCGCGAATAACGACGGCTGGCCACCGTTGCTCCACTGGTAAAGCACCTCCAGACCAGCCCGCACAGTAACCGTGCCGGCAGGCGCGGTATATGAAGGGCTTGTGTATTGCTGCGCGGGTTGGGCGCCGCCGCCCAAATTACCTGTGGTCTGTAGACCAGCGGCTACCACATCATAATTATTGCTCTGGAGTATCCCGCCCGTGCCATCCATGAACACGACGTAAAGAGCTGTTACTGGATAGACATAGTTTCCGCTTACAGCATCAAAATTTAATATATTTGTATTATAACCGGAGTAAGTGCCCCCGGCACCCACATACCCGGATATAGTGTAGGCAGTGCCAGCCGAAGACGGGTTGTCTTGATAAAAATACATGCTATAGAGGTTGTCTAAATTCGGATCAGCGTTTGTGGCGCCTTCAAACGTCTTTATGAATATGCCATAGCCGCTCAGCGGATTATCATCACTGGCTCCGTTGCACCAGGGTTCAGAAGCTTCGCAGTCCAAATTTCCGCCAACGGGGAAGTCAACGCTCTTGATACCCAGCGCGGTCCAGCCGACCGGCGGGTTTCCAGGCGCGTCTGCGACTGTAATCTGGTTAAGATCGCCGTTGTACAGGACGGGAAAAGAAGAAGCACTCGCCACACCGGCTCCCAGAGCCGCGAGGCCCAGAACCGCAGTAAATGTCAGTAGCCGCTTCATCAGGGATTTTGGTTTGGTTGTTTTCATAACGTTTGTTTTGTTGTTTTTCGGAGTTGATTGACTTTCGGTTGTTTCAGTTGTTTCAGGTTTCAGCCTTCAACTACCAGGTTAGATACGTTTATTGTTTTTATCGTTGGAACTACTCACTCGAAAGAAGTTTTATTGATGCATCTTTCAATTGAACAGTCCTCATTTCATCTGCATTTAAGCAAGGATCAAGCTGTGTGTCAACACTTTTATTCATAAGATTTAATTCAAAGCCTAATTGAAAACGGTGGCTTGGGTGGCGACTCTCCAAGCCTCTGTCCGGCAGCAGCTTGTCCAGCGTTTTAAACACGGCCTCGCGAGTTCGCAGGCGGATTTGGGAAGTTCAAGGCGCGTTCAAATCTCCGTCGGGCTTGAAACCAATCGCCTCCAGCGCAGGCTGGATCTCAGGGTTCGCCATGAAATTCTTCCAGATCACGCCACTGCGATAGTTCTCAATCATGACCACGATGACCGCCTGGTTGAGTCCCATCCACACCGGGTCAAACCAGTTCTGGGTTTCGTTGAAGCCGTCATGGAAATCCGTAAATGCCCCACATCTTGCGCCGAGGGTCGCGATAGAAATGTTTGAGCGCAGCCATGGATTCCTGCGGCGTGTAGGGGAACGAGCCGAGCGCGGCGGAACAGCAGATGGTGCCGTTGTCGTCACGCGGCAGCGGGCGGCCGCCGCCGGAATTGATGCCGGCCGACAGCCCCCAGCAATCGGCGCTGTAGCCGAGCGTATTTGCGCGGATTCTCCGCGCAATAGGCGTGGTTGATGAGCGCGATGTTGCGATTGTTCCGGAAATAATCCGTGTACTGGATCCTGCTTGCCGCGCGGGTCAAAGCCCATGAACGAAAACTGGGTGAAAAACAGGTCAGCCCCGTTGCCTTCACCGACGTCGAGTTTGATTCCGTAGTAAGTGTTGCCGTTGGTGTAGTGATCCCCCTGCGTCGTCCGGCTCCAATTCTGGCGATACCGGACGGCGAAGTCGGACTGGCCGGCCCAGCCGGTGTGATAAAGGCTGGCGGGCACCGGATGGGTCGGCGAAGCAATCGCGAGCAGATAGACGATCATGGTTTCATTCCAGCCCACGAGCGGATGGCTGATGTGCCAGCCAAAATCAGGCGACCAGTGCCAGTAAAGAAAATCGCTCGACGGCGTCTTGCGATACCAATCCCACTCCACCCCGCGCCACAGGTCGGTGATGGTTTGGCGTATCTCGCGTTCCGCGGCGTTGTCGCGGTCAAAGTATTGCCGCGCGGCCAGAAGTCCCTGGACCAGAAACGCCGTTTCCACCAGGTCGCCGCCGTCATCGTATTTGCCGAAATGCGGCGACGGCCTTGCCCGTTGCTCCGTTGAGAAAATGCGGCCAGGCGCCATGGAAACGGTCCGCCTTCCTCAAAAAGCGCGTGATTTTGAGCAGGCGTTCGGCGCACTGTTCGCGGGTGATGAAATGCCGTTCGGTCCCGGCAATCAAAGCCATGATCCCAAAGCCGGAGGCGCCCACCGCCACGAGGTTTTCATCCCCGGGCAGGGTTTCGATGGCCATGCCGGCATTGGGATGCGCGGCCTCCCAATAATATCGGAAACAGCCTTCCTGAACCATGTCCAACAGTTCGTCGTCGGTGAATGGCCGGGTGGAGGCAGAGGCTGCCGATGACAGCGGGGACTCGTTCCCCGACAGATCCAGCGCACTGATCCGATAGAATGCTTTCCGGCCCGGCTCGCCCACAAAGTCCACGAAGCGATTAAACTGGCCCTGTTGGATGCCAATGGGAACGTATTTTTCACCATCCCAAGAGCGGTAGATTTGATACCGCAACAGATCGCTCTCCGGGTTGTTCGACCACGCCAGGTCAAAATGGCGCTCAGCGCCTTTGACCACCAGTCCTGCGGGCGCAACCGGCGCCTTGCGATCAACGCGGTCGCGGTAATAGATTTGCACGTCGTCGAGATAGAGCGTGTGTTCCTTGCCGTCGTCAAGTCCCTGCTCCAGCCAGATAATCGCCAACTTGCTCGGATTATATTTTAAATCATCGGTGCGTTCAAACAGCGACTTGAAATGATCGAAGGGAATGCTGATCCGCACCCACTTGCCTGCTGGCAGACGCCCGTAATCTGCGAGCAGCGTGATCGTTGGCGACCCGATGTCGTGCCCGTCCTGCAAGGCGATGCGCGGCGATTCCTCCGGCGAAATCTCCGAGTCCGAGAAGCACCAGAATGAGATCGTGTCGCCCTCGAACGCAAGCTTCCGCCCGGATTCTATGGCGGACTTGAGCAGCATCTGCCAGTGACCACCGAACGCGGACGTCCATTTCAACCGGAGGCAGTTGGGCGGACTTACGAAGTGGTTCGTGTCCACCGGCAATTTGTAATCCACCATTTCCAGTTTGCTGGGCGGGGTGACCATGCCCTCGCTCCGGTAGTATGATCCGTCAGCGGGGCTGTTGTCGAAAAAGACGTGGTGATCATAGAATGTCTCCGCCCGGGCGGCCCCGGCCAGGCTCAAGCCGAGGAGCATCCCCCCGGCCAATCTCCGCAGGCGGCGCACGGGCATCCTCCGCCTGATCTGAATTGGCATTTCGAGACCTCTGCCAAACAACTGGAGCGGCGCCTGGTGAGCGCCGATGACCGCTGGTTTTCCTGGCACAACACGGCGGTCACAGACCGCCGCTACGAAGTAAAGTGGGTTTTGCATGAATCTCATTTTATCTTTGGACAGGTCATCCATCTGCCAGCCCTCCATTTTGGGGTTTCAACCGCAAACAATTCCTCGGGGGGAATTGCGTTGAACTTTATGATAAACTCGCGATGACCGCCTGCCGGCGGAGTTGAAGAAACTGCAAAGTTTAAAAGGTTTGCACAACTCATTAGCTCACAAGAACATCACAACAATCATAAATTTCGCAATTCGAGGATCACGACAATCATTAATTTTGTAAAGAAAATTACTTGACATTTGCACGCCCGCAACATAATTAGAAGCTTAACCTAACTTTCTACTTTTACCAATTATGGTCGTTAACAAGCAATTCAGTTGTCCCGGCGAAGCCGGGCTTGTCCGGATCAAACCCCAGCCAAAGGCACGCCGTGGCTTTACGCTGATTGAGCTGTTGGTGGTGATTGCCATCATCGCGATTCTGGCCGCGATATTGTTGCCGGCATTGGCGGCGGCACAGAGCAAAGCCAAGGCGGTTCAGTGTATGAGCAATAGCCGGCAACTGATGATGGGTTGGATTCAATACGCGAACGAAAGTCAAGACCGGCTTGTCAACAACTATGATACTGCGTCAATTACTGGCTGACATCGCATTGCCAACTCCGACTTACGCCACCTGGGTGGACGATAAGATGGATTGGAACCTTCCTGCTACTCCCGACTATTGCTTCAACCTCGACTACCTCACCAAAGCGCTGCTCTTCAGTTTCGTGAACAACACCGCGGTTTACAAATGCCCGGCCGATGATTATTTAAGCCCGATTCAGCGGAGAGCGGGTAACTTGACCCGCCCGCGCTCCTATTCGATGAACTGCTTTTTCGGCGCCTCTACTCCCACTTGGGGTAACGCCATTGCGAACGAGTTCTTCCTGGGCTACCGCCAGTTTCTAAAGCCGAGCCAGATGCCCGATCCGTCGAACCTGTTTGTGACACTGGACGAACATCCCGACGGCATCGACGACGGCTATTTTAAAGACGGTGCCGACCCGGATATTTCGGATGCCGCGGCTTGGCCCAAAGGGATATGGGGCAATATTCCGGCTTCGAATCACCATCGGGGTGCTGGCTTCGGCTTTGCGGATGGACATTCGGAAATCCACAAATGGCAAAGCGGCGTATGCACCATTTTGCCGGTGACGTATCAGACGCTTCCGCAGACGCCTTCACCAACGACCCTGTTAACGCCGCAGCAGATGCCGGATGGGTCGGAGCACATTCGAGTGTGCCACTCAAGTAAATACTCGGATGTCTATAATTACCGCGAAACTGCCCAATGTTCTTGAAACGAGTCGGCCCCGAACCGCACGTCAACGGGGCGCAAAGCTCCGGTTGCGATGGGTGATCCGACATTTGGGAACTCGACAACGGCGACTCCGCCATTATCGGCATAGACATCACGACTGCGGCGATTGCGAAATTGCCGCCGACTGCCGGTTGCGGGCCGGATGAACGGACTATGCGTCTGCCACGTTCCGGGGCGAGGGGCAGTTGGTAGCATGTCCGAACGCACTTTGGTATCAAACAGAAGCCGGAGTTGTCATAGATTTGCCCGGATACCGTGGCCTTCTGCGTTCGACAGCTTCAAAAAGCCGTCAGGAGGGTATTGTCAAACACAAACCGGAATCGGACAAAGAGTTGGCTGAATTTCCGGCCAGCGACTTGAAGAAACGGGAAATCAAAAGGCACCTTTAAAATCAGTTCAGCCAATGGCAAATGACCGCCGAAGGCCGGGTTGCGACAGATATATTATTACCCTGTTAATGCATGTTTCCTGCATGTCGGACAATGAACATAGAATCGCTTCATGCGAGAAATTAAACAGCTCACTGCATATTGGGGCCAAGTGGAATTCGCATTAAGAAGCCGGCTGGTTGCCAACTGGCGCGGGGTGCTTCGGTTTTAAAGAACTTGTCTCCCATGGTCCTGGCGCCAGGGCCGTCTTCGAACTCGTTGACGGCGAGATAGCTCCTAGTACGAGAACTCGACCTTCGCGGGCAGCGAGGCCAATTCGATCCGCTTCGCGGGAGCGACCGGCTTGCCGTTGACGGTAACCGCCTTCGGAGTCGCGTTCCTGGCCGACACCAGCCGGATTCCGCCCGGAGCCTTGACGTTGCCGGTCACCTGGTAAACGTCGGCCAGGCCTTTCGTCACCGCCTTCAAGCTGATTTTGCCATACGCGGTAGGCAGATCTTGCACAAGAATGCCGCGACCTTGCAGCCAATCTTCCGGAACCCCTGAGCAGAACACCAGCGACTTGTCCAAATCCTCCTCGTAGGCGAAGAAGTCGCGAATCTCGCGCACGAACTCGGCCGCGCACCAGGTGTGGGGCATATCGCCGATGTACACCGGCGCTCTCGGATCCTGGAACACGACCTCGGCCCACTGATTCCAACCCATCGGACGGGTGTCCTTGGTGAACCAGCGCATCAACCACAGGGCGCGATCCTTATCGCCGAGCCGGGCGAACACGCCAATGTTCCTGAATTCGTACGGCGTATAGCCGCTCCACATCTCCGTGCCGTCGGCGCGCCCAAGACATTTCTCATAGTAAGCGTCGAACGTGTTCCTAAGCAGATCCTGAGGCATGTACGACATTTCGTCGCACGGGTTGACCAGGATCGCAACGCCGGTGGCGTCCGGCTCGCCGTAATCGGGACAGCTGAAAATTATTTGAAACCCGTAATACTTGGCGGCCGACTGAATTGAGTTCACGACGTCCTTGCGAAGGTCGGCGGCCACGGCCAGATCATGAGCCGCTTCTTCGGGCTTGCCGACGGCGGCGGCCAGGGCGGCTGCGTCTTTCAGGCCGAGAATTGCGAAGTAGTCGTCCCAGTAGGAGTGCACCGGCGAGCCATAGCCCTCGTGACTGATCGACGGAGTCAGCAGGCCGTAATACAGCGCTTCCATGCCGGTCGCGTTCCTGTGCAACTCCTGCCCCTCAACATGAAGCTTCTCGATGTGCTCGGCGACCCGCTTGACGACCGGGTAGTACTTCTGGGCAAACTTCTCGTCGCGGTTGAATTTCCAATATTCTGCTACGAGGTAGATGTACTCGCCGAAAGCATCGCATTCCAGAGTGGCCAACGGCTTGTCGTGCTCGACAATCGCCGGCACATAGCCGTCCGGATGGACGAACTGCGTGTACCACTCGATGAACTCTTTCGCGGGCTTCATGACGCCAAAGTGCATCATGGCCGCGCTCATCAGCGAGCCATCGCGAATCCACGAGCGGTTGTAGTTCCGGCTTCCGGGCTGAAGTTGAACCCCGTCCCGGTTGATCTCAATGAACGCGATGTTCAAGCGGATGATGTTGACCAGGCGCTGCTCGTTGGCAGGAAGCTGGATCTTGATCGACGACAGGTTCTTGCGCCACTCCTGAGCCACCTTGCTCTGAAGCGCAGCCGCCTTGGCGTTGGTGTTCACGCCTTTGTCCGACATTCCGCCGATGCTGTAGCGCCACCAGAAGCTCTTGGATTCGCCGGGCTTGAGACTTACGTCGTAGGCCACGTACCCGGAAGCGAGGCCGGAAGCGTCGGTCGCCGTCGGGCTGGTCGGAAGATCGCTGAACTGCATCCTTCGACCCATTTCACCATCGGCAAAGGTCGTCGCGCCAACCTGGTCGGCGGGGGTCAGCAATACGATCTTCTGATCTTTGCCAAAGGACATGGAGGTCGGCGTCAGGCTAAGGTCCTTGATCTCGGCCTGAACGCCGCTGTGCTGCCACTCCGGATTGACCTGGATCGGCCTGAGCGCCAGGACGAGTTTGGCCTTCTTCGTGGTCTGCTCGTGGTTGACCAGCTGGTAGCAGGCATACACCGTGCCGCCATTGTCCTCGACGGCGAAGCCCGAAACGCGCAGGCCCACTGGGCCTGAGCGCTCGGTCCAAGGAAGCGGCAGATAGTCGTCCAACAATCCCTGGGTTTCTTCCGTGTTTGCCCAATGGTACACCTTGCCGTCAACCACAACGAACGGATCGACGCTCGGCCGATCCTTGGCGAGTTCAATCTGCCCATCCTCGCAAAGCAGCGCCTTGTCCTTGGCGCCGCTGTAGCCGATAAGCGTCCAATACGCTTGCTGGTTAAGCAGGTGCCGGAAGTAATAGCCGCGGGGCGACGATTGCGCGAGCGCCTTCAGCATGCCTGCGCCGGTTTTATCAAGCCCCGGAGGCAGCAGCTTCACTCTCTCAAGCCCGACAGCCTTGGAATCGGCCCTGGCATGGATTCGAATCTCGCGTCCTTCCGCATCCGGGGTGAACACGACGTCGATTTTGCCACTCGGCTTTTCGACGGTCTGAGCAAGCTTCCAGGCGGAGCCATCGGGCGACGTGAGGACGTCGTAGGAATTCGGCGCCATGGACTTCTGCCACTCTATTTCGAGGCCGCCAAACTCAACGGGTTTGGCCAGGTGGAGGTCCAGGTCCGCTTCGCTGACAGGGCCTGTCGTCCGCCAGTCGCTTTTGCCAACCGAGGGAACACTGCTCGTCATATCCGTGATCGGATCGCTGAACTTGCCGTAATCCCCAAGCGGCGTGATCTTGAGATCGGCCAGGTAGATCACACCTTTCTTGCCGGCTCCACTGGCGGACACGCCAAACTCGATGGACTTGAGTTCGCTGAGCTCGGCCGACGACTTTGGCCCCCAGGCAAAGGCGATAAGCCGCTTGCGCAACACGATGTGGGTCCACTCCTTGGGCCAATGATAGGCGTCCCTTCGATACCAATAGGTGTTTCCGTTTACGTCTTCAAGCTTGATCTCAATATTGTTGTCGGGCGTGTCCGCCTTCACCCAAAAGCTGAGTTCGAAATTGCCATTGAGCGGCACATCGCAGTCTTGGTGCGCCAGGGCGAAGTTGCCGGCATCGCGGAAGTCGTAGTCGAAGCTCATCCCCTTGCCGTAAGGAGTATCGACGTTGGTTAGCTTAAGGTCTGCGCCGGGCCCTTTGATCTTCCAGGCGTCGAGGGCGGAGAAATCACCAAGTGGTTGAGAAGCTTGCTGGCCACCAAAGGCCGCTGCAACGAGGACTAAGGTCGTTAGATTCATGGTAGCGGGGATTTCCCATTTGGTTTCCGGCCCACGACCGGCGTGGGCCTTTTTTGCGATTCTATTCCTGATTCACAGATTTGCCAGCCCTTTTCCCAGTCCAGTCTCGACTGTTGCCGGTGCAAGGGGTGGATGCAAAGGGACCATCGTAGCGGGGGTCTGGCAAATGAGGACCCTCTTTGGCGCGGGCGCCCCGTCCCGTCATATTGAAAGCCGGCAGCCCCCTCCTCGGTGCGGTCACTCGCATTGAAAAACGCCGCCCTTACCCGAATCTTCCTTAATTGTCGGCCACAGGCGGAGGGCTTTGCACCGTCAATAAATTCGGCTGAACCAGCGAAAGTCCGCCGTGGAGATCGTCATTAAATTGCGCGCCGATGATGACGTTGTTGGTGCAGGTTATGTCATTGACCCGAAAAGCCGCGCTGCCGCATGCGTCGGCGATGAGATTGGTGAAGGAATTTTCTGTGCACTGGGTTTGCGGCACCAATTGCCATCCGCGCTCAGTCAAATCATCGGATTGCGCCATGAACACTCCGTAGTCGTGGCTGCTGTGGATGGCGATGTCGCGAAATTGATTGTCGTGGCTCCAGCGCATGAAGATGCCCTCGTCGTTGGCAGCGAGCGTGGCGTCGTCAATAATGTTATGATTGAAATTGCCATCGAGCGAAATGCCAGCGCCGGGGTTGTCATGCAAATACAGTTTCGTGAAAAGGCAGTCCACGGTCAGGAAACACGCCAGCCCGTCGAACTGATTGTCATACGAATTCAACTCACGCACTGTCAACCGCCGGGTGCCCAGCGTCGTGACTAATCCGCCCGAACGGCAGCGGGCGCAGGTCACGTTTTCAATGATTGAATCACTTACGTTTTGGACCGTGATCCCGTTGTTGCGGATTATCGAACCTTCGCCTTGCAGCCGCCAGAGTTCGCGCTGCTGGCGCAAACGGTTTCCATCAATAAAAAGGTCGCCGACGCGCAAATGACTTGTTTGTTTTGGCTGATTAACCGGCTCGCCCATGATAATGACCGGGCAATTGGCATTATCCGCCAGAAATAAAATCGTTTTTCGGCCCGCGCCGAGCAACGTTTGGTAATCCCGCTGCAAAACGATGGGCTGGCTCACTTCAATTTTTCCGGGCGGCAACACCACTTCGCCGCCGTCTGCCGGCAACGAGTCCAACGCCTTTTGAATCTCAGCGGCAGTCACGCCGGCCCGTAACACCACCACATGCGGCCTGGTGACGGGCGCTTGTGAAATGGCCAAAACCGCCGTCGGGAAAACCAAAAGACGCGCGAACGAAAAATTTCCCGGCGTTTGCCGGAACGTCTTTACGATTCGACTAAAGATCCTTATGACTTGCTTGTATATCATTTATTAACAGGGATACTGTGTCCAGTCTCGCCCAAATCAAGCTATTTGCCAAAGAAAAATGTGATTTTCAGAAACAATTTTCCGTTGGAAACCGTTAAAGCGCGAATACGGACTTTTTTATTGCAAAAGCCACCCGCAACAGAATTGGTTTGCCTCTGACTGTTTTCACAATCGGAGCAGTTGGTTCGTATCCGGCTGACGGGCCACGTCTGGTTTCTTGCGCTGGGTTATGAAATGATGTTGGTTCTTCAAATCTTCGGTGATGGCTGAGAATTGTTCCGGGGCGGCTTCGAGGTCAAGCTGTGATTCATTTGGCCCATTCCGGAAAGGCGTTCATCGCGTCGAGAACGTTGTGGAGCTTGTCGGTGTGGGCGTCTTCCTGCCAGCCGCCGCGACCACTCGTCATTGCCTGGTCGCTCGGACAGCCGTCGTCGTTGACGGCGTACAGACAGTAGTTCAAGTCTTGCCGCGCCACGGCCTTGAATTCATTCGATCCGGTGGCTTTGCTGTACATCGCCAGCACCGCGCCGTAGGTGGACAGGATGCCGCCCCACGGGTCCACGTCGTTGGTCTGCTCCCCACAAACCGCAACCCCATCGCGAACGGTTATGAAACGCCGGTTGACGAATTCGATCAGCGCCCGGCTGTGTTGCTCCCAGTCCGGATCCAGTGCGTCTTGTTTCTCGATCAGGTAGCGGGCAAGGTTGAGGGGCGACCAGGCGGTGCGGTTGTCCAGTTCATCGTGATCTTCAAAGAACTGCGTCCAGAGCCGTCCGTCCTGCGCCAAGTTGGGGATCTGGTATTCTTTGATCCACGCCCACAGTTTGTCGCGGGCAGGCTTGAATTCCGGGTGACCCTGCTCAATCAGCTTGTCAAAGAGTCGGAGAATGAAAGACATGTTGCCGGAAACCTCGCCCCGAGGTTCACCCGTTCGGTAATCCACACGGAACGGCCAGGGCGAATTCGTCGCTGACCCTTCCCGCATGTTGGCCGCCAGCACCCGCGCGTTTTGCAGCGCCTGCTGGAGATACTTTTCATCCTTCGTCTCCTCGTACAGTAAAAGGAGCGCGTAACCGGCAATGCCGCCTTTGTCCGGTTGGATTTCGTAAGGTTTGTCGCCCTGGGAACCGCAGTCGGGGGGTTGCGGAAACTTTTCCCGCCAACCCGTGGAACGACTGAAGCGCGGATACTTGCCGTTGTCCGGCGTGATCGCTTCCTTGACCAGATAATCGCCCATGTAGCGCGCCATTTGGAGCGGTCGGGAGTCTTTCTTCCCCTTGTAAGCGTAATATTTCAAGTAGGAGATAATTCCCATGCCGTTCTGCGTTGCCGGGATGAACGAGGGGCGGTCAGCGATAGCCTGGTAATTGCCATCCATGAACGTCATATAAACAAAGCGCGGATACCCGTGCTCGACGGGGCACTTCAAATACCAGTTCACCTCCCGGTCAATGGCGTCAGCCCACGACGTCCAAGGCAGCAGCATGCCGCGCTCATCGTAAACCGCCGGGTGATTACCGATGGTTGGTGGGGGAGCCGACAGTGCGGATGGAAAGGGAACAAATAATAACAGAAGTGGCAAAGCGAGCTTAACGATGGGTCGTGGCAAATGTTTCATTCGTTTTTTCTCCAGCGTTTGATTTTCAAGATGCGGCCCGATCGGATCGCGAACTCTTTGTTCCAACCCAACGGATCCCGGCACCGGATCGGATCGCTCATCCGGCCAAGCCGGGCTTCGCCTTCAAACTTCAGGCGCAACGGTTGATGCGGGTGCCCGGCCGCCACGGCTCTGAATCCGACCAAATTCGTGCCAATGACTTCGTCAATTATCCCCATCCAATCGGCATCTTCGGGCGTTCGTCTGACGGATACGGAATAAGAATCTCTATAACCTTACCTCCACAATATTCTCCGGCCGGTCCAGCATGGCCAAAAATTGCTCAACTAAAATCACTGCGCCGCCCTTGCGGTATTTGTTTTCTTCATATTGGAACTGAATGGCCTTGCCATTAATGGAAACAGCTTTGGGGCTGAAATTACCTTCCTTGACAGCATAATTGAACGTCACGGCGTGATTCAATAAATCCATTGAGGCGGATAAACCATTCAGAGAATACGGCATGACGGGATCGACGATGAACTTCCCGGATACAATCCGCAAACCAAGTAATCGCGAAACGACTAGGCCGATATAAATACCAGGCCCGCTGGAATAGACCCGCCACCCGCCCCGAAGCGTGATCTTGCCGGTTTGTATTTCATCGTAACGTTCATCGGCCTCATAGCGGTTCCTGAAGGCAACATCCGAACTACTGTAATAGCAATTTGACTGGCGGATATCCCCGCAGGGGACAACATCCTTGTAATCCACCGGGATGGCCTGGCGGAGTGCTTTCATAAAGGCATCTGCCCTGCCTGTACGGGCCTGTGATTCTGCATAACGGATATGCTCATGCACGTACATCAGGCCAATCTCGCGGCCAAAGAAGGTGCTGCTTTCCGCCCTCTGGAAAATGGTTTGGATGCCTCCTTTGTACTTTAGCGGACGGTCCATAAGGCGGGCGCCGTCAGGGCCTTTCAGATGCTTTTCAATAAGATCCTGGTGATGCTGCGCCTGTTCGCTGGTGAATATCTCGCTGATGACGCCACGGTTCATTGGCAAGATACTGTACCGGATCCCGGTTTTGGTATCACTTGGGTGCAGCAGCACGCTGATGCTGCGGTCGGCTTCAACCAGGCCGTATCCCGCAACGACGCCGTCCTTGACCAGGTATTTGTTGAAATCAGCCTTGATCTTTTCACAGATCTCTTTCAGTTCTCCGGCTTTTCTTGTATCACCGGTCTGTTCATATACCAATTGGTATTGAGCAAAGGCTTGGTAATTCATCTCGACTGTCCAGCTTGAGATCATTCGTTGTGCCAATTCCTTGCTGACCGGCTGCAGGGAATCATTCCAATCACCGCCGCCAAACGGTACAAAGGCAGTGCCCGGAATGAATGAATCAACGATCATCTTAATAAGCCGGTTAACATGCTCGTGGAGCGGGGTCTGCTCAGCGTGGGCAGGACCTTTTTCATGATGATAAGGAAGTACCTCGTCCAGAATTTTCAGGTCGCCGGTAACTTCGACATAGTTGCTGAGGGCAATGATGCACCAGTAAAATATGTCGCCATGAGAGCTGTCAGCCCGGATATTCGAGTAGCTGTCAAACATCCACCATTGCGGCCATCCGCCATCCGGGTTCTGGTTTGAGAATATGAGGCATAACACTTTTCTGGCTTCATCATACTTTTCAAAGGTTAACAACAGATCAAGCGGCCCCTGGGACACATCGCGCGTCCCCCAGGCGGCCCCGCTGAATTGTTCCAGCCCGTAAGGGGTCAGAAAATGGGTGATGGCATTCATGCCATACCAGGGCAGGATCTCCTGGATGGCTGCGATGTCTTCCTGGGTTCCTTGCAGAGAAAGGTTCAAACTCAAATCTTTCCAGGAAGTCCGTGCATCCTGGCAATCTGAGAGCCACTGACGATCAGCATCTTCAAAAGTGACCGCCCTGGCAGCAGCCTGCACTTCACCGACGAAACTCATGCAAAAACCTTCGGCTTCACGGACATCGAGGACGAACAAACAGCCTCCCTGGCCGTTGGGATGCGGATATAACGCTTCTTCGCCACAAGCCCGGTAATCAGACCCGGTGCTGTTTATCAAAATCCTGAATCGTGCATCCGGAAATTTGCCCGCGATCATGCTGTCTGTCCTGGGTTTGGCCAGATATTCGCCGGCTTTGCTCCCGGGGCAAATGGTCCAGCCGTTCAGAGCATCAAAATCATGAGTGATGAGCATATTCACTTTGTTTCCACTGATCACTTTGAAGTCCATATTGACTTGCGGAGCGGCTTTGGAAGTCCAGGAACGGACCTGGAAACAGTGATTGCCGTGTTTATAAATCCACCGGCAGTGGTTTAGGCCCATCTCGAAAGCCGAGGGAACTCCGAGCAAATAGCGCCTCCCATCCACTTCCACAAGAATTCGCTGGCCCGTTTCGGGGGCAAGATTGAACTGGCTGGTGCAGACCGAGAGCAGCACATTGAAATTGGTATTGCCCTGTGTGATATGTGAATTGAAAACCCCATAGGCAAAGGAGGTGGTGGACATAATGCTTTCATCAGGCACGTACCCGGCCCGGGCTTGCATAATATGCGCATGCGGCCGGTCAGCCATCACCTCTTTAGCCCGCAGCACGACGTGGTTGTTTTGTGCGCTGAAGAATGACAGCAACCGGCCATCTTCCTCTTCGCGATGGCGCCTTTCCTTGCCAAAAAGGCGGTTAAGATCATCATCATTCAAATCATCCACCGGTAAGAAAGGAGTGGTATTGAATAAACTCCTTGCCGGGGGAATCAGGTCACTCGCTGGCAGAAACGGAGTCTCATCATCGAATTCGAGCATCAAACTGGGTAGGCGCTTAAGATCCTCCCCTGACGTGGCCTGTGGATGATCCGCCAGATAGGTACCAACAAAGACACTCTGATGAACCCCGCCGACGGTCAGGCTGAAGGGTTTTTCCCGCAAGGCAAATACCGAAGATTCCCCCGCATAATCACCCCCCGGGCTATCTGCCAGCAGTCCTTCCGGGATGCTTGTTTCACGGTATGTCTTGCCATAAAGCTGCATGCCGTCAACGCTGCCTGCCACGGCTGTGTTTTTGCAGGCCAGCATAAACCAGGGATGGCCGGTTGATTCCTTCATGTTCTGACGGCAGCAGGCCACGGCACCAAAGATCTTATCTTCGAGGATGCGGCGTTCCAGGTATTGGCTCACATAGTATTCGTTGATCAACCCGGCATTCACTGGCTTCAGCCCGGCGTCCTGCACGTAAATCAGATCCAGTTCAACAGGATGGTCAGACAGATTTTGGATATCAACACTCCACTGCCAGCTCAGGCTGTGCTTTGACAGTTGCAGCACGCAGGTGTAATCAAGACCGGCCCAGCTTCCCCTGGCAATAAAAGCGTCACCGGCCATTTTGAAAAGGCTGTTGCCTTCCGGGCCTGGAAGAGCGGTAAATTCAAATGGCTTATTTCTTTTCCTCAGGTAGAGATTCGTGCTTGGTTTTGAGAAAGGGGTCGCAGCTTTGAGGCTTATCCTGATGGGATGAGCATCTATGCTCTTCACAGAGCCATTTGCAAGGAACTCAAAGGATAAACCAAGAGAATTCTTAAGAGTCATATTGTTGTTCGAAGACATCTTCTTCTACTCTTTCAAAATGATTGGTAATGAGAGTGTGCTGTGAGTCCTCCGTGTTATTCTATGATCCCGCTGTGTAACTCTGTGAAAGTTATACATAATTGTTACACGGAGGTTCACAGAGTGGCTTTTCATGATATTATCTTGATACTTAGGGTCATTTCTTCCTTGTGTTTGTGACTGTATATGAATGCGATGCGTTTGTCGTCACGAACCATTTTTACAGGGTCACCATACATTGTCGCAGATTTGATCCTATTTACCTTAATACCCTCAAAAACGATCTCCCCGGCCAGGTCTCGATCTCCGTGCAGGGTGATCTCCAGCTGGCTGTTATTCCCTGCGATACCGAGAATATCCGAGGTGCTATGCAGGATCTTGATGCCGTCAGAAACCTCCAGGCACACCGGAGTCAATACGCCATAAAGAGCCGGCCACGTCATCCCGGCCTGCGCGTATGGAATATTGATGGCCTCTCCGCTTTCAGGATGGGTATAGGTGACTTTGCCATCCAGTTCTTCATTGTAATAGTTCCCAATGAAAAGAATTGCAGCATGATCACCGGTAAAGCGCTCCCTGACTGCTATATTGTCATTGGATGCTGATGCCTGCCTGAGCCTTGCGCCTGATTTCATCAGAATGGCTTTATACACCGCTTTATGCCCTTCAGTGTCGAACCCGATCCACGTTCCCAAGTGAATGATGGAGCCGCGGCCCAGGGTTTTTGTGAATCCGCACGCGGAACCGCGAATCGTCCTGGCGATGACCTCTGCACCGCCGAGCGAGGGCTCATCATAAATGATCTGCGGATTGGCACACTTGATGTCCTTCAAGTCATACACATCGATCAGCGGAGAATCGATGATCTCGGTTTCGGGATGACTTTACTGAAGATGGCATCTCGCATGATGGTGCAGGGTTTTTGCGACATCTCGCGGTCAGGCAGATACGGAAACACGACCAACCTGCCGCCGGCCTTGGTATAATCAACGAGGGTCTGCTGATCCCCGGCATTCATTTCATCGGTGCTGAACGCCCAGACCTGCTTGTATTTGCGCAGTGTTTCGGCTGTAGCCTGGCACAGGTCCATCATGTCATAATCAATATTGAGCACTTGCAGCGCTTTCAGCAAGCCGTCGAAATAGGCCGGCCGGCGGATGGCGGAAGGGTTGTATCGAAGCCCGCTTGCTCCGGTTTCAGGCCTTTCCAGTTCGGTGGCATAGTAGGGCGGATAGAAAAGGACACAGACTTCTGCCTTGCGTTTTGCCTCCACGATCAGGTTTTCGGAAGTTTTAACGATTTTGTTCATCCGTTTAATCAGGGGGAAAGCGCTGGTGCGCTCACCTTCTGGCGTCAACGGGTTGAACCAGTAGAACGTTTCTCCGGAATAGCCCCTGTGCCTTGGGTTTCGCCCCTGGGAAAACATGTAATAATTCCAGCCGGTCAGTCCGTGGGCGATGCTGGCTTTGTAGAAAAGTTCCATCTCACGGGGATTCGTCACCACATGGTATTCCCGGGAGCCGCACTGGAACTCGGCGGCAAACAACGGCTTGTTCCCCTGCATGGCGAAAGTGATGTCATTTATGATCCGATCATCGTGCATGTTGCGGTATGAAAGAAATTCCGGGATATGATCGACGCCGAACATTATTTCGCTCTTATCCCCGAAGAGATCCTGGTACATGGTGATATTGACCGGGAATTCATACCCGCTTCCATAGATCCAGCCCGGAAGATTATGATAAAGCGGAACCGTCACACCCCTGTCCCTGGCCATGCGAGTCAGCACTCTCAGATAATCGCCATAATAGGTTCTCCAGAAACAATGCCATTCACAATCGCGGCTGCGATCACCCTTTGAAGCATAAGGAAGCCTGCCATCTGGCGGCAGTTCTACGTCGGCAAAGGCCGGGTAAGCTGTTCTCCACAGGCCGTTCAAGTCTGCAATACTTTTAAATTTGACTGACAAGTATGAAATGAAACGAGCCCTGACATTTTCAGAATAGTCTCCCTGGTGGGCCAGCCATGAGAATACGCCGATCTCATTACAGATCTGCATCATGATAATCGGACCGCCGGCTGATATTTCGCGTTTGCTGATCAAGGGCATGACCTGGTCATACCAACGCGTTACCTTCTCCAGGAATTTTGAGTTGAAGAGGTTAACACCGTCGCCTGGCACGATCTCACCCTTACTGTTGCGCATCTTGACTTCTTCCCGGTATTGATCCATGAACCAGTCCGGCAGCCCCGCTCCACGGGTCTCGGCCAGGATAAACGGACCCGGTTTGACGATGCAGGTCAATCCGTTGGCGTGGCATCGCTGTAGCCAGCCTTCGAGGTCGCGTTCCGGGCAGGAGGTGCCGTCAAAATCAAAAACGCCTTCCTCTGATTCGTGCCATGCCCAAGGGACATAGGTGCTGACGGTGGTTAGACCGGCCTCCTTGGCTGCTTCCAGGTGCTTGTCCCAAAGTTCCCGCCTGACCCTGAAATAATGGATCTCCCCGGAATTGAGAAATACTTTCTTGTTGTTTAAATAGAAATTGCCTTCCTTAATTTTGAATGTCGTTCTCTTCATTGTACTTTTTATTACTAAGCGTCACAGTCCGAAGGATATACCCGCGGCCTGGCTTAAACCGTCGCTGATCCCGTCGCCTTGTTGACCGCTTTTGAACGTTCCTCATTACGTTGCTTTAAAAGATTTTTGATTTCCTGTGACCGCTCTTCAGTCAACGAGTAACGGAGGAGAAAGAAGATGGAAAAGATGCTCAATAACACTGGCAGCCCGATCTCGACCATCCGCATCATCAAAAGAGTATAAGGTGCTTGTTTTGTCAGCGGTAAAATGTCCTTTTCTATTGTTGTAAGCTCTCTGTCCAGGTCATGCTGGGATGATGCTGCGTTCAGGCTGGCAATCCGGTTATTTACTGTGGTGATGTCCTCGATGATCTTCTGATAATACTCCACACCGTTTTTACTTTCCTTTGATTTGGATTCCAGATGCGACATAAGCTCAAATGAATTCATCCTGGCTTTTCCAAACTTGGTTTGAAGTGTCAGGGGAATGGCTTCGACTGCGGCGGCCTTGACCTGGGAGTCCTGGGCCTGGGGCCCCAGGTTTTCCAAACGCAATTTTAACTGTTCCAGTCCGCCTGCCGTAGCTTTTATCGAGGACAATGCATTCAGCAACATGTCGCGCTCACGGTTTTGGTATTCAGTAACAGATCGCTCAGACTGCTTCTGTGGTTTTACAGATTTCTTTTCCAGGTAGCTCAGATATTCTTTAGCCTCCTCGAGCGCTTTGGCAACCTGCATTTTGGTTTTCCCGAGCAACTGCGTATTGGTGCCGCTGAAAGCCGGATCACCTCCCCAGGACTGAATCTCGCTGCGAATTTCCCTGATACTCCCCGAGATACTATCGACTTGTGTAACCTGGATTTCGTCAAACGCAGTCAATACGATCAGAGCGCCTGCGACAAGGCTGGCAAATGCAGTTCCCATTTTAATGAACCACCAGAATATCGAGTAGTAACTTCCCTCCGCGCGATAACCCGTCTTTAATTCATCTTCATCACAGATATCACCTACCATGGAAGATCCAAGTGTGAAGAAAAACAGCATCCCGATGGAGAGCAGG
This sequence comes from uncultured Verrucomicrobiae bacterium, assembly GCA_963754775.1. Classification (GTDB taxonomy): domain Bacteria; phylum Verrucomicrobiota; class Verrucomicrobiia; order Limisphaerales; family UBA11358; genus UBA11358. The sequence goes on from CAVWHM010000041.1 coordinate 125,790, forward strand.
ACGGTGGGGATAATGAGCAGGTAGGGATAATCAGGGTTGTAGCAGACAATCTTGGAAAGTTGTGCCAGGCACATGAGCAAGATCGAAATCGTAAGGGTATTCCGTTTGCCCAATTTCGGGCTGATCCAGATCAGGGGGAAAACGGCCAGTAGTCCGGTGATGGCCCAGATGGTGCCGTTGATTCCGAGCAGATAAGCGCCCGCAATTTTGTTGCCCCCGAAAACATAAAAAATTGGGATGTATGACCCGAGAAGCTGGACGAAATTGAAACCCATGGCCAGGGTGAAAATTGTCAGGGTCAGCATGACAAAGTTCCTGTTGCTGGCGGTGCGTTTCATCGCTTTCCAGAAGGGCGTTTTTTCATGCTTTGCCGCTTTAACAAATCCCGGCTCGCGCAATTGGAATGTCCACCAGAAGGAGAGCGGGATGATCAAAGCCGCGATCATGATGGACACATAGCGCATGCCATCGGCTTCGTTTCCGGTGCCTTTGAAAATGTCCATATTGGCGAGGGCAAAAAGCCAGGGTGTGCTCATGGCAAAGAGATTGCCGACAAAACTCTTGGCACTGAAAAGGCGGGTGCGTTCATGGTAGTCAGTGGTCATCTCCATGCCCAGGGCACCATGAGGTATCTCAAAAATATTACAGGCAGTGAAAAATAACAGGAGGGAGAAAAGAATATAGACCAGCTGAAACGCCTGGAAGCCTGTTTCGGTCGGGAACCAGACGCGCACCTTGTCACCTTTGGGGATCCACCACATGACCACAAAAAAGACGGCAACCAGGATGCCGCCTATCAGCAGGTATGGACGGCGGCGCCCCCAACGGGTCCTTGTATTATCGGAAAGGTGACCGATAATGGGATCAGAAAGCGCATCCCATAAACGCGGGATGATCAAGATTACGCCCAGCCAGAAGGCGCTGAGCCCCAGGCTGATATTCCCCATTAAACCTATGAGTATCCCGGCAATGTTGAAGAGGGCAATGGGAATAATGCCCCCGGCACCATAGGCAGCCAATTGCGAAAAGCGAATACGGTCTTCCGGTTTTGTTTTGTGAACCGCAGTTTTTCCCTGTTCCATCATGATTGAGCGGCAAAGTTGATTACGAGACTACCATTCCGGATAACTGGTTGACACTTTCGGCTTTTGGTATTGCCGGACGCAGATCAGACCCCGGGGTCGGAGCCAGGCTTCGACGGTGACTCGCCACAAGGTGGCCAGAGGTCGGTGATCATGCTGCGGCGTAGTTCCGATCATCCGTTCAAACTCCTGGAAAAGCAACCGGAAAATGATTTGACGTTGGCGCAAGATCCAACGCAGTTGTCGGGCATCGCCGTGGAAGGCGGCGCCGGCAGGGCCGCCTTTTTAATACCGCTCCGGGGCTGAAAAAGCGAACTCACGTCACCCTTATCGAACACAAGTACCGATTCGGGCGCGGTTACGGCGTGCACAAGAAGCGCGAGCGCGGACGAGTTGGCGAGAGTTCAGCAGGAATTCAGTTTAATCGGGACGGTCAGTTCGTCAGGAAGTTTTCGTCCTTGAGCAACGGCAGGGATTTTTGGGCGATCGGATCTGCGGCGAAATGCTTCTGAACACACTGGTCGCCCAGGTAGTTCGCGAGCGCGAGAAAGATCATTCCCTGGTCCAACACGAGATATTTATGGGCGACTTCGCCGGATACGGGGTCAACGGCGTCGTAGAATCCATACTGGCCGTACAGGTCGTATTGCTCGATCAAATTGCGAAGGTTCGCAATGGCTTCAGCGGGTGTGACATAGAGGGCGAGCGCGGTCACGTGCGGCGTGATGACTCCCGCCTTGTAGCCGCGAACGCCGAGCACCTTCACGCCATATTCCGAGTAGCTGTCGGTGGCCGTCATGGAGCATGGCGACATCCCCCACACGGGATATTTCAACGTTTCAAGCGCATAGCGGCGCTGGATCACCGCGTGGATCACGTCGTTGGTGCCGACGTTTTCCGGTCCGTATTGCTTTTCGTCGATGATGACAGTCGGCATCAGCGCCTCAAAAAGGCTGCCACCCCAGCTTGGAACATATTTGAGACCGTTCCATTCGTACCAGCCGCCGATCGTTTCGTGTCCGTGGACGGTTTTCACCTTGCGCTCATGGGGTGTAAGCGATTGCCAGGCTGCGTCGGACGGAAATGTGCGCAGGAGCTGGAACCAGTGTTCCTCGGGAACATCGCCCTTGCCGATGGCGATCAGGCTGCCGGCGCGCGACTCCGTGTAGAGCAGGCCATAGGTATATTCTGCGCGACAATTCATGTGGACCCAGAAGCCGTGGTTCATCACTTGTTCGACATCATCGTAAAAGAATTTGTAGTTGCCGCGATCGATAAGTTTCGTGCAGCGCGGGCTTAATTCCGGAAAAGCCTGGCGCACCACCATGAGTCCCGCCGTCAGCCACGCGCTGTCGACGAACGAAATGAAATTGCTCGTGCGCTCCTTCGTCGTCGTGTCGTAATAGTTGTAGAGAAACCCTTCGTAGGATTCCATTCCCTCGATCGAGTCGAGCGTGCGGCGCAGGCGTTTGAGAGCTTCGTCGCGCGTGATCAGCTTAAGATCACAGGCGGCCGTGACCGACTGCAGGTAGATGCCGATGTCGGTGACGTTCGCATAATCGCCGGCGCGGCTTTCCGCGGGATCGACCGAATTGGTGCCGAAACGCACCTGGTCGAGCGGAAGCCGATGCTCCCGGTCACAGAGCGAATCGATCCCGGTCCAGGTGTCGCGCGCGACCCGCAGCAGAAATTCCCGATCATCCTTCGGAAACGAGGATTTGTCGGCGAGCAGGTTGGTGGGCCATCCAACGAGGCGCTGAATGACGAAAGGATAGGATGCCACCTCTCCGCCATGGGCCTGTTCCCAGGCGCGTTTCTCCGGAATCGGCACGAGATCGCGGATGGACGGGCCGGGCTCGCCGGTTTTGACGAACGCGATGTCGTCAATGAAAACCGCCCCTTGCGCCACTTTTTCGCGGCGCGAATGGAATCCGATGACGAGCACATCGAGGTCCCTCCACGTCTCGATGCCGGTCAACATGTTGAGCGGAATGCGAAAGCGCTGCCACTCATCGGTGATGCCTTGGATGACGAAGCTGCCCTTGAGCGTTTGACCCGGTGAGTCCGGTTTGGGCTGCGTCACTTCGATTTTGAGCGACTTGGCAAAGCCCTGTTTCGGATCACCCTTGATCCAGAGCTCCAGGTGATCGTAGTCGCGGGCGTCGAGGCCTTTGAGGTTCAGCCAGAACCCGTTCTGGGACGATTTGTTCGGATTGAGTCGGTAGGCGAGGTGGAGCGAGTTTCCTTCAGTGCCGCGTTTGGTTTGCGCATCGAGGTTATAAGTGCAATCCGACCGGGAATCGGTAGGATCGAGATTCCACGTGGCCGCATTGCCGCCAAGATTGTCTTGAATGCTCGGACGGTTGAAGTCGTGCACGACGAGCCGCTTCAGTGTGGCATCGGCTGGCTGGTATCTCTTGCTGCTGGTTTCGATTTGCTGTTTGAGCCCGGCCTCGCGAATTGACGGACCACAACCCGCCCCGAATAGAACAAGCAGCATGCTCCATAGAACAGGCTGGAATGGGACAAGACGCATAATATCGGTGGTTAACTTGGAAAGAAGACATGAGTTAAGTCAGAAGTCGCTACCGGCGACAACTCTTGTATGTGAAAAACACACTCAACCATGCGATGAAAACAAGTACGCTCCCAAAATCCGAAACGCAAGCCCGTATCCAGCGAGTCAAATCAGCAGGTAATCGGGGAAAACAACGGGATGTTCGGACAGAAGCGAGCAGATCTCCGGTGGATGCCGTCGGACCAGTATTCGCCCCAAAACGGCCTCGAATAGTGGCGACAAAGTGGCGATAAGCCGGCTGGACAACCGATTCTGATATTGTTTAGCGCTTGAAACGCCAGTAAATTCAACGCGGATCGCGGGATGGAGCAGCCCGGTAGCTCGTCAGGCTCATAGTCCCGCAGTGCGGAATCGCTGGTTCAAATCCAGCCCCCGCAACCAATTTCAACCCCGCTTCGTGCGGGGATTTTCCTGGTCGTCAAAACTTTGACACTTTGCGGCTAATCCTTATGCTTGGCCCGTGCGCACCGTTCACGTCTCACTGGGCAACCGCAGCTACGCCATCAAAATCGCACCGGGTTTGATTGACCGGTTCGGTCGCGAATGCGCGCGACTGAAGCTCGGGTTGCGTTGCGCCATCATCACGGACACCAACGTTGGCAAACGATATGCCAAAACCGTTTTCAATTCCCTCGCCACGGCGGGCTTTTCACCATCGCTGATTATTGTTCAGCCGGGCGAACCGGCTAAAAGCCTGAAAACGGTCCAGTCCTGTTACGACCAGCTCGCCGTGCACCGGCTTGAACGCAAATCGTTCATTGTTGCGCTCGGCGGCGGCGTGGTGGGCGATTTGGCCGGCTTTCTGGCGGCGACTTATCTGCGCGGCCTTGCGTTCGTGCAGGTGCCGACGACCCTGCTCGCGCAGGTGGACAGCTCCGTCGGCGGCAAGGTCGGCGTCAATCTTAACGCCGGGAAAAACCTGGTCGGCGCGTTTTACCAGCCGCGATTGGTGGCGTGCGACCTCGACACGCTCAAGACCCTGCCCGACCGCGAATTCCGAGCCGGCCTCGCCGAGGTCATCAAATACGGCATCATTTACGATGCAAAACTGTTCGCGCAGATCGAAGGCGACTTTCCGAAACTGCTCAGGCGCGAACCGAAAATGCTCGCGGCAGTCGTCGCGCGCTGCTGCGAAATCAAGGCCGAGGTCGTCGGCAGGGACGAAACCGAGGGCGGGCCGCGCGCGATTTTGAATTTCGGCCATACCATCGGCCACGCCATCGAAGCCGTTTCCGGCTACGGCCGGTTTTTGCACGGCGAGGCGATTGCCATCGGCCAGGTCGCTGCCGCCAGGATTTCCAGCAGCGTTCTTGGCCTGCCCGAACGCGATCTCGAACGGATTATCCGGATGTTTCGGCGCGCCGGCCTGCCCACGACCGTGAAATTGCGCGCCGGGCAGCGCCCGAAACTCTTTGCCGCCATGCGCCTCGATAAAAAGGTCAGCGGCGGCGAAATCAAATTCGTACTGGCAAAGAAAATTGGCAGGGTCGAATTCGGCCATAAAGTCCCTGCCGCCCTGATCGACCAGGCCCTCAACTTTCAACCCCTTGTCGCGGCGAAGCGAAGCGGAGACGGCTCAACCCTTAACTAACGTCATGGCGGCTGTCAGCGAAACCATCGTCCGCGAATATTTCGAGTTGCACGAGTTCCTGGTGCGACAACATCGGAAGTACATCACGCAGACCCGGCGCGAGGAGGATGACATTGATTTCTTCGTGTTGAATCCTCACCCGCAGAAGCGCGATGCCGAGGTGCCATTCATTTTGTCGTCACCGGATTTGAAATTCATCGAGCGGGCCGTCGTGGTGGTGAAGGGCTGGCATACGGAGACGTTCAGTATGGCGGTGCTGGCGCACGCGCCGGAGATTTTCCGGTTCGTGGAACCGAAGGTATTTCAACAAGCAGCCCGCGTGTTTGGCGCGGACGGCGCGCCGACCAAAATCCTGGTCGTGCCGGCACTGCCGCAGGGCGAGGATGCCCGCAAGCAAAGCATCGAGCTGCTGCGGTCAAAGGGCATTGACGCCGTGATTCCGTTTCACGTGATGCTCGCCGATCTCATCGGGCACATCGAGGTGAATCGCAACTACCAGAAGTCCGACCTGCTCCAGATGATCCGCATCCTGAAGAACTACGATTTTTTCAAGGAACCGCAGTTGGAATTGTTCAAAACGAAGCGGAAAAGGCGTTGAAGCATCTGCATCGTTCCAGATTGATTTGTGGTTTGCATTCCTTGGCCGGCCTTCGGTCATTGATTTCAAAGGGCATGGTGCCCGCCGATTTCGCGGTTTTCAAATTCTCATTTCGCGGTACCTTATCCACACATTACCATGTTGCTGTTCATCAACCAGCCAGATTGATTTTATGGGCAAGGTACTTTGCGTTTTGCTGATCTTGATGGGTCTGCCGATATTCGGTGTTCCAACCGAAACCCCGACCCAACACGAGGCCCGCATGACGTGGTGGCGGGACGCGCGCTTCGGCATGTTCATTCACTATGGACCGGTGACGTTGACCGGCCGGGAAATCAGCTGGTCGCGCGCTAATTCGAATCCCAAGTGTCCAAACAAGGGCCCGACGCCCGTCGAGGTCTATGACCACCTTTACAAAGATTTCAATCCGACGAATTTCAACGCCGCTGACTGGGCCGGCGTGGCGAAAGCGGCGGGCATGAAATACGTCGTGCTCACGGCGAAGCATTGCGACGGTTTCCTGCTGTGGGATTCGAAGGTGGACGGTTACAATATCCTGGCCACGCCATTTGCGCGGGATCTCTGCGCCGAACTGGCTATGGCGGTTCGCCATGATGGTCTGAAGCTGGGCTGGTATTTTTCACCGATGGACTGGCGGGACCCGGATTTTCGCACCGAACGCAACGGCGCGTTCATCCCGCGAATGCAAGGCGAACTGCGGGAGCTGCTGGGTAACTACGGAAAAATCGACGTGCTGTGGTTCGATTTCGACGGACGCGAGGCGGTTTACGACCAGACCAATACCTATGCGCTCGTAAAGCAATTGCAGCCGGACATCATCATTGACAACCGGCTCGATCTCAGCACCGGCGCCCGGAACACTCAGATGTTGAGTCCGTCTGCCGATTATTACACGCCTGAACAGCGCATCGGCAGCTACGACGACCAGCGGCCGTGGGAAACCTGCATGACCCTCGGCCGGCAGTGGTCGTGGAAACCGGATGACAACATCAAATCCGCCGCCGAAGTCATCAGCATTCTCGCGCGCACCGTCGGCGGCGACGGCAATCTGCTCCTCGATGTCGGACCGATGCCGGACGGCCGCATCGAACCGCGCCAGGTCGAAGTACTCAAACAGGTCGGCGCCTGGCTCAAGGTGAACGGTGAAAGCATTTACGGCACGCGCGGCGGTCCGTGGAAACCAACGGCGGCCCTCGCCAGCACGCGCAAGGGCACAATGATCTACGTCCATGTTTTGAAATGGCCGGACGGGCCGGTGAAATTGCCGGACATTCCGGCAAAGATTGTCAGCGCAACGCTGCTTGCAGGCGGCGCGGCGGAGATTCGCCGGGCGGAAAACGGAATTGAAATTTCCGTTGCTCCCGCCAAGCGTGTTGCGCCGGACACGGTGGTTGCCCTGCGGCTCGATACCGTAGCGATGAAGATTCCCGCCTTGGACGTGACGCCGCCGGCCGCCGGATTAAAGTGGTAAATCCGCATGGCTGCATCGGTCAGTCAACCGGATTGAGCGAGGATGTCGGGACTATCCGGGGGCGGGCGTCCTCGCGAGCCATCGTCGCTACGCTTTGACGCGCCAAGGCCGGCTCGTCAGCAGCCTCGCCCCGCCAGGAATGCGCATGGTGCTGCTGTCCGTATGATTCCTTGTTTGCAAAGCCCGGATTGTGGGGTAGCTTGTCCGCCCATGGTGCTGGTCATAGACAATTACGATTCGTTCACCTACAACCTCGTTCAATATCTGGGCGAACTGAACGTGGAGATGCAGGTGCGGCGTAACGACGAGATCACCCTCGACGCCATCCGCGAGTTGAAGCCGGAGCGGATTCTGGTGTCGCCTGGCCCTTGCTCGCCGCGCGAATCCGGCCTGTCGAACGAGGTCATCCGCAATTTCGGCAGCCAGCGGATACCGGTGTTCGGCGTCTGCCTCGGCCACCAGTGCATCGGCCATACCTTCGGCGCGGAAGTCGTGGTGAATTACCGCATGATGCACGGCAAGACCTCGCCGATTAAACACAACGGCAAGGACCTGTTTGCCGGCATGGCCAATCCTTTTGTCGCCACCCGCTATCATTCGCTTGTCATCAAACGCGACACGATGCCCGATTGCCTCGAAATCACCGCCGAGACTGATGAAGGCGAAATCATGGGTGTGCGGCACAAGGAACTCCCGATTTGGGGCGTGCAATTCCATCCCGAAAGCATCCTCACCGAAAACGGGCGGCAGATTATGAGGAATTTTCTAAAGTTGAAGTGAATCAGTTGGAGTTCACGCTTTAGCGTGTTTCCCAGACAGCCTGAAGGCTGAACTCCAACAAAAACACGCCGGTTTTCATCGGCGTGATTTTGTTTCAATCCAGGCGCGAGCGTGAGTGCAGTCTCTGCGCTTTCATGAGTCAAAACAGAAAGCCTTGTAAAACCGGCTGATATAAATTTTTGGCTAGAACTTTTTGGCGACTTCGGCCCAATTAATCACGTTCCAGACCGCTTTCAAATAATCCGCGCGTTTGTTCTGGTATTTGAGGTAGTAAGCATGTTCCCAAACGTCCACGCCGAGCAGCGGTTTGCCTTCGCAGCCGGCCACGGCCTTGCCCATGAGCGGGTTGTCCTGGTTGGCGGTGGAGACGATTTCCAGTTTGCCGCCGTTGGAAACGAGCCAGGCCCAGCCGCTGCCGAACCGGCCGATGCCCGCCGCCTCGAACTTCGCCTGAAATTCGGCAAAGGAGCCGAACGTGGCCTTAATGGCGTCGCCGAGCTTGCCGGAGGGCGCGCCGCCGGCTTTCGGTCCGAGAATGCGCCAGAAGAACGAGTGGTTCCAATGGCCGCCGCCGTTGTTGCGCACCGGGCCGCGGATGTTGTCCGGGACAGATGCGAGATCGCCGATGAGCGCTTCGAGCGATTTGGCTTCGAGCGCGGCGTTGCCGGCGATGGCCTTGTTGAGGTTGTCCACGTAAGCCTTGTGATGCCGGTCGTGATGGATTTCCATCGTCAGCGCGTCAATGTGCGGTTCCAAAGCCTCCTTGGGATAGGGCAGGGGCGGTAGTTCGTGTGCCATAATTTTTAATCCTTTCTTTTCAGTTCGTTAATACTTGAAAACCAAATTGCGCCAGCGTCGGGGAAAAAGCAAGCGCGGAGAAATGCTTCAACTGTTTGGTTGCACTGAAGGCGCTACGGAGATTAGCCCAGGGTTGCTCGCACAACTTGTCGCGCCGAAATCGGATGAAGGCGGACGCGAGCTACCCTGGGAAAACGTCCAACAAAAATAATTCTCCCTCGCCTCGCCGAACGAGGAGAGGGCCGGGGTGAGGAGTCGAAAAACAATTCCTTCTCCGCATCGGATGAGGAGAAGGTGGCCGGAGGCCGGATGAGGTGAACCGCGAATCACCGCCGAGGTACGTTGGTAAGCGACGCCTGATAATCTTTGGGACTTAACACCGTATCGTAAAGACCAACGTCTTGATCGCTGTGCTTGGTTATGCCGGTGTAGCGCAAGCTGGCGTCTTCATATCGTTTGAATTTATAAACAGCGTCGTTCATCAACGCGCTGTTGAAAACGCCGAGGCTGACCAGCAACTCAAAATCCTTGATGGACAAGGCGGTGATTTTTTTGAAAAGCCCCGGCTCAAGCTGCGTGATGACATCTTTCAGGCAGCGTTCGCGATAGTCGGTCAAATACATGAAAACCGGCACGCGCGTTGCAAACTTGATGAGCTTTTCCTGAATCTCCTTCCGTTTGCTTTTGTATTCCTTTTCCGCCTCGGTTAGTTCCTTCTTTTGCTTCGCCGACAATTCCTCGTCGTTGGCCTCGCGTCTGGCCTTCTTGACCGCCTCCGACTTGTTGATGATGGTCTCGATGTCCTGGTTCAACGCGCGAAATCCCTCGATGCTCATCAGCGCTTCCATCGCGGCCTTGTTGCTCATCAACCGTTGCAGGGTTTCGTTGTCCACATTCACCAGCAGCGCGCTTTCCCAGCGACGCGCGAGCAAGGTTGCAGTCGTGCCACTCATGGCCATGTCAAGAATCCCGGCGGCGTCAATCTGCTTCATCGAACTGCCGTCGTAGGCCAGCACCGGCAGGAAGCTGATGAACTCCGCCACTTTCTTTTCGGGATTGGATTCGTCCACATTCAGGCGGCAACTGTAATCCGCGATTTGCCGCAACGCCCGGTCCGGCGCGAAGTCGAAGACATAACATTCCTCCTTGATGATCTGTTCCTCGTTCGGGGAATTGCCATCGGGATTCCTGACCGTCCACGGCGACTGCACCCGGAACGCCGCCTGAAAATACGTTTCCGGGCTGGACGAATTGCGGAGCATCAAGATTCCCGTCCACGGCCTGACCGTGACGCCCGTCGTCAACTTGCCGCAGGAAAGCGTGATTGATTTTGTTTTCAACGGGTCATCCATCGCATCATAAACGGGAGGCAGGGCATCAACCCCAATCCCGGCGGCACTGCCCGCTGCGACCACCACATTGTAATCGTGATAAAATTTGTTCTGCCGCTTCGCCAGCAAGTTTCGCATCGCGTGACAGGAAGCCACGCTCGGCAGAAACCAGAAGGTGTGCGATAAAACATTCAGCAGCCGGGCATCGGAAAATGGCATCGGCGGCTTTTGTGCGCCCAACTTCAGATTATCCACCGTGGTTTCCGAAAACGAACCCCGGATCAAATTCAGCCACTTTTGCACGTCATCTTCGTATTCAAACTTGGCGCTGTCATCAAGACCGGTCGCCGAAAAGAAAACATTCAGGTCGAACTCGTTGAACTCGCCCTGCATGGCGATTTCCCGAATCGAATCCGGCAATTGGTAGGTGAGCAGCACCATGCGCGGCAGCGCGGCATAGGGATTGTTCTCGCCCTTCCAATTCTGTTTGGAACGCTGCTCGTCTGAATACGTCCAGTTGAAAATCTGGTCTTCGATAAACTCACCGGACGCGATGGCGCGGAACGGCGTGCCGGACAGATACAGATAGGCGTCCGTCGTGATGGGCATTATTTCCTCGTCGAAATCTTCAATGCCCTTGCCTTCGGCTGCTTCAATCTCCCTGTCATCCTCTGCTTCAAACAGGTCTTTGGCGTTTTCGCGCCATGCGCCGTAATGATACTCGTCGAGTATGACGCAATCCCAATTTGTGGTATGCACCCATTCGTTTTTCGTCTTGATGCCGCCGGTGCTGGGATTCCGTCCCAGATAATCCTGAAATGAGCCAAAGCACACGAACGGCTTCTTTTTGCTGGCTTCCTCGTAAGACAAGCCGTTCGGGGAAATAAACTGCCAGCCTTGGAAATCAATGTGGCATTTCAAATCTTCCTCCCACGCGCTTTGCACCGCGGGCTTGAACGTCAGCACCAGCACCTTGCGCCAGTCCATTTTCTTGGCGAGCTGATACGCGGCGAAAGTTTTGCCGAAACGCATCTTGGCGTTCCACAGGAAATGCGGCGCTTTTTTGGAGCGCTCCTTCCGCGCGCTTTTGAAATACGCGATGGTTTTCTCCACCGCCGCCTTTTGCTCCGGGCGCATCTTGAAATCAAACGTGCGGTTTTCCTCGTTCAGCGTTCCCTCCCGGACGGCGAGAATGGCGGCTTTGACCTGGCTCACGGTGCATTTGAACCATTCACCGTCCGGGTTTTTTATGCCGGTCATCCGCAGGTAGCGGTGAACGTCATGGTCGGTGAACACCATGCCGTCACTCCGCATGGCGGATTCTTCGACGTGAATGATAAAAGGCGGTTTGCCCGGCTTGACGATGGGATATTGCGCCGCGACACGCTCCCGGGCTGTCTTGGTGGTGTAGCCGACTTTTAACAAGCCATCGTATTGCGGATTCGTGTCTTCATAGGCGTAAATAGTCGGACGTGAATTGGGACGCGGCGGAAAGAAGTCCTTACTCATCGGTATCCTCCACAGGGCGAACCATCGATTCAATGAACGCTATCTCGTCTTGGGTCAGCCCATATTTTTTGTAGAGCTTTTCATCAGTCCAAGTTCCATCGAAATTTTGAACAGGAACAAACGAATAGACGCCACGGAGAGAATTTTGTGTATTCTTCTTTAGAAGGACCAAAAACCTAAAAAACCGAGTGCGGATGTATTGAATCACATTCTCAGCCGCAGTTTTTGATTTGAATGGTCCGATAACGAGATAGGTTTCAGTGCAACAACTATTTTTTGCGCCTAGAAATGGTTTTGGCAAAACGAGGTATGGGAAACTTCCCCTCTCGCCATAGGCCTTTGCGATGAAAACCTTATGGCGGTTAATCCAATCAGTATTTCTTTGAACGGTTGTTTTGTCGATAAAACCGACACCGTCCTTTTTCCATCCGTTATAATAAAGTGCTACTCTATTTCGAGAATGCTCCAGACTAAATGTAGGTTTTACACGTTTATAGCTATTTTCGACTCTGACATCGAAACCGAAGGGGTCATTGGCGCTAACAAATCTCCGAGAAGCTTTCTTCATTCCGCTTTTGGACTTTTCTCAATATTGATATTGCTTCGTTATACCTGATGAAAGTGTCTGCGCCTTCTTCCAATAATGGCCGTTGCATTCGTTGACGTCAATTGCCCCCAACTATGTGTCGTGATTGTGCAATCGCCATTGGCTATCCCGTTCCCAGAGGAAATAGCAGACGCCACCGCTGAGATCGATGCCAGGAAAGCATTCCGCAGAATCCGGGATAGTCAACTATCTTTCTTAATCGAGTGTCCTGTAGCATGTTTTCTCTGAAATTCATCCAACCCGCGCCCACCTGCGAACCACCGAGATGGAATAATCATGGTTAGAAAACGCGGATTCAATTTCTTCGCCTGCTGCACGAACATCTGGTAAATCGGTGTCGCGCTTGTGCCCATGCCGCCTCCGTCATTCAACTGATAAGGCGGATTGCCGACAATGACATCAAATTTCATATCAAATATCTCCTCTGGTTTTTCTGTGTGAATAAACTGATAAGCGTGGCTTTCCAATTCTTCGCCGCGATCAAGCGTTTTTCTGGCTCGCCCCGCAAGAAGAGCAACGCCCCTTTTCCCAAGTGTGATTAACCGTTTCAAAACGGATGTTGCCCTGCTTGTCGTTGAATGAATCGCAAACGGAATATTTGCCATTGGCGGTTTTGCAGCAGTAAACCGAGCGGCGGGAAATCAGGCCGGTCAATTCCGTGATGGCCAGACCAAAGACCTGGTTCTGCGAAAATATGGTTGATGCGTTTTTGCTGGTTGGGAATCTCCTTTTCTAAACCCACGAGCAACCGCTTGGTGATTTCCCGCAGAAACACGCCGGACTTGCAAAAGGGGTCAAGAAATCGGGCGTCCTTGTCCTGCCAAATCTCCTTGGGCAGGTGGTCCAAAATCTCATTGGCCAGTTGCGGCGGCGTGAACACCTCGTCGCTGCTCAAGTTGGCGAGGCATGATAGGACATCGGGATTGTGAGTATTAATTATCATGATCGCGAACCTTGAGGTAGTGGATGAGCGGCCAGCTCATGATTTCTTTGGGAATGAAAGCCCGTTTGCCGAGATCGGAATATTGTTCGGTCAGGAACAAGGTGCTCTGGCCGGTTTCCGCGCTTTCGATCAAATCCGAAAAGGTGTAATCCCGTCTTTTGAGCAGACTGTTGTGAAACGGCGCAGACCATTCGGAGAAAATGATGGGCCGGGGCGCGCGGTCCACCGTCAGCAATGTCAGCGCATCCCCGTGGACGATGTTGCGCTCCAGAATGTATTTCACGGAATCGCGACATTCGTCCTTGGCATGCGCCTTGAACCGGGCGGTGTATTGCCGTTCAAATATCTCAAACAACCGCTGGCGGCATTCCGCCACATTTTCCTCCAGCTTGTCTATGCCGTAGATGGAGGTCACAGCCAGCACCGCATTCCGCTCGTATTCCAACTGGCTTTTGCCGTAACGCCGCTCCACGACGCGCAGTTTGCGCTCCAGAATTTCCGCCAAAAAATTGCCATTGCCGCAAGCCGGCTCAAGAAACCGCGATTCAATCCGCTCGGTCTCCTGGTTCACCAAATCAAGCATCGCCTCCACCTCGCGCCTGCCGGTGAACACTTCGCCGTGGTCGCTGACGCGCTTTTTGGAAATTACCTGCGATTGCATGAATTTGCGTGAAGTCTGCATCAAACGCCTGTGTGCGACAAGCGCGGGGATTATTCGACTCCTCGCCCAGGCCCTCTCCTCGTTGAAATTTGTTTTTGACCCGACGACCCTCATCCGGTCAAGCTCATTCCCTCATCCGGCTTCGCCACCTTCTCCCATCCGATGGGCGAAGGAATTTATTTTGTGGGATGTTTTCCCGGCGTAGGCTCGCATCCGCCTTCATCCGATTTCGGCGCGACAAGCCAACGCCGGGCTAATTTCCGTAGCGCCTTCAGCGCATTACAAAACAATGCGACGGTTTAGCCCTTCGCCGGTGCCACAAAATGTTTCAGCAGTTGCAGACCAACGCGCGGGGCTTTTCCCGGCTAAACTCATTTTTCAATGTAAGGCGTGCCCCAACGCAAATCCTTGTGCACTGCGCCTTTCTCCTTCACTTCGCGCATGATGTTCGACACCTGGCTCCAATCCAGTTCAACTGTGGTTTTATCCGGCCAATCCTTTTCTTGCGTCCAAAACACCAGTTGCAGTTCCAGCCCGCTTTGCTTTCCCTGCGGGTACACCATGCTGAACCGGTCCAAAGCCTTCGCGAAGTCTTTTCCCGTTACTTTCGACCAGCGCCATAAAACTTCATCCGTGATGTCCAGCGGCAGGGCGGGTGACTGCACTGCAAACAGTCGCGGTTTCATGCCCCGGGGATCGTCCGGGTCCGACGACACATAGGCCTTGTCGCCCACAAAGATCGCCACGTCGCCTTTGATGACTTCACCAACGCCGTACAGGGAAGGCCAAATCAAGGTTGTTATGCCGTCGGGCGCCCGATACTGAAATGAAATGCGCATCAGCTCGGGCCGGCTCGCGGAAGCGTACGTGGGGTGGGACACTTCTTCATAACCGTTGCCCAGTGGTGCAACCGCCGGGTGGTGGGACACGCAACCGGCCAAACCAACGCAGAGAATCGCCAGTGAAAGATGGGAAACCAATTTACTAATCTGTTTCATGGATGTAATGGTTAGCTTTGTGCCAGATCCACAAAATTCTTCAGCAGTTGCAGACCGACCTTCTGGCTTTTTTCCGGGTGAAATTGCGTGGCATAAACATTGTCGCGCCAGACGGCTGACGCGAACTTGTCGCCATATTCCGTCCGCGTGGCGATGATGCCCGCATCCACCGGTTGCGGGTAAAAGCTGTGCACAAAATATACGTAGCTGCCATTTGCCACGCCGCGGAACAGCGGGCAGTCCGGCTTCACGATTTCAAGCTGGTTCCAGCCGATTTGCGGAATCTTCAGTCCATGCTTTTCGGAAAAGCGAACGACGCTGCCTTTGAAAATTCCCAGCCCGGCGGCGCAGGAATTAAATTCCTCGCTTTTTTCAAACAGCGCCTGGTAGCCGACGCAGATGCCGAGGAACGGTTTGCCGGATTGGATGAACGCCCGCGACGCTTCGAGCAATTGCTGTTTGCGCAGCGCGTTGATGCAGTCGTCGAACGCGCCGACGCCGGGCAGCACCATCGCCCGCGCATCGCCAATCTGGTCCGGCGTTTGCACGATGCGCACGTCCGCGCCGACCTTGAGCAGCGCCTTGTGGACGCTGCGCAGGTTGCCGGAGCCGTAATCAAGCAAAGCAATCACGCGCTTAATTTAGCCGTAGATCGGCAAGGATGAAACATGGATTTTTATCTGCGAATCTTTGGTGGAGCGAGACTCCCGGCGAGCCGAACAAACATTTATCCCTGATGACGGCTCGCGAGGACGCTCGCCCCACCGCAAGAATCATTTGGTGCTTAATTCACGCTCCGTCTTCAACCGCAACTGTCCGCAAGCCGCGTCAATATCGTGGCCCTTTTCGCGCCGCAGTGTGGCGGTGACCTTCTGTTTCTCCAACGCCGCGAGAAACGCTTCGCAGACATCTTCCGCCGGTCGTTCCCACGGCAGGCCTTCAACCTGGTTGTACGGAATCAAATTCACCTTCGCGAAAAGTCTTTTGGCAAGCGCAGCGAGCGGCCCGGCTTGTTCAACCGCATCATTCACGCCGGCAATCAAAATGTATTCGAACGTGAGCATCCGGCCTTTTTGTGCCTGGTAATGCTCGCACGCCGCCACCAAATCCTTGAGCGGAAACTTTCGGTTCACCGGCATGATTTTATTTCGCACCGCGTCGGTCGCGCCGTGCAGCGAGATGGCGAGGCGAAATTGCAGCGGTTCGCTGGCCAGTTTGCGGATTTGCGGCGCCAGGCCGCTGGTGGAGATGGTGATCTTGCGCGCGCCGATGCCGCCGCCCCACGGCGCATTCAGAATCCGCAGCGCGGTGAGCAGGTTGTCATAATTCGCCAAAGGCTCGCCCATGCCCATCACCACCAAATTGTCCACAGTCCGCAGTCCACGGTCCCCAGTCCGTGGTCGTGCCGTGGACGACTGGCTGTGGACTGTGGACTGTGGACTGATTCTTTCGACTGACAGCACCTGTTCGACAATTTCGTCCGGTGTGAGATTGCGTTTCCAGCCGTCGAGGCCGCTGGCGCAGAATTTGCAGCCGTAAGCACAGCCGACCTGGGTGGACACGCAAAGCGTGTGACGGTCGCTGGTGTCACCGTAAAGCGCCGGGTTGGCTGGAATCAAAACGCTTTCAATGAGCGAGTGATCGGTCAACCGCCAGAGAAATTTCTGCGTGGTATCGTATACGCGCGAACCCTGTTTGCGGACAAGCTCCAGCGTTTGCAATGAATACGTCTGCCGCAATTTTTCACGCAACGGTTTCGGCAGATTTGTCATCGCGTCCCAAGCGGTGACACGGCGGGTGTAAAGCCATTCGAGTAATTGGGTGACGCGATAAACCGGCTGGTCCCAGGCTTTGAACCGGGCTTCCAGTTCTTCGCGCGTCAGGGATTTAATGTCAGTCAGCACGCACGGAACTTAAACCGCGCCAGCCGGGAAACCAAGTGGGTTGTCAGCCGGGAAGGACGCTCAAATATCTTCAACCAAAGTTAATCGAAGTTTTGGAGAAAGCCGGCCTCCATCCGGTAGTAATCATCCCATTCCCCATTGGCAACGGCTTGCGCCGAACCTCGAGGAACCGTGACTGCTTTCGGCACTTTCCATCTCCAATGCTCCACGTGGCCGTCAGCGAAGGAAAAATTACATCCCTGGTTGTGCCGGTTGGCGGGAACATCCCACCAATAACCTTGATCCCACCAATCGGCTGCCACGGGAATGCCGAATTGCGTGTCGAGAATCTCGTTTTCATGCACGTCAATGAAGACAAGCAACACCGATGGTGCCGGGTTTTTTATTCCGGTGAATTTGCTGTAGTGGGGAATGTACGAAGACAATTCGCCGTCATAGGTCAAACCATTGACCGACTGGCTCATATTGTAGCTCCGCCAGCGCGGCTGGATTGTCACGGTGCCGCTCAGGGTTTGAATGGTGGACAGGTCGGCGGGGCAGTGATAGATGTCAATCAAGGTGTTATACTGGAAAAGCAATCCCTGCCGGATCCCCACCGGGTCCACATCAAAAGGAGCCAGGTTGGTGCACCAGGAAGGGCCCGTGTCCAATGGCTGCTGACTGGCAAGATCATAGACAAAATTATTTGGCGGCAAACTGTCATCGTTGTCCGATCCGTAAAGATGCGTGCAGATTTCGAGTTCCTTCAGGTTGTTCAAGCACTCGATGCTTTGGGCCGACATTTTGGATCTCGCCAACGAAGGCAGCAACAGGGCCGCCAGAATCCCGATGGTGGCAATGACGACGAGAAGTTCGATGAGGGTGAACGCGGACAGTCGGGAGTCGGGGGCCCGGGCCCGGGCATTGGAAAACAGCAAGGGGCTGCTCGATTTGCTCCCGGCGCTTGAGCCTTGATCCTCGATTTGTATGCGCATGGTGACGACGCATTAAATTACGCCGCGCTGGACAATGTGCTAGCGGAATTTTAACGGGTTTTGACGGGCTAATTCGTCAGCAGTTCCAGTTCGCGCAGCCCATTAGTCCCCAGTTGCCAACGGCCGCCGCGTTGAACCACCAGTTTACGGCAGTGATGGGCCGCTTCCTCCCCTTCGTTAACGGAGAGCAACTGAAATTTTGCCTTCCCCTTGATTTCAGACGCGGCGCGCGGCATCAACGCGAAGGCCACGCCGTTGTAATTCAGCGCGATTTCGTAGCCGGCCACTCCTTCTTTTTCAGCAACCGGATTTTTTAAAATGAGCATCGGGTAACGTTTCAGATAGGGAAAGTTGATCGCGCGCACGAGCACCCGGCAAAGCTCCGTCTGGCCACGGATGAAATTCAACACGCTGAAACCGCCGTTGGAATTGTGCTCGTCGAGCAGAATTTCGCGCGCGTCAAGGCCGTTCAAGTTCTGGCCGTTCCATTCGCCGTGATCGTTGCGTTCGCCGGGAGAATTGTTTTTGAACCAGGCCGCAAAATTGTCGTTGACGAGCACATTCAGCTCAAAATGGACGTGCGCGCGCCATTGGGGGATGGTTTCGGCGTTCGAAGTGCGGCCCATCGTGGCAATCACATCGCCAGCCTTGACCGGATCGCCGATTTTCAGCCCGGGCCGGACCGCGCTCAAATGCGCGTAGAGCGAATAAATTTCGATGCCTTCGACAATGTGCCGGACAACAACGTATCTGCCGTAATTTGAGAGCGACGGCCTGGTGTTGAAATAAACCACCGTGCCGTCGGCGGTGGCCATGATGGGGTCGGTCG
This sequence comes from uncultured Verrucomicrobiae bacterium, assembly GCA_963754775.1. Lineage (GTDB taxonomy): Bacteria > Verrucomicrobiota > Verrucomicrobiia > Limisphaerales > UBA11358 > UBA11358. The sequence goes on from CAVWHM010000041.1 coordinate 144,465, forward strand.
GTTCGCCGTGCCGGTCGCGTTGCAGGCTGCGAATGTCAAGGCCCTCATGCATTTGCCAGCCGTCGCTGCGAACGCAGCCAAAGGAACCGGTCGTCCACGGCTTCTCCGGCGCAGTCGGCGCGAAGAATTTGAGTTCGTTGCCAATTTCATACAAGGCATGGTTGGCCGTGGGAAATTGAAACGGCGACTGCGCGAAGAGGTTTGCGCAGGAAAACAAAACAGACGCAAGGGCAAGGCGGCGAACGGCGGGAAAAATCATTTCATCTGGCCTTTGCGGATTTTGGCGGCGGCGTGGTTAAGGCCAAGCACGAGTTGGTCGGCTTCCGCGCGTGAGGCGTCCGGCGTGAACGCCAGCACGCCGTTGGCGATGCGATGCGTGATGAGCGGCGCGGCCAGCCAGCGGCCATTGGCGAGTTTGTCACCCCATTGACCGAAGATGGCGAAATATCCGCCGGGATTGGCGGCGGAGTATTGTTCAAGCAGCCAGGTGCCGTTTTCGTCAAATTGGACTTCAATGGCGAAGCCACCGGGTGCGTCCACGACTTTGGCGGCGACGATGTTGGCTTCCGTCAAAATGGGATTTTTTGAGATGTTGACCAGCACCGGATCGGAACGCAGCACGGAAATGGTCTGGCTTGTGCCCAGGGAATCCGGATTTACCTGGATATGGACGCGCAACGCGCCGACCGGCCCTTTTTGCCGGTGATGGAAAATTTGACAGCCGCAGAGCAGCGCCAGCGCCGCCGCCAGCGCCAAATAGAGATTGAATCGTTGCGTCCAAGCCGTCATAGTGCGCTCCACAAAACCGCAACCAGCGAACAATGTAAAGAATTATGGGACGACAATCCAACAAAGTCGAAAATCGAAAACGCCGCAAGCGCTATATCAAACGCAAAAAAGTCGCGGCCAAGGCCAAAAAAACCGCCACGCCGAAGGCGGCTTAACTGGAACAAGACCATTAAACCACGGATGGACACGGCTAAGGAAAAAACTTTGACGCGAATTATCACGAATTGAACTCGCGATAATTCGCGTAATTCGCGTCCGCCCGCATCCGTCATCCGTGTCCGCCTGCTGTGCTCGCCCCCGTCGGGGCAGTTCCGTGGTTGAGCATTTTTTTAGGGCATGGATACGGCTTAAATCCAGGCTTCAACCCGTCAAGGCCGTGCGGCAGGTCGTTCCCTGCCTCGAATTGGACTTTTTCGGCAGGGCGAAAATGAAGGGCACGTCCACCGGCGGAGAATCCATCAGACAATGAATAGCGATGATTTCTGAATTTGTGACCGGCGCGACGACCGCCGCCGTGACGATGGCCCGGCTTCCAGCGTTGAAGACAAGCAGGGCGACGAGGCAGCCGAGCATCAGCCGCAAAATGGTGAGTAGCGAAGGGAAGGTGGCGTTTCATTCGGCGTGTATTTAGAAAATAATTGTCCACCTGATTACAGATTTGCCGCGTGACTCTGAACTCGCTCTGCATACTGTTCCAGGAAGTGAATCTGCTTCAACGTCTCGACCGCAACTTTTTCTACGGCTCGAACTTTCTTGATGGCGGTTTCAGCGTTATCGCCCTGTGAAATTAGAAATGTGGCCAATACCGTGCCAGTCCGGCCAAGACCAGCCTCACAGTGAACTGCAACTGGTCGCTGTTGTTGGCGTTGTTGAATGACGAAGTGAACGAACTTCTCTGTTTGCTCCATTGTCGGTGCGCCGCCGTCCGGCACTGGCAAACATAGAAATGCGAAACCAGAGGACTCATAGATCGAAGCATCACTCGGAATGTTGAGCAGAGAAACAACTGCGCGCACGCCCGCCGTATGTAACGCTGACAACTCATCGTCGAATGCGGTCAAGGTGCCGCCTCCAGCCATGCGTCGGTCTGGATGAATGAAGGGCATCGGCATACCGGCCAGCACACCTGGAATGACCCACCACAACAAATTGTTTTGTCTTGTTGTGCTCATCGGGAGAAATGTGCGATGCCATCCAACCTGCAATCAAACATCAAATTTATTTCGTCAGAAAAATTTCCGCGTCTCAAATTTTTCCGCCGGGCGGTTTTTCCCCAAAAGCAACAAACAGAACTTGTTCACTTCGCCCGTTTCAGCTTGAAAAAGTGGTGAATAATTCACCTTCGCAAAACACCGAAAGCATTGATATCATTAGTCGTTTTGCCTTGTTCACACGTTGTCCACACGTGCGATTTGGTGAACAACCTGTGCACATCAATTCGTTGTCGGTTTGGCGATTTGAGCTATGATGTTCGCAGTTCTTTGAAAGAACGAAGCGGGCAGTGGCAATCAACAGATTGAAGCTGTTCGTTTCCAGGATAATCCCAGGTGACTGGGGAAAGGCAGGGTCAGGCTGGTTGACCCGGCCCCTCCAAGACCGTACCGAAAGGCGCGGAGGCGGAGGCAAAATTCACCAGTTCCTCTGGCATGTTCGCACATGCCAAATGCGAATGAGGGACTTGGCGGCAAGGGGCGATGAGAAACTGCTCCGAACCGAGTCAAGTAGTTCAGGCCGGTTTCGAGCCTGGGCGAATCGCAGTTACCCAGAGGGTATCCGGTTGCAACTGTGCATCAGCACGGTGCGGGCGACTCTGGCGGTGAAGCGAAAGCCGAATCCGCCTGGTAAAGCCGTCGAAAGGCGGACAAAATGAGAGCACGCGCCGGGAAGGACACGCGGATCAGGCAAATCCCGTGAAAAACTTCCGAGCGCCGGCGATGTTAAAAACGACACCGCTGGACTGTGGGCAAAAAGCAACCTGAGAGTGAAGAGGCGAGACCCGTGGCCCCGGGCGAACGCGCCGCCAAAAGCGGTGGCTGACCCGGAGCTAATCGGTGAAGACGCGAAGAAAAGAAGTCACAGGCGTGTCTTTACCTGGTTCGCAAGCCGGTGGCGCAACCACCAGCCGAAGCGAGCTGAAAAGCCTCACTCGAAATTCAGTGGCCGAAAGGCACTGGACGGCCCTGCTACGAGGCCGATGACTCCGCTTGCCGTGGAGAATGGCGTCGGGAAGCTGGCAGCCCCCGCGAGGGTGGCGCCCAATGCCAGCCCGGGAAAGAGAGAATGGCGAACTCCCATCCCCCATTTGTCCCTGCTCGACCGAAAGGTCGGGCAGGGACTTATTGTTTTTGGTGGCGCGGAAACACCGAACATTCAACATCCAACATTCAACGTCCCATTTGCCAGGAAGCTGCCGGCCCATAGCCGTTGGGCGTTCGACGTCGAAGGTTGAGCGTTGGATGTTTTCCCGGTTCAATAAAAATTGCGCTTGCGCTGGAATTGAACTCCTCACAATCTTGGCTAACAAAATCAATTAAACGAGTTTGGAAAGGATTTTTATGGGACGCATCTACAACAACATCGTCGAAACCGTCGGGCACACGCCGCTGGTCAAATTGAACAAGGTCACCGCCGGCCTGCACGCCACCATCCTGCTCAAGTGCGAGTTTTTCAACCCGCTCAGCAGCGTCAAGGACCGCATCGGCATGTCCATGATCGAGGACGCCGAGAATCGCGGCATCCTCAAGAAGGACACCGTCATCATCGAGCCGACGAGCGGCAACACCGGCATTGCGCTCGCCTTCGTTGCGGCGGCAAAGGGTTACCAGCTCATTCTCACGATGCCTGAAACGATGTCGGTGGAGCGCCGCACGTTGCTGGCGATGCTGGGCGCGAAGCTGGTTTTGACGCCTGGCGCGGAAGGCATGAAAGGCGCGATTGCCAAGGCCGAGCAGCTCGCCAAGGAGACGCCAAGTTCGTGGATTCCGCAACAATTTGAAAACCCGGCCAATGTGGCCATTCACAAAAAAACGACCGCTGAGGAAATCTGGGCCGATACGGACGGCAAGGTGGATATTTTGGTCGCAGGCGTCGGAACGGGCGGCACCATCACCGGTTGCGTGGAGGTCATCAAGCCGCGCAAACCGTCGTTTCAAGCCATTGCGGTGGATCCCAAGGATTCACCGGTCATTTCCCAGACACTGGCCGGCCAGCCGTTGAAACCCGGTCCGCACAAAATCCAGGGATTGGGCGCCGGGTTCATTCCCAAGAACCTCCATTTGAAAGACGAAAAGGGCAATCCGCTGGTCACGGAAGCCGTCCAGGTTTCGAACGACGACGCGTTCGCCATGGCCCGCCGTCTGGCCAAGGAAGAGGGAATTTTGTGCGGCATTTCGTCCGGCGCAAACGTCGTGGCGGCGATTGAGGTGGCCAAACGCCCGGAAAACAAGGGCAAGCTCATCGTTACCATTGCGCCGTCCACCGGCGAACGCTATTTGAGCACGCCGCTGGCCGCCGAGGCGCGCGCCGCAGTGGGCGGGTGAAGCCGTTGAGTTGCTGGAGCATGGGAAGCGATGGATTATTGGAATCCCCGCCATTGCTGCAATTTCCTAAAAAAACTTGTTGCATTGCGCGCGATTTGCCCGTAATTAATGGGAAGTCGAAGGTTTGAGGGCCGCGAGCGGCATTGGCCGACGCAGTCGCTTCTACAATTCAAAGTTCAATACCGGCTTTTCGGGATACGTTTTGGCCTTCGTCACAAACACATTGTATGACTAGCGTAAAAGATAACGGCGAGAAATCACTGGACTACGGCTCCGGCTATCTGGAGATTTCGGAAAAAGGCTTTGGGTTTCTGCGCACCGCGCAAAACCATTTTCATCCGAAGCCGACGGATATTTTTGTCACACCCGACACCATCCGGCGCAGTTTTCTCCGCGAGGGCAGCCTGGTTTACGGGGCCGACGCAACCGCCGCATCGCGGTACCAGCCCGCAACTCAAGGCGGTCGAGAAGGTCAACGACATGCCGTTCGAGGAATATGTCAAAGCCGTCCGTTTCGAAAACCTCACGACGATTGACCCCATTGAAAAATTCAAGCTCGAGACCGATCCCGATTTGATCGAGACGCGTGTCATTGACCTCGTTACGCCCATTGGCAAGGGCACCCGCGGCCTGATTGTGTCCCCGCCGCGCAGCGGCAAGACGACCATTCTCAAGCAAATCTGCAACGCCATCACCACGAACCATCCCGACGTTCATGCGCTCGTGCTGCTGATTGACGAGCGGCCGGAGGAAGTGACCGACTTCCATCGCTCGGTCAAGGCCGAGGTTGTCGCGTCGTCAAACGACCAGGATTTGGAAACGCACGTCCGGCTTTCGCGCTTCATGATTGAGCGTTGCCGGCGCATCGTGGAATCGGGCAAGGACGTTTTCGTGCTGATGGATTCGCTCACGCGCATCGCCCGCGCCTACAACAGCGTGCACGGCGGCAGCGGCCGCACGATGACCGGCGGCGTGGACGCGCGCGCGCTGGAAATTCCGCGCAAGATGTTCGCCTCGGCGCGCAAAATCGAGAACGGCGGATCGCTGACGATTCTGGCCACGGCGCTGGTGGACACCGGTTCGCGCATGGATGAACTCATTTTCCAGGAGTTCAAAGGCACCGGTAACATGGAGTTGATCCTCGACCGCAAACTTTCCGACCGCCGCCTGTATCCGGCGATTGACATTCCCAAGAGCGGCACGCGCAAGGAGGAAAAGCTCTACCCCCCGAAGCAGATTGAAGCCATTCGCAAATTGCGTCGCATGATGGTGGACTTGAATCCCATCGAAGCGATGGAAACGCTCACCGCCGCGCTCAAAAAGCACAAGACCAACGACGAATTGCTCGCCAAGCTGGAAAAGGGCAGTTAAGCCGGAACGCGGGCGGGCGTTCGCGACTGGCATGTTCGGATTTTTCAAAAAACGCCGCCGTGACCGGATTCGGCGCCGGCCGTTCCCTTCAGAATGGCGCGACATTCTCGTGCGCCGTTATTCGATGTATTCCCGTCTTCCCCCGGCGGATCGCCGGGAATTGGAAGGCCACATCCTCGTCTTCCTTGAGGAAAAACGGTTCGAGGGCTGTGACGGGCAGGAGATTACCGATGAGGTCAGGGTATTGATTGCAGCGCAGGCCTGCCTGTTGCTGCTGCACCGGCACACGGACTATTACCCCCGCCTGCGCAGCATTCTGGTCTATCCCTCCAGCTACCTCGCCAGAACCTGGCGTTTGGAAGCGATGGCAGGACGATTACCGAAGGCGAGCAGGCGCGAGGCGGAGAATCCTGGCCGCACGGGGCCGTGGTTCTGGCGTGGGATGGGGCAATCGCCGGGGCGCTGGAACTGGACAAGAACCGGAACGTGGTCATACACGAGTTTGCCCACCAACTCGATCAGGAGGACGGCCTGGTTGACGGCGCTCCGCTCCTTGAAGGGGCAACCTTCTCGCAGATGCGCCATCGCTACCAAACTTGGGCCAGGGTCCTGAGCGCAGAATTTCAGCAACTCCGCCGGGCGGCCGAATATGGAGGGGAAACGGTCCTGGACACCTATGGCGCCCAAAATCCAGCGGAGTTTTTCGCCGTGGCCACGGAAAGTTTTTTTGAGAAACCCGGTCAATTGAAGGAACTCCATCCGGCCTTGTACGCCGAGTTGAAGGAGTTTTATCATCAGGACCCATTGCTCTATGCCCCGGTGGACCCGGCAAAAAATGAACACCCAGCATAAGAACAAATCCCGGTCGAGGATGACGGCTGCGGAGTCACTCCATTCGCGTCCGCCGTTGGAGCGGATGTTACGCATACATCAGGCTGTTTCCTCCGGCAAATTCCCCAACGCCTCCACGCTCGCCCTCGAAATCGAAGTCGCCACCAAGACGATTCATCGCGACATCGAATTCATGCGCGACCGGCTGGGTCTGCCGATTGAGTTCGACCCGCGCCGGAATCGGCTATCATTACACCGAGGAAGTCAGCGCCTTCCCGAACATCCAAATCACCGAAGGCGAAATCTTTGCGCTGGTGGTGGCCGAGAAGGCGCTCCAGCAATATCGCGGCACGAATTTCGAGAAACCGCTCCTCAGCGCCATCCGGAAAATGGAGCAGTCGCTGCCGGACACGATTTCGCTCAACCTCGCCGACATCGAGCAGACGATTTCCTTCCGCACCCGCGCCGAACCGATTCTGGATTTGAAAATCTTCGACGCGCTGGCCAAGGCCGTTTCCCAGCGCAAACAACTGGAACTGGCCTACCGCAAACCCGGCCAGCGGCAGGCGGAGAAACGCCTCGTTGACCCGTATCATCTGGCGAACATCAATGGCGAATGGTTCCTGTTCGCCTACGACCACGCCCGCAAAGACATCCGCACCTTCGTTCCCGCGCGGATTCAATCCGTCCGGCCGACCGGAGAAGCGTTTGAGCGGACGCAGAAATTCTCGCTGGAAAAACGATTGCGCGACAGCTTCGGCGTTCATTCCGGCGAAGGCGAATACGACGTCGTCATCCGTTTCAACGCGCGGGTGGCTGATTACATTCGCGAGAAGCGATGGCACGAATCGCAGCAATTGCGCGAGCTGAAGGGTGGGGGAGTGGAATTGCGGATGAAGCTGTCGAGCCTCATCGAAATCGAGCGCTGGATTTTAAGCTGGGGAGGCGATGCGAAAGTTTTGAAACCGCGCGAGTTGGTTGAGGCCATTAAGAAATCTGCAAAGGCAATTTTGAAACCGCGCGCGTGATTTCGCGCTTGCCGCTTCACTCTGAAGCCCCAACCATCGACTGTTAGTGGGCACGCTCTGCTGGCAGGCGGGTATTTTTCTCGTGCTCGCTGGCAACCCGCTTATTAACGCCATTCCGAAAGTGGACTTGAAAAGCCGGTAGAAATGATTTAGAAAGATGGCTGTGGGAAAAATGATGTTAATCTTGGGGTTGTTGTGTCCTGCTATTGGCTTCGCCCAGCAATACTCGATTGACTGGTATAAAATCGCCGGTGGCGGCGGCACCAGCACCGGGGGCGTTTATTCCGTCAGCGGGACCATCGGCCAGCACGACGCCGGCGGGCCGATGACTGGCGGCAACTATTCGCTCACCGGCGGGTTTTGGGCGCTCATTTCCGTCGTGCAAACACCTGGTGCGCCGACGTTGTACATCAGTCATGCAGGCAACACGGTGACGGTGTATTGGCAGGATGTATCCGACTGGAGTTTGCAGCAGGTCAGCAACCTGGCCACACCAACGGCTGGTCAGTGAACAGCGGTGTGACGACCTCCAACGGCACCAATTATCTGAACATCACATCGCCCGCGGGAAATTTGTTCTTCCGATTGAGCAATCCGTAACGCGGCACAGGCGTCCCGCCTGTGTCAGCAAACTCGTTGAGACGAACGGAATTCAATTCAGTAGCTTATTGTCGTGGCACAGGTTGCCGTGCTCAATTCTTCGAGCGAGCACCTTTGACTTGCATGACGGTTTTGAACCCCCCGAATGGGCCGAAGCGGTCAGGCAATCGGCAAAAAGGATTCTTCAACCCGTTGATCTGACGCAAGTTGGGTGCGTTAGCGTAAAATATAACTTGCATAAGGAGAATCTATGGTACAATCGCCACTGGTGGCGGAAGTCCGTTTGTGACCATTTAAAATACATTAAAGGAAGAACTATGAAAAACTGCATGCGAAATCTTTTTGTCGCGCTGGCCCTGCTCACGCTCTCGACCCTTAACCTTCAACTCTCAAACGCCTTCGCCCAGGGCAGCCTCACGCCGCCGGGCGCGCCCGCGCCGACGATGCTGACGCTCAACCAAATCGAGCCGCGCACGCCGGTGGATGCCACGCATACGGGCAGCGGCGGCAGCGCGGAATTCCTCATCACCCAGCCCGGTTCATATTATTTGACTACGAACGTGGTTGGCGTGAGCAGCTTGCACGGAATCAACATCTCCGCCAACAACGTCACACTGGATTTGAACGGCTTTACCCTCCAGGGCAGTTCCAGCGCTTTTGATGCAATTTATATTCACGCCGGCTACACCAACGTCACCGTGCGCAATGGCAACATCAGCGGCTGGAGTAATGCCTCCTCCACTTACGGCTATGGTCTTGAATGTTACGCCACCAACGTCGTTTTGGAGCGCCTGAAGGTTTCCGCCAACCGTTATGGCATCTATCTCGACGGTTCCGGTGTGGTGCGCGATTGCAACTGTTATAGCAGCTCCTCGAATGGCATTTATGTGGTTACAGGCGCTGTGTCCGATTGCGTTGCACTGAACAACGCCAATTACGGCATTGATGTCGGCACCGACTGCACCGTCAAGGATTGCACAAGCGACAACAACTACGTCGGCATTTATGTCAGCGGGAACGGTTGCCAGATCGCCGGGAATACTTGCGGCGGCAATTCCGATTCTGGCATCGAGATTTTTAGCGCCAAAAATCGAATTGATAACAACACCGTCGGTTACAACGGCGTTTACGGCATCCTGGAAATCGGTTCGGGTTCAGGCAACATTATTACCCGCAATGTTGCGCCCGGTAACGGCACATCTAATTACTACAACACTTCCGGCAACACTGACTTTGCCCCCATCCAGACGCCCAGCACCGCCACCAGTCCGTGGGCAAATTTCTGATGGGGGTCCAAATGAAAGCCATTAAACTGAAACTGCGCCTGCTCGCGCTCGTTTCATCTTTCTGCCTTCAGCCTTCTGCCTTGCTTCATGCCCAAGGCAGCCTCACGCCGCCGGGCGCGCCCGGCGCGACGATGCTGACGCTCTCGCAAATCGAGCCGCGCACGCCGGTGGATGCCGCGCATACCGGAAGCGGCGGCAGTTCGGAATTCCTCATCACCCAGCCCGGTTCCTATTATTTGACGACGAATGTTGTTGGCGTGAGCAGCTTGCACGGGATCAATATCTCCGCCAACAACGTCACACTGGATTTGAACGGCTTTTCCCTCCAGGGCAGTTCCAGCGCATTTGATGCAATTTATATTCACGCCGGCTACACCAACGTCACCGTGCGCAATGGCAGCATCAGCGGTTGGGGCAATACCTCCTCCTTTTACGGCTTTGGTGTTGAATGTTACGCCAACAACGTCATTTTGGAGCGTCTGAAGGTTTCCGCCAACCGTTATGGCATCTATCTCGACAGTTCCGGTGTAGTGCGCGATTGCAATTGTTATAACAACGCCTCGAATGGCGTTTATGTGGTTGCGGGCAAGGTGTCCGGTTGCGAAGCGCTGAACAACGCCAGTATCGGCATTCAGGTAAATGCCGGCAATGTGTCCGGCTGCGAAGCGTTGAACAACGTCGCGACTGGCATTTATGTGGTTACGGGCACTGTGTCCGACTGCGATGCACTGACGAACGTCGTTACTGGCATTTATGTGGTTGCGGGCACAGTGTCCGGTTGCACCGCAAATAACAACGGCCTGATTGGCATTTATGCGGGTTCGGCCACCGTGTCCGGCTGCACCGCAAATAACAACGACTCCGGCGACGGCATTGATGTCGGTGATAACTGCACCATCAAGGATTGCACTGCAAGCGGAAACAGCGAACACGGCATTTATGTCGAGAACAACTGCACCATTAAGGATTGCACCGCAAGCGGAAACACCTATGATGGTATTTCTGTCGAAACCAATTGCACCGTCAAGGATTGCACCGTAAACGACAACAGCAACGGATATGGCATTGGTATCTACGGGAACGATTCCCAGATCGCCGGGAATACGTGCAACAACAATTACTATTATGGCATCTTTATTGACGGCACCCATAATCGCATTGATAACAACATCGCCGGTAACAACGCTGATTACGGCATCTATGAATTGAATGCGGGTGTAGGCAACAGTATCACCCGCAATTCAGCGCAGGGCAACGGTGTTAATAATTACTACAACACTACCGGCAACAGCGACTTTGCCCCCATCCAGACGCCCAGCACCGCCACCAGCCCGTGGGCAAATTTCTAATAGGAATTCAAATGAAAACCATCACCTTCACGTTAATTGTTTTGTTCAGTTGGGCCGCGTCGGCAGTCCGCGCCGCTACGACGATTGATCCCGTCAACAAATACGCCTATGGCGCGAACCTCGGCTGGATGGATTGGTCCGGCGGGTCCGGCGAAACCGCCAACGGCGTGGTCATCGGCGCATACGTCTGTTCCGGTTACATTTATTCCGCCAACGTCGGCTGGATCAATCTTGGCAGCGGCTCGCCCGCCAACCAAATCCAGTATCAAAACAATTCCGCCACGGATTTCGGCGTGAATCTGGATGGTCTGGGCAATTTGAGCGGTTACGCTTACGGTGCAAACATCGGCTGGATTAACTTCACGAACACCGGCGCGCCCAGGATAAACATGACGAACGGCGTGTTGAGCGGCTATGTCTGGAGCGCCAACTGCGGCTGGATCAGCTTGAGCAATGCCGTGGCTTATGTGAAGACGGACACCATCTCGCCCGGCGCGCTCGCTTCTGACGGCCTGCCCATCGCGTGGCTGCTGACTTATTTCGGCACGACCAACGAGAATGCCAATGCCGACCCAACCGGCAAGGGCATGACACTGGAGCAAGACTATCTGGCGGGCACGGATCCGACCAATGCCAACAGCCTTTTGCGAATCACCGCCGAGAGTTTTTCGTCGGGCGGGACGAGCAAGATGCTCACCTGGGATAGTGTGGCCACACGTTACTATTACATTCAGACAACACCCAGCTTGAATCCAACCATTGTTTGGACGGATAGCGGGTTGGGACTCATTTCGCCATCCGCCGGGTCCACCACGACGGCCGAATTTTCCGATGCCGAAGCGGCGGTGCGATTTTATCGCGTCGAAGCTGTTCGTCCGCTCACACCGTGAATACTGTGAAGGTTTTGTGGCCAGACACGTGTAGTTGCCAGTTGCGGGACAACAGCCACCTCACCCTTCCTGCCAACCGGCCGTCCAGCGTCGGCGTGACTACCTCCGAAGGCACCAATTATCTGAGTATTACGCCACCGACGGGAAATTTGTACTTCCGGCTGGGTAATCCGTAGCCGAACAGGGAGGGGCATCTCGCCGGGATGCCCGTTTCAAAATATTACGGACGGCTCGGCGAGCCGTCCCTGCTTCCGATTCTAAAGCAGTAGTGGGCTGCTTTGAATTAATGATTCACAATTTGAATGGTAGCGCAGTCCCCCGCAGCCTGGCGGCGCGGCAGCGCCGCCCTACTGGCAGGTCGTATGCGGCTGACGGTCCACGTCTAGTTTCCGGCGCTGGGTTATGAAATCATGGCGGCATGGAAACATCAAAAACTGGATCAGGACGGCGGCGATGGACTTCTAAACAACGGCAAGATTGCTGCGCGTTCCACCAAAGCCAATTAACACTCAAACAATTTGCCACCCAGCATGGCGTCGGGCTGTCCACCCTGAGCAAATGGTTGCGCCTGGAACGTGACGCCGTTCCCCGAAGGTAAAGTTTCAAGAAGTCCGGTTGCCCAACCCAGCCTCACGCTGGCCGGTTGAAGTCGTCAGCCCACAAGGCTGGATCGTGCGGCTGCAAAACAGTTCAGATGTGCAGCCGTTGCCCGAACTGTTGCGGGCACTGCCATGCTGAGTGTCACCAGCGCAACGCGGGTGCTGGTCGCCACCACGCCGGTGGATTTACGCGGCAGCTTCAACCGGCTTTACAGTCTGGTCGTGGAGCAACTCAAAGGCGATCCGTTGTCCGGGCACCTGTTCGTGTTCACCAATGGACGACGGAATCGGATCAAGGTGCTTTACTGGGACGGGTCTGGTTTATGGGTTTGTGCCAAGCGATTGGAACAAGGACGATTCACTTGGCCGGTGAGTGAAAATGGACAGGTTGATTTGCGTGGCGAAGAGTTCAGCGCATTGATTCACGGGCTGGAAGTGCGGTCAAAAAAGAACTGGTATCGCCGCTGAAAAAAAGTTTCTGCACAATTGAACAAATATTTTTTGTTCGCGTCAGAGTAACGTGACCGACACCACGCTGCTTCAAAAAGTTTGAAGAGCTGAGTGCGCGTGTCGTCGCGTTGGAGGCGGAAAACCGGCTGCTGCGCCAGAAGCTCGACCAGTATATCCGCCATTACTTCGGCGGTCAGCGCAATGAAGGTTTGGACAAACACCAACTGGAACTGTTGCTGCAAGGTTTGCCCAATGTCATCACGTTACCAGCGGCAGAACCCAAGACGACGACCGCTACGCGCAATGGTGCGGTACATCCGGTGCGGCGGATGCTGGCCGAAGACAAGTTGGAGACGCAGGAGATCGTGATCGAACCGGCGGAAGTCCAGGCGCAGCCCGACGGTTGGAAAAAGATCAGCGAGGAACGCACCAGCCAACTGGACTGGGTCGCGCCCAAAATAATCAAACGAGTTTATATCCGTCCGCGTTACATAAAGCAGGAAAGATTTGCGTTGGCCCCACTGCCACCCCAACCGATTGAGCAAGGCATGGTGGGGCCGGGCTTGCTGGCGCAAATTCTGGTCAGCAAATATGAATATCATCAACCGCTCTACCGGCAGGAGAAGATGTTCCGGCAGCAATTCGGGGTGGAATTGAGCCGCAAGACGATGGGCTGCTGGGTCGAACAAGCTGCTGAGTTGTTGAAACCGGTTTATCGGGCGATCCGGGAAGATCTGCTGCGGGGCAATTACCTGCAAGCCGACGAGACGCCGATCCGATATTTGGATCCGGATGTGAAAGGCAAAAGCCAGCAGGGTTATCTTTGGGTTTACAGCCGGCCGGCGGGGATGTGCTGTTTGAATGGCGGGTGAGCCGCTCGCGGGAAGGGCCGGAAGAGTTCCTGAAAAATTTCCGGCAAACTCCAGACAGATGGCTATGGCGGCGTATGAATCGTTGGCCAAAGCACGCGTTGATCTGACTTTGGTTGGTTGCTGGGCGCACGCCCGTCGGGGCCTCCACGAAGCGTTGGCGAAGACCGATCGGCGGCGTGGTTCGTGCGCCAGATTGGACGGCTCTACGCGGTGGAAAAGCAATTGCGTGAGCAGAACGCCGGCCCGGCACTGCGGGCGGCGATGCGGGCTGGCAAGCCGCCCGGTCCTGGCGCGATTGCGCCGGGCAATGGAGTTGGTTCAGCGACGGACTTTGCCGCAAGGACTGCTTGGTCAGGCCATTGATTACGCGCTCAAACGCTGGGCGCCTTGACGCGTTTCGTGGACGACGGCGGCTGGAGATCGATCAAATCCCATTGAAAACTCGATTCGTCCGACGGCAATCGGAAAGAAGAACTTTTTATTTTTCGGGCATCCCGAAGCCGGTGAACGCAGTGCAGTGATCTACACGTTGCTGGGCAGTTGCCGACGGCATGGCGTTAACC
>CAVWHM010000042.1:0-72672 GCA_963754775.1 uncultured Verrucomicrobiae bacterium
TCCTCGCGAGCCGGCTGTTTCCAGAAACAGGGCGGTTCGTCAGCAGCCTCGCTGCACCGAAAGCTGCAAAATGTACCACGACCTCATTCGAGGAGATTTTGTCCCGAAAACGTGGTATGCTGCGGGTGTGAGCATCACGGATTCAGGTCGCGAATCGCATATTAAACCGTTGGAACCACCGGACTGCCATCACTTGTCCGCCGCCATGGGCTGGCTGGGACTGGGCGACGTTGCAGAGGCCGGAGCGGAACTTGAAAAAATCGCGCCGCAATTTCATTCTCATCCGCATGTGCTCGTCATCCGATATGACATTTGCGCCAAGGCCGGGAAATGGGATGCGGCGGTGGAAATTGCCCGCACGCTCACGCAATTGGTGCCGCACCGACCGGACCCGTGGGTTTCGCTGGCGTACGCGGTGCGGCGCAAAACCGGCGGCGGAATTCCCCAGGCCAGGGAGATTCTGGTTCAAGCCCGGCGGGCATTTCCCAAGGAACAGGTCATCGCCTACAACCTCGCCTGCTATGAATGCCAGTTGGGCGATTTGAGCGCGGCCAGGTCGTGGCTGGAAAAAGCCTGCGCGTTGGGGGGCGCCAACAAGGTCAAGCTCATGGCGCTGGAAGACCCGGATTTGAAACCGTTGTGGCCGGACCTGCGCAAGGCGCGCCCTTGAAGCCATGAAGCCGGTTTCGCTTTCCATGTCCGTGTCAACCTTCGGCCGGTGACAAATCCAGGAGTCGCGCCTGCGGAATGCGTTCGGTGATGAGGAGCCGGGCCAGGTTCACCCAGCGTTGACAGCGGTCGAGCACGATGCCGTCGGAAGTTGCAATGATTTCACCGGTGTGCGACAGGACGTGGTCGGGGCTGAACGTGAGTTCCACTTCCATTTTCCAACCCGCCTCAGCGGCGGCTTCGAGGATGGCAACCTTGAGGCGCCCGCTGTTCGACACCGGTTTGTCGAGCCACCAACGACAGCAGCTCACGCCCCAGGCCGAAGCCGCTTCGCCCACCATGCGCAAGGCGGGAAGCGTTTCGGAAACCTTGCGATAGCGCCGGTGGATGCCGGCGATGTCGCGGCAGCAGCCGTCGCGACAAAGCAATACAATCCCGCCCGCCAATCCGCTTTCGAGGACCGTCAGTACGTTGTAACCGTCCAGCCAGAGTTCATGGCCCGCGAGTTTGGCGGGTTCGACGCGGAGTCGGCGGCGGCGTTGGACGTCTTCGTCCGCGCAGGCGTGGCGGGCGACGGCCATGCGTTGGCGGCTGGTGAGGTTGTGGCGGTTGCCGACGAGTTCGACGGTGCTGCGCGAGGCGTAGCCGCGGTCGAGCAGCCAGCAAAGGTCGGCGGCGGCGGCGCGCAGGGCGGGAAGTTGCCGGTCGGCGAAGAGCCGCTCGTCCTGGGGGGCAAGCCCCCGATGTGTTTGATGGCGTGCCACGACAAAATATGGTCACAACGCCCGGCTGCTCACTGCGTGACCGGCACGGTGTATGTGCCCGCAGTTGTTGACATAAAAATTCCGATTTGAACAACGTGTTATGATGGAGTCACACTGCATGGGCAGGGTGCAAACCCAGGGCCACGCGGATAAAGATGTTCTTTCCTGACGTGTTCGTTCGCATATTCCTTTCCCAACTCCTGCAACAAAGGGATGAGTTTGAGATCGTCCAGTTCGGCCTGTCCGCCGGGCAGTTCCTTGATTTTGGGATCTGTTGAATCCAGCGGCTGGTCGTAGCAGGCGTAGGTGAATTTCTGTTCCTGCGGGCCCAAAAGCGTTGGCATTTCCAGCGCCCCGATTTCGAAATCCAAAGCCGCACCATGCACGCAATCACCCATGACGCGGCAAAGAAAATCCTGTTCCCACGCAATACACCCGATCAAAGCCGGAGGGATATATTTGAGGTGATCAAGCTTATGAATGTCCGAGGCGGCTTTGCCGGGCATTCGCGCCCGTGCCAGGCCCGTGCCGACCGAAGTGACGTGAAGCGCCTCGCGTGTTGACGGCCAGCAAATCCGGTAGCACGGCAAAGTGGCCGTAAGCACGGCAATGAGCGCGGGATTGTTGTAAGGCGTCATGCCACCGTCCGTGAACATATGCGTTTTCCCGGCCAGTTTGATTTCTTCCGGCGGGAAAAAATATGGTGCGGCGGTGCTGGCCCGCAGCAATTGCCAGAGCGGAAAGTTGAGATTGCACTCAGGATTCCGTGTTCCGTCCTTCAGCATGCGAAGGTTGAATTGTGCGGCGGGATTATTCGTGACCGGCCAGGAGCCGCCCGTGGAACCGTTGCGCGTGACGATCAACAGTAACGTTTTCAGACGCTCCGTCCCCAGCAACGCCGGTGTGCCGTCCGTTTCTGTAAATCGTTCTCGGAAAAAGCTGGCGATGGCCTCCGGTTTATATATGGATTTCCACCGTTTCCACCCTTCCTTGGCAAACATCGTCGGACTGTAATCAATGTATAATTTTTCGATCTCGCGCACCGGCAATCCCCAGGAGAGGAACGCGGCGATGATCGCACCGGTGCTGGTGCCGGCAATCAAATCGAATACGTCTGCCAGCACGAGATTTTTGTTTTTTTGTTCTTCTCGAAACAGCTCCTCGATGCGCGCGAGAATTTGCAGCGTGAACACGCCGCGAACGCCGCCGCCGCTCAGTGCCAGAATACGTTTCATAATGAAGCCCGGTTGCTAATGCGGTTCGCCGGCAAACTGCCGGAATGAATGCCATTCGACTATTTCCTGAAGCAATGCCTCCTCGGTTTCCGTGGTGATGCGCGCCAGACTGTTCCACGTTCTCACCATCTTCAAACGCCTGGCCGCAGCTTCGAGCATCGAGGCCATTTCGCCGTAGCGCGCGGCGCGGCGCGAATAATCCTGAGTAATCAGCAACGAAAAAATCGCCGCGCTCGCGAGCGGCAACAGCAGCGACAGACATTTCGGCACGGTCAAAACCAGACCGGAAATGTTCAAAAACGAAAATGTCAGTGCCAGCAGCGAAAGCAAGGTGGCCGTGGCCGTGCTGAACACCGCGAACGCTTTGAGCTTTTGGTGAATCAATCGTGCCTTGCCGCTGTGCCGTGAAAAATAGGCGATTTGATCTTCCACGCGCTCTTTCAAATACTGGTCGCGCACAGCTTCCAGAGATAAAGGCGGCGTTTTATCCAGGACCTGGATCAAGCGCAGATTTCGGCAAAGCCGGTCGAAACCTTCAATGGAAATTTTTGGAGAGTAATCGGCCCGCCGCAGGTGCCACAGGGCATGGAATGACCGGCAGATTTCAGCGGCAATCCGGTTTTTCATCCATTCCTGATGTTTTTTGCGATGTAGCAAAGATAAAATGAAAGCAAAACCCAGCAGAATCAGTTCAATCAGCTCCAGCGATTGATCCGTGCGGCCGTGAATTTCAAACGCCAACGCAATGGATCCAATCGCCGAAGCGATGAGTTGAAAAAGAATGATGCGCAGGACGAGGTGGCGTGATTTGGGCGCGTGATCCTGCGCCGTTTTATCCAATTCCTGAAAATGTTCCTTGACCGTTTCGCGCGGATTTTCGTTCCAGCCGGTCAGAAGGGATTTCGCCGGCAACTGTTCCAATCGTTCTTCGGCAGTTTTGCCGCTGGTCGGATCAATGATGATCAAAGGCTTTCCCAATCCGCGGAGGTAAGCTACCACGTCGCCCGTGCCGCCAAAACCGGCAGCCGGTTTGCCGTCCCAGACCACGGCCATGATGTCGGCCCGGTCGGCGGTGAGAATGCCCGTTTCCATGTAAGCACCCTCGGCGGATTCCTCGCCCGCGACTTCTTCCACGCGCGTCGCGTTTTCGATGAGCGGAAGAATCCGCTGCCAGTCGGCGGGGCTGAAATCCTGTTGGAAACGGGCTTTGGGAAAAGGCAGCACCAGCCAGCAGGGCAATTTTCGGCGCGCAACTTCTTCGACGAACAAAGTGTCCGCGCCGCTGGCGGCCGATGAAACCGACACGAGCGGGCTGTAATTGGCGGCAAGCCGCTCCAGCACGTTGTGAATCCGTCTGCTGCGACCTTCGGATCAGCCAGCTTCCGATGACCGCTGAATCCAACCACCGTCCATTCAGGCAGCATAAAATTTTCCGCCGGGTTGTTTAAGGCCGTTGGCACTTGAATTCAACGAACCTTTGCGCGCGTATTATCCCAACCGCTTAAAGCCGTCGAGAAAAAATGGCGGGTTGATCTGTTTGCCAGAATCACAGCTTTGTCGGTGAATTGCCGTCTGCAATTCCTGCCAAAGCCCTTATGTATTTGGGGGTGTCAGTATAGTTTGTTATAAGGCTGGGGGAAACGTTCAAGGAAAACGCTGCCGGCGTCCTGGAAGGAATTTTTGTTACGGTAGTTTTAGCAGTTCCGTCAGCCTCCTCATAAATCCTTCGAAATCGCTATTGGAATAAGAGAGGCCGTGATAATTCCTGAGTTCAGCGATTTGCGGAAGAGGGGGGATGCCTTCCCTGGCGTCGAAGTTGAAACCGCTTTTCAGAACCGGGATGATTCTCTTTCCGTGCGAGAGCGCGTGGGTGATTTCCCTGAGCACCCAATCGTCTTCATTCACGCAGCGGGCGAGAGAATTGGGCGACAGGATCGGGATGAAAAAGGTGGCGGCCTCGATTTCGCGAAGGAGTTGTTCGTCGAACTTGCCCGCATGCAGACTCCGCACGTCTACGAAAGTTTTATGTCCGCGATCAGACAGGCTCCGCGCGATGAGCAGCGCCGCGGCGCCATCCTCGTCGGTGCGATAACTGAGAAAGGCAATGTACGGATCAGGCTTCGGGTGGCGCGCCACCAGGACGAGGGCCAGGGCAGTTTGACCGAATGTCGGACCGATCCACGACCACCACCAGTGAACATGCCATTGAACATACAAGGAAGCCGCACACAGCAGCGCGGCCTGAATGAGCGCGGCGAGAATCAGGACCGTCTTCGGCTTCCGCGAAAGCGAATACAACACACTGGTGCAGATGATTGCCCAAAGTGTCGCTCCGAGCCATTGCCACTGCCACGGAACCGGCCGCAGCCAGTCATCGCGAAGCAGATTCAACAAAGCTGTCGCGTGGATTGTCATTCCCGGCATGGGGCGTGCGCCAAACCGTGAGTAAGGAGTGGCAAAAGTGTCTTTGCGAAGGCCGACATTGTCGGAGGGAAAATTCTGTCCGACAAAAACGATCTTCTTTGCAAAAAACCCGGGCGGAATGTTGTTCGCCAAAGCATCCTGTAGCGAACAATGGGCCAAGGCCGCGCTGTCCGGGCCACCGTAATAATTCAGCCAACGATCCTGGTTGGGGTCTTCATCTTTCAGTTTTTGCGGTTCAAGATTCGTGGCGGCCACCCACACGGCATAGGGGATGGACGTGTAATCGCCGGAGATTTCTCTCACCACGTTTCCGAGCAGTTCCGCGTGGCCCCAGCCTTTCGCCGTATCGCGAAATAGCGGGGCCGGGAGCGACGGCGTCTTTGTTAAGGCGACGCCTTGCTCTTGCGAATCTTCGAAACCGCAGACGAGGATGACGGCGCCTTGCTTACGAATGGCCCGGGCCAGGGTTTGATCAATTTCCGGCACCTGATTCGACAGGTCGAAGACAACGTCGTAAAACACCAGCTTCGCTCCATCCTGCGCCAAATGATTGAGCAGCAGCGCATGATTTGTCCGGTTCAGATTGCCGTGGTCACTTCCCAAATCACGAAGCGTTTTCTGATTGAAATAAACCAATACCGCATTTGTGATTGCCGTGTCCGGCTTCGCCTGGCAGGACAAGTCATAACTCAAATCCGCCAATGGCGTCAGGCTTACCAAAAGAATGCCGACGGCAACCACAATCAGTGCCAGTCGAAAAATGCGCCGATTGCTGACCTTGTACATCCACGTTTTAAATGTCGCAGGCATCTCAATGGATTTTCAGTGAGAGAGTATGTCTCCAAGTGTGTCCAAGTCAACGCGCCTCGCCGGCGCCGACCGGCATCAATCGTCTTTTATAAAACCTCTCGTTGTATTTGCCTCTATAACAATCCGGGACAATCCGGATGATTAAGTTGTTGCGTTAAACGAAAGGCCTTGATAAAGAATTCTCACTTCCTTTGCCATGAGCGCACCGGACAGCCCACTCAGTGAACGCGCCGCGTTCGTAAGAGCCGTGCCGTCATGTTTGAGCGCTATACGAACCATCATACTCTTCGGATTAATCGTCTTTCGGTTTATGTCGTTGCCTCTGTCCGCAGCCGATGGGCAGCCTGACGCCGTACTCACCAACAAAACGGGAACCGTTCAATATAAACCCAGAGATCAACCAGGCTTCATTCCTAATGCCCCCGATCAACTTCCGCTTTTCGCGCGGGATTTGCTTCGCACGCTGGAAAACAGCACGGCTGTGGTGTGGGTTCGAAACAACCAATGTTCCATTAAACTGCGCGAATTGAGCACACTGGAAATCCTCCAGCAGAAAAACAACTCAAGTCCCTTATTGAATCTGCTGCACGGCGCTTTGTATTTTTTCAGCCGGGACTCATCCCATGAGGTGCAGATCAGTACCCCTCACGCCACCGGGGCACCTCGAGGAACAGAATTCGTCCTGACGGTAGACGCGGACAGCACGATGCTGGCAGTCTTCGACGGGACGGCGACTTTGACGAATGAGTCGGGCCGGGTGGACTTGCAGAGTGGCGAAATGGGCATAGCCAAGGCCGGGCAACCTCCCACCAAGACGCGGCTGGAAGCGAAGAACCTCGTCCAGTGGTGGCTCTTCTATCCGGGGGTCCTGGATGTCGATGAACTGGATTTAAGCGCAGTTGAAAGAAATGCCCTGGCCTCTTCCCTCAAGGCGTATCGCACCGGTGATTTGCGCGCGGCGTTGTCCAGTTATCCTGCTTATCCGTCACCCGCTGACCCGGGAACGGATCCCGGACGAATTTACCTGGCCGCGTTGTTTTTGTCCGCCGGCGAGGTGGACAAAGCTCAAGCCCTGTTGAATAAAGTGGCGACAAATTCCTCGCTGTCAGCGTCCCTGCGCTGGGTGATTGCCGCAGTGCAAGGGAATGTAGATAAGCCTCCTCAGGTTCACACCTCGGCCAGCGAATGGCTTGGCTTGTCTTACTATTTCCAGGCCAGGCACGAACTGGACAAGGCTCTGGACGCCGCCATGCATTCCGTTTCGACCTCAACGAACTTCGCCTTCGGCTGGGAGCGGGTGGCTGAGTTGGAATTCAGCTTCGGACGAAGCGAAAATGCAAAAGTGGCGCTGGACAAGAGCCTGCAACTGTCTCCACGCAATGCACAGGCGCACGCCTTGAAAGGTTTTTTGCTTAGCGCGGACAATCACATCAAAGCAGCCCGGGCGGAATTTGAGGAAGCCATTCGTTTGGATCCGAATCTTGGCAATGCCTGGCTGGGACGTGGTTTGGTAAAAATCCGGAGCGGAGATGCGTCGGGTGGGCGGATGGATTTGCAGATGGCGGCGATCTTGGAGCCTGACCGGTCGTTACTGCGGAGCTATCTGGGCAAGGCGTTCAGTGATGCCGGTCAGGATGAAAAGGCGGCGCTGGAATTCAACCGGGCGCAAGGCCTGGACCCGAATGACCCGACGCCCCGGCTTTACTCTGCTCTCCAGAAGCGCATGAACAACCAGATCAACAGTGCGGTGGATGATTTGGAAAAATCCATTGAACTGAACGACAACCGTGCGGTTTATCGCTCCCGGCTTTTGCTGGACGAAGACCGGGCGGTGGAAGGCGCGAATCTCGCCTCCATTTATCGCGATGCAGGAATGAGCGATGTCAGCGTGCGGGAAGCCGCCAGTGCGGTGAACGACGATTACGCAAATGCCTCGGCCCATTTGTTTCTGTCCGACGCCTACAATGATTTGCGCGACCCGACGGAATTCAACCTCCGCTATGAAACAGTTTGGTTCAATGAATTGCTGCTGGCGAATCTGTTGTCGCCGGTTGGCGGTGGCCGGCTTTCACAGGAAATTTCGCAACAGGAATATTCCAAACTGTTTCAGCAGGACGGGTTGAGTCTGGCCAGTTCGACTGATGTGCGCTCGGATGGAATGTATCATCAGCAAACCTCCCAGTTTGGCACTTTCGGCAACACCGCTTATGCGCTTGATCTGGACTATCATCACAATAACGGCATCCGCGTGAACAATGGCCTGGATGACATTGAATGGGATACGACAATCAAGCAGCAGGTCACTCCGCAGGATACCGCGCTGCTGCTGGTGCAATATCAGGATTATCATTCAGGCGACAATTTTCAATATTACGACCAGGCCAATGCACGGCCGAATTACAAATTCGATGAATACCAGCATCCGATTCTGGTCGGCGGCTGGGATCACGAATGGTCACCGGGAATTCGGACTTTGGTCCTGTTAAGCCGGTTAACTGACGAGCAGTATTTCAGTGATAAAGCCGCGCCGCAACTTGTGCTGGATGAATTCCCTGATGGCACCGTCTATGGCGTCAGTTCCGAGCCATACGACGTGAATTATCATAATCAGTTCGAAATCTACTCCGCCGAACTGAATCAAATCTGTGAATGGGACCGCGTCACCTTATCCGCGGGAGCGCGGTATCAATCCGGATCCTTTCAAACCGAGGATCAATTGGGTGACACGCCTCTACCCATACTGTTTACGCCCACCGCGAACTCCGTCAGCGATAACTTCGAGCGCATCACTGGTTACGGCTATCTTACCGTCGAACTGCTGAAGCGGCTTTGGCTGACGGGTGGGTTTGTGTATGATCAGGTAACATTTCCAGATAACTATCGGCAACCGCCCGTCTCTTCAGGCGAAGACGAGCGCTCCCAACTTGGTCCAAAGGCGGCTCTGGTTTGGAGTCCGATTCCACAAGCGACATTGCGCGGCGCTTATACACGCTCGTTGGGAGGCGTAAGTCTCGACGAAAGTTACCGGCTTGAGCCGACGGAACTGGCCGGATTTCCACAGGCATTTCGCAGCTTGATTTCCGAATCCATAGTGGGTTCCGTCTCCGCGCCGAGTTACGAAACCCTGGGGGTTGCGCTTGACCTTAAACTGGGACCGCGCACTTTCGCCGGAATTCAGGCGGAGCGGCTCACAACTGACGTCCAGCGGAACATCGGCGTTTTCGTCTTGCAAAATGGAGCTTTACCCGGGGCCACGCCGGAAACGCTGAATTACAAGGAGTATGATTTGGCCGTGAGCCTGAATCAGCTTGTCGGCGATAAAATTGTCCTGGGAACAAGTTACAGCATTACCCGGTCCGACCTGCATGACGTGTTGACTGCAATTCCCGTTTCGGTGTTTGCCACGGCGGACCAAACGGAGAAGTCCACGCTTCAACAAGCGGAAGGGTATGTACAATTCAACCATCCCTCCGGTTTTTTTGCGCGGGCGGAAGCGCACTGGTATGGCCAGTCCAATTCCGGCTGGACGCCCGCCGAACCGGGCGATCATTTCTTCCAGTACAATCTGTTCGCCGGTTACTTTTTTGCACACCGACGCGCGGAATTGCAACTCGGCATCCTGAACCTGGCGGGCGGGAATTATAATTTGAACCCGCTCACGCCTTATCAGGAACTGCCCCGCAGCCGGGTGTTTGAAGCAAAGTTGAACTTCGTGTTCTGACGTTACTGTCGCTGACTTTCCTGCTGCACGTAACCCGCCAAACGCGCTTCTGCCTTTTCAAGGCTTGGATACAGTGAAGCAAATCGCGGATCGGCAAGCCACTGCTGGACGACATTCAACGAGGCTGCGTCGCGACTCACCAGCGCGGCCCGGTCTGGCGTTTGCGTTTGCGTGAGCAGATTGGGCGAAATCATGTAATTGGCGTTGGGGAAAATGCCGGCAAACGTATTAATTTCCGCCGGGCTGATTTGAGGGTTGAGCAGGTAATTCTCCAGAATCTGCAGTTGCTGCGGATTCTCCACATCGGCCCGCGCAAAATAATTCGCCCGCGTCGTCTCGCGGCCCTGCATCAAACCGGGATCGGCCAAAAGCGCGGTCAGCGTCGCTGTCGGATTATTGATAACCAGCCGGTCCAAGGCCAGGTAGGACGCGTGCGCCACGGCCGGATTATCCTGTTGCTGGACCAAACCCGTCAACGTGGGTATCAGGCTGGTGCCGCCCAGATAAACTGCCACGTCGAACGCTTCCAGAAATCCGGCCGAGGGGTTTTGCTGCCACGGTCCGTATCGGAGCATTTCACTTGTTTTCTGTTCCAACAAAGCACGCCCCTCATCACTGGGGTCGCCCCAGGCGAGGTTACGTAAAGCCATCGCCCATTCATCCGCTGAATCCATGCTACTTAGAATCACTTTGGAATAATCCGCCGACGACGACGGATCAAGACGCCCCAGTTGATCCAACAGAAAAACCCGCAACGTCGGCGCACTGCTCAAAGCCCCATTCGCGGTGATTTTAAAACCCTGGCCGGTCGGGGCATTCGCTTTGGAATCGAGAAACTGACGAATCGCCTCCACTGCCTCTTTCGGCGGCAGCGTGGCGAGCCATTGGCTCAATTCGGCCAACCGTTGTCGCGACGCGGCGGCGTCTTTGGTCAGCAGCAAAGAGTTAGCAGCCACTCGCAAAGGATTGGCGGCCACCGGCGATGGATTGGTCGTCGCCTGGGAAATGGCCGGAGCCCCATTTGCCACCGGTGCGGTGCGCGCGGCGGGGACGGCCGAGGGCCGAAACCACCACCACGCCCCCAATGCCAACAGGACGAACAAACTCAAACAAATCCAAAAAAATCGGGCGGAATTATTGGGTGCCGAGGACATGCTTCTGTTTCGACAAGTAATTTTGCATCAGGCGACAGGATTATGCAATTCAAATTAACTTAATGTGTTGGAACGATTACAATGGTTGCGCAATTCTTATTGACTTGATTTGTTGGGAAGATTAAAAATGGCAGTGTTGTGGGTGACAGAATGGCCAACCATTTGAACGCCCGCTTTTTGCCAATGGGCGTCTGGAGGATGACTTTTGCCTCCGCCTGTTTCCCATGAAACGCACTCTCGTCTTTTTCATGGCCACCAGGAAAATCTGTTCGGGGGCCTGGCTGGCTTTGTTACTGTTGGCTTTGACCAGCATTCCCACGCTGCCAGCGGCGGCGCAGTCTGTTTATTCCCAGGCCTACACGTTCAGCACCCTGGCTGGTTTCTCAGGCGCAGGAAGTGCCAATGGCGTAGGCAGCGACGCGCAATTTTCATGGCCTTTTGGCGTGGCGGCAGACGTCAACGGCAATGTCTATGTGGCGGATACTTTCAACAACACGATTCGGAAGATCACTCCCGCAGGAGTGGTGAGCACCATCGCCGGTTTCGCCGGGACTACGGGCAGTGCCGACGGGACGAACAGCGCGGCGCGCTTTAATTCGCCAGACGCCCTGGCAATAGACAGCGCTAGTATTATCTATGTGGCGGATAGCGACAACAGCACCATTCGAAAAATCACTCCTACAGGTACCAACTGGGTGGTCAGCACCATCGCGGGGTCGGCCAGCAGTTTCGGCGGTGCTGACGGTGTTGGTACAAACGCTTCATTTGGTTACCCGCGAGGAGTCGTAGTGGACAGCATGGGTAATTTATATGTGGCCGATACCGGCAACTCAACGATTCGGAAGTTAACGCCTGTCGGCACGAACTGGGTGGTGAGCACGATCGCCGGTTCCGCCGGCAGCATCGGGAGCAAAGATGGCACGAACAGTGCCGCACAATTCAACGGCCCCTCGGGGATTGCGGTGGACAGCGCGACCAATCTCTACGTGGCAGATAAGTTGAACGACACAATTCGCAAGCTCACGCCGATGGGTACCAACTGGGTAGTGCGCACCATTGCTGGCCTGGCCACAAATGCGGGCAGCGCCAACGGAACGAACAGCGCCGCACGTTTTAACACTCCTGTGGGGATTACAGTGGACAGCGCGACCAACCTCTATGTGGCCGATGGCGACAACGACACGATCCGGAAGATAACGCCGGCTGGAACCAACTGGGTCGTAACGACCTGGGCCGGTGTGGCTGGGAACCGCGGCTGTGCCGATGGCACGGGAACAAATGCATCCTTTTATTATCCGGGTTGTATCGCGGCGAGCACGAACGGCGACATTTATGTGCCGGATTCCGGCAACAACGCTATCAGGAAGATCACCACGGCCGGGGTGGTGAGCACGTTGGCAGGGATGACTGGGAGCATCGGCAGCGCCGACGGCACGGGCGAGACTGCGCGCTTTAATTCGCCCTGTGGCGTTACGGTTGATAGTGCTGGCACTCTGTATGTGGCGGATACCTACAACCACACGATTCGGCAGATCACTTCGGCGGGTCTGGTGAGCACAATGGCCGGGTTGGCCGGGGTTTTGGGCACCAACAACGGCCCGGGCAGCTATGCGCATTTCAGCTATCCCTTCGGCGTCGCGGTGGACGCTGGCGGCAATGTCTATGTGGGGGATTATGGTAATCAGGAGATCCGGATGATTACGCCTGCCGGTGTGGTCAGCACTCTGGCCGGGTTGGCCCGAACGCCAGGCACCGCCGATGGCACGAACAGGGTCGCACGGTTTAATTGCCCCTCGGGGGTTGCCGTGGACACCGCGGGCAATGTTTATGTGGCGGATTACCTGAACAACACAATTCGCAAGCTCATGCCGGTGGGGACCAATTGGGTGGTGCGCACCATTGCCGGGTTGGCCGGAACCAGTGGCAGTGCCGACGGCACGAACAGCGCCGCGCGCTTTTACGCACCTTACGGGATTGTGCTGGACAGCGCGACCAACCTCTATGTGGCTGATTCCTCTAACAACATCGTTCGCAAGCTCACGCCGGTGGGGACCAATTGGGTGGTGCGCACCATTGCCGGCCTGGCTACAAACGCGGGCAGCGCCGACGGTTTGGGCATTGCTGCACGCTTTAACAATCCTGCGGGGATTGCGGTGGATAACGCGGGCAATCTCTATGTGGCGGACATGTACAACCAAACGATTCGAAAAATGACTCCCGCAGGCACCAACTGGATGGTCACCACGATTGGCGGGGTGGTTGGGTGGTTCGGCAGCGCCGACGGAACGGGTAGCGCTGCGTTGTTTAACTGGCCCTTCGGTGTAGCGGTGGACAACGCTGGCGTTCTCTACGTGGCGGATACCTACAACAACACGATTCGCAAAGGGGTGTTCACGGCCTACGGCGCGGCCGACGTGGTATCCTATAGCCCGCCCCCGATGACGAATTCGTTGGCGGTGTGGTTGCAGCCGACTAATGCCAACGGCCAGTGGCGGTTTCCGTGGGAATTGGGCTGGCATAAAAGCGGGGACACCGTGTCGAACCTGGTCGCCGGCAATTATCCGGTGGAATTCAGCACTGTGCCCGGTTATCTGGTTATTCCCTTTACCGGGCCGGTGATCTTACCGAACATTGTGGTCGTAACCAACCAGAATGTGGTAGTGACTAACCAAGTTGGGTATGTGGTGGTAACCAACCAGTATTACCCGACCCTTAGCACCGTGAACACTAACAACGGCGGCACGCTGACGGTGTCGCTTGGCCCCAACCCGCCCGGCGGCGCCGGCTGGGGCTTCCTCGGCAACAGCCCGCCTTGGTATCCTTCCGGTTATAGCACCAATCTGGTGGCTGGCACCTACCTGATCGAGTTCGCCGCTGTCAGTGGCCGGGTCACCCCACCCAACTTGTCGGTGCAGGTTCAGGCCGGTCTGACGACCTTGTTGGCTGAAAATTATCTTTTGGCTCAGTCGGCCCCCGGCGGGGTGTTGTTGCCCACACCGGTGCCTTTGGCCAATATCAATGACCTGACGGATTATCCCTTCGGATTCAATGGGCAGTTGGAGTCGGATGTGGGCTACGGGAGCGGGGTGGCGGTGCAGGCCAACGTGGTGCTGACGGCGGCGCATCTGGTCTTTAACGACCAGACCCTGTCTTATGTGAGCCAGGCCTACTGGTATTTTCAAGAAGAGGCGGGCGTGTTTGAACCGGATCCGTTGGCGGCGCGCGGCTGGTATGTGTTGAGCGGCTACGCCGAGCAACGCACCAATGATCTGGAAGTTTACGCCCCGGACACCTCCACGCCGCAATCCCGCAACCTGGATGTAGCGGCGCTGTATTTTCTGAGGCCGGTGGCTGGGCCTGGCGGTGGTTACGGGGGTTATCTGCCTTCGGATGAATCACCGAACCCGTGGCTGACGAGCACGGCTGAGAAGATGCTGGTAGGTTATCCGGTGGATGGATCGCAGTTTGGGGATGCCACGATTGTGCCGGGCGAGATGTATCAGATCGGCCCGCAACCGTATCCACTCGTTCTGGCCACCGATCAAGTGACCAACCAGCAGGAGGTTTATACGGCGACGTGGTTTTTGAGTTATCCGGGCAACAGCGGGGGGCCGGTGTATGTGCAACTCAACGGTTATTATTATCCGGCGGGGGTGTATCTGGGGACGTTGTTCAATGGCGCTGTGCCTTATGCGTCGGCGGTGCGTGCGATCGACAGTGAGGTGGTGAACCTGATCACCAATGCGGCGACCTTGGGGGACACGGGAACCAACAACGCGGGCGGCGGCGTCATCACCATCATCCCCAATCAGGCCATCAGCGCCACCAATCAGGGTTATGTGCAATTCCAATTGGCTCCGGCGGCGGCGGTGACGGCTGGGGCAGCCTGGGAGTTGCAGGGAGACACTGCCTGGTCAACGGCCACCAACTATACACGGGCGGTGTCTAGGACTAACGCCATTGTGGTTCAGTTCAGGCCGATCGCGGGGTGGAATCTGCCGACGAATCAGACGGTGATGGTGTTCCCGGGACAGATTATCAGTCAGACCGCTTTTTACGCCGTGACCAACCCGGTATTGGTGGCGGGCAAAAGCGCTGGGCTGGGCATCACCGGTACGACCGGCACGGTCTATCAGCTCGAACGCCGGACCAATCTGACCAGCGGGTTATGGTTGCCCGTCAGCACCAACACCATCCTGACTAACGGTTTTAACCTTCTCCTGCCGAAACCAGCCACCAACGGAAATACCATCTTCTACCGAGCCGTTTGGTTGGGGCAGTGACCCAACCTCCTTCCATGAACCAAATCAATACGAAGACGAGTTCGCCGTTGAATTTCAACGACCCGCGCGCACGTATTAACCGACGCGTCCGAATTGTTCGTCGGGCGCGGGCGGCTCGGCGCCGTAACAGTTGCCGGCCAGTTGCACAACGCCCACCACGTTGCCGCCCTCGTACACCGGCGCCCCGCCCGAATTGCCCGGCTGCACTGGCACACTAAACGCAGAATTGCCAGGTTCATCCGTTGCGCGGCCACGTTGCGATTCTTACTGTCCCGGCGAAACTTGGTAGAAACACTTTGGATTGAAAGGCGCTGTTACACCGTATCCGGCTGATGGAGCACGTTTGGTTTCCGCGTATTTAGTTTGCCGGGACAAAGCTGGTTGGGATGAACCGATGAGCGGCGAGCGGCGCTTGCACACAATCCGCCGTGTGGTTGCGCGGAACGGGGCCGGAACGCAAGCGTGTTATCACGACAGGAAGGCCGGGATGTTGCCAGCCTTAGGCTCTTCGCTTCGCCGTCTTCTACTGTTGGAATAAATTCTTGCCTTGTTCAAAGCCCGCTAATTGCTGTTGGTACACATCACGTTTTTCGGTGTCCGGGCACAACGTTATGGCTTTCTGTTCAGTCGCGATCGCGTTTTTGAAATCGCCGTTGGCCGCGTAGGCGATGGCCAGAGAATCCATGGGGTCACAGTCGTCCGGGCTGATGCTGACCGCTTTGAGCGCGAGCCGGAGTCCCTTGGCGTTATCTTGATACTGCTCAGAGGGACAACTGACCAAAATAAATGCCAAAGAGCCGTAGCCATCGGCGTCGTTCGGCGCCAGCTCGATCACCTTGTTTTCATCAGCAATGGCCTGGTCATAGTTGCCAACAATAAACAAGGCCAAGCCACGATTGTGGTAGGCGTCGGCATAAGTTGGGTCTATGGTCAACGCTTTGGTGAAACTAGTGATCGCAGAGTCGTACTGGTCCGCGCCCATTTCTTTAACACCTTCATTATAGGCAAGCGCAGCTTTGGGGACACGAGTAATGCCCTGAGAATCGGTGTATGTGATTGTACTTGAAACGCAGCCGGCACAAAAAAGCAGCGCGGCCAGCGAGACGCCATAGACGGTCATTGATTTGCTACTCATACGTTTGCTCCTTTCCGCCGGACCAGCCGGCTGATGGGGCGGTTGTTCTGCGTACGCCCCTGGGTTCGTTTGTTTATCAGTTGCCCGGTGCCGACAGGGAGCCCTTCCTCTCGAATGAATGCGCCACCGCGATGGAGACAACCCCATTCGCCGCGTACCAAAGAACAGCGGGTATGTTTTGGCCCCATTCACAAACCAGGTAGAACTCCCATTAACAGATAAGTCGGGCTCACGTGTTGATTCCAACACTTGGGGAGACAGTGTCAATCATCAATGTTAATTATGTCATCTACATTAAAGTATTCAGCAGCCTTTTTATCATTCGGCGGCGGCTCCCGGTTTCCAGCAGGATTTTTTTGGCAATCGATTCGCTCGTGGGTCTTTACTTGGTTCCGGCTGGTGGGGACACGGATACTGTCCTGTACTGTGTAATTACTCCGATGCCGTCAGGGTATTCGGGGTTCGTCGTTTCCGGATACTTCAGCGCAGAAAGGCTTCGTGCAGTCCGCCGTCAACTGTGATGATCTGACCGGTCGTTTTGCTCAAGCGTTGCGATACCAGAATAAAATATGCTTCGGCCTGATCGGCGGGTGTGATGGGTGACTTCGTCAACGTGCGATCAGCGTAAAATTGAGCGAGTTTTTTCACGAGCGATTCTGTCGGCTCGTGGTCTTGGTAAGGGATGCTGTATTTCGCGAGCGAGCCGATGACGCGGTCGCGCGGGAACATCGCGCTGCCCTGTACGACGGTCGCGGGGGCGACGCCGTTGACACGCACGAGCGGCGCGAGTTCGATGGCGAGTTCGCGAACGAGATGGTTTGCCGCCGCTTTGCTCGTGTCGTAAGCGAGTGAGCCTTTTTTGGCGACAACAGCGTTCGCGCTCGTCGTCAAAACCAGATTGCCGCGCAAACCCTGTTCCTTCCAAATTTTCGCCGCTTCGTCGGCCACGAGGTAACTGCCGGTGACGTTGATTCTGAACGTCACGTCCCATTTGTCGTCGGGAATGTGGCCGGTTGTGTCGCTCGGCACAAAAACTCCGGCGGTGACGCAGATGGAATCGAAGCCGCCGTAAGCGAGCGCGACCTGGCCCAGCATTTTGCGTATGTCAGTGCGATTCGTGATGTCGCACCCCAGGCCAGTCGCCGGGCCGCAATTGGAGATTCCCGTTCCGGCCACGCCGATGCCGGGGCCGTATTTGTCCGTGATTTCCTTCGCCGTCGCGTGCGCCGCGTCCTCGTTCAAATCCACGCAGACAATGTGCGCGCCTTCACGAACGAGCCGATGCGCGGTTTCCTTCCCGATGCCGGAACCCGCGCCAATGATGACGATGACCTGCCGTGCGAGTTCCTTTTCCGGCGGCATGCGTTTCAACTTCGCTTCCTCGAGCAGCCAGTATTCGATGTCGAACGCCTCCTGCTGCGGGAGCGAAACGTATTGGTCAATCGCCTCCGCACCGCGCATGACCTCGATGGCACAGTTGTAAAATTCCGCCGTCACGCGCGATTCGCTCTTGTCCCTGCCCCAGGCAATCAGACCCAGGCCGGGAATTAAAATCACGGTGGGGTTCGGGTCGCGCATTGCGGGTGAATTCGGGTGCCTGCATTTTTCGTAATACGCGGCGTAATCTTTCCGATACTGCGCCAGTCCCTCGGAAATCTTCCTTTTCAGAACGGAAACGTCCTCCGTTTGTGGATTCCACACAACGTAAAGCGGTTTGATTTTCGTGCGCAGAAAATGGTCGGGACAACTTGTGCCGAATTCCGCTAGGCGCGGCGCATCGTTGGAATTCACGAAGCGCAAAATCTTTTCGTCATCCTGAATCGTGGCGATGAACCGTTTCTGCTGCGAAACCTGTCCGCGCAGCCACGGCAAAATCGCCGCAAATATTTCACTCCGTTTCTCCGGCGGGAGCGTCGGATATTTTGCGCCGCCGAATGCCTTCGCGTCGCCGCCGTTCCCGGCGTATTTTTTTTCAACGAACTGCGACGCGCGTTCGATGAAATCCAGCGTGCGCAAGTAACATTCTTTGTCATCATCCGCCCATGAAATGAATCCATGCTGCCCCATCATGATCGCCTTCGCGTTCGGGTTCGTTTTGCAGATTTCCTGCATCGCCAGGCCCAGTTCGAAGCCGGGACGCATCCAGGGCACGTAGGCCATTTCGCCGCCGAAGATTTCCCGCGTCAACTTTTCGTAATTCGCCGACGCCGCGATGGCGATGATTGCATTCGGGTGCATGTGATCCACGAATTTGCCCGGAATAAAACTGTGCAGCGGCGTGTCAATGGAACTCGCCCGTGGGTTCAAATTAAACGTGCAATGATTATAGGCCGCGACCATGTCGTCCTCGGCCTGTGACTTGAGGCCTTTGTCGCCGCGGGTCGCGTAGGTGTTTTGCAGGCCGAGCAATTTGGACTGGTAAAGCGACGAAAAATTTTCGCGCGTACTCGTCCGCAAATCGCCGCCGGAGCCTTTAACCCAAAGCACTTCGACTTTTTCGCCGGTCAGCGGATCCGTTTCCAGAAGCTTCGACGACGTGTTGCCGCCGCCGGTGTTGGTGATGCGCTGGTCGCTGCCGAGTTTGTTCGAGCGATAAACGAGCCGGTCAACACCGGAAAGCTTCGCCGCCTCGCCATCATCCCAAAGATTATGGACGTAATGAAATTTCATCTTTGATTTCGCGTGTGTTATTTACAGACTGACGCGGCTACAATCAATTAAGAATGAGCAGGAAGCGTGTCTGTCTTGCGGTGGACCTCGGCGCGGGCAGCGGCCGGGTGGTGGCCGGGATTTACAACGGCGCTCGTCTGGAGTTGAATGAACTGAGCCGTTTTTCGAACGAATCCGTCAAGGAAGCGGACGGCTGGCATTGGAATTTCGACGAACTCTTCACCCATATCAAGCAGGGCATCACACTTGCAGTAAAAAAATATGGCGACGCCGTCGTGTCCGTCGGCGTGGACACGTGGGGCGTGGATTATGGTCTGTTGGACGCCGAGGGGAAATTGTTGTGCGCGCCGTTTCAATACCGCGACAGCCGCACGCAGGGAATGGAGGAAGAAACCTTTCGACGGATGCCGCGAAAGGAAATTTATCAACGAACTGGCATTCAGTTTTTGTTTTTCAACACACTGTTTCAACTGTTGGCCGAGGCGAATTCGCCGGCGCGGCTTGAAAAAGCGGAGCGGCTGCTTTTCATGCCGGATTTGATCCATTATTTTTTGACCGGCGTTGGCGCAAGCGAAAAATCCATCGCCAGCAGCAGCCAGTTGCTCAACCCTTACACCCAGGAATGGGAACGGGATGTCATCAAGGCCATGGGATTCCCGGAAAGAATTTTCGGCAAGTTGGTTGATGCCGGAACCGGGATTGGGGAATTGCAACCAAGGTTGGCAGCGGAGACCGGCGCAAAAAGACTGCAAGTCATCGCGCCCGCGGGGCACGACACCGCCTCGGCGGTCGTGGGCGTGCCCGCGGAAGAATCCGAGCCGGTGTTTCTGAGTTCGGGTACGTGGTCGTGCATGGGACGCGAGTTGAACCGGCCGGTGATTTCGGAAGAAAGTTTTCAAGCGGCCTTTTCCAACGAAGGCGGCGTATTCGGCACAACGCGTTTTTTGAAAAATATTGCCGGCATGTGGCTGCTGCAGGAAAGCAAACGGGTTTGGGACGCCGCCGGGAAACCCTCCAGTTACTCCGATCTCATTGCCCGGGCCGAATCGTCGCCGCCATTCGCTGCGTTCATTGATCCAGACGCAACCGATTTTCAATCCCCCGCAAACATGGTTGACGCCGTTGCTGCCTTTTGCCGCCGCACCGGGCACGTCGCGCCCGCGGACCCGGGCGCATGCACCCGCATGATTCTGGAAAGTTTGGCGCTGAAATACCGGCTCGTGAAAGAATCTCTGGCGCAAGTCACCGGCAAACCCATTGATCGGATTTACATCGTGGGCGGCGGCAGCCAGAATCATTTGCTGAACCAGTTCACCGCCGACGCTTTGAATTGCACCGTCGTAGCCGGTCCGGTGGAAGCCGCTTCGATCGGCAACATCATCATGCAATTATATGCCTTGGGTGAAACCCGGTCGTTGACGGAAGGGCGCGCGCTGGTACGGCATTCTTTTGCAACAAAAACCTTCAACCCGGAAAGCGCTGGCGCCTGGGACGACGCCTGTGGACGCTTTCGAAAAATTCTTTCGTCCTGATGATTTATGAAACACGCGGAACCCTTGAAACGCCTGGTGCAACTTTCCCACGAATTGGGACGTGAAGATCGGCACCTCGCCATCCTCGGCGAAGGGAATGTCAGTGCTGATTTGGCAGACGGAACGTTTTACATTAAGGCGTCGGGCAGCCAATTGGCCACCATTGATGCCGGCGGGTTCACCCGTATGAATATGCCGCCGGTCCTTGAAGCTCTCGACCGGCCGGATATGACCGACGCCGGGGTCCGCAAGGTTCTCGAAGACTGCCGCGTGGACAAAAAGGCCAGACTGCCCTCGGTGGAAACATTTCTGCACGCCATCTGTTTGAAGGAAGGCGGGGCCAAATGGGTCGGACACACGCACCCGGTTTCCGTGCTGAAAATTCTTTGCAGCAAACTCGGAGCCGAACCGTTCCACCGCCATGTTTTCCCGGACGAAATCGTGGTTTGCGGCCGGCACCTCGCTGTCGTTCCCTACGTTGATCCCGGAATCCGGCTGGCAGTGGCGTTGCGCAAATCGCTGAGGCGCTTCATGGATAAATACGGCGCCGCGCCCAGGGTCATTTTGATGGTTAATCACGGCCCCGTCGTTTTGGGACAAAATGAGCGCGATGTGTTGAACACCATGCTCATGCTCGACAAATGGGCTTCGATACTGGCCGGTATTTACGCCGTCAGTGAACCGCAATTCCTGGCGGAAAAAAACTCGAACAGGATCGAAAATCGTCCCGACGAACATTATCGCCGCCGCGCTATCGGCAGGTTAACATAAATCCCGACCGATTCAACCAAGCTGAAGAACTATGGACAATCCACTGTTTAAGAAACTCCCGAAAATTGGAATTCGCCCCGCCATTGACGGACGATTGGGCGGCGTGCGCGAATCGCTGGAATCGCAAACGATGCAGCTCGCCAAATCCGTGGCCAGGCTCATCAGCGAAAAACTGCGTTATCCGAATGGCAAACGCGTGCAATGCGTCATCGCGGACGGATGTATCGGCGGAGTCGCCGAGGCCGCCGCGTGCGCGGATAAATTCACGCGCGAAGGCGTCGGCCTGTCGCTGACCGTGACGTCGTGCTGGTGTTATGGCAGCGAGACGATGGATATGGATTCCACCATCCCCAAAGCGGTGTGGGGTTTTAACGGCACCGAGCGCCCCGGCGCGGTTTATCTCGCCGCCGCGCTGGCCGGCCACACGCAAAAGGGATTGCCAGCCTTTGGCATTTACGGACGCGACGTGCAGGACGCCGGAGACAAAACCATTCCCGAGGACGTGCAGGAAAAAATCCTGCGCTTCTGTCGCGCGGGATTGGCCGTCGCCATCATGCGCGGCAAATCGTATCTGGCGATGGGCGGCACTTCGATGGGCATTGCCGGTTCGATTGTCAACCCGGCCTTCTTTGAAAGTTACCTGGGCATGAGGGTGGAATCGGTGGACATGAGTGAATTTGTCCGCCGCATCGAGCGGGGCATTTTTGACAAGGCGGAATACGAAAAGGCGATTGCCTGGGTGAAAGCCAACTGCCCGGAAGGCAAGGATTACAATTCGCCCAAGACCATTCGCCCGCGCCCGCAACTGGATCGTGAATGGGAACTTTCCGTGAAGATGGCGCTCATCGCGCGCGACTTGATGCTCGGAAATCCCCGGCTGGCGAAAAAAGGCTTTGGCGAGGAAGCGCTCGGCCATAACGCCATCGCATCCGGTTTTCAAGGCCAGCGGCAATGGACGGATCATCTGCCCAACGGCGATTTCATGGAGGCGATTCTCAACACGTCCTTCGACTGGAACGGCCCGCGCACGCCTTTCGTCGTCGCCACGGAAAACGATTCCCTCAACGGCGCGGGCATGTTGTTCGGTTATCTGCTCACCAACACGGCGCAGGTTTTTGCCGACGTGCGAACCTATTGGAGTCCGGCGGCGGTCAAGCGGGTGACGGGCCATAAACTGACCGGCGCGGCGGCGGGCGGCTTTCTGCA
Organism: uncultured Verrucomicrobiae bacterium; assembly: GCA_963754775.1. GTDB lineage: Bacteria > Verrucomicrobiota > Verrucomicrobiia > Limisphaerales > UBA11358 > UBA11358. The sequence continues at coordinate 22,375 of CAVWHM010000042.1, forward strand.
CCTGATCAACTCCGGTCCGGCGGCGCTGGACGGCAACGGCGAACAATCCATTGACGGAAAACCGGCGATGAAACCGTTTTGGGAAATCACCGCGGCGGAAGTGGAAAAATGTCTCGCCGCCACGACCTGGCATCCGTCCCTCACGGAATATTTTCCCGGCGGCGGCTGGTCAACCCGTTATCGCACGCGGGGCGGAATGCCGGTTACCATCTGCCGGCTCAATCTGGTCAAGGGACTTGGCCCGGCCTTGCAGATTGCCGAAGGCGAAACCGTCGAATTGCCGGATAAGGTCCACTGCATTCTGGACGAGCGCACCAACCCGTCCTGGCCGACCACATGGTTCGCGCCGCGGATTTCCGGGAACGGCGCGTTCCGGGACGTTTACGCCGTGATGAACAATTGGGGCGCGAACCATTGTGCGATGAGCTGCGGACACATTGGCGCCGAGCTCATCAGCCTGGCATCCACGCTGCGCATCCCGGTTTACATGCACAATATTTCCGGGGAAAACATCTTTCGTCCCAGCGCGTGGAACGCTTTTGGCACCGCCGACCGCGAGGGCGCGGATTTTCGCGCGTGCGCCAATTTCGGTCCGCTTTACAAATAAGAATCCGAACCGGGTTTCGGCCGCGTGAAAATATCGTTGTTCATCCCGTGTTTCGTGGACCAATTTTATCCGCAGGTCGGGTTGAGCATCGTGCAGGTACTGGAACGGCTCGGTCACACGGTGGATTACCCCGAAGCGCAAACGTGCTGCGGCCAGCCGCCGTTCAATTCCGGTTATTGGGACGAAGCGCGCACGGTGGCGGAGCGGCAAATGGCCATTTTCCGGGACGCCGAAACGGTGGTGATCGCGTCCGGCTCGTGCGGCGCGATGGTCAAGGTTTTCTATCCCGAATTGTTCCGCGGGAATCCGCGCGAAGCGGAAGCCAAAGCACTCGCCGCAAAAACCTTTGAATTCTCGGACTTTCTCGTCAACCAGTTGGGCGTGCTCGATGTCGGCGCGCGGTTCCCGGGACGCGCGACATTTCATGACGGCTGCCACAGCCTGCGCGAGTTGGATTCGAAAATGCCTCCGCGCCAGTTGCTCCAGCACGTTCAGGGATTGGAACTGGTGGAAATGAAGGAGGCGGAAACCTGCTGCGGTTTTGGCGGCCTGTTTGCGGTCAAGTTTCCGATGATTTCCACCGCGATGGGCGAAGTCAAATGCGCCTCCATCGCGGACACCGGCGCGGATTATGTCATTTCCAACGATTCCAGTTGCCTGATGCAAATTCGCGGCGTGCTGGATCGGCAGGGCAAGCCCATCAAAACGTTGCATCTCGCGGAAGTGCTGGCACAAACATGAACGTTTACGCCAAAGAATTCAAGGCATCGGCGCGCCGCTATACGGCGGACCTGCACCATCGTGATTTGATTCAAAAGGCGCTGGCCGGTTACTACACCAAACGCGACGAATTCAAAGGCCGCTTTCAGAGCTGGTCGGGCGCACGCGATCTGGCCGCTGAGATTAAATGGGAAGCCGTCAACCATCTTGACCGTTACCTCGATGAATTCGTTTCCAAGTTGGAGGCGCGCGGCGCCAAAGTATTTTGGGCGCCCGGCGCGCGGGAGGCGCGGGATTACATCGTCGGCGTGGCACGACAGCATAAGGTCCGCGCCATCATCAAATCCAAAAGCATGACGGCGGAAGAAATTCATTTGAATGAGGCGCTGGAAAAAGAGGGATTTGAAGTCGCGGAGTCCGATTTGGGCGAATACATCGTGCAGCTTCGCAAGGAACCGCCGTATCACCTTGTTTTTCCGGCCATGCATCTGACGCGACAGCAAATCAGCGACCTGTTTCACGACAAGCTGGGTTCCGAGCCGACGAATAATCCGGAAGATTTGACGATGGTCGCCCGGCGCGTCATGCGGCGGAAATACTGCGAGGCGGACATGGGCATCAGCGGCGCAAACTTCGCCATCGCCGAGACCGGCATGATTTCCATCACGGAAAATGAGGGCAACGCCCGCCTGACCACGTCGTTGCCCAAAGTGCACGTGGCCCTGGTAGGCATCGAAAAAGTTTTGCCCAAACTTTCCGACCTTGCGTTGTTCCTGCCGATGTTGGCCACCGCGGGCGCGGGTCAATCCATTACCTGCTACAATACACTTTACGGCGGGCCGCGGCAGCCGGGCGAGCCTGACGGCCCCGAAGAATTTCACGTCGTGCTGTTGGACAATCACCGCACGGAACTCCTGGCGGACGCCGAACAACGCGACGCGCTCCACTGCATCCGCTGTGGCGCCTGCTTGAATGTGTGCCCGATTTTTAAAAACGTCGGCGGGCACAGCTATGGCACCACCTATCAAGGCCCGATTGGCTCGGTCATCACTCCGCATCTGCGCGGGCTTCAGGACTGGAAACATTTATCGCAGGCCTCGTCCCTGTGCGGCGCCTGCACCGAAACCTGTCCCGTCAAAATCAATTTGCATCATCATCTGTTGCACAACCGGCGCAATGCGGTGCGTGCGCGTCCGGCCATTCTGGAAAAACTTATCCAGTCCGGTTTCGTGCTCATGATGCGCCGCCCGGCATTTTATCAATTTGCGGCGCGAGCGGGCCGCATCGCACAACCCCTGCAACGTTTGATTCGGGGAACCTTCTTTGACCCGTTGCGCGCCTGGACGAAAACCCGCTCTTTTCCGCCGCTGGCGAAAAAGAGTTTCCGGGAACTGTGGCGGGAAAGGAAAACGCCATGACCAATCGCGAAATTATTTTAGGCCGGATTCGCGAGGCATTGAAGGTCGCCGCGCCGCATCCTGCTTTGCGGGACAACGCGGCGCCGATTCCCGGAGTTTCTTCTCCAAAAAAATGGCTGCCGCCGGCCGGCGCGACATTGAAGGAACAAATCGAATTGTTCCGCCAAAACGCGGAAGCCTTAATGGCGGAATTTCGCGCGTGTGCAACCGTGAGCGAGGCAGTTCAATACGTAAAAAAGCTGGCGGCAGCCGGCGGTTGGAAAAAAATCGGCCGACATCGCGGGGAACTCACGGATTCCGTGGCGCAGGAACTCGGATTGGCGGAGGTGCAAACCGATCGGGGATATGCCGTGGATGATCTGGAAAGTTGCGACGCGGCGTTGACGGAATGCGAAGCCCTGGTGGCGCAGACCGGCAGCGTACTGGTGTCGGCACCCAGTGCGGGCGGGCGCGCTTTGTCGGTGCTGCCGCCGCATCACGTCGTGCTGGCGCGGCGAAATCAAATGGAGCCGGATCTGACCGCCGCCTTGCAGCGTGTACAGCAAAAATTCAAAAACAAATTTCCGAGTTTTCTTTCTTTCATCAGCGGCCCCAGCCGCACCGGTGACATTGAGCGCATCCTGGTGCTGGGAGCGCATGGCCCGAAGAAATTGACGATTTTGCTTCTGCCATAGAGGCATTTTAAATTCGTGTCTGTTTCATGTTTTTCATCCCGGCGTTGGCGAACCACCTGTCGGAAATAAAAAACTTGACGCGGTGCGGCCATTAAAATACTTGCAAGTGCAACAGCCGCCCGTTTTGATTTGCCAACGCACACCATCAATCCATGATCGCACCATCCGCTGAAACCCAATCCACCGGAAACTCTGGCGGCCTTTTCAAAACCGCCGATGGGAAAAATCTCTTCATCACCTTCGTGCTGGTCACTTCGCTGTTCCTGCTCTGGGGCTTTTGCAACGGAATGATTGACAACCTCAACAAGCACTTTCAGAACTCACTCCACATCAACAAGGAACAGTCCGGCCTCGTGCAATTCGCCAATTATCTGGCTTACTTCCTGATGGCGATTCCCGCCGGATTGATTGCGAGAAAATTCGGCTACAAGGGCGGCATTCTCGTCGGTCTGACGTTGATTGCGACCGGGGCGTTCTGGTTCGTTCCAGCCATCAACATCGGCGCCTATTGGGCGTTTCTGCTGGGCTTGTTCATCATTGCTACCGGCATGACCTGCCTGGAAACCATTGCCAATCCTTACACCACGGTGCTGGGTCCGCCGGAAAGCGGCACGACCCGCATCAACATGGCCCAAACGATTAATGGTGGGGGTTGGATTCTCGGCGCGACTATCGGCGGACATTATATTTTTTCCGGCGGCGAAGGAACGAACGCCAACGCGGGCCTTTTCATCCCCTATCTGGGTATAGGCGTGTTTGTTTCCATCCTGCTCGTGACTTTCATTTTTTCCAAAGTCCCGGATTTGCACGCCCCCGACGAAAGCCGGAAATCGGCGGAACAAAAGACCATTCTTAAACCTTCCTCAGGGCAGCTTGTGGCCATTGGTATCACTTTATTATTTGTTTTCTGGGTGCTGTATTTCTTTATTTCCCCGATTTTGGGGCTGGTTTGGACCTTGCTTAGTTTAAACCAGGCATTGCTCCTGCCGACGAAATACGGTCTGCTGATTGTCTCCTACATTGCTGCGTTGATTCTGGTTGCAAAGAACTGGGACATGTTCCGGCGCAAACATTTTACGCTCGGCATCGCCACGCAATTTTTTTACGTCGCGGCCCAGACGGGCATTTTCAGCTTCTTCATCAATTATGTCATGGAAAACGATGCCAGTGTGAAGGAGTTGCAGGCCAAGAACTGGTTGGGAATCGGCTTTGCCCTGTTCGCGCTCGGCCGCCTGTGCGGCAGCGTCGTGATCAGCCAATTAAAACCCCATCGTGTGCTGGCGACCTATGCGGTCATCAACGTGGCGCTGACCGCTGCGGTGATGAGCGGCGGCACACTGGGTTTGTACGCATTGTTTGGCACCTTCTTCTTCATGTCCGTGATGTTCCCGACGATTTTTGCGCTGGGCATTCGCGGACTGGGCGACTACACCAAGCTCGGCTCCTCGCTCATCGTGATGTCCATCGTGGGCGGGGCGATTGCGCCGACGTACATGGGACACATCGCTGACGTTCACTCGATGCGCGTTGGCATGGTGGTGCCACTGGTCTGCTTCGCGTTCATTGCCATTTACGGAGCGCTATGGCAGATGCTGGAAGCCAGGGACGCAGCGAAATAATCCGGCCTTCCAAACAAACGCCCACGGCAATCCGCGGGCGTTTTGTTGAAGTTGAATGAAACCCGCCGGCATCAGCCGGAAATTAAAATCAGGTTCGCGTATTGAACCGTGTCGCCGGTGCGGATCAAGCCAATCGCTCCCGGCACACGTTTCTTGAATTGGACGTGCGGCTCGAATTTCACCGGAATCCCCGCCAGCCCTTTCGCGAACGCGGCGCGGGTTGCGGCGGAATTGTTTTTTTGAAACTCGCGCGCCAGGTAAGCCTGATGGTAGTTGCCAACGGCGCGGACGGCGGCGAGCACCTGCAATACCGTCGGCACATCATCCACCAATGAGATGTCAACCGTCTCGATTTGCGGCCAGAACGGAAAGCCGCGATCGGCTATGACAAGGGTGTTGGTGTGCCGCACGCGGCTGAGCAGTGAGTTGATCTGGGGATTGAGAATACCGGTTTTGATCATAAAATATGTTTCTGGTTTAGTTAGAAGCCGCGCAAATCCGTGCTGCTGCGCTTGGGCAGACCGGGCGCAGGTGTACGCTTGAACACGAGATACTCGATGCCGTTCTTTTGGCAATACTCGCGCTTGTCGCCCTTGTCGCCGTCCTCGTTCACGGCGTAAATGTCCGGCTTCAATTTTTTTATCTCCGGGTCGGCATCCAGCCAGCCGTCGCCGCTGGAAATCAACGCCTGCTTTACGAACTTGATCGAGCCGACGACGTAACGACGTTCAGCTTCCGGCAACAGTGGATGGCCCCTGCCCTTCAGCAGGCGGATGTTCGCGTCGTGTCCCACGATGACATAAAGATCCCCGTAACTGCTGACTTCTTCGAGAAATCGGACGTGACCGGAATGAAACCAGTCGTAACTGCCGGTGGCGATAACTTTTTTCCTGCCGGGCGCAGACGGCATCGGCCGTGGTTCGGGAAATCCTTTCAGTTCATCGGCCTTGAAAAAGCGGTAGGCGATTTTGTTTTCAACGGCAAATTTTTTGCGCGCGGGACTTGTCGTTGCCTCAACGTCCGCCCAAACATCCACCTTCAGATTTTGGGGCAGCGTGTCGAAACTGTTCGCATCATCAGCTTCAATCACGCGGCTGACATAGCGGATGGCGTTCAAAAAATACAGCCGTTCGGCCAGCGGAAATTTCGGCGCTTTGGCGGTGAGTTTTTGCAGTGTTTCGTCCGGCCAAAGCAACACGGAAAGCTCGCCAAGCCTGGCGGCTTCTTCGAGAAAACGCAGGTCCTGCGACTGGATGTCGTCGAACCCGCCGGAGACGATGACTTGTTTTTGAGAGCTCATTTGGGCGCGACGCGGACGTTCACCTTGCACGCGCCGGGAACCGTCTCATTCGAGACGACAATCAGATAACCTCCACCACAGCCGGAATACATCGCGCCAAGGTATTGTCGTTGATACGCTTTGAGCAGCGCCATCAAATCCAGCCGGATGAGCGGATGTCGGACGACGCGCGGCAGCAGCGTCTCCCAGCATTTCATGTTCAGATTGAGTGATGCACCGAGAGCTTGCGCATCCATTTTAACAATGGCGCCGTAGCAATCTCGACCCGACTGGCCGAGGCGTGCGACCCATTTCGGATCGAGGTTTTTTATGCCGAGCGGATTGTAGCCTTCGGGCCGCGGCCCGACTGGAATCAGATGCAACACCTTGTCCAGCCAGCGCGCAACCCTGGCACTGTTGCACGATTCGATGCGCGACGGAAAAACGCCGCTGTGGACTTTGAAGTCGTAATCCAGCCGGTTCACGCCGGGATAAACCAGGCCGATCATGTCCTGCGAACCGCTCATTTCGGTCTTGCCCTTGTTTTCGACTTCGTAAAGTTCGCGCACCAAATCTTCCGGCGGACGGTTCGGCAGTTTGTCCTTCCAAATTCGCATCGCGATGGCACGCGTGCCGCCGGCGATGCCGGAACGGTCCATCGGACGAAAATTCGGCTCGATTTGTACGACAACCATTGAACCGGGTGGTTTCGGGTTATGCCGCGAAACGAATGGTTGGTCAATCCAACCACCCGCGAGTTGCAAGCGGTTGGGAATGGAACCCAGCGCTTTGGCAATAAAGGGAGGTGTTTTGCTTTTCATCAGCCGATGCCAACGCGTTTGCCGGCCTTGCGGTTATAGTATTGTTCCTTGATCCACTTGTCGGTGGTGGCAAGGTTGGGGTTGGGCGGCTTTGGCCGGGTCATTGCGGCCAAGGTAAGCATTTGGACAATTTTTTTCAAAGTCATAAACCGCATTTGCTCTGGCGCCATTGCCCAATTGTCCTGCTGAATCAAGTTTTCAAGAAATTTGGATTTTCCGGTCCGGGTCACGCCGCAAACATAAGATGTGTCTCACGTTCCTTCGGGGATTCAATGGCGTGCCGCCAAGTGCGCGTGGTGATGCCATTGTCCGTGCCCGTGAGAAAGGCATTGGGAATATGCAAATTGAGCGCTGGCTGGCGTTCGGATTGGTTCTTGGCTTCGACAATCTGGCGGGCTTCATCTGCGTTGCTGGGGCGAAGGCTGGTGCGCTTACCAGTCTGGGTGTCCACGCAATAATACTTTCCACCGCGAATGCCGCGACAAATTAAGCGATAACGTGTTTTCACAGAGTGTGACTGAACCCATACATTTGGCCGGTTGCGGTCACAATATGCATTATGTTCTTTTCAGTCAGGCGCATGCGTTTTAAGCCAGCGACAGGGTGTGCAGCCGTTCTCCACCCCCCAGCGCCTTTTGCAACATGCGCATCGCGGATACCTTCGTGCCTCGCTTTCGTTTTTTAGCCTCCTCATTCCAACTCTTTTCAGCAAGATTGTATCCATGAGCTTCACGCCCAATAGATGTTGGCTCGTTATCCTGATGATTCTGCCGCTGGCCATCTGTTCCTGTCGCACCGCCGGCCGCCAGTCACCCGAACCAGTTACCACGTATCCGGCGCATTGGTGGCAGCCAGTCCCGGCGGAAGGCGCTCCGGCCTGGGAAATTCTCCCGCAAGCAGCCGCGCCGGGCGAGGTGATCCTTTCCAAACGCAACGAACTCGGCGTGCTCTCCAATTTTGCCGCCACCCCCTTCACCTTTCGCGGCAAGCGCTACGCCAGCGTCGAAGGCTTCTGGCAGATGATGAAATATCCCGAAGACACCCGCGACCCACGCGCCTCTTTTCCCGGCGTGGAATGGGCCTATACCCGGGCGCAAGTCGCACAACTCACCGGCTTCGCCGCCAAGCACGCCGGCGATCTCGCGGACAAGAACATGGCCAAAATGGGCATCACCTGGGTGAGTTTTGAAGGAAAGCGAATGGAATATCGCCCCGCCCATTCGGGAGCACACTATCAACTCATCTTCGCCGCCACCCGCGAAAAAGTCCGTCAGAATCCAGAAGTCCGCAACGTTCTCCTCGCCACCGGCAACCTGATACTGAAACCAGACCATCACCAGGAACCCAATGCGCCTGCCGCCTGGCGCTATTACGAAATTCTCACCGAAATCCGCACCGAGTTGCAGCAACACCCGCCAAAAGCCAAAACCCTGCCTGTTCCATAAAGAGTCACCCGGTATGGAACAGTGGAGGAAGGCGGCAATTCGGGCGGGGGCATGGTGTCCGAAACCAAACAAGCGGCCGCAAGGGATCAGCCCAATCCAAATACTTGCCGAGGGTTCCTGCGGATCGCCGTTCACGGACTCAAGTCTCGCCAACGGCTTCGCAGAGAGACCATAAGTTTGCGATGTTGATAGTGCATACTGATTTCTCCTTCCCGACCCGTTAACAGCTGGTCACCAGCTTGCGCAATTGTTCAGGGTTGATTTCCATTTTCGGATCAAATGATTCGCCTGCCGTGCAACAAAAAAGGCTTTGACGCATTTGGCGGACCACTGCGTTGCCTGTAGATAAACAGCATAGTATCGGCAGACGCGCCAAAACCCGCAGATTGATGGGGTTTACGGAAATTCAGTTATTGTAGTAGAAGGCGTCCAAAACCGGCAGGGCATGGCCGGTAAAGTCAAACAGGGTTGTGTTGTCCACCACGTTTGGCTGTCCAAGCTCCCACCCCTCGCCCGGCACGCAGATAAAAATCGGATCCCAATACAAATCCCCGATGCAATGGCCCTGGTTAACCATTTTGATGGCGTTGAAACAATTCAGCATGAACCCCTTTTGTCCCAAAGGGGTGCTCGGGAACGGTTCCGGCCCATTATTTTGAAGCTGCCCTAAAACTCCGTTGCAAGTGTTGGTGCTCCAGTTATACCCCGTCTCCATGATCAGCACGGGTTTGTTGTAAGTCGAATACCAGGAATTGATCTGGTCCCGGGCCTGTTCGGCAGTATATCCGGTCCAATAGGGATAGTAGGAACACCCGGTGATGTCCCAATTGACACCATAACTGACGGCTTGATTGAGAAATGAGGTAACGCCGCCTGAGTCGACATTGTTCATGTGCAGAATGACCTGTGTGGAGGGAGAAACCGCTTTGACCCCCGCGTAGCCGGCTATGAGCAGTTGTGCCAATTGTGGCCAGTTCGTGGTGCTTCCATAGGGAAGCAGAAGCCCTCCGCCGTTTATCTCATTGCCAAGTGAAACGTATTCGGGCGTTGTCCCCTGGTTTTTCATTTCCATCATGAAGTTCGTCGTGAAGCTGTACACCGCGTTGGTGAGTTGGGCGAAGTTATAATTCGTCCAATCGTGCGGCAGGTTATTGGCCCAGCTATCACTATAATAAAAGGTCAATTCGATTTGAAATCCCTGCGCTTTAGCGCGAGCCGCCAGGGCCAGAATGTTCGTCGGGCTTTGGATCCCCACCGGAAGATCGCTGTTGGCCGGGCTGGGGTCGTTATACAGGCGGAGCCGGATGATGTTGAAGCCATGATTTTTTAAAATCTGCAGACAATCCATCGGCACGCCGTTGGTTTCGTAAAAGACGCCGCCACCTTGCTCCACGTAAGTCAACTCCGAGACGTCACCGCCTTTCAATAAGGTGTAGGGAATGTCGTCCTTGATCAATTGAATGAGGTCGGCTTTGCACCAGTTGCTCCCCGTGCCGTCATCGGAATAAATGCTGACCAGGCATTGTCCATTGGTGACATTAATTCCCCGCACAATGGTGTTAGTCCATTGCTGGGAAATCGGCAGGCTGGTCATCCTGTCATTGCCACTAATGTAGCAAGCATTCTCGCCGCCACTGTTCTGAACCATCGCAGTCAGTTTGTAGTAGCCGTTCGGCAGATTGGTGACCACTTGAAAAGTCTGCACCTGGTATGGAATGGAATTGCTCTGCTCCAGGTAATAAGAACCGGAAAAGGCGCCGCCGGACTGCAGGAAATCCGCCGTGGTGTTCCCCGATGTCTGCCAGTTGGCGGCAAGATTTCCCGATTCAAAATCGCCGTCCTGCAATCCGCCAATGGGAAAAGCAGACAGCCGGAAGAACGTTGGCGCGGTGTTCATCGGCATCATCGTTGAACCTTGCCCTGCAGTCCCGGGAAAACTGTCCCAGGCAGCTCCGCTTAGATTCGTCGTGCTCTGAAGACAAACATTCAATGCGGCAGGCCAGGAAAGCGAAACCAGCCCGTTCGAGATGGAACCAACCGCCAAATTACCAGTGTTGGTGGTGGCAATGAGAAAATTGTCGAAATTAAACGTCCCGCCAGTTCCCGTGTGGGTGAAGACCAATCCGGCACCGGTAATATTGCCGGTCAGATTGCTCGAGGCCGCAGGACCGATGGTGGCGCTGGTGCCGGTTCCATTGCCGCTGACGGACAATGCATCCCATTGTGAAGCGGCGGGGTTGAATGCGCTTGCATAGGTGGCGAAAGGACCGATGGTCGCGGGCACCGGCAAGGTATTCGCGGAAACAAACCAACCGCCACCGTTCATCTGCACGGCAAACCTCGCGGTCACGTTGGCGGGCGTCAGATGGGGTTGGATATCGACAGAGAATGTGATTCCAGAGTAAAACGCCGGATTAATGCTCGGAAAAGTTGCTGCTCCCACCGTGCCAGAAAGAACTGTGGAGGTGTAAAATGCCGTCGTTCGGGCGGCATTCTGATAGGCAAACACGGCTCCATCACCTCCGGAACTTTGATAAAGACGACCCGGATTGTTCAGGACATCGTTGGCCCAGCCCACTGTGCTGACGGGAAAATTGCCCGACAACCCCGGATATGGAAATGTCTCCCGGAAAAGCAACACCTGGCCATGCATTTGTCCCACCACGGACAATATCCCGGCCAACGCGATTAGCATCGGGCGCATTCTCATCCTCTGAAGTGGCACTTTGCGCATTGTTTGATCAAGGTTGCCGTGCCTCGAGTTGAATCTGGTAACGTGGAATAATTTCGACGCTGTTGAGCGAAACGACGCTCTGCTGGTTGCCAAAATCAGGCCGGACCTCCCTGGCCAGATAAATCGGGGCATCTTTGCGCAATGGAAGGATTTCTACGCGCAAATTGCCGGTCAGGATTTCCGGCGCGTGACGGCGCAAACCGACATCAAATGCGTTGCCGTTGTAAAAGTCGTCGGTAACAAATTTGCCGTTCAACATCACGCGGGCGACATCGCCGAAGTAATGGAGGCGAAGGATGGGATCGGTGCCGAGGTCAACGCCTTCCGGGATTTTAACGCGCCAAACCGCCGCCTTTTCAAAGTCCGAGTCCAACGGAGCGGTCGCAACGGGCTGCTCGATCTGGCCGATCGGAATCTCCCGCGGCGGCCCGGCAGCCTGCAAGCTTTTGAAGGTGGCTTTGTATTTGACTACTCGTGGCATTGGAGGGGCAAAGCGCTCAAAAACGCCATCGGTTTTGCTTGCGAGATTACTGCCATTGTAGTTGAGCGAAATCGGGGCCGGATAAATGGATACATTGAGGTCGGCAGGTGCGGTGGAGGTCAGGCGCAGGTTGTCTCCATCAAGGACGAGGCCGGCCTGGGTAAGAAATACCCGGTCGCGACCCTGCAAATTTCCTTTCCATAAAGCAAGGGAGCTTCCGGGGTCAAGGACAACAATTTGGACGGAACCGCCGTCAGCCAGCCGGACTTTTGCCGCGACCTTCGTGCCGGGTTTTATGTCGCGGAGAAGGTTGATATTTTTGTCGTGCTTGAGGTGACCGGCAAGGACTTCGACAGTTGGACCGTTTGTTTCGAAGGCAAATTGCGCGGGAACGCCTTCGGTTTCAGAGAAAAACACGGTGCGCACATTGCCATCGTCAATGGCGGTCAGCGGCTGCGCTGTGGCCCAAACCAACCGAACGCCATGACCAAGCTCGAGATTAAATGGCCAGACAAGGCAGGCGTCGGATGGAATGGTAACCGGGTTTTGCGGAAAAGTGAGGGTACCGGAAGGAAGATTGACCACGAACTGCACGTCCTTTTTCGGAGGCATGTCCTGAAGGCGTTGGTAATTATTCACGAAAACGAATCCGCTTTGCCCATCGGAACGAACACACCAACGCAAGGTGCTAAAATCATTCTTACCCTGCGGACGCTGATCCGGCATGGTCGCCGGCATTTCGGCCAAAGCTGGACCCCATTCATGCAGGAAAAGATGAAGGCGTCGCAAGCGGTGATATTGCTGGCGGATTTGACCGTATTGGCCCAGCGGCGCTTGGAAATCGTAGTTTTTAACCGGCATGTCATTCCAATACCCCGTGGCTTGCGATTCCATCATGGTAGTCAGTTTGCCCTCGGGATTCACACCGCCGTGATACATGTAATAGCCAAGCAAAGTGCTGCCCGAACCCAGTTTGATGAGCGTGGTGGATTCGGCGTCCTTGAGGTTGACGAGGATGCGCCGGTGGTAGCTGTTCATCATGCCGCCGCCAATTTCGCAGGTAAGATAGGGGTATTGTTCGGCGTCCGGCGGGTCCAGGGTACCTCCTTCGCCAGGGATCTCACTGCAGGTGGCATCATCCATGCGGAAATTGGAAAAATGAAACCCTTTCCAGTAACCAGCCGGCATGGGCGTGAGTACCCGATCCCAAAAGCCTTCGGCATAGACGCCGTAGAGCGGGACCATTTCGCCAAAAGGCATGCGCCCTTTGGGTTGATTCCAGCCGGTCCGGGTGTAGATCGGCGCGTCGAGTCCGACTTCCTGGCCCATGCGTTTAAGTGTCAACAGATGTTCGGCGGGGCCGTTGTATTCGTTTTCAAACTGGATGCCAATGACAGGTCCGCCGTCTTTCCAGAACAACCCGTCAAGCTGTTTGGCGATTTCGCCATAGAGCTTTTTGACCGCCGCCAGATAGTTGGTGTCGTTGGAACGCAAGTGCCAACCTTTTTGCACCAGCCAATCCGGGAAACCGCCGTTTCGCACTTCGCCATGGTCCCACGGACCACAACGCACAATCGCTTTTAAGCCGACCTCCTGGCAGGTTTGAATAAAGCGACGCAGGTTTCGTGACCCTGACCAATCAAATTGTCCTTCAATTTCTTCGTGATGAATCCAGAAAACGTAGGTCGAAACGATATCAACGCCGCCAGCCTTCATTTTTAGCAATTCTTCGCGCCATTCATTCTCCGGATAACGCGAGAAATGGAATTCGCCCATGACGGGTGTCCACGGTTTTCCGTTGAGCAACAGGCTGCTGCTATCCAGCGTCAGCGCTGTGCCGTCGGGTCTGCGCGCCCCGCCCATTTTGAAGCCTTCAGTTACCGGAGGCTTTGGGCTGGTAATCGTGATGGTGTGGCTGTCCGCCGCGGCGATCGTCGAAGCAAGAACCGCAAGACACGCTGTCAACCCAAGTTTCCGCAGGTCAAATCCGGTCATAATAAAAAATCTGCTCCCCAATCACGCAGGACTCCACAAATCAAGAAAGACTGCAAGCGGCCTTAACCGCTTGCAGCTTGTTTGAATTCAGAAAGTCTGAATATTGAATATTTTAGTGCTCAACAAGCCGGAAGAACTTCTGCGATCCGGTGACCGGCACCGGCAGCGAATAAAGCCCCAGCGTATTGGGCACATCCTGCCAATCCGCAGGACTCAAGATCGTTGTGCTTTGCAGGTTCACCACCGGGTTTCCGACCCACGACAGATTAAGGTTGCCGCCGGTCAGCGGGCCAACGTTGATGCCGCCGACCCCGGTTCCCGTAATCTGGAAATTATCGAAGTTGAAGTCTCCTCCGCTCCCCACAGTGACGAACACCAGACCGGCTCCCGTCATCACACCACTCAATTGCCGGCCGCCGTTAACCCGATGATCCCACCCGAGGTGGCTACGGTCAAGTTTTTCCAATTCGCGGCGGCGGGATTAAAGGCCATTGTGTAAGTCGTGTAACCCGGGGTAGTAAGATTCACTGCCAGAGGACTTGCGGCGACGTACCAATTAGCGCCATTGAGCTGAACCGCAAAATACGCAGTAACATTGTTGGAGCCGGCACCTGGCTGAATATCCGCTGAAAAGTTCAAGCCCGGATAAGACGCCAGATTGATATTCGGGAACGGCAGTCCGGACTGGTTGGTATCAGTGGCCGTGGTTGCGTAATACACGGTCGTGCCCTCGGCTCCAAGATACGCAAAAACCGCTCCTTCACTTGTGTTAGCTGTCAACTGGAAGAGAGCGTTGGGAGCGCTGGGAACCGCCTCCACCCAGCCAACACTGCTGATGGGATAATTGCCGGCAACCGGGCCTACAAAAGGAAACGCTTCCGAATAAATCAGGCCAACGGGAGCGTTGGTTACTGTCAACGTTGCGGGGTTATAAATACTGTCGCTTTCATCACCGCCGGCAGAGTTCGTCACGAATGCGACGATTTGCATGCCGTTGTCGGCGCTGCTCAGATCCGCGATGGTCAATGTCGGGGTGGTTGAGCCGGAGACTCTGCCACCATCTTGAGCAACGACACCATTTGTCGTCCAAGTGTAAGTGAACGGCGGTGTCCCGGCGACGGTGGAAACGCCAAAGCTCGCGCCACCGCCTGAAGCGACCCCGACGTCGAGGGGAAAGTCGGTGTCAATATACGGCGCCGTCCCCACTGCTTGGTTTGTCAGAATTTCGAAATTCTGGAAATTCATGTCTGAACCACTCGCATCATTGTGAGCAACGACCAGGCCTGCGCCGGTGATGTTGCCGGTCAAAGCGCTTGAGGCTTGACTGCCGATTGTTACACCAGTGCTTGTAATTGTCAGGTTGTTCCAATTCGCTGCAGCAGGGTTAAATCCCAGTTGATAGGTTAGAAAATCGTTTTGCGTTATAAGAGATACCGGTATGGGTTGCGCGGAGGAATACCACGTTCCATTCATCGCAACCGCCCAATAAACACTGATAGCTCCCTGAACCTGGCCGAATCCATTCCCCGGGGCGATACCGGCCTGTAAAGTTATAGCGGGATAGCTGGCGGGATTTATATCCACAAAAGGCAATCCAGACAGGCCGGTGTCATTGGTATCCGTCGTGTAGTAAGCGTTTGTTGCGGCGGTGCCTGAATAGGAAAAGACATCACCGAGACCGGAGCTGCCAACCTGGTAAATGCCGTCTCCACCACCAGATGCGGCCACCCAGCCAACACCCGTAATCGGCAGATTGCCATTGGGTCCCACATAAGGGAAAGTTTCCGCATACAAAAGACCCGGAGGCACATTGCTGACAATCAAAGTCATGCCGCCATTTGTGGCGCTGCCAAAAAAGTTGGTCACAACTACCGAGTAGGTAACCAGCGCATCGTTGGTGTTGCAATTGGTGATGGTTAGCATAGAGGTTTGTGCGCCAATATATCTGCCTCCATTGATAGTGACTCCGTTTGTCTTCCAGCGGTAAATTAAATTCGGTGCGCCCGCAAATGTCGGCAAAAATGACGCACCGCCACCGACATATGTGTATTGGGGGGAAACCGCCGGGGCGCTATTGGTCGCCGGGTTCGACGGAAAGTCACTTAGACCTTGATTAACGACAATCTCATTATAATTGAATCCGTCGCCGCCACCGGTGCTAAGAGGATTATAAAGTTCAACAATGCCAATCCCGGTGATTTTACCGGACAAATTGGCCCCTGCCTGCGGCCCGACGGTTACGCTGGTGGCGTTTATGGTCAGAGTATTCCAAACGGATGCCGAGGTGCTATAAGCCATGGTCCAATTGGTAAAGGCGTTGTAAGGAGCGCCTGGGCTATACACCGGCAGCGGGTTGTTGACTGCCACATACCACGAACCTCCCACCTGAATTGCAAAATAGTTGGTTAAATTCCCATTACCATTGCGGACTTCTACGTTAAAAGTCAAATTGGGGTATAACGTTGGATCAATATCGGTGAAGCTGGAATCCCCACCCGAGCCGGGCCCGGATGTGTCCGTTGTGTAAAACATCCCGGGAGCGGTTTGGTTGGGGGAAAAGCCGGTAAAATAAACCGTGTTCACAGGCAATCCCAAACCGAGGAAGGGATCGTTCGCACCTGCGTTACCGTATATGCCGAGGTAAGGACCCGCAGTCTGTGTGACGGCAACACCGGTCCAGCCTACCAGATTAATGTTACCGTTCCCGGTGACCGACGAGTTGGCATTGCCCCAATTTTCGGTGTAAATCGTCACCGCAGATGCAAACGGGAGCGCGCCCAAAAGGACGCCAGCAAAAAGGGCTATTGATAGTATTTTGTTCATGGTTTTATGAGTTTGGTTTGTTTGGGTTATCTGCTTTGCGCAAACAAAGGAATGTTACAGGCATTGGAAATTCAGATGGATGTTTTTAATTATTGGTAACCGTTCAGCCATTTTGGCCAGGGAAAGGTTTCGGTAGTAGGGTCGAAAGTCTTGCTCCAAGGCAACTGCCAAAGCTGTTTCAACCCCACGTCATTCACCGATCCGTCAATGAATGCCATGTTGAGAGGACTTTTACCGGTATGTCTGGGAATGCAAAAGGACGGCATGGCGGCGTCCACAGCACAATCACCTGAGTGAAGCGGCGGCGTATCGGTTGGCGCCGGGTTAGATCCCTGCCACACGCAATCGGCGAACAATGGCGCATTCGCGAATCTGCCAGCCGCTGTCAATTTCCGCCAATATCCCGGCGCTGCAGGATCACCAGCATCGGCCGCAGCCGGAGGATTGGCCATCCAGCCGTTAAATCCATAACTGCCAGCCATTCCGGGGCGGCCCCAAACCGACGTCCCGCCAGCCGGCGTTGTACTCGACCCGAGAGGATAACCATTTGTGCCCATTATTCCCCACGCCAAAAGAGTGCACCCTGAGGTTACCCAAAAGTTTGGAAGTGTGTCTCGCGTGGTATCATTTGCCACCGGGCAGAAGCATATGTCCCCGCCGTAGCTGGCCCCGGGAATAAATGGCACCAACGCTACCATCCACATTCCGTTAGGATCATACCAGCCTGCCGGCATGCTGTCATCGCTCTCATTGGCGTACATTTGAAAGCCCATGTCCCACTGCTTAAGGTTCGATACGCATTGAATTCGCTTCGCTCGGATTTTTGCGCTGGCAAGGGCCGGAAGCAACATGGCCGCCAAAACGGCGATGATGGCAATAACCACCAGTAGTTCAATCAGGGTAAAGCCCGACAGGAATCGAGACTTATTTTCTGTTTTTGATGATTTTAACGTAAACATCGGTGGCGGTGTATGAATCATACCAATTGCGTATCTTGTATTTGTTTGTCCAGCAAACCATCTCGATTACAATATACACACGTCGGTTCACGCGACACTTTTATGCTTGATTCTTCTTACGATAATCGCGCTTTGAAAGCCTGCCTAGCCTCACAAAAGTATGGTTCTGGATGGTGTCATTCGAGTGAAAACTCATCGTTGGGTTCAGGAACTGGCGCCAGTCTGAATATGGGATTGGCTTTTCGCGCCATACAATCTCACCAACCCCCAGGTGCTGCTGGTTGGTCCGAGATCGTGCCGAAATGCCGATAACGAGAACCCGTACATTTGTGAGGCTAGGCAGACTGCCAGTTCCTTGGAAAAATGACGGCATGCCCAATGAAGGCCAATCAAAGTGTCAAAGCCTGCGCTCGTACTGTGTTCATATTTATTCTGCGATTTTAGCCTGCGTTGCGCTGCTTTGGGTCACGGGATGTGCCAGCAACACCCCCACCGCGGCGTCCGTAACCAAGCCATCGCCATTTTATCTTGGGGCCGACATTTCCACCCTCTCCCAGGTAGAACGGGAGGGAGGAGTCTATATGGATGGAGCCAAGCCGGGTGATGCCCTGGCCATTTTCATGAAAAATGGCTGGACGTGCTTCCGTCTGCGGATTTGGGTTGATCCGCGCAATGGCGTCAACGGACTTGAATACACGACGAGGCTGGCCAAACGCATCAAGGACGCCGGCGGGACTCTCATGATTGATTTCCACTATTCTGACTGGTGGGCTGATCCGCAAAAGCAAAACAAACCTGCAGCCTGGGCGAAGCTCGATTTTGATTCCCTCGTACAGCAGGTTCAGACATATACGGCCCACGTTATCAAGACGCTGAAAGAGGCCGGGGCAACGCCCGATTTTGTTCAGATTGGAAACGAAATCACCGGTGGCACTCTGTGGCCCGATGCGCAGGTGAAGGTGCCTCTCTCCACCGTCAAAGTGTTCTCCGGTGATGTAATCGTGATAACTCCGCCCGAACCTTACGATGACGCGAAACAGTGGAACCATCTTGTCCGCGTCCTCAAAGCCGCCAGTGAGGGTGTCCGTTCTGCGACTGCGCCGGTCGACCATGTGCGCATCATTGTGCATATTGATTGTGGCGGCGACTGGCCTGTCACCAAGTGGTATTTCGACCACCTCACGAGTGCCGGAGTTGACTTTGACATCATCGGCCAGAGCTTTTATCCGAACTGGCATGGGACGATGGACAACCTCCGCGACAACCTTCGCGAGACCATCAACCGTTACCACAAGGGCGTGATGGTTGTCGAAACAGCCTATCCAACTCGAAGCGTGCAATTATCGGAGGCCGCTGCAAAAAATATGGTCTGGCCAATGACCCCTGAGGGACAAAAACAGTTTCTGGCTGACCTCATCAGGACGGTCAAGGAAGCGCCCGAAGGGTGCGGCATCGGCGTGAATTACTGGCACCCAGAAGCCACTTATGTTACCAATGCGACCGGTCGTGGATGGGGTCCAGATGCCAACTCTCTGTTCGATGCCAGGGGCTACCCGCTTCCCGCAATGAATGTATTAGGCATTCAACCAGCAACGCAAACCACGCGTTCGGAAACGGTCGAAAGACATTAAAAGGAAACATCACACTCTTGGATAATGGTTGAGTCATTGCTGCGGAGAAGATGAATACAATTATGATGTGCGGAGCCCCGCCCACGGCATCCTCGGCGTGCCAAACTTTGGCACGCGGATTCTGATTACAGTCCTGGCTGATGAACCCAGGGAAGCCGGCATTGAATTGAATGCTCGAGTCCCGACCACGACCGAGCCGGGCTTATCGGTTGTATCCGCACAAGGCTCAGTCATGTGAACCCAAAACGAATAAATTCAAATTCCTGATGCAAAGACAAACCATAACGGATACGCTAAACCGCATGCGTGTGTCTCGCTTGATTTGGTCCTGGCGAGTGGCAGTTTGTTGCGGGTTGATGATAATGGGGGTGGAATCGACCGCTCAGTTGGCAGGAGCTGATCAGGCTTTCAACAACCAGACTTCAGCCGCAGTAACCAATGTTCATCAAATCCGCTTTCTGGCTGCCCAGATTCCACAAACGAGTTACTCCATCCATCTTGAAGGAGACGTTTGGTGGGTAAATCCAACGCTGGGAAAACTTGTTTTGAAGGATGACTCCGGCGCCGAGGAAATGGAAACGGATTTGCACGGCGAATCCGTGGAGTCAGGACAAAGAGTGCTTTTGGAAGGAAACGGCACGATTACGCCGGTGGGCGCCGGTTTCAGGATCGGAGCCAAAGGGCCGGTTGTGGACAACAACGGCGTCCACGACATGGTGGAGAAATCCGGGGCGGTTTTTTTGAAGGCTGGGCGCAATCCGATTCGAGTCGAGTGGTTCAATGGGGTCGAGAAATATGGATTGAAAGTGGAGTACCAGGGACCTGCTCTGCCCCGGCAGAAGATACCGGACTCGGCGCTCTTCCGGGTTAAGGCGGACGGCGTAAGTGGAGCAAGCAACTGGGTCAATGGCCTTGATTTCAAATGTTCTGAAGCCCCCGCCGAAGTGCTCCCTGATTTTAATTCATCGCCTGTATTTAAAACCGGGACGGTGGACAACTTTGATCTGCGCGTTATGGCCCGGCCAGAGCATGTGGGGGTTTGTTTCACAGGCTTTCTGGATGTTCCCCGGGATGGTCTGTACATTTTCCATACGACCTCAGATGACGGCAGCCGGTTGTTCGTGGGCGAACCCTCGCTACAGTTGAAAGTGCTCGGTCGTGCGACTTTTCCCAAACCTCAGTCCTTGGTTATTGGTCAAACGTTGCAGCGCGGAGAAGAGGGCCAATGGGTGGAGGTTGAAGGGAAGGTAACATTTGTGAGTGAAGAGCCGGAAGGTTTAAAGCTGGAACTAAGCACCGAAACAGGCCGCATGCGCCTTGAGATTGCCAATAGCTCCGGCCTCTCCCCCGCGCTTCTTTTGAATCATCGCATTCGTGCCACAGGGTTTTGCCAAGGCGCCTTTGCCGCCGACGGTCGGACAATTCTCGGTGTTTTATTAGTCCCAAGTGGCCAGGAAATTACGCTGTTGGGACCACCTTCGGCGATCACCGAAAGCACGGTGACAAACGCAGGCGGAACTTCCATTGCTGGTCAATGCCGCTGAAGTCCATCGTTTGAAACGCGAGGAAGCGCAGCGTGGATACCCGGTTGAAATCCGCGGCGTCATCACCTCGGTTTTGCCGGAGCATCAAGCCTTTACCATCCAGGATTCCACGCGCGGGATTTATGTCATTGATTTCTCCGAGAGTCGTTCAGACCTGCCCCGCATTGGGGAGTTTTTGGAAGTCGAAGGCGTAACTGATCCAAGCTTGTTTGCTCCTGTGATCGATGCCAGCCGAGTACGCATCCTCGGAATGGGAACTCTTCCCGAACCCATCCATCCCACCTGGGATCAATTGATGAACGGAAGTTTGGATGCCCAATATGTGGAAGTCCAAGGCATTCTTACCTCTGTGCAGCCTGATGGTGTGATTCTGCTTACTCCGGATGGAAGGATTAAAGCCGACCTCCGCGTCGCCGGCCTCAAAGCTCAGGATCTTGAGCGTTATGAGGATGCTTTGGTCCGGGTGCGTGGATGTCTGTTTGCCACTTGGGATTATTTAACTCACCGGGTTAAGATGGGCGAGATTCGGATTAATGGCGCCGACATCACGGTGGATCAGCCGTCACCGGCGGATTTATTCTCTACACCCAGAAAAACGGGGTCTGAACTGCTCTTGTTTGACCCCCAGGCGAGCGTGTTTCAACGGGTAAAAGTGTCCGGGCAAATTATCTATATCCGAGAGTCAGAATGTTTCATGATGGATGGTACCAACGGTGTCCGGTTTATCGCGAAGCATCCGACCGGCTTGCAAGTCGGCGATTTTGTGGATGCTGTGGGTTTTCCGGAATTGAGCGTCGCTTCTCCTGTTTTACGTGAGGCCGTGGTCCGCAAAACCGGCCATGCCACTCTTCCCAAAGCCAGACCGCTGGATCCGGACGATTTGATCCGCGCGGATCTGGATTCTACACGAGTCCAAGTAAAGGCAGTGCTTGTGAATCAAAGGAATACCCCAACGGAACAAGCATTGGAGATGCGAGTTGGTTTGCGGTCTTTTTTAGCTCGTGTGCCTGGCACCGATCAGGGCATTCGGGCCATCCCGGGAGGGAGCCTGCTGGAATTGACCGGAACATATGCCAGCCAAAACGTGGGTCAGGATGTTGCTTCCTTTGAGTTGTTGCTTAACTCGCCGTCGGACGTTTTTGTGCTGGCCCGGCCGCCCTGGTGGACTCTGAAGAAACTTTTGGTCATTCTGGGCGCGTTAGCGTGCGTCCTGGCGGTCACGGTGCTCTGGGTTACCCAACTCCGCCGCAAAGTCGAGCAGCGCACAGCCGAACTTGAAATCCAAATTCAGGAACGGCAACGAGTGGAGCAGCAGCACACCATGGAGCAGGAACAAGCTCGCATCGCCCAGGACCTCCATGATGAACTGGGATCGGGGCTCACTGAAATCAGCATGTTGGGAGCCAGGGCGCGTTCCGCCTCCGTGCCGCCGGAAACGCGGGGCAGTTATCTTGAGCAGATGAATGACAAAGCGCGCCAGATGGTCACGGCTCTGGATGAAATCGTTTGGGCCATGAATCCCACTCATGACTCGCTGGCCTCAATGGTCAGCTATTTTTCCCTTTATGCAGAGCGCTTCCTGGGATTGGCAAACATCGCCTGGCGGCTCGAAGGGCCATTCGAGCCGGACGACCATGCTGTGGACTCGCGGCATCGCCACCAATTATTTCTCGCGTTCAAGGAAGCACTGACCAATATTGTGCGGCATTCCGGCGCCACTGAAGTTCGCCTGAACATCCAGGTTGAACAGGAACGGGTCCGCTTGACCATTGCCGACAATGGCCGGGGTTGGGTCCATGCCGGCCAAACAGATGGAATGGACGGCGTGACCAATATGCGGGCACGTCTGGAAAAACTGGGCGGCCAGTTTGAAGTGAACGGCAAAACCGGCGAGGGCACGATCGTGCGCTTCGACCTGCCATTGCGTTGAGAGCTTATGACCAGAATCGCAATCGTTGAGGACAACAGAGTCATCCGTGAAAGCCTCATGGAATTCGTCAAGGCGGATTCGGAATGCGAGTGCGTTTATGTTTGCGCGACGGCCGAAGAAGCCCTTAAAGAGATTCCCAAGCGCCAGGTTGACATTGTGTTGATGGACATTCAATTGCCTGACATTTCAGGCATCGGATGCACTGCCCGGCTCAAACAACTGATGCCCTCGGTTCAGATCATCATCGTCACTGTTTATGAAGATACCGAACGCATTTTCAAGGCATTGCGAGCCGGAGCCTGTGGCTACCTTTTGAAGCGTTGCACCCCCGAAGAACTCGTTTCCGCCATCCGCGAGGTTCGGCAGGGAGGCGCGCCGATGTCACGCGAAATTGCCCGCAAGGTTATTGTTTCCTTTCAGGAACCCGTTACCACTGCGGCGGAGGTGGAGGGGCTTTCTCCGCGCGAGCGCGAAATCCTCGAATTGCTGGCTGAGGGATTTCCCAACAAGCAGATTGCCGCTCGGGTTGGGCTCACCGACGGCACCGTGCGCTGGCACCTCCGGCACGTTTACAACAAGCTGCATGTGCGCTCACGAACCGAGGCCGCTCTTAAGTTCCTTTCAGGAAAGGCAGAATAGCTATGCGGCGGGCCGAATTGGCCACGAGCCACGCTGGGCCGATCATCCTGCCCGCCTAAACCAGCCAAAGAACCATACATTTGTGAGGCTGGGCAAATTCAGCGATTAGGGCATAATGAAGGCAATTGGTGAACCCGTAATTCAATACAACATATGAAAACTGTTTTTCTGGTTACTTCTGTTATTGCCGTGTTAACCATGGCCATGTTGCCGGCGAAAGCCCAGACCACTTATTATAGTGCTGGCAACGGCTACGCTGACGGCAGTGCCGCTGCGGATGGCGGAATTATCAGCAGCGTTGTGGTCAACAATGATGCGAACAATATCACTTTCACCATCAACTCGACCATGGCACAGGCTTCATGGATATTTTATGCGATCGAAATTCAGCAAGTTGGCCAAGGTGGCAGTGGATCCACATCACTCGTTAACCCTTGGGGTGAAAACATTGGCATCAGCACCGGTGTAAACGCCCTGATTAATACTTGGGGAACTGGTGCCAGTGCATTAACATATAGTGGCGGGACTTGGACGCAGAATGCATCGGCGTCCTATGCTGCCGGTGGCACTGGAGATACTTTCGCCACAATGACGCTACCGCTAAGCAGCCTCAATTTGAGTGCCGGCAACAGTTTCTACTTCGACGTTGTGTCGTCGTACGCAAATCCTGGCGGGCAAAGTGCTTATTTTGCATTGGACAGCCTAAGTCAACCTGCGGAGTCAGATAATGCCTACACACCTTGGAATGGCACCTCATATTATGACTCTGCTACAGACGCGGGCGGTTCGGACTTCGGTACGGCTGCGAGTTTGTACACCGTTCAACCCGTTCCCGAACCAGCCACCTGCGCTTTGTTGGGATTGGGCACGCTGCTTATGATCATGCGCCGGCGAGCCTGTTCCGCTCGCTAATTTTGATTCTGGTTATTGTGAAGAACCATAGTGCTGCTTGTGAAAACGAGCAGCACTTTTGTTTCTATCAGCATGGGGATTGGCTTGGATAAAACAGGAACATGAAACCGGGCCCAAAATTCAGGTCTCTTGGCGGGCCTGTTGGCGGAAAACCAACTTCTACGCGGATGCCCCCAATATCGTCAACACTCCCGGGAAACACCGAGAACCCTACATTTGACAGGCCGGAATATTCAAGTAGCACGCGACAATTTGTAATGGCAAGCGCCAAGAGCTAATTTGATTTTATCATGAACAATGTATGGGTTTAAAACTTTCAATTCTTTTTATTATTGCTTCCTCGTTTTTTGGCAGTTCAGCGCGAGCGAATACTAATTTCCTGGCTGCTGCGGATTTCTCTGACCTGGCGTTCTTTGATAGTCGGGGTGTCGTTTATAAAGATGGGGGCACGAAGGAAGATGGGATTCAAATTCTCAAGAGCCATGGCATCAATTGCATCAGGCTGCGGCTCTGGACCAGCAGTGCAGCCCAAGCCAGCGCGGATCCTTACGACTACACCAACAATCTCAGTTACACCGTACCCTTGGCTGTGCGAGTCAAGAATGCCGGACTGCTCTTCTCCCTGGATTTTCATTACTCCGACACATGGGCTGACCCCGGCCATCAAGCCACCCCCAACGCTTGGGCCAACCTGAACTTTACCCAGCTTGTACAGCAGATGCGCATGTACAACAGTAATACCATCGTCACCTTCGCAGCCGCGGGAGCGATGCCGGATTACGTTCAGATTGGAAATGAAATCACCGACGGCATGTTGTGGACCAATGGGCAGCTTTCGGGCACATGGAGCAGCTCCAACCCATCATGGATTCGGCTTGGCCAATTGATGAATGCGGCAATTCAGGGAATCAAGGACGCTACGAATGCTACGGGCGCTAAAATGCCCAAAATCATTGTTCATATTGACCGTGGCGGAGACTGGGCCACTACCAAGTCGTATTTTGACAACCTGAACGCTCAAGGAGTTCCTTACGACATCATCGGCGAGAGTTATTACCCATTCTACCAGGGATCACCGGCGAGTCTGAGCAACTGCCTCAACAACGCTGCCGCCCGCTATGATAAACCTATAATTGTCGCAGAGACCGCTTTTCCCTACACGAACACCTTCCCTACCTCTTGGACGAACAACGGAGCCAGTCTTTATGGCTACCCTCCCACCAGAGCCGGCCAGGTCAGCTTCATTGCAACAGTGGCTCAAATTGTCGAAGGTGTCCCCAACCAACTCGGCGCCGGCATCTTTTATTGGGGAACAGAATATCAGGCCGTCAACGGTGTCAACGAGGCAGGCTTCAATACGGCGTCGTTTTTTGATGCGGGAGGCAATGTTCTGCCGGTGGCCGACGCGGTTGGCGGAACGGGCGCCCCTCTCGTCATAGGCACTTCCCTCGCGGGATCAAACCTGGAATTACAGTGGCCATTTGGCGGAGCGGCGTCCGCGTTGATGACTTCAACCAGTCTTGATCCATCGGCGTCATGGTCGTTGGTGGCCAATCCTTCACAGGTCACAGGAACGGTGTTTAGGGTCACCGTGCCGATTACTAACAACACTTCCAGTTTTTACCGTTTGCAATCGAACTAGCTGGCGTGACTCTTCATATATTCGATGACTTCCGGATCAACGGGAGGATTGGCTTGTTGCGCTGCGGCGATGTCCTGCGGGCTAAATTTGGACTGCGATATGTCAATCTCTTTAGTGATGGCGTCTGGTTTAACACCGGCCGCAGTAAGTGCCTTGATGTCGTCCACGGTGAACTGTTGCATTTGAGGCGCTGTGGCCGCCGGTGGCACCAACGCGGGCGGCGTTGACTGGCGGTGGCGTTGACGGAGGCAGCATTGGCGGAGGTGGCGCTGACGGAGGCGGCGAGCCGGCATAGACGGCATCGTTATTCTGGACTTTATACCAAGTTTGCGGTGACTGTTGCTGAAGCCGCTGCTGCTGTTCCTGATCAATCATATGGCCGATCAACCCGCCCGCAATGACGCCAGCCACGGCACCAATCAACGCGTGCTCGCCAGCGTGTCGCCCGCCAGACGCGGCACCGGCAAGGGCGCCCAAGGCTCCCCCAATCAAAGCGCCGGTTCCCGTATTGTCCGGTCTGCCATTCGGTGACACACATCCTGTCGTCAGCACGAGTGCCACAGACACAACTGTTGCTCCAATGGTTCGTTGTAAATTTTTCACTGGTGTTCTCACTTTCTTTGACTTTTACATTCTCAGTTGCTCGTAACTGTTAAATCTCAATTGGGTAGTTTGCCGCTTTTCCGGTTTTTTTCCGGGGCTTGGCCCTGCCTTGGTGACACCGGTGTTGAAGGCCTGAATACCTTGTTGACCGCTGGTGTCGGCGTTGGTCGCTCATCCGGTTTGCCAAGCTGTTCATGCCCTGGTTCCCCTGGCTTGCCAACTTGTTGCCCTGCCTGCTTGCCAGCTTCTTTCGTTCGCTGCGCATCCAGTCGGTTGCGGTCTCCAACCGGATTTCTCTCTTCAAAGTGTGCTACTTGTTCCCGATGATTAGTCAAGCGTTCGACGCGGTCGCGGCCTATCCCGTCGTTGACTAATCTGCCGTGTTCATCCCTTCGGAACTCATTTCGAAGAACAGTCCTTCCATAAAATGCACGCACCCGTTCGCGAGGCACGTGGAACGCATATTCCCTCCCCCTCATTCGAAAGAACCCATCATGGAAGTGATCGTACCCTACGAACACGAAAAAGTCTGCGCCCAGACCAAAGTCGAAATTAACTCCAACGCGAACGCCATGGAACATCCATCCACCGTCAACAAAGACTGCACCGGGAGGCAATGGCGCCCAACCAATACATCCGTCTGTGTCCGCCTGACGCCAGAAAACCCAGGCCGGACCCCAGGTATAACCCGGCACCCAGAGCCAGCCGAAATTGGGATCCCTGATCCAATTGCCATAGTGAAATGGAATATCTCCCCAAGTATAATCTGATTGCCAAAACCAACCATTTTCAGTGTAAACCCATTGCCCCATATCATAATAAGGACGCCAGTCTGGATTCGCACTTATGGCGGCGTCCGGACGCCAGCACCAACCGTAACCCTCCACTTGAATCCAAGCTCCGTAAGGGGCTAATTGATTGTGATAATAATCGAAGTTGACTTCCTGGACAATTGGCGGCGGGGCCGTATCTGCGGCAGGCGTTGGCCCACCATCGGGCGCGGGTGGAACGTTGCCAGCTACAGGAGTGGCGAGGGGTGGAGGCGGTGGAGGCGGCGCTGTCGGAGAAGAAGCGACCGACGGCGGGTTTGGGTTGGCAGATGATGCGGTTTGGAGCGCACTTATTACGCCCTGAGACACCCCTTGATTGCTCAAAAAAATGATGTCGTCTGCGCTCAGTCTGTAGGATTTTCCCGTGCTGCTAATGTAATTCTTGATGACATCGTCAGGCATCCTGGCTTGGGAAAGTTTAACCACTTCCTGCAAGTCGGGTGACAGATTTGACAGCGGGGTTTGGGCGTTACAAGCATTCTCGGCGCTCCAACACATCCAGCCAATGGCGGCACAGACAAGGGCAACCTTCACGGTCGCTTTCATGTTTATCAGTTTTTCACTTTTCATAATTGCTCTCCAATTTTCAAGTTTTTGGTTTCTCAATGACACGCTTCATTTGTGCGGCCTCATTGGCCTATACTTTTTCATCGGTGAAATCTTGCAGGCTATCTGCAATGTGAAGCGTGCCGATATCGCGGATGTCTTCACGGCACTGACAAAACGGTCGAAAGGCCGGTGACAGCCGAAATAGTCGGCCTGTCGCTCAAAAATGCCGGGTGGCAATTTCGATCTGAACGGCAGTGCCCGCGGATGCGAATAAACACACGAGAATACCCAGCCAACCGAACCATACCATGTTGTTCGCTGATGGCAATCGTGGTTTTCGGCGCAGCCAAATCCGCTTTCGAGACGCTTGATTTGGCCGGAAGAGAGCTTGCTTTGCCCTCTGAAACAACGCTTGTTTGCATGATTTGCGACGTTACTCCCCCGCCGGCGTTTTGCGGCACCAAATGTGATGGGACAATTCAGTCAAACGACAGGTGGCTGCGGAAATCATCATCGCCAACCGCCGCGAATAAACTCGTGAACCCCGTTGCGGCAAGCATACCGATGGAGCACCCATACCGCACCTGGATATGGGGGGCGGGCCCAATGCCCACCCTCCCATACCCGCCGTTCCTCCCAACCCCAGGCACCTGGAATCCAAACAAAGCCAAAACCGGGCGCGATCAATGTTGTTCGTCTTTCTCCGACTTCGGCGCGGCCTTTCCGTTTTCCGGCCTGCCATGTCCCATTGGTTGAATATGTCCGTGGGCGTCTTTCCTGAAACGATCATTGCGAATAGCGTGGTCTCGCCAATCAGGATGGTGCCTTTCCCATCCATGGAAACGCTCCAACCGGACCGGGTCACAGGCCAGCCAGACATTGCCGGGTCCCACATAGAAATTCGCGCCACCAACGACCCCGATGAATTCGACACCGTCCCAAACGTAACTGTCAGGAACCATTACTGGCTCCACCGGCGCCGGAGCCACCACCACCGGCGCCGGAGCTGCAATTATCAGCGGTTGAAGTCCCGCTGTTCCATTTGGATAAACTACACAGCCTGACACTAACACGGTGATTCCCCCTGCCACCATTGACAGGATACACGCACGCAAACATTTTGCTTTCATTGTTTTATTCTTTTTCATTTGTTTTCCGATCCTTGACTGTCACGGCGCGGGAGTCCCGCAACCACGACTTCCGTCATCAACGACGCCAACCATGCGAATGGGCATACGCGAAATGCGTGGGACGATAATGCCAGCAGCCGGGAACCCACACGCGGTTGTAACCGCAGACCGACCAATAACCCGGCGCCCAGACATAACCCGGTGTCGGATAGGCCGGAGTTGTCACCACCACTGACGGAACGGCGACAACAGGCGCAGTCATAACAACCGGCATAACGGGAGCCGTCACTACGACAGGCACTGGCAGTGGCAGTCCAAACGAAAAGCCGAAGCGAACTCCGGCCTGGGCGGACAAGGTCGCCGCGCCGATCAGGGCGGCCGTGAGAAGTAATTTGGTTTTCATAAGTCTCTATTTTTAATGTCTTCGCAGAGGCTGCAGCGTCTGCTGCATGGCCTCACTGGCCATTACGGTTCACTTGGTGAAACCTTGCAGAAGAATTGAGAAATTTTTAACGAGTCCGACTATGCGGTTCAGAATGGTTGTTCTGGTCTTCGACCAGGTTCAAATCTTCAAGGACGCCGCGACGCGGAAAAGGCCATTTTGCGGACAGTGTGGTTGTTGGTGTCCGCCACATAGATGTTTCCCGTGTTTACCGCCGCTACTCCGCCGGGACTGTTAAATCGTGCATCCTTTCCGTTACCGTCAGTGGTGCCGCTGGCTCCAGCCAGTCCTGCCAATGTGGTCACCACTCCCATCGGTGTGATTTTCCTGATTGTGTTGTTACCGGTGTCCGCCACATAAATATTTCCGCTGTCGCCAACCGCCAGACCCTGGGGATTCCAAAACCGTGCGTCATTGCCGTTGCCGTCGCTGCTGCCAGCATTTCCGGGCAGACCAGCCAAGGTGCTTACCGCTCCGCTTGGCGTGATCTTCCGGATGGTATCGTTGGCACTGTCCGCAACATAAATGTTGTCCGCGCTGTCCACGGCTATGGCAAATGGATTGTTGAACTGCGCGCTGGTGCCGACGCCATTAAGACTGCCGCTTATCCCCGCTTGACCGGCCAACGTGCTCACCACACCAGTTGGCGTGATTTTCCGAATTGTGTCGTTACTCATGTCCGCCACAAAGACATTGCCCGCGTCATCCACTGCGACACCCCAAGGATTGCGAAATCGCGCATTGGCGCCGATGCCATCTTTGCTGCCGGGATGGCCTGCCAGCCCCGCCAAAGTGCTCACGACGCCACTGGGAGTAATCATTCGTATTGTATTGTTGCCAGTGTCGGCCACATAGACATTGCCAGAGCGGTCCACCGCAATGCCAAACGGAGCCCAGAAGCGCGCATTACCGCCGATGCCGTTGGCACTGCCGTGACTTCCAGAAACTCCAGCCAATGTGCTCACAACTCCGCTCGGAGTAATCTTTCGGATCGTGTTGTTGGCCGTGTCCGCCACATAAACATTGCCGGCATTGTCTGCGGCAACACTGTTTGGCAGCCGAAATTGTGCCTGGGTTCCAGCGCCGTCAGCGTAGCCGCCGACCCCAACCTGCCCGGCCAGTGTGGTTATGTTCAATGCGGGAGGTGGTGGTGGAATAACCGTTTGAGAGTGTTCACGCCATAACATCCAACCCAACAATGCAATCCCCGCCAGGCACGCCGGAACCCAGATGACTTTCAGCACGCGCCGAACCTGGGACAGCTTGTCACCCGCCACTCCCTTAAATCTACGTTGGCCTGTTGGCTGTTTGTTATCCTTTATTCGTTGCAAGTCGCTCAGGACATCCCGCATGTCAGCATAACGATCACGAAGTTCTCTGGCCATGCAACCTTCGGCCACGGCAACCAAACCCCGATCCGCATTGGGGTTCAAGCTGGTGATTGGCCTGGGCGGTCCCGCAATAATTTGGTTCAGGATTTCCTTTGTGCTCCGGCCTTTGTAAGGCGGTTGCCCGGTCAGCATTTCGTAAAGCAAGGCCCCAAAGGAATAAATATCGCAGCGCGTATCTTCGGCGTCACCCGCCGCGACCGCCGGTGACATGTAAGGTGCTGTCCCCTCCAGGTTCCGGTTTTCCACATCTACAATCGTGTCATTGAAGAGCGTTCGTGCCAGACCAAAATCAGCCAGGCAAGCCTTGCCATCCGCCGTCAACAGGATGTTGGCCGGCTTCAAATCGCGGTGAATAATGCCGCTGCGATGCGCGAAGCTC
This sequence comes from uncultured Verrucomicrobiae bacterium, assembly GCA_963754775.1. Classification (GTDB taxonomy): domain Bacteria; phylum Verrucomicrobiota; class Verrucomicrobiia; order Limisphaerales; family UBA11358; genus UBA11358. Next base: position 53,572 of record CAVWHM010000042.1, read on the forward strand.
AACCCTTCGGCAACCTGCGCGGCCAGGTCCAATATGGACTCGGCATCCAAAGGTTGTCCGGGTTTGATCCGATTGGCCAGACTGCCTTTTTCAAAATAAGGCATGACAAAGTAGGGACCTTCCGCCCGATCTGAAATCTCCTGCACCGGAACCACGTTCGTGTGCCGCAATCGTTTCAGGTGCCCGGCCTCCTTGAGAAAACGGTGAATTACATTTTGATTTGTCACCAGGTCGGATTTGACAAGTTTGATGGCCACATCCCGTCCGGTGCCGGAATCCCGCGCCAGGAGAACAATGCCCATGCCCCCGCCGCCGAGGACGCGCAGGATTTCAAACTGATCCAAAATGGCCAGCAAACCCGGACGTGACGGCGGAAACAGCATCCGCTGGGCGATCAATTCGGCAATCGGTCCCGTGAATGATGAGACGGGTGGCACAAATGCCGGCGGGTTCTCCTTGGGCGCGTCTTCACTCATGACCCGGCTCCTTTCCGGCCGCCTGCTGCTTTTTCCAACGCTTGGGCGAGCAAGGCCTTCGTTTTTTCATCCAGCCAGGCTTGCTCCATGGTCCAGCGCAAGCCGCGCAGCAAATCGGTATCCGGCAATTGTGAAATGCGCTCGTCGAGGCGGACCAGCGCGGCGGCGATGCTCGCGTAGTAAAGCGTCGCGGCAATTTCTCCCGGCAGCCCGCTCTCGGGATGATCCAGGTTCGCCTTGGCAAAATCCTTGACCAGTTCCAAAAGTTCAATCAGCGGTGCCGGATGGTGAAAGAGGTCTGCAAAACTTTTCAAAAGCAAGCCCTGGGCTTCGCTCAAGGTTCTTAACCTCGTTGCGGTGCGCGGATCAAAACTCCCCAAATCCACCAGCATCGGCGCGGACATCTGGTGCCGGAAAATTGCCGCCAATTCGTCGGGACGCCAAAGTTTGGCTCGTTCCTCACCCGTTGCCAGCAAGGTGGCCAGCTTTTTCGCACGGCTATTGAACACCGCCGCCGAAGAGTCAAAGTCGGACATAACAGTTCTATCACCTGTTACGGATGGTTTCCTGGCATCTTGCATACTTCTTTTATCCCCGTTTCGCCAATCGAACAAGCAAATCTTCCAGTGCCTGAATCTCGGCGGCGGTCGCGGCATCTTGTCCCGCATATTCTTTGATTACCCTGCTCAAGTGCGTCTTGAAGATGCGCTTGGCGCTCAAGAGCGTATTGGAAGCGTCCGTTGGCGATTTCAGGCCGAACTGGTCAATCAACTGGTCGTAGGATGGCTGTGCCGCGTCATTAAAGATCGGCTCCAGCAAACGGATACGAAACAGCTCCCAGATGTGGCTGCGTCGCGGCTGGTCCTCGCCTGGATTTTTGCAATCCGCCTCCATCCGCCGCAAGGTTTCTGCGAGCACCGTGCGCGCCCAGGCCAGGTCAAATTCTTCGGTGTGATCATCTGGCTGTGGCGGTTCTTGTTCCAACTCCTCCAGCGAAATCGGCGGGTTTTTCACCTCCGCCCGATTCAAATGATCCAGAACAAAATTCCGCAAACTCGTCTTCAGAAAATCGCGAAATCGTCCCCGGTTTTGATCGGCTCTTCGCAGCCATCCCTCTTTGAGCAACTTGTCCTCGGCAAAGTCCTGAAGCAACACGTCAGCCTGATTCTTCAAACTGGGAAAGGTTGCCACCAGAAAAATCTTCAGCGGCATCCAATACAGACGTATGAGCCGGTCAAGGCGTGCTTCATCCGCCTCCGCCGCCTGGTTCAATTCGGCCCAGTCGGTTCGAGGGAAAATCGAACTTTTTGACGGTTCAGAAGCCATGCTGTTTGGTGTGTGTATTGCCGATCTCGGCTTCGATTTCCGCCATGATCGGCAGGCTGCCTTTCAAATTCTTTGGCAGTGACCCACAAATTTGGTCTGCCATTGGGCGACGCCGATGGGGGTCAAATCGCGCAACGCATAATTTATGGTGAAATCACAGGCAACGGCTCAATGGGCGCCCACCTTGTTGCTGACCACCGCCACCAGGGCAAGGAGGCCGCCCAGGAGCAGGCCAACCAACAGAACCGCCAGCATGATATTAATCTTGCGCCTCTGCAAATCAGACGGCAGGCGCGGGAATAATAATTTCCCCAAAAAACGGTTCACCACACCAACCTCTCAAAGTTTTCAGCAAAATTCAAATGGAATAATCTTCAGGGAATACTCGGACATTTTGCAATTCCACATATACCTGGTCGCCCGGCTTCAATTGCAGTTGGTGAAATTGTTCCTTGCTCAATTGCACCTCGAACCAGCCGTCGGTATCGAGCCGTCGGAGTTCAAGGTGCGCGGACGGACCGGCCGTATTACAGCGGATGACCCGCGCAGGCAGCGTGGCTTGTCCACCCGGTTCGCGGCTGATGCGAATGTCGTGCGGCCGCACAAACGCGACGGCGGGCATTTCGGGCGGGCCGCCTTTCTCGGTCACCGCATATTCCGTGTCGCCGATTTTTACGCCGCCGCCGTGAGACTGGCCGTGAAATAAATTTACGTTGCCGAGGAAATCATAGACGAACGCCGAGGCCGGCTGGTCGTAAATCTGGTCCGGCGTGCCGATTTGCTCGATGCGTCCGTCGCGCAAAACGGCCACGCGCCCGGCCACCTCCAGCGCCTCCTCGCGGTCGTGCGTGACAAACAGCGTGGTAACATGGATTTCCTCGTGCAATTGCCGGAGCCAGCGGCGCAATTCCTTCCGCACCTTGGCGTCGAGCGCGCCAAACGGCTCGTCGAGCAGCAACACCTTCGGTTCCACAGCCAGCGCGCGGGCCAGGGCGACGCGCTGGCGCTGGCCGCCGGAAAGTTGCGACGGGAAACGCTTGCCGTGCGCGTCGAGCTGGATGAGCTTCAACAATTGTTCGACGCGCTCGCGGATTTCGGGTTCCTTCGGCCGCTTCGAACGCGGGAGCACCCGCAGGCCGAACGCGATGTTCTCGAACACGTTCAAATGCCGGAACAGCGCGTAGTGCTGGAAGGCAAAACCGGCCTTGCGTTCGCTGGCGGGGAGGTTGGTGACATCCTCGCCGTAAAACAAAACCTGTCCCGTGCCGGGGTCGGGAAATTCCAGCCCGGCGATGATGCGCAGCAGCGTCGTCTTGCCGGAGCCGGACGGCCCGAGCAGCGCGACGAGTTCGCCGGACTCGATCTTCAAGTCCACGCCGTTGAGCGCGGCGAAGCTGCCGAACTTTTTCGTGATGTTGCGGACTTCAACGCTCATGCGGCCACCCTCGTTTCTGATGCGCGCAACTCGGCATTTTTCTTTCGTTCAATCCACGTCTTCAACACCAGCGTGACCAGTCCGAGGAACGCCAGCAACGTCGCCACGGCAAACGCGCCGGTGGTGTTGTAATCGTTGTAAAGAATTTCAATGTGCAGCGGGATGGTGTTTGTCTGGCCGCGAATGTGGCCGCTCACCACCGAGACCGCGCCGAACTCGCCCATCGCCCGGGCGTTGCACAAAATCACTCCGTAGAGCAAACCCCATTTGATGTTCGGCAGCGTCACGCGCCAGAACGTCTGCCAGCCGCTCGCGCCCAGCACGCGCGCCGCTTCCTCCTCCGTCCGGCCCTGCGCCTGCATGAGCGGAATCAACTCGCGCGCGACGAACGGAAAGGTCACGAACGTCGTCGCCAGCACGATGCCCGGCACGGCAAAGATGATTTTGACGTTGTGGTCGGACAGCCAGGTCCAAAACGGCCCCGGCGCGCCAAAGAGCAGCACGTAAATCAATCCCGCAATCACCGGCGAAACGCAGAACGGCAGGTCAATCAGCGTGATGAGTATGTTTTTGCCGCGAAAATCAAACTTCGCAATCGCCCACGCCGCCGCCACACCAAAGACACAATTCAACGGCACGGAAATGCCGGCGGCAATGAACGTCAATTTGATGGCGCTCAATGTCAACGGGTCGCGGAACGTGTGGAAATAAAAACCGAGGCCCTTGTTCAACCCCTCGGCAAATACCGACACGAGCGGCAAGACCAGGAAAATTCCGAGAAACAACAACGCGCCAGTGATGAGCAGCCGGCGCACCCAGGGCAACTCGGCCGTCGCCCGGCGATGCGGCTCGCGGCGTTTGGCGCGGAAAAATGTGGTGGTGTCGCCCATGTCAAGCTTGCGCGAACTGCGCGAGGTGACGACTGCTCCGCCATTGGAGCAAATTGACCGTCAACAGAATCACGAATGAACCGACGAGCATCACCACCGCCAACGCGGTCGCTCCGGCGTAATCAAACTGCTCCAGCTTGGTGACGATGAGCAGCGGCGTGATTTCGGTCTTCATCGGCATGTTGCCGGCGATGAAAATCACCGAGCCGTATTCGCCCAGCGCGCGGGCGAACGCCAGCGAAAAACCGGTCAGCAGCGCCGGATACAGCATCGGCAGGATGACGCGCCAGAACGTCTGCCAGCGGTTCGCGCCGAGACTGGCAGCGGCCTCTTCGAGTTCCGGGTCGAAGTCTTCCAGCACCGGTTGCACGGTGCGCACGATGAATGGCAGCCCGATGAAGGTGAGCGCGATGAACACGCCGAGTTGCGTGAACGCGACCTTGACGCCGAGCGGCGCGAGCAACTGGCCGATCCAGCCGTTCGGCGCATACAACGCCGTCAGCGTGATGCCCGCCACGGCGGTCGGCAGCGCAAAAGGCATGTCCACCAGCGCGTCCACGATTTTTTTCCCGAAGAATTCATATCGCACCAGCACCCAGGCGACTGTGATGCCGAAAAAGACATTCACAAGCGCCGCCAGAAACGACACGCCGAAGCTCAGGCGATACGACGCCAGCGCGCGCGGCGCGGTTATGATGTGCCAGAACTGTTCCCACGAGAGCGTGCTCGTTTTCACGAACACGCCCGCCAGCGGGATCAGCACAATCAAACTGAGATAAAGCAGCGTGTAGCCGAGCGTCAATCGGAAGCCCGGCAACACGCTGGTCGTTTTCTTGGCCATGCGCGCTGTGCTGTGTTTAACGGTTGTTAGCGACGATGTGAAAGAATTCTTTACGCCGCGGCAGGAATCAAGCCCGTAATGTCTGTCCGAATTGACATCCACGTCGGCAAACAGCCACGCGGAAAGATAACGCTCGGCCGATGAGGGCACGATGGCGACGATGATTTTGCCCTTGTTTTCCGGGCGTTTGGCCACCTGCAACGCCGCCCAGATGGCCGCGCCACTGGAAATGCCCACGGGAATCCCGTCCAGCTGGTTGACCTCCTTGGAAACCGGGCCGGAATCCTCCTCGTTCACCTGGATGACTTCGTCCACGATTTTGGTGTTGAGGTTCGCCGGAATGAAACCCGCGCCAATGCCCTGCAATTTGTGCGGTCCGGGCTGCACCGCCGGAAATCACGGGCGACTTCGCCGGCTCGACCGCAATCGCCTTGAAACCGGGCTTGCGCTTTTTGATGACCTCCGCCACGCCGGTGATGGTGCCGCCGGTACCCACGCCCGCCACGACAAAATCCACCTTGCCGTCGGTGTCGCGCCAGATTTCCTCGGCGGTGGTTTTGCGATGGATTTCCGGATTCGCCGGATTGGAAAACTGCTGGGGAATGAAGCTGTTCGGAATCTGTTTGTTCAGTTCCTCGGCCTTGGCGATGGCGCCCTTCATGCCCTTGGCGCCTTCGGTGAAAACGAGTTTCGCGCCGAGAATTTTCAACAGCTTGCGGCGTTCCAGGCTCATCGTCTCGGGCATCGTCAGGATCAGTTTCAATCCCTTCGCCGCCGCGACAAACGCGAGCGCGATGCCGGTGTTGCCGCTGGTCGGCTCGATGAGCACGGTGTCCGGGTTGATCTTGCCCGGATTTCAGCGCGTCGTCAATCATCGCCACGCCGATGCGGTCCTTGACGCTGGAGAGCGGGTTGAAGAATTCGAGTTTGAGCAGCACGTCGGCGACGGCGCCGTGTTTTTTCGCCGTGCGGTTCAGCCGCACGAGCGGTGTGTTGCCGATGGTTTCAGTGATGTCGTTGTAGATCATATGTTGCTCATGATATGTGTTACAGGTTGGGCGCGTAGGCGATGAACTTGCGGTATTCGTCCAAAATGGTTTTCAGCGCGACGACAAACGCGTATTCCTTCAAATACACCGGCGGCGCTGGGGCGTTTCGAGGATGATTTCAAACGGACGCGGGCGCACTTTCGGCGGCGCGCTCAACACGCCGTCGTAAGCGTCGCGGATGAGCCGTTGCGGGCCTGGAAACCGTCAATGATCGAACGCTCGTCGCGCGGCAGGAATTTCTCGGCGGCCTGCAACGCCGGCTCGATGAGATGCTTCGTCAGCGTCGCCCCGCGCACCACGCCGTAAAAACCGTCGCTGGTGTCGTCGGTGTGCAGCGAAATGATGCCGTTGAAACGAATGGGAAATGAGTTCGGCCTGCAACAGCCGGACTTCCGGCTCGTCGGAATTCCTCCAAAATTCGCGGTTCAAGTCCTTGCCGCTGCGCGAATGGCGCGTGCCGTCCTCGAACCCGGTCGGATTGCAGACCGGATAGAACGACAAATAATAACCGGTGGCCAGCTCCGGCTTGGCTTCCAGTAATTTGATAAATTGAACCACCGCACGCACGCCTTCCGGCTCGTCGCCGTGGATGCCCGCAAAAATGCCGACGCGAATCGGCGTATCGCCGCCCCTCGGCCCGACAAACAAATAGCGCGGCAACTCGTAAGTTTCGCCGCCCGATTTCAAAGTGCGCCTCGTGGTTCGCCACCAGGTTCGGCGAATGCGCGGCGATCTGATCCAGCGGCGCGAGCAGGTCGGCGATGGAACGCCGGCGCGCGCGCGGCGTTGGGCGGCGATTTCAGATTGAGATCGGCGATGGTCATAGGTTTTCGATGTTTCGGTTTCCTACTTGTGGGGCATGCCGGCTGGCACCGGCCGCCGCCCACGTCGGAGGAACCACGAACGTTTCATGGTTGGAAGATCTGGTCAAACGACGCCGCCGTCGGCGAAATGGGTTTTTTGCGCTTTCTGCCAGCCGCCGAAAATCCTCGTCCACCGTGACGAGTTTCACCGGGCTGAAACTGGCCGGCATATTTGGCAGCGGCCTTGGTTGCATTGCGCGGACGGTAAAAATTCCGGCCGGCGATGTCCTGGCCTTCGTCGGAATAAAGGTATTCCAGATAAGCCTTCGCCACGTCGGTCGTGCCGTGTTTCTGGGCCACCTTGTCCACCACCGCCACCGGCGGTTCGGCCAGAATGCTCAACGACGGCGTGACGATTTCAAATTTGTCCGCGCCAAATTCCTTGAGGGCCAGATGCGCCTCGTTTTCCCAGGCCAGCAGCACGTCGCCGATGCCGCGCTCGACGAAGGTCGTCGTCGAGCCGCGCGCGCCGGAATCGAGCACGGGCACATTTTTGTAAAGCCGCTTCACAAAGTCGCGCGCCTTGGCGTCGTCGTGCCCGTAATTTTCCAGCGCGTACGCCCACGCGGCGAGATAAGCCCAGCGCGCGCCGCCGGAGGTCTTTGGATTGGGCGTCACCACGATAACGCCCGGCTTCACCACGTCATCCCAATCCTTGATGTTTTTCGGATTTCCTTTGCGCACGAGAAACACAATGGTCGAGGTGTAGGGCGTGCTGTTGTCCGGCAGACGCTTTTGCCAGTCGGCGGGCAATAATTGCGCCTGCTGCGCAATGGCATCAATGTCGTAGGCCAGCGCCAGCGTGACCACATCGGCTTCGAGGCCGTTGATGACGGACTGGGCCTGCTTGCCGGAACCGCCGTGCGATTGCGAGACGACCACGTCATCGCCGGTTTTCGCCTTCCAGTATTTGGCAAAGGCGGCGTTGTAATCCTGATACAACTCGCGCGTCGGATCGTAGGAGACGTTCAGGAGTTTGATTTCCTTGGCGTTGGCCGCACGGCGAGCGAGCAGGCCAGCAGAACCAGAATTTTCAGAAATGTTTTCATGGGTCGTTGCAATTTGTGCTGGCTTGGTTAAAAGCCAATTGCACGCGCGTAAAGAACACGTCTTCCGGGTGACTGCTGACACTGCCCGGTGCTGACGCTGGGCGAACCGCTGCCACCGCCCGTGAAGGTAGTATGCGAGTAACTGGCGTTGACGCGGATGTTCCGGTTCAGATACCAGTTCAAACCCGCCGACCATGCCTGCGCCGGCGGAAGCCGAGGCCGCCGGATTGGCAAAAAATGGAAACGCGGCATTGTCGATGTTCAGCTCCGCGTAACGCCCCACCACCTGCAACGCACCCCATTGGCCGTTGTGGGGATCAAACGGATGTTTCGGAGTCACGCCGGTGAACGTGGCATTCTCGCCCGTCAACACCCAGCCGCCGGAGATTTCCCAGGCGGTGTTTTGCAAATCCGCCGACTGGGTGCCACGGTCGGACTTCCTGATCGGAAATCGCATATTCACCCATCAAACTCAGCGGGCCGTAATAATAATAGCCTTGCGGCGAAAGCCGCCAGTGCGTGTGAGCGGCCACCACGTTGGTGGTAGTAGGCAAAGAACTGCTGCTGTCCGTCCGTGAAGTATCCCGGCTGCGAACCGCCCGTCGTATTGGGCAAACCGAGCGTGTTCGTGATGGAGGAATCACCCCAACTGCCGCCGACACCAAAACCCAGATTTTGCAGTGCGGCCGAGTTCTGTTCCTTTGAACGGTTGCACGAACAATCGGCCATCAAACTCCCGGTTGTCCTGAAAACCGATGTTGCTCGAATTGCGCGCGTCACCGACACCGTTGAAAATGCCGGCCGCGTAGCTTAACACCCCGCCGGCGATATCACCGTGCAATTCAAATCCCAGGTCCCGGTTCGGCACCAGGTCCGTGACCAGCGAACGTTCATTGAACGAGGTGTTGACATCCTGCTTGCAATTGCTCCAACCCGACCGGGGCTTTGAATTTGCCGGCCTGGATCTGGAACGCCGGCGAGTAGCGATAATTCACATAGGCATCGTAGATGCTCGGTGTGGTCGCCGAACTGGAGGCCCCGGGTGTGCCGTTGCCAAAGTCCGGCACGAAAAGGAAATCAAAATCGCGGAAAACCGTTCCGGAAAGGATCGGGCGCGCCCGGCGCAAAAGAAAGCTGTCGTTGCCCGGCACGTTGTCGTTCTGCTCAAAGGTGCGGCTGTCCACCTGCAGCACGCCGTGCAGGGCCACCACAAAATTCGAATCGGCGGAACCGAAGCTGAAACCATTCGCGCCCAGCGACAGTGCGGGGCTGGGCTTTGGCGGCCGCGGCCGCCGTCTCCTGATCCAGTTCGCGCTGGCGCCCGAGGATCCGCACTTTTTGATCCAGGTCCTGGATTTGTTCCTGGTTGGCGTCGCGGCGTTGGTCTGCTGCTCCAGTTCGCGCTGTTGTTCAAGGGCGCTGACTTTCTGGCTAAGTTCCTGGACTTCCTTTTTCAAGGCTTCAATCTCCGCCGCTTCTGCAGAACTGGCAGGCGCAGATCTGTGCGGTCCCGGTGGAATTGGTGGCCGTGTCATCGGCAGCCAATGCCGGGAAGATAAATTGCAACCCGGCAAAGCTTACTAGAATCAACTGATTTAGTTTCATGTTGTCTTTGTTTGTCGTTTGTTGTTTGTTTTTTGCTATTTCGCCTCCGGCAATCCGGTGGGCACTCGTTTGTTTCAGGCTCCAGGCTTCCGGTCGGCCCAAATGGTTTTGGTTTGAGCGGGGGCCTTGTCCAGCCACACACGCTCAGTCTTCTTAATCTGCGTGACTTGCGAATCGTGCACGACGATTTGAACCACGCCATAGCGCAGCGAACCGACCTGCCGGCGGACAATTTCCAGCCACTCGACACGGTCATTGGCTTGGCGAACTGATTCCGGTTCCGATGCACTCGTATTTTCTATAGTTTTCTTCGTATATTAATAGCGACTTATCATGTCGTTATTCGCTGCAAAAAAATTTTCTTTTTTTGCTCATTGGTTTCAATTATTCGTTTAAAAAATGTTAATACATTTCAAAAGACGTTTTGATTGACGACTTATTATGTCGTTATTGTGTATCAAACGCGAAAATTGTCAATAGATTTTTGCAAAATCTTTTGCATCCCCCCACCGATGAAAACCGAGACAAATTGAGCCTCGGTAACCTGTTTGTTTCGAATGCCTTGAAACAGAAAGTCTTCATGGGCTGGCTACTCTGTTTTCGGTGGTCAAGCAAACCACCCGTGTTTCATCCCGAGGTTTGAATGCGCCGGTTCAAGATTTCCTGCAGCCGTTGAAGGTCATAAAATATAGTAACGGCACGGCCACCGGTGCGATGATCATCGAAACCAGGCTACCAGCCATCAGCGAAATCGCCAGACCTTGGAAAATCGGGTCGCTTAGGATCACGCTAGCACCCACCACCACCGCCAGCGCAGTAAGCAGAATAGGCCGGAATCGCACCATGCCCGCCTCGACCACCGCCTCGGCCAGCGGTTTGCCTTCCGCCAGCCGCAATTCAATGAAATCCACGAGGATGATCGAATTGCGCACCACGATGCCGGCGCCCGCCATGAAACCGATCATCGAAGTCGCCGTGAAGAAGGCGTGCAACACACCGTGCGCCGGCAAAATCCCCACCAGCGAGAACGGAATCACCACCATGATAATCAGCGGCGTGAGAAACGACCGGAACCAGCCGACCATCAAAATGTAAATCAGCACCAGCACCGCCGCGAAGGCCATGCCGAGATCACGGAACACTTCAATGGTGATGTGCCATTCGCCATCCCATTTGAGCGACGGCTGATTTTCCGTAAACGGCAAGTGATAGTTGTAAATTTTCAGCGGCGAACCGTCGCCACCGAACTGGCGTGTGTCGAGTTTCTGCAAAGCCTTGTTCATTTTCAGGATCGCATAGACCGGGCTTTCAATTGAACCCGCCACGTCACCTATGACATAGGTCACGGGCATGAGATTTTTGTGATAGATGCTTTTGTCGGTGATAGTGTGTTCGACGGTCACCAGTTCACGCAACGGGACGAGCGGCGGCGCACCGGTTGTTGAACCCGGTTCCGGCAGTGCGTTGGCGTCGCCGGAACGCACGCGCAGCGCCAGCAATTCCTCCGGGCTGGTCCGGCTGGCCAGCGGTAATTGGAAAACAATGTTCACGTCCTCTTTCTCGCGCGGGACATGGAGCAAATCCACCGACTCGCCACCGACCGCCAACCGCAGCGTTTCGGAAATCGTCTCGGCGCTGATACCGTTGAGCGCGGCCTTTTCCTTGTCGATGACGAAGCGCACCTTCGGCTGATCGGCTTCGATGTACCAGTCGGTGTCCACCACGCCCGGTGTGTTGTGGAAAATATCAATGACCTGCCCCGCCAGCGCCAGCCGGTCTTTCTCGGTCGGTCCGTAAATTTCGGCCACGAGCGTCTGCAACACCGGCGGGCCGGGCGGAACCTCGGCCACGGCCACACGCGCGCCAAATTGGGCGGCGATGGCAGCCACGCGCGGGCGCACGCGTTTGGCGATGTCGTGGCTTTGCGCCTGGCGTTCGCTCTTGGGCAGGAGATTAATTTGAATGTCGGCGACGTTTGCGCCTTGTCGCATGAAATATTGGCGCACAAGGCCGTTGAAATTAAACGGCGAAGCGACCCCGGCATAAACTTCGTAATCGGTTACCTCCGGTTCCGTGCACACAGCAGCGGTGATTTCGCGCGCAGCCTCGGTGGTGCGTTCGAGCGAGCTGCCTTCCGGCATGTTAAGGATAATCTGGAATTCGCTCTTGTTGTCGAACGGCAGCATTTTCACCTTCACCCAGCCGACGCCGACCAGCGTCATCGAGACCAGCAACAGTACGACGAGACCGCCGAGAAAGAGATAGCGCGCCTTTCGTTTCGCCACGAGCGGGTTCATCAGGCGGCAATAAATCCGCGTAAACAGATTTCCCACCGGCGCAATATGCAGCGGCGGTTTTTCGCCTTCGGTCACGCACGCCGCGCCTTCGGTAAGACAGGAATATTTCCGTCCCCAGCGCAAAATCCGGATGCTGGCCCACGGCGTGACGATGAAGGCGATGGCCAGCGAGAAAAACATCGCTGCGCTCGAGCCGATGGGAATCGGCCGCATGTAAGGTCCCATCAACCCGCCCACAAACGCCATCGGCAGCACGGCGGCAATCACCGCGAACGTGGCGAGAATCGTCGGGTTGCCGACTTCGTTGATGGCCTCGACGGCGATGGCGCTCCATTTCCGGCCTTTGTTGCCGGGCAGATGAAAATGGCGGACGATGTTTTCGACCACAACGACGGCGTCATCCACGAGGATGCCGATGCTGAAAATGAGCGCGAACAACGTTATGCGGTTCAGCGTGAAGCCGTAGAGATAAAACACCAGCAACGTGAGTGCGAGCGTGGATGGGATGGCGATGGCCACGATGAGCGATTCGCGCCAGCCCAGCGCGAGTAAAATCAACAGCGACACGCCGACGACGGCGATGAGCATGTGCCAGAGCAGTTCGTTGGATTTCTCCTCCGCCGTCACCCCGTAATTCCGCGTGACGGACACCTGCACGTCGGCGGGAATGATGCGGCCCTTGAGCGTGTCAATTTTTTTGAGGACTTCGTCGGCGACGGTGATGGCGTTGGCGCCCGGACGTTTGGCGATGCTCAACGTGATGGCGGGCTGATCAACAAACACCGTAGCCGCGCTTGTCAAAACACGGTTTGGGTCAATCGGCGCATTTACATTCGCAGCTGCGCCCGTCCCGAAAAAGACGTATTGATTCGGTTCTTCAGCGCCATCCACGATGGTCGCCACGTCGCGGAGATAAACCGGTTTGCCGCCAAACACGCCCACGACCACATTGCCGACGTCTTCGGCACTGGTCAGGAATCCGCCGGTTTCCACCACGACTTCCTTGTTGTTGCTGGTCAATCCGCCGGCGACATACTGGCGATTGGCCTGTTGCAGCATGGGAATCAAACCAACAGGGCTGAGATTGCGCGAAGCCAGCTTGGCGGGATCCAGCAACACGCGCACCTCGCGACGCGAGCCGCCAATGATGGTGGTTCCGGCCACCTGCGGCACCTGTTTCACCGCGTCGTCCACCTGCGCCGCCAGCCGGCGCAGCGTCAAATGATCGTAACGCGCGCTGTGGAACGTCAGGCAGAGAATCGGCACGTCGTCGATGGACCACGCCTTGATGAGCGGTTGCGAAACGCCATGCGGGATTTTGTCGTAGTTGGATTGCAACTTCTGGTTCAGCTTCACCAGGCTGGTTTCCATGTCCGCGCCAACCTTGAACCGCACAATCACCAGCGACTGGCCTTCGCTCGAAGTCGAGTAGATGTATTCGACGCCGGGGATTTCCCACAGCAATTTTTCCATCGGCCGGGTGACGCGCTCCTCGACTTCCTTGGCGCCGGCGCCGGGCATGGTGACGAGCACGTCCACCATCGGCACCTTGATTTGCGGCTCCTCCTCGCGCGGCAGCAGCAGCACCGCAAACAGGCCGAGCAGCACCGACGCGATGATAATCAGCGGGGTAAGCTTGGAATCAATGAACGCTCGCGCGATGCGGCCGGCCACGCCCAGTGAGGCGGTGGAAGAATGGTCAGCCCCGGCTTTCACGGCTTGAGCGTGACGGGTTGTCCATCCAACAGGCTCGACGCGCCTTCGGTGACCACTTGTTCGCCCGCGTCCACGCCGGAAACCAGTTCAACCTCGTCGCCGATGCGCTTGCCGGTTTTGACAATGCGCAGTTGCGCGTGGCCGTTTACCACAACGAAAACCAGTTCCATTTCCCCGCGTTGCAACACGGCTGACGCGGGCACACGCAACGCCGAGGTTTCGCCCACCGGCACGGCCACCCGGCCGAACTGGCCGGCGCGCAATCCGGGTGTCGGCGACAGGTCAAGTTTGACCAGGAAGGTGCGGCTGTTGGGATCGGCGGACGGCGCGATTTCGCTGACGACGCCTTCGAGTTCGTTGGTCACGCCGGACACACGCACGGCCAGCTTGTCGCCGAGCGTGAGACGGCCGATGACTGCTTCCGGCACGTCGGTTTCGAGGCGCAAATCGCGGGCGTCCTCCATTTCCAAGAGCGGCTTGCCGGGCGCGGCGAGATCGCCCACGTCGGCGTATTTGCGCGTAATGACCCCGGCAAACGGCGCGGTGACCCTGGTGTAACCAAGCAGGGTTTTTGCTTCCGTCGCCACCGCATCGGCCACGCGGAATTTTGATTGGGCACTGTCGTATTCAGATTGCGAAAGAATTTTTTGCTGGATCAGATCCGTGGCGCGTTTCAAATCGCTTTCGGCCTGTTGGCGCACGGCGGCGGCTTGATCCAGTTGCGCCTGGACTTCGCGCGCATCGAGCTGGACCAACAGCTCGCCCGCCTTCACATCCTGTCCGGGCACGACGAGCATCTGCTCGATCTTGCCGCTAACCTTGGCTTCGATGACGGAGTGCAGTTTGGCGCGGACCGTGCCGACGTCTTCCTCCGTGGCGACGCGGCTTTTGCTTTCGGCAACCTGCGTCCGCACAGCCACCGGCGGCAGGGAATTCACGGTGACGGCGGGTTTGCGTCCGCAGCCGTTCAGGGCGAGCGCCGCGAGCAACAGCCCAACCGCAGTCAACGTTTGTCTTCCCGCAAAGCGGAGACCGGCGCCCCGGCCCATGCTCCGGCTGCGATTCAAAATGAGTTGAAGGCTTTTCATCAGTCCGTTCCGGTCCACCAGCGCTTCAATTCGGTTTGCCCGCACAGCAGCTTCCGCTGTCACGCCCCACGCCCAGCTTTTTCAAAATTATTTCCAACGGACAAAAGTTCGTGAACGACGATTGCAGCAGGTTGAAACCGACAAAGGCAGTGACCCAGAGCCAGTAGGGGCTGTGGTAGTGCGCGAGCAACAAGCTGGCCAGGATGAACGTGCCGGCGAACCGGCGGACGAGGAGATGCATTTTCATGATGGGATATTGGTTCTGGTTGTATTCAGTGAAAACTGCCTGCGATCAATGCGCCCACGGCCATGCCGTAAAGGGTGCTGACGACTGGATTGCTTGTCAACGGGCATGTGCCGGTGGGACAGCCGACGAGTTTATACCAGCCGAGGCCGAGGCCGCCGCCAACGAAAATTCCAATGAAGATCCGCAGAATCATGGTACGTCTTGGGTTCAAGTTGTGATCGCCGCGTTGGCCGCCTCGTCCAGCCACGTTTTGAGCTGGTGTGGGCCGGGCAATCCGACGATCTGGTCCACCGCTTTGCCGTTGCGAAACAACATCAGCGTTGGCACGCCAGTAATCTCGTAGTCGGCAGACAATTCCGGCGCATCGTCCACGTTTAATTTCGCGAACTTCAGTTTGCCGGCGAGTTCAGCCGCCAGTTGTTCGAGCAATGGTGCGAGCATTTTGCAGGGCCCGCACCACGGCGCGTAAAAATCCACCAGCACCGGGGCAGTCGTTCCCAACACTTCCGGTTCAAAGTTCGTTTCGTTCAGTTCAATGATGTTCCTCATGGCTTCAAACGATTTGTCGTTTCTGCCTTTACTGAGCCGGAAGAGACGTAAAAGTTACAAGACTGCCGACCGCGGTTGAACGCCGGTAAAAGGCTAACGCGCGCGGATCAAAGCCATCCCATTCCACCCCACCAATGCCAGGCCCAGCAACAGCACGCACCACGCGAAGCCGCGCCGCAATGTTGATGTGGAGAGCCATCCGGTGAGCGCCGTGCCGGCAAACATTCCGGCGACGGCTGCGGCCAGAAAACCCAGCGTGAGGAGCCAATTCAGGTTGACATAACGCAACTGGCCGATGAATCCGCCGAGACAGTTGACGGCAATGACCGCCATCGAGGTGCCGATGGCTGTCTTCATTTCCAAGCCGGCGAACAGCACCAGCGCAGGCAGGATGAGAAATCCGCCGCCCACGCCGAGAAATCCGGTCAGCACGCCCACCGCCACGCCCACGCCCAGGCACCGCCACAAACGGCATTGCTGCGGCTGTAGGTTGCTTCTATTTTTGCGCAGCATTCGCTCGCCTGCCACCAGCATCAGCGCGCCGAACATCAGCAGCAACACCGGCGCGGAAACCAGATGAGTGAATTTCGCCCCGACATAGGCTCCCACAATGCCGCTCACGGCGAAAAACGCGCCCGCCTTCCAGTTGAACGAGCCGCGGCGGGCGTTGAGCAGACTGCCTACCGCGCTGGTACCGCCGACGATGACCAATGACATGCCCACCGCCTGATGTGCCGGGATCCCGGCAACATAGACGAGGACAGGCAGCGTGATGATTGACCCGCCGCTGCCGAGCAGGCCCAATGAGAGGCCGATCAGCAACGCCAATATCAAAGCGAAGCCAAGGCTCAGTAAATCCATGGAATGAAGCGGCGGACTCGCTGTTCGTAGCTCGCATATTCCGGGAACTGTTGCCTCAGCCAGCGCTCTTCCCGACGGGCTTTCGCGTCGAAGAACGGCGCGAGGGCCAGGGTTGCCAGCAGAGCCGGCCAGCTTTGCCAGACCAGCGCCCAGCCGACCGAGCCACAAAACACCGCCGTATAAAGCGGATGGCGCATCAGACCGTAGATGCCGCCTTGAATCAGTTGCGTGTGCGGGGATGGTCTGGGAAAGGGGTTGAGATTGCGGCCCAACGCAACAGTCCCCGTGACGCCACAACCAAGGGCGATTACTAAAAACCCCGCGCCGCAGGCCATGACCAGAAGGTTCTTTCCGTCACCGTGGAAGGCCACGCCGAAGATGGCCACCGCGAACAAAAGCCCGCTCTGGCCCACGACCCACAACCCCCCGCGTTGGATGAATTTGCTGCTCATGATGGTTGCGGTGCTGGCCGCACCGACTACGCCGATTTCACGGGAACGGCGCAAACAAATTCCAACCGACCGGCCCGCTCCGCCGCGCCAACTTTATCCGGTTCCTGCCATCAACCGGAATTTTTGGCAGGACGGTCCGGTCCAGCCAGGGATTCCAGTTGCGCTTTCAGATCGTCCGTTGCGGGCAAACCGACGATGCGATCCATGACCTTGCCATTCTTGAAAAACACCAGCGTGGGAATGCCCTGAATGTCAAAGCGCCGTGACAAGTCAGGCGCTTCATCCACGTTGACCTTGACGAATTTGATCCGGTTGGTAAATGAACCGGCGAGCCGGTCCAGCCGGGGCGACAGAATTTTGCAAGGACCGCACCAGCTCGCGTAAAAATCCACCGCCATGGGCGAGGGAGATTGAATGACCTGCGCATCAAACTGGCTTTCGTCAATGCGCTTCACGTTTTCGGTGGATTCGTTCATCGAAGCGGAACTGCTTCCGCCGGAAACAAAATAAAACAGGCTGCCCAATACCGCTCCATAAATGGCGCCACGCCACCACGTTGAAGTCAGTGGACAGGTACCGGACGAACATTTGCCAAAATAACCAAGCGCCGCCCCGATGCCGCTGCCGACCAACGCGTAGGAAATTAACGGCAGCATGGCCTGCCTTCCTTCTCGACACCCAATTGGCTGGAAAATGTTTTCATTTTTGTGGCTCTTGCAACAGTCATTTACCTTCCATTGAGCCACGAAGGCGGAAGAGGTTACAAATTCGTCAAATATCCTTGTTGGCAAGCACCGTGTCCGCGCGGGTTCAATGGCGGGTTATTTCTTATGGTGATGGCTGCCATCGTCAGTTGTCGCGGCGGGTGGTCCTTCCAGGCAGGCGACAAGCTGGTGCTCGTGCGCCGGGCGTCCATGGACCCGTTCATAAGCGCGGCAAAACGGGCACAGCCCGGCTTCAACGCGCTTCACCAGCCGGAATGCGAGTCCGCCTTGTCGCTTTCGGGCACGCCGGCAGACCGGACAATTCGCGCAGACTCTGGCCAGGGCCTTGTCGAATGAGGATACTTTCCGGCCATGCATTCAGCTCAACTTTTCGGAGCCAGTGCCTCCAGCGCTTCCATCACGACCGGGATATGAGTGTAGGCCGGGCCGCCCTGCATCATCACGGCCACGCCGGCAGCTTCGAGAATTTCGGCTGGGCTGTTGCCGGCGTCGAGGCATTTCTGAACATGCAGGTTGATGCATGGTTCGCAGCGTTGCGCGACCGCGATGCCGAGCGCCACCAATTCCTTTTGTTTCGTTTTGAGCGCGCCGTCTTTCATGACGTTCAGGAACAACCCGCCGAAACCTTTTACCATGTCGGGTGCGGACTGTTTCATCTTCTCGAAGTCACCTTTGAACTTTTCCAAAAACGCGAGCGTGGCGTCGGACATATGTTTGTTCCTTTCTTGTTGATTGTTTGAGCGTGTGCGCTGGAAATCGTTCATTGATGGCCGTGATCGCAATGATGGTGATGCTGATGCCCGCCCGCGTCATCCTGGTGATGGGTGCAGCCTTGGGGTTCGTTGACCCATTGGCCGTTGAGCCAGGCGTTGACCAGTTCTTCGATAGTTGCCCCGGGTTGTCCGGCGCGAACGGTGATGCCTTGTTGCGTAAAGAGGGCCAGCGCGCGCCGCCCGATGCCGCCGGCGATCACGACGTTGGCACCCTGCTCGTGCAGCCACCGCGGGAAAAGGCCCGGCGCGTGCGGCGGCGGCATCACGGTCCGGGTGTTGAGGACTTTGCGTTGCTCGGTGTCCGCCTGCACCAGCGTGAACTCCCGGCAGCCGCCAAAGTGTCCGTGGAGGCGGCCTTCGATCGGCGACCTTGCCTTGCTAAAAGGGCGGGCAGGAAAGAATCGCGCCGCAAACAAAAAAGAAGGGCGCTCTTCGCGCCCTCCGTCGTTAGATGAACTCCTGGAGAAACTACTTCGCCCGAACAGTGCCCGGCTTGGCCTTCCAGAAAAGGAAACCCGCCATGCTGAGCAGGCCTGTTCCAAGCAGCATCAACGAGGACGGCTCCGGGGAGACGTACAGATTGATGGGGTCACCGCCTTCTATTATTCGAGGATAACCCAGTTGAACGTATTGTAGTCGTACACCTGCCATAGGTAGTCGCCGTTATATGCATCGCCGAAATCATCATAAAAGAGTTCTAATTCAAATCCGGTACTTTGTGCGCCACCTGTGAGGTTGAAGAGAAGCCCATTATCAGACAACCAAGCGGCGGGCCTGCCGGATGAATAATATTGTCGTAAAAGATTTCATCGTCGGCGCTATTTTGACATTTCCCGGGGTCACGGTAACAACTGGGAGA
>CAVWHM010000043.1:0-15621 GCA_963754775.1 uncultured Verrucomicrobiae bacterium
CCATTATTGTTAACGATGTATTCTCCTTGATCTGCTTGCCCCGATAAAGAAATCTGAATCCGAAGAAAATCAACAGCAGAATAAAAAGAATAAAAAATAATCCTCCCTTCGGGAATAAATTTGGATCTTGCGTTTTGTTGAAAAAAAATCTCCAAGCTCCCCGACACATTCCCCAAGGGAAATTAAGTAGATACCAATCTTTCCCAACAAACACTTCACGTAAGCTTACATTTAAATAGTCGCGTGTGATTACTCTGAAGAAAACCCAGCATTGCACTAGAAATAAAACCCATTGAATTGGGTATAAAACCCAACTAGTGGCCGTGAGGCGTTGCTGTAATGTCTTGGCACGGTCAATTTCCGTTTTTTCCTGCCAGAAAAACAAACGCCGCCAGACAATTATTATGACAAGTATAGGTGGAATGAAAAAAACCGGGATCAACAATCTAAGGGAATGATCGAATGAGGTCCGAAACCAAAAGAACGAAAAAAGATAAGCGGGTCCTATCAGTGTCCAAAAGATTCGCAAAAGAAAATTACCCTTCCTCAAAATAATTTGTGGTTTTGGATAGAGAAAACCACGGTTACCTTTGGTCTTCATCCGATCATTCAGCCGATCAGCCGGTATTGCCAAAGAAATAATTGTAAGGGGAAGCAGAAGATTTAAAAAAACCAATTGAGGATGAACTTGTGTAAAATCTGGTTGGGCAAAAGTCAAAAGCAAGAGAAAACCCCACATCATGAAAATGCCACTCCCAATGGCTGGGAAAGTTGCGTGTATCCCATGTCTACCGCCCACGTGCCAGTCTGACCAAAAAAATCTTATGAAAATTCTACAAACAGGCTGGCGAAGGCAAAACCGCCAATATGCGCGTGGAGGCTTCTTCAATAATTGCGGCTGCTTGATAACTTTCCAGATTGGTTTCCAGAATTTTCCGCCACGCAAGATCTCCTTGATATAGTTCTTTGCCAGCGCCTTATTTTTACTTTCGCCATACCACCTTTTTATTCCTATAAACAGCCAACGCATCGGGAGGACAATTGTGATGCAAGCCATTACAAACAAACTGCCGATGTGAATATATTTCGCTTCAATGAATTCGACGGTGTTGATTCCGAAACTTTTGAAGAATGTAAAAACAATCAGAAAGCCGCAGGCATATGTTAACCCCACTGCTGGAAAAAACCATTCTGCCATTTTACCAACAGTTTCTTTGATGGAATCTTGAACTGTCCCCGGGGGTTGGTTCAGTTGCTCCACATTTTTAGGTGGTAGTTTAGTGTCCATATTTCCGAGTGAAGCCCAGCGACATATGACAGATTCTTGTTCACGGCACAACCCTAAAAAAACGCGCCTGCGTCGTCAGAGAATCCTGGGGCGAATCCAATCTTTACTGCCCCAATTGCTCGTCACCAAAACTGACCTGGCTGGAGCCGGGGCATCAGGCCAGTGATGATTCCTTTTTCGCCTCTGGCGCTTGCCGCGGAATAAAAAACGCGCCGTTGGCGGCGCGCTCGGTTGGTTGTAGTTTCTGTTTAATCTTCGTCAGCCTGCGAAGCCCGATTCGTTTGGTCGGCATCGTAGGCATCATTATTGGGGTTCATTACATCGCTCCGGTCATCATTTGGAGACCGGTCCGGTGAACTACCCCCACGATCATCATCGTCATAACTTGAATTTGCCATAAATTTATTCCTTTTCGGATTTGGTTTACGCAAAACCAGTCGCTCAAGAATCAAAACCTGTCAACTATGCCGTTCGCCTTTGGCTTTATTTCAGCATCAACCGGTTGTTCAGGCGCATTTGCTAGTACATTTTCGGTCATGGTGCGTTAGATTGTTGCTGGCTTCAAGTCTGCGGCAATGGATGTTGGTGGAGAGTGTGGGAATCGAACCCACACCGAAGGTTTAGAAAACCGCTGTTCTACCATTAAACTAACCCCCCTATCTTATATTAGGTTTTGGGGGTGGTTTTTAAACTTTTTCTTTATTTATTTTGGCCGGTCTTTCCTGTGAACAAGTTGCGCTGGTCAGTAACGCGGCAACCTATCACGATTCAACCAAAGCACCGCAACCACCAAAATCGCTACTATAACCACTACAACCAAGCCCATACACCCACCCAACACAATTTTATGAAAGACTTCATCGCTGCTATACATGACCCCATCATCGCCGCTGGCATTTTCACCCTCTTGGGCGCAGCCATTGGTTTCCTTGCAACAATTACAGTCACATTTTTGGCAGCACGCTTTGAGAACAAAAGGCACATACGCGAACTTGGGTTCAGACTGGCACTGTCCAGCTTCAAACAACGCATTAAAGAACAACAGGCGTTGGCGGAGAGAGATGGCCGGGAGCGAGAAGTCGTGTCCCTGCCAGTCTTCATGGCTGAAGCAATGAAAGTTGCCGAAATCGTTTGCAATCCACGGCTCAATGCGGATGAGATTGGCAAGCGGCTTTCCGGCTTGGCTGGTTTCACCACAACAATCCTGAAACGCATGGGTTCCTAAGCATAAAACTATTGCAAATATGTACTGCTGTTTTTTCATTGTGATTTTTAAGTTGAAATACCGGAATGAAAATCCCGCCATCGTGAAACGGCGGCGGGATGCCTGAACACGCTCCGGCGGCGCGTCAGGAAATTGAGTAATTCAATAATTCGTCAACTGTCCAAGCATGGTCTGTGAGTCCCGCCGCTTGCGCTGGCGTCTTGCCGTGTGCGCTGTGCTTGCGGACAAAGTTGAAATGCGCGATGAACAGCGCAACCGCGTGCCGCAAATTTTCCAGCGTCTTTGAATAACCGAGTGTGCAACGGGTGAATCGGCGGTTGAACAGGCGCACAGACAGGTTCATGCGCTCGACGTGGCAAGTGGTTGCCATGCTCAGGTCGGGATTTCCGATGCGGGCTTTGCGGTTTATCCTCACCACTGCTGGCAAACGACCGCGCCAGATGCTAAACGGGTTCTCTTTTGAAAAGACCTTCACCTCGGAAGCGTAATCAATGGTGTCCTCGAACACCTCACGCACCACGCCGGTCTTGCGGACATAAGTTGTCAGGCCGTCCGTTGTCAGCATGAACCGTCCAGCCATGCGGTTTTTGAGGTCTTGCATGAACGCCAGTGAATCCTCCCGCGACCGCTTGGACACCTGAAAATTGACAATCAGTTTTGAGTCTCGGCAAACGGAAAGATGCGTGTAGAAATTGCCGCAAGTTTCATCACCACCGGCGTTTTGCTGCTTCTTTCTGACAAACGAAAGCAGTTCGTCAACCTGCATGAAATCAGATTTCACGTTGCGGATTTTGGCGTCCAACAAGCGGGCGCACTTTTCCCCTGCCGTTTCAAGGATGCCCAAGATCGTGCGCCGGTTAAGCCTGGTGAGTCGTTCACAAGCGCGGATGCCCATTAGATAGAGCCATTTGACATTTCGCAAATGCGTGTAATTTTCAAATCGTTTTGGGTGCGTAGGTTAATTGGCAAACCTGGCGTTCCTTACAATCGCAGATTGCGAGTCCGAGGCTCGCCGCATCCACATGATTATGATGCCGATTTACTACTCCCTGCGGCGGAAAGCAACGCCTTTCGCGCCCAGTCGCTTTGTGAGAGGCCAGAAGCAGCAATGGCCTTGTCTATGGCCTTCCGCTCGTTTGGAACGAGCCTGACCGATATTCCGGGCGATTTCGCCTTGTTTTTAGGCACCTTTGGCCGTCCAGCATGTTTTTTCATAAAATAATTGACGTATTACGCAAAATAATTGTTGACTCCAATGTAAATTTGTATTACATTTATGTCAACAAGAATACGAAAAACGATATGGCAAACATTCTTAAAACCGAAAAGAAAGTGGCGGTCATCTCCATGCTCTGCGAAGGCTCCAGCATCCGCGCTATTGAACGAATCACTGGCATCCAAAAGAAAACGATTTGGCGTCTGGCCCTGCGAGTCGGCGAAGCCTGTGCTAAAATCATGGACGAGAAAATGCGCGGCCTGAAATGCCAGCAAATCGAAGTGGACGAGATTTGGGGATTCATCGGCGCAAGCAAAAGAACGCCCGCCGCACAGGTCATTATGGCGATGTCTGGACATTCATTGCGTTGGACTCGGATACGAAACTGATTCCCTCTTTCATTGTCGGTAAGCGAGACGCATACCACGCCAAAGCGTTCATGTCCGATTTGGCCGGTCGCATCAAAAATCGCGTGCAAATTTCTTCCGATGCCTTGCACGCTTATCGAGGATGCCGTCGAGCGCGGTTTCGGTGAAAAGTGGACTATGGCCAGATTGTAAAAACCTACTCCGTTACCCCGCTCGGTAATGCCGCCGCGCCGCCGCCGTTCGGTATAGTCCCGCGGAAGTTGTGAAAGTTGAACACACGATTGTTTCGGGTATGCCAAACGTGGCGCGGATTACAACGTCGCATATTGAAAAGCAGAATCACACACTGCGGATGCACTGCCGCCGCTGACGCGGCTCACGAACGCCTTCAGCAAAAAGTTTGAAAACTTTCAAGCTGCGGTCGCGTTGAATTTCGCCTATTACAACTTCTGCAAGCCGCACAACGCTTTGCGTATGACTCCGGCGCAATGGCCGCTGGCATCGAAAGCACTCACTGGGCGGTTGAGGAACTGGTTAAACGCTGTGGCGAATAAACAGGATTACATCGCAAGGGTTCAAGTCGCCGTCTCGCAGTTACACAACTGCGGGGTGACTTGGCGTGAAACCGTGCCCGTCCATGAAGTCTTTCGTGGGAAAACCGTATGGCAGGGCGAGGTCGAGGTTTTCGATCTGACAGGCCATCCAAAGGCCAAACGCGCTTACGCATGGAGCCACCGGGAGGGCGAGAATGACGACGGCGAGCGATTCGTTGCGGTGCTTGAAATCCCGCCAGTCGTATCACCAATAACAGCGGTTCGGGCATCCATCATTGCCGACAAACAGAAAAGTGAAGGAAAATAGATGACGGCGGATTTCAAAAGACCCCACTACCCGTTCCTATCTCCAAGCCCTCCGAAACAAGACGCCCACCTCCCGTGATTTCGCCGAGAGGTTTGACGCCCCGGAAGTGGACTCGCTCGTGCCCACTCCCTCGACCCTCGCGGGCCTTTGCTTTCAGCCAAATTCCTTTCGCCATTTCCCCAATGGCTCACATTTCGCGGACTTCGGCTGCTTGTCTTGTTCCTTCATGGCAGCCAGACGGCCCGGTAAAAATTCGGCGTTCCGGAGAATGGATTGGTGAAGCCGGTCGTGTTGGTCGAAATGGAATTCCAGCTCGTCAGGTTCGTAGAGTCCTGGATGCCATAACGCGCGCCGGGCTGGCCTTGGATTTGGACCACGAGTTGGCCTGTACCCGGCTGCACAATGAGCGTGGGCGGCGGCGCGGGATTAAAGACCAGAACCGTCGCGGAATAGGGCGCAAAAGTGTTGCTGAAACTGATTCCCGCCATCAGGTTGGTCTGAACGATGTCCAGCGAGCCTGTGCCGGTTTGGGCGGCGGTGTCCTGCGGAATGCCGTAACTGTAGGCGATGGCATTGGTCGTGGGCAGATAGCCCGCAAAGGTCACAACCGCGGTGAGATTACTGCTTGAACTTTTGTTGATGACCAGCATTGTCATCGTGCCGTTGGTGCGTTGGACGGCGTAGGTACCGAGCAGTTTGCAATCGTTGGTCACTGTAACCACCGTGTCGCCACCGCGCGCGAAGTATTGCATCAGCTCCATGCAATAATAGCTCGGGTAGAAGTTGGCGTTGGGCGGCGGGACATTGCCGTTGACGACGCCCTCGTCGGTGATAACGCTGCCAGAGCTGTTGGTGCGCCAGCCATACAAGGCGTTGTCCGAATTCGTCACGACCGCCTGGCCATTGCGCAGGTCCCACCAGAAAAGCGCGTTGAATTCCGTCTGCAGGACTTGCCCGATGGCGTCGGCCGCGAACAACCCGCCTACCAGGCTGATCCACTGTTTGTCGGCTTCCGGCCCGAACTCGGTATCCACAAGTTCGATGTTGGTGGCCACGGTGCTGCCGAGATAGTCATTCAATATCCGGCGCAAGCTGACCGCATCGCTCACCCACGACTTGGTCCAAAGCAGATTATAGGTATCGCCATCACCGGGCGCGTAGTTGTGTTCAATCAAAAAATCCGGCGTCACGCCGTTGGTCCGCATGGTGTTGAGCATGACCGCCGTCCAACCATAGTTCGTCGTGCCGGTGACCGGATTAACCGCCGGATGGTTCGTGTTGTTGGCATAGGAAACCTCATCCGGCAAGGCAACGGCGCCAATTTTGATGGTGGGATCCACCGCCTTCATCGCGTTATAATAATCCTTGAACCGCATCGCATAGGTCCACGGATCGTTCGCAACTTCCTGACCGAAATACGCCAGGTTGGTATTGATGTCTTCTTCCCAACTGCCAAAAACCTCGTTGCCAACCTCCCAATACTTGAAACCCAGCGGCGCCGGGCGGGAGATGCGCAGGAAGTTTTTGCCGTCATCCGTTGCGAGCGGCGCGGAGCCACGCAATGCGGCCCAATAACTCACCAGTTTCCAATTAGTGCCCGTGGCATCAAAGCCCAAAGACCGCGTGTTTGCCGTCGTGGCGTTGACATACGCCACCCAGGCCGCCGCTTCATTCGTGGAGCCTGTGCCATAGTTCACCGTGATCATCGCTTGTCCGTTCAGGTTGGTAATCACGTGGATGAAATTGCCCAGGCTCGTTCCCCATTGCCAGGTATTCGTCAGTGACTTGTCAGTTGACCAGTTATATTGGTCTGAAAGTGAACCGCCCGGAAAACGCAAAATGGTAGCACCCATTTCCTGAAGCAAACCCGCTGTCTGCAGAGTGTCAAAATCGCCGTCCCAGACCGCGGTATTGATGCCGAACACCCGCGGGTCCACCGTACGCACCGGGTTCGTGGCGATGACGCTGACATGAACGATGGCGGGCGTGGGGGCCGCAACCAGCGTGATGCCACCAATATAAAAATTGGACTGCAACGTGCCACTATTCCAAATCTGAATACCGTTCAGATTGGTCATATTGGCCACACCCAGCGAAGCCAGGGAGAAAGTGAATTGTTGCCAGCTATTGGTCGGGGCCGTCACAAATATCCGGGTTCCCCCGGCTGAACCCT
This sequence comes from uncultured Verrucomicrobiae bacterium, assembly GCA_963754775.1. GTDB lineage: Bacteria > Verrucomicrobiota > Verrucomicrobiia > Limisphaerales > UBA11358 > UBA11358. The sequence continues at coordinate 7,132 of CAVWHM010000043.1, forward strand.
GTTCAGCCTGGACACCAACCGTTTGTCCACCCACGGAACCGCCGTTCAACCAAAGCGTCAGATTGGTATATAGGGTCGTATCAATCGGATCATGTTCCAGGTACAACGCCTGATAAGTACTGCTGGCGGCGAACACAATGGAGTTGGTGCCGTTAAAGCCGGGATTGTTAGTGACATAATTCGGCACCCAGCCCCAATTTTGCCACCCATTGTTGTAGTTCATCGTGCCGTAAAGGACATTGGTATAGCCCGAATAAATGAGCATGTCATTGCTGGCCAGGCCGGTGAGACTGGACCAGGCGAGTACCAGACTAAAACCGCCGCGGCGCAGACAATTCAAGCAGGCGGCCTTCCCCATCTTTAGGAACGGGCGCTTAAAATTAAAAAAACTCACGATGCCAGACAGTACATCACAACACAAACACGCGCAAAGCATCAATCCAATGCCGTATTTTTCAATGCGGTGTCTCCTCCGGCGGTATCTGCCATTTCACCCCGTCCTTGCTCGATAATGGCAAACGCCAAATAATAAAGACCATCGGAAGCAAACGAAGTGACAGTCAACGATCGAACAGCACGGCCCATGGCGCTGCCTGTGTCAGGCGGAACACGCTTGGTTTTACGGCAGGACAGTGATGGTCACGGGTGTTGAAGCGGTGGCAAGGCCTTTTTCATTGGTCGCATGGGCCGTCATCGTGTAGCTGCCGGCTGACGCATTGCGCCATATCAATTCCACCGCCGGATACCCCACCAGGCCCACAATCATCGGCACGGCTTCCCCGTGCCGGGACCTCATGCTCGCCGAAACCATGCCGCTCGTCCTCGAACCGAGACTGTTCGTGCCGGCAAGGAATTCGACCGAAACCGTGTCCCGCGGGTCTTGCATAAAATTCCATTTATTCGCGTCGGCATAATGTTTGGCCGCTTCGCCATCCGGTCCCAGGCTGGTTCCGTAAGGTGTGGCGAGGGCCAGCAGGCGAATGTCCTTGTGCGCATGAAATTTCGCGCCCTCCGCCGGCACGATGATGCGCACGGCCGGTGGCTGCGCCGGGTCGCCCCGCATCGGCGGACTGTAAAGCTGGCCCGCTTTGTCGTCGCAACCGGTGATCAAACCGCCAGCGACAAGGATTGCCAGAACATGAGGCCGACGCCCTTGTTTCTGGTCCGCTTGCATAACTCATTTGAAAGCGGGTTCGTAAAAAATGTTCAATGGAGAATTATTTCAACGCCGGAATCCCAGACCCGATCACGGCCATCGCTATTCGCCACGGACGACTTGCAGCGGCGAACCGCTGTCGCGACATCGCGTGGCGGGCCGGGGAAGCCAATTCCGGTTTGACAGGGACCGATGTGCGGGTCAGCCTCGGGCTGTTCACTGCCGGAAGAACAGCAAATATGAAGCGGGATGAAGAACATCTTCAGTTGCTTTCAATATTCCACTATGTGGTGGCAGGACTGGCCGGCTTGTTTGCGTGTTTTCCAATCATTCACCTGATTCTTGGGTTGGTATTCCTCTTCGCCTCCCACCACGTCACCGGCAATGGCGAACCGCCGCCGGCTTTCATCGGCTGGATTTTTGTAATCCTGGCCGTCACGTTCATCACCCTTGGCTGGATTCTTGCGGCGCTGATCCTGACGACAGGACGTTTTCTGGCGCGGCGCAAGCATTACCAATTCTGCCTCGTTATGGCGGGCATCGAATGCCTGTTCATGCCGTTCGGAACCGTGCTCGGTGTATTCACCATCCTTGTGCTGGTTCGAGAAACCGTGAAGCCGCTATTTGGAGTCTATCCGCCGGCAATTGCGCCCGATGCGCAAACGTAGATTGCGGTCGCGAAGTCCCTGAAATTGCTGGCGGATTTGGAAGCGCTCGCGCCCGCTCAGTCGGCCTCACGGCCTTTGCCGCTGGAAAATCCTTTCGCCGCCTTCCCAAGCGGCTCAAATCCCAAAAGCCTCAAGTGCGGCCGACGTGGCGGGCGGCGCGCGATTTATCGGAGTTGGGGCAGTAAAGATCGCCTTTCCCCGGGATTTCGTGACGGCCCCGGCGCGTCCGGATGGGACGAACCCTTGAAACCAAACGAAATTTTTTGTCACCTCTTTGGCTTCGCGGGGGACATCTTCAGCAGTATGATGACAAATGAAACCATGGCAGCAACGGAATACAGCGATGCGGAACTGGTCTCGCGCACCCTGGATGGCGACCGCGACGCCTTCAACCGGATTGTGTCGCGCTATCAGATATTGATTTGTTCGCTCGCCTACAGCCGCATCGGCCATCTTGGCCAAAGCGAGGACGTGGCCCAGGAAACCTTTATCACCGCGTGGAAACATCTCCGCCTCCTGCGCGAACCGGCCAAACTCCGCGCCTGGCTGTGCGGCATCGTCCACAACCGCATCCACAAGACCCTGCGGCGGGAAGGGCGCGAACCTGTGCATCTGGCCGAGACACTGGAAACCATCCAGGACTCGCCGGCCAGGGAAGCGCTGCCATCCGAACAAACCATCAGTCGGGAGGAGGAGGCGATTTTGTGGCGCTCGCTGGAAAAAATTCCAGAGCTTTACCGCGAACCGCTCATCCTGTTCTACCGCGAACATGAATCCATCGAGACGGTGGCCGCGCAATTGGATTTGTCCGAGGACGCCGTCAAGCAACGGCTGTCACGCGGACGCAAACTGTTGCAGGAGGAAGTTCAAGTGTTTGTGGAAAGTGCGCTGCGCCGGACGGCACCAAGCCAGGCATTTTCGGGTGCGGTCCTCGCGGCCTTGCCCATTGCCCCGGCGGCCGCGGCCGGGGTCGGCCTGGCTGGCAAGGGTGCGGCTGCGGCCAAATGGGGTTTTGTGGGGGCATGGCTGGCGCCGATTATTGGAATCCTGGGCGGCATGCTGGCCCATTGGATGATTTTCCGGGCCGCGCCTACGGCCGCCGAACGCCGGCTCAAAAAGATTGCGTTCATCAGCCTGTGGGTTTTTGTGCTGGCCTGGTGCATTGGCGGGCAACTTGGCCTGCGGGCGTTGGGCCGGCATTTGGCGTGGAACGACCGCACGCTTTTTGCCGTGCTGGCGGGTTTTTGGTGGTTTTATGCCATAGTCGTCGCCACGTTGTGCATTGTGATGTTCCGGCGCATCCTCGCCATCCGCCGACAGCCCGGGGCAGCCGCCGAAGCACCGCCACCGGTCCGGAAACCGCTGACCGCCGGTCGTAACCTTGTTGTGATCGTGGGCTTGTACCTGGCGTGTTTTGGGTGGCTGATTGATCTCGCGTGGCGGGCGCATGACGTGGTCTCCACCGCCATCATCACGGCCACGATGGTCGCCCTCGGCGGCTCACATTTCTTCCAGGTCCGCCGCAAAACGGGAGTGACGGTGGTGCGAACCGTAGCGGGGCATCTGGCCGTGGTTTGGGGAATGATCCTGTTGATATTGAATTGCCGCCTCGAGGCGTGGACGGCCCGTCTGGGGGGAATTGACCCCGCCGAAATGTCCCGCCTGTTTCCGATTTGGCTCATTCCAGCGCTCACGCTGGCCCTGCTGCTTTGGATCGGACTGGTCCTTGTCATCACCGGCCCCAAGCGCTCCACTCAGGAAAAAGCGGAGGCGTGAACCGACTGAACTCGAAAACCGAAGTTGTGCCGGGCCGGAGGCCGGCGCTCCGATCAACTTCGGTTTTCGGACTGAAACCTTTGGGGTTCAGAGGCTGCAAAGATTCCGCTCCGGCGAGACTGTTTCAACACGATGACCACGGACGCCTCGGCGATGTTCAGTTGTCAAGAGATGGGTAACAGGTGTTTCAGGACATGGGTAACACTTCCGCCGAGAGGTATCGGACTGGAAATACGAAAGGCAGGGTTGAGTTTCGCAGAAGGTTCAATTCTCGAATATACATGTTTCGGAAACGCACCACGTCATTTCCCGGCACGGAACGGCCGGGAGAAGAAGTCGTCCACGCATTTATTGAAGTCGTCGTGGTGATCGATCAGCGTCGCGTGCCCGGAATCGGGGACCACCCAGAACGCCGCCTGCGGGATGTTCTGGAAAATCTGGACCGTGTGTTCGATGGAGATCAGGTCGTGATCGCCACAGATAATGAGCGAGGGACAGCGGATGGAATGGAGCGCCGACAACGGAATGTTGGGCTGATTCCAATCGAGCAGGAACAGCTTCCAGTCGTTTTTTTCCTTCTCGGTGTTCCGGGTTTGGTCTTTATGCGCCTCATAGTGCTTCCTGGCCTCCTCCCAGACTCCAGGCGCAAAGACATCACTATCGGGTCGCAGGTTCGCACCCGTCGCGGCCAGCTTGATGACCTTCCCGGGATGACGCATCGCTAACAGCAGCGCGTTGATTCCGCCATCGCTCCATCCGATGACATACGCCGAAGGGATGTGGAGGGTATCGAGCAGGGCCGCGTAGTCGTCGGCCATCATTTCGAAGGTGAGGGTTTTACCGCTGTCCTTTGAATTTCCCTGGGCCCGGCTGTCGGCGACAATCACCTTATATTTTGCGGCGAAATACGGGATGTTGTGCTCGAAGCTTTTGATGCTGCCATTGTTGCCGTGGATCATCAGCAGCGGTTTGCCATTGCCATAAATCTCGCAATACATCTTGAAGCCGCGGATGTCGTAATATTTCCCGACGGCCGGGTTGGCTCCATAAGGAACGGATTTGTCCTGGGCCATGGCGCTGGCGGCGAGAACGTGCAGAGCAAGGAGGGCGGTTAAAAGCGCTTTCATATCATCGAAAATCTGCCCGGGACAGACTAGAAATCGTGGCTGGTGGCGTCAAGGATCCGGTTCGAGGCAAATTGGTCGAGGGTCAATTGACTTTGATGATAACGCGTCAACCACTGCTGCCTCACGGCGCCGTGCGTCGCCGCCGACCTGAATCAGTTGTTGAAGTATCCAGGCAGCCGTGGTTTCAGAAACTGCCGGTGGAAACCGGCTATGCTGCGTCAGACGGATACGTCCGTGATGGACTCGCCGAGACGCGATGGCCGGCCTTTGAGCCGATGCCGGGATTATGCATTCATGAGAACGGCCCCGTTTTCAATATAGCGGATTGTTTTTCCGTGTTTTCAGTGGCAACTTTTGCCGAACGGGACGATGCATTTATGAAAACAGCCGTTGTCTTTTTTCCCATTATGGCCTTAACCACTTCAGTCAGCCTGGCCGGTTCGGTAGCCGCTCCGTACGAGATTGGAACCTGGCGGGGATTCCGGCCGGCGGCGATTTCCTATACATTTGATGACGGTTGCGCCAATCAATTTGCCGTGGCCATACCGATGTTCGATGCCCGGGGTTTCAAATTGACGCTGTTTTCCGTTGTCGGCGCCACGAGCGGCATGTTTCCCGGATGGTCAAAGCTCCAGAACGCCGCGCCAAGGGACACGAAATTGCCAGTCATACCCTGACGCATCCCAACCTCGGGCAATTGCCGGATTCGCAGCAGACCACCGAACTGAAGGATTCCCGGGCCGCCATCAATGCGAATGTCTCCGGCCAGAAATGCCTTACCCTGGCTTATCCCTATTGCGCGGAAGCCAACGAAGCAATCACTTCGCAATACTACATTGCCGCGCGGACCTGCTCGGGCCAGGTTGTGCCGGCCACGCCCGCGAATTTCATGAACCTCAGCTCGTTCGTTTGCGGTTCGCAGGGCTCGGTGCGGACAACGCAGGATTTTAACAGCAAAGCCAATGACGCCGTCACCGCAAACGGATGGTGTGTATTCCTGATTCATGGCATCGACAATGACGGCGGCTATTCACCGGTCTCGACGGCGACCCTGCAGGGAAGCATTGATTATATGAGCGCCAACCGGGATAAATTCTGGGTGGAAACGTTCGGCAACGTCGCCCGTTACATCCTTGAGCGCAATGCCGCCTCAGTCAGGGAGACCTCCCGCCAGGACGACACGCATTACCCTTCAGGTGACCGATAATCTCGACCGCTCCATTTACAACTATCCCGTCACGCTGCGCCGGCCGCTGCCCGCGAATTGGCCGGACGCCGTTGTTTCGCAGAACCACCAGCCGGTCAGCGCGCAGCTCGTGGACGTTGCCTCAAAAAAATACGTCATGTTCGACGTCGTGCCTGACGGCGGAGACGTAATCATCTCGAAAACCGCCGCGCCGCCGGTTCTTAAGTATGCTGAAAAAGAGTCAGTCCCGGTTACGACAGACGCCGCCGTTGATGTGCAGCAACAATCCCGCGTGTCGCGCCGAAATGAAACGAAGGCGGGCGTCGCGCCGGCCTACGGGCTTCTCGTGCGGAATCCGCCCGCGAAATAGATGACTAGGCATATCAGCAGAAGCAGGCCAAGCCCGCTGCCGCCGATGACGGGGCCGCCAAAGTAAAACCCGCCGCCGCCGAACAAGAGAAGCAGAACCACCATGAGTAATAATATATTCATGCCGTTAGGATAACACGTCGCTGCAGGGTTGCTATGGGGTCTTCACCCCACAGGCGGGGCCCAAAATCATTCTACCGCGACTGCTCGCGGTGAAATGGAGTGAAGACGGATGACCCGGAGTGGAACGGCGAGTTAAGGCAGCCGCCAGACGCCGCGCTCTTGTCGCGCCGACTTGCCGCGCCAACTTGTCGCGCCGAAATCCGATGAAGACGGGAGCACAGCGACGGCGGGAGTCAGATGAAGATGGAAGGGCTTGAAGTTGCTGGCAAGGCGCTGATAAACATGGCATCCTTCACCGATTGGAAAATCCACCAACCAAAAGTCTCCGGTTGCGGCTGATCGGCTGGGGTTTGGTCGGCCAGATCGTGCTGACGGTCCTTTTGTTCGTCCCGGGAACCCTGAAATTCTGGCAGGGCTGGGCATTTATGACCGTAAATCTCGCGGTCACGATTTTCTTTTGCGCCTATTTTTACCAACGCGATCCCCAATTCCTCGCCCGCCGGCTGCTGCGAAAGGAAAAAATCGGCGCGCAAAAATTCATCATGTTCCTGTTGAAAAATGTCTCCGTCATTGTCTGCGTGCTGTGCGGTTTGGATAATCGCTTTGGCTGGTCAAGAACCTGTTTGGCGCCGGTGCCGTGGTGGTTGACGTTGCTGGCCTTGCTCCTCTACGCGGGCAGTTATCTTTTATTTATTCCGGTGGGCAATGCGAACCGCTTCGCCGCGAGCATCATTCAAACCGAAGCCGGCCAGACCGTGGCCGACCGCGGCCCTTACCGTTTCGTGCGACATCCCATGTATTCAGTCTCGCTCCTCGTCTGGCTCTGGATTCCGCTGGCGCTCGGCTCGTTCATCGTGCTTCCCATGGTCGCGCTCCTGGCCCCAATCCTCGTGCTGCGCCTGCTCAATGAAGAGAAAATGCTGCGGCACGAGCTGCCCGGCTATGCCGAATATTGCCAGCGCACTCCCTGGCGGCTCATCCCGTTTGTGTGGTGAAACCAATCACGGCAGACGCCAGCGGCCGCGCTCGATGTGCATTCAACGGTAGGGCAGAGCTGTCCACCCTCCGCAGTAGTTCCGCTACGGAGGACGGGCCGCTCTGCCGGGGATGGCGGCGCAGCAGCACCGCCCGGCCACCTGCCAAATCACGGCCATCGCCATTTGCCTCGACCGATATTGCAGCAATAATCCGGCAGCGCAGCTTGTCGCGTCGATGCCGAGCGACGACGGAAGGACCTGACTTGCCGCGCCATGGCGACTTGCCGCGTCGGAGTGAAACGAAGATGGGAGCGAAGGCGGGAGTTGCTGGCGGATTTTGTCTTTGCTGTAGCGGTTGACCTGGAATTGATTCAACGGCCCGGCAAATTCTTCAGGACGTACTCGCGGCCCGCGGGAGTAATGATATACGTCGGAGTGCTCCCCATAAATCCCGTCCCCATAAAACCGGTGCCATGAGTCTTGATCAATTTCCGTTTCCGCAGCTCCTCCAGGTGGTAATCGGCAACGCTTTGCTTCATGCGAAAGAGGTTGGTGATATCCTGAACCGAAAATTCGCCTTCCCGGTCAAAAGTGGCTTTCAAAACAGCTTCTGTTTTTCGGCTGAGTTCATCGTCGGGAGAACGCGCAGTGCGGAGCTGGGTTTTAAGCTTGTCATTCTCCGTTTTCAGATCCCGGTTGTCATTTCTCAGCGCGCTGTTCTCCGCTTCGAGCGCCGCAACTTGCTCCTGAAGCAGAGCGAGTTTCGTTTGCAGTGGGGCCATTAATTCCTTTGCCGGGCTGCTGGTTGTGACGATGCGGACCACTTCTCTGATGGTTTCACCAGCACTCATACAATCGCACCCTAACACGGGCGTGCCGTCCGACAAAGACGAAAAATTTGGCCGGGAACTGGAAAACAAACCCGCGAAGCCGGCGCCGGAAATGGAACGGTGAAGGCGCTGCGCAGCATCACGGCAGCCGCCAGACCCCGCGCTCGACGCGAACCGTAACAAACCGCTTATCTTCGCTTACCCGCCGTGCTCGCGCCCGTCGCGGCAGGTCAGCGCTGATGAGCGCGAATTAGCGGTTAAAACTCTTGGGGGCAGGA
>CAVWHM010000044.1:0-10344 GCA_963754775.1 uncultured Verrucomicrobiae bacterium
TTGAAGCCGCCGGTCGCAATTCCGAGCGGTTGGGAATGGGTTTGGTGGACACTTGCCGCACTGGCCATCGTGGCCGCCGGCATTTTCGTCTGGCGTTGGTGGCAAAAGCGAAAAGCAAACATGCCGGTTGAACCCCCCGTGCCGGCGCACATTCGCGCGAAGCAGAAATTGGATGAAGCGCTGGCCTTGATTTCACAACCGAAGCAGTTCTGCATTTTGGTTTCAGACACGATCCGGTTTTATCTCGAAGAGCGTTTTGATTTTCGCGCGCCGGAACGGACGACCGAGGAATTTTTACGTGAGTTGCAGGACACGGATTTGCTGGCTGCAGAGCAGAAGGAAAAACTCGGCGAATTTCTGGGGAGCTGCGACCTCGTGAAGTTCGCCAAATACGAACCGGGCGAACCGGAATTGCGGGGATTGCATTCTTCCGCGCTGCGGCTGGTTGAAGAAACCGAACCGAAAGAAGTCCACAGCCCACAGTCCGCAGTCCACAGCGAAATGGTGTCCGCATGACTTTTGGCCATCCATATTTTTTTCTGCTGCTTCTGCTGCTGCCGTTGTTGGCCTGGCTCAAAGGCCGGCGCGGCCAGCCGCCGGCGTTTTTGTATTCCTCGGTGCGACTGTTGGCGGGTTTGACCCGTGTCCGGCGTTCCCGGGCGGGCGCGTTTCTGGCGGCACTGCGCTGGCTGGTGCTGGTGTTGTTCATCGGCGCGCTGACGCAACCGCGTTGGATGAAAAGCCAGACGACGGTCAAGGCCAGCGGCATCGACATCGTCTGCGCGCTCGATTTGTCGGGCAGCATGAACACACCGGATTACGTCATCAATGGCCGTCAAATCAGCCGGATTAACATGGCCAAGCCCGTCCTGCAGGAGTTTATTGAAGGGCGGCCCAATGACCGCATCGGCCTGGTGGTTTTTGCCGCGCAGGCGTTCATTGCCGCGCCGCTGACGCTGGACCACGATTATTTGCTCGAAAACATTGACCGGCTCGGCATCGGCTCGATCAATTCGGACGCGACCGCGATTGGCGACGGGATCACCACGGCATTGAACCGGTTGCGCGATCTGAAAGCGAAAAGCAAAATCATCGTTTTGATGACGGACGGCGGGAATAATTCCGGGAAGATTGATCCGGTCACGGCGACGGAAGCGGCCCAGGCGCTCGGCGTAAAAATTTACACCATCGGCCTCGGCAACCGCGAAATTGTCAAGCGATGGGGCTGCCGCCGGGCTACCTCCCGGACGAAGACACGTTGCAGAAAATCGCGCAAATGACCGGCGGCAAATATTATCGCGCGGACAATGCCGAAAAATTCAAGGCCATCTACGCGGAAATTGACAAGCTCGAAAAAACCGAGGCGACCATTACCAAATACACGCAATTCAAGGAGTTGTTTCCCTGGTTCGTGAGCTGCGGGCTGGCGATTTTGCTCATCGAAATCGTTTTGGGACAGACGTTATTTCGGAGATTGCCATGAAAAGATTGCCGAATGAAACACCGCCAGGTTTTGGAGTGCGCCAGCCCTCTGGCGCTTTTTCGGCGCGCAAAATATTTGAAAGCGGCAGAGGGCTGGCGCAGTCCAAGACGCTGTCGCGCCAAGGAATGACCGCCGTGATCAAGGCGGAATAAAAACAAAGATGAGATTTGAACACCTGAATCTGTTGTGGCTGCTGTTGGTGATTCCATCGGCGCTGGCGCTGTTTTTCTGGTGGACTGAACGCGCACGTCAGAAACTGCTGACGCAATTCATCGAGGCGCGCCTGCTCTCATCCCTGATGGTTGGAATTTCGCCAACGCGACGAAAATTGCGCTTTTCATTTTTGATTTTGGCGGTGGCGCTTTTGATTTTTGCCCTGGCGCGGCCACAACACGGATTTGATCTGGAAAAAGTCGAACAGCGCGGCCTGGACGTCGTCGTGGCCATTGACACCTCCAAAAGCATGCTGGCGGAGGATATTGCGCCCGACCGCCTGGAGCGCGCCAAGCTTGCGGCGCTGGATTTGATGCAGCAGGCCAGGGCCGACCGGCTCGGTCTGGTGGCCTTTGCCGGGGACGCGTTCCTGGAATGTCCGTTGACGATTGATGACACAGCGTTTCGCCAGAGCGTTGAGGCACTGGACGTGAACACGATTCCGCGGGGCGGCACCGCCATTGCCTCGGCCATCAACGCCGCCCGGACCGCCTTCAAGGAAGGCGATCATTACAAAGTGCTGGTGCTGCTCACGGACGGGGAGGACAACGATACCGGGGCGCTTGAAGCGGCGCAAAACGCGGCCAAAGACGGACTTAAAATTTTCACCGTGGGCATTGGAACGGCGGAAGGCGCCTTGTTGCAGGTCAAGGACGCCAATGGGAATCCGGATTACATCCGCGACCCGGACGGCAACGTGGTTAAGTCACACTTGAATGAAACGCTGCTCCGGGAAATTGCCGGCGCGACCGGCGGGTTTTATCTGCCGCTGCGGCCCAACACGATGGACACGCTTTACGAACGGGGCATTGCACCACTGCCGGAATCGGAGTCGCAAGAACGGCTGGTACGGCGCTATCACGAGCAATTCCACTGGCCGTTGCTGGCGGCAATTGGGTTGTTGCTGGCCGAAATGTTTTTGCCGGAACGGAAGCGTGAGTTGCCAAGTCGTGGTAGGGCCGGCCTGCCGGTCGGCCAGGACGCGCGGCAGCGCGTCCCTGCCAGCGTGTTGGTAATTGTGGCGCTTGTGGTTTTGCCATCGGCCGGTCCCGCCTCGCCGTCGTCGGCGTTGCGGGAATACCATGCGGGCAATTACACGAACGCCCTGCAGGAATTTGAGCGGCTGGCACAAGTAAACACGAACGATTTGCGTCTGGTCTTCAACGCGGGCGCAGCGGCGTATCGTGCGACAAATTTTGACGCGGCGTTGACCGATTTCAAGACGGTGACCTTGTCGCCGGATTTGAAGCTGCAACAGCAGGCGTATTACAATTTGGGCAATACGCTGTATCGCCAGGGCGAACTCAAATTCGAGCCGGACACGGAAGGCCTGGACGCGATGGAGCAAACCTGGCAACAAGCGGTCAAGAGTTATGAGCGCGCGGCTGAATTGAGCACGAACGATGTGGATGCCGCCTACAATCTGGGGTTTGTGAAGAAGCAGATAGGATTGATTGCCCAGCTCCGTGAAGCGATGCGCAGGGCCAAGCTGGCGGCTGATGAGGCGGTCCGGCGCAATGAATATCACCGTGCGCTGGAAATCATGCAAAGCCTGAACAATCCGGTTGCCGCCAAAAAATTCCAGGATTACACCAAAAAACTGAAGGACATTGATGCGATTGTTACTCCCCATCAGCGTTAGCCTGCTGCTGGCATGGCAGGCAGCCCGCGCCCAATCCGCTGATGATTTTTTCAACGGCGGCGCGCATTTTTACATTTCCAACAGCATCCCCCAGGCGCTGGAGTCGGTGGAAGACGGGCTGAAACAATATCCCGATGATGCGAAGCTGAAAAAGCTGTATGAACTGCTGAAACAGCAACAGCAACAACAGCAGCAGTCGCAACAAAACCAACAGAATCAATCGCAGCAGCAGAAATCGAACAGCCAGCAAAATCCAGCAGCAGCAACAGCCGGCCCAACAGAATTCGCAGCCGCAAAAGCAGAACGAACAGAAACAATCCGACCAGAAGAACGCTGAGCAGCAACAACCGCAAAAATCGGGCGAGCAGCGGGAGAAACAAAACGAACAGGGCCAGCCGGTCCCCGCCGGACAAATGACGCCGGAAGAGGCGAAGCGTTTGTTGGACGCGCAAAAAGGCAGCGAACAGGTTCTGCAACTGAAGCCGCAAGGAAAACCGGAAAACCAAAACCAGCCTGTCAAGGATTGGTAGCGCGAGCACACCGCGACACCTCGCACTTACGGATAGAGGCGACGGTCGGAATCGAACGGTGTCTTCACCGACTGCCAGCCTCAATATCTTGATTTACAAGGGGATTTTAATGCTGATTTTACAAGGCTTCAACAGGTTTTTAACACTATCCGCCAACTACCGGACTTAACTCGCCACCTACCCGCTTACTACTCGGTTATTGAAGAAATCGTTGAAGGTTTCGTTGAAGGTTTTTAGACGCGGCAAATGCTAAAATGCGGTCGAACGATCCAAAGAGCCACGCCGACGGGCCAGTGGCTCCGCAATCCGAGTCTGGAATTTTCTAAATCGCCCGGATTTCTTTTGGATCTTACCGGTTGTTTTGCCTGCGCTGGCAACGAAAAGGCCCAACCAGTGTTGTCACTCGTTGGGCGATAAAGCAGCCGGTTCACCGACCTGCACAAAGACGGCAGTTTTATTTTTGGTGTGTCATTGGGCTCCGGCGCCGCCGTTCCACGATGCAGACCAACCCCAGCAATGCACAGCAGCTAACCAAGCCCCATTCGGCGGGCTCGGGAACGGGCGTGATGACGCCGTTAACCTGCATGTTGAAAGTGCTGTCAGTAAAGACAGTGCCGGGGGGAGTATTATCCGAATTCCAACTGGCTCCAAAATAATCTGAATATCCAATAGTTCCAGGATCCTGGCCATCGTGGGCTGCCCATTCATACACACTATTTCCAGAACTCACTCCCGCAACGATATAATAGGTCGTGTTGGCAGCAAGCAAGTAAGAGCCAGTGTAGGTGTAAGCCCCCGTCGTGGCCGGGTTGGCTGAACCAGACAAGGCAAGCAAACTGGTCCCAGGGCTCGATCCAGCACCCGTGGCATCATACAGGCTTACGAAGAAATTGCCTGATGCGATAACTGGATCGTTGAATTGAGTCCCATCAATCATGGAGAGAACCACCGAGGTCAAGGTGGCACTGCTGCCTCCCACGGTGAAACTTTGGCCCATCCATTCTACATTATCCTCACTACTCGCACCCGCAATATACGCGTAATCAGTTATTGGCGTCGTAGTGTTATCAAAAAAAAGAATCGCCGCCCGTGACGCACTGCAAGTCAATAACAAGGCCAATACAGCAACCCGCAAGAGAAACATTTTAGTTTTCATAAATTTGTTATTCTATTCTGAGACAACGTTTTGTATTTTATATCTAATCGCAAAAATAGGCAAACTTTTTCTGTGAAAACTTTCCCAAAACTGCAGGTGGGCGAGCATATAGAGGCTCCAGCGCGGCGTTAACGGTGGTTATACGACGGCTGGTCCGTATATTGAAAATGCCCCCAAACAGCCAAAACATTAGGGAATTCGTTCATAATCAAACTTTTGGTATTCCAATATACGGCTGCCAGTCGTATATCCAAGTTGAAAATTCCATTACGAATTCCATCGTTTTGACTTTGCTATTTAGCGAACCACGGCGACCGCATCCGCCCGTTCTCCGGTGATCAAACCATTGCGGCGGGCATTTTTTCGTTTCCAGAATTGGCCGATAGTTTTCGTCGCGTCGTCCAACCAATCAGAGTCAGCAAGCAGGGTGATCAATTCGATGGAGCTAAAGAACTTCACCGCATTGGGCCTACCCGAGCCAGTAAATTCGAAGTAATCCGAGCCGCCATTACTACTCGCAAATCCCGCTCGTGCCGGAGCGGGGGAGTTGCCTGTTGGTTGCCCCGTCCATAAGCCATCGCTACCTCCGCTTACATCGCCCGCCTCCCATTGAATTTGGGCGTAGTTAAATTCCACGTCAAATCTCCGGCAGACCTATTAGGATCCGTTGATCGGTCTATCAACACTAAAGCAAGAACGGTCGCCGCAAATGTGATGACAAAACTTGAAGTTTTCATAAGTGAAGATTGTTGTCGGTTGGAACAGTCGCCGTGGATTTGGTGCTCCCAAGAATAATCCTCCCCCACCAGTCTGAGAAACGCATCGGCTGTGTCATTACACCTAGCAGATCGCCTTTGGTGGTCATGTTGACCTACTCAAAGTTTCAGCTTCGTTTTTATCACATAAGATGCCTCAAATCAATTTATTTCAAAAAAGATTATTCACAGCCTATAAATCATATTTAACTTAGATTGGCAAGAAACGCTTGCCTAGCCACTCTTTATCTACCGCCAACCGGATGACCTCCACCGCGGCAAGCCACTCGGGCGCATTTTACGTGAAAGCCGTCACCCATGAAGTTGCGCTTGATTGGCGGGCAGAATCAGGCATTTTCGCGCTGCACGTCCCATATCGTGAAAACACTGCACAAATACCTGATCCGCGAAATCCTCGTCTCGTTGCTGATGACGGTGGCGGTGTTCACGTTTGTAGTGCTGCTCTTCAACGTGCTCCATGAAATTCTTCCTTTGCTGGTCAGCGGTCAGGTGAGCTTGTGGCTGGTGTTGAAAGCCGTCGGACTGCTGATTCCCTTTGCGTGCGTTTATGCCCTGCCCATGGGATTTATTACCGCGGCCTTGCTGGTGTTCGGGAGGATCAGCGCCGATCAGGAATTGACCGCGGCCCGCGCGAGCGGCATCAGTCTGTTTTCGCTCATTTCACCCGTGTTATTGCTCAGCCTGTTTTGCTGCGGCCTCAGCGCATGGTTCAACATGGATCTCGGTCCCCGCTCCCGGGTCGCCTACATCAACCTGAGGGGAGAACTCGGTTCCGATTTGGGCAAGGTACAATTGCCCGAAGGCAAGGTCATCAACGATTTTCCGGGTTATATTTTTTACACGGCGAAAAACCACAATGGCAATCTGGAGGACGTGCGGATCCTGAAATTCGGGAATGAGACCAACGCGGAAACAACCTTGCGCGCCCCGCGCGGCCGGATGGAAAATGACCTGCCCAACAAGCAGCTCATTCTGCATTTGTTCGAGGCGCGGACGGTCACTTTCAACGGAGCGCGCATCAGCATCGGTTCGTCTCCCGAATTGACTCTGAATTTCGACCTTAACATGGCGACGAACCAGACTTACAAACCCAAGATCAGTGACATGACGTTCTGGCAGTTGCGCGAGCAGATGAATGAATTGGGGGAAAAATTGGGTTCGCTACCGCGCGTGGAGGGGGCTTCTTCGGCGGAATTGCGCGCGCAACTTCGCGAAGCGGAAAAACAGCGGAGCGATTTGACCGAGCCGGTCCTGGTGGAAATGAACCGGCAAATCGCGTTTTCGTTCGCGTGCTTCGGGTTCACGCTCATCGGGATTCCGCTCGGCATTCGCGTGCATCGGCGCGAGACCAATGTCGGCGTCGCCATCGCGCTGATGCTGGTGCTGGTTTATTACGCGTTCATCATGCTGGGCGAATCACTGTCCGCCCGGCCTGAATTTGTGCCGCACCTGATTCTCTGGCTGCCCAATTTCATTTTTCAAGCCGTCGGCGCGGTGCTGCTTTGGCGCGCCAACCGCGGGATTTGAAAAATCAGCGCTGTGTCCATCCGTGGTTAAACTAAATCTTTCTTCGATGCACTTTTCCCACTTCCGCCTGGTCAACGGGTTTGACAATTAATTCGTCAATGTTCACGTGCGGCGGGCGGCTGGCGACCCAGACCAGGATTTCCGCGATGTCTTCGGCGGTCAGCGGATTCATGCCTTCATACACTTTTTTCGCGCTTACCGCATCACCCTTGAATCGAACGAGGGAAAACTCCGTTTCCGCCAGGCCCGGGTCCACCGTGCCGACGCGGATGCCCGTGCCGAGCAATTCGTGCCGCAGCGCGCGGGTGATTTGCAATTCGCCCGCCTTTGCCGCGCAATACACCGCGCCGCCTTCGTACGCCGTGTGGCCGGCCACCGAACCGATGTTGATGATGCTTGCCCCGGCGCCGCGCGACATCAACGGCAGCGCCGCGCGCGTCATGCGCAACACGCCGAGGACGTTCGATTGAATCATCGCCTCCCAGTCCGCGTCCTTGCCCTTTGCAACGGTGTCCAGGCCGTGTGCGCCGCCAGCGTAGTAGAACATAGACATGCAGGGGTCTGGCGGCTGGCGCCCGGAGGGCTTTGATTTTGGATTTGGCCCAGGTCATAAACGTTTCGACGCCCGGCGTTTTCGACACGTCGAGGTTGTGGAAATGCGCCTCTGCCGCTCCGGCTTTGCGCGCCTCGGCGGCGACCTTTTTCAGGCGGTCAACACGGGCGCCAAGCAGGGTTTGCACCTTCGGCGCCGAAGCCCGCGCCGCCGCCGCGCCAAATCCGGATGAAGCGCCGGTGATCAGGACCCATTTGTTTTTTAGCGACGATTGGTTTTGACGTTTCATGGGGGGGGGGGGGGGGGGGGGGGGGGGGGGGGGGGGGGGGGGGGGGGGGGGGGGGGGGGGGGGGGGGGGGGGGGGGGGGGGGGGGGGGGGGGGGGGGGGGGGGGGGGGGGGGGGGGGGGGGGGGGGAAAAAAAAAAAAAAAAAAAAAAAAAAAAAAAAAAAAAAAAAAAAAAAAAAAAAAAAAAAAAAAAAAAATGGAGAATACAAACGCAAATGAACCTCATTTTGCCGGCTTGCCGAGTCGCAGCCCGGAGCGCATTGCAGAGTCTCCTATGGCCCGCCTACGCTATGCTAGGGCGCGGCATCCTGCGCTCAAACCTCCGTGCGCTCCGAGCGAAGGATGGTGAGCCGAGGGGATTCGAACCCCTGACCTGCTGATTGCGAACCAGCCGCTCTACCAACTGAGCTACGACCCCAGCCAATGCACGTGTTCCCGAATGCAATTACTATGCGGCTTTGGGCGCGGACGACAAGTTTTTGCGGGCCAAAAAAATCGGCGGGTCCGGCGATCACACACGATTTTCATCGCCAAAACCCGCCGACGCCTGCTTTTAAAGGCAGCGCACCCAGTTCTCATTGGGCAGGGAAAACCTAGCCCATCGCGCGGGCGTGGCAAGTGATTTTTTAAAAAATATTTTTCATCTTTACCCCGGGAATCGTATCTTCTCCAAAGATTCACATCCGCTTGGGATCAATCGAAAAATTGGACATGCCAAAGTATTCCCGGGCGCTGCTATTTGCCGGGTTGCTGCTGTGCGGATCTTTCCGCCCTGTCAGCCATTGCCGGCGTGACCGGCCAACCGGGCTCGCATTTCATTGTGGATTCCTGGAGCGCCAGGGAAGGGCTCCCACAAAGCTCGGTCATTTCCGTGATACAAACCCGGGACGGGTATCTCTGGCTGGGAACGCTGAACGGGCTGGTGCGCTTTGATGGGATTCGTTTCACCGATTTCGACGAGGAGAACACACCCGGCCTCAACAGCGACCGGATTATTTGTTTGTTTGAAGACAGCCAGACAAATCTGTGGATCGGGACCGACAAGGGGGGTGTGGGATTGGTGCAGGATGGAAAAATCAAGAATCTCGAAATCGGGCGCGCGGGCCAGGAAGGCAAATTAACATCGGTCTGCGAAGATTCCACCGGCACAGTGTGGTTTTACACGGCGGATTCGCTTCTGGGCCGTTATCAAAATGGAAAAATGGAGGTGTTGGATTTTAATTTTCCTACCCCTCCGATTTGCCGGATGATTGCCGCTGAAAAATCCGGCGCGCTTTGGGTCGCGGATGTCAGCGGAATGTTTTCCATCCGCACTGAAAATTTTGATCCGCGGGCGATTATTGTTGATGAATCAATCCGCGCCGAGAGGCTGGATTACATTCTGGCGGGCCGGAACGGCGGGATTTGGCGGCTGATGAATGGCCGTGTCCAAAAATGGAAATCCGCCGGACTGGAGAAGGATTGCGGCGCCGGCCCCTGGGGCAATTCAGCCATCAAAGCCGCCTGTGAAGACAAGGACGGCAACCTGATTGTTGGTACGGCGGGCGCGGGCGTTTTTTGGTATGACGCGAACGGGGAATATGAGCGTATTTCGAAGGAACAGGGGTTGTCCTCCGCGTTTGTCCTTTCGTTGTGCCTGGATCGCGAGGGGAATCTTTGGGTGGGAACGGACGGCGGCGGGTTGGATCGGGTCAAAAGAAAAATTTTCAACTCGCCGGCGGAACTTCCTCCATGGCCGGTGCAGTCCGTGTCCGGGGATGCGCGCGGTGGTTTGTGGACACGTTCAACGCCCACGGCCTGGCTTATGACCTCACGAATTCCGCGCAGGAATTCGGCGTGGGCCTCAACTCAAATGCGTGGTCGGTGCTGGTTGACAGCCGCCGGCAGGTGTGGGCGGGCACGCGGATGAAGGATTGTTCAAGTTTCAAACCAATCATTTTCAACCCGCAGCCGGCGCGGAAATGCTCGGACCACAAATCTTCGCCTTGTTTAAAGATCGCGCCGGACAATTGTGGGCGGGCACCCAAAATGGCCTGGCGCGCCGGGACGGGCAGGATTGGAAAATGTTCACGACGCGGGATGGCTTGTCCGAAAATGCCGTTCGCGCCATTGCGGAAGATGCCGATGGAAATGTTTGGGTGGGAACGGAAAGCGGGGGCCTGAACTTTTTAAAGGACG
>CAVWHM010000045.1:0-278232 GCA_963754775.1 uncultured Verrucomicrobiae bacterium
ATGGTGGTGTCAAGAGTTGTGTGTAAAAGCCGGGAGCGGGTGACGGGTCCAATGTTGGTTCATACGGTCAAAAACACTAAACAGGATACGTTCACAACTACTACGGGTGGTAAAAGCGCACATGGTGCGGATGCGGCGGCGCACCTCGACGAAGAGGCGCTCGATGACGTTGGTGGTCCGGAGCCGTTTCCAATGAGGCTTTGGACAGTCAAAGAAGGCCAACAGTTCTTCCAGATCCCTTTCCAAGCAGGCGACAGCCTTGGGTGCTTGGGCTTGCCAGTGTCGTTTCCAATCGCGGAAGCGGCGGATGGCTTCGGTCCGGTGCGGGGCTTGATAGATGAGCTTGGCCTGCGCCAGGCAGGTCTTCTGGGACGCTTTGAGTTTGTTTTCCAAGTTGCGCAGCTTGTGCGCCCAGCAACGCTGATGCGGCACGGCGGGCCAGAGCCGACCCAAAGCCCTGATCAGGCCCGGTTGGCCGTCGGTGGCCATCAGCTCCAGAAACTCTCCGTGCAATCCCCGACTCCACAAGTTCCATAAAAAGCCATACCAAGAGTCCTCGCCTTCGGCTTTGACCAGTTGGAAGTCAATCAACTGGCGCTGGCCCGCAGTGGTCAGGCCGTAGGCGCAGAGGGCCATACGCCGTTGCACTTTGCCTACCAAGCGAATCCGCACACTGACCCCGTCGAAGATCAGGTAGCGATAATGATCGGCCAGCCGACGGCGATGGAAGGCCAACACCGAGGCATCCAGAGCTTTAGCCACGGCACTGACGGTCGCGGCACTGACGGCGTCCTCCACCAGGGTGGCCAAGGCGCGACCGGTCTGACGAGTGGATACGCCCAAAAGAAACACTTCCTTGAGGGCCTGGTTGATCACCAGTTCGCGCCGCTGATAACGGGGCAACACTTGGGGGTGGAAACAGCCCGACCGGGTGCGGGGTACGGTCAGTTCCAGCACGCCCAGGCGGGTCGTCAGCTGTCGGCGATAGAAGCCGTTGGCCTGATCCACCCGCGCCTCGGTACGCTGGTAGGGGTGGGCGTTGAGGAAGCATTGGCGTTCATAGCCCATCAACCCTTCCAGAAACTGGCGGTGATGTTCTTTCATTTGCGCGTCGAGATCCTCAAAGAAGAACTCGTTTGACTGTTGCAATCGCTGCCAACTGGCGGCAGGCTCTATGACGAGCGCACGGTTTGCGTTCATGGGTGTATCGTCCTTTCCAGGTTTGGGGTTCATGTTTTCTTGCATAAAACCCAGATACACCCGCTCCCTCAGCTTTTACACAACATCTCTTACGCCACCTCTTGAATTTGCCTTCAATTATTTACTTGCACGCGCGGCCGGAAAGGCTTAATAATAAGCCAGATTTTGAACTGGCCGTGCCGGTTTGATTGATGCGAAAATTTACAGTTATGACCCAACCGCCGAGGGTGTCTTGAGCCGCCCTTTCCCTTCACGTCATTCTCCGACTGATTCGTTTTTCCGGGTCAATGGCAAAATCCGTGCCCGCGAAGTCCGGGTCATTGGAGTGGACGGCAAACAACTTGGCGTCATTTCACTCAACGAGGCGCTGTCCCTGGCGCGCCAACATGCCGTGGACCTCGTCGAAATCGCCTCCACCGCCACCCCCCCCGTCTGCCGCCTGGTGAACCTGGGCAAGTTCCGGTACGAAAAGGCCAAAAAGGAAAAGGAATCCAAAAAACACCAGCACGCCTCCATCGTCAAGGAAGTCCAACTCAGCCCGCGGATTGACCCGCATGACCTCGGCATCAAGATCCAGCACGCGATTGGTTTTCTGTGCGAGGACATGAAGGTGAAAGTCGTGCTTAAATTCCGAGGACGCGAGATGGCGCATCAGGAATTTGGCTTTCAAGTGGTGAACAGATTTATTGCCGAGATCGCGCCTTTCGGCCATCCGGATTTCAACCCGAAACTCATCGGACGCGGCATCAACGTGATGATCAGCCCGCTGCCGCGTAACAAGCGCGCAAAAAATCCGCACCAGCTTGAAGGCGCGCCTCTGTCACTTAACAACCACACGCCGAAAGCCGCCGTGCCGGGAAAGCCCGGCATGCCCGTGCCCGGGGAACCGCCGGCAGGGGATTTTGCGAACAACCCGTTTGTAAAACTTCAGGTGTAGTCGCCGGCTTGAACCCGGTCTGCTGACCCGACTTAAAAGTCGCGGCTACCATTCGAACCTGCAATTGTCCAACAATTCCGGAAACCGGCAGCTTTCGCACACGGCGTTTGACTGTTCGCAAAAGTCCCGGACGATTTGCATCAAGCCCTGCTGCGCCGCCGCGCTCCGCAACGCACGGCTGCGTGAACCACCCAGCAAGCGCTGCCGTGCCAGTTTCAAAACCGAATTGTCCCCGGCCGGCGACCAGGCGAAGTAGCGGTGTTCGATCATGCGCTGAAGCGTTTCGTTTTTACCCTCGGCTGCCCGAATCCAAAGCCAGGGCAGAACCACATTGACGGCCAAATCCGTGATCCGCGCCGCGCCCAGCAACGGCTGGGACTTTTTCAATGGCGCCGAACGAAATGTCCAGTGCCATGACCAGAATTCGTCGCGCTCGACCTGCAGAATTCCAAGCAATGAATCAAGCAGCGTGTTGTCCGGTAGATCAGCCGCACACCAGTTTTCGAGTTTTGTGATCAAATTTCCCGACGCCAGCCAGTGTGCCGCCAGCGCGAGCCGGCGTTGCGGATGATTTGCCGGACGCAGCCCGTGAAATTTCCAGACCGTCCGCGGCAATATGCAGTCGCTGAATTCCTCGCGCTCACGCCACCAGCAATCCCACACGCGGCGCAAATAACCGTCCGTGCTCTTTTGGGCGCGTGTCAATTCCGCCGGCAGCAAACCGCTGGTGCCGAGCAGCCGCGCTTGCAGGACGAACACCGAACCTGCATCACGCGACCACCGGAGCCGTGATTCAGCGAGATTTTGCATTGGCCAGACGTTGTGTTTGTAGCCGAGCGCGCGGAACAAACCTTCCCATAACGCCTGTTCCCAGCCGATGTGCCGCGCGCGGGCGTGGAATTGTGCAGCTTTGGCTTGAAAACGAACCCGGGCGGCGGCGCGCAGAAGTTCTGTCACCGACGGCCCATTCAACTCGCGCAAGGTCGGGGAACATCGGCCGCGCAGACTTTCGGGCAACGCGCGCGGGGATTCAGTTTCAAGCCATAAACCGAGTTCGGCGAGCGGCGCGTCGAGCCGGTCGCTAATGGCCAACCTCGGCGGTGAAGGTTGGAGTTCAAGTTTCAGCTTGTCCGGCGGCCGATTATCCCGGTACGCCGAAGCGTGAACTCCCGCATCATTCCAGATGACTTGCAAAATGACATTTTGAAAACCGGGGTTGCGGTCATGGCCATGCGCATGCCAGCCGCTCGCGCGCAAATCCACCTCCACGTCGCCGGAACGCGGCGCGTCGTCGCCGATTTGAATGACCGCGCCGCGAAAGTCCGGGCCGCCTTCGGCGCTGGCGAAACCGGGATGGAGCACGCGGACGGTCTTTTCGTCGGTGGTCCTGAGCTGGTCACGGCGCAGGCGTTGGTGCTGCCAGACGGCCTGCAGCAGGCGTTCGGGCGGTGAATCGTTTTCATCGCGCAGGACGTTTGCCGCGCCGCAACGCAGGCGCCAGTCGGCATAAAAATTTTCGGCCAGCGGTGACACTCGTCATTGCTTTTGCGCCCGCCGTTCAGCAAAGTCAAGCCGTCGCATAAAAATTTTGAACGCATCCAACGGCAGTTTTGCCTGTTTATAAAATAAGGCGGCGGATTTTTTGTTGGCCGGAGCGGGAACTTTCTGACTAAACTCCAAGCTGCGCGGAATGAACGGCAACACGATGATTGAAGTAAAGAATCTGACGAAGCGGTACGCGGGACGCACGGCGGTGGCGGACATTTCGTTCACGGTGGCGCGCGGCGAAATCGTCGGCCTGCTCGGACCGAACGGCGCGGGCAAGAGCACGACGATGCGGGTGCTGGCCGGTTTCCTGCCGGCGACGAGCGGCACGGCGCGCGTTGCGGGTTACGATGTCTTTCACGAATCGGGCGAGGTGCGCCGCCGCATCGGTTACATGCCGGAAAACAATCCGCTTTACCCGGAAATGCGCGTGCGGGAATACCTGAAATTCCGCGCGCGGCTCAAGGGCCTCGGCTGGCGGCTTTCACGCCAACGCGTCAACACGGTGATGGAACAATGCGGCCTGGTGGACATGGGCCGCCGCATCATCGGCCAGCTTTCCAAGGGCTACCGCCAGCGCGTCGGGCTGGCGGATGCGCTGGTGCACGAACCGGAATTAATCATTCTGGACGAGCCGACGATTGGCCTTGACCCGCAACAGATTCGCTCGGTGCGGCAGTTGATCAAAGGCCTCGCGGAGAAACACACGGTGCTGATTTCGACGCACATTCTTTCGGAGGCGGAAATGACTTGCAACCGCATGCTCATCATGGGTGACGGCAAAATTCTGGCCGCCGACACGTCGGACAATTTACAACGGCTCATGGCCGGCAGCAGCCAAATTGTCGCTGAAATTGCGGCCTCCGCCGAGGAATTGCGCGAGCATCTGGCGCAATTGCCGCATGTGGCGCATTTCGATATCTCGGCGGTGGACGGCACTTTTCTGCGCTGCGTGCTCACGCCGCGCGACGGACTGGATGTGCGCCCGCTGATCTGGCTGCTGGCGCGCGAACGCGGCTGGCTCGTGCGCGAACTGACGCGCAGCCGCCATTCGCTTGAAGACATCTACGTGCAAATCACCAGGCCAAAAGAAGAGGAGGAGGGCTGATGCGAATTTTCGGGGTGCTGTTGCGGCGCGAATTGACCGCATTTTTCCTCTCCGTGACCGGTTACATCATCATCGCGGCGGTGACACTTTTGATTGGCCTGAGCTTCGTGGTGTTGATCACCAATCTGGGAACCGATCCGTCGCCGATGCCGGTGACGGAGATGTTTTACCGCACTTATTTTTTCTGGCTGATTGTGCTGCTGTCCGCGCCGGTAATCACGATGCGGTTGTATGCGCTGGAAAAATCCACCGGCACCTTTGAGATGCTGATGACGGCGCCGGTGGACGATTTTCAAGTGGTGGCGGCAAAATTCGCGGCGGCGATCATTTTTTACATCGTGATGTGGCTGCCGATGGCGGCGTGCCTGTTCATCGTGCGGCATTTCACGAGCCAGACCCGGGCGCTGGACGCGGGCACCATTGGCGGAATGTACCTGGGCATCTTTCTGGTCGGCTGTCTGTTCCTGGCATTGGGCTGTTTCGCCTCCGCCATCTCGCGCAGCCAGATGGCGGCGGCCATGATCAGTTTTGTGCTGGGCGTGTGTCTGTTCGCGCTCGGTTTTCTGGCCGAGGCTATTCCCGTGGTGGCGCAGTGGCAGACGCAGGTCTTGTCGTATTTCGGCTTGTTTGAACAGATGCACGATTTCGCCCGCGGCGTGGTGGACACGCGCGCGGTGATTTTTTACGTGAGCCTCACGTTGTTCTTTTTGTTCCTGACCTTGCGCGCGGTGGAAAGCCGGCGCTGGAGATAAAATGCCACATCTCCCAACAAGCCAGCCCAGTTTTTCGCCGCGTCACCGGTGGAAAATCGGTTTTGACGCAGTCGCGCGCACGGCCCTGGTGCTTGCGGTCGTGGTGATGGTGAACTACCTCGGCGCGCAGTTCTTCCACCGTTTTTACCTGAGTTCACAGACACGTGTTGAACTCTCCTCACGCACCGTGAGCGTGCTCCACTCGCTGACAAACCGGATCACCGTGACGCTCTATTACGACCGGCAGGACGATTTTTACCCGGACATCGTTGCGCTGCTCAACGAGTATCGTTCGGTCACCCCGAAAATTTCCGTCCGCACGGTGGATTATGTGCGGGACGCTGGCGAGGCCGAAAAGGTCAAGGCACAATACAAGCTGGATTCGGCGATGGACAAGAATCTCGTCATTTTTGATTACGAGGGCCGCATCAAAATCGCCAACGGCGACGCGTTGACGCAATTCAAACTCGAAGAGATGCCGGCCAAAAATCACGATCAAAAGCAACTCGAATTCCGACGCAAACCGGTCGCGTTTCACGGCGAAGAAATGTTCACCGCGATGCTGCTCGCACTTGAAAACCCGCATCCGTTCAAGGCGTATTTTCTGCAAGGTCACGGCGAACCGTCGCTCACCGATAGCGGCGATTTTGGGTATTTGAAATTCGCCTCCACTCTGGCCCAGAATTACATTGCAGTGACCAACCTTGAATTGCTCGGTGAGAATACCATCCCGATGGATTGCAACCTGCTGATCATCGCGGCGCCCACCACGCCATTGCGCGACCTTGAATTGCAGAAAATCGATCAGTACCTAACGCAAGGAGGACGGCTGTTGGCATTCTTCAATTATGCCTCCATCAGACAACCGACCGGACTCGAACCCATTTTGCAGCGCTGGGGCATCAACGTCGGCTACGACTACGTGAAGGATCCGGACAACACCATCACCGGCCAGGATGTCATTGTCCGTAAATTCGGCCAGCACCCGGTCGTCAGTGCGCTGGTGCAGTTTTCCTTGCAAATGATCCTGCCCCGGCCCATCGGCCGTGTGGATTGGCAGAACCCGCCCGCCGGTGCGCCACAAGTGGATGAACTCGCCTTTTCCGGGCCAAATTCGACGCTCGTCGGCGACCCGGTCGAGCCATCGCACAGTTATCCGCTAATGGTTGCCGTCGAACAAAAGTCCGTTGCCGGCGTTGCCAGCCCGCGGGGCAACACCCGCATCATCGCGACCGGCGATTCAATTTTTCTCGGCAATCATTACATTGAAGGCGGCGAAGGTGGCGCCAACCGCGACTTCCTGAGCGCCGCCGTCAACTGGCTGCTCGACCGGCCTTCGCTCCTGCAAGGCATCGGCCCGCGGCCCGTGACGGAATTTCGCCTGCTGATGACGCAAGACCAGCGCCGCGAAGTGCGCTGGTTGCTGCTCGGCGTGTTGCCGGGCGCGGTATTGCTGCTCGGCGGATTGGTCTGGCTGGTGCGAAGAAAATAATGAACTCGAAAACCACTGGGATCTGGTTCGTGATTGCCGCGGCATTGTTCGCGTTCATTTTGTTTTGGGAACACCACCTGAGTGGGCCGGCAGCCAGCGCAAACATCCTCCCGGAATTGAGGCTGTCCGCCGTCACGAGCATCGAAATCTTTCCGGCGGGCGCGCTGGAAATCTGCGCTGCCCGCACGAACGGCAACTGGCGGTTGACCAAGCCCGTCATTTATCCCGCACAGACGACCGCCATCGAAATGTTGCTGGGTGCCCTCCAGAAGCTCGCGCCCGCAACCAGGATCAGCGCGGCGGAATTGCGCGAACACCGGACCACGGAAACGGAATTCGGTTTTGACAATCCACAGTTTTCCATCACCGTCGGGGCGGGCGACCACGGCTGGCAGCTCAAGGTCGGCAACAAAACCGCTCCCGGCGACCAGGTTTTTCTGCGCGTGGTCGGCACCGACGGCGCATTTGTGACCGATGCCGACTGGCTCAGATTTATTCCGCACTCGGCCAACGACTGGCGCGACACCGCGCTCGTGGACACCGGCCATGCCTGCGATCACATTGTCCTGACCAACGGCACGAAAGCCGTCGAACTCCAGTGTGATGCGACCAATCATCTTTGGCACATGCTCCGGCCTTTGCAGGCGCGCGCCAACAGCGAACGTATCACCGAAGCGCTGCAAAAGCTTTACGCTGTGCATGTCTCGCAATTCGTCACTGACGACCCGGCGGATTTGACCGCGTTCGGCTTGCAACCCGCCGACCTTGATTTGTGGCTTGACCGCGGCTCGAATTTTGTTGCTGCCATTCACTTTGGGAAAACCCTGACGAATGATTCAACGCAGGTGTTCGCCCGGCGTGAGGGCTGGAACGCGATTGTGACCACGGCCAGGGAACCGTTATCGTTCTGGCGCGGCGCGGCGAACGATTTCCGCGATCCGCACCTGCTCGAATTGACCGTGCCGGTCGCCGAGATCGAGGTGCGCGGCCAGAACAGCTTCACTCTGCAACGGCACGGTTCGAATGATTGGGCGGTGGCCGGGGAAAAATTCCCGGCAGACCCGGAAAACGTGCAGCAGCTTATCAAACTCCTGGCCGGCTTCCAGGTCGCCGAATTCGTCAAAGACGTTGTGACCCCGCCGGACTTGCAGGCTTACGGACTGGCCATGCCGGCGCCGGCGCGCCAGATCATTTTGCGTTCGACGGTCGGCGACACCAACGCCGTCATTGCGCAACTGCTGTTCGGCGCGATGCAGACCAACGAAATTTTCGTGCGGCGCGCGGACGAGGACTTTATCTACGGCCTCGCCCTGGCGGATTTCAACCGGCTGCCTGAATACGGCTGGGAATTCCGTGACCGGCGCATCTGGGATTTTGACGGGACCAACATCGCCGCCATTACCCTGCAACAAAACGGCAAAACGCGGCAAATCGTCCATAACGGATTGAACCAATGGTCGCTGGCGCCCGGCTCGCAAGGGATTATCAATCCGCCGGCACTCGAGGAGACCGCGTACCGGCTCGGCAAATTGACCGCCGCCGGCTGGGTGGGCCGCAATCTCACCGAACCCGAGAAGTACGGTCTCAACACCAACAACTTGCAAATCACCGTCGACCTCAAGAACGGCGAGAAACACACGGTGGACTTCGGCACAGAATTGCCACGCGCGCAAACGGCGCTGGCCGCCGTCACGCTCGACGGCGAACGCTGGGCATTTGTCTTTCCGCCGGTGCTTTACCAGTTCGTCTTGAGTTATCTCACCATTCCGGCGAACGTTCCTTAATGCGCTTCAATTCCGGTTTCTGGCGGAAATGCCGCATCGGTTTCCGCTGGTTTCGCATCGCCACGCTGCTGGCTGTGCTCGCGCTGGTTTGCGCCTTTGTCTGGTTCAACCGCGTCGGCCTGCCGGAGTTCCTTAAAAGGCCGCTGGTGGAGAAGTTGCACGCCCGCGGCGTCGAATTGGAATTCACCCGGCTGCGGCTGCGTTTTGTACGCGGACTCGTCGCCGAAAACGTCCGCCTCGGCCACGCCGCGACGCCTGACAGCCCGACGCTTTCGCTGGCCGAGGTCCAACTGCGACTGGATCATCGCGCCCTGCTGCATCGGCAGCTGCAGATTAACAGTCTGGTTTTGCGCGAGGGAAAACTCGTCTGGCCGCTCACCCCCACCAATGCGCTCACGCTCAACCACATTCAAACCGATTTGCGATTTCAAACGAACGACACCTGGTCGCTCGACCATTTTCAAGCCGCCTTCGCCGGGGTAAAACTGTCGCTGGCCGCCGACATCGCCCACGCGCCCGAAATCCGCCACTGGGAAATGTTTCACGGGGGGAGAGGCGGTGGGTGGGCGAGGCAGTCGTTGCAAAAATTTTCCGACACATTCGACCGGATTCATTTTGAAGGCGGGCCGCAATTAAGCCTCGTGGTAAATGGCGACGCCCGTGATATTCATTCATTCGCTGTCCACCTTGATGTCAACGCGCCGGCGGTACAAACGCCGTGGGGCGGCGCGCGTGACGTGCAACTGGCCGCCAATCTGACCGCGCCCGCCGGCGCGTCTGCCAATCCTGATCCAGCGTGGGCGTGGTGGACGAACCTGCAGCCGTACCGGCTGGCCTGGACGCTGCAACTCACGCACTTACAATCAGAAAAGTTGAATGTGGACACGGCCGAGTGCGGCGGCTTCTGGCAGGCGCCGGAACTGGCCGTCACTAATTTGTCCGCGGGACTTGGCGGTGGGCAGCTCGACGCGGAGGCCCGGTTGAATGTCGCCACGCGTGAGTTCACGTTCACCAATTCTTCGTGCTTTGACGTTCACGCGGTCGCCGCGTTG
Organism: uncultured Verrucomicrobiae bacterium; assembly: GCA_963754775.1. Classification (GTDB taxonomy): domain Bacteria; phylum Verrucomicrobiota; class Verrucomicrobiia; order Limisphaerales; family UBA11358; genus UBA11358. The sequence goes on from CAVWHM010000045.1 coordinate 9,871, forward strand.
CTGACGGAGAAAACGCGCGAGCGACTCGCGGAATTTTCGTGGACGCAGCCGCCATTGGTGCGGGCGGGCGGTTTGCTGATCTTGCCCGCGTGGACAAACCATCAACTGGACTGGCGGGTTGAAGTGCAGCCAACGATCCGTTTGGACGGCGAACTGGCCTTCACCAACGGCACGGCGTTCGGCGCAAAAATTGATTCGGCCTGCACGCATTTTCATTACTCGAATCTGGTGTGGCGGTTGCCCGATCTTGCAATCGCGCAGGCAAAAACCCGGCTGGAACTGGAAGGCGGGGAGGATGACGCAACCAAAAGTTACCGCTGGCACATGCGCGGCGCGTTCGATCCGGAAACTCTCCGTCCGTTTTTGACGGCGAGCAATGCCGCGCGCGGTTTCAGCCATTTCACGTCCACCGGGCCGGCCACTTTGGACCTGGACATGCGCGGACGCCTGTATGATTACGGCAGCATCGAGGCGGCGGGGCGCGCGGCGCTGACGAATTTCTCGATTCGCGGCCAGACAGCGGATGGTGTTGTCAGCGGGTTCCAATATTCGAATCGCGTCGTGGAATTTTTCAGCCCGCGTCTGTGGCGCGCCGGCGGAAAGCAGACGATGACCGCCGACAAAGTCACATTGGATTTCAATGCCCAGCGGATTTGGTTCGTGAACGGCCTTGGTACCGCCGACCCGGCGGTGGTGGCGCGCGCCATCGGTCCGAAAACGGCCCGCGCGCTGGAGCCGTATCAGTTCGTGGAGCCGCCGACGGTGCGTGTGAACGGCTGTGTCCCCCTGCGCGGCACGGACGGCGCGGATTTGAGCTTCGACATCATCAAAGGCGCGCCCTTCCAGTGGTTGAAGCTCAGGACCCCGTTCATCGCGGGCACGATCCATTGGCGCGGACAGACGCTGACTTTGACGAACGTGGCGGCGGCGTTTTACGGCGGCAGCGGAACGGGTTTTGCCAATTTCGATTTTCGCGCGCCGCACGAAGGCGCAGATTATCAGTTTGCCGTCAACGTGACGAACGTGGACCTGCATTTGCTGGCGGCGGATTTGCTGCCGTCCACGAACCATTTGGAAGGCCTGTTGCACGGACAACTTTCAGTCACGCGCGCGGATTCGCGGGATTGGCGGGCGTGGGACGGATTCGGCCGTGTGGACCTGCGTGACGGGCTGCTCTGGGACATTCCGGTGTTTGGCATCCTGTCGCCGGTGTTGAACACCGTCTCACCCAGTTTGGGCAACAGTCGCGCGACGGAGGCGTCCGCGAGATTTGCCATTACCAACGGCGTGATTTCTTCAGACTCACTGGAAATTCGTTCGACCATGATGCGGTTGCAATACGCCGGCACGGTGGATTTGAAGGAGAACCTGAACGCGCGGGTCACGGCGCAATTGTTGCGCGATACGTGGGTGGTCGGACCGCTGGTAAGCACGGCACTGTGGCCGGTGAGCAAATTATTTGAATATCATGTCACCGGCACGCTGAAAAATCCCAAAAGTGAACCGGTTTACGTCCCCAAATTTCTACTGATGCCGCTGCACCCGATCCGGAGTTTGGAGGAACTGTTCCCCGGTGGCGATCTTTTCCCCGGTCCGCCGCCGGAGAAATGATGCTGATTCCCGTTGGCAACCAGCAACCCTGGCTGGGTGTTACTGCAAAACCGCCCGGTAAAAGCGGCGGGGATAGTTAGTGGCCAACAAATCGGTGAACTGTATGGTGCCACCCGGGCCGGTCGTGTTGGTCAACAATGGCAGCCAGCCCGACAGATTGGTGGAGCCGTCAATCCGCCAGGTTGTGTTCGGACCGGTGCTGAACATGAGTTGAAAACTTCCGTTGGTCGGCTGCGCACCGGCGGCAATTGTCAGCGACGGCGGCAATAATACCTGGACAACGAAACTGCTGGTCGCGCTGAGTGGAGGCGTGTTGTTGAGCGCAGAAATCCGTTACCGTCACCGTAATGGTTATCGTGTTCGTGCTCGGGGTCTGCGCGGTGGCAGGCGTCCAGGTCAACACGCCGTTCGTTGGTAGATTAGAAACGTCCATGTTCGTCGGACCGGAAACCAGTTCGAATATTGGCGTGCCGTTGGTTGGAAGGAGCGTGACGTAATTGGTTACATTCAGGCTTTGGCCGGCATAAATCGTCTGGGTTGGTGGAACGGTCAGGGTCTGGTGACGCGACCAGCGAAATGTCATCCACATACCAGCCGGCGGCAGTGCCTGAGCCGCCGGAAGTAAAATGAAAAGCCGTCTGCACCGTCTGGCCGGCATAAGCACTCAAATCCAGGGAGACATTGGTCCAAATGCCACCAGTGTTGCCGTTGAGATAAGTCGGTGATAGTTGTATTCCAAGTGCTGCCGTCGGTCGTGATTTCAACAAAGCCCAGCGCATTGTTGAAATTATACCAGTGCCAGAAGCGAAAGGCCGGGCTGTTCGAAGCGGGAACGACAAATGGCGGACTGATCAATCTTGAATCCACGTTATTTGCGTAGTTACCCGCCAAAACTGTCGCCGCGCAGTTGGTGCCGGAATGGGCGCGTAATCCGACGGCATTGGCGGCGGGGCCTGTGGTCGGCCTGCCGATTTCCCACGTTCCAAAATCCACCGCCCAATCGTTCGTGACGGATTCAAAACTTTCCGGATCATTCAAGACCGGCGAATTGGTAACCACGGCAACATCGTCCACATACCAGCCTTGGGCGTTGCCGCAACAGCCACCGGAGGTGAAGTGGAAGGCAATTTGCACGCTTTGACCGGCAAAGGCGCTCAGGTCAATGGACGGACGCGACCAGACACCGCCGCTGGTGGCGGTATTGGCATAAGTATAAGTCGGTGAAATCTGATTCCAACTGCCGCCGTTGTTGGTGCTGATTTCAACAAAGCCCAATGCGTTTGCCATAATTGAACCAATGCCAGAAACGCAAACGGGGGAATTGACTGGTGGCCGGCACGACCAGGGATTGGGTGCCGTTATAATTGGTGCAGATGAGCCGGGCGTCAGAATTGTAGGCATAATTTTGACGTCGAGGCGCAATTGGTGCCGGAATGGGTGCGGAACCCGGCGGCATTGGTTGCGGGACCGGCGGTCGGCGAACCAATCCGCCAAGTGCTATTGGTGGTCCAGCGGCTGGGGCCATTGGTTTCAAAACCATCCGACCAAAAGACGGTCTCCGCGTGGCCCACATCCGCCAACAGCAAAAGCGCCGCACACAAACAAAAAAATCTGTTTCCGGAACGGTTCATCTTTTTACTCCATTTTACTCCACATAACCTGTCAACTCATTGCGGATTGAGCGGCGCGACCGTGTTGGTATTCAACGGCGTGACTGGTGGCGGAGTATTGAAAAAGCCTTCGTCCTGGTTCTGGGGCTTGGACGAATCCGCTGACGGAGCATTGTAAAAGCCGCCGTTTTCGCCTTCGCCCCTGGTGCGTCTCAGTTCCGTCTTGCGCTCGGCTTCAGTCAGTTTCTTTTCGTAGGCGGCATCTTCCGCCGACGCTGCGGAAACGCCCGGCAACCGTTGCTCTTCTTTAATGGTGTTCAAGGCGGCGATTTCGGGCGTCTTCAAAACGGTCGGGCGCATGAGGACGATAAGTTCCTGCCGGTCTTTGGTGTCGTTGCGACTGGTGAAGAGATTGCCGAGTATGGGAATGTCTTGCAAAAACGGAACGCCGGATTTGCTCGTGGATTTGTCCGAGCGGATGAAGCCGCCGAGGATGATCGTGTCGCGGTCTTTCACGGCGATTTCGGACGACAGCGTGCGCTTGTCGGTGTTCGGCACCGAGTTGCCATCAATGGTGGTGTATCCGTTGATATCATCAATCTCCTGATTGATGTCCATCACCACCAGGCCGTCGGGATTGATGAACGGTGTGACGTCCAGTTCGACACCGACTGACAATTGGGAATAGGACGAATTATTGCCGTAAACGCTGCCGCCGTAAGTGGTGTTGTTGACATAAGGCACGGTGCTGCCGACGAAAAACTGCGCGGGCTTGGCCTGAGAAGTCTGGATGCGCGGACGCTGAATGACCGTCGCCGCGCTGTCGGATTCAAGCGCCGACATCGCCACGTCCCAGGTCGGTCCGATGCTGCCGAAGTAACTGAGGCCACTGCCAAGATTGTTGCCAAAAACCGCATTCGAGCCGGCTGAAGAAGTTACCGCAGTACTGATACTGCTGAATAACCCGTTGGTTTGCAGACCATTCGTCGTCATGGTCTGAAGAAAATGCATGAACGTTTGGCCGTTGTTCACGCCGCCGCCGCCAAGGACATTGCCACCTAAAGATGCTGGATTCTGTGCCACTGAAACGCCGAAGTTGAAAGTGTGGCCCAATGACACGTCCATGATGACCGCCTCGATGAGCACTTGTGAAAGCAACACGTCCAATTTGTTGATAATGTTCGTGATGGTGGCCATGTCCTGGCGCGTGGCAAAAACGAGCAACGTGTTGCTCCGCTGGTCGGCAATGATTTTGGTCTGGCCAAAAAGCTGGATTTGGTCCTGCTGACCGCCGCCGGTGCCGGCGCCGGTGCGGTTGATGATGGACTGTAACCGCGATTGAAAAGTGTTCCCCGCCGGCGGCGTGCCGCCGGGATTGGCCTGCCCGCCAAATGCGCCGCCCGAATAGGCACCGCCCGCTCCGGCAGTGCCCATCGCGCCGCCAGATCGCCCGCCTACGCCGCTGATAGGCGCCGCTGCGGTCGAACCGCCAATGCTGACTGTGCCATTGCCGCTGCCGCCCAGGCTGCCCAAGGCACTGGCAATATCACCGGCCATCGCGTATTTGATGGGGATGACTTCCGAGATGTATTCCGCCGGCACGCTCACGTCAATCTGGTCAACCATTTCCAGCATCCGCTTCACATTTTCGGCATAGTCGCGGAGGACGAGGATCCCGTTGCCGTCAATCGCAAAGACGGAATTCTGCAGTTTGCCAAAAGGTTGGATGATTTGCGCCATCACGCTGGGCTTGACGTATTTCAACTGCACGATGTGCGTTACATATGACCCCAGCTCCGGCAAATTGGTCGCAGCTGAGTAATCCAGCGGCGCGGCCGCAGTGTTCGCGTCGGTTGACGGCAGTGCCTTCACAAATTTGTCGCCAACATTGATGAGTGAGATGCCGTTAAGCGCCAGCACCGCCTGCAACGCCTGAATGGCCTCGCTGCGGGTCAACAGCGATTGGGTGTGCAGCACGATGGACGCCTGCGGCAGTCCCGCGCGTAAAATTGTGCGCCCGACCAAATCCGCGTAAAGGTCCAGCACTTGATTTACATCCACTCCCTGAAAATTGTAGCTGTAAGCGGGAATTTCGGTTGCCGCCGACGCATTTCCGGCCTGGGCGGGTGCCGCGATGTTATTCGACGCTGCGGTGGCGGGGGGCGTCACGGGGGGCGCCGGAGTTGCCGGAGCCGGCGACGTGGGCAGACCGGGAAGCGCCGGCAGCACCGGGAGGCCGTTGGTTCCCCTCCGGAGCCGCGGCATGGGGCGCTGTCGTGGCGCAACGTTGGTGGCCGGCGGCATTTGCGCCCAAAGCTCAAAACCGGTTAAAAATAAAATCAGGGCGAGTGTGGTCGTTTTCATTTTGCTTTGGCGGTTGCGGATTTCGAATCGGCCGGGGCGGCGGGGTTCTTTTGATAGCTGGCGACGAGCTTGATGTTCGCGGTCAGATGCTGATGCGCGGCGTCGGGCTGGAGTTCCAGGTCGCGCACGCGGATCATCGAAACGCCGGAGCCGAGTTTGTAAAGGAAGTCCACCAGTTGATCGTCCGTGGCGGTGACGTTGATATTTTGAATCTGCTCGACGAAAAACGCGTCGTTCGTGCGCGTCAATTGCCGCGAGGTGTTGACGATGCCGACGCCGCTGGCCGTGGATTGCGACTGGATGGCGCGCGTGAAATTGATGGCCTGGTCTTCCGGCGCGACAAACTCGCCCTGGCTCTCAAACGTCTTCACCTTCGTCTGATAATCGGGAATCTGCGCCACGGTCGCCTGGTAAAGCTTCAATGTGTCGTTCGCGGTTTTGAGCCGATATTTCAACCTGCCCCAATCGGAGAAGTGCGGCCAGACGAACCACCAATTCAGCACGACAATCAAAGCCACGACCCCGCCGACGGCCAGCCGGCGCTCCAAAGGACGCAGTTGTGAAAAATATTTTTTCATCAGGGCTCCCCCTCCGTGTGCTGCAACTCCAGGCCGAAATTCCACGTCGCCTTGTTGGCCATTGTGCGATAGGTCAGTTGCTCGCTGCTGTTGGGCTTTGGGTTGAACATCGGCTGGCCGTTCAGTTTTGCCTTTCGCACGCTGTCATAAAAACCGCCCTTCTCGGTTATCAGGCCAATTTGGTCGGACTCGCAAGTCCCGTTGAGTGTAAGTTTGCTCCCGTCGGCAAAGCTGAACCGTTGCAACGAGATGCCTTCGGGCAATTGCTCCGCGATGGCTTTCCAGCAGTCCAGTGCGGCGTATTTCAACTCCTGCCGTTCCTTGAGCACCCCGTAGCGCGCCTTGAGCTGGATCGCATTGGTGTAATCGTTGCTGATTTTGGCCACCTCTTGTTCGACGTTGTGCGCGCGATAACTCAAAAACCCGGCGGCGGCAAAATAAACCGCCAGCGCCACCGCATACAGCACGCCCGCTATCCCGAGGCCGTGCAGCCATAAACGGTCAACAAATTGCTGGTGATAACGCGCGGAAAACTCCGCCGGCAGGAGATTCGCGCGTTCACTGGCGGCAGCAGCCCGCCGCGCCGTGTGCCCGGCCAGGTCCGCCGGCGGCAGCGGTTGTGAAACCCGCACCGGCTCGCTCAGGACTTCGCGCAATGCATTTTCCCATTCAGCGGCGTTGACCGGATCCGCCACCAGATGCCAATTTGGCGGCGAGGTCAGCCAGCCATCCAATTCGCCAGACCACGCCAGCAGCGCGAGTTGTTTTTTTAATTCCACCGTGCGGTCAACCGCCGGCGGCAGGGTGACAAAGCTCAAATTCCGCAATGTGCCGCCGCCCCACCACGCGACCAATGCCGCACTCTGACCGCCGAGCCACAGCGGATAAATCCACGCGTCCACCTCCGCTTCACTCCCGCCTTCGTGCAACTTCGACGCGGCAGGCTGGCGCGACGAGCCATCCATTTCCAGTTGATCCAGAAACGGCACCTCGAGCCGGTCGGCAAGAAAACCCCGGCCTTCCAGTTTGCCGAGAAATTCCTCGACCGCGTTGCGCGCGGCGATGACAACAATGATGGTCTGCAAATTGCCCGCCGTCGCTTCGCCGCCCGCCGGTTGCGGCTCGTCGTGCCGGAGCGAAGCAGAGGCGGACAGGGCTTGCATCGTCCAGACAATCTGCGTCACCGGTATCGGTGACAGTTTTTCCAGTTGCAACTCCACCATGGCCAGCGTTTCGTCGAAATTGCTTTTGGGCAGTTCGATGACGCGCAGAAAAACACTTTCCGGCGGCAGCCACGCGACGTTCAATTTCGGCTGCCACAACGAACTCCAGGATTTCGCCACGAACCGGGCCGGCAGCGACGGGCCGTGATGTTCGCGGTTCAGCACAAAGCCGCCCCCTTTGGCGTCAAACTGCCAGAGGCGGTTCGCGTCGGGCGCAATTTGCAGAACGTTGCAGGAATTCCAGCGGGCCATGTTAAAAAGTGACGAGTGACGAGTGACGCGTCGCGGGTGGTCGCGCGTCCGAACCAGTCGCAAATCGTAAATCGCAAATCATAAATCTTTCATTTGCGGGGGGTGATGGGTGTGCGGTCGTCGCCGCCGAGGGCGTCCATGTGTTCTTCGATTTGCGTGACGCGCAGGACTTCCTCGATCGTCGTCTCGCCGTTCATGACCTTGTTCCAGCCGTCGGTGCGGAGTGTGCGCATGCCGCTCTCAATGGCGCGCTGCGCGATGCTCGTCGCCGTCGAGCGGTTCATCACCAGCGGGCGGATGGCCTCGGTAACGATAAGCAATTCGTAAATGCCTTTGCGCCCCTGATAGCCGAGCTGCCGGCAATCTTCACAACCGGCCCCGCGCCAGAATTTCGCCGTGCTGATTTCATCCGCGGGAAACCCGATTTTTTTCAAATAATCCTTCTCGACCTTCTGCTCGGTTTTGCAATGCGGGCAAATCGTGCGTACGAGACGTTGCGCCATGACGGCCTCGACCGACGACGCCACCAGAAACGGCTCGATGCCCATGTCAATCAGGCGCGTGAACGCGCTCGACGCATCGTTCGTGTGGAGCGTGCTGAACACCAGGTGGCCGGTGAGCGAGGCGCGGATGGCGATCTCGGCGGTTTCCAGGTCGCGGATTTCGCCCACCATGATCACGTTCGGGTCCTGGCGCAGAATATGGCGCAGGCCCATCGCAAACGTCAGCCCGATTTCCGGCCGCACCGCAATCTGGTTGATGCCTTTGAGTTCGTACTCGACCGGTTCCTCGACGGTGATGATGCGTTTGTGGACCGAATTGATGGCGCTTAAAAACGCGTAGAGCGACGTGGATTTGCCCGAGCCGGTTGGCCCGGTGACGAGAAAAATGCCGTGCGGCTTGACGATGATCTCACGGATCATCGCTTCGTCCTTTGGCGCGAAACCCAGCTTGTCGAGGCTCAGGAATATTTTCCCGCGCGTGAGCAAACGGAGTGATACGCTTTCGCCGTAGACCGTCGGGACGGTGGAAACGCGGATGTCCAGTTCCTCGCCTTTGATGCGGACGTTGATGCGGCCGTCCTGCGGCAGGCGCTTTTCGGAAATGTTCATCCCGCTCATCACCTTGATGCGCGAGATGAGCGCCGCCTGAAACCGTTTGAGCTGCGGCGGCATCGGCGTCTGGTGCAAGATGCCGTCAATGCGGTAGCGGATGCGCAACTCGTCCTCCGCCGGTTCGAAATGAATGTCCGTCGCGCGGTCCTTGAACGCCTCCCAGATGATCTGGTTCACAAACTTGATGACACTCGCCTCCTGGTCAGCCTCGGTGATTTCCTTGTCGCTGGCGATCTCCAGTTCCATCGGCTCTTCCCCGCCCAGTTCATCCAGCGTTTCGGCGCCGACACCGTAATGTTTCTTGAGCGCCTTTTCGATTTCGGTTTTGGGCGCCAGCGCGAATTGCACCGGCATCCGCGCGTCAAAACGCACCGCACTCGCCATCGCCGCATCGAACGGGTCGCTGACGGCGACCTGCAACGTGTCGTTGTTCACCGCGGCAGGCAGGACCGAATATTGAAACGCGACCTTCGTGGAGATTTTGTTCCGCGCCTCCTGCGGAATCGTGTGCTTGTGCAGATCGAGAAACGGCCAGCCGAGCGTCGTGGCCAGCCGTTGCAAAAAGACATCCTCCGCCACGCCGCGTTCGCGGGCCACGAACGACAGCAACGGTTCCGTCGAGCCGCTGTCCGCCGCCGCGCGCCACGCCTTGCGCCAGTCGTCAAACTGGGCCGGCGTCGCTTCGGCGACCGACGCGACGAGGTTCTTTACCGAGCCAAATGCCATTTGTTGCGTTTGGTTTAACAGCCAAAACCGGGAAAAGTTTCGGAAACTCGCAGGATTTGCCACACCCCACGCCGGTATGGTTTGGCCGCGAATTCCCCGAATTTGCCTGTAAAAATGGATTTCATTTCCCGCCAATTCGTGTAATTCGTGTCTCTTGTGAAACAATTCGCCACCGTCACCGTCATCGGGCGCGACAAAACCGGCGTTATCGCCCGCGTCACCAATTTTCTTTTCGAGCAAAAGGCCAACATCGAGGCGCTGGAGGAACAGGTCACGCGCGGCCAGTTCAGCATGACCCTCCAGGCTTCCTGGAAGCCGGAGGCTTGCAACGCCGCCGCCTTGCGCGCCGGTTTGGATCGGCTCGCAAAACAACTCGGCATGGAAATCAAGGTCCGGTTCACCGAGCCGAACCGCCGCCAGCGCTTCGCCATCCTGGTCACGCGGGAAACGCATTGTTTCGAGGCGCTGTTGGCCGCTAAATTGAAGGCGGATGCCGCGCTGGTCATCGGCAACCACGCCGACTTCGCGCCGCTGGCGAAAAAATTCAAGCTGCCCTTTGCGCCCATCAACTGGAACGACCGCGCCCGGGCCGAGGCGCAGGCGCTGCGCTTGCTGGAGGAGCGGCAGATTGATTTCGTCGTGCTGGCGCGGTTCATGAAAATCCTCTCGCCGAACTTCGTGTGGCGTTACAAAAACAAGATCATCAACATCCATCCGTCGCTCCTGCCGAGTTTCCCCGGTTCGCAGGCTTACCGTCAGGCCTACGAGCAGGGCGTGAAAATTGCCGGCGTCACCGCGCACTTCGTCTCGACGCGGCTGGATGAGGGACCGATCATCGCGCAAGGCTCGTTCCAGATTCGTCCCGGCATGGCGCTCAAGGACATCATTGCGCGCGGCCAGCAACTCGAAGCCGGCGTGCTCGTCAAGGCCGTGAAACTTTATCTTGGCAAACGGCTGGACGTTTATTGGGGCGTGGTCAAAGAAGTTTAACCTTGGGCGCTTTTGAGCCACCGCCCTGCGTCTCACCGCACCCGGGCGCGAGTTTGTGGCGGGAACATCGGATTTACAGGGCCAGGGTTAAGCTTCAAGCGTGGACTCTCTTTCATACCATCGTTGTTCCCGCGAACGAGCTTGTGGAAGTCGAGGTCTGGCCTCCTGTGGTATTCGTAGAATTTCACCGTTTCCTTTTTCCGCCGGAAATTTTTCTGAAAAACTTTTCCACTTGGTTGAACTGATTTCCCGTCATGGTGTCAGAACTAAACGGGGGAATAGTAAGGTTGTATGAATGCCATCGCCATCCGAGACGAGAGTCTCTTTGAAATGACGCTGAAAGCCACCGTCATTTACGACGACTTCGATTTTGCGACGCGCGCCGCGGCGTTGCTGGAGCGCGTCGCCCTCCGCGTGCACGAAGCCATGAAGTGGGACGTCAAGCCCTGGCGGCTCGATGTGCTGAAACAATCATCGCTGGCCGAAGTCGCCGGGGCCGAAGCCGCTGATGCGGACTTGATTGTCTTCGCCTTGAGCAAGACCCCTTCGCCGCCGCCGGAATTGACAGTGTGGCTGGAGGATTGGGAGGCACACCGGCAAATCGAGAACCCCGCCGTCATGGTGTTGATCCCGGGCGAACACGCCGCCGTAACGCCGCTTTGGCACGAACTCAAACAATTCGCCGCGCGACACGGGCTGGCCTTTTTGAGCAGCCATGACGTGAGGAATAACGGTGATTCAATGCAGTTTGTTCACCAATTGTGGCAACGGAGGCAACCGGCTGCGCCGGCGCTTGAATTGAGTGCGGATTTGCCGAGCCCGCCGCGCCCGCCGCCGCATTGGGGCATCAATGAATAAAGCGGTTTGACGTTGCGTTGTCGCCATCGCAGGCTTAGTTTGCAAACGGTCTGAAAGTGGTTTTGCGGAAGTGGAAGATTTAAGTGGCGGCAGTTTCTGTCGCCGCAGCATGGAGCGGGCAAGAGACCCGTAAAATGGTTGCGCCTGCTCCGTGCCATCGGTCCGGTTGGAACCGGCGGGCCAGTCGTAGTAAGTTTTTGAAGCGTAACAATGGAGCACCAAAGCGCCGCGGTATTGGGCGCTGGAAAGGAAAAATTATGGCAAAGAGAACAGACTCGAAACCTGGCAGCAATACCCGAAAACAAACCTTCGCGTTCAGCGCGCCGGACGCATTGAGTGTGCAGTTGGTGGGCGACTTCACCCAGTGGCAGGAACGTCCCGTCAATCTGCACAAAGGCATGGACGGTGTGTGGCGGACGACGGTGGACTTGGGTCCGGGCATGCACCACTACCGGTTCCTCGTTGATGGCCAATGGCGCGATGATCCCGAATGCATTCTCCGTGCGCCGAATCCCTACGGCAGTGAAAACATGATGCGGCAGGTCGCGTGAGGGTGGCGGGGTTTTAATTGCGACGGCAGCGGAATGTAATTCTGTTTCCCAGCGTGCGGTTCGCATCTCGACTCGTCACGCGAAGGTGATACTTTGGCTGCGTGAACGAACTTCTCATTGGTCTGGTGGGGGCGTTGGTGGCGACGAATCAGCCGCTGGCCGTCAGCAATTTGATCCAGCAAAACGCCGGGGTTTCGGTTTCCATTCCCGAATCCAAACGATCCGGCGGAAAAGGCATTGCATCAGTTGATGATCGAGGACGACGACGGCCATGGCGGAGGTGGACAAATGGATTCGCGACAACGACAGCCTTCGCGGCACAGGGCGCGGGAGAATCGAAGGAGGAATTAAACGCGCGCATCATGGCCCGGCTGAATATTGTCCGCAAGGACTACCAGGATTTGTTGCAGCGTTACCCGGATTTCGCGCGCGGACATCTGGCCTACGCCAGTTTTTTGAACAACCTGAACGACGAAAAAGGCGCCGCGATGCTCGAAAACGAAAAGGCCCGGCAACTCGATCCCAAAAACCCGGCGGCCTGGAACAACCTCGCCCATTTATTACGGCGAGCACGGTCCAATGACAAACGCCTTTCGCGTATTTTGGCAAAGCCATTGAACTGGACCCCAACGAATCGGTTTATTATCAAAATCTCGGCCTTGTCGTTTATGTTTACCGCAGAGATGCCGATGGCATTTTATCATTTGAATGAGCAGCAGGTTTTTGACAAGGCGCTCGCGCTCTACCAAAAGGCCATCCAGCTCGACCCGGATAATTTTCCGCTCGCGACCGATTATGCGGAAAACTATTACGGCATCCGCCCGCTGCGCACCAATGACGCGCTGGCCGCCTGGACGAATGCGCTCCACACCGCCCACAACGAGGCCGAACGCGAAGGCGTTTATATCCATCTGGCGCGGATCAAAATTGTCGCCGGGCGCTTCGATGAGGCACGCGCCCAACTCGACGCCGTGACCAATTCGATTTACGCCGGCCTCAAGGACCGTGGCGAACGCAATCTCGCCGAACGCGAATACGCCGCGACAAACCCGGCCGCCGCCGGCATTTCAACGAATATCCCAAATTCTTCGACAACTAACTTTACCGCGCCGCCCCATGTCCCGACAACCGCCAGCAATGCCATTCCCGGAAAAGCTCGACCGCCCCTCATTCTGACCAACGGCGTGCCGGCTCTCCCCAATCCACCTGTCTTTTCTCCGAAAATCGTCACTCCTTTGACAAATGTCCCGCCCGCTCCGCCAAAGGCGTCCAATTTGTCGCGGCCTTGAAACGCCCCGCAAATTCAACTTTTGCCTCAACTGCTTTATGCTAAAATGATCATCACATGAGCTTTTACGACCAACTGAAATTCGACGCCAACGGCTTGATTCCCGCGATTGTCCAGGAGCAAAAAACCGGCCGCGTGTTGATGCTGGCGTGGATGAACCGCGCGTCGCTGGAGAAGACCATCGCGACCGGCCGGACGCATTTCTGGAGCCGGTCGCGCAAAAAATTCTGGATGAAGGGCGAAACCAGCGGCCACGTGCAGCAGGTCAAGGACATCGCGTTCGACTGCGACGGTGACGTGCTGCTGATTCAGGTCGGGCAAACCGGCGCGGCTTGTCACGAAGGCTACCGGTCGTGTTTCTTCCGCTCGGTGGAAAAAGACGGAAAATCGTTTAAGCTAACGGAGGCACAACTCGAAACGCCCGGACAAATCTACGGAAAGAAGTAATGGACGACCCGGTCTCATTTGGCAGCCGCGAGTATCTTTTGATGCTCGCGCTGCTGATTTTTTCTCGCGGCATGGATTTTCTCAGCACATGGATAGCCACGCCAAACCTTGTGCTCGAAGGCAATCCGCTCGCCAAAAAACTCGGCTGGCGATGGGGTTTGCTCCTGAACGTGGTGATGGTCATGGCGCTGGCGCTGTGGCCGCTGTCGGCGATTGTCGTTAGCACGGCCAGCGTGCTGGTCGCCGCGCGCAATTTCCAGTCCGCGTGGCTCATGCGCTCGCTGGGCGAAGACGTTTACCGCGAGTGGTACGTGCAGCGCGTGCGGGAAACGCGCGTGACGCTTTACCTGTTTTGCCTCGCCGGCAATACGTTGCTGACCGCCGGCGTGGGCGCGGCGCTGATTTATTTCAGCCGGATGCGGCTCGTGCCGTTCGCCGTCGGCATGGGCATGGTGGCTTATGCCATTGCCGTCGCGTTCTACACGCTGCTGGCCGTCTGGCGGATCCATTGCGCCGCGAAGCGCGAAGCACGGCGCTTGCGGGCCGAACAGGACCGGCAGACGAATAGCCGGACTTTGGTGATTGAAACTTGCTCGCGTCCGTCCGACCCGATGGTTTAAGCTGTTGGCCGCATGTATTCGCCAACACCTGATGAATTTTTGAAACTCGCCGTGCAGGGAAATCTGATTCCCGTCACCCGTCGCATTCTGGCCGATATTGAAACGCCGCTTTCGGCCTACCGGAAAATCCGCGGGCAGGGTGAATCGTTTTTGTTCGAGTCCGTCGAAGGCGGCGAACATTTGGGGCGTTATTCCTTCGTCGGTTGCAATCCTCGCGCCATCATCAAACAGACCAGCCAACGCGTCGAGGTCGTCGAAAACGGAAAGGTTGTCGAAAGTTTTGAAATTGTGCAAAAGCCCCTCGCCCCGTCCCTCTCCCCATCCGATGGGGAGAGGGTGGCGAAGCCGGGTGAGGGGAAAACCGTTCGCGACGGCCTCGAAGTCGTCGAGCGCGTGATGGGAAAATTCCGCGCCGTGCCAGTGCCGGGCCTGCCGCGATTCACCGGCGGCGCGATCGGGTTCATCGGCTACGAATTCATCCATGACGTTGAACCGGTGGTGCCGCGCCCGCCGCAAGACGAACTGCAGACGCCGGTGATGTATTTTCTCATCGCCGATCAATTGCTGGTTTTCGACCGCGTGGCGCAGACGATCACAATTCTGGTCAATGCGATCCTCGACGACGCCGAAAATCCGGCCGAGGCCTACGAAAACGCCGTGGGCGAAATCGAGCGCCTCGTTTCACTGCTGGAACAGCCGAGCGAACATCAGCCAGTGAGCCTGCCGGCGGAAACGCCTTCGATTCCATTCGAATCGAACATGACGAAGGAGAAATTCGGCGCCAACGTTCTCAAGGCGAAGGACTACATCACGGGGGGCGACATCATCCAGGTCGTTGGCTCACAGCGCTTTTCCGCGCCGGTCAAGGCGTCGCCGCTGGACGTTTACCGCGCCGTGCGCTCCATTAATCCGTCACCCTACATGTTTTTGCTGGAGCTGGATGGTTTCTCGCTCGTCGGCGCGTCGCCGGAAATTCATGTCCGCTGCGAGGAGGGCAAAGTTGAAATCCGGCCGATAGCGGGAACCCGCCGCCGCGGCAAAAATGACGAGGAAGATTCAACTTTGGAAAAGGAATTGCTCGCCGATCCGAAGGAGCGCGCCGAACACGTCATGCTCGTGGACCTGGCGCGCAACGACATCGGGCGCGTGTGCGATTTCGGCAGCGTGCAGGTGAAGGAACTGATGATTATTGAGCGTTACAGCCACGTCATGCATATCGTGTCACAGGTCGAAGGGAAATTGTCCGCCGCCAAAACGGTTTACGATTTGATGCGCGCGACCTTTCCGGCGGGCACCGTCAGCGGCGCGCCGAAAATCCGCGCCATGCAAATCATCGCCGAACTCGAACAAACCGCGCGCGGGCCGTATGCGGGCTGCGTTGGTTATTTTTCTTTTAACGGCAATCTCGACACCTGCATCACGCTGCGCACCGCGCTTATCAAGGACGGCAAGGCTTACGTGCAGGCCGGCGGCGGCTGGGTGAACGACTCCACACCCGAAGGCGAATTTCAGGAGACGGTGAACAAATCCATGGCCATGCGCAAAGCCGTGGCCATGGCCGAGGGTTTTTCACGATGAAGGATTTTGCGCCCGTGCAGAATCATGAGAATTGCTGGCGATGGCGGGCGAGGGCGGCTACACTTCGTTTTTACAGATGAACACAATCTTCGTGACCGGCGCGGCCGGATTTATCGGCAGCAATCTGGTTGACCGGCTTCTCGCCGACGGCAAACAGGTTGTCGGCTGGGACAATTTTTCCACCGGCCAGCAGGAATTTCTCCAGTCGGCGCTGGCCAATCCGAAATTCAAACTGATTGAAGGCGATTGCCTTGATCTGTCGGCGTTGACCCGCGCGATGGCCGGGTGCGATTTCGTTTTTCACCTGGCCGCCAATGCCGATGTCCGTTTTGGTCTCGACCATCCGCACAAGGATTTCCAGCAAAACGCCGCCGCCACGTTCAACGTGCTCGAAGCCATGCGCGACCAGCGGCATGCAAACGCATCGCCTTCAGCTCCACCGGCAGCGTTTATGGCGAGGCGGAAATCATCCCGACGCCCGAAAATCACCC
This sequence comes from uncultured Verrucomicrobiae bacterium, assembly GCA_963754775.1. Taxonomy (GTDB): domain Bacteria; phylum Verrucomicrobiota; class Verrucomicrobiia; order Limisphaerales; family UBA11358; genus UBA11358. The sequence goes on from CAVWHM010000045.1 coordinate 26,173, forward strand.
GTTTCCGGTGCAGACTTCGCTTTACGCAGCCTCGAAACTCGCCGGCGAAGGATTCATTCACGCTTATTGTGAAGGCTACGGTTTTGAGGGTTATATTTTCCGGTTCGTCTCGATTCTCGGTGAACGCTACACGCACGGCCATGTGCTGGATTTTTACAAACAACTGCTCGCCCATCCCGACCATTTGAAAGTGCTCGGCGACGGCACACAGCGGAAATCCTATCTCTACGTCGGCGACTGCCTCGACGCGATGCTGCACGTCGTCAATCGCGCCACAGCAAAGCAAACCAGGCACAATGTCGAAATCTACAACCTCGGCACCGATGAATATGTCGAAGTCAACAACTCGGTGAAATATATTTGCAGCGCGCTCGGCCTTAAACCGAAACTGGAATACTCCGGCGGCAAAAAAGGCTGGGTGGGCGACAATCCATTCATTTTCCTGGATACCAAAAAAATCCGCGCCACCGGCTGGAAGACGACGCTCACCATCGAGCAATCCATCATCCGCACGCTCCAATGGCTCCAAAAAAACCAGTGGGTTCTTCAACGCCGATGAACCTCGTCATCACGGGCAGCAGCAGCGGCATCGGCAAATTCCTCGCGGATTCGCTCGACCGCCAAAGGCCATGCGGTCTGCCGCCTCGCGCGCTCGCCCCAGGACGGATTCAGTTTCCAATGCGATGTCTCCGACTGGCCGGCGCTGCAAAATTGCGCGAAAGGCGCGGCGCGAAAATGGCAAACGGTGGACGGATTGATTTGTTGCGCCGCCATTCAGGAACCCATCGGCCCGGCCATGGAAATTGATCCGGCAGCCTGGCGTTCTACTCTGGCGGCGAACCTCGACGGCACGTTTTTCACCATCCGCGCGTTTTATCCGTTGCTGCGCAAAACCGGTCGGCGCGCAAAAATCATTTGTTTTTCCGGCGGCGGCGCGACAGGCCCGCGCCCGAATTTCGCGGCTTATGGTGTGTCCAAGGCCGGCGTTGTGCGCTTGGTGGAAACACTCGCCGCCGAATGGCAGGGCCAGCCGCTGGACATCAATGCCGTGGCCCCCGGCGCAATTTTCACCCGCATGACCGAGCAGGTTCTGGCGCGCGGCGCGGCGGTGGCCGGCAAGGTGGAATTTGAGCAGCGCCTCCCGGCAATCGCGCGACGATGGCGCACAACTCGAAAAAGTTCTGGGGTTGACCGAGTTTCTATTGTCATCGAAAAGCGACGGCATCACCGGCAAGCTCATCAGCGCGGTTTGGGACCCGTGGGAAAAACTTCACCGAATTCAAGAAAGACCTGGACAGTGACATTTATACGCTGCGCCGCATTGTGCCCAAAGATCGCGGAAAGGCATGGGGAGACAAATGAATTACGCCATCATCGGTTGCGGATTGATTGGGAAAAAGCGGCTGGCTGGTTTGCCCGCCGGTTCAAAACTGGCTGTCGCCTGCGACACAAATCCAGCGCGCGCCGGGGAACTCGTGAAGCTGGCCGGGACTGGGCGTGCGGTTGCCGATTACCGGCAGGCCGTTGCCGATCCGCAGGTGGACGCGGTGATTGTGGCCGACCGTCAACGCAGTGCTGGCGGAAGTTTCCGCCGCGGCAATTCGCGCGGGCAAACCCGTGCTGGTGGAAAAACCGGCGGGCGTTTCCGTTCGCCAGATTGATGAGTTGATTGCGCTCGCCAGGAAGCACAGTGTTTGTGTTCGGGTCGGTTTCAATCATCGTTACCATCCCGGCGTTCCTCAAGGCGCGGGAGATTTTTGAGATCCGGCGTGATGGGCGATTTGATGTTCATTCGTGCGCGCTATGGCCACGGTGGACGCGTGGGCTACGATAAGGAATGGCGCGCCGACCCGAAACTTTCCGGCGGCGGTGAATTGATTGATCAAGGGATTCATTTGATTGATCTGGCCGGTTGGTTTCTGGGCCGGTTCACAAAGGTCAACGGTCAGCGCGGCAACCTTTTTCTGGAACATGCCGGTGGACGACAACGCCTTTTTGGATTTGCGCACAGCCAAAGGCCGGACGGCGTGGCTGCACGTCAGTTGCACGGAATGGAAGAATCTTTTCTCGTTTGAAGATTTACGGGCGCAACACCAAGCTGCATATTGAAGGATTCGGCGGCAGTTACGGCGTCGAGAAACTTTATCATTACCAGATGAAACCGGAAATGGGCCCGCCCGACACGAAACTGTATGAATTTCCCGGTCCGGATGAATCGTGGCGAACCGAGATGGTTGAGTTTGAAAAGGACGTTCAACTGAAACGAAAACCTGATGCGGGGCTGGCGGAAGCCCGTGCCGCGCTGCGGGTCGTGGAAAAAATTTACCGAAAGAGCGGATTTCACTTTGACTCCGCGCAGCCAACATCTTAAATCCGGAGAACCGAAAATGATCATTGTCCGTTCACCTTTGCGTGTCACTTTGGGCGGCGGCGGCACGGACTTGCCGTCGTATTACGAAAAATTCGGCGGCTTTCTCATCGCCGCGGCGATTGACCGGTATGTTTACATCACGCTGCACGAGAATTTCACGCCCGACTTGATCGTGAAATATTCGCGCCTGGAACGCGTGAGCGAGGCCGGCAAACTCGAACACCCGATCATCCGCGAAGCCTTCGCCCTGCTCGGCATGGACGGTTGCGGGCTGGAACTGGCCTCGATGGCCGACATCCCGGCGGGAACCGGGCTGGGTTCGTCCGGCAGTTTCACGACCGCCCTGCTCAAGGCGTTGCACACCCACAAAAACAGTCTCGTTCATCCCGCCGACCTCGCGGCCCAAGCCTGCGAAATCGAACTCAACCGGCTGAAGGAACCCATCGGCAAACAGGACCAATACATCGCAGCCTACGGCGGCATCACCTGTTTCAAATTTTTGGAGAGCGGGAAGGTCGAGGCGTGGCCGCTCAAGCTTTCCCGGGAAACGCGGGATAATCTGGGAGACAATCTGCTTTTGTTTTTCACCGGTTATTCGCGCTCGGCCTCGGCCATTTTGAAGGAACAGGATCAGAAATCAAAGCAGGCCGATCAGTCCATGATTGAAAATCTGCACTTCGTCAAAGACCTCGGGCTGCAAAGCCAGCACGCGCTCGAAAACGGAAAACTCCAGGAATTCGCGCGGCTCATGGACGTGCACTGGCAGCGCAAAAAACAGCGCAGCGGCGGCATGAGCAACCCGAAGATCAATGAATGGTATGACCTCGCGATGGCCAACGGCGCGCTCGGCGGCAAGCTCATCGGCGCGGGCGGCGGCGGCTTTCTCATGTTTTACGCCGAAGACAAGGCCAGACTCCGCCACGCTATGCGCACGGCGGGCCTGAAGGAAGTGCGCTTTCGGTTCGACTTCGAGGGCACGAAATTGGTGATTTCGTGAGTGCGCCGCTGGAAATTCCCGTTGCCGTCCTCGCCGGCGGACTCGCCACGCGACTGCGTCCCATCACCGAAAAAAAACCCAAATCGCTCATCCCCGTCGCCGGCAAACCGTTTCTGGCGCATCAACTTGAATTACTTCACTCGCGGGGCATTCGCCGCGCCGTGCTCTGCGTCGGGTATCTTGGTGAAATGATTCAGCGCGAATTTGGCGATGGTTCGGCCTTCGGGCTCCGGCTCGATTATGCTTTCGACGGCCCCCAATTGCTCGGCACCGGCGGGGCGCTCAAGCGTGCGTTGCCGTTGCTCGGCATGGAATTTTTTGTGCTCTACGGCGATTCGTATTTGCCGATTGAGTATCGTCCCATCGTGGAATTTTTCCGGCGCAGCGGCAAGCTCGGTTGCATGACTGTTTACCGCAACGAAGACCGCTACGACACCAGCAATGTCGTCTTCCGCGACGGCGGCGTTGTGGTTTATGACAAAAAAATACGCTTGCCGGAAATGCACCACATTGACTACGGCTTGAGTTTATTCCAAGCCGCCGCCTTCGATGCGTACCCGGCCGACAAGCCCTTTGATCTGGCCGAAGTCATGGGCGAACTCGTCCGGGAAAAGCAACTGGCCGGTTACGAAGTGCACGAGCGGTTTTACGAAATGGGTTCACCTGCAGGCTTGGCGGAATTGGAATCGCTGCTACAATCAAAATCACCATGAGTTTTGCCAAACAATTCCTCGACGAGGTCCAGAAACTGGTCGCGCAACTGAACACCGACGCCATCGAAAAGGCGGCGGATGAACTGACGCGCGTGCGCGAACGCGGCGGACGGCTGTTCATTCTCGGTGTCGGCGGTAGTGCGGCCAACGCCAGCCACGCCGTCAACGATTTCCGCAAAATCTGCGGGTTCGAGGCCTACGCGCCCACCGACAACGTTTCTGAATTGACGGCGCGCACAAATGACGAGGGCTGGGCGACGATTTTCGCCGAGTGGCTCAAAGGCAGCCGGCTTAACGCGAAAGATGGCCTGCTCATTTTCTCCGTCGGCGGCGGCAATCTGGAAAAAAACGTCAGCCCGAATCTCGTCAGCGCCATTCAACTCGCCAAAAAAGTTGGCGCTTCAATCGTCGGCGTCGTCGGACGCGACGGTGGTTACACGGCGAAGGAAGCGACCGCTTGCGTCATTGTGCCGACCGTTAATCCGGTTCACGTGACGCCACACAGTGAAGCATTTCAGGCCGTCATCTGGCATCTGCTGGTGTCGCATCCCAAATTGAAAGTCGCGCAAACCAAATGGGAGAGCACAAAGTAAAACGGCAATGCGATCGAGCGGTTTTTCTCGATCGCGACGGCGTCATCAACCGTGCGTTGGAGCGCGACCGCAAACCGTATCCGCCCCGGAACCTGGACGAATTTGAAATTCTACCCGACGTTGCCATCGCCTGCGCAAAACTCAAGCAAGCCGGCTTTTTTCTGGTCGTGGCAACGAACCAGCCCGACGTTGGCCGCGGGACGCTCAAGAGGGAAATTGTGGAAATGATTCATGCCGAAATGTGCCGCCAGCTTCCGATTGATCGCGTCGAGGTTTGTTACCATTCCGGCAGGGAGCAATCGGATTGTGATTGCCGCAAGCCCCAGCCCGGCATGTTGTTGCGCGCGGCGCGCGAACTGGGCATTGACCTCGCGCAAAGCTGGATGGTGGGCGATCGCTGGCGGGACGTGGATTGCGGTTACGCCGCCGGTTGCCGCACGATTTTCATTGATCGCGGTTATGCGGAGGAACTCCGGCACAAACCCTGCTTTTCCGCTGGCAATTTGGCCGAAGCCGCGGACATTATCTTGCGCGAATCAAAGAATGAGTGATAATTACCGTTCACCGGTTGTATTGAAACATGAGCACATTGAAAGATTTGAAAGTAAAAATTTTCGCCGATGGCGCGGACAAGGCGGGCATGCTCCAGTTGAACGCCAACCCGCTCATCCAAGGCATGACCACCAATCCCACGCTCATGCGCAAAGCCGGGCTGACGGATTTCGAGGCGTTCGCCAAAGACATCCTGCAAAGCATCACGGTGAAACCGATTTCGCTCGAGGTGTTTTCCGATGAGTTTCCCGAAATGCGGCGGCAGGCGCTCAAAATCAACGGCTGGGCGAAAAATGTCTATGTCAAGATTCCCATCACCAACACGCGCGGCGAATCGTCGTTGTCGCTGGTGCGCGATCTGGCACACGAAGGCGTGAAACTCAACGTTACGGCCATTCTCACGCAGGAGCAGGTCGCCGGTGTCGCGCAGGCGCTCAATCCCAAGGTGCCCGCTGTTGTGTCCGTGTTCGCCGGGCGCATCGCCGACACGGGCGTTGATCCGATGCCCCACCTGCGCGAGGCCAAAAAGAAACTGGCCGGTCTGCCTCAAGCCGAGCTGCTTTGGGCCAGCGTGCGCGAGGTGCTGAATATTTTTCAGGCCGACGCCTGCGGCTGCGACATCGTGACCGTGCCGCACGACATTTTAAACAAGGCGCTCAAGCTCGCCGGCATCGGCTTGAAGGAAATGTCGCTCGACACCGTGAAAATGTTTGCGGGGGACGCCAAGGCGGCGGGTTTTTCCTTGTAATGACTAATTTCTAAAACCTAATGACTAAAGAATGACAAAATCCCCAATGGCGAAGCCATTGCGACACCCTGGGAATTTGGATTTCGTCATTTGTAATTCTTTAGTCATTCGTCATTATGGTTTAGTCATTTCAGATTAACTTGGTCACCGTCGCAAACACATCCTCGACCTTCACCGATGCCATGCACGCCAGCAGTTCCTCGCGCGTGCCTTTGATGCCGCCGCCGTCGTAACGGTAAAAATCCAGCCCATGCCCGTTCACGACCGGATTTTTCACGAGCGTGAAGGGATTGCCGTACGGGAAATTGGTTACATTCAACGTTGGCGCTTCGATGACAATTTGTCTCGGCGTTTTCACCGCTGCCGCCAGATGCATCAATACCGTGTCCACACTGAGAAAGGAATGACAGCGCTTTATTAAGACCGCCGTCTGGCGAAAATTTTTCGTCCCGGCCTGAAGCACGCGGTCGCGGTCGGTTTGCGCCAGAATCACCTCATGGTCGTTGGCTTCATCCGGGCCGCCGAAAAGCAGAATGCTCATGTCGCGCCGCTCGCGGTTCAAACGCCGGACCAGTCCGATGTAATTTTTGAGCGGCCAGCGCTTGAGCGGCAGGTTTTTTGTGGCGCCGGAACCGACGTGGACGCCCAGCAGTTTTTGTCCCGCCAACTTATGATGTGCCAGAAAATCATCCGCCCACCTTTCCTCATCCGGCGTCAGGAAAATTTCAATTTCGTGAGTTGATAATTTTTTTTGCGCGCCGAGCAGCGGCAGCGCGTCGAAGTTATTCTCAATCGAATGCCGGGTGTAATCCTGCGGCAGCGTGCGGTTCACGAGCCGCCGGTCGAGTGCGCCAGAACATTCGTATTCGTGGCTGATACGCGTCGGCGCGCCGATGATGCGTGCCGCCATGCGGTAAAGCCTCTGGCTCTGCGGATGCGTGTTGATGGAAACGTCGTAATGCTCGCGCCGCAACGACCAGAAAAATCGCAGCGCCCTCAGCTTGCCGGTGGCGTCCAGTTTGCCGGCGGTGATGAGGTTCTTCTGGTGGACGCGGTTGAGGTGCGGATTGTTTTCCAGCAGGTCCTTGGAACCGGCCCACAACACCAGCGCATCAATCGTTGCGTCGGGAAAATTCGCGCGCAACTCGTGGATGAGCGGCGTGGCGAGCAGTGCGTCGCCGATGCCCGCCAGGGAAATGACCAGAATTTTCATTCAGATGAAACCACGAAATACACCAAACACACAAAAGGAATACAAAAGACATAACCGCCAGCGTAGCGTTTTTTTTGTGTCATTTCGTGTGTTTCGTGGTTCCTCACAATTGCGAAATTTTTTCCAGCAACGCTGTCGTGGATTTGCCGGGCACCAGCGGCAGAATCACAATTTTTCCACCCACCGATTCGACCAGCTGGCGCTCCTCCTGATTCAACGTGTCCAAAGTGTAATCGCCGCCTTTGACATAAACATCAGGCTTGGCCGCGGAGAGGAATTTCGTCGCCGTTTTGTCCGCAAAAGTGCAAACACCATCCACACTCGCCAACGCGGCGAGCACGGCAGCCCGGTCGGCTTCGGCATTCACCGGGCGGCCCGGGCCTTTCAACTGCCGCGCTGCGGCATCGCCGTTGATGCCTACGAGTAACGCATCACCCAGATTGCGTGCCGATTCGAGATAACTCACGTGACCCAGATGCAGGATGTCGAAGCAGCCATTGGTGACGACCAGCTTTTTGCCGCTTGTGCGCATGGCAGCGCGCCACGCCGGCAGGTTGTCCCACTTGATGATTTTGTCGCGGAAATGCACGACGCAATTTTTGTCCACTTGCCGCCGCTTGGCAACGTCCATATTCATGCCTTCGCAGCCAGCCGGTTCCCCAATTCCTTCGCCATGCGCTGTAAATCCTGCGCTGTATTCTGTAGGGCTTTCTCCAATTCATCGGACGCATGGCCGATGGCCAATAGCTGGACAAAATATTGCCGCAATGGCGCATCCGCCTCCAGCGCCACCCGTCCGGCCAGGCCTATCACCGGAACATTTTTTTCTCTGGCCCTCAATGCAACCCCGAAGGGTCCCTTGCCATGCAACGTTTGCTCGTCAATGCTGCCTTCACCGGTGATGACGAGGTCAGCCTTTTGCAAAGCATCCTCAAAACCAGTGATGTCCAGGAAATGGTCTATTCCCTTCACCAGAGTTGCATTCAAAAACCCGTGCAAACCGGCAGCCACGCCGCCGGCCGCGCCTCCGTGTTTTATCGCCGCCAGGTCCTTGCCGGTTTGCCGGAACATAACGTTACGCATTTTTGCGAGGGCGGCTTCCAGTTTTTTTATGACCGGTCCGGTTGCTCCTTTTTGCGGGCCGAAAACTTTTGCCGCACCGTCTTCGCCCAGCAGGGGATTCTCCACGTCACAAAGAACGGTCAGGGCACAATGCGATATCCTTTGATCCAAGCCTGACAGATCAACGGATTCGAGATCAGAAAGGTCTTCCGGCAGGTTTGATAAAACCTTTCCACCGGCATTCAGGAAACGAACCCCCAGCGCTTGTAAAATGCCGGTGCCGCCATCCACCGTGGCGCTGCCGCCAATTCCGATGATGATTTTATTGACTCCCCGGTCCAGCGCACATTTTATCATCTCGCCGGTGCCAAAGGTGTTGGCGTGCAACGGGTCAAACTCTTCACGGCACAGCAACCGCAACCCGGAGGCGTCGGACATTTCAATCACCGCCGTCTTGCCTTTATCAATCAATCCGAACCTGGCGCGGATTTTTCGTCCCAACGGGTCATGGACTTCGGCGGGCACGATCGTGCCGCCGCATCTTTGGATCAGCAGGGCAGCTGTTCCATCTCCTCCATCACCGACGGGAAAACATTCACAGGTGCATTTCAGTTTGCTCTGCTGCAATCCCTCGCGGATGGCCTCTGCTGCGGCAGTTGCATCCAGGCTGTTTTTGAAGGCGTTGGGGGCAATCAGAATGTGCACGGTGAGTTCAAGACAGGATCTCCTGCTTCCCCGACAACAATTTCCAGACACGCAACGCCTCCGTCACTCCCCACGCCTGTGCGTCACAGCCGCGCTGGGTGTGCGCGGGCCTTCGCTGCACTTCGTCCCCGCGAGTCGCGTCCCCGTCGAGAATTTCCGGGATTTGGCCGAGACAGCCCGCGTTTATCAATTGTTCCATGCTGCCGAGGTACGCCTTTGCTGCCTCCACCGCGTCGGGGTGAAAATCCCACGCCCGGGCCAGTGCTTCGCAGAAAACTGGAAACGTCCACGTCCACGCCGTGCCGTTGTGATAAGCCGGCTTGCGGCGGGTGTCCTCGTCGCCTTCATAACGCGACTGATACGGTTCGACCGGATTGTTCAAAAGCCGGCCGTCGTTGCCGCAAATTGACAACGGAATGGAAACCGGCAGCGGCGCGAGCGAACGCAGCGCGCCGGGCACAACGAGATATTTTTGCGCCGCCTCAACACAGCGTTTCGCGCGTTCACCAGTCACAAGGCCGAAACTGACGGCGAACAAATAATTTCCGCGCATCGCATCATCGGGTCTGGCCTCACGCGCAGTAACACCAGATTTGGCGAGCAGCACGTCGGCAAACCAGCCTTTGTCTTCGAGCCAGAAAAAATTTTCCAGCGAAGCCAGCGAATGGTTGGCGAGGTCGCGCCATTTTTTTTGTTCCTCGCCGCCACTGATTTTTTCAAGCTGGCGCACGAGTCGAATCCACAGCGCCTGGATTTCGATGGGGTAACCTTCACGCGGCGTGCCTGCAGGATGGTTCGTGTCCATCCACGTGAAATGAGCCGGACTCCAGATCAGCGCTGAATCCGCGTCCATGCAGATGCCGTTTGGCGTGCCTTTCATGTAATTTGTCGCAATGCTGCGAAGCACGTCGTGGATGGAACGAGTGGTATCAACGGGCGAGGAATAAAAGTTGTCGCTGGGAGGGACGCCGTGTCGGCGTCCCATTTTTTCGGATGAAGTCAGGGACGGCGGCACGCCGTCCCTCCCAATGTTTGAAAGTTCCTCGCACGCGAGGGCGAACCACAGCGGTGCGTCGGTGGTGTCGCGATTCGACGTGTCGTCACCGTGAATCGTATTGGGCATCGTGCCGTTTTCCTCGAATTTTGCGAACGTGAGCAGCGCGTGTTTCACTTCCACAGCCATGCCTGCCGCCAACAATCCGCGCGCGCAGATCAGCGAGTCGCGCCCCCAATCCAGAAACCACGGATAACCGGCGATGACCGTTTTGCCTTCGCCGCGGCGGACGACAAATTGTTGCGCGGCGCGAATTAACTGCGTCTCGAAGAAATTGCCAGCCGGTTTCCCCTCACCCTGACCCTCTCCCTCAGCGAGAGGGAACAGCAAAGTTCGTCCCGCGTAAGTTCCAGCCCCGCCCGATTCGCCAACCGACTGACGACGATTCTCCCTCTCCTCTGGGGAGAGGGCCGGGGTGAGGGAGAACGAATCCACCGCCTCTGCCGTGGCGACCAGCGTAACGTTCGCTCCTTTCGGCAAAGGTAATTCAAACCAGCCGGGACTGTAAGCATCTCCGCTGCCGGTCTGGCCGCGGCTCTGCTCGACCGGATGCGGGATGTTCTCACACCATTCCGGTTGCGGATGATATTCGCCGCTGTCGGCAAAGACGCGAAGCTGGCGATCTGGCGCGGGGGTGAAGGCAAAACCGCAAATCGGGTCCTGGCTCTTGGGTCCGGGGTCCGGGAGTTTGTGCGTGTTTGTAGAAAAATGATAATCCGCGCCGCCGTTCCGTTTGGTTTCCCAGTGGAAATTCCGGTCTTCGATGTCAAAGCGCACTGTCAGGCGCACATCGGTGTCGGCGGGCAGTTGTTTACCGGTGGCACGTTCGGCGTCAGGACGGCTGAAGCGTAAGACCGTTGTGTTTTTGCCTTCAAGCATTTCGGCGCGCAGCTCAATTTCCACCGTGCGGCCATCGCCGGCATTGGCCACGAATTGCCAGACCGCGGGCGGACCGATGTCGAACGCAGCGAGGTTTTTGAAATCGAGTGGCGAAAGAAAACCGTCGGCGTTGACCCAAACGCGGATGCGTTTGACGAAGACATGGCGGTCCACCGGCACGTTTGGATCCAGATTGGCGCCGAGCACACAGTCGTATTTGGAGTTCACACGGCCCAAGTCCACGCAAATCCGTGCCATACCGCCACGGCCATTGGTAAGAAGGACGATGGCATCTGAGTTCGGAGTTCGGAGTTCGGAGTTCGGAATGGCGGAGAGAAAACGAAATGCTGGCGTTGACTTTTTGCGAAGTGGTGGCGTATCGCTCCAAAATCAATTCAGTGTCCGCAGCCATATCTCGCGGCGGAAAACAGGCGACATGGCCGTCGCGAACGGCGATGGACTGGACGTGAACCGGGGTCTGGGATTTAGGGTCTGAGGGCTGGAGGCAAAGCGTGGCGCGAAAGGGCGCCGAATCTTCGATCAACAGCCAGTGGCCGGGCGGCACCAGTGTGATCCGGCGGTGGTCGAGCAGGGTCCAAGCGACGACGCGCGGGTAGATTTTTTGCTGTTCGCAGCCGGGCAGCAGTTCAACGAGTGAATTTTTGCCGGCCTGCGCTGAGAATGCGCTGGCGGCGGCGAGGAAATTTGAGGGCGAGTTTTCGACTTGTTCAGCGAGCCAGCGCCAATCGAGGCCATCAATCGTTTCCACCGGCGCGATTTTATTCAGCGCTTCAATCGCCCAGGCGGCCTGGGCGCGGGCGCGGCGATAGGCACGGCCGCTCAAACCGACCGGTTTTTCCGTGGATGCGAGACAAAAGGCCGTACCGGGCGCGAGCGTGAAAGTGATCTTGCCATTTTTGACTTCAAATCGGGGCGGCGGTTGGCCGAGTAATTCAAAGTAGCGCAGGCTTCCAGCCTGCGTTTTTGCAGGCGAGACGCCTGCGCTACTTTTTGCGTCGAGCACGAAAATGTTTTCTATCTCAACCTCGGTGTTCACGAGGACGAGAACGGAATCTTTGCCCTCGGCGGATTCGCGGAGCAGCGCATAGACCGGCGAGTCGGGCGCGCTCAGGCGTGTGAGTTTTGTGCCATCGAAAAAGCATGGATGGTCGGCGAGCAGTTTATTCAGTTGCGCGAGTTCGGGAATGAGGTTGTCGCGGCTGTCCCAATTCAATCCGGTGCAGCCGTGGACGCGGATTTTTTCGGCGGCCAGCCATTCGACACCGCAGGTGAAACCGAATCCCCCGCTTGGGCTGGTCAGCGCGCAAAGACGATTTCGCAGCAGCGACCACGCGCGGCCCTTTTCCGCGAGGCGGTCGTTGTCGTGTGTTTCGCTGTAATGAATGTAAGTGCCGACCCGCGAACTCTGGCGGTTGGCATAATCGAGGTAATCGGCAACCTGGCGGCCGGAGTAATTTTGGAAAAGCTCCGAGTAGGCCCACTGCATCCCGCCGTCGGTCAAAAGCGATTCGGTGGCTTCCCACGAGCCGCCGAGACCTTCGAGCAGGAAAATGGCTTCGGGAAATTCGTCCTGCACGCGGGCAATGATGTATTGCCACGCGGGCACGGGAATTTTGTATCCGGCATCGCACCGGAAACCGTCCACGCCCCGCCGGCACCAGACCAAAAGTGCATCGGCGATTTTGTCCCAAAGCGCAACATTGTCCTGTTTCAGTTCGACGAGGTCTTCCCAGGTTGTTCCCCACGCACCGGGACTGGCAAACGTGCCGTCGGGCTGGCGCAGGAAAAATCCCGGATGATTTTCCTGCAGGGTCGAACCCCAGCCGGTGTGGTTGACGACGATGTCGAGGAAAACACGCGCGCCGAGCAAATGCGCGGCGCAGGTCAATTCGCAGAACTGGTCCACGCCGGTGGTGCGGCGGTCGAATTCGACGAGCGCCGGGTCAATCGCCGTCAAATCGAGACTCGCATACGGGCTGCCGAAACGGCCAAACCGCGCGAACGTCGTTGGCGCGGGATGCACCGGCAGCAGATGAACGATGCGACAGCCGAGGGTGTGAATGACGTGCGGCAACCGGCGTGCAAGGTCGCGCAGCTTGCCGGAAGGCGGGATGACGGTGAAATTCTTTCCGTCAAGCGATTTGATTTGTGCTTCGAGTTTTTTGTCGCGCGTGGAAGACCGATTTATGGTCGCGCCGAACAACCGCGTGAAGGCACAGTAAATGGTGTTGCCGGTGCGGGCAAAATTCGGATGAACACTAATGCCGACGTCCGGACCTTCCGGCCAATGCTGCCAGCCTTTTTCGTCAAGCAAATAGGCCTTGGCTTTGAAGAAACCAACCTCGGCCAGCGGCAATTCGATTTCCCAGGCGTCGCCGGTCTTTTGCATTGGCACATCGCGCCAGGAAGCCCCGGCATGAACGGCGCCACCCGCGTGGGCGGCGATGATTTCGCGGCGGCGCGCGGCGGCGCGGCCGAGATTGGTGCGCAGCAGGGCGCGCCGGGCGGATGACGCGCCGGCGCCGCGCAGGGAGAACCGGACGCGGTCGCCGACGAAGCGCAGGAGGCGTTCGCCGGTTACCGGTTCCATCACGAGTGTTGGATGCGCCATTTTAACTCCGGAGCTGACTGCCAGACGGCGTTACGATTCCGCAGACACAGGCGAAAAGCAACGCTGCTTTACAGGAAAAAGCACCTGAAAATGGCGCAAAGATTGCTATTAAACCCCCTGCGCAGGGGAATCCAACGACATGACAACGCTGACACAAACGCAGGGCGAAGAAGCTCAATTGTTGCAAACGATTGAGATGTTCGAGGTTATTGTGCAATCACAGCCGAACGATTGCCAGTCATTGGAAATTCTCAAGGAGGCTTACTCGAAGCTGGGCCGTGAGCAGGACGTGGTCAACACGTCCAAGCGGATTGCGCAGGCGTACATGCAGCAAGGCCAGCTCTCGTCGGCAATCCTGGAATACGAGACGGTGTTGCAACGCCGCCCGGACGACGCGGACGTGCAGGCGGCGCTCAAGCAAATTGAAGACCGGGCCAGCAACGCGGCGGTGGAGGCGGTGGGCGCGGAGCCGGCGGCGCTGGCGGCCTCGTCTGAGGAAACGAAACTGCGCAAAAAGGCGCGCGCGCCCGAAGCAGTGGAAATCAACGATGGCCGTCAGGCGATGCAAAAAATTTTCGTTGACAGCAAGCTCATTAGCGCAGGCGATTTTGATTTGTGCTGGCGCACGCCGGAATTGACGGTGGCGCCGCCGGACGTGGCCCAACCGTTCATTCACATGCTGCATGAAAAAAACATTTTCCACATTGAAAAATCACTCAAGCTGCTGACCGACAAGGCGCGCACGGCGTTCATCCCGCTGGACCGTTATGACGTGGACATTGACTTGACGCGCGGTTTTCCGGCGGAAGTTTGCCGGCGCTGGTGCGTGCTGCCGTTTGACCGGATGAGCAAGGCGATTCTGGTGGCAACGGCCAACCCATTCAACCAGCAGGCGGCCAAGGAACTGGCCGAAGCCACTTCGCACCGGCTGTTGTGGTATCTGGCCGCGCCGATGGAATTGATTGTAAATCTCCGCAAAGCGTTTCGTTAAACCATGGCCAAAATCAAGTCATTCGGAGAACGCATCGCCGACGCCCTGGTCGAGGACGGCCTGTTGAGCTCGGCCCAAGTGCAGGAACTGCTCGAACAGCAAAAGAAGGAAGGCGCGCGCCTCGTCAAGCTCATCGTTGACAAAGCCTATGTCAGTGAACAGGACCTGGCGGTTTCCATGGGGCGCGTGCTCAATGTTCTGCCGATCAACATCGCCCGCGTGAACATTCTGCCGGAGATCGTTGAACTGCTGCCACATGACACGGCGCACAATCACAAGGTCATTCCGGTTTCGAGGCTGGAAAACAAATTGTTCCTCGCGATGGCCGACCCGCTGAACGTCCTCGCCCTTGATGACGTGAAGCGCATGACCAAGCTCGAAATCACGCCGCTGATCGCGTCCGAAAAGGCCATTATTGACAAACTCAACGCCCTTGACGCTGCCAAAAGCGGCTCGATGGAAGACATCATTCAAGACGCGCAGAAACAGAGCGAGGAAGATGCAGATGCAGACAGCATCGAAACCGTTCGGGAAGCCCTCGAAGAGGTCAACCTCGACAAGCTCGCCGCTTCCAGTGAAGAAGTCCCCGTCATCAAGCTCGCGAATCTCATCATCGTCCAGGCCATCAAAGACCATGCCAGCGACGTGCATCTGGAGCCGTTCGAGAAAAACATGCGCTTGCGCTATCGCGTTGATGGTGCGCTTCTGGACGCGACGCCGCCGCCCAAACAATTGCAACTGGCGCTGGCCTCGCGTTTCAAAATTATGAGCAGCCTTGACATCGCCGAGCGCCGCCTGCCGCAGGACGGCCGCATGCGCGTGCGCGTCAGCGGCAAGGATTACGACCTGCGTGTTTCCGTCCTGCCCACCGTTCACGGCGAGAAAATCGTTCTTCGCGTCCTCGACAAGACGTCTCTCTCCGCGAGCATTGACAAACTCGGTTTGGATCCCGATACCTTCCAGCAATTCAGGGCGGCCATTGACGCACCGCATGGACTAATTCTGGTCACGGGGCCGACCGGTTCGGGAAAGACCACGACGCTCTACTCCGCGTTGAATGAACTCAACAATCCAATTTATAACATCATTACCGTTGAGGACCCCGTGGAATATCAAATTCCCGGCATCAACCAGGTTCCGACAAAAAAGGAAATCGGCCTCACTTTTGCCAGTGCGCTGCGGTCCATCCTGCGCCAGGACCCGGATATCATCATGATCGGCGAAATCCGCGACACCGAGACCGCGGAGATTGCCATCGAAGCCGCGCTCACCGGTCACCAGGTGCTCAGCACCTTGCACTGCAATGACGCGCCGGGTGCCATTGCGCGCCTCGACGACATGGGCATTGCGCCATTCCTCATTTCCTCCTCGGTGATTCTTGCCTGCGCGCAACGCCTCATGCGTCGCGTTTGTTCGCATTGCCGCGAACCGGTGACGTATCCGCCAAAAATGTACGAAGACCTCGGCATTGACATCGCGATGTTCAATGGGGTGCAACTTTACCGCGGACGCGGCTGCGAACGCTGCAAGAATTCCGGTTATGCCGGCCGTTTCGCGATCATTGAGGCCATGACCATCACCGACCAGATTCGCAAGCTCATCATCGCCCGCGCCAGCAGCCGCGAAATGGCCAAGGTGGCCATCAGCCAGGGCATGCGCACCCTCCGCATGGTCGCCCTCGACCGCGCCCGCGAAGGCATTTCCACCCTGGAACAGGTGCTGCTGATCACCTCGGCGCACTGACTGCGCTCAGAATTTTCGCTGGGGTATCGTGAAAGGCTGCGGCGTCTGCGACAACCACGGAGGCGGTTGCGGCGCCCAAGCCGGGGAGGCGCCGGACGATTGCCAGTTGGTGGAACCGGTAATGCCCGGCAAGGGCGTCAAACCCGCCGGCCGGCTGATCCCGCTGCTCAACGGCGCGAACGAAGCCCCCACCGGATTCACCGCCGGTACTTGATTGGGGGTCGTGTCCGACAACGGCTGCAGCGAGGAAAGGAATTTGCCGCCCGGCGAGGACTTTGCCATCGTGTCGGAGAATGAACCGGGATCCAGCAATTGTCTGAACCGCTCTCTCTCCGCCAACTGTTCCGGCGTTGGCGGGGCTGGTTGCGGGGGCAGGCCGAGCGAGCTGAACCAGCCTGCGCTTCTGCTTCCGTTTTGTCCCACGAATTGGTTGTTGGCCGGCGTGTTGTTGAAAAACTGATCCAGAATTTGCGCCGCGGTCGGCAACCCGATGCGCACAGGATCGGATGCACTCCCGTTGGTCAACCCGCCCCGGTTCCGCGAAAAATTCCAGCCTGATGAGGAATTGCGGCTGTCGTATCCGTTGGTGGCCATCGTATGCGATTGCTGTTGTCGCTCCAAAAAACGCTCAACGACGGTCAAATTTTTTTGATCATCGGCGGCTTCCTGCTCCGGCGTTCGGAGGGTGTTTCTGGATGTGTCCACACCAAGAATTTCCTCCGGCGTCATCAGCGCCCAGTTTTCCCTTGCGTCCATCATTTTTTGCAGCCGCTGTGCCTCCGCTCGCGAAAGCATGGGGGCACGTGCGGGAACGGGTAACGGCAGGGATGGAGTTTGAGCGTCGAATATTGACACTGGCGCCCGCACCTCGTTGCCGAAATTGGGCCGGTCTGAAAGTCGTGGCATTAGCGACGGAGTATTGGATGCGGCATTGTCCCCCGCCGGCGCGGAAAATATGATGGGTTTGCTCGAGGGCGGCGCACCATTCTGCGCTGCGGCGGACAAAACCGCCGCCGCCAATGCGCCGGCCACCAGCGATATTCTGAAATTTGCCCGACGAAAACTCATTGTCAGGGTGATATGCTAATGTAATAGACACTCCGCGTCAAAATTCGTTTTATCTTAATCTTAATCAGCACCGCCATCCTGATCCGCTGCGCCAACGATCGCGATTAAGAGCAGGATTAAGATTGCGACAAAGCTCTGCTCCTTGCCTCCCAAACCTTCCGCCTTCGCCTCCGGCCACGGCGCCCCCGCCCGGGGCCCGAGGAGTTGAAGGCGGGCAACCGGCAACTTTCAAACACTTTCACTGCTTCTCATACTCACCTTTGCCGAGCCGTTTGAGCACGGTGAATCCGGCTTTCTTGGCGTCGGTGATGGAGAGCGGCTTGAGCTTGTGCGGCGAATTAAAGATGGAAATGATTTTGCGAACCGGCTTTTTGCAGGCCGGACATTTCGTCAACTCCGGCGCGCTCAACGGCCGGCGCAAGGTGAACTTGCCACCGCAGACCTTGCACTCGCCTTCGCACAACTCGTATTCGTAAAGAGGCATAATCGGATTCTACACCCATTCAATTTGATTTGTAGTCGGATTTTCGGTCCACCCGGCGCAGCAATTCGCTGGTGTAATATTGGCCCAGCGTGTCCTTATGCTTTTCTACCCAGTTCGACAGCCGCGTGTTCCCCAATGGCGGCGCGGCAACAAAAAGGCGGTTCTCCATCAACCCTGCAATCTCTTCGCGCGTAACGATGACGTCGCGCATGGCCCATCCCAACATCCGGCACGCCCAGTAGCCGAGCGCTGGTGGAACTCCAATGACGACGCGCTGGAGGCCGAGTTTGCTGGCAATCATACGCACCAATTCCCGATATGTGAACGTTTCCGGCCCGATGGCCTGAACGATTTCATCCGCCGACTCGTTGACTTTAGCGACGGCGGCGGCGCCCAGGTCATCCACATAAATCGGTTGCAGCCGGTAACCGCCATCGCCGAAAACGCCGTAGACCGGAAAGTGGCGCAATGCCCACGCGATGTTGTTGATCAGCACGTCCTCCTTGCCGAACAAGACCGTCGGACGCAAAATGCAAAATGAGATTCCCGAACGCTGCAAGGCATTTTCCAACTCCGCCTTGCCCCGAAAATAAGGCAGCCGGGACTGCAAGTCTGGATTGGTGATGCTGACGTGGACAATCCGGCGCACGCCCGCCTGTTTTGCCGCCGCAAAAAGCGTGCGTGTGTTGGCGACGGCCTGTGCGTGCGTGAACAGTTTGTGATCAAACCTCACCCAGTAAGTGTTGATGAGCGCGTCCATCCCGCGCAACGATTTGGCGAGCCGTTCGGGCAGGTCGAAGTTGAACGGGGCGACGCGGATTTTGTCGCCGAACGGATTGCCGCGCTCCGGCGAGTTCGTCAACGTCAAAACCTCATGGTTTTCCGCAATCAATCGCCTGGCGATGTAGCGTCCCGAATATCCGAAAGCACCGGTGACTGCGACACGCATTCAAATTACTTCTTCAAAAACGCGCTGAACAAATCAATCGGCAGCGGCAGGAAGGTGGTGGTGTTGTGTTCGCTGGCCATTTCGCGCATGGTCTGGAGATAGCGCAATTGCAGCGCAATCGGTTCCTTGCTGATCAAGGCGGCGGCCTGCACCATTTTTTCGGCGGCCTGAAATTCACCTTCCGCGTTCACCACCTTCGCCCGGCGTTCGCGTTCGGCCTCGGCCTGCTTGGCCATCGCGCGCTTCATGCTGTCCGGCAACGCGACTTCCTTTACTTCCACGCCCGTGACCTTGATGCCCCACGGCTCGGTCTGCTTGTCAATGATCTCCTGCAATTTCTGGTTGATGACATCGCGCTGCGAGAGCAGATCGTCCAGCGGAGACTGGCCGAGGACGCTGCGCAGCGTCGTCTGCGCGATGAGCGAGGTCGCCTTCCAGAAATTTTCCACCTTCACCACTGCCGCATTCGGGTCCACCACGCGGAAATAAACCACCGCGTCCACCGTGGCGGGCACGTTGTCGCGCGTCATGATTTCCTGCTTGGGCACGTCAATGGTCACGACGCGCAAATCCATCCGCACCATTTTATCCACGATGGGAATGAGAAAAATGATGCCCGGCCCTTTCGCGCCCTGCAATTTGCCAAGTCGGAAGATGACACCGCGTTCGTATTCGCGCAGGATGCGCAGCGCCTGCGGCAAAATGAAGATTGCCAGGACCACGACAATGATTACGACCGGGCCGAGCGCCCCAAATAATTTTATCAGCACACCAATGAGGTCATTCATAATTTTCTCCGTTATGGTTTCTTTGGTTTTACTTTCAACGTCAATCCTTCGATGCCGGTGATTTCGACGGGCTGTCCGGCTTCCACCGGTGTTTCGCTCACGGCATTCCAGTGTTCGCCCTCGATAAAAACCTTGCCGCCCTGCGAGTCAATCCGGCATAGCGCGTTGACGGTCCGGCCGAGCATCGTTTCCTTGCCGGCCTGGATGGGTTTGAATTGCGCGCGAATGCCCTTGCCGACAACGAATACAAAAAATGCCGCCGTGATGAGTGTCGCCGGAACGGTCCAGGACGGTGACAAGCCATAGCCCGGTCCGGCCTGGCTGAACAGCATCATCGCCCCGAGGAAAAAAGCCACGATGCCGCCCACGGTCAACACACCGTGCGTCGGCGCAAAAATGTCCACGATGAACAACGTGATCGCCAGCCCGATCAAGTACGAGTCCGGTGACATTGACGGGCAGGATGGACGACATGTAAAGCACGAGGAGGAGGGCGATGGCGCCGGCGACGCCCGGCAGGATGGCTCCCGGGCTGCTCAGCTCGCCGATGAATCCATAAATCACCACCAACATCAGGATGAACATGACTTCCGGCCGCAGAAACAAGCGGGAAAACTGTTCCCAAGCGTTCATCGGAATTTCGACAACCGTCGCGGTGGCGGTGTGAAGGATTTTGTCGCCGACCTTGCGGCCATCCAGTTTCTTGAGCAAATCAGGCAGATCGTTCGCGATCAGGTCAATGACGTTCAACTGAAGTGCCGCCTCGGCATTGGTGGAAACACTTTCGCGCACGGAGGCCATGGCCCAGTTGGCGTTGCGGTGCCGTTTCTCGGCGATGGTTTTCGCGAAAATGGCTGTGTCGTTCTCGATCTTCGTTTCCATCGTCTTGCCGGGGTTTTCGACTTCGCCGCCGGTGCCCAATTCCACTGGATGCGCCGCGCCGATGCGCGTGGAGGGCGCCATCGCCGCGACATCCGCCGCCATGGTGATAAACACGCCCGCGCTGCCCGCCCGGGCCGGTGCCGGAGCCACGTAAACAACAATGGGCGCCTTCGAATCGTAAAACGCCTGAACAATTTGCGCGGCGGAATCAACCAGGCCACCGGGGGTATTGAGTTGAATGATGAGGCACTCGTCGTTTTGCGCCGCCGCCGTGTCAATGGCGCGTGAGATGTAGCTGGCAGTGGCCGGGCCGATGGCGCCGTCAATTTTAATCAGCCCGACTTGCGCGGCTTGGGTGGCCGCCGCACCGAGAATCAACCCGGCGGTTGCGAGGGAAATCCAGCGCTTCATAATTCCGGCTCTGATTCAAATTAACAAACGGCGGGAAGTCTGCCAATGTTTTTGTCAGCCGGATCAACACCGCCTTGCCGGGGAAGAACTTCACCTGAGCAGGCGTGGAATGAAAGAAGTTGTTATGGCGCCGCCGGCGACCCCACGTGTTCTTTCCGGTTGGCTGCCAAAGCCAGAGGGTTTATCCTTCCCAAATCCCGCTTATGAAAAACAGATGGCTGTCGGTGACCGCAGCGTGCGGGGGCACCAGTAACTGCGCGAGGGTTGACGCCGCCTTCGACCGGGTAAAACTCGTGCTGGTTAAGTTGCGTTGACGGTTTTAATATTCTCACGGGAACCTGTTCCGTTTATGGCCAAAAATTTCATCCTTCGCTGGCTGCAACAATATTCTGCCCGCCATCGTTTCCTGGGCATGGAGCGCTGCAATGATTGGGCCGGGAAAGCGGTGACCGAATTGTCTCCAGACAGTTTATTGGACGTGGGGTGTGGCGATGGCAGTTTGCTTTTTCGTTACTTGAACGAAAAGAAACCTCGTGATTTATGCGGCGTCGAAGGCGCCCCGGCGTTGAAGGCCAAGGCGGAACAACGTGGCATTAAAACTGTCAGCTATGACTTGAACGGACGCTGGCCATTCGAAGCTGGCAGGTTTGATATGGTTTTCAGTTCGCAGGTTATCGAACACCTGCATAACACGCGGCTCTTTGTCGAAGAAGCCTATCGCGTATTAAAGCCCGGCGGCACCGCCATTATCACGTCTGAAAATTTGTGCAGTCTGCTGAATTGTTTTGCGCTGTTGATGGGTTACACGCCATTTTCGCTGACGCAACTCTGCGGACGTTATCTCGGCAATCCGCTGGGGCTTCATTACAACGAGCCGCTGGCCGAACCATTGCCATTGGACCATCCGGCTTTTTCCGGCGTCTCCGGACACGTGCGAGTACTCACCGTGCGCCAGGCACGGGAACTTTTCATTCTCAGCGGTTTCAAAGCAGAAGTGCGTTCCATTGGCATATTGCCGTTGCCCGACGGCTTAAGCCGGGTGCTCGAAGGAACAATCCAGAATCGCGGGCATTTTCTTTTGATCCGGGCGCACAAACCGGTCTGATTTCTCACCGTGGCAAAGCAGAAATGATTTGCCGACGCAAAGAATCCGCTTGCGCCTGAAGCCCGCTCCCGCTGAAGCTGTTTGCTGCTACATTTCTATGAGCACAGTGGTTGTCACCGGCGCAGCCGGATTGATCGGTTCGGAAAGCGTCAAACGATTTGCCCTTGAAGGTTTCAAGGTCGTCGGCATTGACAACGACCTGCGCCAATGGTTTTTCGGCAAGGAAGCGTCCACCCTGGCCAACCGGCAAAAGCTCATCGCCACCGTGCCGGGTTATCAACACCACGATTTCGACATCCGCGACCGGCAGGCGGTGGAGAATTTGTTTCGCCGACTGGGCAAGGACATCGCCTTAATCATTCACACTGCGGCGCAGCCGTCACACGATTGGGCCGCGCGCGACCCACACGCGGATTTCAGCGTCAACGCCACCGCCACGCTCAATTTGCTCGAAGCCACCCGCCAGTTCTGCCCCGAAGCGGTCTTCATTTTTACTTCCACGAACAAGGTTTATGGCGACACGCCCAACCGCCTGCCGCTGGTCGAACTGGAAAAGCGCTGGGAAATCAAGGCCGGCCACGAATACGAGCCCGGCATTTCGGAGACGATGAGCATTGACCAGACCAAGCATTCGCTGTTCGGCGCATCAAAAGTCGCCGCCGACGTGCTGGTGCAGGAATACGGAAATTATTTCGGCATGAAGACCGCCTGTTTTCGCGGCGGCTGCCTGACCGGCCCGGCGCATGCCGGGACCGAGTTGCACGGCTTTCTCGCCTACCTCATGCGTTGCACGGTGGATGGCACGCCCTATCGCGTGTTTGGCTACAAAGGCAAACAGGTGCGCGACAACATTCACAGCCACGATCTGGTCGAAGCGTTCTGGCAGTTTTTCCAGAAACCGCGCGTCGGCGAGGTTTATAACATCGGCGGCAGCCGCCACTCGAACTGTTCGATGCTGGAAGCCATTGACCTCTGCGAGCAAATCAGCCGCCGCAAATTGAAATGGACTTACGTCGAAGACAACCGCATCGGCGACCACATCTGGTGGATCAGCGACGTGCGAAAATTCCAGTCGCATTATCCCGATTGGAAATTCCGCTACGGTCTGAAGGAAATTCTGGATGAAATCCATGCCGCCTGCCACACCGCCTGAATGAGCCTGTCCTTTCCAGAAAGCATTTTGGTGACCGGCGGCGCGGGTTTCGTCGGCAGCAGCCTCGCCTTCCACCTCAAAGCCCGCCATCCCCGCACCCGGGTCGTGTGCCTGGACAATTTATACCGGCGCGGCTCGGAACTGAATGTTCCCCGGTTTCAGGAGGCCGGCGTGGAATTCGTGAAAGGCGACATCCGCTTCGCGAAGGAATTTCCGCCCGGCCCGTTTGAATTCATCCTGGACTGTTCCGCCGAACCGTCCGTGCTGGCGGGCTACGCCGAATCGCCGGACTATTTGATGGAAACCAATTTCCTGGGCACCTACCGCTGTCTGGAGCAGGCCCGCCGCTGGAAAAGCAAATTTCTGTTTTTCTCCACGAGCCGGGTTTATCCCCTGCAAATTCTGGAACAGCATCCGTGGATGGAATGCACGACGCGTTTTGCGTGGACCGATGTGCCCGGCGCGGCGATTTCCTCGCGCGGTGTTCGCGAGGATTGTCCGATGACCGGTTCGCGTTCACTTTACGGCCTGACGAAATTCGCCAGTGAAGGTTTGGTTGAGGAATATCGCGGCGGATTCGGCCTGCGCGCCGCCGTCAACCGTTGCAGTGTCATCGCCGGGCCGTGGCAAATGGGCAAGGTGGACCAGGGCGTGGTCGCGCTCTGGGTGCTCCGGCATTTTTTCCGCCGGCCGCTCCAATACATCGGTTACGGCGGGACCGGAAAGCAGGTCAGGGACGTGCTGCACGTGGCCGACCTTTGCGAACTGGCCGAAGAGCAAATTTCCAACTTCGACCGTTGGGACGGCTGGCTCGGCAACGTCGGTGGCGGGCTGGAAATTTCCACTTCGCTCCAGGAACTCACTGCCGCGTGCCGGAAAATTGTCGGACGCGAAGTGCCGGTGGGCGCCGAACCGAAAAACCGACAGGCGGATTTGCGGATTTTCCTCGCCGATTGTTCCCGATTGTTTGCGCGAACCCGCTGGCGTCCGAAACGCGGCGTGAACCAAATCGTCACGGAAATTTTTGAATGGGTGCTGGCCCATGAAAAGGAATTGCAACCGCTCGTATGAAAAGTGATTCACGCGCCGGAAATCTGTTGCAAAGCGGCGTCATTTTTTCCGTCGTCAGTTTTCTGACGCTCGTCGTTCATTATGTCTTTCAAATTATCGTCAGCCCGCAATTGGGCGGCAGTGCCGGCGAATACGGACTGGTTCTGGCCACCATCACGTTCATTGGCTTTCTCGGAATCCCGCTGGCCATCGCTTCACAGGCCGTCACGCATTACATTGCGCGCTTTCATTTCAGTCAGGACAGCGAACGGCTGAGCGGCCTGCTCGCGGGCTGCCGCAAATTCCTTTTTCACATCACCATCGCCGGCTCGGTCATCGCCATCATTCTCGTCAAGCCGCTGGGCGATTATTTCAATATTCCGCGCACGAGTCTCACGCTCATCGCGCTCGTTTGCGTGCTGGCCGGACTTTGGAGTTCATACCTGACGGTGCTGTGCCAGGGACTCGGCTGGTTCAAACGGCTCGCCCTTATCGGATTGTTGGCCGCGTTGTTGCGGCTTTTGTTCGGCGGACTCGCCACCAAAATCTGGCCGGCCGCCGAATGGGCCGTCGCCGCCTCCGCGGTGATGTTGCTGGCGAACCTGGTTTTGCTTTTTTGGAAAAGAGATTTTCCGCGCCGGACTGAAACAATTGTTTCTCCGTGGACGGCGGAATTTGTCCAATTCCTCATCGTCAGCGCTGCTTACGTGATTGGCTCAAACTGTTTCAGCCAGGGCGACCTGCTCGTGGCAAATAAATTTTTTTCCAGGAGCGAGATTGATGATTATGGTTCCGCGGGATTGCTCGCCCGCGCCTTGCCAACGGCGGTCGCCCCGCTGCTGACCGTTTTGTTTACACACCGTTCCAGCCGACATCACGGCGACGCGTTGCGCGAACAGTTGAAATTACTCGGCATTTACGCTTTCGGCCTTGTTTCCGGCGCCATCTGCCTGGTCGTGTTGAAAGGGTTTGTCTTGCAACTCCTGCATCGAAACACACCGGATGCCGCTGGAATGATCGCCCGGCTTTCCATCACCATGGTCTTCGTCGGCTTGCTGCAAGCGCTGGCAATGTGGTCGCTGGCCAGTCGCTGGATCAAACTTTCACTGCTTTATGGCGGACTGGGCATCGCCTACTGGATTGCTTTGCTGTGCCTCGGCAAATCGCCCGCGGACCTGTTGCACGTCATGCCCGTGGCGGCGGGCGTTGCTTTCGGCGCGGTGTTTTTGATTTGGCTCATCGCGATGCTCACGCACAAAATTGGCGAACCCGCAAACCTGATTTGAATTTGCCGCTGGTTTCGGCCACCCTCACATCATGCAGTCCAGTTCGGAAAATCTGCCGCGTGTCAGTTTCATCATGCCGACGCTGAACGCCGGGACCTTGTTGGACAACTGCCTCGCCTCGATCGCGCGCCAGACTTACCCGCGCGACCGCTGTGAAATCATTCTGGCCGATGCGCATTCGACGGACTCGACCCGCGACATCGCCAAAAAATACGGTGCCACGGTCATTGACGACGACGGCAAAAACATGGAGGAAGGCAAACGCCTGGCGCTTCAGCACGCAAACGGCGAATTCATCGTTTTCGTGGACGCCGACAACGAAATTACCCACACCGACTATATTGAACTGGCGGTGAAGGCACTCGCTGCCAATCCGCAGGCGCTGGGCGTGGAGAGTTACTATTTGCCGTCGCCGAAAATGAGTTCGTTCTGCGCCTACCTCACGCATTTGCTGCACATCAGCGATCCCATTGCCTGGCTGATGAGCGTGAATCCAAAACTCGTCGCGCGCGAGGGCGAGGTCGAACGCTGGATCCTGCCCGGCGATTCACTTTCTTATCCGCTCGGCGCCAACGGCTTTGTTTTCCGCCGCGCCGATTTGCAATCCGTGAAGGCGGACGAAAAATTTCAGGACACGCACGTCGCGCTGTTCCTGATGAAAAACGGAAAGCGCGAGTGGCTGCGGATTCGCGGACGCGGCGTGCATCATTATTACATCCAGACGCTCTGGCGGTTCGTGCAAAAGCGCCGGCGCGCCACGGTGCATTTTCTCCGCGTACAGGAGGAAATGCCGGTGAACTGGATGAAGGAAAAACCGCCCGTTCCCTTGTGGCTGGCCGTGGCGTATAGTGTCACGTTCATCGGCCCGCTCTGGCACACGCTGCGCGGAATCATCCGCGACCAGCGATGCGCGCTGGCTCTGGCATCTGCCGGCGTGCCCCGGCAGCGTGCTCGGCAACGCGTGGGGTGTGTTGACTTACAAGCGCCGCGGCAAGGACAAAAAGCTCATTGCGGAATTGCAAGTGAAACAGAACTTGAAATCTTGAGTCGAATGGAAGAACCCATGCCATCCTCCGAAACGAAATTTTCCGCCGCCACCGGTTCGTCGCGCCGCCCCCGGGTGGTCTTTTTCGTCAATGGCATTTTTTCCGAACAAATTGGCGGTGGCGATATTTTTTTCGCGTACATTGCGCGCGCGGTATTGGCGGCGGGTTATCCCGTGCATTTCTTCGGTGGCCACGCATTGAAGCGGTACCTCCAACGCGAAGGTCTGCCGCTCAATCTCACACTGACGGACAACCGCATGGCCGAGCTGGGTGATGCGGGGCGGTTGAGCGGCCAGTTGCGATTACTCCTGGATTTCAGCCGCCGGTTTGCCCGGACCATGCGATTGTTGTCCGAGGTAAAGCCTGACGACATCGCTTACGGTGTATCCGAGTATTGGTTTGACACGATTCCCGTGATGCGCTGCCGCGCCCGGCAAAAGGCATTTCACCTGGGCATGATGGCGCCACGGTTGCGCGAAGTTTTGTTCAAATCCCGGGCGGACGTCACGACGCTGCGGTTGCCGGCGTTTTATTTTTGGTTGAGCCAGCAGTTTTCGGGGCGATTGTTCCGATTTTGCCGGGGCGGCGTGATCACTTATCCGCATCCTGAAATCCGGGATTATCTGATGAAGTTTGGCCACCGCGAGTCCGCACTTGTGGTATGTGCCCAATGGCAGCGATGTGGCGATGGCCGGCCACGTGCCGCCGCAGCCGAAAAAATTCGACGTGGCCTGGATGGGGCGCGTGCACCCGCAGAAAGGCATTGATGATTTGCTGGCCACACTGGCGTGGCTGAAACAACAAGCTGCCGGACTTCCGCGCTGTCATCATCGGCAAGAGTCAGGACAAGCTCGAGCCCGTGATGGGTCGGATGGGTCTATCAGAAAACGTGACGTTCAGCGGGCTGGTTTCCGAGGAGGAAAAGTTCCGTCTGCTCAAAAGCAGCCGCGTGTTTGTGATGCCGAGCCGTTACGAAAGTTGGGGCATCGTCGTGGGCGAGGCGCTCGCGTCGGACGTGCCGGTGGTGGCGTACGATTTACCCTGTTACCGGCCCGTCTTCGGGGATTTCGTGCGCTATGTAAAATGCTTCGACAGCGACGGCTTCAAACGCGCCGTCGAGGACGAGGTGCGCCGGCAGCGTGCGGGACACAATTATCTCGCCGGGATGGATCCCCGCAAACTGAAGCAGGCGATGGATTGGTCAGCCGCCCAGGAAAGTTTCCTTTCGCTTCTGCAAAAAATGACCAACGACGGCGCGCCCGCGAGCCGGGCCGCCAATTAAATTCTGCCGCGCCGCGCACAACGGAATGCGCTAACAATTTGCGCATGCGCGCCACTTTCTAAATGCCAGACCGCAACGTTACTTGGTCACCAACGGCTTCCGACGAGATATAAAAAGCGCACCCACACAGACCAACATGCAAGCATAAGTTTGGGGTTCCGGCACAACTTCGACAACGCCAAAAACTCCCCCTGCATCGCCTCCACCGGTGTTCGACAGATCGTTCCAAGCAGGTTGCTGGTAGTCCAGCGGGCTGCTTATGGTAGCGTAGTATTCAATGCCTCCCGCGTTATTGGGTTCACCGGTCTTCCAATCGAGTGTATGTCCGCCTTTTCTCCAGATTCCGTAAAAGAAAGCTCCAGCAACGAGCAATAGAGCACCAGTCGAAGGTTCCGGGACAGGAACGACAGTATCAAAGCTGAAATTATCCACCGTGGCGCCGTGGCGGTGATCGGTGCCGATGAACTGGACGGAATGAATTCCAGACGCAGAGACCTGTAATGTTTCGCCACCAACGTCTAAAGTTGTGTACGAAGTCAGCAAGTTGCCGTTAATACCGTATGCATTGAGAGTGACATTGAGGTCACTACCGACCGCGTCACAGCGCAGCGACACAAAATCCGTGGTTGCAGATGTTGAAGGATTGCCGGGGTCGAAAAAGGTAGCCACGATTGGATATGCGCTGCTGTAGGTGAGATTCCCACTCGGTGTGGAACCACCAATCGTGTTGGTGCCACTGATCGCGGCGTTCACAACATCTACAACCGCTACATAGGAACTTCCTGAACTGAAACTTACTCCAAGGGTTGGTAAGTATTGGGTCGAGAGTTGTGACTGGGTGGGTACCGGAGTTTCAGGGGGCGTTTGCCATTCCCGGGATATCTTCGAACGTAATGACGTTTAACGCGCGTACTGTGATGGCTGATGTCAGGCAGCAAGCAACTGCAATAATGGTTAAATGATGAGGCTAGTGATATTTTAGCGTTGCGGTTTTCATAATGAATAATGGATTTTGTTTGTTTTGATGCACCAACAATAATCAATCCTTTGAACAGACTTGACTTGTTAGTAACGGCGGAAGAAGTCTGAGTGCTCTTCGTTTGAATGTCAAGAAGAATCCTTGATAGCAGTGGTTTTGGATGGGTGGTTTATGACATCGGAAGCAAGAAGGGATGGTCCTCCTATTGTTTGGTCTCAAGCCTGAACTTCTCTGACGTGATTCACGCATTCCAACCATTTCTGTCAAGCTATTCAAGATCTTCGGTAGTGTCTTAATTTGAATTTTCTTCGCATCGCGTGCAAAGAAAAGCCTTCTTGCCTTGCCTCCCGCCTAAGGTGAAAATCATTCTGTGCCATGAACACCATAACGCCGCCCAACCACCGGTGCGACCTGTGTGGCGACCCGACGGTTGTTGCCGTTAAAAAGGCCGCAGCGGTATGAGCCAGTCCCACGCCGTTCCACCCAAAATCAGCGTCGTCATCCTCAATTACAACGGACGGGAATGGCTGGCGCGTTGCTTTGAATCGCTCGAACAACAGACGATTTTCAGCGAGGTTGAAGTCATTGTTACCGACAACGCGAGTTCCGACGGTTCGGATCGCTTTGCCGAAGAATGGTTCAAACGATTGGGCCGTGGGCGGCTGGTGCAGAACGGGGCGAACCTCTGGTATTGCGGCGCGAACAACAATGGAGCTGCTGTGGCCACCGGCAAATTTCTGCTGTTTCTGAACAACGACACGTGGCTGGAACCGGATTGTCTGGAGAAACTTTGCGCGGATGTTGAAGCGGTGAACGCGGACGCCGCGACGCCGCTGGTGCTGAATTACGATGATAGTTCATTCCAAAGTTGTGGTTCGCCGGGAATGGATTTGTTCGGCCACCCCAACCATATGAAGCCACCCGATAAAACGGCGGAAGTCTTCACCGCCTGCGGCTGCAGCCTGTTGGTGCGGACAGAATTATTCCGCAAGGTTGGAGGTTTTCCGCCGGAGTTATTGATTTATGCGGATGAAACCGATCTGTCGTGGCGCGTGTGGATCGCCGGCGGCAGAGTCGTCACCGTCCCCGCTGCCCGATTGCATCATCGTGGCGCGGCCGTGGTAAACCCGCAGGGAAAAACTCAAACTATCGAGTTCCGGACCAGCGAGACCAAACGCTTTCTCACCAATCGCAATGGGATCCTTTTTCTGCTGAAGAACAGCCAACACATTTTACTGTTACTTTTGATCCCGCACCTGATGCTGTTGCTGGTTGAAGCCGCCGCAAGTCTGGTGCTGGTGCGGCGTTGGAGTTATGTGCGAAAATCGTACTTTTCGGCCATGCTTGAGGCGTTTCGGATGCGTGCGCATGTGTGTGAATGGCGACGACGCATCCGCGGTTTCCGAAAACATGGAGATTTCTGGATGTTGCGCTTCCTGCGACTGAAACCAAGCCGCTGGGCCGATGCAAAACGATTGTTCCAGTTCGGCCCGCCGAAAGTGGACGCAAAATAATCAACCGTCTTCGCGACGAATTTTGCGGAAAAAGCGGCGATTGCCCAGGGACTGTCGTCGGTAAAATTCCAAACCCGTCTTGACCACATGAATGAATCTTGCCGTGCGGACAAAGAACGGTTTTTTCACGGAGGCGGTTTCCAATTTTTCCGACGCCTGCCACATCGCGGTGTAATCGCTTTGCTGCGGCATCTGTGCAAAGATTTCTTTCACGGTCGTTCGTTTTGCCTGCACCAACAAGTGCATGGGCGTGAACGTGATGAGTTCCACCCGTTCACGAATGGCATCGGGATCGGACACGTCATACCAGTTTCCATACGGTCCGACGCGATGGATGATCATCCGCTCAACCACGAAGCCGTTTTCCGCGTTTAAGGCGCGGTAAAATAATTCCGGGCTGAATTGATAAAAGCCGTGTCCGCAAAGGTTGTTGGCGCAATTATGAATGAATAATCGCCCGCCTTCGCGCAGTAATTCCATGCTGTTGCGCAATGCCACCGGAAAGTTGAAGATATGTTCCAGCGTGCCGCCGTCATAAACCACATCGAATCGTTCCTTCAGGGAAGCCCCCACCGGCTGGTTCAAGTCATGGATGAACTGTGCTCCTTCGAAATCGGAAAAATCCAGCGCGGAAACGTGTTTTGCCCCCAAGGCCTCAAAGAAAGGCTCAACGAAGGCACATTCCGGGCCGGCCTCCAGAAATTTTTTGTCCGGCAGGCCGTGTTTTCGAAGCAGTTGCGCCATTCTGCGGGGATACACATTGAGACTCTGCCGGCCCAGAGTGAGAACTTCGTCAAACTGCGCACCCCGTTTGTGCGCGGCGACCATCAGTTGAGCTCCGTTGATATCCAGACCCATAGGCGCCTTCAGGAGGATTTGGCTTCAAGCGCCGCCCAGGACGGCGGCAGATTTTTGCGAACTTCGATGCTTGCGAACGGCTTGCCCTGGCGCGAACCGGTCTTTTGGGCCCAGACTGCCATGCGCGCGACGCCGTCTTCGAGAGAAACGTTCTGGATCAGGTCACCGAAATATTTCCGGACTTTTTCGTGCGCGGAGTAGGCATGCACAACCTCGTTGCGGGCCTCGAGATGTTTGATGGCCGGCTGCGCGCTCATTGTCCTGGCCACAACGTGCGCCAGTTCCGCGACCGAATAGGCCTTGTCTGCGCCGACATTGAAAACCTGATTGTAGCACGCCGGCCGCGCGATGCTGGCCGCGATGACCGGCGCGACGTCGTCAATGTAGCTGAAGGCACGGGTCTGCCGGCCATCGCCAAAAATCGTCATTGGCTGGCCCTGCATGATCTGATTCATGAAAATGCCGATGACGTTGCGGTAACGGTCGCCAAGGTTCTGGTTTTCACCGTAAACGTTGTGGGGCCGGAAGATGACATGATTCAGCCCAAACATTTCATGCGCCTCGCGGAGGTCAAGCTCGACCGCGTATTTGGCGATGCCGTAGGGATCTTCCGGTTGCGGTACGAGTTCCTCGGACATCGGAAGTTGATTGCGGCCATAAACCGCAATGGACGACGCGAACACGAAACATTTCACGTCGTGGTTGACGGCGGCGTTGATGAGGTTGACGCTGCCGAGCAGGTTGTTGGTGTAATTGAAACGTTTGATGAAATGGCTCAATCCCTCGGCGGCATAGGCTGCCAGATGGAAAACATATTCGAACTGATGCCTGGCAAACAATTGTTGCACGAGCGCCGTGTCTGTGACCGAACCCTCAACGAATTTCACGTCTTTGGGAACGTGATCACGAAAACCACCGCTCAAATCGTCCAATCCCACCACGCCATGTCCCTGGCGGAGCAAATGGGTGCATACATGAGAACCGATGAACCCCGCCGCGCCAGTGACCAAAACCGGTGAACTCATGCGGGAAGTTTAATGGGCAGCCTGGTTAGTGACGAGGCTTTTCCAACGCGACTCACCGCCTTGACACTTGGCTGGGCGCAATCGAGAATGAACGCCGTTTTTAGCCGCCTGTCATTTATTTATGAAGATTGAAAAGAAAAATGGCGCGTCGCGATCCCGCGGACTTCTCTTCGCGGCGCTGCTGGCCGTCATTTTGGCCGTCCTTTTCTGGAAAAGTTTTTTGCCTGGCTATGTCCACTTTTCCAACGACGGCCCCCTGGGACAACAAAACGCCGCGTGGCGCCACGTGCCCACCGCTTTCCTGGGAAGCTGGTACGATATCAACGACCTTGGCATCAGCTCCGGTTCGCTCGCGCCAGCGCCGAGCGCACTGATATTCTGGGCGCTGGGTCCGCTCGGTTATGCGAAGTTCGTCGCGCCCCTGGCTTTGTTCATTTTGGGACTCGGCGCATGGGCCTTTTTCCGGCAACTGAAACTGGCCCCGCTGGCGGCCACCCTGGGGGCGCTGGCCGCGACTCTGAATTCCACTTTTTTTGCGACGGCCTGCTGGGGCGTTGCAACACAACAAATCGCCATCGGCATGGATTTTTTCGCCTTGGCCCTGGTGGTTTCCAACACTTCGGAAACTCCTGCGCTCATTCGTTGGACGCGACTGGCGCTGGCCGGGCTGGCCGTCGGCGTCAACGTGATGGAGGCAGCAGACATCGGCGCGATTTTCAGTGTGTTTGTTGCGGCCTTCGTTCTGTTCAGGGCCATCACGGATGAAGGGGGTGCGGCCTGGGCAAAAGCGGTGCGGGGCATCGGCCGGGTGGCGGTCATCGCGCTCTTCGCCGGATTCATTGCCACGCAAACAATTGTGGCACTGGTGGGCACGGCCATCGTCGGCATCGCCGGCACCGCGCAAGAGACGGAGACAAAGGTGCAGCATTGGTATTGGGCGACATCATGGAGCGAACCGAAAACAGAAACGCTCGGCTTGTTCGTGCCTGGTTTGTTTGGCTACCGGCTGGATACCCCCAATTGTATGATGGGCTCCCTCCAGGACAGCTACAAAGGAGGCAATTATTGGGGCACGGTCGGAAGCGATCCGTCGTTGGATCCATATTTTGAAGGTGGGAGAAAGGACCCCATCCCGCCGGGCCAGATACGGTTTACGGGTGGCCAGAATTACGCCGGCATTTTGGTGGCGTTGTTGGCGTTTTGGGCCGTCGCCCAATCGCTGCGCCGTCAAAATTCGGTTTTCATCGCAGCGCAAAAGTGGTTCGTCTGGTTTTGGGCGGTTGTATTGATTGGCTCGTTGTTGTTGGCCTATGGCCGTTTCGCGCCATTCTACCAATTCTTCTATATGCTGCCTTATGCCTCCACCATCCGGTGTCCGAGCAAATTCCTGCTCGTGTTTTCGTGGGCGATTGTCATTTTGTCCGCCTACGGCGTGCACGGATTGAGCCGGCGATACCTGGAAATTCCGGCGGCCAATTCCGCTTCATTGTCGGCGCAACTCAAGAATTGGTGGGCAAAAGTCCGCGGCTTCGACCGGAACTGGACTTACGCCTGCGCCGTGGCGTTTATTGTCACGGTCCTCGGTTGGTTGATTTACGCCTCGGAAAAGCCAGGCCTCGTGCGCTATTTGCAGACTGTCGGTTTCGGTGATGCAGATATGGCAAAACAGATTGCTGCCTTCAGCATCGGACAAGCAGGCTGGTTTGTTCTGTTGTTCGCGTTGGCCGCCGGACTTTGCGTGCTTACCCTCGCCGGCGTCTTTGCCGGGCGGCGCGCCAGGCTGGGTGGCATTCTCCTGGGCCTTTTCCTCGTGGGCGACCTGGGGCGGGCGGATTTGCCCTACATCATTCACTGGAATTACAAACAAAAATACGACATTGATCCGGCCAATGCGACCAATTCGACAAATCCGATCATTAATTTTCTGCGTGATAAACCCTACGAACATCGGGTTGCCAGCCTGCCGCCGTTCAATGTATCACAGCATTTGCCGCTTTATGATGACTGGTTTAACGAACTTTACCGCATTGAATGGGCGCAACACCATTTTCCGTATTACAACATCCAGTCGCTCGACAAAATTCAAATGCCGCGCATGCCGGCGGATTTGATGGCTTATGAAGCGGCGCTATCACCCCGTTCCGCAGACACGATTCCCCTCTATGCCCGGCATTGGGAATTGACCAATACCCGGTACTTGCTCGGCCAGGCGGGGTTTCTGGATGTTTTGAATGCGCAACTCGATCCGGCACAACACCGCTTCCGCATCGTCCAGCGATTTGATATTGTGCCCAAACCGGGAATTGAACAAGTGACTCAGCTTGAGGAAATGACCGCCGCGCCGGGCGACAGCGGCGCCATCGCACTCTTTGAATTCACCGGCGCGCTGCCACGCGCCCGGCTCTATTCCAACTGGCAAATCAGCACCAACGACCCGGCCGCGCGGCAACGATGGTTGGATACCTTAAAGCAGCATTTGCCGGAGGAACCTTACAGTGCCATTGCGAGTTTGAATATTACCGACCAGAGCACGCTCGAAACACTGGCTGACACAAACTTCGATCCTGCCAAAACTGTTTTGCTCTCCGCACCGTTAGCCGTGGCACCGGTCACCAATTCAATCAGTGACAATTCGGGCACAGTCGAATTCAAAAGTTACGCGCCGAATGACATCGTCCTTGGCGCGCAAGCCGCTGCGCCGTCTGTGCTGCTCCTCAACGACATGTTTGAACCGCACTGGCAGGTGCACGTGGATGGCAAGCCAGCGGAACTGCTGCGCTGCAACTTCATCATGCGTGGTGTCTATCTGACACCCGGAGCGCACACGGTGGAATTTCAGTTCAGCCTGCCGCACAAGCCGCTTTACCTCACGCTCGCGGCCATCGGCGTCGGAATTCTTTTGGGCGGCTTCCTGATATTTTCGACGCGCCGCCATTCCCAGCAGGTGGTTTAACCGTAAATGTTTTTCGGATGCCGCTGCCGGCCCAAAATCCGGAAAAGATAAAAATCCCGCAACTCGACCAGGGCCTGTCCCGCCAGCCATAGCGGCCAGCCGGTGATGCCGCGCGTGGCCTGGGCGATTTCGCGGGCGTAGGCGGGGTTTCCATTCTGGCGGACGCGCCTGGCCTTGATGCCGGAACGCACCGCCAGCAGGCCTTTCTGTTTCAATTTTCGATGCCAGCTCCAGCCTTTGCCGCGCAGGGCCTCATTCGCTTCCATCGTCCGCCACTCGTCCAGCACGAGCGCCTGAATGCTCGGGACCAAGGAAAACCGTCTGGTTGCCCCCATGCCAGCGGTATTTTGCCAGGAGCCGGCGAACGTGAACCAGTTTCTCGCAATGCGCGCCGAAGGCCGCCCAAAAAATCATGTCGCCGATGATGGGATAATCCAGCGGAAAACGGCAGGGCGAAGGTTGTCCGGCGGTTTTCATCAGCGTCGCGCAAAATGCCTGATTGCCAATCTCCGCCTTCCATTTCAAAAAATTGTCGCGGGCCAGCACTTCAATTTTTCCGTCCGGCTTGCCGGAATCGCTGAGGTGCCGGTTGTCTTCATCAATGCGCTCGTCGAGCGACCAGGCCAGTCCCCGGCCGGCGCAATCCGCCAGCAGGCCGGTCATCACTTCGTAAAACCGCGGTTCAATCGTGTCGTCGGCATGGAGGATTTGGAGGTATTCCGTCTGGCCGGCAAAATCGAGGGAACGATTGAAATTGCCGAACAGGCCGAGATTGGTCGGATTCCGGATAAACTCGCAGGTGATGCCCTTGAAACTTCGCACAATTTCCTCCGTGCGGTCGGTCGAACAGTTGTCCAGCACCACGACACGGTCGGGATGCAGCGTCTGTCGCGCGATGGATTCCAACGTTTGCTCGATGAATTGTTCGCCGTTCCAGACGGGAACGGCAGTGAGAATTTTTGACTTCATCGGGAAAATCAAAGGCAATAACGCCCGTCAAAAACCGGTTTGCCTGCGAATTGTTTTTTCGCGGCACGGAACTCCGGCCACGCCGTCAGCACCACGACCGCCTCCGCTTGTTTGACGGCCTTTGCCAGACTGTCCGCATATTTGATGGGATGATGGTAAACGCGCCGGTAGGATTCGTTGGCCATCGGATCGAAGGCGACGATGTTTTTTCGTCCGCGTTTCAACAGCAGTTCGATGATCCGCGCGGCGGGGGTTTCGCGCACGTCATCGCTGCCGGGCTTGAACGACAGACCCAGGATGCCGATGCACGTGCGCGCCTTCGTGGCACGGACAATTTTCCTGACAAAATGCCGCGCAATGGCATCGTTCGCGGAAATGACTCCGCGCAGCACGTCCGCCTTTACGCCTGCGGCACGGGCGGCGTGCAGCAGGGCGGCGATGTCCTTTGGCAGACAATAACCGCCAAACCCGCAACCGGGATAAAGGTAACCCGTCATCTTTGCCGGCTCGCCCGACCAGCGCCGGTCCAGATGCAACGTCTGGAAGGCGGCCTTCACGTCAATGCCGCCGATGGCATCGGCGACCATCGAGGTCTCGTTGGCAAAACTGATGAGCGTGGCGAGCAATGCGTTGGAAACCGACTTGATAAACTCGGCGGTGCCCGGCGTTACACGACAGACGCGTGTGCGGAACGGCCTGTAAAGTTTTGCTACCGCGTTGAAGCTCAAATCGTCACCGGCACCGATCACGACGCGGTCCGGCTGGATGAAATCCTCCCACGCCAGCCCTTCGCGCAAAAACTCCGGGTTGTTGGCCAGACCAATGTCGCGG
This sequence comes from uncultured Verrucomicrobiae bacterium, assembly GCA_963754775.1. Lineage (GTDB taxonomy): Bacteria > Verrucomicrobiota > Verrucomicrobiia > Limisphaerales > UBA11358 > UBA11358. The sequence continues at coordinate 63,059 of CAVWHM010000045.1, forward strand.
CCAATCGTCCGTCCGGCCTTAACGAACAACGGCACGATGCTCCGGCCCAGGGTGCCGGGCGGCACGGTGGATTTGATGACCAAAGCCGGTTTGCGCTTCGGCGGCAAAACTTTCAACGTATCGCTCACCGCACGCTGAAGAAACGAAACGTCCGCCGCGCCGCTGCGGCTTTGCGGCGTGCCCACGCAATAAAAAATCACGTCCGCGTCCGCTACGGCCTCCGCCAGACTATCGCAGATGAAAAAACGTTTGCCGGCCTGGGCGCGCAGTTCCTCCGGCAGATGCGGCTCGTGAAAAAGCAGCCGTCCGGCGCGCAGGCTTTTGGCAATGCGCGGCGCGGCGTCAAAGCCGCGCACGGTAAAACCTTTGCGCGCGAAACCCAGCGCAGTGGTCAGGCCGACAAAGCCCAGACCGATTACCGCGACGCGGGATTTTGTTGCTCGTGCCATAAAAATTTCAAAAAGCGTTCGACCCCTTCCTCCACGTAAATGGAAGGCCGGTAATTCAGTTTCGTGCGCGCCCGCGTGATGTCGGGGCAACGCCGTTCGGGGTTGTGGGTGAGGTAATCTTTTTCGGTGGCGGCTTGAAAAACGACTTTTCCCTTGTAACCGGTCAATTTTTCGCCGGCGTGCCGGAAATGCTCCGCGAGCTGCCGCACTGAAATTTCCGGGCGCTCGATGCCGATGTTGAATGCCTCGAATTGGTCGTGCAGGAGCGCCTTGAAATAGCCGGCCACCGCGTCGGCAACGTAGCAGAACGTCCGCGTGGGCGCGCCGCTGGAATGGATGACGATGTCCTGGCCGTTGAGCACGCATTGCGCGAAATCGGCGGGCGCACGGCGGTCGTTCAGCGTCATGCCGGGGCCGTAGTTGTTGAACGGGCGCACGACCCGCACCGGCGTTCCGAACGTGTTGGCGAAAACCCAGCATAGCGTTTCACCGAAGCGCTTCGCTTCGTCGTAACAGGCGCGCGGGCCGACGCAGGAAACGTTGCCGCGGTATTCCTCGTTCGTCGGAATCGCTTCCGGCGCAGGGTCGCCGTAGATTTCGCTGCTGGAGAAAAACAACAGTCCCTTGAGCTTTGCTGTCGCGATAGGCGTCGAGCAGGTTGCGCAGTCCCCAAATGTTTGCGTCCAGCGTGATCAGCGGATGCTTGCGGTAAAAGGTCGGTGAGGCAATGGACGCCATGTGCAGCACATAATCTGCCGCGTGTGCGTCCCGTACCGATTCCAGCCGGTCAGTGGCGATGTCGAAGCTGTGAACCGCGACATTCGGATAGGCGGCCGCGAGTTGATCAATCCACGATGGCCGGCCCAGCACAAATTTGTCGAGCAACACCACCGCCTTGGGCCGAACCCCCTCGTCGGTCAGATGGCAGAGGAAGTGCGAGATGTAATAGCCCAGAAAACCCGCCGCGCCGGTGATGAGAACCGTCGCGCCCTGCAGCTGCGAGGTTTCCGGCAACTGAGCGCGCAAATGGCGCATGTCCTCCGCAACGACCGGATTGGCCCAGGCTGGGAGTGATGTTTTGATTGGCGGCATGGCCCTGTTCAATTTCCAGGTAGCGTCTGTGATTTAAGCGGCTGGCTCAAGGCGTTTTTGACCGGGCGCTTTGGCGGTTGAAAACCGCCGCGCCCTTCGCCTATGCTCCCAAAGCACTCCGGAGGCAAACCCCGGAGGCAAGATTGCTATGAGCCAGAAAAACAACCTGTCGGCGGTGCCCGTGTTCATCCTTTGTGGCGGACTGGGCACGCGGATCAAAGAGGAAACCGAGTTTCGTCCCAAACCGATGGTGCCCATCGGCGAGCATCCGATTCTGTGGCACGTCATGCAGATCTATGCCCGGCACGGCTTCAAACGGTTTATCCTTTGCCTGGGGTTCAAGGCCGGGGTGGTGAAGGATTATTTCCGCGATTTTCATCTGCACAATGCTGACTGCACCATCAAACTCAAAACCAACGAAATGATCGTTCATGAATCGCGGCTCAAACTGGATTGGGAGGTCACGCTGGCCTACACCGGCGAAAAAGACATGACCGGGAGCCGCATCGCCCAGGCCACGCGCAAATATCTCGGCGCCGCCGAACATTTTGCCGTGACCTATGGCGACGGCTTGACCGACGCCAATCTCACCGGCGAATTCCGGCAGCATCGCCAATGCGGGAAAATCGGCACCGTTCTCGGAGTCAACCCCCCCTCGCGCTTCGGTGAAATCAAGGTGAAGGGCAATCATGTGGTTGCCTTCGCCGAGAAGCCGGAAATCGAAGATCACTGGATCAATGGCGGCTTCTTTTTCTTCCGGCGCGCCTTTCGGAAATATCTTTCCGAGGATGAAACCTGCGTGCTCGAACGCGAACCGCTCGTGCGCCTGGCGCGTGACGGCCAGCTTGACGTTTACCGCCATCGCGGTTTCTGGATCAGTATGGACACCCAGCGCGACCGCGTGGAACTCACGAAAATGGTGGAATCCGGCAATCCGCCCTGGCTCGCTCCACAGCCATGAAATTCACCGAGACCCCGCTCAAAGGCGCTTACCTCATCGAACTCGAGAAGCGCGGCGACGAGCGCGGCTTTTTTGCGCGCTTTTTCTGCGAACGCGAATACCGGCAGCACGGCCTCAACTACAAAATCGTCCAGATCAACAATTCGTTCAGCCAACACCGCGGCACGTTGCGCGGGATGCACTACCAGCTTCCGCCCAGGGCCGAGGACAAAATTTTCCGTTGCCTGCGCGGCGCGATTTTCGACGCCATCGTTGACCTGCGCCCGGATTCGCCGACGTTCCTGAAACATTTCACCGTCGAATTGACAGCGGAAAACCGCGCGATGCTTTACATCCCGAAAGGTTTTGCGCACGGATTTATGACGCTGACGGACGAGACCGAGACGCTTTATCTCGTCACAGAATTTTACTCGCCGGAACACGAGCGCGGCATTCGTTACAACGATCCCAAATTCGGCATCCGCTGGCCGCTGGAACCGGTTGTCATTTCTGACAAGGACCGCAACCTGCCGGATTTCAATCCGGCAACCTGCCTCAAATAAAGCGCCGATTTCATGAAAATCCTCTTCACTGGCGCCAGTTCGTTCACGGGATTTTGGTTCGTCAAAACCCTCGCCGCCGCTGGACATGAAATCGTCTGTCCCGTGACCGGCGACCTGGAGCATTACGCCGACGTCCGCCGTCAACGGATTGAACAACTGAAACCGCTCGGCCGTTTCATTCCGCATGCGCCGTTCGGCTCGGAAAATTTCCTGAAAGCCATCCGGGAAAATCGTTTCGACCTGCTTTGCCACCATGCCGCCGAGGTCAGAAACTACAAAAGCCCCGACTTCGATGCGTCCCGCGCCCTCCATCACAACACGCTGGACCTCCGCACCGTGCTCGCGGCGATGAAACCGCGCGGATTGAAGGCGGTCATTCTCACCGGCACAGTCTTTGAACCGGACGAGGGTGCGGGCGATGAGCCGCTCCGCGCGTTTTCACCCTATGGCCTGTCCAAAGGCATGACCTTTCAGTTTTTCCGGTATTGCTGTTACGAGGCCGGCGTGCCGCTCGGGAAATTTGTGATTCCCAATCCCTTCGGGCCTTTCGAAGACGTGCGCTTTACCGCTTATCTCATGCGTAATTGGAGGGAGGGCAAACCTGCCGGAGTCAAAACGCCCGACTACCTGCGCGACAACATCCATGTGGATTTGCTCGCGGCAGTTTACGGGCAGTTCGTCAGTCGAGCCGTCACAATGAAAAACGGCCTCGTCAAAACCAATCCCAGCGGTTACATCGAAAAACAGGGGCAGTTTGCCCAACGCGTCGCACATGAAGTCAAGGCACGCACCGGCTGGGCTTGCGAATTGGAACTGGCGAAACAGGAGGATTTCAGCGAACCGCTGAACCGCGCCAACACCGAACCGGCCGTGAAACTGGTTACGGAGTGGAACGAGAGCGCAGCATGGGACAACTTTGTTGCGTTCTATCGTTAAGCAAACGGATTTAATCCGTCAGCGAGCAACGGAACCACCCGCCTTTTGGACCGGCCAAGGCCGGTTCAAGCAGGGCTTTTGTCCACGGCGCCAAAGTTTGCCACCTTTTTGAAGGCATTCCCCACCACGCGCATGGCCACAGCCGGATGTTTGATGCATTCCTTGCTGTAGTGGGCTTTGTTCCGCCACAGTTTGGTGATGAAACGCTTCCGGTGCCAGCGGGACACGAGCTTGTGATGCGCTACTTCGATTTCCTCGGGGGTCAATGCGTCCGTGCGGATTACCGAGCGGTTGGCGCCGTCGTATTCGTCAAAATCACCGCTCAACAGATGGCCTTTGGCAATAAGTTGATCGTAAAGCAGGCTGCCCGGATAGGGAGTGGCAATCGAGAACTGGACTGAATCCGGGTTCACATCATCAACCCAATCCATCGTCTTCTGGATGGTTTCATGCGTTTCGCCCGGCAGGCCAACGGTCATGGAAAGATGGCACTTGATGCCAATCCGGATGGTTTCCTTGATGTTCATGGTGGCCACCTTCAAATCCAGCTTCTTGCCGCAATCATCAACGATCTTCTGGTCGGCCGATTCCACGCCGTATTTGATGGCCACCATGCCCGCTTCCCGCATCTTGTGGAGCGTCTCAATGTCGGTGGTGTCGGCGCGGGACATGGCCGACCATGGCATGTTGAGCTTGTGTTTGATGAATTCATCGCACAGCGCAATGATACGCTTCTTGCCGATGTTGAAGGTGTCGTCGTCGAAATAGAACGACTTGCTGCCATACGTGTCGCGGCAGTATTGGATTTCATCCGCCACATCCTTCGGGTCGCGGATGCGGTATTTGTTGCCGCCATACATCAACTGCGGCCACTGGCAGAAATTGCAGGTGAACGGACAACCCCGGCTGGCATGCACCTGCAGGCAGGGGGTGGGCATGTTGCCCTGATTGTCCCAATAGATGTCCATCGGCAGAAATTCGCGCGCCGGCCAGGGCAATTCACTCAATTCAACCAGCGGCGCCCGGCCGTTGGATTTCGGCGTGCCATCGGCCGCACGATAGATCAATCCCTGGACGGCGTCCTTGGGGCCGTGGAGATTCTCCGCCACCCGCAGCACTACGAATTCATACTCGCCCTCGACCGCGAAATCCACTTCGGGGTTGTTGTTGAGGAACTCGGGTTTGTACATCAGGTGATGCGGGCCGCCAAAAAACAGCTTCGCTTCCGGCAGGATCTCCTTGACCTTCTTTGCCTGGCGCAGGTCCGTGTGGATGGACGCGGTGGCCACTTCATGCACCACCAAATCGGGCGCGAACGCCTTCATACGGGCGAAGTAAACCTCCTCGCTCATTTTTTCCGCGATGGCGTCAATCATCAAAACTTCAAAGCCATTTTTCTGCAGCAGCGCGGCGCAATAGGCGAGATAGAACGGAAACGGCATGTAGGGCGAAATGGCCAGTTCAAAGTGCGGCCACCGGCAGCCGGCGCGGACGCCAATGTGCCCCGGTTTGTTCCAAGGCGCATTCCCCAAAAAGACCTTCCGGGCGGCAGCGCCCCCCAAATGCTCATGGCTAGAAATCATAGGGCCATTCTATTCCACCCACAAACCATGTCAAGTAGTTTTGTGAATCATTTGTTTGAATATAACTCATTTCCAACGTTACCTGCCGTCCGCACAATCCGTGCCAAAGGCTTATAGTCCGGTCATGGTGCGCTTCAGGGTTGATATTGGAGACTTAATCCTTGCGGCCTTTCCTATAACGGAATACAATATCGTGGTATGAGCGATGGAAAAAGTGAATTAGTAGTGGGCCGCGTGCCCGATTATGAGGACATTATTGTCCATCAGAATCCCCGCCTATCCGCGAACAAGTTGGCTGAATATATCGTTGCCAGCCCTGCTCGCCAGAGGGCGATTTTAAAGGATGCAAAATTTCCCCAGATAATTTTGACAGTCCCGTATGAAAGGACGCGCAAATCGGTTCCACGCGCATTCACAAAACAAAACCTTAATATTCCTTCGCTGATGCAGCGTGCGGAAGAAATTGAACAAGAGAATGAGCGCAACAAAGACAGAATTTCAGACTGGCGGAAAAAAACAAACATCAATAACGCCGAGGCCCTGAGACACATTGCCATGGTCGCGCCGGAATTCATCGTGGGACGATGCCATTATCCTACCCATCAAATTGCCACCAATTAAGATCGCCGGTGTTACAATCAGCGTTCGCCCAGAAGTCATTTTTTCTTTCGACCATGAAGGAATCAAAAAAGTCGGCGGCATTATTTTGAATTCCATAAAGGGGAAGGGACAATCATTAGCTCGCAGCAACGGCGAGCATTGCGCCGGAGATTATCTATCCACCCTGCTCTTTCAAGGCTTTACTGCAACTCAAAAACCGTGTGCCGTTAAATTCAAAATGTTACGCGTTGGACGTGTTTCGGGAAGCGATTTATACCACACCGGCAAATTATAGTCGTCTTAATAAAGACATTGAGGCAGCTTGTGAAGTGGTTGCATTGCGCTGGCCGACGATTGAACGTGCGCCTATGTCTCAACCCCAAGCAGTTCAAAGTATTCAGTCTTAAACATCCAGCCGGTGAAAAAATCGGATTCGATGTAAATGGAATCTTCCGTTTCGTCGGCAATTATGCCTGGCCCCTCGTTCTGAAATTCGATCCTCTTTCCCTTAAGCCTGACAGACGTTGGGATTACAAATATGGAATCCGCCTTTTGTTCTTCCGGTATCATAGTATTTAGATCCGTTTAATGACCGGAAGAAGGTTATTTTTCTCACCCGTCGGCTAAAAGCCGAATGTAATGATTTAAATTGCGTTGATTATCAACGGGTTAGAAAACCTAAGAGCTTTGGTTTTACTTAGTAAAATAATTTGTCACAACTATTGACAGAAAACTAAGAATCGTATATTTTCTTGGTTGAAATGAAAAGCAACCAAGCAGATGAAGAGAAAGTCGGCGGTAATTACCCCTATCAGCCATTGGCCATTTGCCTGCCTGTCGTGGACGCCATAAAGACTTTGGGCGGCAGCAATACGCCGGTTTCAAAAGCCTTGCTCGCCTCGTCCTTGAAAGAGGATGAGAAGTCTCAAACGTTACAGTTCAAGTTGGCGTCCGCGAAGTCCTTTGGAATGATTGATGGCAGGACGAGTTTCTACCTTACAGAAATGGCCAAACGATATTATTTCCCAACTGATGAATCAGACCGGCAAAACGCATTGTTGGATTTTTTGGAATTTCCGCCCGCTTTCAAAAAACTGGTCGAAAGGCTTGATGGAAGCAAGCTGCCGCCAGTGGATATAATCGGCAATATTCTTCACACAGCGATGGGCGTTCCCCGAAGCTGGAAGGATCGTGTTGCTGGTTTTTTTGTCAGGTCGGCTCAATTTGCGTCGGCTATTGATGAACAGGGACATTTGCGGGTTAAGGCGTCACGAGAAGGCCGAATTGCAGGAAGCGTTCTGCCAGATGAGAACAAAGGGATGACAGGTCGGGAACCCGGCGAGTCACAGCCGGAAGTGCAAAGGTTTAGAAGGGTTGCTGGACATCTTAATGTTGCTCCGAAAGTGTGGACGTTCACGGATGATAACAGGACGCTTTTGGTTGAAACACCACGCGATTTAACCGCGCAAGAATGGGAAGTGCTTAACCAGTATGTCCAATTCATTGCGCCGAATGGTAAAAACAAATGAAAAGATTTTGGCAGGGGCGCGGGAAAGACAGGATACGTTGACGCGCCCTGATGCTGCTTCCAGCAGCCCCACGACCCCTGCCATCTAACAGAACCAACTGAAATAATGCCCTGCCGGTGCTAGAAACACCAACAGGGCGCAACCGTAGGCCGAAACCTAGCGATTGCGAATCCTCTCAGATTCACGCACAAGCTAAGTCTGGCCGACAGAAAGTCGAGCCAAAAGTGACGTGCCATAATTGCAACGATGCTGAAATGGTCAAATTTGGGTTTCATCGGAAGGGTTATCAACGCTATCGCTGCCGGGTTTGCGGCAGAACCGCCGGAGATATACCGCAACGCCCATTGGATTCGTTGCGAGTCGAGCCGGGAAAAGCTTACCAAGTCATTCAGATGTTGTGTGAAGGCGTGGGCATTGCGCTTGTGAGCGGCTAGCGCGATTGAACCGGCGCACCATACTGGGAATTCTGGAAACGGCAGGCCGCAAATGCGCCGATTTGCTGGACGAGAAAATCCGTAACGTGAACGGCCAGTGGATTCAGGTTGACGAAGTTTTCGCATTCGTTTTCTCCAAACCGCAAAACACGCCGCATGAAGATGTCGAACACGGAGAATTTTTCACCTACTTGGGCGTGGACATGTCGAGCAAGCTGATTATCAACTGGCGCACATCGAAACGTGACGGTGAAAACACGCTGGCGTTCATGGAAGATTTGAAAGGCCGTATGGCTGGCCGATTCCAACTCACCACCGACGCTTACACCTCTTATTGGCAGGGCGGCGGGGCTGTGGGAAGGGTTTTTGGCAATTCCATTGATTATGCCACAGAGAGGAAAATTTACGGGGCGGCAAATGTGGGGATTTGGCGAAAGTTCAATCCCGAAACCATCATCGGAATAAAGCGAAATTCGCGTATTGGCAAACCAGACATGAAGCTGGCGACCATCAGCCATGCCGAGCGCACAAACCTTTCCTTGCGCCTGTTCAATCGCCGTTTCACACGCCGGACGTTGGGCTATTCAAAAAAGCTCGAAAATCTGCGCCACGCGGTTGCAATTTTTGTGGCGCACTTTAACTTTTGCCGTGTCCATTCGGCGCACGGCAGAACGCCAGCACAAGCGGCGGGGTTGACAGACCATGCGTGGACAATTGAAGAAATGTTAAATATTTTGTGAACGATACCGAAAAGAACTTCTCTAAGAATTGACAAAAGTGTATTGTAATGAGACAGTGGTTTTTGTGAAACCCTTAAAATCAATGGCTTATGCAAGGCACAACAAATGCCAATTGAAAAACGGGCATATAACAAACAACAAAGTATGGAACGTGTCAAGCGATTTTTCTTGAATTTTTTTTGAATTTAGTTGACACTGCATTGCTGTGAACTAAACCTCACGAAATCGTAGCAGATTATGAAAAAAACAACCAACCCATTATGACAGATCGGAGGAGCGTATGCCGGCACCAAATAAATCTTTCGGAGCAGAAGCTGATGAATTTCTTAAGAATTTCTACATAACTTACAAAGTTGTTTCCACAATCGACAAAATTGACCTTTTGCAGAAAGAGCTGGGAGGTGGGATATTTAATTTTTCCGGATTTGGAGAAGGCCCTTTGACTGAAGAGATGAAACTGGCCTGTCTAGAATATGACTTTTTGGAAAGAAAGGGTAAAATATCCCTAGTCTTGGCTTGATTTTTTTAAATCTCTTGCCCAGAATTGAGTGGCTTTAAATCAATTCTGGGTTTTTTGTTTTCCAAATCCAATTCATAATATGAGCACTTCTGCCGAAAAAACGGCTAAAATTATCTATAACGAATCACAGGTTGCGTTAATGGCTCACAGCATTCGAGGCGCAGTGAATTACTTCCGAAAACGGGAGCATCGTGTCGATCTTGGTGTCTGGGTAATTGCTGACCTAATTAACCGAATCAATTTGAATGCTCCGGAAAAAGGTCTGACCAGTATTCTCGAAACACAATTTGTCAAAGGTGTTGGTGCAGAATTTGACCGATTGATCGCAAAAATTTATATTCATAGAGATGCCAACAAGCACTTGGCAAGAATTTGCATTGCTCATGAATTGTATCATTTATTACTGGAATTGTGGGAATTCGAGAAAAGGAGCTGTGACCAATGGCCTAAAATTCAACACCCCGATCCGTTGCATGCCAAAAAATTCGAAGATGATTGCAACCTGTTTGCGTTAGATTTATGCAGGCATCATGACAGTTTTTACAGAAATAATGACTTGAGGGACAAGCACACCCTTTTCCCAACGAACTCTTTGCAAGAGGCTAAAAATATGCATCGGACGGATCGAAAAACGGATTGGCCGCGTGGAATAGGCTTAGACCCCACACAACCGTTTTATAAACCGTATCCTGATGCCCTTTTGTCGGAAGATTGATACATTCACCGTGCGGCGCTTACGTGCTGCTTTTGATAGCAACAATCTAGCGTGACATCAGTCATCAACCCCAAGATGCACCATAACCTATAGTCCGGTCGGGTGGTCCAGAAATCCCCACGGCAGCTTGAATTCCTTGGAAAGATGCGCGGCGAGCGCTTTCACACCGAACGTCTCTGTCGCGTAATGGCCCCCGTAAAAGACGTTCAGGCCGAGTTCTTCCGCTGCCGCATAAGTCCAGTGCGGGCCTTCACCGGTGATGAACGTGTCCACGCCTTCTTCGGCGGCTTGCTTCAAATCGCCGCCCGCGCCGCCGGTAACGACGCCGATTTGGTCGCAAACATTTTTGCCGCCGGGAAGGATTCGCGGCTTCGCCCCCGTCGCGCGCGCCAATCGCCGGGCCAGTTCCGCGCGCGGAATTCTCTGGCGCGCCTGAAATCCGATGAACCGGCCGTGACTGAAGAAAAATGGCTTCACCTTTTTCAGGCCGAGCGCGGCGCAAAGCAGCACGTTGTTGCCGAGCCGGGGATGCGCATCCAGCGGCAGGTGCGAACTGTAAACCGCCAGATTGTTTCCAACGAGCAAACGGAGCAGTTCGTGATTTTTCCCGGTCCAGGGCTGGCGCGCGCTCCAGAACAACCCGTGATGGACGATCAGCAGGTCCGCCTTGGCCGTGATGGCCAGCTTCACTGTGGCGAGGCTCGCGTCCACCGTCGCGGCCAGGCGCGTAACCTTGCCGCGATTTTCCACCTGCAACCCGTTGGCGGCGCCCTCGTAGTCCTGGATTTCTTTCGTGCGCAGTATCCGGTCGCAATAATTTGCGATGGTGGTCAGCAACGGCTTCGGCATGGCGCGATGAAAGCAAAACTTTGCCGGGGTGCAAAGCGTGAAAGTGCCGCAGCCCACGCCTGAAAAACCTCGAAAGATTCGTGAATCACTCAACCCACAACGGAGAAAACTGTGCAATTTAGTCCCCAAAAACCCTCTGCTTTTCTCATCAGGTCGTTTTCGGGCGATTCGCATACAATCCCGGCCTTGCGTCTATGGCCTTTCATGCCCTATAAAAAACCCATGCGCCTGAAAATATTCTGTTTGCTCGTCTTCCTCGGCAGCTGGTCTTCAACTTCCACCGTGTATGGCGATGAGGAAGTTTGCGTTGCCTGCGACAAAAAGGTCCTCATCAGCGGCGAGTTCAGCCACCAGCGGGCCTGGGGAGTGACGACGATTGAAGGCGCGACGTGGCGGGGCGGAGAGGCGTTCCGGGAGGAAATTTATGGGACGAACTTCAACCTGTCGGTTTCCGGGTTGCCGGCGGGTAAATATGGCGTGGTCATCGGCCTGGTGGAGGTGGATTTCACCAACGCCGGCCAGCGCGTGTTCGACATCAGTTGCGGCGACCAGGTGCTCGCCAGCAAGCTCGATATTTTTGCCGCCGCCGGCAGCGCGGGAAAAGTTGTCCTGCTCACCAACCAGGTTGACCACGCGGATGACGCGTTGCACGGGCCGCTCACCTTCACGTTCACGGGACGCATCGGCCCGGCCAAGTTGAACTCATTTGAACTCAAGGATGATTCGGGACAATCCCTCGTTTACGTGCGCGCAGCAGACATGATCAGCGTGGAGGACACCGCCGCGCTGGCACAACCGGTCGTCGCGGGGCCGGAAATTTGGAAAGACGCGTCCCAGCCGATGGACGCCCGAGTCAAGGACCTCGTGCGCCGGATGTCGCTCGCGGAAAAAGTGCAGCAGATGCGCAACGCCGCCCCGGCAATTCCGCGGCTGGGCGTTCCCGCTTACAATTACTGGAATGAATGTCTGCACGGTGTCGCGCGCGCCGGCGTGGCGACCGTTTTTCCCCAGGCCATCGGCATGGCGGCCACCTGGGACACGCCATTGATTCATCAGGAGGCGGGTGTCATTGCCACCGAAGCGCGCGCCAAGAACAACCGTTACCGCGAGGGGCATAACGGCGACAGTGCCCAGTATTACGGACTCACGTTCTGGACGCCGAACATCAACATCTTTCGCGACCCGCGCTGGGGCCGCGGCCAGGAAACTTACGGCGAAGACACCTTCCTGACCTCACGACTCGGCGTGGCTTTCATTCAGGGTTTGCAGGGTGACGATCCGAAATACATCAAGGCGATGGCCTGCGCCAAACATTATGCCGTGCACAGCGGCCCGGAACCCGAACGCCATCGTTTCGACGCCGAGCCGCCGGAACGGGATTTTTACGAAACGTATCTGCCACATTTCGAGGCCGCCGTGCGCGAAGGCCACGTCGGCGCAGTGATGGGCGCCTACAATTCCGTTTACGGCAAACCCGCCTGCGCGAACCCGCTTTTGCTCACCGACCTGCTGCGCAACCAATGGGGTTTTGACGGCCACGTCGTCTCGGATTGCGGCGCGATTTATGACATCTGTGGCAATCACCGGTTTGCCGGCACCCCGGAGGAAGCCGCGGCGGATGCGGTGAAGGCGGGTGATGACCTTTGCTGCGGAACGGATTACAACAGTCTGACGCGCGCGGTAAAAGAGGGGCTGATTTCCGAGGCGGAAATAGACGCCGCGCTCGGTCACGTGCTCAAGGCGCGCTTCCAGCTCGGCCTGTTTGATCCCTCGTCCATGGTGTCTTACGCCCGGATCCCATTCTCGGAAAACAACACCCCCGAACACGAGGCGCTGGCGCTCAAAGTCGCGCGCGAGTCCATGGTCTTGTTGAAAAATGACGGATTGTTGCCACTCAACCGCGCGAAAATAAAACGCATCGCCGTCATCGGCGCGAATGCGCGATCGACGTCGGCGCTGCTTGGCAATTACAACGGCCAGCCGGCGAACCCGGTGACAATTCTGGATGGCATCCAGAGCGTCGCCGGCACGAACATCGAGGTGACTCTGCGAGCCGGGTTGTCCGCTGGCGATGCGGACCAGTTCGGACGAGCCGAACGCCGAGACGTTGACCAGGGCGATCGAAGCCGCGGATTCGGCGGATGTGGTCATTTATGTCGGTGGCATCAGCCCACAGCTCGAAGGCGAGGAAATGCCAGTGCATTATGACGGGTTCAGCGGCGGCGACCGCACGCGCATTGAATTGCCGCCCGTGCAGGAGAATTTCCTGAAGATGTTGAAGGCAACCGGCAGGCCGATTGTGTTTGTCAATTGCAGCGGCAGCGCCATGGCCATCCCTTGGGAAACCACCAACCTGCCGGCCATCTTGCAGGCCTGGTATCCGGGGGAGCAGGGCGGACGCGCCGTGGCCGAAGTACTTTTCGGCGACGTGAATCCCGCCGGACGTTTGCCGGTCACTTTCTACCGTTCTACCGACGACCTGCCGGCGTTTGACGATTACTCGATGAGCAATCGCACGTATCGCTACTTCAACAGCCGGCCCCTGTTCGCCTTCGGCCACGGCTTGAGCTACACAAAATTTGATTACAGCAATCCCGGCATTGACGAGCCGTTTTACAGTCCCGGCGGCACGGTGAAACTTTCGTTCACCCTGAAAAATACCGGCGCCCGTGCCGGCGACGAAGTGGCGCAGGTGTACTTCCGGCACGTGAATTCCGCGCTGCCGCAACCGAAGCTCGCGCTCTGCGGCTTTGCGCGCGTCCATCTGGAGCGGCGTCAGGGGGTGAATGTCACCGTAAACATCCCGGTGGAACGATTCCGTTACTGGGACACGGCCAAAAAACAATACGCCGTCGAACCGGGCGACTACGAACTCCTGATCGGCGCGGCGTCGGACGACATTCGCCTGCGCGTGCCTTTCAAGGTCATGGCACAATAATCGGGTCGCGAATTTATCAAACCAAGCGCGCTGGCGTGAATAATGGCAGGAGCGCGAGTTGTCTCAACTCGCAGCACGTTTTATCAATCCAGCCACTGCGGATTGAAGACAATCCGCGCTCCCCGCCAAAGAGGATATTACTCGTTTTGCCTTGCCCGGCTGGGCCGGTTTCCCTACGATTTACTGGCAAATTTAAAAGCTGACTCCCCGGCGTTTCACAACTACGACGGAACAGGCTTGCGAACATAAAAATCATATGGAAACAAAACGACTCGTTGAGAAAGACCCGCCCCTGAATCCAGACGACTTGATTCTCATCACCGGCGCGGGCGGCTTCATTGGCGGCAACCTCGCGCTCTACTTCACGAAAAACGGGTTCACGCGGATTCGCGCCGTGGACAAGAAACCGCTTTACGAATGGTATCTCAAGGTGCCGGGCGTCGAATCGCTCTGCCTCGACGTCAGCCAGGAAGACAATTGCCGGCGCGTCTGTGAAGGTGCAGTTGAGGTCTATCAACTGGCCGCCGACATGGGCGGCATGGGTTTCATCGAACGGTTCCGCGTCGAGTGCCTGCGCAGCATCCTTATCAATACCCACATGATCGAGGCCGCCTATCACGCCGGGGTCCGCCGCTATTTTTATTCCTCGTCCGCTTGCGCCTACAACACCGACCTCCAGCAGGACCCGAACGTCCGCGCGTTGAAGGAATCCGACGCCTACCCGGCGATGGCCGAGCGCGGTTACGGCTGGGAGAAACTCGTTTCCGAAATGTTCTGCCAGGAATACTGGGCCGAACGCGGGATGAAAACCCTGATTGCCCGTTTCCACAATGTCTATGGCCCGCACGGCACCTGGGACGGCGGCCGCGAGAAGGCCCCCGCCGCGCTGTGCCGCAAGGTCATCGAGGCACTTGATACCGGCAAGAAGAGCATCACCCTCTGGGGTGACGGCACACCGACCCGCAGTTTCATGTACATTGACGACTGCGTGAAGGGCATTGACATGATTATGCACTGCGATCGCTTGATTGCCACGCCCATCAACCTCGGCACCAGTGAACTGGTCTCCGTCAACGAACTGCTCTCAAAAATTGAAAAGATTGCCCGTGTGAAACTCAAACGGCATCACGACCTGACCGCGCCGCGCGGGGTCGCCGGGCGCAACAGCGACAACACGTTCATCAAAAAAGTTCTGGGCTGGGAACCGAACACGCCATTGGACGAGGGCCTGGCCGTGACCTACAAGTGGATCAAGGAACAGTATTCCAACCGCAAAAAAGGCAAACGCGTTGTGGAATAATCCGGTTCCCTAAAATAACCGACACAAAGGTAGGGTCGCATCGCCGACGCGACCGAAGCGGACGCGCGGGCCGCGCGTCCCTACCAACGTAAGAGAATGTGCCGAATGTCTCCAGGAATTGGAATAAGACCAGTTCCCGGAGTTAACGAGTAAGCTTTGCCCGACGGTAGGCGGCGTCTGGTTTGCCCGGACGTTTCAGCACCGGCTTGCGCGGGTTTCAGGTTGAATCATTTCCGCGCGTTGCGGGCGTCGTCCAGCGCGTGGTCGGCGGGAAGGTCTTGACCGGACCACGCTTTGCGCGAAGTCCAATCGGTCGCCGGCGCGCTCCAAAACGAATCACCGGCGGACAATCCCAGCGGCAGGAAAACCAACGCGCATAAATACAAACTGCCCGTGCTGATGTAGGGTTCCGCCAGAGCGGGTTGATGGCCGGCCAGACCGACGCGCAACCAACCGTCGGCGTCAAACGTGCCCGGCGCCTCCAACGTGCGGCGAATCACCGCCGTCATCGCCGCGCGGACCTGCGACGGTTCGACTCCTTCGGGCAGTTCATGGCGCAACGCCATTTGGCCGAGGAGCTGAAACGCGCCGCAGCGATAGGCCATGGAACGGCCCAGCACCGGATAACTGCCGTCGGGCGCAACCAGGCGCTCCTGGACCGCGGCGTAACGACGCGCCCGACGCAGCCCTTCGTCGTATGCGCCGGCCCACCGGTGCGAGACCTTGCCGACGTGTTCCAGCACGTCAATCAGGAATGGCTGGATGACGTAGCTGTTGTAATAATCCCAGTGAAAATCCGCGCCGTCGCCATAGACGCCATCACCTGCGTACCAGCGTTCAAAGGCGCGAATTGCCGAGTCAATGCGCTCCGCCTGCCATTCCTCGCCGATGCTGGCGAGAAACGTTTCAATCATCGCGGGGAACAGCAGCCAGTTGCTTTGGCCGGCCTTGAGGTCGCGGGTTGATTTCAATGCTGCCACCAGCCGTTGCTGGGCCGGCTTCTCCAACTTTCCCCACAGTTCGCGCGGCGCCCGCAACAGCGCATGCGCCAGGAACGCCGCGTCCACCAGACATTGGCCGCCGGCGGTAAAATTGATGAAATCCGGCGATTGGGAATCGGTGGCGTTGGTCAATCCTCTCCGGGCGAAGTCAGCAAGACGACGGCAGAGCGCCAGTTCATCCGTCGCCTTGTCCTCCAGTTCCAGCCACGGCGCAATGCCCGATAATGTGCGGCCAATCGCTTCGAGATGCGTCACCTTCCGCCGGTCAGCCACGTTCCCGGTCGGACGCTCGATCGGCATCCGTTCGCGCAGTTTTCCGGCTGCCAGATTGCCCAGCACCGGGTTGGCCACCCGCCGCAGCATGGCCAGCCAGTAAGCCCGGTCATTCGTCGGGACGGAAGGCGATTCCTCCAAAATGACCGGCGGTTCGGCGGCGCGCAACCCGGGCAGCGTGAGCAGCGCGCTGAAAATTCCGAGATCGCGAAAGAACCGGCGTCGGGAGTTCATTCGCGGAAAGTAAGCTCAAGTATTTCCCGACGCAAGCGCCTCGTGTTCGTTACCCGACCGCGAATTGCGCGAATCCACACCGATTGAAAGCCTGCAAGGCTGGCAGAAAGCGGGGAACAGCAAATCAATGCCGATTCTATTGGCCACAAAAGAGCACAAAGAGCGCAAAGGGATTAACTGCCAACCAGGTAAAAGTGCGCGCCGTATTGATTGGCGCAAAAAGGCGCAAAAAAAACTCTACGGATGTGAACAGAAGCTAACGGAGGAAACAAAGAAAGAATTCTTCGTTACCTTTGCGGCCTTCTATTGAAGCTTGGTGCCGGTTCTGCGGAAAACCCATTGCCCCAAACCGCCCGGTCGGCGTAATCTCGCCGGGTTCGGAGAAAAACAAAACGACCAGAACCAAAATCTAACCAAAATCATTTCGCGTAGCTTCGGCTGCTAGCCAACAACAGCTACAAATTCGCCAATAACCTTCAATTCAGCAGCGTCATCTTGATGCAGGACGATCTCTTTAAAACCGCTTTCATGCGAATCAGGCCTTAAAATAATACTTTCGTGCCTCCAAGAACCCTCAAAGGCGATTTTCTTACTGTCGTAAATCTTTACGGTAAACTGCCCGCTATCCGGATCTTGAATCTTGCGATGCTGCACCAGAACAACTTTACCCTGCCGACTACCTACCGGTGAGGCTTTAAAAATGCACCACGATCCATTTGGAATCCTCTTGTTCATCGATTCACCCACTACTTTCGCTAAGAAAAACCCCTTCTTTGCTACAAACGGATCGGGCAACTCGGCCCACTTACATTCGTTTATCCATTGCTCTTCGCTGAAAGCTCCTGCCGCGATCTTTAAATCAAAGATGGGAATGGCGTTCACAAAACGTTCCAACTCCTCCTCCTCCAAAATGCGGAACGGCAGAGGCGGAGCAAACTTTATGACAGGTCACGACTTCGCCCACAGTTGCGTCGCTCTCGATACGGCTTCGAAAGAAATTTTCCGTTTCCTTGTCGACGAAATAGACGTAGCAACCTTTCATTGCCCGGGAAAAAAGAACCCGATAGGTGTTCTTCACAAGTTTTAGAAAATTTTCTTTTGACCGTTTGACCACCGTATCAAATGAATTCTCCCTCTGACCAACCCAACCTTTTCCAGGACGGTAAACCAAGTCTGGCCCAAAAATAACACCGGCGTAGTCGAACTCAAAACCTTGTGCCGTGTAAACACAGCCAACTTGTTCCACTCCACGTGCGTCGTGAGCCCACAGTGTCGCCTTTGGTATTCCTCGTTTTACACGGCCAGCATCGGGCTTCGCATTCCAAGGGCGTTTAAAATCTCCGACGACTACATCATCTACCAAATCACCGTCCGGCAATGGAGCAGACCAATCCCAACAAAAACCCGCCATCAGGCGAGCCGAGTTTCCCGCTTCAAGCTTACTGCGGATGATTTTGTCCAATGCCTGAGGTGAATCAACAATCCCGAATTCGAATTTATCATTCGCATTCCACAACACGTTGGCTGTTCGCTCAATTTGAAGAGTATTTTCAATCCAGTTCACAAAGCCAGCCGATCCAGCGCATCGGAATTGCGCTTCTAGTTTGTAGTCAAAGAGCTTTGCCCCTTGAGTTTTAGCCGCCTCTGTGATGACTGTCGCTGAACCAATCTCCCCAGGGCGAACTACTTGACGATCATCGACGAAGAACACAAGCACCTTACCCGCGTGGAAAAGTTCCTCAATTTGTGATCGGTTTGAACGACGCGCCGCTCCGGTAAAACGATTGTTGCTGGTTTCCCGGATTCGATGAGCTTCATCGCACAACAGAACATCATGCTCATTGAAATCCGACTGCATATAACTGTTGAAATAGTTGACTTGCGCATCGGCTCTATCGCCAACGATTTTCCGCAAGGTTTCTGTGAATGCTTTTGAACCCGTAACGTATTGAGCGCCCACCCCCTCCCGCGCAAGTGCGGATAAAAGATTGAGCGCAATAACGGACTTTCCCGTGCCCGGACCACCACGAATAATAATTGCTGCTTTCTGCGGCTGTTTAATTCCTTCGCGCGCGGTTGCGAGCACCCGCTCAAATGCGACCAACTGCTCGTCAAGCAATATATATTCAGGTTTGCCGTCCAAAACCTTTCCGACATGGTCGAGAAGCTTTTTGCTTGGACGGAATTTACCTTCGAGAATCCGGCGGAGTGCGTGTTGGTCATCGCCTTTGACCAAAAACTCACGCAGAAAATCCGTCAGCTTTGCGACATCGTCACCAGTGAACAACGGACATTCCTTGATATATGGCGCGTATTGTGGAGCGAACAAAGCGTCGCCGTCTTTCGGTGTGTAATTATGCAGGTATGAACAAGCTCGCAGGCCGATGGGAGATTCGCCTTCATAAAACGCGGGCTGATAATCGGCAAGATAGCGGCGGTATTGGCCAACTTGAACCGAGGGGTGAAGAACATCGCGATTGTTGCCTCCAACAAATGTAACAATTCGTTCGGCGTCGCCTTCTTCGCACTTCTCCCACTGCTTCAATTCGATAATCGCTGCTTGATCGTTGAGCAAATTGTCTCGACCAGTAATCAAACAATCCAACCGTTTTGACGTGAGAGGAAGCTCATATTCCAGCAATACACCGTGCCCCCTGAATTCTCCATATTGGAAAACCTGTGACAGAGCGCGAAGCGAATTTCGCCAAGAACTTACTTCACCTGGCGAAGGCTTATAACGGAATTCTCCAAAGAAAGCAGTCTCCAACTTGTCCGCAATCCGGTTATGAACCGAGTCGGCAATAAATTCCTCACTCGAACCAGCGTAGAGTCTCATCACTTGCCTCCTTGTGCTTGGTGTAATTGCAGCGCAGTTAGAAATGGGTCGTTTAAGTCCATCCCCACATCATGTTCCGGTGCTACACGCTTGAAGCCCGCAAACATGAGGCACATCAGGTGCAGGCCGGAAAATTTCCGGTCGGGCAGCGCGCGGAGTTCGTATTTCTCGTCGGGCGCGGCGTAGTCGAGTCCATTCCGGCCCAGCAGTGCGATTTCAAAAGCGACGTCACGCACCTGTTCCGGCGTCATGGCATCGAACCGTTGAAGGCGTCGAGAAAATAGAAGACCGCCGCCGGCTGCTTGGCCGTGAGCAGAGCCGGATTGGTTGTGCCTTCCTTGAGCGGTTCTGCCGTCGCCTCGTGATGGCCAGGGTCGGGCCGCCATTCATACCAGTCCCGCAGCCCGACCATATCCGCGAATTCGTCCACCAGCCGGTATTCGTCGCCCGGCCCGAGATTCTTGGCGCGTTCCTGCCAGTGCTGCCAGAGTTTTTGCGACAGGCCGAAAGTTTCTTCCCGGCGATACGGCGCGGCGAATTCCGAGGCCCCGCGAAACAAATCATCCAGGAAGAGCGCGTAAGCTCCATTCAGCGCGAGGCTCGCGAGCAGGATTTTTCGGGGCGTGAACTGGCGGACTTCCGGCTTGCTGCTGGTATGCCACGCTTCATGGGCCATCAGCCGGACGGAAAGGAATTGCGCGGGCTGGAGCGGCTTGAACGTGTCACGCAGGTGCCGTTCAATCAGCATGTCGAGCGGGCAGTTAAACAGGAATTCGCAGAGGCCGTTGACCAGCGTCAGCGTCAGCCCGGTGATTTTCTGCTCCGAGTAGCCGGCCTTTTCCCACTTGCGGATGTCGCCGGCAAACGACCGGATGGCCGTGTCCCGTGTCTTGGCGGTGGTGGCGAAGAAAAGGTTTTTGCCAACCTTGCGCGCCTCGGATTCGAGCTTGAGATGGGTGAGTTCGTGGCTTTCTAGATGATTGACTAATGGGGGGGGGTAATCCGCTCTAATCTTCACCAAATGGAAGTCGCGATTGTGCTTCCATGCCATCTGAATGGTCGCGCCGATCTTGCTTTCAAAGTTCTCTTCCTGAATCCGAATCGGATAGCCGGACAAGGTTTCCATCTCGGCTTTGTAATTCTGGACGAGCTTGAATGTTTCCGATTCGTTGCGCTGGGCAAGATCAACCTGCAACTTGCCGAAGAGCTGGCGGGCGCCGTCGTAAACCGGTTTTGACCGCGCATCTTGCATTTTTGCGTGGGCAAAAAGTCTTTCGAGCGCGGCGAGTGATTTGTCTGGCTGCTGCAGGTCGTGATAAACAATGGCTTCGCCGTAGTATGCGTTTGCAAATTCAGGATTGGATTGAATCGCATGCTCGAAAAGTGAAATGGCTTCGTCAGTCTTGCCGTTTTCGAATGTCACGGATGCCAGGCTGTTCAATGCCCAGGGATCATTCGGCGCGATTTCGAGTGCTTTGCGCAGAAACTTTTCTCCTGTTTCTTTGTCTGACTTTTCCCGGATGTAAAGATTGGCCAGCACAACCCAACTCCACGCATCTCCCGGATCGAGCCGGAGAACCTCAATCAAATGATTCGTCGCATTATCAATGTCGCCAGTCTCGACATAAGCCATCGCCAGGTCGCGGCGTGCCTTGTGCAGCGAGGGTTGCAACTCCAAGGCGCGCTTGAGAATGCCGATGGCCTTTTCGTAGTTGCCCTCGGCGGCGCGTTTTCCAGCGCGTTCGGCAAGCCGGGCGGCTTCCGTTTGGGCAGCCGTCGATTCTTCAGGATATTGAATCACGACCTCGTCGCCTTCGACTGTCACCATCACGGGTTGCGGAAGAAAACCAAACTGCTTCAACACGAGTGGAGTGATAGAAACAAGGTCGGTTGTATTTGTGGGCGGCGTCTTTCCCTCGAATTCAAAGAGGGCGGCGATTTTTAACCGCATGGTCCGGATTTGGCTCACCCGCCGACTCCCTTCATCAAATCAGAGGGGGTGATGCCCAACGCTTTGGCAATCAGAATGACGTTCTTGATGCCTGGATTGCGGACACCTCGTTCGATGTCGCTGAGGTAAGTGCGATCAAGGTCGGCCTTTTCCGCGAGGGCTTCTTGGGAAAGTCCTTTGGCCCGGCGGTGTCTGGCCACGCTCTGGCCAAATGAGCAAAGGTTAGGGTCACGCTTTCGCATGTCTCATATTTCACACCTTTGTCGGAAATGAGTCTATCGGTGATGAGTGACAATTCTGTGTTCGCGCATTTGGCGGGGTTTGCGGTTCTTGAAACAAAGTGAGGAAGGCGGGACGCGCCGCCCTACGTTATCAGCGTCAATCAGTCCCGCTTTGCGGGATCAGCGGTTCACCTCATCCGACCTTCGGCCACTCTCTCCTCATCCGACGCGGAGAAGGAATTTTGCGCTCTGTGCGTTCTTTTGCGGCTGAAATGAATTCGGGTTCGGCTCGCGGGGACGCTCGCCCCACCGATCAAAGGCAAACAGGTTAATGAATTTGTTTCAACGCCTCGCGTTCGCACGCGGCGTATTTTTCAACCAGCTGGTCGTAAGTCTTCGCCGCCTTTTTGTCCGGACGGATTTCGCTGTTCGGAACCGGATCGGTGAACCCGGCGACGATATTTTCCCATTCCGGTCTTTCCCCGGCCTGGACGAGCCAGCCGTGCGCCGCCCGCAACGCCGCGCCCAGCGCCGCGCTCTTGGACACTTCGATCCGCAACACGCGGCAGTTCATCACGTCCGCCATGATTTGCAACAGTGGCACATCGTTTGACGCGCCGCCGGTGGCGAAAATACGATCGGGCGCGACTTTCATCCATCGCGAGTGCAGCCGCATCGCCATCATTTGCGCCTCGACGACGGCGCGGCAATTGGCAGCGGCGTCTTTTTCGTCGAGATCAAACCGGTGAATACCCGGTTGGTTCACGCGCGGGACGATTTCCGCGTCGAACCACGGCAGGAGGATGCCGCCGCAGTTGCCAGGCGGCGTCGAGGCCAGCTGTTTGCCGAATTCGTTCCAGTCCCCGATCCCGTATTGTTCGCGGATTTTTTCCCGGGCGAGCGAACCGTTCTTGAAGCAGATCAGGGTCATGTAATAGCCCGCCGGCGAACCGAAGACGTGCCCTTCGCCATGCGCGTCGGTGTGGCACTTTTTCATCGAGCCGAAAAACGTGTCGCTCGTGCCGAGGCTGATAGCGACCCGGCCCGCCTTGATGAGGCCGAGGCCGATAACGCTGCACGGATTGTCGCCCGACCAGACCAAGGCCTGCGCGTCGGGATTAACGCCGAATTTTTTCACGAAATACGGACTGACCGCGCCGACGACCTTCCAGGGTTCGGCGAGCGGCGGCAGTTTCCGGTCCAAATCCGGCGCGGTGGCTTTGAGCGCGTCCGGGTGCCAGACTTTCTTTTGAATGTCCATCAGGTTCATGCCCGCGCCGTCACCGTGGTCAATCGGCACAATTTTTCCCGCCAGCAGCGACGCCATGAACGAACTGACCAGCGCGATGCTGGCGGTCTGCGCGCAGGCGTCCGGTTCCGTCTTGTAAAACTTGCGGATTTGCGGCCCGGTGAACCGTTCGAAGGCGTCTGAACCGGTCTTTTGCGCGGTGGCCTTGATGCCGCCAAGGGCCTGGCGGATTTCCGCGCACTCGGCGGCGGTTGAGGAATCCATCCAGATCGGCGACGTTTTGCGCGAGAAAATGCCGGCCAGGTTTTCGACCAGTGGTATTGCCGGATTAAGCCCGGCCAGCGCGTCCGCCGCGCGGTGGTTGAGATAAACCGAGCCGTGCTGCTGCCCGCTGCCGCTGATGGCCAGAAGGTTGCCGAGCGCGACGCCGTCCTTTTTCATTCCGGCGAAGAGCAAATCGAGTGCGTCAGCCCACATCAACGGCGGGCCGTGTTTGACCAGCGGTTCGGGATTGGGCAGGACGCCGTTTTGCGTCTGGTACTGCGGCAGGGCGTGGTCGAAGTTCAGTGATTTGTCATAAACGACCTTGCGGCTGTCGTAATCAATGACGACCGCGCTCAGGCTTTGGGTACTGGAATCGAGTCCGAGAAATAATTTGGCCATGAGATTTTGAATGTTTCGTTTGGTTCCGTTCCGGCGATAATAAAAGACAGTTCGTACAAATGAAAAGCGTTTGTGGCGCATCCGGAATTACGGAGCGCAACTTGACGCAGCCACCGACTCCCTCTCCTCCTTTGGGGAGGAGAGGGAGAAAAATGGCGCTGGCACAAATTTGCACCCGAAATCGCGGTTTTTGCCGTTTTACGATTGCTGTCTCTGCTCCCGGCACCTGGTTTCTGTTTTCATGAAAACCATGTTCCCCTTGCGCTGTTTTCTTGCCGGCTTACCGGGCGCGGGCCATGCGGGAGCGCGTTGGGGATAGAAACCCGGCTGCAACCCTTCCACTTTCAATGGCTGCGGCCGGCGCCGGGCACACCGCCGCGCCTCCTTAATTTTGACCATGGAGTTTGACGTTGCCTTTGCCGGCTCATTTCATAACTTCGCCTGTATGCAAACCGCCAAATCGTTCCGCTGTCTTTTTGCCACGGCGCTCTTCGTGGTTCTGACTTCAACCCTTTTCGCCGGCGAAACCAATTCGCCCCGCGAACGGCTCCTGCTGGATTTCGGCTGGAAACTTCATCTCGGCAATGAATGGGGCGCCGCCATCAGCCTGGCCAAGGCCGGGTCCGGCAGCGGCCCGGCCAGCCGGTCGTTCAGCGATGCAAGCTGGCGCATGGTCAACCTGCCGCATGATTGGGTGGTCGAATTGCCGTTCGATCAGGGCGCGGACGGCAGCCACGGGTTCAAACCGGTCGGACCGGGTTTCCCGGCCAACAGCGTCGCCTGGTATCGCCGCACCTTTGAACTGCCGGAAGCGGACGCCGGCAAGCGGCTGTGGCTGGAATTCGACGGCGTGTTCCGCGACGCGGAAGTGTTTGTCAACGGCTGGTTCATCGGCCATCACGAGAGCGGTTACAGCAGTTTCCGCTACGACATCACCGACGTGGCCAATCCCGGCGGGCAAAACGTCGTCGCGGTGAAGGTGGACGCATCGCAATTCGAAGGCTGGTTTTACGAAGGCGCGGGCATTTACCGCCACGTGTGGCTGGTGAAGACCAGTCCGCTCGCCATCGCCCCGGATGGCCTTTTCGTTTACAGCCAGTTCAAAAACAACGTGCCCGGCAAAAAGGTCGAAATCCACATCCAAACCCAGTTGCTCAATTCCCGGACCAATTCCGCCTGCGCCAGAGTGCGCTACGAAATCATCAGCCCCGAAGGCAAAGCCATCGCGTCGGACAAGGAATCCACCGGCCTCAAGCCGTGGGCGAAACGTGACGTGCATTCGGAAATCAGCTTCCGCTCGCCCGAACTCTGGTCGCCCGAATCGCCAAAACTTTACAAGCTGGTGACGACCGTCGAGAGCGGCGGACAAATTGTTGACCGCAAAGAAACCGTGTTCGGCATCCGCACGGTTGCGTTCGACGCGAACAAGGGATTCTTGCTGAACGGCAAGCCTTACGAACTCAAGGGCACGTGCAATCACCAGGACATGGCGGGTGTCGGCGCAGCACTGCCGGACGCCTTGCAATATTACCGCATCGCCAAGCTCAAGGAGATGGGTTGCAACGCCTACCGCACGTCGCACAACGCGCCCACGCCGGAACTGCTCGACGCCTGCGACCAGCTCGGCATGTTGGTCATGGACGAGAATCGCCTGCTCGGCAGCGACCCCGCGAATCTCGAACGGTTCAAGGGCCAGATTTTGCGCGACCGGAATCATCCGAGCGTCGCCATCTGGTCCATCTGCAACGAGGAATCGAGACAAGGCTCGGCGGACGGCGGACGCGTCGGCGCCCACATGCAGGAATTTTTGAAACAGCTTGACCCGACGCGGCCCGTCACCGCCGCGGAAAGCGTCGGCGACGATTATGCGGGGCTGATGAGCGCGCTCGAAGTGCGCGGCTGGAATTATCACATCGGCCAGGGCATTGACAATTACCACAAGGAACATCCGCAACAGCCGGAAGTGGGCACCGAACAGGGCAGCACCGTGAGCACGCGCGGCATTTACGCGAACGACAAGGCGCGCGGCTACGTGGGCGCCTACGACGAAAACGCGCCACCGTGGGCGCACACCGCCGAACGCTGGTACAGCTTCTTCGCGGTGCGTCCGTGGCTTTCCGGCGGGTTCGTCTGGACGGGGTTCGATTATCGCGGCGAGCCGACGCCGTACTCCTGGCCGTGCATCAATTCGCATTTCGGCATCCTCGACACCTGCGGTTTTCCCAAGGACAACTTCTGGTATTACCAGGCGTGGTGGACGGACAAACCGGTTTTGCACCTGCTGCCGCATTGGAACTGGCCGGGGTTGGAAGGCAAGAACATTGACGTGTGGTGCTATGCCAATTGCCAGCAGGTCGAATTGTTCCTGAACGGCCAAAGCCTCGGCCGGCAGACGATGACGAATTATTCGCACCTGCATTGGGCGGTGAAATACGCACCCGGCGTCCTGAGCGCCAAAGGTTACACCGACGGCAAGGTCGTCGCCGAAACAAAAGTGGAAACGACCGGTGATCCCGCCGCCGTCGAACTTACGCCCGCCCGCCCGGCCATCAACGCCAACGGCGAGGACGTGAGCGTTATCACCGTTTCCGTGTCCGACGCGCAACACCGCGTCGTGCCCGTCGCCTCCAACCTGGTTCACTTCGCTTTGAGCGGCCCCGGGAAAATTCTCGGCGTCGGCAACGGCGATCCGAGTTGCCATGAACTGGATGTTTACATTCCCCAATTGGCCACACACAGCATCCCCGAAAACACCGGCTGGCGTTGGAAGCAAGTACCCAACATTTATGACAACCGGCTCGCCGAGTTCCGAACGGACTTTGACGATTCAAGTTGGGACCAAACTGACGTGCAGTCCGATAACGTCCAATGGAACGCTGAGGAGCAGGCCGTTTTTCGCGACGAAAATCACGGTCAGTGAATCCGACCTGGCCGCCCCCGCGGTCGAGTTGTGCTTTGGCCGGATCCACAACGAGGGCTTCATTTATGTCAATGGCCGGCGCGTGGGTGAATCCAACGACCCGGACGTGCCGTCCTCGTTCGACGTGAAACCGTTCTTGCATTCGGGCGAAAACACCATTGCCGTCGGCGTGGCCAATTGGGGCGGCCCCGGCGGCATCACCAAAGGCATAAGCCTGCGAATTGCCGACCACCCAATCCTGCCCGAATGGAAGCGCAGCGTGTTCAACGGCCTTGCGCAAATTCTCGTCCAATCCACGAGGGAACCGGGTGAAATCCAACTGACCGCCAGCGCGGACGGCTTGTCGCCCGCCACCGTGACGATTCAATCGCAGCCTTGCGCGCCGCGGCCGTTCGTGCCCTGAGGGCGACCCTCCGGCGCGGTCTTTCATCCGCCGCCCCGGCAGACCGGGAACCGGCAGGAACAAATCCATTTGACAAAGCGCCGTTCATTACCTACCGTTCGGTAGGTTTATGGCCAAACACGGTCCCGTAACGCGGCGGCAGATCCTCCGGGCGGCGCTCAAACGCTTCGCCAACGGCGGCTACGCCGCCACGTCCGTCCAGCAAATCGTCGGCGACGCGAAGGTGTCCAAGCCGGCGTTGTATTATCATTTTCGCGACAAGGCCGGATTATTTCAGGCGCTCGTCAGCGAGGCACACGATGAACGGTTGCAGGTCGTGCAGCAGGCGGCGGCGCGCGCGCGCGATTTTCGCGGACAACTGGTTGAGATTCTCGCCGCGCTGTTCGATTATTTTCACAAAAACCGCGAACTGACGCGCATCGCGTTCGCCACCGCGTTTTCCGCGCCGGGCGAAGTGCCGCCGGAATTGCGCTATCTGGACCGCTGCCAGCGCAACCTGGAGTTCATGCATTCACTCATGAAACGCGCGCAGGCCGCCGGCGAACTGGATGACCGCTTCGACAGCCGCGACCTGGCCTATGGTTTTTACGGGCAGGCGCACCTTTACGTCACCTCGCATTTATTGATGCCAAATTATCGTTTGAATCGGCACGCCGCCGAGCGCATCGTGGATTTGTTTCTGGCCGGGGCGGGTGCCAAGAAAAGGAGAAGGTAAAATTGTGAACACTCGAAAAATGAAAAGACATCTTATGGGGACTGCCCGTCGCGCTGGCAGTGGCGTTGTTGTCATTGTCATTAGCGGGCTGTGGCCGAAATCAAGCCGGCCCCGGCGCCTACAACCTGCCGCCGCCGGAAGTCGGCGTGGTCACCATCGCGCCGGAGTCCGTGGCTCTGACGACGGAATTGCCGGGACGCATTGATCCGGTGCGGGTGGCGCAAGTGCGCGCGCGGGTGGACGGCATTGTGCTGCATCGGGAATTTCGCGAAGGCGCCGACGTCACAAACGGCGAAGTCCTTTACGAGATTGATCCAGCGCCATACAAAGCCGCGCTCGACAGCGCGAACGCCAGCCTGACGCAGGCGCAACTGCTGGCGGAACGTTACCAGCCGCTGGTGGGCATCCATGCCGTGAGCAAGCAGGATTACGACAATGCCGTGTCAGCGGCGGCCCAGGCCAAAGCCGCGCAAGAAATCGCTGCGGTCAATTTCGGTTATTGCACCGTCACCGCGCCGATTTCCGGAAAAATTGGCGCGGCGCTGGTCACTGAAGGCGCACTGGTCAGCCAGAGCGCGGCGACGGAAATGGCCCTGGTCACGCAACTGGACCCGATTTATTGCGACTTTACCGAATCGAGCACCGAACTGCTGCGGCTCCAGCGCGAAATGGAAAACGGCGCGCTCAAAAGCGCCGCGCCCGGCGAAGCGAAGGTGACATTGCTGCTGGACGACGGGACGACTTATCCCCAACCCGGCAAACTGTTGTTTTCCGACATCACGGTGGACCCGACCAGCGGCATGGTCACATTGCGGGCCGAGTTTCCCAATCCCGATCATTTGCTCCTGCCGGGGATGTTTGCGCGGGGAGTGCTGGAACAGGCGGTTGATGCCAAGGCCATCACTGCTCCCCAGCGCGGCGTCAGCGTCGGCGCCAAACGGCATCGCCACCGTGATGGTGGTGGGGGCGGACGGCAAGGTGGAAGCCCGAGTAATTAAAATCGGCCAGGCCGTGGGGGACAAATGGGTCGTCACGGACGGATTGAAAGCGGGAGAACAGGTCGTTGTCGAAGGCTTGCAAAAATTTCAGCCGGGAATGGTGGTGAAACCGGTCCCCTTTAATCCAGCTGGTGACAACAGCCCGCCGCCGGCGGCCCCGGCCATGGGAAATTAACCGGAAATCGCCATGCCGAAATTTTTCATAGACCGCCCGATTTTTGCCTGGGTGCTTTCCCTGCTCATCATACTCGGAGGGGTTCTGGCCATCACGCATCTGCCGGTCGCTCAATATCCCACCGTCGCGCCGCCGTCCATCGCCATCAATGCCACTTACGCGGGCGCGTCCGCGGAAACGGTGCAGGATACGGTTACCTCCGTGATCGAGCAGCAGATGAACGGCATTGACAATCTGCTTTACATCTCATCCAGCAGCAGTGCGAGCGGCCAGTCCACCGTGACGCTTTATTTTCAGTCCGGCACCGATCCGGACATCGCGCAGGTGCAGGTGCAGAACAAACTGCAATTGGCCGTTCCCAATCTGCCCCAGACGGTCCAGCAACAAGGCATCACGGTCGTCAAATCCACCCGCAACTTTCTGATGTTTTTCGCCCTGTCGTCCACCAACAAAGATGTGAGTGACATCGCGCTGGGCAATTTCATTTCGTCAAGCGTGCTCGACCCCCTCCGCCGCGTCACCGGCGTAGGTGAAGCGGACCTGTTCGGCACCGAATACTCCATGCGCGTCTGGCTGAACCCCGACCAGCTCGAAAGCTACAATCTCGATGTCAACGACGTCATCAACGCCATTCAGGCTCAAAACACGCAGGTTCCGGTGGGACAACTCGGGGATCGCCCGGCGGTGAAGGGACAGGAACTGAACGTGACCTTACAAGGTCAAAGCACGCTTACCACCGTCAAGCAGTTCGAGAATATTCTATTGCGGGTGAATCCCGACGGTTCGCGTGTTTATTTACGCGACGTCGCCCGCGTGGAGCTGGGCGGTGAGAGTTATGCTTTACAAGCCCGCGTGGATGGGCGTCCCGCCGCCGCCGTGGGCATCCGGCTGGCGCCGTCGGCCAACGCTGTGGCCACCGCCAATGCCGTCCGCGCAAAAGTGAAGGAGCTTTCCAAATTTTTCCCGGCAGGCGTGCGTGTGGATTTTCCCTACGACAGTTCCGAATTTGTGCGCGCTTCCATCCGGGAAGTGGTCACGACGCTGATCGAGGCCATTGTGATGGTGTTCCTGATCATCTTTCTGTTTCTGCAAAATTTCCGGGCGACGTTCATTCCCACCATCGTCATCCCGGTGGCGTTGCTGGGCACCTTTGCCGTCATGTATGCGCTGGGCTTTTCCATCAACGTCCTGACCATGTTCGGCATGGTGCTCGCCGTGGGCGAACTGGTGGACGACGCCATCGTGGTGGTGGAAAACGTGGAGCGCATCATGAGCGAAGAAG
Source organism: uncultured Verrucomicrobiae bacterium (assembly GCA_963754775.1). Classification (GTDB taxonomy): domain Bacteria; phylum Verrucomicrobiota; class Verrucomicrobiia; order Limisphaerales; family UBA11358; genus UBA11358. Next base: position 93,168 of record CAVWHM010000045.1, read on the forward strand.
GCCTGCCGCCGCGCGAGGCGACCATCAAGGCGATGAAACAAATCACCGGGGCGCTCATCGGCATTTCGCTGGTGCTGACCGCGGTATTCATCCCCATGGCTTTCTTTGGCGGATCGGTCGGCGCGATTTACCGCCAATTTTCGCTGGCGATGATTTCGTGCATGTTGTTCTCCATCTTTCTGGCCATGTCCCTGACGCCGGCGTTGTGCGCGTCGTTGCTCAAGCCCGTTGAAAAAGGGCATCATTTGCGGAAGGAGGGATTTTTCGGCTGGTTCAACCGCGGTTTTGCTGCCACACGGAAAGATTACGAGGGTTTGCTGGCCCGGACAATCAACAAGACGCCGCGGTATCTGGTTGCTTATCTGGTGATTGTCGTGGCGGTGGGCTGGCTGTATTTCCGTTTGCCCTCGTCATTTCTGCCCGATGAGGACCAGGGTTACTTTATCACCAGCATCCAATTGCCGGTGGGCGCGACCCAGGAACGCACGGTGGACGTGCTCAAGCGGGTGGAGAGTTATTATTTGAAACTGCCGGAAGTAGCGGGCATGGTGGACGTCGCCGGCTTCAGTTTCAACGGCCAGGGGCAAAACGCCGCCCTCGCTTTTGTTCATCTGAAAGACTGGAGCCAGCGCCACGGCGCGCAACACGGAGTGGATGCGATCATCGGCCGCGCTTTCATGGCCTTGAGCCAAATCAAGGATGCCATCATTTATCCCATCAACCCGCCGCCGATTCCCGAACTGGGCATTTCTTCGGGCTTTGATTTTGAACTGGAGGACCAGGCCGGCCTCGGCCATGACCAGCTCATGCAGGCGCGCGATCAGTTGTTTGCGCTGGCTGTGACAAATCACGACATCGTCCAGTTGCGCTTCCAGGGACTGGAGGATACGCCGCAGCTCAAGGTGGACATTGACCAGGCCAAGGCCAGCGCGCTGGGCGTTTCGCTGGCGGACTTGAACACGACGCTCACAACCTGTTTCGGTTCGGATTACATCAACAATTTCGTCAACGGCAACCGCGTGCAACGGGTCATCGCCCAACTCGACGCTCCGTATCGCATGTTGCCCCAGGACGTCAGCAAGGTTTTCGTGCGCAACAGCAGCGGCCAGATGGTTTCGCTGGCCAGCCTGGCCACGTTGCATTGGATTTACGGCTCGCCGTCGTTGCAGCATTTCAACGGCGTTCCGGCGCTGGAACTTGTCGGCTCCGCGCCGCCGGGCAAGAGCACGGGCCAGGCCATGACCGCCATGGAAAATCTCGCCCAACAATTGCCCAAAGGCTTTGGTTACGAATGGACCGGCCAGTCTTTCGAGGAACGCCTGTCGGCCAAACAAGCTCCCCTGCTTTATGCGCTGTCGCTCATCGTCGTGTTCCTGGCGCTGGCCGCGCTCTACGAAAACTGGTCCATCCCGGTGGCGGTGATCCTCGTCGTGCCGCTCGGCATCCTTGGCGCGCTGCTGGCCGCCACCTTTCGCGGGTTGCCCAACGACGTGTTCTTCAAAGTGGGTTTGCTGACCATCGTCGGCCTGTCCGCCAAAAACGCCATCCTCATCGTCGAATTCGCCAAGGACTTGCAGGCGCAGGGCAAAGGTTTGATTGAAGCCACCCTCGAAGCGGCGCATTTGCGATTGCGCCCGATTCTGATGACATCGCTGGCGTTCATTCTGGGTGTGTCACCGCTGGCATTGAGCATCGGCGCCGGGGCAGCCAGCCGGCACGACATCGGCACCGGCGTGGCGGGCGGCATGATTTCAGCCACGGTGCTGGCCATTGTCTTTGTACCGATATTCTTTGTGGTCGTCCGCCGGATGTTCAAATCTCAAAAACCAGCGCACACTATGCTTGCGCCCAAACCGGCCGGCTTTGAGGAGGACGAAGACAATAACAATTCGACCAAGTCATGAGCAAATATCAATCATTGCAGAAATGTTTGCACTGGATGGCGCGCGGCTTTGGAGTGCGTGGACTTTTCCTCGCTTTGGTCCGACGCGACATGTCGCGTCGTTGGAAAGCGGTGACCCGTCACCGCACTCCAAATTCCGATTGCGTCGGAAGCAATTACTTTTGCAGCGGTTCATATCTTTTGCCAGTTATCGCCTTGTTTGTTCTGGCTTTGGCCGGTTGCACGCTGGCGCCGACATATCACCGCCCAACCGCGGCCATTTCGCCGGCCTGGCCCAGGGTGCCAACACAACCCAAAATCCCGACCAATGCCATTCCGGCGGCAGATGTCGGCTGGCGCGAATTTTTCCGCGACCCGCGCCTGCAACAACTCATCGAACTGGCCCTGACCAACAATCCCGACCTGCGCGTGGCGATGTTGAATGTCGAACAAACGCGCGCGCTGTACCGCGTCCAGCGGAACGCCCTGGTGCCCACCGTTGACGTCAATGCTAACGGCTCGCGCCAGCGCACCGCCTTCGGCCCTCAGGGCGCCGGCGGCGGAACCACTTTCAACCAATTCAGCGTGAACCTGGGCGTCGCCCAATATGAACTGGATCTTTTTGGACGCGTGCGCAGCCTTAAAAGGCAGGCGTTGGAAACCTATTTTGCCAGCGAAGAAGCCTGCAAGAGCGCCCGGATCGCGTTGGTGGCCGAAGTGGGCGCGGCCTACTTGACGGAGCGCGAACTGACCGAACAACGCGCTGTGGCCCGGCAAACGTTGACGGCGGTGCGGGCATCCTACGAATTGACCAAACGCAGTTACGAAGCCGGCGTGGTGTCCGAGCTTGATTTGCGCACCGCCGAGGGCCAGATGCAAACCGCGCGCGCCGCCGTGGCCGGCTACGACCAGCAACTCGCCCAGGCTGAAAATTACCTGGTGCTCCTGGTGGGCCGCCCGTTGCCCGAGGGCCTTTCCCCGCCCCAACGGTTCAATCCGCAGATTTGTTTGTCCGACCTGCCGGCGGGTCTGCCCTCCGACCTGTTGCAACGCCGTCCGGACATTCTCGAAGCCGAACATCAACTCGAGGCCGCCAATGCCAACATCGGCGCCGCCCGGGCCGCTTTTTTCCCGACCATTACCCTCACCGGCTCGGCGGGCACCGCCAGCACGGCGCTCGAAAGTTTGTTTGCTCCCGGCTCGCAGGCCTGGAACTTTTCGCCTCAAATCCAGTGGCCCATTTTTGCAGCGGGGACGGCCTGGGCCGAACTACAGGGTGCCAAGGCAGGCAAGCTCATCGAAGTCGCAAACTACGAAAAAGCCATTCAAACCGCCTTCCGGGAAGTGGCCGACTCTCTGGCAGTGCGGGCCACGGTCAAAGTGCAGCTTGACGCCGGGGAAGCCCTCGTCAAAGCCGAGCAACGGCGTCACGAACTGGCCGAGGCGCGCTTCCGTCAGGGCGTGGACAACTACCTGACCGTGCTCTCCGCCCAACAAGACCTGTACAATGCGCGGCAAAATCTCATCCAGTCTCAATACTCGCGGCTGTTCAATTTGATCAATCTTTATCAGGCGCTGGGCGGCGGTTGGCGGGAATACTCGCCGCAACCAAGTGCCAAATAACTAAACCATAATGACGAATGACTAAAGAATTCCAAAGTGTCACAAATGACTAACGGCTTGGGTAATTTGCCATCCGGGTTGCGTCATTCTTTAGTCATTAGGATTCAGGAATCAGTCATTTCAATTTGTTATGAATGAAAATAAATCTGTTCCATCAAGTCCGCCGCCGCCGACAGTGAACGGCGCGAGGCTGGCGAAATTGAATTCGCCGTGGTTCATCTGGCCTGCGACCGGCGCGCTCGCCGTGCTCTTGTTTTTCGGGCTGGATTATCTGGTCACCGCGTTCACACACGAATCCACCGACGACGCCTTCATTGAAGGCAACGTTGTTTCCGTCGCCCCGAGGATTTCCGGCCAGGTTTCCGCCGTTTACGTGCTCGACAATCAGATGGTCCGCTCAAACAACCTGTTGGTGGAGATTGATCCGGCGAATTTCTCGACGACCGCCGCGCAAAAACAATCCTCCGCCGACGCGCAGGAAGCCAATTACAAAGCGTTTCTGGCTGCGCTCGATTTGATGAGCGTGAAAGTGACCACCGCCGAGGCCACTGCCGACCAGTCAAAGGCCGACGCCGACGCGGCCCAGGCCACCGATGCGCGCGCACAGGCGGATTTTCAACGCAGTCAGGAATTGCGGAAACAGAACACCATTTCGCAGCAGGAATTTGACGCCGCGCAAGCCGCGGTGAGAGAGGCTGACGCGAACCTCGCCGCCGCGAAACAAAAGGCCGTTGCGGATGCCTCGAAAATCAATGAGGCCAAGGCGGAATTGGCTGCGACCGAATCCTCGGTCGGCATGGCCCTCGCGCAATTCCGGCAGGCGCAGGCCAACGTGCAGGCGGCGCAACTGGACTTGTCCTACACAAAAATTTGCGCGCCCGGTGATGGCCGCGTGACGCGCAAATCCGTCGAGCCGGGCGATTACGTCCAGACCGGCCAGACGCTTTTCTCCATCGTGCCGAGCGATGTCTGGGTCGTGGCCAATTTCAAGGAAACGCAATTGAAACACATGCGGCCCGGCCAGCCGGCGCTCATTGAGATTGACGCGCTCGGCAAATCGCTGCGCGGACACGTGGACAGCATCCAGGCCGGCTCCGGCGCGCGGTTCAGCCTGCTGCCGCCGGAAAACGCGACGGGCAATTACGTGAAAGTCGTCCAGCGCGTGCCGGTGAAAATTCTTTTCGATGAACCGTTGCCCGCCGACCACACCATTGGCCCCGGCCTTTCTGTTGCGCCCAGCGTGCGCGTCAGCGGTTTTGAAATTCCCGGTTGGGCGATTGCCTTGCTGGCAATGGTTTTGGCCGGCGGGGCGGCGTTTATTTTCCGATTCATTTTACGCCGGAAAATGAATCGTGCCGCTCCATAGTGGAAAATTAAAAAACAAAATATTATCGTCCGGCGCACGCAGCCCATCTTCCCTGTTTCCAATTTTTAATCCATGCCTGACAGCGCACATCACGAGGACTGGCATCCGCGCCACGGCCCGTGGCTCATCGCCGTGGGCGTGATGCTGGCGACGTTCATGCAGGTGCTCGACACCTCCATCGCCAACATCGCCCTGCCGCACATCGCCGGCAGCCTGTCGGCCACCACCGACGAGGCGACGTGGGTGCTGACGAGTTATCTCGTGTCCAACGCCATCATCCTCCCGATGACCGGCTGGCTGGGAAATCATTTTGGCCGGAAACGGGTCTTCATTTCCTGCATCGGGATTTTCACGTTCGCATCGGTGTTGTGCGGGCTGGCGCTGAATCTGCCCATGCTGATTCTGGCGCGCATTTTGCAGGGCGCGGGCGGCGGCGCGATGGTGCCCATCGCCCAGGCGATTTTGCTGGAAAGTTTTCCGGTCGCCAAACGCGGCGTGGCGATGGCGACGTTTTCACTGGCCGTGATTGTGGCGCCCATCATCGGCCCCACGCTCGGCGGCTGGATCACGGACAATTATTCGTGGCGCTGGATTTTTTACATCAACCTGCCGGTCGGCGTTCTCGCGGTGTTCCTGGCAAACTGGCTGGTCGAAGACCCGCCTTACATCAAGCGCAACGAAAAGGCGGCGATTGATTTCATCGGGTTCGGATTGCTGGCGCTCTGGCTGGCGACGCTGCAAATCGTCCTGGACAAGGGACAGGAGGTGGACTGGCTGGGCGCGGTCTGGATCCGATGGTTCATCATGATTTCCGCATGCTCCATGATCGGGTTTGTCGTGTGGGAATTCAAGGTGGAGCATCCGCTGGTGGACTTGCGGATTCTCAAGAGCCGGAATTTTGCCGTCGGCCTGATGTTGATGACGGTGGTGGGCGTCATTCTTTACGGCACGACGGCGGAGCTGCCGCTGTTTCTGCAAACGCTGATGGGTTATCCGGCGCTGCAAAGCGGTTACGCGATGAGTCCGCGCGGCATGGCGGCGTTTGTCACCACGTTCATCGTCGGGCGAGTGTTGGTCGGGCGCATCCGGCTGCGCTGGCTGTTGTGCTTTGGTTTTTCGATGCTGGCGTTGTCCGCCTTCCTGTTGAGCGACCTCACGCTTCAGGTGAGCATGCGCAGCGTCATTTTTCCGACGGTGTTGAACGGCGTGGCCATCAGTTTCATTTTCGTGCCGTTGACGACGGCGACGATGAGCCAGTTGCGCCAGCGGCAACTGGGTAGCGCCACGGGCCTTTACAATCTCATGCTCAACATCGGCGGCAGCATTGGCATCGCCACCGTGACCACCCTCATTGCGCGCGGCGCGCAGGCGCATCAGGCGCTTATGGCCGGGCATTTGACCCCGACCGACCCGGCGTTCACGCGGCAATTGCACGCGGCGCAGGCCGCGCTCGCCCGGCACAGCGACCCCGTGACGGCCATGCATCAGGCTTACGCCCTCATTTATAACATGCTCAATCAACAGGCGCATTTGTGGGCGTTCGTGGACACGTTCCGGATATTCGCGCTGATGGTGCTGTGCTGCCTTCCCTTGATTTTCCTGTTCAAACGCGTCCGGCAAATGCCGGTGCGGCAGGTGGAGCTGGCCTGATAATTGCTGAATAAACGGTGTAACAAATTCTATCGCACTCTCGTCCAATATGGTGATTATGAAAAAATCAATTATAGCCAAAAGCCTTTTGATTGCTGTCGGCCTGCCGTTGCTCGCCGGCTGTGTTATTGAGCGCCACGCCCAGCCGGTCGCCGCCGCTCCGCCGCCGGGTGCCCCGCCGCCCGCTGAGGTGGTAGTGGCCCAACCGGAGGCCCCGCCGCAGGCACAGGTCGAAATCATGCCAGCCGCTCCCGGGCCGTTGGACATTTGGCTTTGGGTTCCGGGCTGCTGGGAATGGCGCGGCCATTGGGTTTGGGCGGCTGGCCGCTGGGCGCCCCGCCCGCATCCCCATGCGGTTTGGATGGCCGGCCACTGGGGACACCGCGGTCACGGCTATGTTTGGGTTGGCGGCCGCTGGCGGTGAGCCGGGCTGATCCCGCGCGAAAACTTTCATGGCCATCGGCGTTGACTGACGCCGGTGGCCGCTTTCATTTAATCCGTTGCCAATTGGGGAAAAGCGGAGCACATTCCGGGAGATTTCCGAAACTGAAAACGAACATGAGAAATTCTATCCCAGTCAAAATACTGCTCGTCGCCGCCGCGCTGCCGCTGTTTGCGGGCTGCGTGTCAAAAGCGCCCACCAACGTCGCGCCGCAGGTCGCCACGGCGGACAACGTCAATCGTCGGACAACCCACCCAGCCGCCGCCGGACAATCAAAAGGATGTCATTCCCTCGTGTCCCGGCCCGCGGACGCTGTGGTATTTCATTGACGGCCACTGGGACTGGCGCGGTCAATGGGTCTGGGTGGCCGGCCACTGGCGGACGCGTCCGCATCCGGGCGACATCTGGCTTCCGGGCAAATGGGTGCAGCAGGGTAATGTCTATGTCTGGCAAAGAGGCCACTGGCGTTCCGGCGCGCCCGCGGATGAAGAATCCACCGACCGCTAGAATCGGATACCCACCGTAGCGGCGTCTCGGGAGACCGCCGCTGTTTCCAGTTCGGAAAGATGGCGGCGCTCTGCTGAGACGCCGCTACTCTTTAAAAACTGCTTGGCATTGGCGATGCCGGTGATTCAATTGGCATCATGAAAACCCAGCCTGCCACCCGCCGAACCGAGGCATTCACTCGGACTGAATTATGTGTGGTCATTGGCGTGGTCGCTGTGCTGGCGGCGGCAATGTTGTTGCCGGCGCTCGCCGCTGCAAAGCGCAAATCCGCACGAATCAATTGCGTCAACAACGTGCATCAAATCAACATCGCATTCAAAGTTTGGGAAGGAGACAACTGTGACAAATACCCAATGCAATTTGCCCTGACAAACCGCGAGACGATGAAGTTAATTGGCAGCGGCAACGCCTGCGTTTTGTGGCAAACCATGTCCAATGAATTGAGCACACCGAAGATTCTTCTTTGCCCGGAAGACACCGAACGCACCGGTGCAACCTATTTTACCAGTGGTTTTAGCGATGCGAACATCAGCTACTTTTTCAGCCTGGAGGCCGCCGACACTTACCCGCAAATGATTCTCGATGGCGACGACAATCTGGCCGTCAACGGCGTTCGGGTTAAGCCCGGCATCTTGAATCTTCCGACCACCAATTCACTCACGTGGACCAAAGAGCGGCATCGTGGTGTTGGCAATATCGGTATGGCCGATGGTTCAGTGCAGCAAGTCACGGCGGACCTCTTGAATTCGGCTGTAATCGCCGCCACTAATGGCGCGCCCGTCGCCACATATCGTTGGGTGATTCCGTGAGCGCGCGCTCCGCAATTTCGTTTGGAGTTCCGCGTTTACGCGGCGGGGTGAGCGTGTGTTGACCTGACCGCCTGAAGGCGGAACTCCGAGCCATCGCTCGCCCCTTCGGCGGTTTATTTTGCCCGCGGCTGCAACTTTGAATGGCGGCAGCTGTAGGCGAAATAAATGACCAAACCGACGGCCAACCAGACGATGAGCCGCGCCCAGGTGTCGGCGGGCAGATTTGCCATCAAATAACCGCATGAAAGCACCCCCAGCGGCGCGACCAGCCAGAACACCGGTGTGCGAAACGGACGCTGGATTTGCGGGTCGGTGAAGCGCAGGACAAAAATCCCCGCGCAGACAATCGCAAACGCCAGCAACGTGCCGATGGAAACCAGTTCGCCCAGCAGCCCGATGGGGAAAAGGCCGGCGACAAGCATGGCGACCGCGCCGGTAATGATTTGCGCAATCCACGGCGTCCGGTATTTCGGATGAACGGCGCTGAAGACCGGCGGCAGCAAACCGTCCTTGGACATCGTGTAAAAAATCCGCGGCTGGCCGAGCAGCATGACGAGAATGACGGACGAAAGCCCGGCGATGGCGCCAATCTTGATGAAATATTCCAGCCAGGCGAGCGACGGGCCGAGGGTGCTGATGGCCACGGCGATGGGCGCGGGCACGTTGAGCTGCGTGTAATTCACGATGCCGGTAAGCACGAGCGAGACGGCGATGTAAAGGACGGTGCAAATCCCCAGCGAGCCGAGCAGGGCGATGGGCATGTCGCGCTGCGGATTTTTTGCCTCCTGCGCGGCGGTGGACACGGCGTCAAAGCCGATGTAGGCGAAGAAAATCACGCCCGCCGCGCGCACCACGCCGCTCCAGCCGAATTGCCCCGGACCGATGGCCGGCGGCACAAACGGATGCCAGTTGGCATGGTTGATGTAAGCGGCGCCGACCGCGATGAACGTCAGGATGACCGCCAGTTTCAGCGCGACGATGACGTTGTTGAAATTCGCCGATTCCTTGATGCCGATGACGAGCAAAATGGTGATGACCGCGACGATAAACATGGCCGGCACGTTGAGCACGGCGCCGGTGCTGGTCCAGCCGTGGGCGAACAGTTGCCAGATGTTCCACCAATGCACGATTGGCCGCCGCCACGTGATCGTATGGCGCGGACGTGAACGCGGCTGGAAACGTGATGCCCAAGTCCTTCAAAAAGGAGACGACATAGCCCGACCAGCCGACGGCAACGGTCGAGGCGGCGAAAAGATATTCGAGAATCAAATTCCAGCCGATGAGCCAGGCGACAAATTCACCCAGCGTCGCGTAGCCGTAGGTGTAGGCCGAGCCGGACAGCGGAATCATCGAGGCAAATTCCGCGTAACAAAGGCCGGCGAACGCGCAGGCCAGACCGGAAAGGATGAAAGAATAAACAATGCCCGGTCCGGCGTATTGCGCAGCAGCGTGGCCGGTGAGAACAAAAATTCCCGCGCCGATGATGGCGCCGATGCCCAGCGACGTCAGATTGACCGGGCCTAACGCGCGCTTGAGGCTTTTGTCCGTCAGCACTTCGGCCTGCAGGTCGGCGACTCTTCTTCGGCGAAACAAATTCATGTGGGGAATTTCAGCTTGTTTTGGGACTGTTAAATGAAGTGCCCGACATTGGAAGTCAAGCAAACGTCATCGGTCTCGAAGTGAAACGGCAAGCCAACAAGAACGGAAGCGGTTGACTACCGCCTTCCGCTCTCGTTTGTTGCCCAATGGACAGGCCGCTTGCCCGTGCTGCAACTATTGTCCGGCTTCGAACCAGCGCTCCCGGTCACGGCCTGTACACCGAGCGATAAAACCGCTGCGTATAATTTGTCGCCTGTGTGTCGGTGAATTGCCACAAGCCACTGACATCTGCCGTGTTCGTACTGATCGTCGTCCAGACCGCCGGCGGCGTCAGGTTCGCCGTCACTTGCACTTGATAAGTGTAATCCGGAACGCCGACAAAGCTCAGAGTCACACTGCCATCGCCGTTGACGACCGTCCCCGCAATGGAATTGGTCGGCGGCGGCCCGACGAGAACATTGATGATGCCGGGTGTGTTCCCCCCAAAGCCATCACCCACCGTGTAATTGATCTGGTCGGCCACATCGTTGGCGTTGGCGTAATAGACGTAGCTGCTGTCGTAGCTTACCGCCGCCCCATTGGTGCTGCTGATACCGCCAGTCAACGCCAGCGGATCACCGTCCACATCACTCCAATACGTCGCCAGATCACCCGCAATGGTGATCTGCAAGGGGACTCCCGCCGGACGCGAATAGGTGGCCGGGCTGGTCACCGGCGCAGTGTCGGCGTATGTAAGAGTGGCAACAACACTGGTCACGCTGCCGGAATTGTTGCTCATCACCACCGTGTAATTACCGCCATTGGTCCGCACCGCGCTGGCGATGCTGTAGTCGGCGCCGGTCGCGTTGGCGATGGGCAAACCATTCTGGTACCACTGATAGGTCGGGTCGGGTATGCCCGTGGCGCTCACGCTGAAGTTCGCGGACTGACCGAAACTGGCGCTCTGATTTGCCGGCTGGCCGATGATGTTCGGTCCCATTTGTGGCGCCCAGCCATACAACCAGTTCGTGGCGTTGTCCGCCGCCAACAGCCGCGGGTCATTGTTCGTCAACACCGTGAGGCCCAACGCAACCGGATTACCGTTTGTATCCGTGTTGCCGTATTCCCACATTAGATATTGGCTCAAAATGGTATTATTGGTGAAATTTCCCGACAAGTTGGTAATTGCATATTTGTTGGTATCAATCTGACAGTTGATAAACGACACCAATCCATTGGGAGTACCATTAAGATCTTCGTAGGAGACAACGCTGCACCGGGAATCTGCCAGGATTTGGCAATTCACATAGTCAATACCATTGGCCGTATAGCTCCCACCGAAATTCGGCCAGTGGGTAATCGCATTGCTCACACCAAAGTCGGTCCGTGAGGCGGTCAGATTGTAATTGTTGGTGACGTAAATATTGTTGACCGTGTAGAGCAAACAGTTGGTGAAGAACAGGTTGCCGCCACCCCAGACGTAGTCATAGTTGCCCTTGATCGTACTGTTGTAGAAGTACCCTTGGGATGAGTTGACATTGGCCAGGATGGTGTCCTGAAGACTGTCCACCTCACAATTGTTAAGGATGAACCGCTGTGCTCCGGTTTCAATCATCAACGCTTCGGCCTGTGAACCGCCTTGCGGGGTGCTGTTCCAAAGCGTCAGATTTTCAAGCTTGATATCATTCGCGTACACCTTGAACGACATGCGGGCATGCGTGGTGCCGCCAGGGGCAATATTCGCATTGTTGCCGTAACTGATAATTGTCCCGGCGCGGCTCTGGCCACGCAAGGTGAGGTTGTTTTTTGACGCAATGTCCACAATTTCCACGTAATTGCCATTGCGGATGTTGATCAGCGTGGGAGTTGTGTTGCTGATCACGATGGAGTCCACCGCACCCTGCACAGTCGCAAAATCGCCACTGCCGTCGGCGGCCACCACCAGATTTGCCGGGTCGGAGGGACCGGTGGGCTTGGTGGTAAACTGCCACGCATTGGTATCCGAAATACCCGCAAAATACGCGCCGTTGGTGTCGGCAACGACACCATTATCCATCGTCACGTAGTAAGTCTGATTGGAAGTCAGCACGCCTGAATGCGGATAAATGGCCGCCGTGGCGCCTGTAATGATGACCGGGAAATAATTGAATGCCTGGCTGCTATCGCCCTGGAATGGGCTGTGCGCCTGGACGTTGTTGGTCAGATATTTCCCGAAACCAGCGTTGAGCGTGCTGGTAATCACACTGTTGGAGCCCATATCAATCGTGTCCACCGGCGTCACGGGGTTGGCGACGTTGTAGATGCGAAGCCTGCCGGTGTTGACGATTGAAACCGGCCCGTTAAAGGTGACATACAGCGGCGTGTCATAGCAAACGCCGGTCGCTCCATTGGTGGGTGCAAATGCCGTCGCTGCCAGGTTCGTGGAAAGAACCGTGAGCGTCGCCAAATTGGTGGCCGAACCCGCCGCATTACTGGCTACGACCGAGTAGGTGGCAATGTCCGATCCTTGCGCACTGACAATCGAAAGCGGGCTGCTGGTTTGGCCGTTCATAAGAACCTTGTTTTTGTACCATTGCAGGGTCGGTGCCGGCACGCCACTGGCCACGGCGTAAAAGTTGGCAGTGCCGCCGGCATTGACTGTGAGATTTGTTGGTGAGGTAGTGAATGTGGGGGGCACAATGACGGTCAGTGTGGCGCTATTCGTGTACAAACCAGCTTCGTTGCTGGCGACAATCGAATAGGTGCCCCCGTCCGCCGGATACTGAACATTGGTAATGGTCAGTGAAAGAGTGCTCGAACCACCGATGTGGGAGCCGTCATCCGTCAACTGGGTCCACGTTGGGGGTGTGCCGAAATACCACCGATAATCGGGCGTTGGTGCGCCGGCCGTCCTGGTCGCGGTCAGCGTGGCATTGTTGCCGACAATGACCGATTGGTTGGTCGGCCCGGAAAGGACCGGTGGCGTTGGCTTGATAAGGACATAGGCAACCAGGCTTGTGACTGAGTTGTAGTCGTTAGTGACGATTACGAAGTAATAACCAGAATCGGATTCTTGACTGGCGACAACCGAATAAGAAGCGGACGTCGCGCCGTCCAACAAATTGGTGCTGATATTATTGGTGTCTGCGTAATACCACTGGTAATAAAGAGGCGCGGTTCCGGCGGCAGAAACGCTTACTGAGAAGGGCGCGCCCGGGACTGTGTTGGTGTCAGACGGTTGGCTTATAATCACCACTTGATTGTTGACCACCAGATCAATCTCACCCGGTGTGCTATCGCTGATTGCATAGGATCCGTCAATTGTTCCACTCACAATCACCGGCAACGTATTGAACGATCCGGATTTCGTTCCTGAGTATTGAATTAATTTGTAGGTTCCTGCCGCCAGCGGCGTTCCCGGCACACTAATCGCAATGGTGCTGCCACTGCCAATGGTGAGGTTGCCTTGCACAACCAACAAGTCGCTGACTCCCGGTGAATTGGCCATTTCGAAAAGCGCTGTTGACCCGGTTCCCATGGTCAGGTTGGTTGCCAATGTCAACGTTCCAGGATCGTCGCCCGCCGCAATGGTGCCGCCATTCATAACGGCCACGGGACCGGAAATCATGCCCGTGCCGCCCAATGTGCCGCCATAAACCGTAACGTTGCCCGCGTTAAATGTGGTCGGGTCATAGGTATTGGTGCCATTGACTAGCAGCGTGCCATTGCTCACCACGGTGGGACCGTTGAAATAGTTGCTGCCCGTGAGCACGAGTTTGCCCGCGCCAATCTTGGTGAGTCCGCCCAGATTGCCCATCAAACTGCCGGCATTGGCGTACACAATTTGAATGCCGTCGGAATTGTTGAGGTTGTTGGGCACCGTGAGCGTCGTGCCGGAGCTGCTGACATCAAACGTTCCGCCCAAGCCGTTGAGCGTGATCGGACTGGTGTTCGTGACGTCAGTGCCCGTGTAGCGCAAGGTGCCACCGGTCATGATAATGGGACCACCGGCCAGTTGGGCCAGGTTGTTGACTTCCACGGTCCCGGCGTTGAGGTAATTGGTGCCGGTCATGTTGTTAAAACCGCCGATGATCAATTTACCGGGACCGGACTTGGTCAGCGATGTTGCGGTGCCATTGTTGGCCAGCGTTGAATTGATGGTCAGGTCTGCCGAAGCGTATTGTTGGATGATGAGATCGGCTCCGCTGCCGCCCTTGAGAGTGCCGCCGGTGATTGCCGTCGCACCACCGCCGGTGACGAGCAGGCCGCCGGAAGCCAGCGTCAGGGTACCGTCCAGCGTAACCGTGGAAGCGGCGGTGAGTCTCAATGAGTTGATACTTGTGCCGTCGCCAACGTCGGGCGACGTGCTCGCATTCAAAGTCACATTGCTGGCTGTCCCCCAGTCCGCAGGATTGATGTCAGCCTGATAACCGCCCGGCGCCAGCGCCGTAAGCGTCGTGCCGACCGCCCAATCGGACGCATTACACGTGGCCCATCCGCCCAGGATGCCATTGTTGTTCGCGGTGGTCGTCGTGATGGTATTAAGGAAACCGCCCAGGGTATTCGTCTCGACATCCAAAGTGCCGCCAACCTGTCGCGCGATCGCCGTCAGCGCGATGGCGCCGTTCGCCGCCGTTGCCCCCGCACCCGTCCATGACGCGACCACCGAAGCACCCGGGTTGACCGTCGTAGCGGTAATCTTACTCTCACCGCCAGCGGCAGCTCCATTGCCATTGGTCAAAATCAGCAGTCCCGCCGGCAAAGATGAGCGGTCCAGTGATTTTACTGGCCGTTTTTTCCACGGATTTGTCAAAAACCAATAGTCCGGCATTCAAAGTCACGTTGGAGTAACCAACGCCGGTGCTGTACATTTGGTTGGTGATGGTCAGCGTGCCCGCTGTGGACTTGGCGAGCGTGCATATCACGTACCTGCCCACCCCTTTCCCTCCTCCCACCAACCCACTCCGGGCGTCCAAGTTCGTCATTATCGTGATGCTTATCCCCTGCATCTGCCCCCCGTTATCCATCACCATTTCATTGACCTGCAGATATTTTGAGCTGGAAGTGCCGGACAATACACCGCCATTGAGGACCAGAATCTTGCTGCCGCCCAAAATACCCTGACCAGGACTTGCGCCGCCGCTGGAAAATATCAGCGTTCCGTTGCTGTTCACAATCACTTCGCCCGTGAAATAGGCCCGGGTATCATTGCCGCCGACGACCACCGTGCCGGTGTCAATGACGGCCGTGCCGGTGTAGGTGTCGTTGCCGGTGATATTGTGGTTTATCACGCCCCCGCCTTCCAAGGCCCATCCGACACTGCCTCCAAAAAAGGAAGCGATCACGTTGCTCGTGCCGAGGGCGGCGGTAATGATGCCGCTGTTCGTGAGCGTAAGCGTATTACCGGAAAAGTTGTAATTGGTGTTTATGGTGATATTGCCAACTATCACCCCGCTGCCCACAGCGATTGCCCCCCCCGCGCCACCCGACCCAAAGATTGCGTTGTCGCCATTGGTCCAAACACTATCGAAGGAACCGTTCGACCAATTGACGTTCGCTGTGGACCAATTGCCGGCGCCGTCCGTCGGCGCGGCGGGGCTGGTGCCGCTGGCGTCCCAAGTTAAAGTCGCTGCCGACACCAAAGGCACCGGGGCGAGTTGCACAAGCAAAGCCAGGACGACAAGGATGAATCGCTCAGGCGTGCGCCGGCAGGCCAAAGTAGTGGACCGGCAAATATAATCAAATGGACGGGCGATTGGCTTCATAAACATGTGGTTTTGATACAACTGGGGTGATGATTATCTGCCGATAATAAGCAAATCCCACAATCTGCCTAGCCTGACAAATGTCAGGGCTGAAGGACGATACTCCTTTATCATCTAAATCATTATCGAAAGATTCCTTGAGTCAGAGGTTACCCCCAACCCCGGCACTGCAAATGGTTGAAATTCCTGTGGAAAAACCGTCTATATGGATTTTGTTGAACGGAACTTTAGCACCGCTTCCATGCGGGAGTGGACGTGCAACTTGCCGTAAATATTTTCCAAGTGCCATCGTACCGTCCCGGGGCTCAAGTCCAGCCGGTCTGCAATCTCCTTGTTGGCCAGTCCCATGGCCAGCAATTCGAGTATTTTTCGTTCACTGGGCCTCAGTTCGTGCACCCCCGCCGCGACCGTGAGTGGTTGCCGGAAAGATGCGATGACCTTGCGCGCAATTTCGCGGGGCATCGGCACGCCACCCATCCGGGCCTCGCGGACGGCGGAAACCAGTTCCGCCGGCGTGCAGCGCTTCAACAGGTACCCGCACGCGCCCGCGCGCAACGCCGCGGATATCCGTTCGGTGTCTTCATACACCGTCACCATGATGATTTGGATCGCGGGCAGTAGCTTTTTGATCTGGGCCGTGCAGTCTATGCCGGACAACTTGGGCAACTGGATGTCCATTAGCACGACCTCCGGCTGATGCTTCGGAATGCCCGCCAGCGCCTCCTCGGCCGTCGCACACGCGAATACGCACCGGCATTCCGGGTCGGTTTGCACAAAGTGCGTCAGGCTTTCCCGGATGGTCTTGCTGTCTTCGACGATGGCAACCCGAATCATAATGTTTAATTCAAGGGCATGTAAAACCGCACCGTGGTGCCGCGCCCGGCCCGGCTGGCGATTTCAAACCGCCCGCCCATCTTTTCCAGCCGCGCCCGCATGTTCACCAGCCCGTCTCCACCCCGCGTGCGGGCGTCGGCCGCCAGCCCGCGCCCGTTGTCGGCGATGGACAACCGCAACCGGTTGCCAATCAGCCGCACTCCCAGGCGGACTTCGGTGGCGCCGGAGTGGCGGATCACATTGGTGATGGCTTCCTTGAACGCCAGGAAAAATTCGTGCCGATTGACTGACGATACCGGCCGGTCGGGCAGGTCCACTGCACCTTTCAGCTGGCAGGCGATGTTCGCCAGTTTCAAAAGCCGGTCCGCGTACAGGCAGGAATAACTCACCAGCGACATCAGGGAATCGTGTTTGGGGTTCATGGCCCAAACAATCTCGTCCAGCGCTGTGACCATCTGCCGCGCCCGGTCGCCGATTTCCTCCAGTTGTCGCCCCGGCCCGGCGCCGGACGCCGACCCAGCCACGGTGACCAGCATGCTGATTTCGGTGATGCCCGAACCGAGTTCATCGTGCAGATCCTGAGCGATGCGGGCGCGCTCCTGTTCCATCGCCCGCTGGTGCTCAACCCGCTGGCGGTTGTGAATCTGGGTTGCGAGTTCGGCGGTACGCTCTTCGACCTGCCGGTGAAGCTGGGTAATCCACAATCCCAGAAGCGCCAACGCGCAAACCAGCACGCCCACAATCACCAACAAACGCGGCAACGTCCACCACGAGGGCTTTGAAAGCACCTCGACATCTGCCGGCGAGTGAAGCAACAAATCAAAAGGCGCCACGTTGCTGTCCAGCACCGGGTTCCCGCCTTGGGCCACATACACGCCGACCAGGGCCAGCCGGCTGCCAATGGGAGGCAGCAGCGGCGTGTTTTTTTTCAGGCTCATCCGCGCCATTAATCTCCAGGACCCGGCCTGGACTTCCAGCGACTGGTTGGTGGGCGTCACCCGCGAACTCACCAGCCAGCCCTCAATCCGCACCCGGGTTGAATCATAAATCGCGTTGGGCAAATCGTCGGGCGCGAGATTCCTGGGTTCGGGCAGGGAGGCCTGTCCGGTCTTGCGGGCCACCGCGCAGCGCAAATGCGGTGCGGCTCCGCTCAATTCCGGGTAGCCCACCACATCCACCAGGTCGCCGGTGTGCAGTTCGGCCCGCCGCCGCAAGGTGAACCGCACGCCGTTGACCCCATCCATCATGAAATAATCCTGCCCGATCATGTGCAGGATCTGCCCCGACACTTTCACCCGTTGAAACGCGCTGGCTTGCGGATCGAACAGCGTCAATTCCGCCGCGCGTTTCTTCGGGGCGGAAAATTCATCCACTGGCGCCGGCCGGTCCACCTCGATGGAGTCAACATACATGCGCACGTGCCCCAGTTCCAATTGATGGGTGCCCGCGTTCAATGCCACAAAGAGGCAGCCCCGCAACCGGACAACCGCATCCTCGTAATTTTCCAAATTCTCGAAATTGGTGCCGACCAGCCAAACGTCCACCCACAGCGCGCCCCCCGTTGTACGCAAGGTCATTTTCGACCATGGTTGTGGGTAGCCAGCCGGATGCGGAACGGATTCTTCGACAACGCCTCTGATTTCCACCAACTGATCGTCCAGGCTGCCATTCATCAATTGGTCCCAGGTCGGCTGCACCGGCTCCGGCAGCGTCCCCGCCCCCAGATTTCTCAGCCGGCTCATCCGGACCAGCGGCGCAAAAGAGCCTTTGTCCGATTTGCCTTCAACTTCCAATAACTCTCCCCTTTGGGGCAAGGCCGTTGCCGGCGAGGCATTGATGACAAAGACCGCGTGGGTGGCGTCCTGAACGATGAAAGCGTTATGTTCCTGAATCACGCAGGTGATTACTCCCCGGATGTTCACCGGGTAGCCGCGCTGCGCCTCCTCCGGTTTCAGGCGAAGGACTTCATCCACCGTCGTCAATTCCGGCAGCGCCCCGGCGTTGGTTTTCACCATCCCGGCCACGGACGCCACTCTTTCCGGGTCGTCCTCCCAATAGTCAACGTCCGGTTTGGAATCGGCCGTGTTGGTCGCATTCGAATCAGCGGCAACCATCGTTGTCGCCAAAACCGCGTTCAGAAACCAAACGGCGACCGGGACAAGAACGCCGACGGGAAGACGGAATTTCCGGCCCCTGCTTCCGGCTGCAATTCGACAATGCCGCATGGTCTTCGGAAATTTCACGTCTCTTCTGGAAGTCCGCCGCATTGTAAGCCAAGCCCGCATCAGAACTCAAGCAAACCAAATTTTTGGTAGTGTCTTAATTTGGTTTTTCCGCCCCTTCAGGGCTTTACAAGGCCGGATTTGGCATGAGGTTGCGGCATGGAGTCGAGTTTTTCAGTTTCGCAGGTATAGAATTCATGGAAACGGTGCATCGTCAACATTTGTTGCAAAAATCCTATATGGAAAAATCTGCGTGCCATTCTGTATCGTGCCGTCTGGCATATTGGTGTCGCATTGCGGAAAAATATGGAACAATTTGTGTGCATTATTCACCACAAGATCAATTCCACCGTCCGAAATTTTAGCTCCATTCGGAAGGAAATTTACATCCACCCTAATCCAATGCACCCCGGCGATTGCTTTGACGGGCTGTTCAACGCCCATAAAAACATCCCAAATTTCAGAATGGAATCGAAGGTCGTATCTTCGATTGTCCCGCGCATTTGGTTCTCCAAAAATAAATCCAGCTTTTCTGACAAAATTATCAGCAGTCAAAAAGTCATACGCAGACCCCATTTCGCCTTTCTTATTGATTAAATACATAGTGCCAACTTGCTTTGAAACCTCATTATCCAAATTTGTCAGTTCGTTAATTTGCGTCCCCTTAACAAAAAAAATTACCGTTGCCGACATGTCGGAAATCGGCGCGTTAAGAGCAGCATTTTTGGCCGCGTTTATATCCTTTTCATCTTTCCATGCCAATGCGAACCCAATGCCTATTTCTGCCGCGATGCCAATCATTAAAACTACCCAACCAAATTCACCCAAGAATTTATGCGGTTTAAGAAATGGCGGGCTGTATTTTCCATTCTTCCACTCCGCAATTTTTTCGAGCAGTAATCCAACAAAAACAATCAGTCCACCAATGGCTGCTGCAATTGGCCAGCCCCAAGACAATAAAGATTCTGAAGATGAAACTGACGCTAGAATCATGTTGAAATGGGTTGTTTGCGGTGGAGTTGATGTGGCATTCGGAATTGGATGCGTGGTTTTTTACTTTTGGTTCACTCGCCGACGCCATTGACATTTTCAAAATGCGTGCAATTTTCAAATCAGTTTGGGTGCGTAGGTTAATTGGCAAACCTGGCGTTCCTTACAATCGCAGATTGCGAGTCCGAGGCCCGCCGCATCCAGTGAATTATGGAGCAGTTTTACCGCCCCACGCCGCCGAAAGCAAAGCTTTCCGACTAGGCCGGCGGTGGCGATTTCGGCAGCAATCGGGAGATGATGATCAGCAACACCACGACGACCAGCGCGAGGATGCCCCAAAACACCACGCCGCCTGTGCCGGGAATTTCGTGCTCGCGCCGCGATGATTTCCTGAGCTGCTGCTCGGCGGCGAGCGAAGCGGCCGCCTTGTCCGCCGCCAGCAGTTGTCCGGCGACGAGGCTCAGGTCGTAGCGCGGCGAAGCCGTGCGCGGATTGCCGTAATACAAAAAGGGTTGGTCGTCGGATTTGGCTTTGAACAAAACGCGGGTTGCGGGATAAAAAAGCTGGAATGCTTCCAATTCAATCGGCGGGTTGTCGCCGTTGTGCGTTTCCAGGAACAGCGTGTCGCTTTGCGGCGGGCCGTCAAGGGTCAGGAACAATTCCCCACTCTTGCGGTCGGGCTTTTGAATCCAGGACGCGCCCCCCAGATTGTGATGGTATTTATCACCGCGTTCGTCCGTGAGTTCTTCGTAAAGCGTCAGGTCACGCTGGAAGAGCGCCGTGCGCGTAACGCAATTCAGGCGGGTGAGGGGCAGGTTAGCTTGCGGGAGCTTGATGAGCCAGCGGCTGAGCCTGGTGTCTTTCGCATCATTGGTGGCAATGACCGCTGGCGCCAGCGAACGGCTGATGGAGGTGCGTTCGATGATGTAAGGCACCTGATTGCTGCCGTGCAACAGCCGCAAGTCTTGAAAGCCCGCCTGTGCATGCCCCAGCACGTCGAGATCAAGTTCCAGTTGTTGCGCGCCGTCACGGGCGATTTTCACCGGCTTGCGATATTTCCAGGCGGTCACGTCGAGCGGCGCGCCGGTTTCCTCGATACCCGGCAACACTTCGGGTGGGCGATAGCTCGGATTGTCCACCGGCGGCGGGAGTTTGATCGGTGCGACCGCCACGGATTTGAGGTTCATGTCCAATGCGGCCAGGTCGTAGCCTGGCGCGGCACAATGGCGGTTGCCCGTCAGCAGATGATAGGCGCCAGCCTGTCGCGCGAGAAACACGAGATAAACCGGACGCCGTTCCACGCGCACCGCCGTGATGGGTAGCGGCGGGCTGTCCTGATTCTGAATGAACAATAGCAATTCCCGCGAGCGGACCAGGCATTCCAACGGCACCAAAAGGCTTTCCGATGCGGGCTGACCTTCGACGGCAATACGATAAACCTCACCCTGCCCGACGGCCTGTTCCTGAATGGTGTCTTCCGAAATCTGCGGTACGGCCAGCGTCACGTGCCGTGTGAAAAGCGGTTCATCGGTTTCAATCTGGACGGCGGTGAGGTTCAAATTCGCTGCGCCGAGATTCAACGCCAAACGTGTCACTCCCGGGTTTTCATCACGTTCAGTGATGATCACCGGCAGCCATCCGGTCGGGCCCGGCTCCTTCACGGCCACACGGATGCGTGCGCCGGTGAAGGGAATCGGTTGTGAACGCTGGTCGTCCACCGTCAGTCGCAGCCACGGCCACGTGCCGGCGGGAAAGGAGACATGGAGCCGGCTCGCCCCGTCCCGTTGCCGGAAAATCGGCTGTCCCTGGTCAAGGACCTGCCAGCGTTTGAGGTCGGTGGATCCCTCGACGCGCACCGGTTTAATGAAATTCCCCGCCGGGGTTTCCAGCGCAATGTCATCGAGTGGCTGAGTCAGTCCGGTTTCCACGACGATGACCGTATTGCTTGGGGTCAACGAAACATGGAATGATTTTACGTTTTGAACGACCTTCACCACCGGAACCGGGCGTTCAATCAGATAAGGCACTTCGTTGCCCGCATCGTCATAAAGCCGTAAATCTTCGAGCGCGGGACGCGTGGCATCGAGGGTTTCAACCGGCAGACCCAGTTTCACCAGGCCGGGCGCCGGCACGTTGAACGGTTGTTCGTGCTGCCAATCGGCGGGCAGGCCGGCGGCGAGGGCCGAAAAACTGCAAGCCAATGCGAAGACACAGAACCGGCTCACCCGAAATTTATTGCGTCGTTTCATTTTTGGTTTCCTTGTCTTTGGCACCGTTGGCATAGAATCGTTGATAAGCGAACGATGCCAGCATGGCAATCACTGCCACGCCGAAGAACGCGCCGATGCGGTAAAGCTGGTTGAGCCGGGCAAGGTCATGGAAGAACAATTTGAGGAGCGTCACGCTCAACAATCCCAGTGCGGCGTAGCGCGACGCAGGGATTTTTCTGAGGATGCCAATGACGAGCAGCACCAGCGCGAACAACGCCCACGCGATGGAATACGTCATGTCACGCGCAAAGTCGCCACTGAACTGGAACGTGAGCGTCGAACCGGGCGCACTGAAGTAATCGGCGATTTCAATGTTCAACAGCAGGAACGCCAGCACGGTGCCCAGCCCGGCGAGGATGGGCGGTGCGTTGATCGTGTAAATTTGGTTTCGCGGCGGTGCCAGCAAGCGCGCGCCGGCAAACAGGCAGACGGTCACAATGCCATAGGCGTAGAGATACCAGTTTAAAATCGGCGTGTCGCTGCGTGTGTGATATTCGAGCACAGCGGGATTCAACGCGAGCCGGACGAAAGCGGCAAATAGCAGGCCTGTGCCGGTGAGCCGCAACCCCGGATGCGGCACGCGATGGAACAGCCACAACAACGCCGCGCCTTCGAGCGCCCAGCCGATGGTGATCCATTGGCGGTCGAACTGGATCGGGAAAATCAGCGTGATGAAAAACAGCGCCACGCCGCCAAACAGGGCGAGTTGTGTCATCCGCACCGGGTTGGTCGCCGGAATGGTTCTCAACACAACGATCAAACTCAACAGCGGCGGGATGGCAAATGCCGCCGGCAGCAAGCCCATGACCTGGTTCGGATACGCGGCCGCCACGAGCCGGTGGATGAGAAAAAATTGCGGCAGGCCGGCCATGGCAGCCGCGGCCCACGGATTAACCCGGTCGCTGAACTTCTTCAGGAACAGGAACGGGAACAGCGCGAACAAGGCGAAGAAAATTAAATACCACGTCAACGGCAGCGCGGGGTTGGCCGGGTCGAACCGGTTGAAGTGCCAGGCACATTCCAGTCCCGCCACGCAGGCCAGTCCGATGGCCGGCAGCCAATCGTGGGAGAATATTCTCGTCACGCCCAGCAACAGCACGACCAGGAGCAGGGCGAGGCCAAAAACGGGCGAGGGATTGGCCAGCGGCAACCGCAGCGTGGCCATGATGAGCAGCAGGAACGGCAGCGTGGCCGAACACGCCGGCAGCAGCGCTGCCACATTTTCCGGCTGCAAGGCGTCCTTCGTTGAGCCGGATGGGCTTGGTGATCGTGTCGGGTTTCAGCTTGCGCACCGCCCAGACACTGATGGCCACGAAGAAAATTGCGAACAGGCCGAGCAGGGCAAATGACATGGGCAGTCCGGTGAGTTCGACCGGAATTTTGAAAATCAACACACCGGTGGCGGCGAGCGTCAGCACCATCACCGCCAGCACCGGCAACAGCGAGGCCATCAGCACGGCCAGCACGATGGCCAGCACGTCCACCAGCAGGACGAACGGCCAGATGATGAACGAAACCTCCGCGAGTTGGAAAATGGGGATGAGCACCAGCACGAGCGCCAGCGGCGGAAAAATCTGGACGCCCCACAGGACGGTGTTGACGCCGCGCCGGCGTTGCAACCACACGGGGAAAACCGAGTGGACGATGGCAAAAATAAAATAGAATGCCAGGGCTGCGTTCAGCAGGTCGTTGGTCAGGTATTTGGCTGTCCACGCGGCGAGCAACCCAAATACCACCAAGCCGGCGAGGGGTTGGGCGGGAGCAATCCCGTCATCCAACAGGACGAGAGTGGTGACAACGAGGTCAATCAGGAAAATAAATCCGAACATGAGCCACGGCCGTTGTGCCAGCGGCGCGAAGGTCAGGAACCATGCCGTGAAGGCGAGGGCAAAAGCGGCCAGTCCAATGGTGGAACCTGAAAGCCATTTGTTCGTCAGTCCGCGAAACCTTGACCCCCCGGCGGCGGCGAGATACAGCATGTTAAACCCCAGCAGGACGGTCAGCGCAATCAGGATTTTGTTGCCTTCGAAATACTGTCCCGCGACGAAGAATTCACCCGCCCAGCCGATTTGCATGATGACGGTCCCGACAGCGCCCAGCGCCGTGAGGAAAAACCAGCGGCGATGCAATGCCACCAGAATCAGCCCGGCATCAAGAATGGCAATGTAACCGAACAGGCCGAGCGGGTTGTCCTGCCCCGTGGAGAGCAAATAGGGTGTTAAAAAGCCGCCCAGCATGCCAAGAATGGCAACGACCATGGCATTAAGACGCACAGCGAGCAGGAAGGCGGTCGCGGTGATCAGCGCCATCAGCAGGAAAGTCGGGAGCGGACCGAAGAACTCAAAGTGATAGATGGAGCGGCACGCGAAAGTGACGGCGTAAAGAATCACGATGCCAGTCGCGCACAGGGTTTGCGCCCCGACGGTGTATTGCTTTCGGCGATGCAACCAGGCGCCACCGACCAGCAGACCGAGCCCGGTCAGGAACCCGAATGCCATCCGAAGTTCCGGCGAAATCAGGTTGTGATCAAAGGAATACTTGATGGCAAATGCGATACAGAGAAAGAACGCCAGCCCGGCAGCCCAGGCAAAGCCCTTCACACCCAGGAACTGTTCCCAATTGATGGCAGGGCCGGTCGGGCGCAGCAGTGGGGGAACCGCGGCCGGCTCGATTGGTGGAATTCGGGGCGGCACTGGCGGCGGAACGGAAGCTGGGGGCGGTTCGGCTGATTTTGCGGGTGAACCTTCGCGCTGTCTTTGAAGAATCTGCTCCCGGGTTGGTAACGTGAAAGCCGGCTTTGGTCCCGGCACCGGTTTGGTTGGAGTAATCGGCGGTGCCGCCGGTATGCCCAAGACACCCGGTGCAATCTCTGCCAGGGGTGATTCGGCAACCATTTCCGGTCCGATCGTCGGTGCGGATGGCGGCGGGACGGGAGACGGAGTTGCCGCCTTCACCGGCGGCGCGGGTACCGTCGTTGGAGCCGGTTTGGCCGGTTTTGCGGATACGTGTTCGCGTTTCAGCCGGCTAATTTCCGATTCCAGTTCGCTGAGGCGGCTGGAAAGGTCCTCGATACGTCCCCTGGCCTGGACGGCGTGTACTATCAACCAGATGGCCAGAGCGATGGGAACTCCAAGGACGGCCAGAATAATGAACGGTATCATTGCTTCCATAAAGTTTCCTTTCTGCGGGCGGAGGCTTGGTTGAAAGCAGTCTGCGCTTCGCGTTCCGGATTTTGGCAAGCAGGAATCAGCAACCCTGCCGGCAACCGCATTGGCCCAGGATTAGATGTTATTGGATGCCCGACGAGTGCCCGGCGATACGCCGCCCCAATTCATGTTCACCGTGAACCCGCCTGGAAGTGGAGCCAATGGCCGGGATTGAACCGGCGACCGACGGTTTACGAAACCGTTGCTCTACCGCTGAGCTACATTGGCTTTTCACCGGATTTTGCGAGAGACAAGGAAAAAATACAAATGTAAAATTCCTCAAGCGGGCTCAAGTGGACATTTTTGAGGCTGGGCGGGGTAACAGTGGAGGTGGTAAATCCCACACGGAAAATTCCCCGTGACGGACGAAGGGCTTCGGTTCTCCGTAATGTTGGTTTCATAAAAAATTTCCAACCAATGCTGTAAAACAAAAACCCGCTCCAGTTTCCCGGAGCGGGGCAATTGAAAACAACCGGCTTTTTTACTTCCGCTGGCGACGGAAAAACATCAGGGACAACCCGCCCAAGCCCGCCAGCGCCAGCGTGGTCGGCTCGGGAACTGTTCCCACAACGGTGAAGTTGTCAACGCGATCCGTGCCGCCCGTGCCAACGGTGCCGCCACCAACCGATGTGGTAGTCAAATCAATAAGCTCGAAAGCGATTGAGTTGGCATTGTCAAAAGCGCCGCCGCCCACAAAAAGCTGGCTGCCCACCCCGGCCGTTGTCGTATTCCAATTGCTTAACGGAACCGTGTAGGTTGCAAATTGAGTAAAGGCTCCACCGTTGATGCTGTAACTCAAGCCAAAGTTCGCCGGGCCGGTGGAACTGCCTGCTTGATCGAATGCGATCTCGACGCCGGTATAACCGAGCGTGCTGGTGGTGAATGACCAGAAATCGCCGACTGACCAGTTATTGGCGCTGAATGCATGAAGAGACGGGGACGCATTGGCAGCGCTGGAACCGGGAAGCCCGGGACCGGAAGCCCCGGGAGCCAAAGCGGCAATGCTGGGATCCAGATCTCCCGCCGGGGTGCTGTACGTTGCTGCGGTCGTATGAAGCCCGCTGGCCAAACTGCCAAGATAATCCAAGCCGTTATCGGCCTGAATGGTTCCAGGGGAATTACCGGCGCCAGGCGCAAAGGTCAACCCGTTAGTATTTGCCAAGGTTTCAAAAGTCCACTGGGCGATGGTCAAGTTTTGCGCCCAAGCACTGGCAGACGCTAACGTAATGGCCGCCACACCCGCTACGAATAGTTTTTTCATGCTTCGATTCCTTATTTGATTTTGTTGTTAACGACTTAATCTTCAGAAACGTCTGTAGAATAACCAAATCCAGCCGGGAAGGCAAGGAAAAAATACAAATGTAAAATTCCTCAAGCGGGCTCCGAGTTGACTCAGAATTACAGAGGGATAAAACTCACAAAGCTATTGAAAACATTGGATAATATTAGTGGCGCACCCATCAGGAGTTGAACCTGAAACCTTCTGATCCGTAGTCAGACGCTCTATCCAATTGAGCTATGGGTGCGCCCAAGGAACCAAGGAAATTACGAGCCCGACTCCGCTCGCGCAAGAAGTTTTCCTGACGGGACTTGAGTTCGAGCTTTCCTTGTTCTGCGCAAAAAGGAAAAAGCCGCGACGGGAACGTTCAAACCGATCGAACGGGTGGCTCCAGATAGACCCGCTAATGTGGCCAAAGCTGTACAGGGTCGAGAACCATCCCGCGGCACTTTGCCCCGAGAATTGCACCATTCCAATTCAGGGCCACTGCCACTACTGCCACGTGGTGCATTGAGTCAGGTTAGACAAGGTGCTAAGGTGACGGTTGCGCCAAAACCTCAATGTCCCCCGGCGAACGCAACAGGAGATTGAAGGATTTGGCGCGCCAGTCAGCTCCGACGTGCCACTCGCTGCCGACATCGATCCGGCACACGCCAGTGACCGCCACCTTGCTGCCATTTTCCAAATAAGCAAAATCCACGCCGTGGGTTTTCCGCTCCATATAGGCGAGGAAAATGAATCCGTCGGATTCCAGCACCAAAAACTCGTCCGGACTATGGCGTGCCCGATCCACTACCTTTGCCTCAATCCGCACCAGCCGGCAATCGTAGTCGCCCTTCAACGCTTCGCCAATCGTGATGGGTGTGGGCGCCGGGATAGGGCCCGAGTCGATCTTTCGAAAAATCGCATCCTTGAGCATGGGGGTGTATTCACCCCGGGCAGGAAACCCCAAAACCTCAATCCGGTCCCCCGGCAGCAACGAGTCGGCTTGCCTGGTTTGCACGTAAAGTCCCTCCGTTTCGTCCTGAAGGAACAGGGTTTCGTCCCGCCGGTAAATGACCGTTCCGGCAACTTTGACCCGATGGCTGCGCGGGTTGTGCGGTGCAAATTGCATCACCTGCGAAATTGGCCGGGCCGGGCCGGCAAACGGGTCTTCCGGTGCCGGCGATTCAATCACCAAATCCGTCGGTCGTGGCAACAGAAGCCGGATGTCAAATAATTGCCGCCGCGAGGTGAAACGGCTTGCACATACCCCGCGAATCCGAACGGTGCTGTCTACCAGCAAATTCTTGTTATTAACGGGCAATTCCGCCACCAGCGCCGTCAAACGTCCGCCGCCAGTGGCGATTTCGACGGAGTAATATTTCGTTTGCGGATCGAAATCAACGGCGCAAACAACGCCGTGCATCTCGACGAACTGGCTGTCTTGCTCGCCGCTGGCCAATTGCTCGTAAGCAACCGGCGTGGCCGGCGGAAAAGTACCGGGGCCCAGAACCTTGATCTGACTTGGTTGCACCACCGGGGCAAATTCACCGGGATCTGTGGTGCCCTCGAGTTCCACCAATTGTCCCGCCGTTAGAGTCGGGCCATTTGTGGCCACGAATGGGAAAAAGTAAATCCCGGCAGATTCATCCTGAATGAAACGCATGAAGAGGTTTGTATCAAAAAAAGTGATCACTCCCTGCAATTTCACCGGATAATGCTGGCTGGCCTGCGCCACGGTCAGGTCGCGAATTTCCACCGCTCGCCGAATCTGATTGGTCCGACCAGGGTCATCCGCTCTCAGCGCCAACGGATGAAGGAGACAAAGAAGCGGAACCAAAACCAAGCATGAAGATAGCAGGCAGCGAGAGCGGTATGTCGCGGTTGGCGCGCTCATAATTCGATTATTCAACCGAACCGCAGGTTAAAACAGTATTTTCCGGAGCGCAACCTGAAAAGTCTGGATTCCTTTATCGCCGATCTCCACGTATGCCCAGCCAGACAACGGTAACATCACACCTTGTCGCTTCTGACGGCCGGGATTTTGCGGCGGCTTCCACGGTTATCAGCCAGCCTTGCCGGCAAGAACTGCCGCAACCAGGTCCCAGGACGGGAGGGGTTTGCCGGGAAAGGGTTCGAATGAGAAAGCGTCGGCGCGTTTCATCCGGTAATTGGTTGTGCGCAGGCTGCCAATACAAACTCCAGCCGCCAAAAGCGCACCGGATTCAATTCTTGAAAAGATTCTGTAATGCCAAAGCGGCAATCGTCACCACCAGCATGAGACCGCTCGGCATGAATTTTTTTGTTTTCGCCAGCCGCACCGCAAAGACCACCAGCAGCAACGCCATGATGACGTTTACCAAATCTGGCGCGCCAATCTTGGATCAAAAATTCCGGGTTGCGTCGTCAATACCAGCACGGCGGCAAACACCGCCGATGTGACGAGCGACACCTTGCTCTTCGCCTTCAAAAAACCAATCAACCCGCCGACGAGCAGCAGGATGATGTAAACCCAGAGAACCGTGTTGGCAAAATTATGCATCGCGCGCAGGCTGCCTCAATTCGCCACCGCGTCCAAGCTCAGAATTTCGCCCGGCTGGCATTCCGCAATGATCTCGAACGGGCGGCAGCACACCTCGCAATCCGTCGTGAATCTCTGAAACGGCACGCTCGTGTCAATCGCCACCTCAAAATTCTGGCCACAAAACGGGCATTGGATGTTTTCGGAAATTTCCACGTCCTCAATCTAGTCCCGCGCCCGCAATTCGCAATCATTACACCGGTCGGCATCAATGGTCGGTGTCCGCAAAAAGGGCCGGCTCCTGGCCGGCCCTTCGATGACAGGGAAATGGTTTCCGCACCCGGCTTAGAACCGCTTCGTGAGGGTCAGCGTGACAGCGTTGCCTTGCGCGCGGCTCTCCGCCATGAATTCGTAATTGTAGCGGAGCGAGACAAAAAACATCTGCTTCGGGAAAGCCACACTGACTTCCGGGCCGACGGCGGCCACGCGGTTACGGCTGCTCGCCGGTGCGCCGCTGTCGGTCGTCACTTGTTGCTGGTAATAACCAACCGCGCCCAAATCAACGACCTTCGCCAGGGTCTTGCTCACGCCCCATTCCAATGTGTAAGCCTGTCCGGGGGTAACGTGCGTGTCGCGCTGTTCGGTGTTGAATTCGTAGCGGTTCAACGCCGACACGGCCCAGGTTTTTCCTCGTCAATATACCAGGTGGCCCCGGCGGTTTGCATGAACGTCCAAAAGCCGGCGCCAACCCGCGTGGTGGGCGGCGCGCCCGAATCGCCCGTGGGCGCCCAAACACCGCTGCCGATGGCGAAGTCAAACTGCTTGGGATGCCATGAGAGCGTGCCCTCGCCGAAGAAGTCCCCGATGCCAAAGGTGCTGCCGTTAAATCCCCCGGCCTTCACGCTTTGATAGACCAGCGGCAGCAGGGCGTCCACGCCGACAAACCCGCCGAGAAACTTCGTATCCGTGATCCAAAGCACACGGGGAATGTTGGCGTAGGTGAAGACATCAGCGTTGGGGACACGGGCATTATTGCCGGAAGGGTCGTTGAACTGGCCGGCCCAGTAGAAGTAATTGTAGTCGCGGGCATAGACTCCCGGCGGCGGCAGCGAGGCTCCCTTGATGCCTTCGGAGCCCGGCACATAATGGGCCGAGGGTTGGGCCTGGAGAAAACCCGGCAGCGCCGCCAGTGACACCGCCAACAGGAGGAATTGAATTCGAGTTTTCATGATTTTGGGTTGTGGGTTTCGGGGTTGATCAAGCGTCCTGAAGTTTTCCGGTGAGATAGGTTTCGTAGGCGCTCAAATCGAGCAGGCCGTGGCCGGAGAAGATTGAAAAGAATGACCCGTTTCTTTCCCGGCTTCCCGCGCTTTGTTCGCTTCCTGAACCACCGAAGCAATCGCGTGCGCCGTTTCCGGCGCGGGCACAATGCCTTCGCTGCGCGCAAAGAGTATCCCGGCCTCGAAGACTTTCGTCTGATGATAAGCCTCCGCCTCGATCAGACCGAGCTTGAGCGCGTGGCTGACCATTGGCGCCATGCCGTGATAACGCAGCCCGCCCGCGTGGATCGGCGGCGGCATGAATTCATGGCCGAGCGTGTACATCATCAGCAGCGGCGTCGTCATCCGCCGTGTCGCCGAAGTCGTAGCGCAGGTCGCCTTTGGTGAGGGAGGGACAGGCTGATGGGTTCGACGCCAACGAGGCGATATTTCTTTTTCTCGGTGATCTTTTTGTGGATGAACGGGAACGCCATGCCGGCAAAATTGCTGCCGCCCCCGCAGCAGCCGATAATGGATCCGGTTCCTCGCCGGCCATTTCCATCTGCTTGATGGATTCCTGGCCGATGACGGTCTGGTGCAGGCAAACGTGATTCAGCACACTGCCCAGCGAGTATTTCGTGTTCGGATGCTTGACGGTGTCTTCGATGGCCTCGCTGATGGCGATGCCGAGGCTGCCCGGACACTTCGGGTCCTGCGCCAGCACTTTGCGCCCGTATTCGGTCTGGTCGCTGGGGCTGGGATGCACCGTGGCGCCCCAGGTGTGCATGAGCATCCGGCGATAGGGCTTTTGCTCATAGCTGACCTTGACCATGTAAACGTTGCACTCCAGGCCAAACAGTTTGCAGGCCAGCGCCAGGGACGAACCCCATTGGCCCGCGCCCGTCTCGGTGGCGAGCCGTTTGGTGCCGGCGACCTTGTTGTAATAAGCCTGCGCGACGGCGGTGTTGGGCTTGTGACTGCCGGCGGGGCTGGCGCCTTCGTATTTGTAATAAATGTGCGCCGGCGTCTGGAGCGCCTTCTCGAAGCGCACCGCGCGCAGCAGGGGCGTCGGCCGCCAGAGCGCATAAATGTCGCGTATCTCCTCGGGAATCGGAACCCAGCGGTCGGGGCACATTTCCTGTTTGACGAGATTTTCCGGGAAAATGGCCAGCAACGCTTCCGGCGGCACGGGTTGTTTGGTGCCCGGATGCAGCGGCGGCGGCAGCGGTTCCGGAAAGTCCGCCAGCAGATTATACCATTGTTTGGGAATGTCGGCCTGGGTCATCGCGAAGTGAGTTTGTGTGCTCATATAATGCCTGAAGTATTGGGAAACAGTTTACCCGCCGCCAAACCCCCTGTCACGCAATTGTTAGCAAACAGCTAAAAATGTAATAATAATAACAAGATAAGTTTACGTCAGACATTTTGCGGGCGCTGCCCGGGTTCCACCCCTCGTTCGGAGAACGCTCCTGCCTGAAATCGGCACCGGCTCCGGCAACGCCGGCAATAGAAAAGGACTGCTTGTTGATTCCCCGTTTTGGGATTTGCCAGCTGCCGCCCGTTTCAGGGATATTGTCCGCCGTTTTTTCACGGGCATTTTATGAAACCCCAGGTCGAAATCTATGACACGACCCTGCGCGACGGTTCGCAGGGCGAAGGCATCAATTTCTCGGTGATGGACAAGCTCCGCATCGCCGAGAAGCTCGACGCGTTCGGGGTCCATTACATCGAAGGCGGCTGGCCCGGCAGCAACCCCAAGGACATCGAATTTTTCGCCGAGGCGAAACGCAAGAAGTTCAAAAACGCGCGGCTCGCCGCTTTCGGTTCCACGCGCAAAAAGGGTGTGTCCGTTGAGCAGGACGACCAGGTGCGCCTGCTCATCGAAGCCGGCACGCCGGTCGTGACGATTTTTGGCAAGACCTCCATGCTGCACGTGAAGGAGGTCCTCCGCTGCACACCGGAGGAAAATCTCGCGATGATCGGCGACACCGTGCGCTTCCTCAAAGACCACGGCAAATTCGTCATCTACGACGCCGAGCATTGCTTCGACGGCTACAAGCTCGATCCCGAATATGCCGTCGCGACCTGGCAGGCGGCGGAAAAGGCGGGCGCGGATTTCATCGTGCTCTGCGACACGAACGGCGGCTGTCTGCCGGACGAAATCGCCGCCATCACGAAGGTCGCCATGGGCAAACTCAATTGCAAAGTCGGCATCCACACGCATGACGACATCGGCCTCGGCGTGGCCAATGCGCTGGTCGCGCTCGAAGCCGGCGCGGTACACGTGCAGGGCACCATCAACGGCTACGGCGAACGCACCGGCAATTGCAATTTGACAAGCGTCATCCCGTGCATCGCCTTGAAGCTGAAGAAAACCTGCGTGCCTGCGAAATCATTGCCCAAGCTGAAGGAGCTTTCGCAGTTCGTGGATGAAATTGCAAACTCGCGGCACAATCCGCGCCAGCCGTGGGTCGGTTCAGCGGCATTCGCGCACAAGGGCGGCACGCACGTCAACGCCGTCCAGAAAATCTCGGCGAGTTACGAGCACATTGATCCGTCGCTCGTCGGCAACCAGCGCACCGTGCTCATCAGCGACCTCGCGGGCCGCAGCAACATCGTGATGAAGGCACAGGAACTCGGCTTCAAACTCAACAACGACACGCCGGAGTTGAAGGCCATCCTGAATCGCATCAAGGAACTGGAACACGCAGGCTATGAATTTGAAGCTGCCGAGGCGTCGCTGGCGTTGCTCATCGGCCAGACGCTCAAGCACCGCGAGCCTTCGTTTCACGTGGACGCCTACCACGTTTCCATGCGGCGCGACAGCAAGGATTCCGTCTGCGAAGCCACCATCAAGGTCAGCGTCGGCAATCAGCGCGCGCAGACCGTGTCTGATGGCGATGGCCCGGTGAACGCGCTCGACGGCGCGATGCGGCTGGCGCTGGTGAAATTTTTCCCGCAACTCGAGAACGTGACGCTCACCGATTACAAGGTGCGCATTCTCGACAGCGCCACCGGCACCGCCGCCAAGACGCGCGTGCTCATCGAATCCAGCGACGGCC
Source organism: uncultured Verrucomicrobiae bacterium (assembly GCA_963754775.1). Classification (GTDB taxonomy): domain Bacteria; phylum Verrucomicrobiota; class Verrucomicrobiia; order Limisphaerales; family UBA11358; genus UBA11358. The sequence continues at coordinate 126,394 of CAVWHM010000045.1, forward strand.
GGCGCGAATGGGGCACCGTCGGCGTGAGCGAGAACATCATCGAAGCCAGCCTGCAGGCGCTCGTGGACAGCATGGAATTTGCGCTGTTGAAGAAGTGAATCCAGCTTCGCCGTGTTGGCACAACAACTAGTAGTGAAAACCATCGAACATTCAACATTCAACGCCCAACATCGAATTTCGTTCGTTGGGCATTTGTTGTTGAATGTTGAGCGTTGAATGTTTCCATTTTGATTATGCCGGAAATTTCCAAGGCCTACGAGCCGCAGTCCGTCGAGGACAAGTGGTACCAGTTCTGGCTCGACCGGAAGTGCTTCGTCGCCGACGCGCAGTCGAAGAAGCCCGCCTATTCCATCGTCATCCCGCCGCCGAACGTCACCGGCGTGCTCACCATGGGCCACGTCCTCAACAACACCATCCAGGACATCCTCGCCCGCAAGGCGCGCATGGACGGCAAGGAAGTCCTCTGGCTGCCCGGCACCGACCACGCCGGCATCGCCACCCAGACCGTCGTCGAGAAAGCACTGAAGAAATCCGGCGAAATCCGGCATCGCGACGATTTGGGCCGCGAAAAATTCCTCGAACGCGTCTGGCAATGGAAGGAAAAGCACGGCGGCATCATCATCCAGCAGTTGAAAAAGCTCGGCGCGTCGTGCGATTGGACGCGCGAACGGTTCACCATGGACCCGGAATATTCGCGCTGCGTCCAAAAGGTGTTCGTGGAGCTTTACAAAAAGGGCCTCATCTATCGCGGCAAACGCATGGTGAACTGGTGTCCCGCTTCGCTCACCGCGTTGTCCGACGAGGAAGTCATCATGAAGGCCCAGAAGGGGGTTCTCTATTATTTCAGGGTGGAGGTTGCGGAAATTCCTGGAACTTTTCTGACGATTGCGACGACGCGGCCGGAAACCATTCCCGGCGACACCGCCGTGGCCGTGAATCCAAAAGACCCGCGTTATGCGAAATACATTGGCAAACATGTCATTCGCCCATTGCCCGCCGAATTCCCGCGCGAACAAAAACTCATCCCCATCATCGGCGACGAGCTCGTGGATTTCGAGTTCGGCACCGGCGTGCTCAAGGTAACGCCCGCGCACGACAAGGCGGACTTTGAAATCGGCCAGCGCCATAACCTCGCGCAAATTGACATCATGCATCCCAACGGCCACATGAATGAATTGGCCGGAGCGGATTTGAATGGTCTGGATCGGTTCAAGGCTCGCAAGGTGGCTGTGGAAAAGCTCACGGAACTTGGCGCGCTGGAAAAAGAGGAACCTTATACCAACAACGTTGGTTTCAGTGAACGCGCCGACGTGCCGATTGAACCGCGCTTGAGCGAGCAATGGTTTTTGAAATATCCGAGCGTGGAAAAATCCCGCGCTTGCGTGGGGCAGGAAAGTAGCGCAGGCGTCTCGCCTGCCGCCACTTCATCTTTTTTTCCAGCAGGCGGGACGCCTGCGCTACAGGATAAAATGCGTTTCCATCCGCAGCGCTGGGCGAAGGTCTATGACCATTGGATGGGCGGCATTGCAGGACTGGTGCATCAGCCGCCAGCTTTGGTGGGGGCACCGGATTCCGGTGTGGCGTCTGCCCAGTGGTGAAATTACTCATCCGACAGCCAAGTATATTTCTGGAATAAGAGAAAAAGCCGAAGCAATTCTCAAGCAGGCGGCTAAAAGGAATTTCCAACATCTCGTCAAAGTGAATTATTACGCTCACTGTTTTGACTGAATACGTCTTCTGGAATCGCAACCGCTGCCGGATTGCAGGCCGTTACACATAGAGAGTTTGTATTGCTCCGGGGATTGAAAAGCGTTTGTCGAACGAAGTTGGAATCACTTGGTTTCGTTCAAGACCCCGACGTGCTCGATACCTGGTTCAGCTCGTGGCTCTGGCCGTTTGCGACGATGGGCTGGCCGGAGCAGACTGACACGTTGAAGAAATTTTATCCCACCACCGACCTCGTCACCGGGCCGGACATCATTTTCTTCTGGGTCGCCCGCATGATTATGGCGGGTTACGAGTTCATGGGAAATCTGCCGTTCCGGAACGTCTATTTCACCGGCATCATCCGCGACAAGCAGGGACGCAAGATGTCCAAGAGCCTCGGCAATTCGCCCGACCCGCTCGACCTCATCAGCAAATTCGGCGCCGACGCGCTCCGGTTCGGCACGATGCGCAGCGCGCCGCTCGGCCAGGACATTTTGTTCGACGAACAGAACATCGAGCTGGGCCGCAATTTCTGCAACAAGCTCTGGAACGCCTGCCGATTCCGGCAGATGGTTGGTAGCGCAGCCGTCCCGGCTGCATCGAGTTCGAAAGAAGGCAGGCGAGACGCCTGCGCTACGTTTGAAGTTCAGGGCGAAATCAATCCCCAACTTCTGACGTCCGACGACAAGTGGATTTTGCTCAAGCTCGACCAAGCGATTCGCGAGATGAACACGGCGTTCGCCGAATACAAATTCAGCGACGCCACAGCCACGCTCTACCGCTTTTTCTGGAGCGAATATTGCGACTGGTACGTCGAGGCGAGCAAGGCGGTCTTGGGAAGTGCGGAACGCGGAACGCGGAGTGCGGAACAAGACGCGCGCAAGGCAAACACTCTCGCCGTGATTGATTTCATTCTCTCGCACACGCTGAGGCTGTTTCATCCGTTCCTGCCGTTCATCACGGAGGAACTCTGGCACGGGATGGGTTATGCCGGGGACATGCCGGAAAACCAGGGCGGCCAGACCATCATGTTCGCGCCCTGGCCGAAGCCGCTTGACGACGATTTCAAATCGCACTATGGCCTGACTGAACAGGACGAAAAAAATATCGAAGCCCGCAACGAGTTTGTCACGCAAGGCCGTAACCTGCGCCGCACGGCAAACATTGCCGCGAACAAGAAGGTCAAATTCATCCTCAAACCGGCGCGCGAGTTGCCGGCCCACGACCTCGAAGTGCTCAAGCTGCTGCTCAATGCCGAGACGGTCGAGATCCATGCGGACTTCAAGCCGGCTAAGAACACGATGACCGCGCGTGTCGAGTTGGGTGATTTGTTTCTGCCGCTGGAAGGCTTACGGAGCGCGGAGGAGCTGGCCGCCGAAAATGCGCGGTTGAAAAAGGAGCTGGAAAAAATCGAAGCCGAGATTGCGAAAATTGAACAGAAGCTCGCCAACCCGAACTTCACGCAAAAGGTTCCGGCAAACGTTTTGGAGGAACATAAGCAGCGTCTCGCCGAGTGGCAGGGCAAACGCGACCATGTAAAGTCCGCGCTGGCCGCTCTGGGTTGATTTCTTTTGCCACGAAATACACGAACCACACGAAATCTGCGCGGGAATTCCGTGAAATCCTTCGTGTATTTTGTGTGTTTCGTGGTTAATTTCCCGCCGCATGGAGCAAGGCCTCGTCAGCGATATCGCCATTTGTATCATCGCCGCGTGGGTGTTGGCGGTGGTGTCACAGGTGGCGCGCCAGCCGGTGCTGCTGGCTTACCTCGTCGCGGGCTTTGTCATTGGCCCGCACGGTTTTCAATGGATCACCAACACCCGGAACATCCAGACCATTTCCGAAATCGGCCTGTCGCTGCTGCTGTTCATGATCGGGCTGGAGATTGACCTCAAAAAAATGCTGAGCGCGGGCAGGGTCATCACGGTCACCGCGCTGGTGCAAATCCTCGGTTGCGTGTTGCTCGGCTGGCTGGTGTTTGATTGGATTGGCCTGGCGGAAACGCGATTGGAAGCGCTTTACCTCGGCGTGGCGGCGGCGATGAGCAGCACGGTCATCATCGTCAAAATCCTTTACGACAAACGCGAGCTTGAATCGCTCGTCGGTCGCGTCACGCTGGGCATGCTGGTGTTGCAGGATTTGTTTGTCATCCTGTTCCTCGCCCTTCAGCCGAATCTGAAAAATCCCGCTTTTGGTCCGCTGGCGCAGGCTTTCGGCAATGTGATTCTGCTCCTGGCGGTGGCCTTTTTGGCCAGCCGGTTTGTGTTGCCGCCGGTGTTCCGGGCCGTGGCGCGCCTGCCGGAACTGGTGCTGGTCGGCGCCCTGGCCTGGTGCCTGGCGATGGCCGGTTTTGCCGGCTGGCTCGGTTTGTCCACGGCCATGGGTGCGCTCATCGCCGGCGTGATGGTTTCCACGTTCCCTTACACGCTCGACGTGGTGGCCAAGGTCACGAGCATCCGCGATTTTTTTGTGACGCTCTTTTTCGTCGCGCTCGGCATGACCATTCCCGTGCCGACGTGGGGTTATCTGCTCTGGACGGTTTTCTTTTGTCTGTTCCTCGTGGCCAGCCGGTTCGCGACGGTCTTCCCGCCGCTTTATTTCATGAGGCAGGGCTATCGCGTCAGCCTGTTGCCCGCCGTCAACCTTTGCCAGTTGAGCGAGCTTTCCCTCGTGCTGCTCGCACTCGGCCGGGCCAGCGGCGATGTCTCGCCCAATACCATCGGTATCGCGGCCTTTTCCTTCGCGTTTCTTGCGATCGGTTCGACTTACGCGATTCTAAAAAACGATCTACTGCTCCGCAAAGCCACCCCGTGGCTGAACAAACTGGATTTGCGCGATCTCGACCAAACCGCCCCCGAAACCGGCGGCGAAGCAAAGCCGAAACGCATCTGCCTGCTTGGGTTTTCGTGGACAGCCAGTTCGTTGATTGAAGAAATCAGCCGGGAACGTTCCGACTTAGTGACGGAAATCGTCGTCGTGGACTTCAACCCGAACGTTTACGAAAAACTTCGCCAACGCGGCTTGCGCGTTGCCTACGGCGACATCGCGCAGCGCGACACGCTGCTCCACGCCGGCGTGGCAGAATGTGAAATCATCATCTGCTCGTTGCCCAACACCGTGCTCAAGGGCGCGGACAACTTGAAAATGCTCCGGCAACTGCGCGAACTGAACCCGGACGCGAAAATTGTCGTTCACGCCGAATTGCTGGAGGACATCCCGAAGCTTTACGCCGCCGGCGCGAACTACGTCACCGCGCCGCGCCTGCTGGAAGCCGCCAACCTGCTCCACGTCGTCGAAGCCGCCGAAAAGAATCTCCTCGACCAAAAGCGCATGGACCAGGAAGCGCAACTGGCCGGACGCAACGAGGTCATTCCCTGATCGGGAAAATATGTTTTACCTTTTCACCAGCGGGTGATAAGCCTCCGGTAAGAGTGCAACGAATCATTTCATTCCTGCTTCTTTTATTCCTGCCGACTGTAGCACTGGCCGATGGGATGGTGGTTCCCACTGTCGCTTTCCCAGCCAAAGTCATTGTTCCCGACCAACGGGCTTTGATTTGCTACTCCAATGTTACCGAGCGACTCGTGATCGAAACACGCTTCACGGGTGCGGGAACCAATTTCGCATGGGTCATTCCGCTGCCGAGCCAGCCGGTCATTGAAGAGGCGACCACCGGCCTGTTCCCGACGCTGCAATATCTTTTCCGACCGCAAATTATTCACGATGTTCCGCGATACTATATCGGAATCCTGCTCGCGCTTGGATTCGTCTATGTGTTGTGGCGCGCGGCGCAGTCTGTATGGAACGCTTTTGTAATTGCCTTTGTTTTAGGGTTGCTCATTGTGCTGGCAGCACTCTTACTCCCTGCACTTTCCGCAGCGAAAACAAAAGGGGTGGCATCTGGTTCTTTGGAAGAAGACGTCTCGATTCTCGACCGGAAAATTGTCGGAATTTTTGAAACCACCACCATCGCCGCGCATGACGCGAAAGCATTGCAGGCGTGGCTGTCTGAAAATGGATATGCCGTGCCGACCAACGCGGAACCGGTGATTGCAAGCTACGTCAAGGACGGTTGGGTCTTTGTGGCCGCGAAAGTCCGGCGCGACAACGCCGGTACTGAGACCAGCACGCCGCATCCGTTTTCGTTTACCTTCAAGACCGACAAACCGGTTTATCCCATGCGATTGACCGGCGTGGACAATGGGCCGTTGAGCATTGAACTTTTTGTATTCGGCTCGTCGCGGGCGGAAGCACCGCATTTCAAAGTAGAACGTTGCACGCGACCGAACATCGCTCATCCATTGCTGCACCAATGGGTCGGCGATTTGCCTGTGGCAACCAAGTTGACGGCGACGCTTTCGCCCGCCGACGTGCGCAATGATGTCTGGCTTGACCAGACGCCATTTTCAGAAAAAAAGAATCACCTGTTCAGCCAGCAGGGGGCATTGACCATCGCGCTGAATTGGGGAACGGGACTTTTTGCCGTCGGCCTGCTCGCGATTTGCATCCTTCTGTTGGTCAACGAAACCTACAAATCCAAATTTTCGCGATTAGTTGGAATTGTTGCTATTAGTGGTCTCGGCCTTGCTGGTTTGATTTATTTGTGCCTGCCCAAAATGGAGGTACGGCTCGTAAAATTTCCCCGTGGCATTGAAGAAGCAAGCCTTTTTCAACTTTACCAGTACTTGTTGGATACCAACCTCGTGACGCACGCTGAAGTTAGCGCCCAAGCGCAGCATTTGCTGGCCAACCCAACCAACGATGTTGAATGGGTACAGTTTGCCGGGAGATTGAAAAACTTAGACAACTATCTGCTTGGCGGACGCATCCGTGAGGAAGACTCGCCAGGCAATTTCACGCTTCGCGAAAATGGAAACCAACTCGAATTTGTCACCTACGATGCTCAAGGAGCGGAACGTATTTGGTCATGGACATGGGAATTGCGTCCGTCACATTAATCCCCGGGAAGCATTTGCAGTAAACAGTAACATCTTCAAAAAACCTCGACCGCAAGCTGTTCTGCTGGCATCAAGTCTGTTTGTGAATTTACAAACAGCACAAAAAGCTGCCGTGAAAGCCGCGCGCGCCGCCGGCAAACTCATGCGCGACAACTGGCACGCGCGCAAGCGGGTCAATGCCGCCGATGTCCACGACATCAAGCTCGAACTCGATGTGCGCTGCCAGAAAACCATCCAGCACATTCTGCACGCCGCCTTTCCGCAGGTCGCCTTGCTCGGCGAGGAAGGCTGCACCGGCGACATGAACGCTGAATACCGCTGGGTGGTGGACCCGATTGACGGCACGGTGAATTATTTCTTTGGCATCCCGCACGCGGCGGTTTCGATTGCGTTGCAGGCGAGGAGTGACAAGTGGCACGTGACACGTGACAAGAATGACAGCCGAAGTCGCGCAAGAGACCATGTCACATGTCACCCGGCACATGTCACAGTTTTGGGCGTGATTTATGGTCCGTTCACGGATGAACTCTGGACGGTGATTCGCGGCGGGCCAACGCGACTGAACGGGCGCATGGTCCACGTCAGCAAACGCAGAAACCTGAACGAGGCCGTCGTGGCCATGGGTTTTTCCAAAAGCAAACAAAACCTGGCGAAAAGCCTACCACACCTGAACCGGCTTTCCCGCCGCACATTGAAAATCCGCATCATGGGCTCGGCGGCGCTCGAACTTGCCTACGTCGCCTCCGGCCGCCTTGACGCCTATGTCGAGCGCACCATCAATTTGTGGGACATCGCGGCGGGCGCGTTGATGGTCGAATGTTCCGGCGGCGAGTTTTACACCCAACCCGCGCCGGGCGGGAAATTCCGGATGATCGCCAGCAACGGTTTGCTGCGCCGCAAGCTGCAACTCGGAAGCCTGCTTAAATAGGCGGGCAAATTGCGCGCCATTTCAAGGTATGGTATAATGCGTCTCGTATTGTGTCATGAAGTGCCGACGTATTCCTGGTGTTTTTTTGTTTTTTGGAGCCTTGTTGTTTTCAACTTTTGCCGGGCCGGTGATTGATCCCATTCCCAATGCGAGCATTCCCGCCGGCAAAACCCTGATCCTGCCGGTCACGGCGGGTTCAACCAATGGCCGGCCTCTCACCTTCACGGCCACCAGCAGCACCAATCGCATCACCATCTCAGTTCACACGAACAATCCATTCTGGAAAATGTCCGTGGTGCAGGCGGCGCCGGGAAATGCGCCGGGGGCGTTTCAAACCCCGTTCCGCGGCGGTGTGGCGACCGTGACGAACGTGGGTGACATGACGTTCATGCTGTTTCGCGACCTCGCCCCGCACACGGTGAATGTGATCCAGGGTCTGACGGCCGGCGGCATGTACACCAGCAATACCATTTTTCACCGCGTCGTGCCCGGCTTTGTCATCCAGGGCGGCGACCCGAACACGAACGGCACGGGCGGGCCGGTGTTTCGTTTTGACGATGAGTTTAATCCCCAGGCAATTTTCAGCGGCAACGGGCAACTGGCGATGGCCAATTCCGGCAAGGACACCGACGGTTCGCAATTTTTCGTCACGTCCGGTCCGCAGCGGACCCTCGATTTTGGCTACACGCTGTTCGGTCAGTTGATCCGCGGCTTCAACGTGCTCACCAACATCATCAACACGCCCGCCGACGCCAACAGCCGTCCGCTGGCCAATGTGATCATCACCCGGGCTTCAATCGTGCCCGATACCTCTGACACCGTCCTCACCCTCGCCGGCACCAACGCCGTCGGGGTCACGGGAACGATCAGCGTCATCGCCGATGACGGCGCGGGTGGGCACGCGACCAACACGTTCACGGCCACCACGGTCAGCGACGCGGTCAATGATCCGCCGATTTTTTCCAACCCGGCCATTACGAACCGGATTGTTGCAACCGGCGGGAGATTGACAAATTTCATTTCCTCCCTGGACCTGGAGAACGACACGAAATACTTCGATGCTTATTTTGTCGACCAAAATGCGTTCAACAATTCAACCTTCGCACTTTACCCCGGCACGAACGGGCAATTCATTTTGGTCCCCAATTCCGGTTATTCCGGGCCTCTAAATATCTACGTAGCCGTGGCGCCCGACTCAAGCTTTTCTACGTACGATTATCAGGTATTTACGATCGCCGTTGGCGACACGACAATTTCTGTGCTCCCCACCAACTTCACCGCAACAGCGCTCGTGCCATTCACCAACCTGCTGCTGGCCACGTTCACGAATGGTGTGCCAAATAGCGCGACTAATAATTTCAGCGCCTTTATCAACTGGGGCGACAACTCGACCAATGGCGGGGTGATTGTGACCAATCTCGCCGGGCGGAAAGAGGTGCGCGGCTCGCACACCTACACCAACGCAGGGAATTATCCCGTTTATCTCAACGTCCAGAGCACGATCGGCGCGAGCGCGACTGTCGTGTGCACCGGCAGTGTTCCGCCGATGGTGAGTCTGGCGCGGACAGGCACGAACAATGTGGTCCGCTGGCCGGCCTGGGCGACCGATTACGAGCTGCAATCCACCTCCAATGTCGCCGCGGCGAGCTGGCCGGCAGTCACCAATTTCACTGCGCTGAACGGCTACGACAGCGTCACTACCAACAGCACGACCAACGGTGCCTGTTTCTTCCGGCTGAAAAAATAAGCGGGCGGGTGACGGATATGATTTTCGGCATTTGGCGGGAACGCATCCGAACGATTGTACCAACCGACGTAAGGAGACTCATTCTGCCTTCTGCATTTGAGATGAGCTTTACATCGGCAGCTACAGACAATCGGAATTGGCTTTGTGTCCTTATGGCCTGGTTGTGAAATCAGCTTTCAGCTTCTCCAATGCCCTGGCGCGGTGGCTCAATTTGTTTTTCACGTCTTCGCCCTGTTCTGCAAACGTCTGCTCGAAACCTTCCGGCACAAACAGCGGATCGTAGCCGAAACCGTTTTTCCCGCGCGGCTCAAAAAGAACCCTCCCTTCACAAACACCGTCGAACAATTCCGTCTGCATTTCAAATTCATCCGCGTAGCAGACCGGCGACGCGCTTTCGATCTTTTCCGGCAGCACCGGCGTCAACGCCAGCACGCAATGAAACCGCGCGGTGCGTTTTTCCACGGGAACGTTCTTGAGCAGGCGCAACAATTTGCCGTTGTTGTCCGCGTCGGGGGTATTCGCGGACGAGCCGTCCGCGCTCCGGTCCAGCGCGGCAAAACGCGCCGAATGCACGCCGGGCGCGCCGTTCAATGCATCCACTTCCAGACCGGAATCGTCGGCAAGAACGAAATCGGGTCTGGCATCTGGCGTCTGGGAGCTGGGGAATTGGCGTGGCAGCCACTTTGCAAGTTCAACGGCCTTTTTTGTCGCGTTGCCGGCGAACGTGTTGGCGTCTTCGACAACTTTCGGCGCGCCGGGAAAATCGTTGAGCGTGAGAAACTGAAACCTGTCGCCGAGGATGGCGCGGATTTCGCCCACCTTGTGGGCGTTGCGCGTGGCGATGAGCAACGTCGTCATGCGCCAAGATTAGCGAAGTTTTTTTCGCTGGCGAGCTTGACGCAAAAAAATCCGGCGGCAGAATCACGCAATGAATTCAGGCCTGGCTTTCGCACTCGTTCTCTCATCGGCCACGTTCACAACCGGAATTGTTTTCGCCGAAACTGTCTGGCTGGACGACTTGAATCTCGACTCTGCCACGCAAGGCTGGGGCGAGCCGCACAAAAATAAATCCGTTGAAGGCCACCCTTTGACCATTGGCGGAAAGATTTCGCGCGGCTTTGGCACGCACGCGGAAAGCACGCTGCGCGTCAATCTGAATGGCGGCGCGCAGAAATTTTCCGCCAGCGTCGGCGTGGATGACGAGGTGAACAAGAATCCAGCGGCGAGCATTGAATTCATCGTGCGCGGCGATGGCAAGGTGCTTTGGAAGAGCGGCGTGATGAAGGCCGGCGACGCGGCCAAGGATTGCGAAGTTGACCTCGCCGGCGTGAAGTCGTTGGTGCTCGAAGTCAGCGGTGCGGGCGATGGAATCGATTTTGACCACGCGGACTGGGCGGACGCGAAATTTGAAACGGTTGCTGGCAAACCGACCACGGCTGCGGGCGAACAACCGCTGGCGCCGGTCGCCCCTTACATTCTCACCCCCGCCACGCCGGCCACGCCGCGCATCAACGGCCCGGACATCTTCGGCGTGCGGCCCGGTTCGCCGTTTCTGTTACACGATTCCGGCGACGGGCGAGCGGCCCATGAAATTTTCCGCGAAAAATCTGCCGTGGGGATTGAAGGTGAATTCCAAAACCGGACGCCTCACCGGCAAATTGAAGAAAAGGGCGAGGTTGTCATCACGCTGGTCGCGCAGAATTCGTTCGGCAAGGCGGAGAAAACATTTCGCATCGTGGTGCGGCGACACGATCGCGCTGACGCCGCCGATGGGTTGGAACAGTTGGAATTGTTTTGCCGGCGCGGTTTCCGAGGACAAGGTCAAACATGCGGCGGACGCGCTGGTAAAAAGTGGCCTCATCCATCACGGCTGGACTTACATTAACGTGGACGATTACTGGCAGAATCATCGCGACTCCAAGGACCCCACTTTGCAAGGGCCTTTCCGCGACAAGCGCGGCCACGTCGTGCCCAATTCGCGTTTTCCCGACATGAAAGGTCTCGCCGATTACATTCACGGCCTCGGTTTGAAGGCCGGACTTTATTCCTCGCCCGGGCCGTGGACCTGCGGCGGTTGCACCGGAAGCTGGCAGCACGAGAAACAGGACGCGGAGACAATATGCGAAATGGGGCTTTGATTATTTGAAATACGACTGGTGCAGCTATGGCGAGCATCGCTTCCGGCGAAAGATCACGAATGTCGCCAAGGACATTCCGCTCTGGGGCAAAACCACGACCAACGACGCCGGCGCGATTTATCCCTACAAAGTCATGGGCGATTTTCTGCGCGAACAAAACCGCGACATCGTTTTCAGCCTTTGCCAATACGGCATGGCGGACGTTTGGAAATGGGGCGGCTTGGTGAATGGTAATTGCTGGCGCACCACCGGCGACATCACGGATACGTGGAAGAGCATGAGCGACATCGGCTTCAAGCAGGACAAGGCTGCGCCATTCGCGAAGCCCGGAAATTGGAACGATCCCGACATGCTCGTCGTCGGCGAAGTCGGCTGGGGCCATCTGCATCCGTCGCGTCTCACGCCGGACGAGCAATACACGCACATCAGTCTGTGGTGTCTGCTGTCCGCGCCATTGCTCATCGGCTGCGACATGGAAAAATTCGACGACTTCACGCTGAATCTTTTGAGCAATGACGAAGTTCTCGCGCTGGATCAGGACGCGCTCGGCCAGGAGGCGACGTGCGTCGTCACCAACGGCGACGTGCGGGTTTATGAAAAGGAACTGGAGGATGGCGGGCGTGCTGTCGGGTTTTTCAATCTGGGATTGGAACCGGTGAAACTGGATTTCAAAGACTTCGCGAAGCTCGGCTTGACCGGACGGCAGCACGTGCGCGACCTGTGGCGGCAACGGGATTTGCCAGACATCAACGATCCCGCGACCGATTCATTCCCGGTCACGATTCCCGTCCATGGCGTGGTGCTTTGTAAATTCACCGCGGTGCGCTGACAATCTGAACTTCCGATAGCCTGCCTGACTCTGATCAAATGGAGACAGGCGGGACGCCTGTCCCGCGTTTGACTCATTTGCGCTCCGAAGGCAGGTTCGTTTGCCAGAAGGTGATTGCTTCTTTCCAGAATTTCGACGGTTGTTCACCTGATTCCACAATGTCCAGCCGTCAGAAAATTCCCAAAGCTTTTTGGGACCGGCATAGCCGTTGTAAAGACGAAGACCAAATTTTTCCGGAACCGAGGTCGTCTCTGCCACCAACCGTTATTCCGACTTTGCCATGATAACAGCGGAGATATTTTTCTGAAGGAAAACGATCCGCGAGCAATAACCGAACGGGCAGCAGCGGATAGTGGTCTCTGCGCGACATCGGTCAAACGGTTGAAAGGTGAAATCAAAATGACGCCTGCGATTTTGTTGGAATAAGTCCCCGCCAAATACGTGGCAACGCCGGTGCCGAGCGATTCGCCAACGAGATAAATCGGCTGGTTAGTGGAAAGCAGTGTGAAATGCTTCATCAGCCGCAGTGAACAAACTGTTCTGGCTCGGCGAACCAGGACGATCCTCATAGCCGGGATATTCCAGGATGAAAACGTCAAACGCAGCCACACTTTGAATGTCATTCGCGTAATGGCTCACAGCCAATCGCCGTGCTGCCGTTGCCATACATGATCATGACTGTTCCTTCCGCCGGTTGCCTGGGCGAAAGGCGTTTCAGTCCGATGAACTCGCCGGCTGAATTTGTCCAGCGTTCCAGCCGCGCGGATTGCGCCATTTGATCCACCTGTTCCCGGGTAAAAACAGAAGGAAAATAAATGAGTGAGCGTTGCAAAATGGCCATGGCCACACAAACGAGCAAGATAAAGCGAACCACAAACCAACAGCAGCAGCCAAACGACGCGACTTAAGACTACGGGCTTTGGCCGTTGACTTGTTTGATTCATGCGGTGCAATTACCACAATTCAACTTCAGGGAACAAATTGAAAATTTTGATGGAACATTGAAAAAGGAAATGGCTTCCCGTCCGTTTGCAAACACCGGCCAGACATCCTGCCTGACTCTAACCAATTGGAAACAGGCGGGACGCTTGCCCTGCGCCCAAACTTCAAACTCCAATCAACGCCGCGCCGATGACCCCGGCGGAATCACCAAGCTGATGTTTGACGATGGGCGTTTCGAGGCAATCGCTGAAAACGTGCCGCGCGATTTCCGCGACGCCTTCCGTGTAGAGCGCATCGAAATTTGAGACGCCCCCGCCAAGCACGACCACGTCCGGGTCCAGCACGTCAATGAGATTGGCCAGCGAACGGCCAAAGTGGCGGAAGAAAATTTTCATGAACGCCACCGCCTTCGTATCGCCGGCCTGGTAATCCTTCACGATTTCCTTGAACGACCGTTTCGCTCCGAACTGTTCGGCGTAGCGCGCCTCCAGTCCGCCGCCGCTGATGTACGTCTCCACGCAACCGCGCTGACCACAGTAGCACAACGGACCGTCCGGGGCGATGGACATGTGGCCCCATTCGCCGGCGATGGCCTGCGGGCCGGTGATGACCTCGCCTTGGTAAACAATTCCCCCGCCACAGCCCGTGCCCATGATGACGCCAAAAACCAGTTTCTTTCCCCGGCCCGCGCCGTGCAGCGCCTCGGCCATGGCGAAACAATTCGCGTCGTTCTGGATTTCGATTTTTCGGCCGAGCATCCGTTCGAGGTCGGTTTTCAACGGCTGGCCGTTCATGCAGACGGTGTTGGAATTTTTCAGCAGGCCGGTGCGCGGCGAGATGGCTCCGGGCGTGCCGATGCCGAACGTGTGTGGTTGTGATTGAACATGTGCGGCCAGTTCGTCATACAGCCCTTTGAGGCGGCTCAGGATGTGGGCATAACCTTTTTCCTGCTGTGTCTCCACGCGCTTGCGGAAAAGTTCGCGGCCAGAGGCCTCGAGGACGATGCCTTCAATCTTCGTGCCGCCCAGGTCTATGCCCATGCGAAACATGTTTTCACATCTTCCGCAATGGCGGCGAACTGTTCAAGGGCGTAACGATAATCGGTATCTTGCCCGATGAACCGTGTCTCTCGCGCGCCAATTATTGTGGATGCGAGCCGAGAGTTTTCACAGACCACGGCTTGACCGCGACGGCAAAAACCGGTTTGCTTTTCATGGACACGTTTATGAGTTCAGCCAAACCTCCGCTCGATGGTTTGCGGATCGAACGCAGCGCAGAGCAGAAACCACAATCCAAAATGGGGTTGGCCGTTGCTGCGGCCGCGATTTTGATGGTGACGTGCGCAGCGCTTTGGTGGCATTCAGGTTCGGACGCCGTCGCAGTGCGGACGGCGGTGGCGCGCGATGCCGCCGGCGGCACCGGAGAACGAACCGTGTTGAACGCCTCCGGCTACGTCACCGCCCGGCGGGAGGCAACAGTTTCCTCCAAAGTCACCGGCAAGGTTACGGAAGTGCTCATCGAGGAGGGCATGAAGGTCAAAGCCGGCCAGGTCGTGGCGCGGCTGGATGATTCCAATGTCAAGGCCAGCCTCGAGGTGGCCCAGGCCCAGTTGGCGTCGGCGCAGGCCGCGCTGGCGGAGACCGAGGCGCAACTCAAGGACGCGGACCAGGAATTTCAACGCACGACCGCGCTGGCCAAACAGCACATCGCGTCGCAATCCGACCTGGACCTGGCCGAGTCGAATGCCAAAGCGTTGCAGGCACACCTGGCGCAACAGAAGCTCGACGTCGTCGTCGCGGAACGCCAGGTGGCCGAGTGGCAGCAGCAGATGGATGACATGGTCATCTGCGCGCCGTTTGACGGCGTGATCACCACCAAGGATGCGCAGCCGGGAGAAATGATTTCGCCGGTCTCAGCCGGCGGCGGTTTCACGCGCACGGGCATCGGGACGATCGTGGACATGAACTCGCTGGAAATTGAAATTGACGTCAACGAAAGCTACATCAACCGGGTGGAGCCGGGCCAGCCGGTCGAAGCGACGCTGGACGCCTATCCCGACTGGAAAATTCCCTGCAAGGTCATCGCCACCATCCCGACCGCCGACCGGGAAAAGTCCACCGTCAAAGTGCGCGTCGGTTTTGACCAGCTCGATCCGCGCATTCTGCCGGACATGTCGGTGAAGGTGGCCTTCCGCGGTGTCAGCGGAGCAACCGCAGCCCGCGCGGTGGTGGTACCGAAAAGCGCCGTGCAAAATCAGGACGGGCGCGACGTGGTGTTTGTCGTCCAAGGCGGCCGCGCCGAACGTCGCGCGGTCACTGTCAGCGACACGCAGGGTGACGACTCGGTGTTGAGCGCAGGCGTGTCCGGTGGAGAAAAAGTCATCGTGGACGCGCCGGCCGGTTTAACCGATGGCACGAAGGTGAAAGAGGTAAAGCCGTGAGACATGGAAATCGGTCGCCGTTTTGTATTTGGCTTCGCAACCACGAATGTGAAACGCTATTGAGTGAATAATGAATGCTCAAGGTAACAGTACCCTGGTGAACGTTGACGGAGTGGAAAAAGTCTTTCATCGCGGCTCGGAAGACATACACGTTCTGGCGGACCTGCATTTGCAGGCGTCCGCCGGCGAATTCCTCGCGTTGATGGGGCCGTCGGGTTCCGGCAAGACCACGCTCTTGAATTTGATCGGCGGCCTCGACCGCCCGACGAAAGGCGCGGTCACGGTCGCCGGCGAACGCCTCGATCAATTGTCCGATCGCCGGCTGGCCGGGTGGCGCGCGCGGCACGTCGGCTTCGTTTTCCAGCTTTACAACCTGATGCCGGTGCTGACCGCGGAGCGAAACGTGGAACTGCCGCTGCTGCTGACGCACCTTTCCGGGACGGAGCGGCAGAAACACGTGGAAACGGCGCTCGCGGTGGTGGGACTGTCGCATCGCGCGAAACATTATCCGCGGACGCTTTCGGGCGGCGAACAACAGCGCGTGGGCATCGCCCGCGGCATTGTTACCGACCCGACGCTGTTGCTCTGCGACGAACCGACCGGTGACCTTGACCGCAAGGCCGGCAACGAAATCCTGGACTTGCTTCAGGCACTGAACCGGGAGCACGGCAAGACCATCATCATGGTCACGCACGATCCACACGCCTCGGCGCGCGCGTCGCGGACGGTATATCTGGACAAAGGACAATTGAGCAATGAACCGGTGAAATGAAATTTGTTCACCTTATCTGGTGCAATCTGAAGCGGAAAAAGTTGCGCACGTCGCTGACGCTGCTGTCCATTGTCGTGGCGTTCGTCCTGTTCGGATTTCTTTCGGCAATCCAGCAGGCACTGGTCGGCGGCGTGGAACTGGCGGGCGCAGACCGGTTGATCGTCCGCCAAAAGGTGTCCATCATCAACCTCCTGCCGGTCAGTTACGAAGCGCGGATGGACCGGATCCCCGGCGTGGATTTCGCCACGCACCAGACCTGGTTCGGCGGCATTTACCAGGATCCGAAAAATTTCTTCATGCAAAACCCCGTCGAGCCGGAGAAATTTCTCAAGATGCATCCCGAAATCGTCCTGCCGCCGGAACAGGAGAAAGCCTGGCTGGCAACGTGGACGGGCGCGATTGTCGGACGGCGGACGGCGAACCGCTTTCATTGGAAAATCGGGGACAAGGTCCCGATTCAATCAACCATTTGGACGAGGCCGGACGGAAGCCGCACCTGGGAATTTGACATCGTGGGCATTTACGACGGGAAAGACAAGGGCACCGACACCACCCCGGTGTTCTTCCGTTATGATTACTTCGACGAAGCGCGGCAGGCCTGGGGCAAGGGACAGGTCGGCTGGTACACCATCCGCATCAAAGACCCGTCACAAGCGGCGGAAGTGGCCAAACGGGTGGATGAGGAATTTGAAAATTCGCCGGCGGAAACCAAGACGGAGCCGGAAGGCGCGTTCATTCAAGGCTGGGCCAAGGCAATTGGCAACATCGTCTTCATCGTCGCGGCGATCCTTTCCGCGGTGTTCTTCACCATCCTGCTCGTGACCGGCAACACCATGGCGCAGGCTGTGCGCGAACGGACCGGCGAGTTGGGCGTGCTCAAGGCGATTGGCTTTACCAATGCCCAAATCGTGTCGTTCGTGCTCGCCGAGTCGTGCCTGCTCACCGTGCTGGGCGGAGCGCTTGGCCTCGGACTGGCGTGGCTGATGATTTCGCGCGGCGACCCCACGGGCGGCCTGCTCCCCATGTTCTTTTTACCGAAGCGCGACCTGCTCATCGGCCTGGGCCTCAGCGTCGCGCTGGGCTTCGTCACTGGAATTTTTCCCGCGCTGCAGGCCATGCGCCTGCGCGTCGCGGACGCCTTGAGGAGAATGTAATATGATTTTCCAAAATAATTTCCCATTCATGGTAGGGGCGGCGCGCCGCGCCGACCGGACGCCGCAGCGCGGCTTCCCTACCTTTCCAGAAATTCACATTTGATTATGGCCGGCCCCATCAACTGGCTTTCCCAAATTGCTTCCATCACGAAGTTCGGTTTGATGAGCATTCCGCAACGGCGCGGCGCGGTCACGGCCACAATCATCGGCATCGCCGGCGTCGTCGCCGTGCTCGTGGGCGTGCTCTCCATCGCGGCGGGTTTCCGGCAGGCCATGACCGTTTCCGGCGCGCCCGACGGCGCGATTGTTTTGCGCAGCGGCGCGGACAGCGAAATGGTCAGCGGCTTCGGGCGCGACGAGACGCGTGTCATCGCCGACGCCCCGGGAGTGGCGCGCAACGCACAAGGCCCGCTCGCGTCCGCGGAATTGTTTGTCATCATCAACCTGCCCAAGCGCTCCACCGGCACGGATGCCAACGTCCCGTTGCGCGGGGTGGAACCCGCGGCGTTGCTGGTGCGCGACAATTTGAAAATCATCCAGGGCCGGATGTTTGATTGGGGCAAGGACGAAGTGATCGTCGGCCGCGGCGCTGCCCAGGAATTCGCCGGGCTGGACGCCGGTTCGAAAATAAAAGTAGGGCGGTACGAATGGCCGGTCGTCGGCATTTTTTCGGCCAACGGCGGCGTTGCGGAATCTGAAATCTGGACCGACGCGAAGGTGTTGCAGGACGCGTATAATCGCGGTGACTCGTTTCAGTCCGTCTCCGTAAGGCTCAATTCGCCGGGCGCGTTTCAGGCATTCAAGGATTCATTGACTGCGAATCCGCAATTGAGCGTGAAAGTCGTCCGGCAATCCGAGTATTACGCCCAACAATCCGAAACCATCACGCGGTTGATCACGACGCTCGGTTTTCTCATCGCGTTCTTAATGGCCATCGGCGCGGTATTCGGCGCGCTGAACACGATGTATAGCGCAGTCGCGGCGCGGACGCGGGAGATCGCCACGTTGCGGGCGCTCGGCTTCGGCGGCAGCGCGGTGGTGGTGTCGTTGATGCTCGAATCATTGGTGCTGGCGCTGGTCGGCGGCGCCGTCGGCGGCGGCCTGGCCTATCTCGCCTTCAATAATTTCCACACCTCGACGATGAACTGGCAAAGCTTCAGCCAGATCACGTTCGCCTTCAGGGTCACGCCGCAATTGCTGGTGCGCGGGGTGGTCTGGGCGGCGGTCATCGGCTTGATTGGCGGCTTGTTCCCGGCCATTCGCGCGGCGCGGCTGCCCATCGCATCGGCATTGCGGGAACTGTGAGAATTAAAACGGCGAACGGTTTCCCGTTCGCCTTCAAATGCACATCAAACTTCCTTCAACGCGCGATTGATCCGTTCGATGGCTTCGTCAATTTCCTGACGGCTTTTGAACCCGATGACCACGGCGTCAATCTCCCGGCAGGCCATGGCAAAGCGGATGGATTTCTCGCGGTCGGCCGGGTCGGTGAACGTGCCGTTGCCGCAGATTTTCATGCCAATCACGCCGCGGCCCTTCGCGTGCATCGTTTTGATTTCCTTCATCACCGGGGCGATTTCATGGCGGCGGCTGCCCCAGTAACCGCTGTCGCCATCGGTGTAAGCGCCCTGCGGATTCACGCGGACCAGGTGCACTTCGGTCCAATCCGAGGCGACGGCGGCGCGCAACGCGGGCAGGCTGTGGCAGGAAACGCCCTTGGCCCGGATCCATTTCCGTTCCCGGGCTTCGTTGAAACCGTCCATGACGCGTTTCCATTCGTCCGTCCACTGGCCGCGCGTCATGCAATGAATGAGCACGCTGTCAACGTAATCGGTGTTGAACGTTTTGCGGTGCTGGTCAATGACACCCAGCACGTTCTCCGGCTGGCCGTCCACCTTGGACTGGATGAAAAGTTTTTCCCGCGGCAATCCTTTGATGGCATCGGCAATCAAATCAAATGTCTGGTACGCCTGGGCGGTGTCAATGTACGTGATGCCGCGGTCATAGGCGTAATGAATGAGGTTGACGAACTCGTCTTTGCCCCGCGCAGTTTGTATGTAGCCGTTGTCGCTGCCGGTGCCGAACCCCAGCCGGCTCAGTTTGATGCCGGTCTTGCCCAGCGTCACTTGATCCGTAGCGGTGCGCACCGGAGCCGGGCTGCTCGCCGCGGATGATTCGGCCAGCGCCCACGGCGAGAGCAACGCCGTGCCGGCCAGCGCGGTGGAGGTTTGGATGAATTGACGGCGTGTCAGGCCGCGACCGTTTTGCGATGAGCTGATCTTGCGCATGGATTACAACTAACACGGGCGGAGGAAACTGCAACTGTGATTTGGTGCGCGCCGGCAAAAAGGCCGTGCCGGCAAAAAGGCAAACTTGTTCCTCTCCGTTATCAATGCGGGTCGGGCATCCTGCCTGACTCGATTGGTTGGACCTGTGCTGAAAGCCTGTCCTGAGCTAATACCGATAGTGCTCCGGCTTGTAGGGACCGTCGATCGGCACGCCCAGGTAATCAGCTTGTTTCCTGGTGAGCTTCGTAAGTTTGACGCCGATTTTATCCAAGTGTAACCGGGCGACTTCTTCGTCCAGTTTCTTGGGCAAACGATAGACGCCCACCTTGTAGATGTCCTTGTTCTTCCACAAATCCAGTTGCGCGAGCACCTGGTTCGTGAATGAGTTCGACATGACGAAGCTCGGATGGCCTTCGGCGCAGCCGAGGTTCACCAGCCGGCCTTCGGCGAGCAAATAAATGCTGCGACCGCCGGGCAGGTCGTAGCGGTCCACCTGCGGTTTGATATTCAGCTTGCTGACGCCCTTTGCGTTGTTCAGGCGGTCCACCTGGATTTCGTTGTCGAAGTGGCCGATGTTGCAAACGATGGCCTGATCCCTCATCTTGAGGATGTGCTCGAGCGTGATGACGTCGCAATTGCCGGTGGTGGTGACGTAGATGTCCGCTTCGCAGAGCGCGTCTTCGATGGCCGTCACCTTGAACCCTTCCATCGCGGCCTGCAACGCGTTGATGGGGTCTATTTCGGTGACGATGACGCGCGCGCCAAATCCGCGCAGCGAATGCGCGCAGCCCTTGCCGACGTCGCCGTAGCCGCAAACGAGGGCGGTCTTGCCGGCAATCATCACGCCAAGCGCGCGCTTGAGGCCGTCCGCGAGTGATTCGCGGCAGCCGTAGAGATTGTCGAACTTCGATTTGGTGACGGAGTCGTTGACGTTGATGGCCGGCACGAGCAGTTTTTTGGCCTCGAGCATCTGGTAGAGCCGATGCACGCCGGTCGTCGTTTCTTCGCTGACACCTTTCCAGTCTTTGACGGCCCGCGTGAACCAGCCGGGACGTTCCTTCGCGCACTTCTTCAAAAGATTTTTGACGACGGAAACTTCGTGGCTGTCACCGGGTGTGTTGACCCAATTGTCGCCCTGTTCCATTTCATAACCTTTGTGGAGGAGCAGTGTGGCGTCGCCACCGTCGTCCACGACCAGTTGCGGGCCCTGGTTGCCCGGATGCGTGAGCATGTCGAGCGTGAACTGCCAGTATTCCTCCAGCGATTCGCCCTTGAACGCGAACACCGGCACGCCGGTTTTCGCAATCGCAGCGGCGGCCTGGTCCTGCGTTGAAAAAATGTTGCAACTCGCCCAGCGCACGGACGCGCCGAGTTCGGCCAGCGTCTCGATGAGCACGGCGGTCTCGATGGTCATGTGCAACGAACCGGAAATGCGCACGCCCCGAAACGGCTTTTGCGGGCCGTATTTGGCGCGGATGGACATAAGCCCGGGCATTTCCTGCTCGGCCACGTCAATCTCGCGGCGGCCGAGGTCGGCGAGCGAAATGTCGCGGACGTAGTAATCGTGTTTCGCGCCGTTGCCATTGGCCCTGGCAATTTTCGCGCGTGAAGGGGGAAGTTTGACTGCGGGCATATTCGGTTGAGAGTTAAAAGTTGAGGGTTGAGTGTCAGTTCAATTTCAAAGCGCGCTTGAGGTCCTTGACCTTGTCGGCCTTTTCCCAGGTGATGTCCGGGTCGCTCTTGCCGAAGTGACCGTAGTTGGTGGTCTTGGCATAAATCGGGCGGAGCAGGTTGAGCTGCCGGATGATGTGCGCGGGCTTGAAACTGAAAACTTCGCGGACGGCGCGTTCGATTTCCTCGTCGGCCACGATGCCCGTGCCAAACGTGTTCACACAAACCGAGACCGGATCGGGATACCCGATGGCGTAGGCGAATTGAATTTCCGCGCTGGTCGCCAGTCCCGCGGCCACAATGTTCTTCGCCACATACCGGCCCATGTAGGCCGCGCTGCGGTCCACCTTCGACGGGTCTTTTCCGCTGAAAGCGCCGCCGCCGTGCCGGCCCATGCCGCCGTAGCTGTCCACGATAATCTTGCGTCCGGTCAGTCCCGTGTCGCCCTGCGGTCCGCCGACTACGAAACGGCCGGTTGGGTTGATGAGGAACAACGTCTTCCGGTCGAGCATGTGCTTGGGTAAAACCTTCTTGATGACCTCTTCGATGCAGAACTCCTCGATGGTCTTGTGCTTCACGTCGTGTGCGTGCTGGGTAGAGATGACAACGTTGGTGATGCGCACCGGCTGGTCGTTGACGTATTGGACCGAGACCTGACTCTTGGCGTCGGGACGGAGCCATGCCACCTTGCCGCTCTTACGGATCCTGGTCAGCGCGCGTCCGAGCTTGTGCGCATACATGATCGGCGCGGGCATGAGTTCGGGCGTTTCGCTCGTGGCGTAGCCGAACATCAATCCCTGGTCGCCCGCGCCTTGTTCGGCCTTCTTCTTGCCTTCGGCCTTGACCGCGTCCACGCCCTGCTTGATGTCCGGCGACTGCGAGGTGATGGCGTTCATGATGAGCACCTTGTCGGCGTGGAAAACGTCGTCATCGTGGGTGTAACCGATGTCGCGGATGGCCTGACGCGCGATGGCGTTGAAATCGAGTTTGGCCTTGGTCGTGATTTCGCCGCCGACCACCACGAGATTGCACTTGGCGTAGGTCTCGCAGGCGACGCGGCTGTATTTGTCCTGCGCCAGGCAGGCGTCCAGCACGTAATCCGAAATGGTGTCGCAAACCTTGTCCGGATGGCCTTCGCCGACGGACTCCGACGAAAAAATAAAGTTTTTACTCATTTAATTTTGAGGCGTTGTTTTGGTCGCCAATTACATATTGACGTATCAAGATAAGATGATATATCAGGAATGACGCGCGTCAAACGGTTTTTTGAGAATCTTTGGCGCACGAGAAATCATGTCCTCGACCCTGAAATCATTGCGGGCCTTGTCCGACCCTACGCGGCTGCGCATCGTGGCACTGCTGGAACGGGACGAACTCTCCGTGAACGAGCTGCAGGAAATCACGCGGCTCGGACAGTCGCGCATTTCCACGCATCTTGGCCTGTTGCAGGATTCGGAACTGGTGCAATCGCGGCGTGAGGGCAAGCGGACGTTTTACAAGCTGGACCCGGATGCGGACGGCGCGGCGCGCGAATTCATCCAACTGGCCATCCGCGGCGCGAAGGAGCTGCCCGAGCACGCGGGCGACCAGATCAATTTGAAGCGCGTGTTGAACCGCCGCCGCGAGCAGGCGCAGGTCTATTTCAACCAGGTTGCCGGGCGATTCGACCGTGTTTATGGCCCGGGGCGTTCGTGGCAGGCGTTCGGGCATTTGCTGCTGCGCATACTGCCGCCGCTCGTCGTGGCCGACCTCGGCGCCGGCGAAGGCCTGTTGAGCGAACTGCTCGCACGCCGCTGCAAAAGGGTCATCGCCGTGGACAACTCGGGAAAAATCGTCACGTTCGGCGCGGCGAAGGCAAAAAAAAACGGGTTGAAGAATCTGGAGTTCCGCCTCGGCGATTTGCAGAACCCGCCCATTGAAGCGAACAGCGTTGACCTGGTGATTTTAAGCCAGGCATTGCATCACGCTGAGGTTCCCGCAAAGGCGATTGCCGCCGCTGGCAAAATCCTTCGTTCGCACGGGCAAATCATGATCCTTGATTTGCTCCGGCACAATTTCGAGAAGGCGCATGAACTTTACGGCGACCGCTGGCCGGGTTTTGCTGAAAGTGATCTACAGCGCTGGCTGGAGGAGGCGGGCTTCAAAAAAATCGAAATCAGCGTGGTCGCCCGCGAGGAACAGCCGCCGCATTTCCAGACGATTTTGGCGGGCGGGGAAAAGGCGTAGCGGCGCGTCGGCAGACCGCCGCAAACTTCCATTTTTTAAGATGGCGGCTTTCTTCCGAAAGCCGCTACGTCGCAATCAAGTTCACCAGCTTCTTCGGCACGACAATGACTTTTTTGATCGTCTTGCCTTCAAGGAACGGCTTCACTTTTTCGGATGCCCTGGCGGCGGCCTCCAATGCCGCGTTGTCGGCGTTGGCCGGGACTCTGATGACGTCGCGCAACCTGCCGTTGACCTGCACGGGGATTTCCAGCGTGTCCTCGACGAGCAGCGCCGGGTCGAATTTCGGCCACGGTTGATAACTCAAGTCCACAGTTGCCGGGCCACTGTCCCCGGTCGAATTGCCAACGGACGGATTGACTGTGGACTGTGGACTGTGGACTGACAACTTTTCCCACAATTCTTCCGCCAAGTGCGGTGCGAAGGGCGCGAGCAAAATCAAAAAATCACGCAGTACCGAAATGGGCTTCGCCTTCCACGTCATTGCCTCGTTCACGAAAACCATGAGCGCGGAAATCGCCGTGTTGAAACGCAAGCCGTCCAAGTCCTCCGTCACCTTTTTGATGCAGGCGTGCAGAGTTTTAAATTGCGCCGGCGTTGGTTCGACATTTTGAATCGAACCGCTGAGTTGGATTTTTTTGAGCAATTCTGCGCCTTTTTGCGGCTGAATTGTTTCCGCCTGTTCAAGCTCCGTTTCGCTTTTTTCATCCACGAACAGCCGCCAGACACGGCCGAGGAATTTATAAACGCCGGCCACACCTTTCGTGCTCCATGGCTTCACCATTTCGAGCGGGCCCATGAACATTTCATAAAGACGCAACGCATCCGTGCCGAAATCTCTCAGAACATCATCGGGATTCACCACATTGCCGCGCGACTTGGACATCTTAAAGCATCTGGTTTCTACTCGAACGATGTGAGGACTGTCCTTTAGGCAAAACCAAGGGCCACGCTTTTCAACTTTTTCTGCCTCAATTTTGTGGGCAACTATTTCCTCATTTGTAATTTTGTCTTTGCCTACGAGAGTTTGGCCAACATCAGTAATATCTTTTATTCCCTCAACACTGATTGGTTCACCATTTTTATCGCGGAACAAATAAAATTCCATTTCGCCGAGGATCAGGCCTTGGTTGACGAGTTTGAAAAACGGTTCGGGTGTCGAGACGTACCCGAGATCGTAAAGCACCTTGTGCCAGAATCGCGCGTAAAGCAGATGCAACACGGCGTGTTCGGTGCCGCCGACGTATAAATCCACGCCCGGCGTGGATTTGGGGTCTGGGGTCTGGGATTTCGGTTCTGGGGAACCCATCCAGTATTTCTCAGCTTCCTTGCCGACGAACGCATTCGGATTCTTCGCGTCGAGAAAACGCAGATAATACCAGCACGAACCGGCCCATTGCGGCATCGTGTTCGTCTCACGCACGGAGCCGTCCGGCAGTTTCACCCAATCTTTCGCGCGGGCGAGCGGCGGCTGGCCGTCGGGCGTGGGTTTGTAATCTTCCAAGGCGGGCGGCAAGACCGGCAACGCGGATTCCGGCAATGCCTCGTGATAAAGATCTCCGGTCGCATCACGCTTCCAGACAATCGGGAACGGCTCACCCCAGTAACGCTGCCGGCTGAAAAGCCAGTCGCGCAATTTGTAATTAACGGTCTTCTTGCCGAGACCTTTTTCTTCGAGCCAAGCAGCGATTTTCTGTTTGGCTTCGGGCGTGGGCAGGTCGTTCCAGGAAATCTCCGCGTTTGCAGAATTAACGCCAAATCCACTCGCCACCATTGCTGTCGGGAAAATTTCCGGCTTGGAAATGTATCTCTCGACGAGCTTTTCCCACTTCAAATCCTCAATTTTGTCTCCAGGAAGTTCGAGCATGAATGAATCTCGCTGGTCTGGCAAAACCACCGCACGAATAGGCAAATTAAATTTCTTAGCAAATTCAAAATCCCGCTCGTCATGCGCCGGTACAGCCATGATTGCGCCTGTGCCATAGTTCGACAAAACATAGTCTGCAATCCAAATTGGGATTCTTTCGCCATTGACCGGATTTACAGCGTAAGCGCCGGTGAACACTCCTGTCTTCTCCTTCGCAAGTTCCGCACGCTCCAAATCCGATTTCCGAGCAACTTCATTTTGATAATCTTTTACAGCTTGCGCTTGCGTCAAAACTTCCCCTTGGTATTTGCTGTATCGGTCATAATCATCGAAAATGCACGCTGGCGGATTTGAACGTGGATTTACTTCGATAAGATCAACACCCTTTGCCTTCGCCCGAGCCGCCGCTTCAGAAATACTGACATTTTCGGGAGATTTTGAGCCGTCGAAAAGCCGGATCACCGGCGAGTTAATCTGGTCATTAACACGATATTCCCGGTTTGCTAAAGCGAAAATATCTCCAACCAACCAGTGCTCCGGCGCTAGAACCATGTAGGTCGCTCCAAACAGAGTATCTGGACGAGTTGTGAATACTTTGACCGAGTAGCGGGTTGGCCCGGGTATTTCAATTTGAAATTCAACCGTTGCTCCCTCACTACGGCCAATCCAATTCCGCTGCATTTCTTTGAGTGAATTACTCCAGTCAATAATGTCGAGGTCATTGAATAGGCGCTCGGCATAGGCAGTAATTCGGAGAACCCATTGACGCATCGGTTTGCGAACGGCGGGGAATCCACCGACTTCGCTTTTGCCGTCAACGACTTCTTCTTGTGCAAGGACTGTGCCGAGAGCTTCACACCACCAAAATTCCGCGTTAGCAACGTAGGCGAGACGGTGTTCATCAATTTGCTTGCGTTTGAATTCTTCCCGTTTTTCGACGGAAGTTAAAACATACCCATTTCTCAACCCGGATACATATTCACCGTATTCTCGTTTGACCCATTGCCGCTGTGGATTTTCAGTCATCACATCCTCAAGAATCTCAATTGATTCAGCCTTTTGTGTGTCTGGATTGAACCACGAGTTGTAGAGCTTCAGGAAAATCCATTGCGTCCACTTGAAATAATCCGGGTCGGTCGTGGCGAGTTCGCGCGACCAGTCGTAGCTGAAGCCGAGCGACTGGATCTGCCGCTTGAACGTGGCGATGTTCGCCTCGGTCGTCTGGCGCGGATGCTGGCCGGTCTTGACGGCGTATTGCTCGGCGGGCAGGCCGAAGGCGTCCCAACCCATCGGATGCAGGACGTTGAAACCGAGCGCGCGTTTGTAACGGGCGAGGATGTCGGTGGCGGTGTAGCCTTCCGGGTGACCGACGTGCAGACCCGCCCCGGACGGGTAGGGAAACATGTCGAGAATGTAAAATTTGGGTGGCAACTGCGTGGCGGCCACCGAGCCGGAGAGATGATGGCGTTGGGCAAAAGGATGCCCGTCCGGTATGGTTTCACCCGGATTAAAGGCGCGAAAGGTCTGCTGTTCGTTCCAAAATTGCTGCCATTTAGGCTCGATCAAATGAAACGGGTATTGCCTGCGGCTGCTCGACATAGAGGCGGGATTTTGGGGAAACCGGCGTGGCGGGGCAATGTTGGAATTCCGGGGACGCAAGGCCCCCAAACTTCTCCGGCATTGACATGGATGAAAAGTTGTCGTAATTATGGCGATTAGACATCTTTGATGATGGATTGAGTGAGTTTGGACCATGACCGTTTCGCGCGTTTCACGGATTCCGCTGTTTGCCACCGAAGCCGGAAGGCGGGGCTTTACCCTGATTGAACTGCTGGTGGTGATTGCCATCATCGCGGTGCTGGCGGCGCTTTTGCTCCCGGCGCTCTCGCGGGCGCGCATGCAGGCGCAAGGCATACAATGTCTGGACAACACCCGGCAACTTCTCCTGGCCTGGGAACTCTATGCCCATGACCACGACGACCAGTTGCCTTACAATCTCGGCATGACTGAGGGGGGACCACGAACGCCGCTCAACTGGGTCAACAACGTCATGACCTGGGATTTAAGTCCGGACAACACCAATCCGGCCACCATCACCGACGCCAGCCTCGGTCCTTACAGCAGCGCAACAACAATTTACCGCTGCCCGTCCGACAATGTGTTGAGCACGATGCAAAGTGCCGCCGGTTGGGACGGGCGCATCCGCAGTTATTCGATGAACGCGATGGTCGGTGACGCGGGCGATTTTTCCACCAACGGTTTCAATATCAACAATCCCGATTACACTCAGTTTTTCAAAATCACACAAATCCCCCAACCGGTCGAAATTTTTGTGTTTCTGGACGAACATCCGAATACCATTGATGATGGATATTATCTCAACAAATCCACCGAATACGCGAGCAGCAGCACCAGCAGCACCTATGGCGGCCCGGTTTACAACAATGCCGAATGGCTGGATTTGCCGGCCACCTATCACAATCAGGCAACGGCATTTTCGTTTGCCGATGGACATAGTGCGCTGCATCGTTGGCTGGTTCCCAGCACCATCTACCCGGTCCGGCCGGATGTCCCCTACATTCCTGTCGACATTCCCGCCAATCAGCGCGCGGATTTCAACTGGATACTCGAACACATGAGTGTGGACCAGAATTGATGGCCGGTCAGGCTTACAGATAACGCCTCAGGGCTTGTTCATCTCCGGTCGTTCCCAGCATGTAGAGTTTGTCGCCTTCTGTCCAGGTCACCAACTGGAGCCGGCTGACCTGAACGAATTGGCGCGACCCGGCCGGTGGCGCGTCCTTCACCCGGGAGCGGTCAATGACGAAAAGCCAGAGATCGCTTTGTTCCCCCGGCGGCAATGGTTTGCCGGTGCGGAAACAAACCATCGAAACCTTTGTCCCCCGCCAGTCTTCAATCGCGCAGCCAGCCACAGCGGCTTTTCCCAACGGTGCCGGCAGAACGAAATCCGCCGGCGCGCGGTTCTGGGCAAGGTAGGCGTGGACGGATGCCGGATTGTCTGTTGTCAAATCCATGCCGTAGCCGCGCAGCGCGATGCTCGCCATCCCGTTCCGGTAAGTGGTGAACGCCTCGTAATTCGGCCGGGGCGGCAACCAGAGCGGCGCCAGGGCAATCAGGGCGACGATGACCGCCGCCACCGCAAAAACCGCGTTCCGCCGCCAGTGGATGATTTTCTCCTGCGCCGCCTGTTCGGAAATGATTTGTTCCTTCAACCCGGCGGGCGCGGTGATTTGCCGGAATTTCGCGCGCAACGCTTCCTGCCGCGCGCAATGCTCCTTCAGCCACCCGGCCAGTTCCGGATCGCGCTGCGCCAGCGCCAGCGCTTCGGCGATTTGTGGATCGTCGGCGTCCGCCGTGCCAGGCCGGTAGAGCAATAAAGCGGTTTTGGCTTCGTCGCGGTTCACGATTCAGGGGGCTGAGGTTGCGCGCCGACGGTGTTGCCGGTCAACAGTTCGTGCAATCGTCCGAGGCCGCGGGCGAGCCGCGATTTGACGGTGCCGAGGGGCACGTCAAGGATTTCGGCGATTTCATTGTAGGAACAATCCTGGAGGTAAAACAGCGCCACGGGCGCCTGATAAATTTTGTCCAACCTTGCCAGCGCCTCATGCACTTGTCCGGCATCGAGGCGGTTGGCCGAAACCGGGGACACGACGGGAAGCTCCGCCGCGGCGTGCTCCAATTCAACGTGCGGGAAGCGCGTTTGCCTTCGGCGCGCACCGAGAAATTCGCGGTGAAGCGTGGTAAACAACCAGGTTTTCACTTTGGAAGTGTCCCGCAATTGGTGGCCTTTGGCCGCCCAAATGCAAAAGGTCTGTTGTGTGAGGTCACAGGCGTCAGCTTCGTTCCGCGCGAGACTGAAGGCAAACTGGTACAGCGGCTCGTAATAACAAGTCACCAGCGTCTCAAACTCCACGGCCTCAGCCATATCGCCACATTGAAGTTAAGAGCCCGCAGAACGTCAATTGTTCCCTTGAAATTTGTGGGAACATACTCCGTTGTCATCCATCTCATCAACAAATGTCCATCACGTTTTCGCCGAAAATCGTTTTTTGCCGACGCCATGATGGCCGCGGCCGAATCCACGATTCGCCGCCAGCGGACTCCGGGGGCCGGTCGAAACAGTCATTTATGGCCAGAAAACATGCGAGCACGGTAAATCTTCAGCAGCGCATTGTCATTCGGTTTGTGGCTGCTGATTTTGTCCCGTGTGAAATCCGCCGGATCCCTTCCCCTGCCGGGCGGGAAAACGGTGAAAGCGCGGGTGTTCCTGGCAAGAAGCCTGGTAAAGGAACTCAATCCGGATGGCAATACAGTCGTTATCACCCGCAAAACCAATTCCCATTACCTGGCCGCCGCGACCATGCTGTTCGAGGTGAAGGATTTCAAAGACTTGGGCGGTTTGCCTCGGGGCGATGAAATTGCCTTTCGGCCCTGCGCGGCCAACACGGGAAGACGGAGGTATCCAATCACCGCAATCGGAGAAACCGGGGTTCAATCCGCCCGATTTCCGACGGGTTGCCCTTTCGCCGCGATTTTTTGAAAGGACCAAGCGATCACCGAAACCGGAAGGTCAGCACGCCGAAAACAGAGTTGGCGCGATAATTGTTCGCTCCGCCACTGCTCGGCTCGTCATAATAATCGAACCGGTATTGCAGTTTGGCTGAGATGTTCTTGCCAAAGCGGCGGGTCAACCCGACTTGGGCGCTGTGCTGTTGATATTGAATGCCCAACGGCAAGCCGGCGGCAAAATTATTCTGGCCATAATTCGCTTCAGAGAAAGAGTAACCGGCGAACAAGTCGGTGGTCTGGCTGAGAACATAGGCGCCATCAGCAAGAACCGTGTAAGTATCGCCACGGTAAGGCACGACGGCCGGTGAGCCGTCAGCCGCCGTCTCCAGCGTGGAGACCGCGTAGGAAAAAGTGGCGGAAAGATAAAGCCGCGGAGTGGGCGTCAGCGTCGTGTTGATGGAAAAAATATGGGAATGATCTTCGCCGGCCATCAGTTGGCCGCCCGGGGAAATGACGTTGCCGAAAGTGACATACGGACTGGTGTTCAGGCCATAATCGTCGGCGTGGTATTGATAAGACAGGGTGGTTTTGAAACGGGTGGACGGATGTAAAACGAGTTTTGCCTCAACTTCGTCAGTGATGAGTTCGCGCGAACGGATGAACGTGGGATAGGCGGTCGGGCTGGGTTGAACCAACGGGTCGCTGTCATACTGGCTGTCGTCCTCGTAACGGCGATAATGGGCGCTGAAGGACGCACTGCGCCAGGGCGAGGTATCGAAACCGAACCGGAGATCGCTCGACTGGCTGGAAAAGGCCGTGTGCTGGAGGATAACCGCCTTGTTGAGAATGTCCTCCGCGGCAGAAAACTGATCGTATTGCCCGATGTTTTGCTGCTCAAACCGGCCTTCGGCAAACAGCGCGGTAAAGGGAATTCCCGAATAGCGCAAAGCCAGGTTTTCCTGAAGCGAAGTTGTGTCGTAGTCCGAACTCACATTGAACGGAATGAGCGTGAACGGTGGCGGCGGAGTTTCCTCTTCCACGATTCCGCTGCCAAAACCGCTTTGCCGGGTCCACTCCGCCTGCACCCCGGTGGAAATCACCAGGCCGTCGAACGGGCCGATGAGGCCATTGACGTTGCCCACGTGTGATTCCTTTTCCAGTGTGATTTGCGGAATGTTCACCTGTTGCAACAGCGTCGGTTCGGCCATCGCAAAAGACGAGTCTGCATTCAGTTTGCTGTAAAGATAGCCGGCCGAACCAAAGAACCAATCGCTGAACTTTTTTTCCAGCCGGATGGTGTTGGCACCCTGGAAATAAGTGGTGCCTTCGCTCACACTTTGCGGCATCGGACCGGAAGCGACATTGGTTTCGGCGGTGTTCAGCCTGTAAAACTCGCCGCGAAACCGTTCTTCAATCGAGACGCCCTGGATTTCATCGTCCAAATCGAATTTGATGATGTGGACGCCCTCGTTAATGCTCCTGCTGGCCGGGGCAATGTTGCGCGCGACGGCAGGAGGAGTCCCCACCGCGCCCCATTCCGTGGTGGCTTCGTTTCCCAGCTTGTAATCATATTCGTAGCCCAACACCAGGCGCGGCCAATCCGGCAAAGTGAGTCCGAAATCAACCCAGGCCTTGCCGATGTCCAGATGCAAATCTTCGTCCAGGCTCGGTGCCGGCTGAACCAAAGCTGGATAATAACCGCCGGTATCATCGAAATATTTCCGGTACTGCTCCCAGCCCGAATGAACGAATCCAACATCATTCCGATCCACTGACAGTCCGATTTTATAATCGTCCAGCAACGCATGGCCGTTGAGCAGAAGCCTGGTATCGGGGCTGGTTTGTTCGAACAATTCAAATTGTTCCACCCCGCCGTTCAACCCTTCCTTCTGCCAGTATTGTTCGCGAAATTTCCGGCTGTTACCGCTGACCGCCGTTCCGCCGAGAACTGGCGAAAAGGAAAAATCAAAGTTGTTGGTCAGCGTGGCCTTGTCCCAAACCGCCCCCTGGTCAATCCAGGCGCGCAACAACGATACCTGCTCCAGCGTAAGCTGTTGGCCCTTTCCAATCGGCGGCATTTCCGTGTCTTCCACCAGATAGGAAACATAATGAACAAGCGGACTTTGGGCGCTGTTGCCGGGCAGAATGTCCACGCCTTGTTCACCACCTTTAAGGGCGGCCTGCCGGTTGTCCAGGCGGAATCCGTTCTTTGGTTTCTCCGGGCCATGGCACCGGAGACAGCTGTTTTCCAGAATGGGCCGGATGTCGCGGGCGAAATCAATCTGTACCGCGGCGGCCGGTGGCAGTTTGGAAATATCCACTTCGGCGGCAGAAACGCATCGGCAGCCGGCGAACGACGTCAGCAGGCACAGACTGATGTGCCCGAGCGTTGCCGTGTTGTTCGGTTTCCCATTCAATAGAGAAGAATGGGCTGAATGTTTGAGCCGTGAACCGCAGTATGACAGCCGGCGGTCCAGCAAGAACCGAAGGCCAGGCTGCTGGTATGATCCCGGCCTCCGATGAAAATGCGACCGGAAGCGGCCGGCCCCGGCACCTGCGCATGGCAACGGAGACACAGGTTGGAATCCGGCTCGGTGAGCATCCTGGCGTTGATGGAACCGTGAGGGTTATGGCAGACCGTGCAGCCTTCGCGCAGGGCCGGGTGTTCAAAAATAAACGGCCGGGTCTGTTCCCGATGGCATTGGGCGCACGTTTCATTCAACCGCGCCATGGCCAGTCCGCCCGCCGGTTTCATGATGTCCAAACCATGAGGGTCGTGGCATTGGACACAGTTCATTTTTCCCTCAAGCACCGGATGATGCTGGGGAAAATGAAATTCAGCCTGCGTCTCCAAATGACATTGGAAGCAGGCCTGCGGGTCCTTGCCCGGATTGATGATGAATTTGTCCAGACCGCCCCGGCCGCCCCAGGCGATGTGTTTGCTGCCCGGACCGTGGCAGGATTCACAACCGTATTGACCGGCCATCCCGCCACTTTCCAAATGCAGCCGGGCGTGTGGACTGGCGGGAAAGGCCCGGGTGATGTTCTCGTGACAGTCCGCACAGGCTTTGTCCCCGACGAACATGGCGCCTTCGATTTGCAATGGCACAACCACCGCGCGTTCCGGCGTGGAACAGGAATTGACCAGAAAAAGGAACAACCCGGCGCCCGCAACCAACCCCAGTCCGGTCAGCCAGTGCAGTCGCTTTGCCTTTGACAGGTGCATATCCATAAATCCCCAAGGCTGGCGTTGCTCAAAGCCCGGCCGCCATGTCCAGCTTTTGAAGGCCGATCAAGGGTTTGGCAATCGGCCCACGCGATAAAATTTTGTCACGGTTGAATCGAACGCACCTGAAAATGGCACCGGATTGCCGGAAGCAACATTCGTCGCCAGAGACACCCAATTCAGGAGATTGGATGAACTTTGAATAACGTAAGCGAGTCCGGCATTGGCGGTGTAGCTGAAGGAAAATTGGCCGCTGTTGAGCGTTACCCCGGAAAGATTGACCGTTACCGGGCTGACCACCGACACATTCACCGCGGTGGAAGTTGCGGAGATTCCTCCCGCCGTCGCCACCGCCTTCAGAGCGTAAGCGCCGGCCGACAGATTGTTGGCGGTAAGACTGAAGGGAGCCGTCAGGACCGAGCCCAACGCAACGCCGTTGGTGAAAAATTGCACATTGGTCACCGTGCCGCTGCTCACCGTGGCGCTGGCCGCGATATTCACGTTCGCCGGAGCCGCAAAGACCGCTCCTGCAGCCGGATTGGTGATGCTGATTGTCGGCGGTGGTGGCGCTGGCGTGGAGCGTGTGTAAGAAAAGGATTTATCCCCGACGCCGCCGGCCCCACCCCAGGCAGTAAGCGTAAGAGAAAGGTAAATATCCTCGTTAGTTAAATGCACAACAAAGTTTGTGCCCACATAGTTCGGCGGACGATTTCCCGCCTCCAAGGGACACGTAGCCGTAGGTCAGCGTATTAAAGTTGGCGAGCAATCCGATGGCCCATTTCGTACCCTTGGGGCTGATGCCGGCGGTGGCGCCCATTTCCGCATTGGTATTATACAATCCTCCCCCGCTGCTGCTGCGGGTGAATGTCACACTTGATGTCAAGTGATCCACTTGATTGCCAGTCGGTGTTGAATGAGTGAAGGAAATGGTTGGCCCATTCCAAACCGTGGAAGCGTGTGCCATGGGCGCGGCGGCCACCAGCAAGGCCGCCACGATTCCCCGCAGATAAACAACTGAAAATGATTTGAGTATTTTCATCGCAAGTGTGAGGCTCCAACTCAATTTAGGTTCCCGGATTTTCTCCATCGGTAAAAAACTGCGAAATCAAAGGCATTTCAAGGGTTTGGCAACCGGCCCACGCGATAATATTTTACCCCCGCCGGATCCAATAGATCGGAGAATGCCACCGACCCGGCAGCGGCATTGTTGGTCACCAGCGACACCCAATCCACCAGGTTGGATGAACTTTGGACGACATAAACGAATCCGGGATCGGTGGTGTAATTGAAGGAGAATTGGCCGCTGTCGAGCCTTGCTCCAGAAAGATTGACCGGCGTCGGCGTGGACCGTTGGTAGGCGAAGCCGCCGCTGCCCATGGGAACCCACAAAGTAAATTGAATGGAGATGTAAATGTCATCGGAGATGAGATGCACGACCGCCGATTGGCCGACCAGGGTGGTGGGCGATTGGCCATTGAGCCAGGCCAGCCAGTTGGTGTAGTGAAGCGAGGCGTAGTTATCGAGCGTGCCAAATGCCCATTCCGTATTCGTCGGGCTGAGAGCCGTGGCGTTGGTCTCCGAAAAGGCGTTAAAAAGACCCTTGGAAGCCGCGCGGGTCAACCAGACGTCCGGCGTAATCCGGTCCTGGTTGGTAGCCTGGGTTGGGTCGGGTGATGGCTGATTGTAAGTCATCAGCGGGCCGGTCCAGACGGTGGCGGCGCGGCTCAAAGGCGCAGCAACCAGCGTCAAAGCAAACATGACACTCCGCAAAACATGAGCCAACGTCAGGTGACAAAAGCCTTCCCCATTCATCGAAGATGAGAGACCGGAAATGGAAATATGTTCCTGACGTTTTCAGGGTAATATTACACGTTTGCCGCCCACGGAATCTTCGCCGCCCCCGACTACCGGTGGCCATGAACACACGAGGCGTTCCACGCCAATCGCAAACCTTCCAGGGTTAAATTGGGTTCGACCGCAATGATTTCGGGCAAGCTTGCCGCGATCAATCGCGCATAACCGCCTGTCGCCACCACCGGCAAATGTTTCACTTTCAATTCGCGCTTCAACTCGGCGATCAATTCGCGAACCAGCCCGCGATAACCGTGTACCGCGCCGATGAGCATCGCCTGCTCCGTGCTCCGGCCAACCGCAGTTTTGACTTCGCGGATTTTGATGCGTGGCAGCAACGCCGTTTTCTCGTGCAGATAATCCGTCATCGCCGCCAGCCCCGGCGCGATGATGCCCCCCGCGTAATTGCCCGCGCGATTGACCACATCAAACGTTACCGCCGTCCCGAAATCCACCACCACCACCGGCGCGCCAAAGCGTTTGCGCGCGGCCATGGCGTTTGCCAGGCGGTCTTCCCCGATCGTGTCCGGCTTCGGATAATCAATGCCCACGCCGCAAAGTGTTTTTTGCGTGAGTTCGAATGCGTGCAAATTCCAAAGCCGGCGGACAGTCTTGCGGACGTGCGGCGTCGCGCGCGGCACGACGCTGCACAGCGCCGCGCCTTCCAGGCTCGCACGGCCCGCAAATTTTTCCACCAGCTTTCCCGCCGCGCCTCCGAACCAAAGCGACGTGGGCATGTTCGTGTGCTTCATCACGCGCCGGCCGTTGGCCAGGCCGAGGTGCGTGTTCGTGTTGCCGATGTCGAAAAGCAAAAGCATTCAATCCGCAGATTACGCGGATGACGCGGATAAAAAAGCAATTTTGAAATTTAATCCGTGACAATCCGCGCAATCCGCGGTTCACTTTTCCAAGCGTCACATCCCCGCCGGTGATGCGTTCCAAATGTCCATGTTCGGTTCGCAACAACAACGCGCCGTCGTCATCCAGCGACTCCGCCCGGCCGCTCACGCGCCGCCCGCCGATTTGGATCGTCACCGCGCGGCCAATCGTCGTGCAATGCGCTTCCCATTCGTCGGCCACGTTTGCAAACAAGTTGCCGCAGACGCGCGCGTAATCACGATCCAGTTCGCGCAAAATGGCCGTTGCCAGCTCCGGCCGGGAAATGACTTTGCCGGCTTCGATTCTTAGCGATGTTGCCGTCTTGCGCAGTTCTGCCGGAAATTCGTTCGCGCCCAGGTTCACGTCCACGCCGATGCCGAGGATGACGTGCTTGACGCGATCCAACTCCGCGCTCATTTCCGTCAGGATACCCGCGACTTTCCGGCCGCGAATCAAAATGTCGTTCGGCCATTTGATTTCCGGGTCCAGGCCGGTTTCGGATTGAATCGCGCGCCGCAGAGCTGTCGCGGAAGTGACGGTGAGTCGCGTGGTTTCCTGCGGACGCAAATCCGGTCGCAGCAAAACGGAAAACCAAAGCCCTTTTCGCGCCGGCGACATCCACGCGCGCCCGAGCCGGCCCCGGCCCTTCGTTTGCGATTCCGCAAAAACAACGGCGCCCTCCTTCACCCCGTCGCGCGCCAGCCTTTCAATCACGTCGTTGGTCGAAGTCGTCTGCTCGAACACGTGGATGTCGCGCCCGACGACTTTCGTTTTGCCGAGGCGCGCGAGCAAATCGTCCGCGTACAGCGCGTCGGGCGCGCTTACGAGGCGATAGCCGAAGTGCGGGCTGGCCTCGATGTCGTAGCCGAGCTGGCGCAATTCCTCGACATGTCCCCAGATCGCCGCGCGGGTGACGCCCAATTGCTCGGCGATTTCCGCGCCCGACACCCCGTCGGAATTCGCGCGCAACGCTGTAAGAATCTTGGCGTCGGTGGTCATGAGATGGAAAACTCCCAACACTCAACATCCAACTCCCAACATCCAATTTTGAAGGCGCGCCGGCCCGCATCCATTCGATGTTCGATGTTGAATGTTCGGTGTTCGGGGTTTCTGTTCATTGCTCAAAATCCAGGCCAATGTCCACGGCGCGCGCGGAATGCGTTAGCGCACCGATGGAAATGAAATCCACGCCGGTCCCGGCAATCACGCGGACATTCGCCAGATTCACGCCGCCGCTGGCTTCGGTCTTCGCGCGACCTTTGACTTTCTGCACCGCGAGCCGCAGTTGAATCGGATTCATGTTATCGAGCAAAATGATGTCCGCGCCCGCCCCGGCAGCCTGCTCGACCTGCTCCAACGTGTCGGCTTCGACCTCAATTTTCAGTTTGGGAAACTTTTCGCGCGCGCGCCGGACGGCGGCGGCGATGGCATTCGGTTTTTCACCGTGCAGCGCCGCAAGATGATTGTCCTTGATGAGCACCATGTCAAACAGGCCAAGGCGATGGTTGTGCCCGCCGCCGCACGAGACGGCATATTTTTCGAAACGCCGCCAGCCGGGCGTGGTTTTGCGCGTGTCCAGAATCTGCGCGGGAGTCCCTTTGATGGCCTCGACAAATTGCGCGGTCAGCGTAGCGATGCCGGAAAGCCGCTGGACGAAATTCAACGCGACGCGCTCGGCGCTCAACAGGGCGCAAGCCGGACCGGAAATTTTCAGCAAGGTTTCATCCTCCCGGACACGCTGGCCGTCTTTCGCCAGCCGCTCGATTTTGATTTCCCCTTCGGAGGGACGAGTTACACGAGTCCCTGATCCGTTTTCTTTGGGATTTCGGGACTCGCGTAGCTCGTCCTTCCGGGAACTGGGTTGTGAAAGTTCGCGGAACGCGGCTTCGGCAAAGGCGAGTCCCGGCGACGACCAGCGGTTCGCGCGCCCGCATGACGGCTTTGGCTGTCGCGGTTTCGGGCACGGTGGCCAGGGTCGTGGCGTCGCCACTGCCGATGTCCTCGGCAAGGGCCAGCTTGACGGCCTGACGGATTTCTGCGGCGGACAATTCCACGCCGTTAAAATGAAGGTGAATGGATGCAGGGAAAAGGAAAAATGCGCAGTGGAGAAAGTGTCTGAAATTGTAATGGCACGGCCTGTGGCTTTGGTTTAGAACAGCCGCGTGCAAACCCAAATCCCATTTGCAATGCCATTTCTGATTGTGATGGTGCTCATCATTGCCGCGATCGGCGCCATTTACGGCGTGATTCGGGCGCGCAAACGGCTGGAGGGATTGTTTGAGTTGGCGCAACGACTGGGCTTGAATTTCAGCGCGGCGGAAGATTACGGGCTCGCCGACCGGTATGGCTTTCTCAAGCAACTGGCACAGGGCGAAAATCGCTATGCCCGCAATGTCCTCTCCGGAACCTATCAGCAAAACCAGGTGCTGGCGTTCGATTTTCACTACGAAACCTACACCCAGGGCAAAAGCGGACGCCAGACGCATCATCACTGGTTTTCCTTTTTCATTTTGACCCTGCCGGCGGTTTTTCCCGACCTGACCATCCGGCGTGAAAATTTTTTCACCAAGGTTGCCGAGGTGTTCGGCTACCAGGACATCAAGTTCGAGTCCGCCGAATTTTCCAAGGCCTTTTGCGTGCGGTCGCCGGACAAAAAATTCGCCTACGACGTCTGCAACGCGAAGATGATGGAATACCTGCTGGCCAATCGCGACTTGAGCGTCGAAATCGAAAATCAGGTGCTGGCACTGGCCTTCGACACCTGTCTGTCGGTCGAACAAGTCGAATCCAATTTGCAGCGGCTGGTGGAAATCCGCTCCCGCCTGCCGGAATACCTGTTCACAAACACATGATACCCATTCTCATCGTTATTTTCGCCGTCGTTGTGTTGCCGGCCGTTTATGTGCTGGCGCAATACAACGCGCTCGTCGCCCTGCGCAATTACATCCGCGAATCGTGGAGCGACGTGGACGTGGAATTAAAACGCCGCTACGACCTCATCCCCAACCTCGTGGCCGTGGTCAGGGGTTATGCCGCGCATGAACGCGAGGTGTTCGAGCGCGTGACGGAACTGCGCAACCGCTGCGCCGCCAACAACGGCCCGGTGGCCGACCAGTCCCGCGACGAAGTCCAGCTCGTGGACGCGCTGAAACAACTGCTCGTGGTGGTGGAAAATTATCCGCAGCTCAAGGCCGACCAGAATTTTCTCAAGCTGCAAACGGAACTCGTCAACACCGAGGACCGGATCCAGGCCGCGCGCCGGTTCTACAACGGCAACGTCCGCGACTACCGCAACAAATGCGAAACCTTTCCGAGCAATCTCGTCGCCGAAATGTTCGGCTTCAAATCCGAAGGGCGACTTTTTCAGCGTGCCACCGTCGGTCCGGGACGTACCGAACGTGGACTTTGCCACGTCGTAGCGGGAAGTTTTAGTGGTAGGGTCGCCTCGCCGAGGCGACCGATTGGGAGGCGGAACCTCCACCGGACGGCTCGGCGAGCCGTCCCTACCGTGTTGCCGTCTTCAACGCCACCAGGCACCGCTCATTTTCCTGCGGCGTGCCGATGGAGATGCGAATCCATTCCGGCAATTGATAGCCGCCCATCGGACGCACAATCACGCCCTGTTTTTGCATCGCCTCGAACACTTTCTGGCCCTCGCCAACGCGGACTAGAATGAAATTCGCCGCCGAGGGAATGAATTCGAGTTTCAAGCTCGCGGAACGCCCGCTCGAAATATTCCAGCCCGGCAAAATTGTTCTGGCGCGTCTTGCGGACGTGTTCCACGTCGTCCAGCGCCGCCAGCGCGGCGGTTTGCGCCAGCAGATTGAGGTTGAACGGCTGCCGGATCTTTTCCAGCGCGGCCACGAATCCAGGATTCCCGATGCCGTAACCGATGCGCAGGCCGGCCAGACCGTAAATCTTCGAGAACGTCCGCATCAATATCAGGTTGGGCCGGACGCTCTGGTGGACGAGCGGTGACAAATCCACCGGATCATCCAGAAATTCAATGTAAGCCTCGTCCATCACCACCAGCACGTCGGCGGGCACTGCGTTGATGAACCCGATGACTTCCTCGCGTGGCGCGCGCGTGCCGGTGGGGTTGTTCGGGTTCGCCACGAACACGATGCGCGTGCGCGCCGTGATGGCTTTGAGCATCGCGGGCAGGTCGTGCGCCGTAATTTTTCGCCGGAACGATGGTGAGGTCCGCGCCGAACAATTTCGTGACGATGGGATAAACCGCGAAACAGTATTGCGACACCACCACCTCCGCCCCCGGCGCCAGCAGCGCGTGCCCGACGAACTCAATGATTTCGTTCGAGCCGTTGCCCAGAATCAGGTTCGCCGGTTCCACCCCGAGTTTGGCGGCGAGCTTTTGTTTGAGATAAAACGCGTTGCCGTCGGGATACAAATTCACCCCGGCCAGCGCCTTTTGCATGGCCGCCAGCGCCAGCGGCGACGGCCCCAACGGATTTTCATTCGACGCGAGCTTGATGATGCTGGCGGCGGACAGGCCGAGTTCGCGCGCGACTTCCTCAATCGGCCGGCCGGGCTGATACACCGGCAAATCGTTCAGGGCGGGATTCATTTTCATACTTTTATGCCTCTTCGCCCGGCAGACGCAGGTCGGCGCCTGGGTAAAGTTTGTGGTAATCGGTCGCCTGCACGCCGATGATGGCGGCGACACCGAGAATGTCGTGCGCATTTGAGCCGCGCGTTACGTCGGCGGCGGGGCGGTTCAGGCCGATCAGGATGTGTCCGTAGGCGTTGGCATGGCCGAGGAGCCGGACGAGTTTGCTGGCGATGTTGCCGGAATTGAGTTCGGGGAAAATCAGCACGTTCGCGCGCCCGGCGATTTTGCTGTCGAGCGATTTGCGTTCGGCAATTTCCGGCACCAGCGCGGCGTCCACCTGCAATTCGCCGTCGAAATCGGCTTCCAGCAGCGATTGCTCGGCCTTGAACTTGGCCATGGCCGTGGCCGCCTGCACCTTGCCAACGGACGGATGCGACGCGCTGCCCTTGGTGGAAAATGACAGCAACGCCACGCGCGGGCGCACGTTGAGCAGATGGCGCGCGAGCTGCGCGGTGGCAATGGCAATGTCGGCCAGTTCCTCCACGCTCGGATCGGGCACCACGCCGCAATCGGCCATGAACAGCACGCCGTCTTCGCCAAGGCGCGTGTCGGCAACCTCCATGATCATGCAACTCGACACCGTGGCCATGCCGGGCGCGGCCTTGACAATTTGGAACAACGGCCGCAGCACGGTGCCGGTGCTGTGCGCCGCGCCGGAAACCAGACCGTCCGCCTGGTGCATCGCCACCATCATCGCGCCAAAAAAATTCGGCTGGAGCAGCGCCTCGCGCGCCTCGGTGGCGCGAATCCCCTTGTCGCGGTAAAGCGCGTGATAACGCCGGGCGAAATTCTCCATCTCTTCGCTCGTGGCAGGATCAATGACGCGGATGCCGTCGAGCGGGATGTTCAGTCCCTTGGCGGTTTCCTTCACTCTCTCTTGGTTGCCGAGCACGATGGGCGCGCCGAGCCGCAAAGCATGAAACTGCCGCGCCGCCTGTAGGATGCGCGGTTGCTCGCCTTCGGGGAAAACCACCCGTTTCGGATGCCGCTGTAATTTTTCAATGACATTGCCAATAAAACGCATGACGACAGGTTACCGGCGACCGGCGGAATCGCCAAATCATTTTGCCGTCCGGAACGCATCCCCTTCGTCCTTCGTTCTCGCCTGAATTGACTTGGCGTGTTCCGACGGCTAATCTCCGGCCCAATGCTGGAGACGATTGAGAAGCTGCTGGTTCTACAGGACCGTGACCAAAAAATCCGTCGCGTGCAGGGGGAACTCGCCCACCTCGGCCCCGAACGCGAAGGTCTGCGCGCCAAAGCCGCCGCCACCCAGAGCCAACTCGAAACCCTCAAGACCCGCGCCAAACAGATCGAGTCCGACCGCAAACGGCTCGAGCTCGACGTCGAATCGAAGAAACAGCAGATCGAAAAATACGCCAACCAGCAGTTGCAGACGCGCAAGAACGAGGAATACCGCGCGCTGGCCCACGAAATTGACGCGTGCAAGGCCGACATCACGAAAATTGAGGACCAGGAAATCGGGTTGATGGAGCAGGCCGAGCAGGTGCAGAAGGAAAACACCCGCCTCACGCGCGAGGCCGGGGAAACGAAAACGCTGGTGGATGACCAGGTCGCGCAACTGGATCAGCGCGAGGAGAATTTGAAGAAGGAGCTGGCCGAATTACAGCAGGGCCGGGCGGAACTGGCGGCGGGGGTGGAGGAATCCGCGCGCGTGCGCTACGACCGGCTGGTCAGAAGCAAGGGCGAGAACGTTGTTGTGGGCGTGGACCATGCCGTGTGCGGCGGCTGCCACACGAAATTGCCGCCGCAAATCCTGGTCTTTTGCATGGCCGACCAGGAAATCATCACCTGCACAAATTGCGGGCGGATACTTTACTACACACGCGACATGGCGCCGGCGGTGCCGGAGTAGTAGGAGACGACGTAAGGAGACTCTGACTTGTCTTTCAAAATCCGGAAGGTTTGAGACTCGTCACCTCGTCTCCTACGACACAATGAATTTTCGAACCGACTGCTAGGCGCCGTTGTCGCCAATGGCCTCCACCGGGCAGCCTTCCTTGGCTTCTTTGCAGCGTGCTTCCTCTTCGGGCGAGGCCGGCTGTTTATAGACGAACGAATAGCCGCCGTCGTCGTTGCGTTTAAAATTGTCCGGCGCCGTCTCGCGGCACAGGTCGCAGTCAATGCACTGGTTGTCCACGTAATATTTGCCGGGGACATTTTCGGGATATTTGTTTGCAACGTCTGCCATAAATTTGTGCCAGCAATATGGATGCCGTTCATGGGGATGGCAAGCGCGATTTCAGTCAACTGTCCACCGTCCACCGTCCCCTGTCACAGACACATAAGTTTCGGGCGGGTGCCGACTGTGAACTGTGGACTATGGACTTTAAAGCGTGGACTTTGGTATGTTTGACCCATGCAACCGGGGAGCATACGGAGGACCAAAATCATTGCCACGCTGGGGCCGGCCACCGATTCGGCGGAGATGATTGCGCGGCTCATGGAGGCGGGCGTCAACCTGTTTCGTCTCAACATGTCACACGCGCCGCACGACTGGGTGCGCCGCGTTTATCAGGACATCCGCGCCGCCGCCGCCACGCGCCGGCAATTTGCCGGCATCATGCTGGACACCCAAGGCCCGGCCATCCGCACCGGCGACATCAGTTCGCCGCTCGATTTGCAACCCGGCCAGAAATTCACCCTCACCGTCCGCGGCGAACGCGATCTGGAGGAACATTCCGTGGACGTGAATTACGCGAACTTCGTCAACGACATCAGCCTGGGCGACGTGGTGCTCATTGACAACGGCGCGATCCAGATGAAGGTGCTCGCCAAGGACGGCAACCGCGTCGAGTGCGAAGTGCTCACGGAAGGCACGCTCGGCAGCCGCCGCCACATCAACCTGCCCGGGGTCAGGGTCAGCCTGCCCGCCCTCACGGCCAAGGACATCAAGGACGTTAAACTTGGTCTCGAACTCGGCGTGGATTTCATCGCGCTGTCGTTCGTCCGCGAAGCCCGCGACCTGCTGCAACTGCGGGAGCTTTTTGAAAAGGACAAACCGGCGCCGTTTGTCATCGCCAAAATCGAGGACCGGCAGGCGGTCCAAAATCTGGAATCCATCGTCCGCGAAACCGACGGCATCATGGTTGCCCGCGGCGATTTGGGCATTGAAATTCCATACGAGGAACTGCCCATCGTCCAACGCCGCATCGTCAAGACGTGTTTGCGCCACGGCAAGCCGGTCATCGTTGCCACGCACATGCTCGAAAGCAT
This sequence comes from uncultured Verrucomicrobiae bacterium, assembly GCA_963754775.1. GTDB lineage: Bacteria > Verrucomicrobiota > Verrucomicrobiia > Limisphaerales > UBA11358 > UBA11358. Next base: position 170,411 of record CAVWHM010000045.1, read on the forward strand.
GATTGAATCGCCCATGCCCACGCGTGCCGAGGTCACCGACGTGGCCAACGCCGTTTACGAAGAAACCGACGCCATCATGCTCAGCGGCGAAACCACCGTCGGCAAATATCCGCTCAAGTGCATCGAAGTGTTTGACCGCATCGCCACGCGCATCGAACGCAGCGGCAGCGCGCAATTCCACGACACGGCGGAATTGAGCACCCCGCGGCAGAAACTCGTCAAAAGCGCCGTCGTCATGGCCAATGAATTGAAAGCGGCGGCGATTCTGGTGATTACGCGCAGCGGCAACATGGCGCGCTACACCGCCTGGATGCGTCCGCATTATTCACCCATTTACGCGCTTTGTCCCAACCACAACGCGGCCGGCAGCCTGACGTTGAGCTGGGGCGTCACGCCTTTTGTGGTTCCCTTCGACCTCATCAATCCGGAGAACACCATCGAAACCTCGCTGAAAATCCTGGTGGAACAAGGCCGGCTGCGCAAAGGCACCACCGTCGTCATCATCGGCTCCATCCTGGTCGGTGAACAAATCGTGGACGCGGTGCAGATGCGCATCGTTTGAGCACGCGCCAGAAGCCGCGATGCTATTTCAACACTTGCGCCGCCACCGTGGCGAGGTTCAGCACCACGCTCGGAAACAGGCCGATCCAGAACATGCCCGCGATGCAAATCCAGAGGGAAACTTTGGCCGGGGCCGAAAGTGCAATCGGCGACAAGTCCGGCGCGTCCTTGCTCCAGTAAATCGCGCGGATGACGCCAAAATAGTAGTAAAGCGATATCACCACGCCTGCCAGCGCCGTGAACGCGAGGCAATAATAACCCGGATCCGTTGCGCCCTGTTCAATCACGGCTTTCAGCAGCAGAAATTTCCCGAAAAATCCGGCCAGCGGCGGGATGCCCGCCAGCGACACCATCGCCAGCGACAGCGTTGCGGCCAGCAGCGGCGAGCGCTGGTTTAAACCCGCCAGCGCGGAAATGTCCTCGTTTTCCAAGTGCCGCATCACGAGGCAAATCACCGTGAACGCCCCCAGCACCGTGAACAGATATCCGGCCAGATAATACAGAAGCGCCGAGCCGCCAGCGGTAGAATTGTGAACGCCTCCGGCCAACGCCGCCACACCCAGCAGCAGGTAACCCGCGTGCGCAATGCTCGAATAGCCGAGCAATCGCTTGAGGTTGCGTTGCGGAATCGCGCACAGGTTGCCGTAGAGAATTGTGATGCCCGATATCACGATGAGCAAATTCGCCCAATGCGCCGTAATGCTTGGAACGGCGGTGAATAAAACGCGCAGCAGCAGGACAAATCCGGCGGCCTTGGAACCAACGGCGAGAAACGCGGTCGTCGGCGTCGGTGCGCCCTGATAAACGTCCGGCGCCCAGATTTGGAACGGAAACGCCGCGATTTTGAATCCGAGTCCAACCAGCACCAGCAGCACGCCCAGCAGAAAGATTTTGTTGCCGGCAAATTGGGACGCGATCTGGGCGAGTTCGTTGAAATTCAATTTGCCTGTTGTGCCCCATACCAACGCGATGCCGAAAACCAGGAACGCCGACGATAGTGCGCCGAGGATCAGATATTTTACGCCCGCTTCCAGCGACACCAGCCGCCCGCGCTGAAAACTCGTGAGCACGTAGAATGTGATGGTGATCAGTTCGATTGAAACAAACAACATCGCGAAGTCATTCGCCGAAGCCGCAAACAGCATTCCCGACAACGCAAAGATAATGAGCGAGTAGTATTCAGAAATGCCTGCGGCGATGCGATCGGAAAATTCCGCCGACATGAACAGCACAAGAATGGCGGCGATGATAAAAAAGCGTTTGAAAAACACCGCCAGGGCGTCTTCCACGAACGACCCGCTGAACGCCGTGCCCGTCTGACTGCAAATGCCATAGCCGCTCAAGCTCGTCAGGAGCAGCAGCCCCAGCGCCGCGATCGCCGCGTAGCCGAGAAAGCGCCGGCGTTCGGGCGGCATGAACAAATCCGCCAGCAGCAGCACCACACCGAGGGCGATCACCGAAATTTCCAGGCTTATCAACTCTGAGTTCATCAATTTCGGAGTGCGGAGTTCGGAGTGCGGAGTTTGGAAAGGTTAGCCTGTGCAACCGTTTTGTCCGCGGTTTCGACTGGTGCGGCAAGGCTCACAATCTTTGCGGCGTCCGGCGTGATTTTGTCCGTGAGCAAACGCGGGAAACAGCCGAACACGAACAGGCTCGCCAGCAGCAGCGCGTAGGGCAGTTTGCGCCAGGCATGCGACGCGTCGGGAAGGGCCGCCCATTTTTCCGGCAGCGGGCCGTGCAAAACATCCCGCATCGCCCGCAACATGTAGAGTGCGCCGATCAGCAACGCGCCCCAAACCGCCAGCGCAGTCACCAGCGGGAAAACTGTCCACGCGCCGAAGAAGACCGTGACTTCGCCGACGAAATTGGCAAAGCCCGGCAACCCGCAACCCGCCAGCGCCGCCATCAACAGGGCCGTGCCGATAAAAGGCAATTGGCGGCAAAGCCCGCCCAGCTTGCTCATTTCCAGCGTGCCGGTCTGTTGATAAATGTAGCCGCTCAACGCGAACGTCAGGGCCGCCAGGAAACCGTGCGCGATCATGATGACCACCGCACCAGTCACGCCGATGAGGTTCAGGCTGGCGATACCAAGGAAAATGAAACCCATGTGCGCAACGCTCGAATTGCCGATGAGCAGGTTCAGGTCCTTCTGCCGCATCGCCACCCAGCCGACGTAAAGGATGTTGCCCAGGCAGAGCCACGCGAGAAAGGCCATCCAGTTGTGGGCGGCCTGCGGCATCAATGGCAGCGCAACGCGAATCAAACCGTACAGCCCGAACTTCTTCAACACGCCGGCATGCAGCATGGCGGTCGGCGACGGCGCGGCTCCGTAGCCCAACGGTGCCCACGAATGGAACGGCCAGAGCGAAACCAGAATGCCGAAGCCGAACAGCAACAGCGGGAAGATGAAATTCTGTGCGCTGGCCGCGAGCGGATTGGCCTTGGCATGTTCAATCAATTTCGGGATGTCGAACGTGTTCACGCCGGATTGCAGGTAAAGCGCGATGAGGCCAATGAGCGCGATGAGCGCGCCAATGCTCAGGTAAAGCGTGATCTGGAACGTCGCGTAATTCTTCCGTTCGCCGCGGCCCCAGACGCCGATCATGATGAACGTCGGCACCAGCGCGAGTTCGTGCAGGAAATAAAAGAAAAACAGGTCGAGCGACGCGAATGCGCCGAGGATGCCGCCGCTCATCACCAGCAACAGGATGTAAAATTCCTTTTCGCGTTCCTTGATTTCCCACGAGCAGCACGCCGCCGCGAACGCCACAATCGCGCCCATCAATATCAGCCCGACATTCAGGCCATCCACGCCGACGTGATAGCTGATGCCAAGTGATTCGACCCACGGAATTTGCTGTTCGAACTGGTAACCATTCACACCGGGAATGAACTGCACGAACATTTTCACCGCCAGCACCGCCGGGATGAGGGTCGCCAGGACCGCGATCGCGCGGATGACGACACGGTAATTGCGCGGCACGACAATCAGCGCCAGCGCCGCCAACAGCGGCCAGCCAAAAATGTAAGTCAGAATCGACATTTTATTTCCCCAAAACCAGATACAGCACCACCGCCACGCCGAGCACGAACAGGAGGGCGTAGGTCTGGAGGTTGCCGGTTTGCACAAGGCGCAACGCGCGACCGGTGAAATCCGTGCCGCCACGAACCAGCCCGATGCAAAGACCTTCCACCAGCCAGCGGTCAATCACATCCATGACCGCCGCGATGAAATCGTGCGCACGGATGAAAGTGGCCTCGTAAATTTCGTCGAAATAAAACTTGTTCTTCATCGCGGTGGCCAAACCACCGAGCTTGGCGGGCAGCGGATCGGTTTCGGCATTGTGATAGAATTTGAACGCCATGAGAAACCAATTGCAACGCCGATAAACCCGACAAGGCAATCCGCGAATCCGTAAATGGCTCAAGATTTTTTGCAGAAGCGTCTTTGTTGGGAAAAGCACAGCGTAAGTTTTTGCTGGAATCGATTACGAGCGCCGAATCGATTTGCGCGAGATTCATTCTGCAGCGGAAGCAGAATTATCGACTCTCCGGCGAAACGAACTGCGAAGTGGCCGACATCAAAAATATGATGTCTGTAATTCTTTCGCGCCAATGATACCACCAACCAGCGCGAACACAGCCAAGACAACAGCGGCAGCGACATGACGGCGGGTGATTCGTGCGCGTGCTTGGCTTTTTCAGTCCGAGCTTCACCAAGGAAGGCGACAAAGAAAAGGCGGAACATGTAAAACGTCGTCAAATCGGCCACAAATACGCCGACGCGCGAAGAGCAGATAATTATTTTCATCCAGTGCCTGCGCGAGGATGCTGATTCTTTCGAGTAGAAACCACTCAACGGCGGCACGCCGCTCAACGCCAGCGTGCCGATGAGGAACGTCCAGAACGTAACGGGCATTTTTTCGCGCAGGCCGCCCATTTTCCAGATGTCCTGCTCCTCGTGCAGCGCGTGAATGACCGAGCCGGCGCCGAGGAACAGCAGCGCTTTGAAAAACGCGTGCGTCGTCAAATGGAACATCGCCGGCGTCGGGCCGGCCAGGCCGACGGCCATGACCATGTAACCGAGTTGCGACAGCGTCGAGTAGGCGAGGATGCGTTTGATGTCGTTTTGCTGGACGGCGATCAATGCCGCGAGCAAGCGCGGTGAATCCGCCGATATACGCAATGACCTCCAGAGCGGTCGCATCGAGCAGGAAAATAATCCGGCAAAGCATGTAAACACCGGCCGCCACCATCGTCGCCGCATGGATCAACGCGCTGACCGGCGTCGGGCCTTCCATCGCATCGGGCAACCAAACGTGCAGCGGAAATTGCGCGGACTTGCCCATCGCACCGCAGAAAATCAGCAGACCGGCAATGCTGGCGATGGCTCCAAGCGCAACGGGATTGGCGGTGAGGGTTTGTTGGAGCGTGCTGAAATTCAGCGAACCGAGCGTGGCCCACACAACCAGGATGCCCAGCAGGAAACCGAAGTCGCCGAGGCGGTTGGTGAAGAAGGCTTTTTTCGCCGCATCCGCCGCGCTGGGTTTTTCAAACCAGAACCCGATGAGCAGATAGCTGGAAACGCCGACCAGTTCCCAGAAGATGAACAGTTCGATGAAATTGTTCGCCAGCACGATGCCGAGCATCGAGAACGTGAACAGGCTCATGAACGCAAAGAAGCGCGCCTTGCTCCGGTCGGCGTCCATGTAGCCGTAGGAATAAATGTGAATCGCGCCGCCGACGCCGGTGACGATGAGCATCATCATCTCGCTCAACCGGTCGAGCTTCAGGCCGAAATCAACATTCAGGCCGCCGACGGAAAGCCAGTTGACGGCGGACTCACCGCTGACCCAGCCGTTGGCGGCGATGAACGCGACGGTGGAGACGAAGCCGATGACAATCGCGCCGATGGACAGGAGCGCGCTCACGTTGCGGTATTTCAACGTGAACAGCGTAATCACCGCCGCGGCGAGCAACGGCAGAAACAAAATGAGCCACGGTAAAATTTCGTATTTCATCAATTGGGACGGAAACATTCAACATTCAACATCGAACCTTCAACGCTCAATGCCCGTGGACTTCGCACATTGGATGTTGAGTGTTGAATGTTGAATGTTCGATGTTCTTTCATTTAATCAGAGTTTCATCGTGGTCAGGTCTTCGACGTGCGCGGACTGGCGTTTGCGGTAAAGCGCGACAATGAGCGCCAGGCCGACCGCCACTTCCGCGGCCGCCACGGTGATGATGAAAAAGACCAGAACCTGGCCGTCCAGTTTGTTGTTGAACCGTGAAAAGGAAACCAACGCGAGATTCGACGCATTCAGCATCAGTTCCAGCGACATGTAAATGACGAGCAGATTGCGCCGCATGACGACGCCGAGCAGGCCCAGCGCAAAACAAAAGCTCACGACCAGATAATGTTCCAAGCCTACGTGCATGTTTTCGGCGACGAGAATGGAGGATAGAGAATGGAGAATGCAAAGACGGTTCCACGCCATCTTCATCTCATCTTCCATCTTCTTCTCATTTCAGATCCTTTTTGCTCAATAAAATCACGCCCACCATCGCCACGAGCAGCAGCACCGAGACAACTTCAAAGGGCAGCACATACTGGGTGAACAGGAGGTGGCCGAGCGCGTTGGTTCCGCCTTCAAGCTGCGGCGCGGGCAAATCTGTGCCCGGTTTTGCCGCCTTCAATGCCTTCAAGGAAATCGCCACGATGGCGCCGACGGAAATCAACCCGCCCACAAAACCGAACATTTTGATTTTACGGCGTTGTTCCTCCTTCAAATCAAGCAGCATGATGACGAACAGGAACAGCACAATGACCGCGCCGGCATAGACGATGATTTGGACGGCGGCGAGGAAGAACGCGTGCAGCAACACGAACAGGCCGGCCATCGAAACGATGGTCAGCACCAGAAACATCGCGCTCGTGACCGGGCTGCGGCTGAACGGATTGGCCACAACGAGGACGCCGCACAACAGCGTCAGCGCCGCGAACACGTAAAATAAAATGTCAGGCAGTCCCATGTTTTCCCCGAGTCAGACCTTCACCGGAAAATTCTCCTGCTCCTTCGCTTCCTCCAGTTTGTTCTTCCACTTCTGGATGCCGCCGTGCTCGCCACCGAGCGCAAGGAGCTTTTCCTTGTCGTAAATCATCTCGGCACGGCTCTGACCGGTGAGCGAATAATCCTTCAACAGGAAAATCGCCTCCTCCGGGCAGACTTCCTGGCAAAAGCCGCAATAGATGCAACGCAGCATGTTGATTTCAAATGCGAGTGGCATTTTTTCCGCATTCGGACGGTCGGCCAACAACCCGGTTGGGCCGGGTGGAATGATTTTGATGGCCTTCGGCGGGCAGACGAATTCGCAAAGCTGGCACGAGACGCATTTCGTGTTGCCTTCCTGATCCTTGACGAGATAGGGCGCGCCGCGGTAGTCCGGCGGCACGGCCCATTTCTGCTCGGGATATTCCATGGTGACGGTCCCGCCGCCGAACAACGAACGGACGGCGTGCCGGAGCGTGACCTTGAATCCGCCAACAATCGCCGGCAGATAAAGTCGTTCCCAAAGCGTCAACGGTTTGCGATTAACAATCATTTCAACTTTTCGATTCTTCGTAGCGCCGATGCCAATCGGCGGACAAATTCAAATTTTCTCCGCGATTTTACAAACGCGGCTACGGATCAACTTCTCATCCACAAAATTATTGCTGTCACCAGAATGTTCGCGAGCGCCAGCGGCACGAAACGCCGCCAGCCCAAATCCATCAACTGGTCATACCGGAAGCGCGGGAACATCCAGCGCACCCAGATGAACAACACCATGAACAGCAGCATCTTCACCAGAAAAATCAAAATGTGCGCGAGGCCCGCAACCAGCGTCGCCGCCGGATGGTCCAGCCCCCAGAACGGCAGCGTCCAGCCGCCGAAAAACAGCGTCACCATCATCGCTGCCGACGCGACCATGTTGGAATATTCGCCGAGGAAAAACAGCGCGAATTTCATCGAGCTGTATTCGGTGTGATAGCCGCCGACCAGCTCGGTTTCCGCCTCCGGCAGATCGAACGGCAGGCGGTTGGTTTCGGCAAACGACGCGACGAGGAAAATGATGAACGAAACCGGCGAGAAAAACACCAGCCAGCCATGTTGCGCCTGCCAGCCGATGATCCGGCTCAAATTCAAACTGCCCACGATCAGCAACACCGGAATCACCGACATGCCCATCGAAATTTCATACGAAATCATCTGCGCGCTCGACCGGATGCCGCCGAGGAACGGATATTTCGAGTTTGCCGCGTAGCCCGCGAGGACAATGCCGTAAACGCCCAGCGACACGATGCCGAAGGTGTAGAGGATGCCGACGTTCAAATCCGAGATGACCATTTGTTGGTGGCCGAGCTGCGAACCAAACGGAATCACCGCCACGACCAGCATCGAAGGAATCACCGCGATGGCCGGCGCGAGCCAGAAATAAACCTTCCGCACGCCTGCCGGCGTGAAATCCTCCTTGAGTATGAATTTCAGACCGTCCGCCAGCGGTTGGAAAACGCCGAGGCGGGTCAATGCCGGACCGACCACTGGAATGTATTTCATGAAGGGCGGCGCGGCGCGGTTCGGCCCGACGCGATCCTGGATCCACGCCGAAATTTTGCGCTCGGCCAGCACCGCATAAGCCACCATGCCCTGCACCACGCCGATGACAATGGCGATTTTGACCACGCTGAAGATGATGAAATTCCAATTCATTTTAGATTGGCACCGTCGCGCCCGTGCCGCCGAGGCCCGCCCACGTCAAACCGCTGAACGCGGGCACGTCCTTCGCCATTTCGTTGAATAATCCTTCGATGGTCAGGAACCCGTCCTGGCCGGTGACGTTGTAAACCAAATCGTGCAAAAACTCCCACTCGGGCCGTGCGTCACCGGGCGCTTCGACGGCTTTCATGAACTTCTGGACGCGGCCTTTCGTGTTTGTGAACGTGCCACGCTTCTCGACGTGCGCGCAGCCGGGCAAAAGGTAATGCGCCAGCTTCGTCGTCGCGTTCGGCAAAATGTCGCTGACAATGAGCGTCTCCAGTTTGCCGAGCAATTCGGCGTCAATGCCGCTCTTCGTCACGTCCTCGCCGAAGACGATCAAGGTTTTGATTTTTCCCGCACGGACAAACTCGGCGATCGGCCGCATTTTGATGCCTGTGCTGGCCTGGCAAATGCCGATGAGCCGTGCGCCGGTCTTGTTCGGGTTGCGGTCGGCGTTCAGCAGCAGCTTGTCGCCTTCGCCAAAACGCCCGACGGAATCCGTCATCGCGCCGAACTTGTCGGCCAGCTTTTTGAGCAACCACAATTCCTCGTTCGTCTGCCGGGCCGAGGCGATGATGGCGACCGAACCGTGCGGCGCATTTTTCAACTTGCCGGCGATTTCATTGAGCGCGGCTGTCCAGGTGGTCTTTTGACCGCGAACCAAAACGTCTTTCAAGCGGTCTTCCCGGCCAATCCACTTGTAATTCAAACGGCCGTAATCGCACATCCACGGGCCGTTGACGGCGTCGTTTTCGCGCGGCGTGTAACGGTAAACTTTTTCTTCGCGCGAGCCGACGATGATGTTGCAGCCTGTCGCACAGCTCGTGCAGATACTCCTGGTTTCCTTGAGGAACCACACGCGCATCTGAAAACGGAAATCCTTCGACGTGAGCGCGCCGACCGGACAAATGTCCACGGTGTTCAGTGTGTAATTGTTGTCGAAAATTTTGCCCGGATAGGCGGTGAGCGTGTTGTAACTGCCGCGATTGACAATACCGAGCGCGTCGTCGCCTGCAATGTCCCTGGTGAACCGGATGCAGCGGGTGCAGAGAATGCAACGTTCGTCGTCGAGCACGATGCGCGGGCCGAGGTCAACGGCCTTGGGCTTGTGGACCTTTGGTTCCACAAAGCGGCTCGCGCTCTGGCCGTAATCCACCGAGTATTCCTGCAGCTTGCATTCACCCGCCTGGTCGCAAATCGGGCAATCGAGCGGATGATTAATGAGCAAAAATTCCAGCACGCCTTGGCGCATTTGTTTCACGCCGGGAGTGTTCGTGTAAATTTCCATGCCGGGCGAAACCGGCGTGGCGCAGGCAATGGCCGGCCGCGGCGATTTCATGATCTTCGGCGTGCCGTCGGGGTTCAAAATCGGTTTGCGGTCCGGACCGAGCGCCGGGGTGCCAAACTCGACGAGGCACATGCGGCAATTGCCCGCAACCGGCAGCTTCGGATGGTAGCAATAATGCGGCACTTCCGTTTTTGCCAGTTCGCACGCCTGAATCATCGTAGTCGGAATCGGCTTGCCGGAAATGGGATCCGGCGTCGTCTTCGGCACCTCAATTTCGCGCCCGTCCACCTTCACCTTGATCCCGGTTTGCGGGATCGCCGGCGCCGCGGGCTTCGTTTCAGTTGTAGCTGTGGTTGACATGGCAATCAATGATGCGCGGCGGCCAGTTTCGTTTTTTCCGCCGGCTCCGCATTTCCCTTCGCGCGACGCGCCTCGTCGGCCGCGCCTTTGGCAACAAATTCATCCTTGAACTTCGCCACAAAACTTTGCACCGGCCACGAGCAGGCTTCGCCGAAGGCGCAAATCGTGCGGCCGCCGGGGATGTTATCCGCGATTTTCACCAGGTAATCGGCATCACTTGCGCGGCCTTCGCCGTGCGTGAGACGGTGCAGCGCCTTGCTCATCCAGAGCGAACCTTCGCGGCAGGGCGTGCACTGGCCGCAACTTTCGTGCGCGTAAAATTCGGAAATGTTCGCCAGCGCTGCGACGATGTCGGTCGAATCATCCATCACGATGATGGCGCTCGAACCGCTCATCGAGCCGGCAGCGATGAGCGAATCAAAATCGTAGGGCAAATCGAGCATGCCCACTTCCTGCTCGACGAACTGGCCGTCCGGGTTCTTGCGCTTGAGCTTGAATTTCTCGCCCGCCTTGAAAACCTTCGCCGACGAACCGCCGGGGATAACGGCCTTCAATGAACGGCCGGGGCGCAATCCGCCGCCGAATGCCGGATCGTTGATGAGCTGGCCGATGGTGACCTTGCCCGTCTCGATTTCATAATAACCGGGGCGCTTCACGTGGCCGCTGAGGCTAACGATGCGTGTGCCAGTGTTGTTCGGCGTGCCGAGTTTGGCGAATTCCGCGCCGCCCATCGCGACAATGTGCTTCACGTTGCACAGCGTTTCGACGTTGTTGACGATGGTCGGACACATCCACAAGCCGAGCACGGCCGGAAAATACGGCGGCTTGATGCGCGGATACGGCCGTTTGCCTTCAAGCGATTCGATCAGGCCGGTTTCCTCGCCGCAAATGTAGGCGCCCGCGCCGCGATGAATGTAAATTTCCAAATTGTAGCCGCTGCCCAAAATGTTTTTGCCAAGGAAATTTTTCGCGAGGGCTTCGGCCAGCGCCTGATTCAACAACTTTGCGCCATCGGGCATTTCGCCGCGAATGTAGATGTAGGCGAGATGCACATCGTTGGCGAAGCATGAGATGATGGTGCCTTCGATCAACTGGTGCGGGTCTTTGTAAATGATTTGGCGGTCCTTGAACGTGCCCGGCTCGGACTCGTCGGCGTTGCAAATCAGGTAAATCGGCTTGCCGCTCTTGCGATCAACGAAACTCCACTTCAAGCCGCACGAAAACCCCGCGCCGCCGCGTCCGCGCAAGCCGGACGTCATCACTTCCTGACGGATTTGTTCCTGCGGCGACTGCATTTTGCCATCGGCCAGGGTTTTGGGCTGAAACGCGAGCGCCTTCTTCAAAACCTCGTAGCCGCCGTGGCGCAAATAGCATTCGATGTCGGGCGTGTAACCCGGCTGATCGGCGTACTTCAAAACCAATTTGTATTCCTGCGGCATGGCTAATTTCCTGAAACGTGAAACGTGATGCGTGAACCAAACGCGCGGCTTGACTGGCCGGTGGAACCCTTTAGCCTAGCCAATGCTCCGGGTTGCCCGATGGTGTAACGGTAGCACAGCAGACTCTGGATCTGTTTGTCATGGTTCAAATCCATGTCGGGCAGCCATTTTTTCAAGGCTGAAGGCTGAAGGCTAAAGGCTGAAAGGAACGGTTTCATTTGCAATTCCCCACAATCTCGTCCGCCTTCGCGTGACTGACGCCTTCGTAAAAGGCGTCGTTGCACATCATCACCGGCGCGGTGCCGCAACTGGCGAGACATTCGACGAATTCGACCGTGAACTTTCCGTCCTTCGTCGTTTGCGGGCCATGCGCGTGCGCGTCCAAGCCCAGTTTCCCGCAGAAATGTTTGTGTAGTTCATACGCGCCGCCCAGCGCGCAGCTCAACGTCCGGCAGACCTTGATTTGATATTTGCCCATCGGCTGCTGCCGCAGCATAGGATAAAACGTCACAAGCTCATAAACGTTGATGGGCTGCAGTTCGAGCTTCTTTGCCGTCCACTCGACCGCCTCCTGTGAAATCCAGCCGAATTGCTCCTGAATGGCGTGCAGCACCATCAGCGATGCCGCGCGCTTTTCGGGGTAATGCGTGATTAATTCGTCCACTTCGGCTTCCAGCGCAGCGGATACGGCGAACCCGCCCTGTTGCCGGAGCGGATTGGGAATGGGTTCGGTGTGCGCGGCGTTCATGTCAGGTTGAGTGCAGCGCCACGCGATTGCCTTCGCTGTCCAAAATCACGGCGCGAAATCCGTGCGGCCCGATTTGGTGTTTTGGCTTCAAAATTTTCCCGCCGTCCTTTTCGACCGCAGCAATGGCGGCATCAAGCCGCTGGTCGCAATTCAAATAAATCATCGGGCCTCCAGTGGACGGTTTGTGTTCGCCACCGACAACCAGGCAGCCACTGACGCTGTTGTCAGCATCGGGCAAAAGGCCGAAGGTCATGCCTTCCATGGTATGTTTCGCGACCTTCCGGCCCAGCACCATGCTGTAAAATTTGATCGCCCGGTCGAGGTCTTTCACCGGGATGTCGCACCAGACAATTTGATTGGCCATATGATTTTTCAGACGTTCACTTTGTAACCCAGTGCATGCTCGTCGCCCGGCAGACCGCGAAAACCCCAGTTGTGCCTGGGCGACTCCAGAATCGTCACTTCGAGGTCATTGGGGGAAATGCCGCAATCCCGGTCGCAGCGTTCGAACAACAACCGAATCAATTTCTTCTTCGATTCAACACTGCGGCCTTCGAACATGCTGAATTCAAGGATGGTGTATTTGTCGGTTCTGCCCGCGGGATAATAAAAATCCGCATGTTCCAGCGGGAAAAACCGATGCGCCCGTTTGTCGGCCGGATATTGCAGCGCCTCCACGACACAAGCATGGATCGCGTCCGAAAGCTTTTGCTTGATCGGGTCAAGCTGCTGGCGCAGTCCATATATTTTTACTTGTGACATAATCTGCCGTTTTCAGCGGTCGCACTCTCCCATCACAAAATCGAGCGAACCCAGAATCGCCACGGTGTCGCTGACGAGACAGCCGGGGAAAATTTTCGGGATGATGCTCAGGTTCACAAAGCTGGGCGCGCGGATTTTCATCCGGTAAGGCGTGCCGCCGCCGCGGCTGTTGATGTAAAAACCCAGTTCCCCCTTCGGATTTTCGTGGCCGAAATAAATTTCTCCGGGCGGACAGTTCATACCCTGCGTCACAAGAATGAATTGATGAATCAGTTCCTCCATCTTCGTCATCACGTTTTGTTTTGGCGGCAAAACGATCTTGCCGTCCGGCACGTTCACCGGTTCCCTGATTTTATTATCCGCACCGCCGGGAATTTTTTTGATGCACTGCAGCAAAATGCGGACGCTCTGGCGCATTTCCTCCATGCGAACAAGATAGCGGTCATAACAGTCGCCGGTCGAACCGACGGGAATGTCGAATTCCAGATCCGGGTAACAAAGATACGGCTGCTTCTTGCGCAAGTCCCATTCGATGCCGCTGCCGCGCAGATTCGGGCCGCTGAGCCCGTAATCAATGGCGTCCCCCTTCGAGATTACCGCGAGGTCACGCACGCGGTCCACCCAGATGCGATTGCGGGTGAGCAGCGTCTCGACTTCGTTGAGTGACGGAATGAATTCATCGCAGAACTTTTTGCACTGATCCAGCCAGCCGGGCGGTAAATCGCGCATCACGCCGCCAATGCGCGTGTAGCTCGTGGTAAAACGCGCGCCGCTGATGGCTTCGGCCAGATTGTAAATTTTCTCGCGGTCGGTGAACGTGAGCAGAAACACCGTCACCGCGCCCAGGTCCATCGCGAACGCGCCAAGGCCAAGCAAATGCGAGGAAATGCGCGCCAGTTCCACGCACATCACGCGGATATACTGGCAGCGCGGCGGTAAATCCTTTTCGATGCCGAGCAACTTTTCCACCGCGAGCGCGTAGGCCACGTTGTTGGCCAATGGCGCGAGGTAATCCAGCCGGTCCGTGTACGGGATGAACTGGGTGTAGGTCATGTTCTCGGCGATCTTTTCGTCGCCGCGATGCAGATAACCCACGTCCGGGTCGGCCTTGGTGATGATTTCGCCGTCCAACTCGAGCACGATGCGCAACACGCCGTGCGTGGCCGGATGCGACGGCCCCATGTTCAGAACCATTTTCTCGCCCTGCATGTCCTGAAGCTCTTCCGCCGCCTGCGCGGCCCGCGCGGCAGAATCACGGATTTCAATGTCTTTAACCGTGGCCATGAAAATTAATCTTCGGGATTGCGAACGCGCGGTTCGCGATGAATGGCGTCCTCGCCGCCGGCGACCGTCACAAACGGCCCGCCTTCAAGCGGCGCGGGTTTTGAAAACGCGATGCCGGGCAGGTCACTCGGTTTGCCGGCCAGCGGAAAATCCTTGCGCAGCGGGAAATACGGATAACCTTCCCACATTAAAATCCGGCGCAAATCCGGATGCCCGCAAAACCGGATGCCCATCATGTCGTAGATTTCGCGCTCGTGCCAGTCGGCGGTCTTCCAAACGGTCGTGACGGTCGGCAATTCGGATTTTTCCTCGTTTACGCCGGCTTTGAGCCGCAATTCGTTACCGTGCGTCAGGCCGCGCAGATGATAAACCACCGTCCAGCGCGGGTCTTCGCCATAATTGTCCACGCTGCTGATGTCCACGAGATAATTGAAATCCAGATCGTTTTTCGCATACTGGCAGACTTCAGCAATTCTTTCCGCGTCGCCGACTTTGAGGGTGATTTCGCCACGAAATTCCGCCGGTTCGGAGATCAAATCCCCGAACCTGGCTTTGATTTTCTGGGCGAATTCGAGGGCGGGCACGGCAATTCAAATAAAAGGTTCAATGACGGCGTAGCGCGGTGACCGCCGTGAGATTCTCCAGGACCGGTTGGGTTCTGATTTTAGCCTGCAATTTCATCAGCGCATCGAGCACGGCTTCGGGCCGCGGCGGGCAGCCGGAGACGTAAATATCCACCGGGATGATGTTGTCCACGCCCTGGAGCACGGCGTAGCTGCGATACATGCCGCCGGTGGAAGCGCAGGCGCCCATGGCGATGACCCATTTCGGCTCCGGCATCTGGTCGTAAATGCGCTTCACGGCGCCGGCCATTTTGTAGGTGACCGTGCCGGCTACAATCATGCAGTCCGACTGCCGCGGTGAAAAGCGCATGACCTCCGAACCAAACCGGGAAATATCAAACCGGCTTGCGCCCGCCGCCATCAATTCGATGGCGCAGCAGGCCAGGCCCATCGGCATCGGCCAGACAGAGTTTTGGCGGAACCAGTTCAGCGCGGCGTCCACCCGCGTCACAATGACGTCGCCTTCAATTTTTGAGTTGTAGCCGATTTCAGTTTCGGTTCGCATAAACACAGCGCGCCCTGAGCCGGGCGCCAAACAACGTAATCGGGGCAAAAAACCGAGGCAAGTTGAATTTGTGATTTTTTTCACAAGAAGACTTAATTTCACGCAAATTTAACAAACGCAAATTGCATCATCGTGTTATCAACTTGCGCTTGTGACCGGCGGCGGCTGGTGTAGAATTAAAAAACGCGGCGGGTTTGAATTATGAAAACTTTTGCGGAATTGAATTTTCCCGGACGGCTCATTGCCGTCGAGGGCCTCGACGGCTCGGGCAAGTCCACGCAAATTTATCTGCTCAAACGCTGGCTCGAAGCCGAGGGCATCAAGGTCTATTTCAGCGAGTGGAACTCGTCCGAACTGGTGAAATCCGCCACGAGCAAGGGCAAAAAGCGCGAATTGCTGACGCCGACGACGTTCAGCCTCATTCACGCGACGGACTTTGCCGACCGTTACGAACGTCACCTGCTGCCGCTGTTGCGCGCGGGCTACATCGTGCTGTGCGATCGGTATATTTTCACCGCGTTCGCGCGGGACGTAACGCGCGGCTGCCCGCCGGAATGGGTGCGCGGCATTTACAGTTTCGCCGCGCAGCCCGACCTCACGTTTTTCTTCAAGGCGGATTTGGAGGTGTCGCTCAACCGTATCCTCGAAGGCCGGCCCAAGCTGAAGTTTTTCGAAGCGGGCATGGATCTGCGGCTGTCGAGCGATCCCTACGAAAGTTTCCGCATCTTTCAAGGCCGCATTCTGGCGCAATACATGGCGATGAGCGCGGAGTTTCATTTCGTGGTGACGGACGCCAATCAAAATGTGGAAACGCAGCAGGCTGGCGTGCGCAAACTGGTCGGGGAGCGGATCGACCTGGAACGTTTCCGGCGCCGCAGCCCGCTGCCGTTGCCGCCACCCATACAGCGAGCCAACAAGGTTGAGGAAATGGAGGAGGATTCGGCCGCATGAAAACGAACGACGTCAAGCCAGCCGCCGGGCAGACCACTCATCGCCGTTTTTACGGCCACGGCATCCCTGGTGTCCACTTGGAAGACCTGGCGGGCAAACTGATCGTGGTGGAAGGTGCCGACGGTTCGGGCCGCTCCACGCAAATCGCGCGGCTGGTGGATTGGCTGGAGACCAGCGGCCACGCCACGGTGCAGGTCGGCCTCAAACGCTCCACGCTCGTCAGTTCCGAACTCGATAAGGCGCAGGAAGGAAACATTTTGAGCCGGACGACGTTGAGTTTGTTCTACGCGACGGATTTTGCCGACCAGTTGGAAAACATCATTTTGCCGGCGCTCAAGGCCGGACTCATCGTGCTGTCCGACCGTTACATTTACACGCTCATGGCGCGCGACATGGTCCGCGGCATGGACGAAGCGTGGCTGAAAAATCTTTACGGCATCGCGCTGGAACCGGATGCGGTTTTCTATCTCGAAGTCGGGGCCGAGGAGCTGGTGCAGCGGAACCTTTCCAAAAAGGCGGCGCTGGATTTCTGGGAAAGCGGCATGGACCTCGGACTGTCGCGCGATATGTTCGACAGCTTCCTGAAATACCAGATGAACATGCAGGCCGTGTTCCGCCAATTGCAAAAGACCTACGGCTTCACCATCGTGGACGGCAACCGCTCCGTGGAAACGATCACGGAAGCCTTGTGGGGGGAAATTCGCGCGTTGCTCGCGGAAAAATAGAAAACATCAACGGTTCCGCGGCGGAACCTTGATGGTGGAATCGGACGGTATGTTGATCGGCGGCAAAACTATGGGAGTGTTCGTGGACGCCGGTGGCTTGCGCGGGGAAAGTTGTTTCATCAGCTCTTCAAACTGTTTTCTCTGTTCCAGCGTCAATTCGGTGCGAATGCGTTGGCGCACCTCCTGCGAGACGAGCCGCCAAAGATCGCGGTTGCGCTCCTGGCCGTCGGCGATGATCTTCCCGATTTTTTCGCGCTGTTCCGGCGTCAGGTGCAAAGCTGCATCCAGTTGTTCGACAAACTGCTGGTTCAGCATTTGCGGGCGTGGCAATTGCGATTCCTGGGAACCGGGCCGGTCATGGCGCGCCCCGGCGAACGGCCGGCGGATTTCCGGGTGCGCGCGGTCAACGTAATTGACGAGCAACCCGCCCGTCACCACGCCGCAGCCAAAAATTACCACGGTGGCCAGAATGATTTTCCAGGAATTCACTGTGCTTGGTCGTTTTGATCCACTGAAGCCAGCAGCGTGTTCTCAAAATTCTGCGAGAGGTCGGTGGAATTGGTTGAGGCTGTCGAGTTGGCGACGACCCATACGCCGAGCAATAACATAATCGCCACACAGAAGGCCGCCGCCTGCCAAAGCCTGCGGGTCCACAACACCCACTTGTCCGCCCCGGTGCGTGACGCCAGCAACGCCATGACGCGTTTTTCAAAGGCGTAAGGCACGCGGTCGTCCGGCGCATTGGCGCGGGCGGCGGCAAGCAGTTTCTTTTCCAGTTCGGCGATGTTCATACCAACCATGATTTTTAGACGGCGTCACGCAATGCCGGGTTACAGATACTTCTCCGTCGCCATTTTCGTCAGGATTTTCCGCATCTCCGCGCGCGCCCGGAACGCGCGCACCTTCACCAGCGGCACCGACCAACCGGTGAGTTGGGCGATTTCCTTGACCGAACGGTCCTCAATTTCCAGCAAGGTGATGACCAGCCGCGCCGGCGGTGAAAGTTTTTCAAGCAAGCGTCCGACGAGCAATTTTGCAGCGTCGGCGGTATCAGCAGCAGTTTCGGGTTGGGTGACAAAACGTTCCAACCAATCGGCTTCCGGCCCGGCCAAATCCGAAAACGCCGACTCCCGATTGCGCTGGTGGCCGCGCAAAAAATCGTAGCACGTCCGCACCGTCAGGCGCATCAGCCAGTGCTCAAACGGCGCTTCGCCGCGGAAGCTGTCGAGTTTTTCAAATGCCTTGAGCCAGACTTCCTGCGCGATGTCTTCAATCTCGCTTTCACGGCGGGCGTAACGGCGGGCGGTGGCGAAGACGCGCGGTGAATATTTTTGAACCAGCGGCTCGAAGCTCGCGGGGTCGCCTCGCAAGACCGCGGCAATCAACTCCGCCTCAGTCCGTTCCATGGCGCGCGATTATGTCGGGTGTTTTGTCCGGGCTAAAGGGAAAAGCTGTTCGGGTGGATACGCTCAAGGCCGCGTGATGTGAAGCGCCGCCTCGAAATCGCGGGAAAACTGTGAAATGGCGCCGGTAATTTTGCGCGGCTGCTCGATCAGGGTGTTCCACATGTTCCCGGCGTTTTCCGGGCGGCGTTGAATCAACTCGACCGCCGCGGTCATCAGTGACAGGCCGTTGTTCACATCGTGGCGCAGGTCGGCGAGTTTTTGGTTCAACTCGTGTATCTGTTCGGCGCTCAAGGTGACGGGTTCATTCGGCAAAAGCATTCCGCAAGATGCTCACAGCGGGTCGTAAAATCAAGCGGGTTTCATGAAACAGTGAATTGGAGCGAGCGAAGGGATTCGAACCCTCAGCACAAAATTCACAAAGCACGCAAAATCAGGAACCTCCACAACCTGCTAAAGAGGGCTATACACAAATACGCGCACAAATTTTAGGCGAGCTTGGACCTGAACTGACGCATGTGGTCACTACCTGGTCGAAACTTTCTGCGCCACTCAAGGCAGCAATTCTCGCCATCGTCAATTCAACGGAGGATGAGCAATGACCACCGTTCTTCTGAAAGCTTCTCCTGAAGCATTACCGCTCAAATGTGGAGGCTTTGGGATATGGCCCCTAATTGCGGCAGTGCCCTGCGCCGTAAGGCGCAGGCGCACGCCGCATGGGTTTATTACTAAAGCAATATCTAGCACGTCAATTTTCACGGAATGAATATATTAATTAAAGAATGTAGGGAAAATAGTGCTGATATTGATTTGGGGGTCAAAGCGAAATCAAAACTGCACTGGCTGACGCGGTGGCGTATCAGGGAGTCCGTCCGGTTTCTTTTGAAGCGCTACGGGCGGAATTGTACATGGGTCACGCTGGGGTTTGCGGAGAATTACACAGAATTAGAAAAACCGCAAAAATGTTTAAAGCTTCTACGGCAAAGGGTTTTGCGTTGGAAACCAGCGAGCCGAGCCGTTGGTGTTTGGCAACGCCAAAAGCGGGGCGCATGGCACGTTCATCTCGTGTTATCGCATCGTGTGGCAAGGAAAGTTTTTGTGCCAATGGCTGAGGTCTGTGGATTTGGTCGTGCTGGTGTGGATTTTAAGGGGATAGACTTGCAATGTGGTGCGGACGGTGTGGCCTCATATATGACGCGATACCTTGGGCACAGTGACGGCGGAAAGTGGCCAGCCGAACCTGATAACAGGCTTGTGACAGGTTGGGGCGGCGGGATGGTGGCAAAGGGCCGTTTTGTGATTCTTGGTGGGTTGGCGGAAATTTATTGGCGGGGCCGGTTTCTGTTTGGCGGGCGGGACGAGTCTGGCATGAAGCAGCTTGATTGGATGTACCACGTACGGGCATGTCGTGACGAAATAATGCGAATGGGTTGGACGTGTTTAACCGCAGCGCAGGCAACCTCCCTTTTGAAAAGTCGGTCGGTGCGAAACTGGTTGAGTAAGTGGAAAATGCTCCGCCAATGTTCGGCAGTTGAAAGGGGGTGATCAAGATGCCTGAGTTAAAAACGACTGATAGCGACTGTTTGGTTTGGGAGAACGGTCTTTGCTGGCTTGCTACTGTGGTTGACGGTCGGGAGCAGTGCAATTATTTGGGTGAGATTGGTGCGGTGGACGAGGTGCGAGCCTTTTGTGAGTCTCATGGAATACGGTTGTTGGTAATGCGAAAGGACCGGGCTGCGTTCCGGCCCCCGCTTCCAATCAGACCGTAGTTTTGAGCGAAGTGAATCCAATAACACACTTTTAACGACTGACACGGTTTGTAATTTTGTTTCATAGCGTCTTGGTTTGTGAATTCCGTTATTTCTCCAATTCATTCAAAGCCGCTTCAAGATTAGTCTGTGTGTCAGCAAGTTTTTGTTTAATTTGGACCTGCGCCGCCTGTTCGCCTTCAGCATGGCGCAATACTTCGCACATGAGATGTCGGCGAAGTCCATTAGTCTCACGTACCAAATGATTCAATATAGGATTAACAGTAGGCTTGCCTATTTTTGTCAGTGCTTCTTCGGCTGGATATAATCCCCAGCGCTGAATGTCGGTCTTTGGATCGAACCGGGTTGCCATTAAATCAATATATTCTAATAAGGCTTCCACAGAATTCGTGTCACTCGGACGCAATTCACCAAGAAAATAAATGACCAGTACCTTTTTGTCGTCAGTAAGATTGCCCTGCCGTAATTGGTAAACTAAATTAGTGACATATTCAGCGTCTATTTTCTTCGCCTTTCTTGCGACGATTAAATTACATTCAGAATTAACGGCGTCGTTTGCCTCGTCGTATGACATTTTATTGAAGTCGGGAGGTAAAACAGCATGGGATGGGTTTGTTATTTGATTTTGTGAGTTGACACTACACGCAATAAGGAAGATCGTGGCAATAATTGCTTTTAGTTTCATAATATACTTGTTTATCTGTGTGTATAATTTGGGCTGGTAGGCAAAGTAATAAGCGACGTGCTTAACGCGTTCAACTGAACCTTGTTGGTAGCATCCACATCTACCTGCGCTGTATAACTCCAAGTATTCGTGTCAGAGCAGGTTTGATCTCCATTCCCCAAATTCACTGTCACATATTGATAAAAGTCATCATAGCATTCGGAAGTATGAATAATAAATGTGCCAGAGAAATGCTCTGAACATCCCGGAGCGTCTAAACCAAATATATCTCCATTTGCTGGATTTAAATATTTATCATCAGCATTGTTGGCATCATCTACCCCCGGTAGGGGATTTGAAATCGTTGGCCCCGATTCCCAGACGCCGGAATTGTAATTTCCGCCGTTGTCCCATGCTATTACTACCCTAGTTCTTTTCATGTCCCAATTAGTAGTTAAGAGATTTCCAATCCCTATTGGCTGAAGAACTGCCTTAGCTTCCATTTTCCCAATCGTATAAGAATATGTAAGACTTGGATTGCTTAAGCAATCGAGCGTTCCGAGGTTGTTTCCACCGCCAAGTATTGCTGGCCAATTATTATCCAAGCTATTTAAAACCGCTGCTTTATCATCTGGGTCGAGCGTGCCATTGACTTTGATAGTAAGATTCGCCCAGATTACCCAGACATTGATGCTGACGCTTGACGAACCGAGCGAAGCCGTCACCGCCGTCTCGGCAGGAGTCGCTTTGGACACCCGCCGTTGCAGCGGATTGCCCGACACCGCTTCTCCACCGCTCCATTGAATATTTGCCGCCACATTGGTCAGGATATAGTCATTCGTCATGCTCAACATAGCCTGCACAATTACATAATCGTTGGTCGCTTCCACCGCTGCCCAGTTTGTCGTCCCATTAATCTGCACTGCACTATTTGACACCACCGTCAACAGAAAATTCATAGCCTGAGGATTAAAACTATAATCACTATATTGATAACCCGGCGCTGTTGCCAGCTTCAACGGCACAGTTACGCGCACAGATTTTAGTCCAAGAGGGTCAAAACGTGGCGCAACCTGTCGCAAAGAGCGAAGGGCAGAAAAGCGATAACGGGCCTGTAAATGACGGGGTTTGTCTCGGTGTGGCATCGCTGGTCGCAGATGATGAATTGGAGCGAGCGAAGGGATTCGAACCCTCGACACTCACGTTGGCAACGTGATGCTCTACCAGGCTGAGCTACGCTCGCTTCCAGAAAGTTCGGAAGGCTATGCCCGCCCGCGGAATTTGCAAGCCTGATTTCAGCCTGACTTCGCCGGTTTGCCCAGCACCGAACGGATCACCTTGAGCAAATCGTCGTGGTCAATCGGCTTGTGGAAAAACGCGGCGGCGCCGCTGCTCGCGGCCCGTTCCTTGTATTTGGGGTCTTCGCTGCCAGTGATGATGATGATGGGAATTTTTCTCGCTGTGTCCAGCCGTTGGAACCATTCCATGACGCGAAAGCCGTCCCACGGCACACCGTCCACGGCGGGCGGAAAACCGATGTCCAGCAAAATCAAATCGGGATTTTCCTTGCGTGCGGCGGCAACGGCTTCAGCCCCGTCCAGGGCCGTGAAGACCCGATAACCAGCTCCCTGCAGTTTCAGAGAAACTGTCTTCAGGATGATCTCGTTATCATCCACCACCAAAATTTTTTTTACAGGCCCGGATGCGGATTCAGCACTCATAATCGTCAACACCGAAACTCGGTTCGCTTTTCCCCAACAGCGATGTCAGCAAAAATAACGAACCGGCCATGCTAAACAAAGCACATTTTATGCCCTTTGACTTCCAGCCCATCCGCCATGCTAAACTGGGCCTGTGAGCAATGTCTTTTATGCCCCGGGCGAACAACACGCCTCGAAGGTCAACGACCTTTTCACCGCCATCGCCCGGCGTTACGATTGGCTTAACGATCTGCAAAGTTTCGGCCTCCACCGCCGCTGGAAACGTCGCGTCGTCGAACTCGCCGCCGTAAAACCCGGTGACCGTGCGCTGGATTTGTGCTGCGGCACCGGGGACCTGGCGCTGGCGCTCGTGCAACGCGGCGCGGAAGTCGTGGGCCTGGATTTCAGCGGGGCCATGCTCGAAATCGCGGAAAAACGCCGGCTGAAAACTCCCGAATCCCAAATCTCAAATCTGAAATTTATTCAGGGTGACGCGCAGCAAATTCCGTTTCCCGACCATTCATTTGATATTGTCACGGTTGGCTACGGGCTGCGGAATCTGACGAACTGGGATGCAGGGCTGGCCGAAATGTACCGTGTCGCCGAGCCGGGCGGGCGGCTCGTCGTGCTGGATTTTGGCAGGCCACCGAATGCCGTTTGGCGGACGGCTTATTTCATGCACCTTAAAATTTTTGTGCCGCTGCTGGGCTGGGTATTTTGCGGCAACGCCCAGGCTTACGCCTACATTCTCGAATCCTTGAAACATTACCCGGCGCAAAATGGCGTCGCAGCCAAAATGCGGGAACTAAAGCTGGCGAACGTGCGCGTTATCAATTTGCTCGGCGGTGCGATGGCCATCAACTGCGGCGAGAAACTGCTTTGACCGGCAACTCGATCGTTTGCAGCTCGCGTGCGGCGTCCACTTTCAATCTGGCCTTCTGTTTGACGACGAGTTGGCGTGCGTGTTTCACGAAGGCGTCAATCCGTTTGTCATCGTGGTCAGGGTCATGGTGAAACAGGCAAAGTTGTTTGACTCCGGCCTTCACTGCGAGCGCGACCGAATCGTCCACGCATCCATGTCCCCAGCCAATGTGCTTTTTGTATTCCGCCGAATCATACTGCGAATCGAGAATCAGTACATCCACGTCGCGCAGGAATTCAATCATTTCCCGGTTTTCGCCGCCCTGTCTGGATTCGGCGTCGGGGAAAAACGCCACCAACCCATCGGGGGAAAACAGCCGGTAGCCGACGCACAGCCCCGGGTGATTCGCGCGTTGCGCCCGCACACAGACCGAGCCGATGTTGAGATTGAAATCCTTGAGTTCCTCAATTTCAATGTTGCTGGGCAGTTTGGCGAACGGGACGGGGAAATACGTGCTTTCCATCTGGCCGGTCAGTGCGTTGACCAGGCCCTTGCGCGCACCTTCACCGCCCAGAATCCGCAGCTGGCAGTGCGGATCGTAAATTGGCGCAAAGAACGGCAGCCCTTGAATATGGTCCCAGTGCGTGTGCGTCAGCAGCAACGTCAGGTTCAACGGCTGATTCTTGAATTCCGCCAGCAACGCGCGGCCCAGCGCGCGCAACCCCGAACCCGCATCAAGGATGATGATGTCGTCGCCCGAACGCACTTCGACGCAGGACGTGTTGCCGCCGTAGCGCACCGTGGCCGGTCCCGGCGTGGGGATCGAGCCGCGCACGCCCCAAAATTTTACGCGGGTGGCGGTTTTGATGGGGACAATCTAGCGCAGTGGCGGCGGAAAATAAAACTGAAAACCGCTTTCCGTGTCGCCGGAAAATCTTGCATGGGCTGGCGCAGAAGACTATTTTCCCGCGCTCCGGCGGGTTGGTAGCTCAGTTGGTAGAGCAGTGCCCTTTTAAGGCATTGGTCCAGGGTTCGAGTCCCTGCCAACCCACCACATCGAAACTTGCCCCGGTTGCGCCGGGCCGCTTACCCTGCGCAGCAATGCGGCTGTTGGACCGGTATTTGTTCCGTGAACTGTTCGCGTCGCTGGCGTATTGCCTCGGCGGCTTCATGATTTTCTGGATTTCCTACGACCTTTTCACCGGGCTGGAGGAAATGCAGGAACGCAAATTGCATCTGTTCGACGTTCTCGAATATGTCGCCACCATGGTGCCGGAATATCTCGTGACGGTCCTGCCCATCTCGCTCCTGCTGGCACTGCTTTATACGCTCACGCACCTGGCGCGCCACAACGAGATCACCGCCATGCGCGCGGCCGGCGTAAGCCTGTGGCGGTTGAGCGCGCCATATTTCCTGGTCGGCTGCCTCGCCAGCATCGCGTTGTTCGTGCTGAATGAATTTTGCGTGCCACGCAGTACGGAATGGGCAAACCACATTCTGAACCGTTACGTGCAGAAGCCCGACGACCTCGAAGCGCAGAATCATTTCACCGGTTTTGTCAACGCACGCGAACACCGCCTGTGGCAGTTTGGCGAATATCACGTCCGGACAGCCGAAATGCTCAATCCTAACGTCAGTTGGACCCTGACGAATGGCGTCCTCCGGCAGCTCAGGGCCGACCGCGCCATTTATACCAACGACACCTGGACCTTTTTCGGCGTGAAAGAATTCGAGCAGTCCGGCGTCACCGCTCCGCTCTTGCCATCGCGCCAAACCAATGTCCTGGCCATGCCGCAATTCACCGAAACGCCCAAGGAAATTGAAAGTGAAATCAAAATCAGCAACTACCAAAGCCTCCGCGTCTCCCACAAAGCCGATATCCCCCTCGCGGACATTCTGGCTTACCTGAAGCTGCATCCTCATCCGTCGCGCGTGGATTCGGCCCGGTTGCTCACCGAACTGCATGAGCGGTTGGCTGCGCCGTGGACGTGCCTGGTCGTGGTACTCATCGCAATTCCTTTCGGTGCGGCGTCCGGCCGGCGAAATCTGTTTGTCGGTGTGGCCGGCAGCATTTTCATCTGCTTTGCTTTTTTCGTGCTCCAGCGGGTTGGACTGGCACTGGGCCTCAGTGGATGGCTGCCGGCGTGGCTGGCGGCGTGGTTGCCCAACTTGATTTTCGGCGTAGCGGGCTTGTGGCTGACGGCGAGGGTAAGATGAGTTTTCAGCTTTTAACTTTAAGTTTGAACGGCCGGGCCTCAACGGCGGGCCAGCCAGCGAAGAATCCGGGATTCAAAACCAACAACAGACAATTGGAACTGTGAACGACGAACTTTCCAGACTGCGGTCGCGTTATGAGCGGCTCAATCTGCTCTACCAGGTGAGCAATGTCATTCACTCGACACTTGAGCCGCAGGAAGCGTTGCAGTTGATCGTGAGCGAAGCGGTGCGACTCATGCGTGCCTCGAGCGGTTCGGTCGTCTTGATCAACCCCACGACCGGCTTTCTGGAAATCCACGCCTCACAACATCTGCCGGCATCGGCGGCGCGGCTCAAATTGCGCGTCGGTGAAGGCATCACCGGTTGGGTGGCGCGCGCCGGCAAACCCGCGCGGGTCGGTGACGTGGCACAGGACCCGCGCTATGTTGCTGCGCGGCGTGGTGTGCGTTCGGAATTGGCCGTGCCACTGGAGGTCAACGGTGAGGTGCGCGGTGTGCTGAATGTGGATTCGGACCGGACAAATGCCTTCAGTCCGGACGATCAGGAATTGCTTCAAGAGCTTGCGGTGCAAGCGGCCAAGGTGATTCACAACACCTGGCTTTACGAGCAATTACGCCTGAAGGCGGGCTTGTTCGAGTCACTCGCCAGCGTGAGCCGGACGATCAATTCCACGCTGAATCTGGACGAGGCGTTGCGTGCCGTTACGCGCGAGGCATGCCTGCTGATGCGCGCGCGAATGTGTTCGTTAATGATGCTCGATGAAACCCACGAGTGGCTCAATCTGCGTGCCAGCTACGGTGCGGGCGAAGCTTACCTCAACAAACCGCGTTTGAGCGTTGAGGAAAGCCTGCTCGGCGTCGTCGTGCGCCGCAAAAAGCCGCTACAGGTGGAAAATGTCCAGACGTCCAACCGTTATCAGAACGTCGAAGTCGCGCGGCGCGAAGGGCTGATTTCGTTATTGAGCGTCCCCCTGTTGTTTGCCGGGCAGGTAACGGGCGCACTGAACGTTTACACCGGCCGGCCATACAGTTTTTCCAACGAAGAAATTCGCATATTAAGCGCGCTGGCGGAATTGTCCGGGATCGCCATTGAAAAGGCGCGGCTTTACGAGCGCACCGTGGACGTCGAGGAACAGTTGCGGCAAAACGAAAAGCTTTCCGCGCTCGGCTTGCTCGCAGCCGAAGTCGCGCACGAAATCCGCAATCCGCTCACGGTGATGAAACTGCTGTATCACTCCCTGGATTTGAAATTCTCCGCTGGCGATCCACGAGCGAAGGACGCACGGCTGATTGAGGCAAAGATTGAGCATTTGAATAGAATCGTAGAACAAATTCTCGCCTTCGCACGCACGACCGAACCGCAACTGGTGCCGGTGAATTTGAACGAATTAATTGACGAACTGGGTTTGCTGGTGCGGCACAAGCTTGCCAATCAAAACATTGTATTCGTTCGCGCTCTACAGCCGGATTTGCCGACCGTGCCGGGTGATGCGCCACAATTGGAGCAGGCTTTTTTGAATCTGATTCTCAACGCCGCCGAGGCAATGCCGGACGGGGGCAGATTGACAATCAGGTCGCGCGCTATTCGGCTGCCACGCACCAGCATCCGCCCAACTCATGTGGCCTTGGAATTCAAGGACACCGGCAAAGGCATGAGTGAGGAATTGCAACGCCGCGCGTTCACTACCTTTTTGAAAACTACAAAGGCCAAAGGCACCGGACTCGGTCTGGCCATCGTCGGCCGCATCATTGAAACGCACCGCGGCAACATTCGAATCAATTCCCGCCTTAATCACGGGACCATCATCACCGTCTCACTGCCAGTTTAGCCGGCCGAAGGCTTGATTCCATTCCTTCCGGGCTCCCGGGTTCCGCCAAATGTCGGGCAAGGTACTCATTGCGAAATCATTGCCACGCGCTATTTTCTTGCCAGACTCGGTCGGCGGGTTTATCCGACCAAGTTTCTGATTTTATGAAATGTTCTAAGCTGGAGTGGTGGAAACGATTCCAAAAGTACTACACTGAGTTTCCTGAACTCGGTTTGACGTTAGATTTGAGCCGGATGAATGTGGATGATGCTTTCTTCGCAGCGATGGAGCCGCGAATGCAGCAGGCATTCCTGGACATGGCCAAATTGGAAAAGGGGGCTATCGCCAATCCGGACGAAAACCGTATGGTGGGACACTATTGGCTACGCAATCCCGCGCTCGCACCGACACTTGAAATTCGCAAAGAAATTGAAGAAACAATTCTTAAAATAAAGGCGTTTTCCGCTAAAGTTCATGCCGGCAATATTCGCCCTCGGGGTGGGGCCTTCAAAAACTATCTTCTGATCGGCATTGGTGGCTCCGCTCTGGGCCCGCAATTTGTAGCCCATGCGCTTGGCGACCCACGGACAGACAAACTTAAACCGTTTTTTTTCGATAACACGGATCCCGACGGCATGGATCGGGTTTTGGCCACAATCGGCAAAGCCTTGGATCAAACGCTTTGCATCATCATTTCCAAATCAGGTGGCACCAAGGAAACGCGCAATGGAATGCTAATCGCCAAAGCGGCTTTCGAAAAAGCAGACCTCAATTTTGGCCAGCACGCCATAGCCGTAACCACTCAAGGCAGCGAACTTGACAAATACGCCATCGCCAACAATTGGCTCACAAGTTTTCCAATGTGGGATTGGATAGGCGGGAGAACCAGCGAATTATCTGCCGTCGGGCTATTGCCAGCGGCACTGCAAGGATTTGACACAGACGCCCTACTCAGAGGTGCTTCAACATGTGACGAACTTAGCCGGGAGCCTAACGTTAAATTGAACCCGTCATCGCAGCTTGCACTGGCATGGTTTCAATCCGGTAACGGTAAAGGAGGCAAGAATATGGTCGTCCTGCCATATAAAGACCGTTTAGAGCTGTTTTCTAAATACCTCCAACAGCTTTTAATGGAGTCCTTAGGCAAGGAATTTGATGTTGATGACCATGTTGTGAGCCAAGGTATTACTGTACTTGGCAATAAGGGCTCTACAGACCAACACTCTTATATTCAACAGCTTAGAGATGGTATGAATAATTTCTTCGTGACGTTTATTGATGTTATGACGGAAGCAGCTCATTTGAATATAATGGTTGAACCCGAAGTCACAACCGAAGATTATCTGCACGGCTTTTATCTAGGCACGCGTCAGGCCTTGGCTGAGAAAGCGCGTGAATCGATTACCATCACCGTTAAGGATGTTTCTCCGTTTACCGTCGGAATGTTGATCGCCCTGTTTGAACGGGCTGTTGGACTCTATGCCTCGCTCATCAACATTAACGCCTATCATCAGCCAGGGGTTGAGGCCGGCAAGAAGGCTGCAAATAATGTCATGATGATCCAACGTCAAGTATTGGGATTTCTTTCCAAGTCTGGGCACGAGTCATTTACAGCCACTGAAATATCACGGGGGATTAAAGCCGAAGACGATGTTGAAATCGTCTTCAAGATTTGCGAGCACTTGTCATCGAATCCGAATCGCAAGCTGAAAAAGCTTCCCGCAGAGTCCCCCATTGCTACAGAGTACAGTTTCGGCTGAATTTTCTCATGTTTGTATATCCAAAGCAATACGACGTCATTGTTGTTGGTGCCGGCCACGCAGGGGTTGAGGCGGCACTTGCGGCAGCGCGAATGGGATGTCAAACATTACTTTTGACTATAAATGTCGACACCATCGGCCAGATGTCGTGCAACCCGGCCATTGGTGGCTTGGCAAAGGGGCATTTGGCCCGGGAAGTTGACGCCCTCGGCGGGGAAATGGGCAAAGCGACGGACATGACTGGATTACAGTTCAGAATGCTTAACACAACAAATGGACCCGCCGTCTGGGCCCCCCGTGCACAATGCGATAAAAAGGCTTATCAATTTCGGCTGAAGTGGATATGTGAATCAGAACCAAATCTTGACGTGAAACAAGGGCAATCGTCTAAGGTTCTACAGAAAGACGGCAGCGCATTCGGAATCGAAACCACTTTGGAAGTTCGTTATCTCGGCAAGGTGATTGTCATAACCACCGGAACATTTCTTTGTGGGCTAATGCACATTGGTTCAAACCGCCAATCTGGCGGACGATCCGGCGATGCCGCCGCAATGAATCTTTCGTCGTCTCTCAAAGATCTCGGGCTTGAACTTGGACGATTGAAAACCGGAACGCCCCCCCGACTTTTGCGCCGCTCGATTGATTTCTCAACTACTGAAATTCAGAGGGGTGACGAGCCAGTCCCTTATTTCAGTTTCTGGAAAGACGATTTGTTCCACGTGGAACATTCACGAACCAAGCCGGCTGGGGGGCTTCATTCAAGCGGTAAATATCCCCCCGGTTCTATTTTGGATAGAATAAATGGTCAACTGCCTTGTTTCATAACATTTACGACGCAGAAAACAGCCGAAATTGTTCTCAAAAATCTGCACAAATCACCTCTTTACCAAGGAATGATTGAAGGTATAGGGCCAAGGTATTGCCCTTCCATTGAGGATAAAATCGTAAAGTTTCCAGATAAGCAAAGGCATCAAATCTTTCTCGAGCCAGAAGGAATAGAGACGGACGAATTCTATGTGAATGGTTTGTCAACGAGCCTGCCTTTCGATGTGCAATTTGAATTGGTTCGCACAATCATCGGATGCGAAAAAGCTGAGATCTTACGCCCAGCCTATGCTGTCGAATACGATTTTTGTTACCCGACACAGCTGCATCTTTCACTCGAAACAAAGGTGTGCCGGAATCTCTTCCTGGCAGGCCAAATCAATGGCACTTCCGGATACGAAGAAGCCGCAGCACAAGGTCTCATGGCTGGAATAAATGCGGCCCGCCGCGCAAATGGATTGGATTCGATTGTGTTCCGCCGGGACCAGGCATACATCGGTGTTTTGATTGACGACTTGATCACAAAGGGAACAACTGAACCGTACCGAATGTTCACGTCTCGTGCTGAGTATCGCCTTCTGCTTCGGCAAGACAATGCGGACTTGCGTTTATCGCAACTGGGCCATGAAATTGGTCTGCTGAAGGATTGCAATTTTCAAAAATACAAAGCAAAAGAAATGGCGATAAATAACGAGATAACTCGTTTGTACAAAACATATTACGAATCGTGTTCTCTGGCTAAAACCCTGTCTCGTCCGGAGGTAAGCTACAAGGATTTGCCAAATCGAAATGAAGAGTTGTCAGAGGAGGTTGTCCGGCAAGTTGAAATTACTGTTAAATACGCCGGCTACATCGAGCGCCAGGAAGTAGAAGCTCAGAAATTTAAGAGCTTGGAAGACAAAACGATTCCTATTGCCTTTGACTTCTCAACCGTTCCAAGCTTACGACTTGAGGCAAGGCAAAAGCTCACCAAGATTCGCCCGGCAACAATCGGCCAGGCGGCCCGCATCTCCGGAGTTTCGCCTGCGGACATTAGCATCCTCGCGGTTTGCTTAAAGCGTTGGGGCGCGACAAACGGACAATGCGCTTCGATCCCGAGTGGATCTTGCAACTCTTGCGAAGGAGAGATCGAGGAGTGATTGGACGGTTGGCTGTCCGACATGGATTCGAACCATGAATAACGCCTCCAAAGGGCGCTGTGTTACCATTACACCATCGGACAAACCGTGAAGAGCCTAATCTTTCAATCCTTTTCGCGCAAAGCGAAAATCGTTCCTGAAAATTGCCGCAAGCGAAAGAAAGTTTGCCCGCAACATTTCTTGCCCTCACAATGTAATGGTTTGCCATGAGCAGTGTCTCAACCGTGCCAAATCCGTCTGTTGCCGAAGTTGCTTTGGCGGCTTCGGGCGCACGCACTTTTTCCACGCCGGTCAATCGTTCCAAGAAAGGCACACTCAAACTTGTCGGCGAGGTTCTCAACCATGGCGGGCCGGGGTATCTCCAGTTTGCCATCACCAACATTTGCAATGCCGACTGCGATTTCTGTGGGTTCGCCCGCTCCAAGTTCGACCCCAAAGCGCGTCGCAGCGTGACATTGCAAGAAGCGCGCGACGCCATTGACATCGCGCTCAAAAATCATATCGGCTACCTGCTTTTCGTAGGCGGCGAGCCGATGATTCATCGAGACCTGCGCGCAATGACGCGGTACGCGGCTGAGCGTGACATTCATCCGATGATTTGCACCAATGGCGGGCTTTTTACCGAGGAAAACATGCGTGGACTGGCCAGCGACGGTCTGAGCAGCGTCATCATGTCCATTGACGCGCATGACGCGTTGACGCATGAAAAAAACCGTGGCTTGCCGGACGTATGCAGGAAAATCAAACGCGCGAACGAATTTTTCAACTCGGTTGGCATCCAGACCACCGCCAGCATTACGGCGAGCCGGTTGATTGACGATTATGACAAGCTGCCCGCCTTCCTCGAGGCGCTCGGCTTCAAGAGTTGTACTTTCAGCTATCCGCTCACTTCGTTGGCCAGCAGTTATCTTAGCTTTAGTGACAGCGGTCTGGTGAATTACTCCAAAGATGAGTTGATTGAGGTGTTTGAGAAAATCAAACGGATGAAGCAACGCAGCGGTTTTCCGGTCGTCAATCCCACCGAATCGCTCACTGAAATGCAGCGGCATTTGCGCGGCGAAAGAGAAAAGTTCGGCTGTCTCGGCGGTCATAAATATTTTTATCTCGATTGGAACCTCGACCTTTACCGCTGCCATTTCTGGGAAAAGCCGATGTGCAAGGTTCATGAGTGGGACGAATCAAAACTCATCCGGGACGGCTGCACGCGCTGCATGATTGACTGTTACCGCGACCCCAGCGTGCTCCAGTTTGTTGCCATCAGCGCGAGCGACGCATGGAGCAATTTAAAGAAAGGAAAATTGCTCTCCGCGGCCAAAAACGTTCTGGATTCGCGCAACTTGATTTCGCTTAAGGCAGTTTGGGAGGATCGCAAGTGGATTGGCGGCGTGTAGCCCGCCGCAAATTCACTCTTGTCATCCGGCCCGGTCGTGTTAACTTAACGCCCCTTTTTATGAAGACGGACATTCATCCGAAATATGTGGACGCGGAAATCCGTTGCGCCTGCGGCAACGTCATCAAGACCCGGTCCACCCGGCCCGTGATCATCGTGGGCATTTGCAACGCCTGCCACCCGTTCTACACCGGCCAGCAAAAGTTCGTGGACACCGCGGGGCGTGTGGACAAATTCCAGCAGCGCCTTGCCAAAACGCAGGCTGCCCAGGCCGCCGCCACGACGAAGAAGAAAAGAAAGTAGCTTTTCCGGAAATACCGCCCGCCGTCCAGATTGCTGGGATTGGGGGTCTCCTTTTGGCAATGCAACCGCCGAAACATTTGCGTTTTGTGACTTGTGATTGAAACGTAAACCGGAAATCCAAAATGGACCTGCGTCCGCACATTGAAAAATTCCGCAAACGTTTTGCCGAAGTCGAAGCTGCGCTGAGCGATCCGAAGGCATTCGACAACCCGCAACGAGCGCAGGAATTGTCCCGCGAATACGCCCGGCTCAAGGAGCTGCTGGCGCACGGTGACAATTATTTGAAAACCCTCGCCGACCTGGAACAAAACCGCGCCCTGCTCAAAAGCGAGCCGCAAGAGTCCGAACTCGCGCACATGGCCCGTGAGGAAGTTGCGCGGCTCGAAGCAGATGAAAACAAATGGGCGCAGCAAATCCAATTCGGCATTTTGCCGCCCGATCCGTCAGACTCGCGGAACACCATCATTGAAATCCGCGCCGGCGCCGGCGGACAGGAATCCGCGCTGTTTTCCGCCGATCTATACCGCATGTTCACGCGCTATGCCGAGGCGCGTGGCTGGAAAGTTGAGACAATGGATTCCAGCCCGTCCGACCTCGGCGGCTTCAAGGAAATCATTTTTTCCGTGACCGGTTCGGACGTTTACAAACGACTCAAATACGAGAGCGGCGTGCATCGCGTCCAACGTGTCCCCGCGACCGAAGCGCAGGGCCGCATTCATACCAGCACCTGTACCGTCGCCGTCCTGCCTGAAGCGCAGGAGGTGGACATCGAAATCAAACCGGAGGAGCTGGAAATTACCGTTTGCCGCGCGTCCGGTCCCGGCGGCCAGGGCGTGAATACGACGGATTCCGCGGTTCAAATTTTACACAAGCCGAGCGGTGTGATTGTGCGTTGCGCGGACGAACGTTCGCAACAAAAGAACAAGGCCAAGGCGATGAAGGTTTTGCGTTCGCGTCTGCTCGACCGGAAAGTCGCCGAGGAAAACGCAAAATACGCCGCTCAACGCAAGGCGCAGGTTGGCACCGGTGAACGTAATGAACGCATCCGCACTTACAATTTCCCGCAGAACCGCGTCACAGACCATCGCATCGAGCTGACGCTTTACAATCTGCCCGCCGTGATGGAGGGCGGGCTGGATGGCATTATCGAACCGCTCATGGCGCATGATTTGGAGGAAAAATTCGCCGCACTGAAATTGTGAAATTGCCACAGCACATCAAAGGACTCATTTTCGATTGCGACGGCACGCTGGCCGACACCATGCCGTTGCACTGGCGCGCGTGGCAAATGGTCACGCAACGGCACAATCTCCATTTCCCGGAGGACCGCTTTTACGCCACTGGCGGCATACCGTCGCGCGATATTTTGAAATTGCTCGCCACGGAACAAGGCCGTTCGCTCGACCATCTCGCCGTCGCGCATGAAAAAGAGGAGGCCTATCTGCCGCTATTGCCTCAGGTCGAACCGGTCCATGCCGTCCTGGAAATTGCGAAGGCGAATCACGGCAAAATTCCCATGGCGGTGGCATCCGGCGGCACACAAAGAATCATCGGCCTGGTGCTCGACCATTTGAAAATCCGGCATCTCTTTGACGCCATCGTGACGAGTGAAATGGTAAAAAAACAGAAACCCGCGCCGGACATTTTCCTCGAAGCCGCACGGCGCATAGGCGTGGACCCCAAATTCTGTCGCGCCTACGAAGACACCGACCTCGGCCTGCAAGCCATTCACGCCGCCGGCATGGAAGCAGTGGATGTGCGGAAATTGCACGGGAAATAAAAGGCTGATCGGCCGCCGCGAACCACGGAACCGGCAGTGAAAACGACTATTGGTGTGTCGCCAGGCAGATTTTCTGCGCGTGACGCGCGAGTATTTCTGGCAGCCGTCTCAATTTCAAGGCTTCCCATAATTCTCCGCACGTCGGCGCACCAAAACTGACAGCCGCCGTTTGAACCGCCCAGCCGCGGTTGATAAATTCGCCCGCCTCCTTTTCCGAAACCAACACGCGCGTGTAATTCGCCACGACGGTCGGATTCCCTTTGTTGACCTGTGTGATTGTCCAGTTTTTGCCGAGCAGTACACGCACGCGGCTCGCCAGTTTCACATCGCCGATAAGCAATACGGGTTGGGCAGAATCGGTTTGAGTCTGCCGCAGTGCCACCGCGATTTGCCCGGCGCTATCCGGCAAAAGAACCGGCATCGCCGCGGTGAAAAAAATTACCCAGCCGAGCAAAATCGCCAGGCCCAGCGCCTCCGCCGCTGAAAAGGATCTGCGCCACAGTGCGCCCAAACCGAGCACGGCAATGCCAAACAGAAACAAACCGCATATCAGTGCAAACAGGACCGGCGGCAACGGCCACTGCGAATCAATGAAAAATGTTGCTGCGATCGCCAACACAAGCGCGGCCAAAGCGATTTTCAAAATTCGCCGGACAGAAAAAATCAACCGTACGCTTTCCGCGCCCTGCAGCCAGTCGGCCAGCAGCACGGCCAGCAGCGGCGTCACCGGCAGCAAATAACGCAACGAGATGTTTACGCCGAGGGCGAATCCGGCAATCAGCAGCACTGCCCATGCAAGAATGAACTTTTGTGCCAAGCGCGGCACGTTGCCTGATGCCGAAACTTTCTTTCGCACGAACCATTCGAGCGCCGTTACACTCCAAGGCAGAAAATTGAAGATTAAAACGAGCGCGAACGCTGGCGCGCGCCAAAATGGCGACCACCAATGATTTTGTACCGGTGGCCAGTGGTTGCGGTGGACAAACAACCACCTGAAGACCTGAATGTTTCCAGTCACCTGGTCATCAAAAAAAACGCCCAACGCCGACGGACCATTTCTCCAGAGAACGCCGCCCAGCAGCCCCCCCGTCAAAATCAATGCGGCCATCAAGCTTGGCGGATGAATCAATTTTTTAATCGCGCGCCAGTCGCGTTCCTTCCAACCGGCGAATCCCCAGGCAAACAAAACAATCCCGGCACCCAACAATCCCTTGCTCAACGCTGCGCCTGCCGCGCCGCCATACGCAGCCCAAAATGCTCCTGCCACAAATTCGTCAAAAACGATCAAGCGCAGGAATCCATACGCGCTCAGGGTGATAAAAAAAACCAGCAGCGCGTCTGGCATGGAACGAATAGAGCAGAGAAAAAATTGCGGATGCGATAGCAGCACAATCGCAGCGAGCAGTGCGGTTTCGACACTGCCTGTCAACCGGCGTGCAAGCTGGTACGTCAGCCAAAGCGTTCCGCAACTGGCCAGCAAAAACGGGAGTCGCGACGCAAAGACGC
Organism: uncultured Verrucomicrobiae bacterium; assembly: GCA_963754775.1. Classification (GTDB taxonomy): domain Bacteria; phylum Verrucomicrobiota; class Verrucomicrobiia; order Limisphaerales; family UBA11358; genus UBA11358. The sequence goes on from CAVWHM010000045.1 coordinate 206,584, forward strand.
CCGCCCCAAACGCCGCATAGCTCGCGACAGCCAACCAATAGGACAGGGGCGGTTTTTCCAGGCGCGGCGCGCCTTCGGCAGTTTGCGGCACGAGCCAGTCGCCGTGCTTCAGCATCATCAGCGCGCCATCGGTGTAATGGCGCTCATCGGGATAATACAGCGCGAACGTGGCGGCGAACGGCAGCGCCGCCAACGTAAACAATAAAATCAAATGCCCGATTTTCAGACGAGTTTTCATCCGGTGTCCGGCTGGCAATACCGAAAACGTCGTGTCCGTTCCAGATTTTTCTGTCGGGCGCAACACGATTTGCTTAAAACAGAACCAATCCGCATGACGAACCTGAAAAAAATCGTCGCCGCCATTTTTTGGATTCTGCTTGCACTGGCCGGCGCGGGCGCCTACGCGGCTCTGGCGTTGCGCCGGAATGAACCGATCAATTCCGCCCACATTCTTATCGCGGCAGTTTGCACCTACGCCATCGGCTACCGGTTTTACTCGAAATGGATTGCCACGCGCGTGCTCGCGCTCAATGACCGCCGCGCCACGCCCTGCGAAGTCCACGACGACGGACGCGATTTCGTGCGCACGAACAAATGGATTGTCTTCGGCCACCATTTCGCGGCGATTGCCGGGCCGGGACCACTCGTTGGACCGGTGCTCGCGGCGCAATTCGGTTACCTGCCGGGCGCACTGTGGATTTTGATTGGAGTCGTACTGGGCGGCGCGGTGCAGGACTTCGTCGTTTTGTTTTGTTCGATCCGGCGCGACGGCAAATCACTCGCTCAGATGGTCAAGGAGGAATTGAACTCGCCTGCGGGTTTCGTCGCGCTACTCGCGATTTTGGCGATTCTGGTGATTCTGCTCGCTGTCCTTGCGCTCGTTGTTGTGAAGGCCCTCGCGGAAAGTCCGTGGGGTATTTTCACCGTCGGCGCGACCGTTCCCATTGCGTTGTCGATGGGCTGTTACCTGCGCTTTGTGCGTGTCGGCAAGGTTTTGGAAGCTTCCGCGTTTGGCGTCACGCTGCTGTTACTCGCGGTATGGGGCGGCAAGCTGGTTTACCAGAGTCCGCACTGGTCGCAGTCCTTCGGCCTGCACGACATCACGGTTGCATGGGCTATCATTGGTTACGGCGTCATCTCCAGCAGCCTGCCTGTGTGGCTACTGCTCGCACCGCGCGATTATTTGAGCACGTTTATGAAGCTCGGCACGATTTTCGCGCTCGCCGTCGGCATTATGCTCGTGCTGCCCAACCTCCAACTCCCCGCGTTTACTCAATTCACCGATGGCTCGGGCCTCGTTGTCGCCGGGAAAATTTTCCCGTTTTGCTTCATCACGATCGCGTGTGGGGCGATTTCCGGCTTTCACTCGCTCATCGCCAGCGGGACGACGCCGAAAATGATTACACGCGAAGGTTATGCACGGCACATCGGTTACGGCGCAATGTGCTGTGAATCATTCGTGGCCATCATGGCGCTCATCGCCGCCTGCGCGTTGGACCCCGGCGTTTATTTCAGCATGAACGTCAAGGGCGATCCCGCCGCGACCGTGGCTCAAGTCACCGCGCTCGGTTTTCCCGTGACAACCGACCATATGAACTCGCTGGCGGGTGAACTCGGCGAAAAGACGTTGTTCGGACGCACCGGCGGCGCAGCAACGCTGGCCGTGGGCATGGCGCAGATTTTTTCCAAGGCCGTCAATGGCCGGGGTCTCGACCTGTGGTACCACTTTGCCATCATGTTCGAGGCGTTATTTATCCTGACCACGGTTGATGCCGGCACGCGCGTGGGACGCTATCTGATTCAAAGCGTGCTCGGCCGCGCCTGGAAACCGCTTGGCGACCCGGGGAATTACCGCGCCACGCCGGTTGCCGCAACACTGATGGTCGGCGCGTGGGGATATTTTTTGATTCAAGGCGTGCGCGACCCGCTGGGCGGCGTCAACTCCCTCTGGCCGCTGTTCGGCATCGCCAACCAGATGCTCGCTGCGATAGCGCTGTGTCTCGGCACGACGATCATTTTGAAAATGCAGTTGCAGCCGGAGGGCAGAGCTCTGCGACGCCTTGAAATTCCCGAGCCCACGGAAAGCCAGGGGCTCGCGGAGCTCGCCTCTCCGAAAAGGACCGGCAAACCAGCACTGGCACTGATCACGTTGATTCCGCTGGTCTGGCTGGTAGCGGTGACGTTCACGGCCGGCGTGCAAAAAATCTGGAATCCCAATCCGCGGATTGGTTTCCTGGCACAAGCTCGAACGCTGGCTGACAAAATGCCCGGCCTGCAAAAGGCGCTCGACACCGCAAACACCTCTGGCGATGTGACGGCCATGGACACCGCCCAAAAAGCATGCGCAGGCAAATCGCACGCTGCAATTCAACAACCTTCTCGATGCCGCCGTTGCCGGAATTTTTCTGATGCTCGTCACCGCGATCATTTTCTTGAGCGTGCGGGAGTGGATTTTGCTGCTGACGCGGCGCAAGCCGGCGATGTTGCACGAGACCGAACCGGTCTGGCTGCCGGATTACGCCATGGCTGAAGGCAAACCGCTGCATATTGCGGGGACCGCCGCCCTGGCACTTGCGCTGGCGAAGGAATGGTCCGGTGAATCGCATCTGGAACGTGCGCAACAGCAGGCGCAGGCGGTTTGCACCTGTCATCCGGCGAACGCGCAGCAGATTTACGTTGAAGTTACGGAACAACGGTTTAATGGTGTGCGGCGATGTTGTTGAGAAAACATGAAACTCGGTTTATTTGGCGGCTCATTTGACCCCGTTCATCTCGGCCATCTGCTGGTCGCGCTGGCGGCGGTGGAGGAACTGGGATTGGACCGGCTGTTTTTCATTCCGGCGGCGCAATCACCGTTCAAGCCGGAAAGCAAACCCGCTCCGGCGCCCATCCGCTTGCAATTGCTCCGCCTCGCGCTTGCAGGCAAAACGAATTATGAAATTGATGAACAGGAAATCCGGCGTGGCGGCGTTTCTTACACCATTGAAACCTTGCGCGATTACACGCGGCATTTTCCCCGGACCGGATTGTTTTATCTCATCGGTGCGGACAATGCGGCGAAACTCAACGAGTGGCGCGAAGCCAACGAACTGGCCCGGCTGGCGGAATTTGTCGCGATTCCGCGACCGGGCGGGACGGCGGCCAGTTTCCCGCAGCCATTTCGCGGACGAACGCTCAAGGGTTTTCCGCTGGGCGTGTCGTCGTCAGAAATTCGCGCGCGGGTGAAGGCAGGTTTGCCGATTGACCAGTTCGTGCCGCCGTCGGTGGCGGAGGCGATTCACGCGGCGAAACTCTATGTTTGAAAACTTTATCGTCCCCGCCGTCGCCCTCGTTTTCGCAATCGAAAACAAAAATCGAGGACGAAAAATGAGAACGAGGACGACCAGGATTAAAATTTATTCGTGTCCATTTGCGTCAATTCGTGGTTAAATCTTCGTGGCAACTATGGATTCCAGAAACCTTGCCCGGCTTTGCCGCGAATTCGCGGACAATAAAAAGGCGGAAAACATTGTCATCCTCGACGTGCGCAAACTGTCGTCGGTGACGGATTATTTCGTCGTTGCGTCCGGCACGAGCGAACCGCATTTGCGCGCCATCGTGGATGAAATCACCGACCGGCTGCGCGAGGCGCACGGCGAGCGCCCGCGAGCGGTGGACGGCACGGTGCATGGGGCGTGGGTGGTGCTGGACTATTTCGATGTGATTGTCCACGTCATGCGACAGGATGTCCGCGAACGCTACGACCTGGAGGGTCTCTGGGGCGACGCGCCACGGGCGAAACCGAGGAAGAAAGCTGCGCCCAAAAAATAAACGCAGAGACGCAGAGACAGTCACTTTACGCGAAGCCAGGCAATTCCAAGCAACAAAAGGGCCGTAACGATCGCTACGTAAGCCAACCAGTAAAGTTTGCGGTGAAACTGTGGCAACGCGCTTGGGCCAAAAGTCCAAAATCGGCGCTGACGATAAAGCGGCAATCGCGCAAGGAAAAGCAGTATACTCCCGATGACTCCCGTTCCCAAGGCGGTGTAAAACAAAATGATGGCATCGGTGGTTTTAAGAAAACTCAGTACCGGAAGTAAAACGCCTGCCAAAATTGCAATTACCGGAATGACGAACAGCATCATCAAATCCGGAGGAATATACCAATCGGATGATTTCCAACTCATGAGCTTATTGAGGCTTCGCTGGAATTTCGTTCGCCGCCTTCACCATTTCCTCCAGAAGCTTTTTAAAATCATCCAAACCGGTGGCCGGGACGATGATGTTGTCGCGTCGTCCACCAACGTCTTCGGTGATGCGCAGGAATCGTCCACGCGGATTTTCCTTGAGGGTAAAGATGAAGGTTTTGCGTTCAATCTGCACCTGCCCGGATTTAAGTGTGTCTTCGTTGACCGGTGGTTTCGGCTGACTATAAGGCCGCCCGCCAAAAGGTGATGGTCGCTCATTTGAGATCATAATTTCCCGCTGAAGACGCCAGCAGCGCCCACTCCAGCACTAACTGGAATTTCAGCGACAACTGCATTTTGTCAACTGGCAAAATGGAAGCCAGCCTGCCCGTGGCATGGGAAATTCACTGTCCGGCCTGTTCAGTGCTGGCGCTAAGTGCTTGATTACAAGATATTTGCCGCCAGCTCGGCCAGTTCAGACCGTTCGCCTTTCTGCAATTCGATGTGCGCGGCGATGGCTTCGGGACGGAAGCGGCTGACGACGTAGTTGAATCCGTTTGACGACGAGTCCACATAGGGATTGTCAATTTGATACGGGTCGCCGGTGAAGATGATTTTCGTGCCGCTGCCGACGCGCGTGATGATGGTTTTGGCTTCGAGCGGCGTCAGGTTTTGCGCCTCGTCAATGATCATGAACTGGTTGGCGATGCTGCGCCCGCGGATGTAGCTCAACGCCTCAACGACGATGCTGCCGGAGCGCATCAGATCGCCGCTGCGGCGATGGTCGTGGCCCATGTTGAGGTCGCTCAACATTTCCAGCGCGTCGTGAATCGGCTGCATCCACGGCGCGAGTTTTTCCTCGAGCGAACCGGGCAAAAAGCCGAGTTCCTTGCCCATGGAAATGGTTGGCCGCGCAACGACGAGCCGGCGGAATTCGCGGTCGAGCACGGTACGCTTCAACCCGGCGGCCATCGCCAGCAGGGTTTTTCCCGTGCCGGCCTTGCCCATGAGCGTGACGAGCTTGACGCGGTCGTCCAACAACGCGTCAAAGGCAAAATGCTGCTCGCGGTTGCGTGGTTTGATGCCCCAAACGCCTTCGCGGCTGTCAAGGATGGGCACCAGCTTCTGGCCGGTGACGTCCACCTTGGTGAGCGCAGTCCGTTTGGGATTTGTTTCATCGGTGAGCGTGCAATATTCGTTCGGAAAATATTTTTTGCCGCTGCCGAGGGCGAGTTCGCCCCTGGCGCGGAAGGCGGCCATTTTGTCCGTGCCGACAGGCATTTCCAGCATGCCGGTGTAAAGATCGGTGATGGACACACGGTCGTTCTCGTAATCCTCGGCCTGCAACCCGAGCGCGTCGGCCTTGATACGGAGATTGATGTCCTTACTGACGAGGATGGTCGGGTTTTTCGGCTGCGATTTTTGAATGGCGGCGGCGAGCGAAAGAATCCGGTTGTCCACGGTATTGCCATTGAAATGGGCGTCGCCGTTGACCTGCCCGTTTTTTTGAAACGCGATTTTCAATTTGCCGCCGTTGGGCAGTTTCACCCCTTCACTCAGGCTGCCGTCGCCGCGCAAGCCGTCGAGCATCCGCGACACGGTACGCGCGTTCTGGCCGAGTTCGGTGGACTCGCGCTTGAAACGGTCAATTTCCTCGATGACTTCGATGGGGACCAGGACATGATTGTCCTCAAAGCTCAACAGCGAATGCGGATCATGCAGGAGAACATTGGTGTCAATGATGTAGTTCTTCACAATTCAAAATAAAAAATAAAAGGGCGGAAAGGAATATGCGGATTGCCGGGTGAGGCCGCCTTTTCTCATTTTGTCTTTTTCCCTGGTAATTTGCTCATCCGCCGATGCCAGTCCTTGAGATGATTGTGCGCCGACGGCAATTTATAATGGCCTGAGTAAAGAAAATTTTCAAGCATCCCGAACAAATCAAAATCCACGAAGCGCGGGTGATCCCCCAGCAAAAATGGATGGTGCGCCGCCATTTCCTCAAACGGCACCAAGTCCTGCTCCAGCCGCTTCAGCCACTCACTTTGCTGTTTGCGCCACATGGTCAATGCAGCCGCGGCCGAACTTGCGCTCCTTGAATCGCAGAAAATCGAGCTGCTCCGCCGGCGGCACGTTTTCCCGCCAGTAAATGTCGTTGAGCCGGAAGGTCGCGCCTTCAATTTCATTCTCGATGCAGCGCCAGAGAATGGATTGGACGCCTTCGAGTTCGAACGGGAACAGGCCGAGCTGGAATTTTGCATCAAGATATTTGGCGATAACCTGTGAATCATCGTTGAGTTCAAACACGACCGCCTTCCCGTCCTTGACGACGGGCACACCGTAGTAGCGTTGCTTCGTCAATTTCCAGACGAGGGAACGGTTTTGATTCGGGATGTTGATGATTTTGAAACGGGCTCCGGCAAATTCCAGGATGCAGCGCTGGACAATGCAATACGGGCTCCACGGAAATTGAATCAGTTCAATCATGTCAAAATAACCGCCGCTCTTCCCGCACTTTAGAATCCGTTCCCGGTGGTGACAAGCGCAAAGCCGATGAGTGGCCTATCCCGTGGTCGCTGCCCCAACGTCAACCGGCAGCGAAATGCGAACGACGCCGGATTTGCCGGATTGCGGCGGAACGATTTCCAGTTTGCCGTGATGGGTTTCAATAATTTTCCGGCTGACGGTCAAACCCAGTCCAAGTCCAACATTGCGCGTGGTGAAGAACGGTGAGGGCGCCTGTTTGGCGGCTTCGGTGGTAAAACCGGAACCATTGTCCTGCACTTCAATTTGCAGGTCCTGATGGCTGTTGTCGCCTTCGGTGTGCAATTTGACATCAATCCTCGGCTCCTTGGGATTGGCCTGAAGGGCATTGAGCATGACCTCGGCGAGGGCGTGCTTCAAGGCCGCACGGTCACCGGTGACGACGGCGGGTTTGCCTCTGTTTTCGCAATGCAACTGCGCGGTCTCGGCCGGCTGATGCTGGCGCGCTTCCTGATAGGCTTCCTGAATCAGCGGCTCAATCGGGAAGGCTTGCGGTTCAACCTGTCCGTCACGCGCGAGAAAACGCATTTGATTTATAAGCCGCGTGACGCGTTTGACGCCGTCGGTCAGCGCATGGTCGAGCGACTTGCGGAACTCGGCGTCCCGGTATTTTTCGGCGAGCAACTGCTGGTGCGTGGAGAGCGGCACCATGGCGTTGCCGATCTCGTGCGCAAGGCGGTCGGCCATGGATTTGACCAGGCGAAGATTGGCCGCCTCGATTTCCAACCGCCGCAATTGCTCGCTCTGTGTGAGGTCTTCGGCCATCAACAGCGCGGAAACGGGCACGGCGGAATCCTGCCGCTGGAACGGCACGACGCTGACGTTGTAAATCGTGCCGGGTGAATTTTCCGGCTCGAATTTGAACGGGCCGATGGCCGCGCCGGAGCGCAAGACCTGATATATTTTCGCGCCGAGTGATTGCGGGAGATCGGTGAATTCCAGTTCGCCGCTGCGCTGGTTTTTCCGGCCGAAATGCCGGCGCGCGGCCTTGTTGGCGTGGAGCACTTTCAGGTCGCGTCCCACCACGATGCACGCGCTGCTGAGTTCGCGCAGCACGTCGGTCATCATCTCGTGGTTGCCGGCCAGCTGGTCGTACAGCCAGATGTTGCGAAGCGCCAGCCCGACCTGTTCGAGCAAATGGAAAATCAGTTCCAATTCGTCGTTGGCGAGCGGTTCGCCGGTGACGCGGCCGTCGAAAACAGCAACGCCGACGATGGTTTCGCGGTCGAGGATCGGCACGGCGATTTGCGCGCCGAGCAGTTCGAATTCCTTCTGCGTCGCGGCATCTGCACGCGCCTCGTCACTGTTGCGGCGCAGAATCCGGCCCAGACTCGCCAGTTGGGCACCGATGCCGGAATCGGGTGACAGTTCAAAATTTTCGAGCAGCCCCGGCGCGATGCCGATGGCGGACACAGCGCGCAAGCGGCGGCCTCCCTCTGCCGAAGGCGGTTCAACGGCCGGTGAATGGGGGCGGTTCAGGAAAATCGCGGCGCGGTTGACGCCAAGGGTTTCGCGCAGGAAAAGCAGGAATTGCTTCAGCATCAACTCGGCATTGAGCGAATGCATGAGGATGGATGAAAAATCGCGCAGCACGCCGAGGGTTTGTGACGCGCCGGCATACCGCGGCGCAGGAGGTTCCACGGTTCGGGGTAGCGGCGGCGGCACGGGCATGGGTGGTGGCGCCGGGGTAGCGCGTTGCGGCACGGCCCACAAGCGGTCCAGCAGCTCGCTCAGAAGCCGGATGCGCACCGGTTTGGTCAGAACGTGCGTCACGCCATGCAGGTAGGCTTCCTCTTCCCATTCCGACTTTTTGGCGGCAGTGTAGGCGATGACCGGGCATTGGGAATCGTGCCGGCGAAGTTTTTCAATGGCCCAAATGCCCTGCACGCCGAGCAGTTCAAGATCGAGGATGCACGCGCTGGCCAGGCCATGTGCCAGCAGCGGCTCGGCTTCCTGTGCGTCGGCGCGGTGGACGACGCGATACTGCTCCGGGCTCAGACCCGCGCGAATCGTTTCGGCGAAATCCGGATGAGCGGCCAAAACCAAAAGCGTTTTCATCGCGTTGCCGTTCCGAATGGACCAAACCCAAACCTGTTCTCGGTTGGCGTCACTAGCGCTGGATTATGTACTGCTTTTGGCTTCAGGTCAATCCATTATTGGCCGGAGACTGGCGACGAAATTGGCCGAAAACGTGCAATTTTTGAGAAGGCCGGCCCCCTCTATTCAGACGAAATCAATTTTTCCCACAATTCCTCGTTGAGGAGGACCTTCTGGAGAAAGTCCTGTTCGCTGGGCAGCGGCGCGGCGTGTTCGGGATTAAGCGGCAGGCAAATTGTGAACGTGGTGCCGCGACCGGGCTGGCTTTTGGCGTCAATTTTCCCGCCGTGGTGATAAACAATAAAGAAACACGCCATGAGGTGGATGCCGTATTCGGACGGCGTGTCGCTGCGCACGACGAACGGATCAAATACGACGCGCAACGCTTCCTGCGGCAGGCCCGGCCCATTGTCGCTGATTCGAACAAGGATCTCCGGCTTGGGGGCGTCTTTTTTCAGTTCCGCCGTCAGCGTGACGCGGCTGCCCGCCGGCAGGCTGGCCAGTTCGTCTTTCAGCAAAAGCTCGAACAACCGGCTAAATTTCGGCTTGTCCGCCTGTAGCGCCGGCAGCGAATCGGGAATCTGGTTGTCCACCTGGATGCGCCGCGCGGCGAATTGATCCTCAAACAATTTGAGGGCCGCGCTGATGACTTCGTGGAGGAACACCTTGTCGGTGAAATGAAACGACGGCGTTCCGGATGCCGTCCATAAATCCTTGAGCAGCCCGTTGATTTTTTCGATCTGCGACTGGACATTCTGGTGGTAGTCCTTCCAAAAATCGGGATTGCGCAAACCTTTCATCGCCGATTTTTCCTCCGCCATTTTCACCGGCGCGAGGTCGAGAAACGTTTTCACCGCCACGAGCGAATTGCGGATGTGATGGCTGAGGCCGGCCGCCAGCAGGCCCAGGCTTACAATCCGGTCGGCGATCATCATGTTGCGGATTACTGACATTTTCTCCCGGAGCAACTGGTCGCGCTCCAGCCGCACCATGTAAAATTCGAGGCCGCGCATAAGTGTTTGTTCAAGTTGCGGCGGGTCCCATGGCTTGGTGACATATTTGTAAATTGCGCCGCTGTTGACGGCGGCTATGGCGGCGTCCATGTCCGCGTAAGCGGTGACCAAGATTCGAATCATGTTGCGGGCGAAGTTTTCGCGCGCGTTCCAAAAGCCACACGCCCTTTTCGCCGGGCATCCGCTGGTCGGTCATCAACAGGCCGATTTCATCGGCGTGCTGTTCGAGCAGCTTCAGGCCATCCTGGGCGTTGGAAGCCGTAAAGATGTGAAATTGATCCCCGAACGCGCGGGAAAAATTCGCCAGTGACTTTTCCTCGTCGTCCACGTAAAGGATCGCAAATCTTTTATAGTTGTACAAATTCGCCATGATGTTGCTCCGATGAAACGGCGGGTTGCCGCTTCACGGGAAATTCGAGCGTGAACTCGCAATATTTGCCGCTTTCGGTCCTGACGGAAATACGCCCCTCGTATTCCCGGACAATGCGATAGCAAATGCTCAAGCCCAATCCCATGCCTTCACCCACTTCTTTCGTTGTGAAAAACGGATCAAAAATCTTGTCCAAGTGTTCCGCGTCAATGCCCGTGCCATTGTCCCGGATCACGATGAAGCTCCGCTCGTTTTCCACGCGGCCTTCGATCCAAATGGTCGGTTGCTCCCCGGCAAATTCTTTGTGCCGCAACGCGTCCAGTGAATTTTGCAACAGATTCACCAGGATGTGAACCATTTTGTTGCGGTTGGCCCAAAGCGTCTGGTGTTCGGCCAGCTTGGATTCAATCCGCACCTTGTCGCGCCATTCGCCGCTCAAAAACCGCAGCGACGCACCGACCACTTCGGCCACGTCGACCTGGTCGCGCTGTTCGGTGTCGGGATGCGTGAAGGTGCGGAGGTCGGACACGATGTTGCGCACGCGTTTGATGCCTTCTTCAACGTCCCGGAGAATTTCCTCGTATTCGCCGCGCTGCTCCGGCGCGATGAATTTGCTTTTGTGGCGCAAGGCGAACAGGCCGGTCGTCGCAAAATTCAGCGGATTGTTGATTTCGTGAATGATGCCCGCGCTCATGCGCCCCAGCGACGCGAGCTTCTCGGTCTGCACCAGTTGCGACTCGGTGTCCTTCAGTTGTTCGATGGTGGATTCGAGCGCCTGGTTTTGCCGGGACAACTTGCGCTGAAACCCGTGCGACTCGACAAGATTTTTGATGCGCACGTGCAATTCCGTCGTCGAAAACGGTTTCGCCAGGAAATCGCTCGCGCCGACTCCCAGCGCGGTCAATTTGGTTTCCTCATCGGCGCGCGCGGTGAGCAGGATGACCGGAATGTTCTGCGTGGGCGTGTGCGCGCGGATTTCGCGGCAGGCCTGTAAACCGTCCTTCTCCGGCATCATCATGTCCAGCAGAATGATGTCCGGCAAAAACTGGCTTGCCTTCTCCACCGCCTGTTGTCCGTCCACCGCCTCGATCACCTCGTATTGCGTGGCCAGTTGCGATTTCAAAAAACGCAGCATGTCCGGCTCGTCGTCGGCCACCAGCAGCGTGGCGCGTCTGCCGTTGCCCGTGAACTCGACTGGTTTGACGGCTTGCTGCAGCGGGGTCAACGCCGGGAACAGCTCCGCGCGCCGGTACAAATTCGCCAGCCATTCCTCCGAAGTCACGGTCCCGCCGGCTTCCGCCTCGCCGGGGGCTTTTTCGCCGGTTTCGGCCTTCGGCTCCTTCCGCATCACCTCGGACTTTTCATAAGGCAACCGCACGGTGAAAGTGGTGCCCTTGCCTTCCTGGCTTTCCACGCGGACCTTGCCGTTTTGGATTTCGACCAGCTCTTTCACGAGCGCCAGACCGATGCCGACGCCCTGATATTTGCGCTTGGACGAACCGTCGGCCTGCCAGAAGCGGTCGAATATAAATGGCAGATTTTTCTCGGCGATGCCCATGCCGGTGTCGCTCACAGTCAAAACGAATTCTTCACCCTGTTTTTCGGCGCGCAACGACACGCGCCCGCCGGCGGGTGTGAACTTGAGCGCGTTGAACATGAGGTTCAGCACGATTTTTTCCAGCTTGTCGCGGTCGGCCAGCACCGCGCCCAGCGCCGGATCCACAAACGTTTCGAGCTTGATGCGCTTGTCGTCGGCCACCTGCCGCGCCGCACTGGCGAGGCCCCTGGCGAATTCCGCGACTTCGAGCGGCTCATGCTTGACTTCCATGCGGCCGGATTCGAGGCGGACGAGGTCGAGCAAATCGTTGATGAGTTTGAGCAGCCTCATGCCGTTGGCATGCATGGTGCCGAGCAGGTTGCGCGTGTCCTCGTCGAGCGCACGGTTGAAGCGCTGCATCAGTGATTCCAGCGGCGCGAGCAGCAACGTGAGCGGCGTGCGCAATTCGTGGCTGATGTTGGCGAAAAAGCGGTTTTTGATCTGGTCGAGCTCGAGGAGCTTGCGATTGCTTTCTTCGAGCGCTGCGCGGTTTTTGTCCAGTTCGTAGCGCAAGGCAAATTCGCGGAACCGTGATAAGCTGTGGAAATAACTGCCGGTGACAACGATGATCCCGGTCAGCGGCCAAAAAATAGAGATTGTTGGCGAATACGCCAACGCCAGCGGTGGTTGCGGGAATGCGGCCGTGGGCCAGAGAAGCTGTAACGTCAAGAATACATCGACCAACGAAGCGAGCGGTAAAACTTTCCCAGAACGTCCAATGCAATACAAAGGCCAGCACCAGCAGCACAAGGTTCAAGTCCCGCGTAATAAGGAGAAGCCGCGCCCTCCGGTGGCGTAAATCATCCAGGCAATAAACAACGCGGGAATCATGGCAAGAGGGTTACGCCGAGGGTTGCGGTAATGTCTGTCGGCCGAAAGGCGTCAGGAGAATGCCCGAAGAAAACGGCGATCAAAGCCGAACTCAGCGACGCGAAGTTGAAGGAAATAAGTCAAGCTTGTCGGGATAAACGTAATAATCCAGGATGATGCCGGCGGGCATCAACAACATGCCGATCACGCAGGCAACCTTGAAGTTGTTGACCGTCATGTCGCGATCGTATGCTGCGAACGCCTGTCGAACTTCCCGGCTTGTCGAGGACAATGTTAGTCATGGCCCGGTTTTCTTACTTCGATGAACACATTCACTCCGGTCGGAATCCTTCGTCACCCGCCTCGCGTCGGCCGGCACCCGTTCCGGAATGAGGGTTGTGGTTCTTTTTGCGTCGCGATAAATCAAATGCCAATCCAGAACAAACTCCAGCATGTGGCGGAACGGTTTGTAATCGTCCACATTTGTGATGACCAGCAGTCCATTGGGTGCCAGCAGGTCGTAAAAAATGTCCATCAACTGCTTGCAGTGTGGTCGGACAGATAATCAAACAGTCCTGTGCAATAAACAAAATCATACTCGATTTTTCCGGATACTGCCCTTCACGACCGGCTTTTGCCCCTCCCTGAGCATTTGGATGGACAGATTTTCTTTAGCAGCTGGATGGGGGTTCTGCGTCCAAACTGCCTGTTTGATTTCCTCAAACGCCTTGCTGATGTGTTCGAGGGTTTCCTGGTTAAAATCCGCAAGTGTCAACTCGACCTGCTCGCACAACGGATAATCCGCGAGAAAGCGTTGCACCTCGACCGCCGGACCGCAGCCGAAATTGAAGATGCGCGCCGGTGCCGCCGCGGCAGCCCGTTACGCGCAACGTTTCATTTTGCAAACGTTCGCGTTAAATACGCCAGCCGGTTGCGATGCGCCTTGGATGGCGACTGGCTGAGAAACCACAGATTGACCATTTTGGCAAACAGCGAACCGCCTTCGATGCGGATCGCGGAACATCATGTTTACCATTTCATAATCGCCGGCATAACCCAGCGGCTTGTGAAACGCCCGATACGCAAACGGCGAGCACAGCAACAGGGGATGCAATTGTCTTTTGCAAAAAGTCGCGATGCGCCGGCCTCAAATCCTCATCAATGTTGTGCGGAAAGCGCTTCCAACCGTTCGTGCAAAGCGTCGAATCGCCGGAACAATTGATTGTCCCAGTTGCCGGGCGATATGCTGCTCCAATCTCCAAACGATCCTGCGCCGGCGAGGAACGAATGCCGAGCTTCGACCTGCTCCAACCAGATTTGCAGGTCGGCCAGAAAGGTCTGCATATCCGCAACGACAACTTTAAATTCCGGAAGCACCTTGTAAAGCTTCTGCCATTCTTCCAGGAACGTGTCGAATTCCTCCGTGAGGCGACTGTCGCGTTGTGACAATAAGCCGAGGTCAACGTCCATCCAGTGCGATTCATTCAGTGTCACTTCGCAAACCACGTTCAGACCCGCATCCACCACGTTGCGGACAACGGCGCGATCCGGAATAAATTGTTCGATCCTGCAGGACGATTTTGAATTCGACTCAGCACTTCGGAAAGCCGCGGCGTAACACTCGGATTATACAATTCGAACACGACCGTGTGCCGCGTCACGCGCGTGGGAATGCCGCGCAACTCAAGCCCGTCGGCCGTCTGGAACGTGACCAGACTTTCCTTGACGCCGGAAGGGTTCGAAGCGGCTTCGCTCTGCGCGATTTTTTTGAGCTGGCGAAGCTGCTGTCCGTTCTCTCCGTTCCCGTTACTGTTGGTTGCTTGATTCATTTCAGAGGAGATGAATAGACCATTTTCCACGCCAAAACAAAGGGATTATTGGCCTTCATAAACATCTCAGGCCTCAGGCAACAAATCCAACGCGGCAAGTTCGAGTTGCTGTTTGGCACTGCCGTTGCTCTGGTTTTATATTGCCGCCGTTGCCGTCTTCATGAAGGTTAGGCGGAGTTTCATTGATTTAAAGCGGGCAAATCATAGCTTTGTCCCGTAACAAGGCAGTCATTGTCCGAAATAAAGGAAAACGCAGGAGATCAGGAATACTGAGAGCTGTATATGCAAAACCAACTGAATTGTCCGGCCGCGTTGTGGCGCGCAAGAAACCGGGTTGCCTTGGCGTTTTTGGCTGGCGCTGGCTTGTGTCTGGTGGTTCCGGACAGGCTTGGTGCGGTTGGTTTTCGTTTGCCGCATCAAGACCCGGAGGCCATTGCGCGTGGTGACGCGTTCGCGGCCACCGCGGACAATCCGTCGGCCATCTATTACAATCCGGCCGGCATCACACAACTGGACGGCGATAATATCGAGGTGGGAATCTATGCCATTTCTGCCGACACCGAATTCAAGTCACCCAGCGGCGTGACCGCGAAAACCGATACCTCCCTCCAACCGGTCCCGCAGCTTTACTACGTGCATTCATTTACCAATGTGCCGATCTCAATCGGCCTTGGTGTTTATGCGCCCTACGGGTTGTCGTTGGACTGGGGAAATAATGCGCCGTTCAACACCGTGGCTGAAAGTGGCAGCCTTGTGTATTTGTGCTTTAACCCGGTCATCGCGTGGAAAGTTAATCACACACTTTCCATCGGCATCGGTCCCACCATCAATTATTCACAGGCGAAACTCAGGCAAGCCATTCCGTTTATCGGAGGACAATCCGAATTTTACGGTGATGGCATGGATTACGGGTTCACGGCTGGCATTCTGTGGCAGCCGCATCCGATGTGGTCGTTTGGCGTCAACTATCATTCAGCAACAACGGTGGATTATAATGGGTCGGCGTCGCAGACTTTTGGCCCGCCTTTCCCTTCAGCAACTTCATCGAGCGCCTCCATTAATTTTCCGCAATTTGTCGTCGGCGGCATTTCGTTCCGGCCGACAACCAACTGGAATTTTGAATTCGACCTGGATTGGACTGAATGGAGCGCGGTAAAGCAAATCACCTTGCAAGGCTCTCCGTTTCCGCCCGGGACTCAAACAGTCCCCCTGGATTACCAATCCAGTTTCATCTACGAATTCGGCGTCACGCGGCAGCTCGGCAAGGGTTATTTCGCCAGCACGGGTTATATCTACAATGAAAATTCCAGCCCGGATGCCAATTTTAACCCGCTTATTCCGGACGCCGATTTGCACCTTGGCAGCGTCGGGTTTGGCCATCATGGCCGGCATTGGGATTGGGTGATTGCCTATCACTTCGCCTACGGCGGGCGCACTGTTTCCAATGACACCGCCAATCCCTCGGCGGACGGAACCTACAAGACATTCAACAACGCCTTCAACGTTGCGACTACTTTCAAATTCTAGACCCAAGCCGGTTCGCCGGTCAGGGGTTTTAAGATGCTCGCCACGTCCATTTCGATTTCCTTGACCCAGTTCTGCATCCAAAGTTGGGGGACTTTCGCGTCGGTGGTGAGGTCCGGGTGGGTTTGAATGGTCAGGCTCAGACGGTTTTGGAATGTCATGCAGCCGACGCCCACCTGTTGGAAACGCAACACCGGCGGGCAAACGAACCATCCGCCCTGGCAATCGGGTTGAGTGTATTCCTTGCCCGGATCCCAATCACCCATGTTCGAAAATCCGCCCAGGGTCCATTGTGGCGTGGCCAGTTCCGCGGCAACGAGGTATCTCCGCATGCCTGCGGTCAGGAATCGCCCCAGTTGGTACGCCTGCCAGTTGGCCCAGTGTTCGCCCCGGCACAATGCATCATAGATGTTCTGATGGATGTTATGCACCGTCTCGTAGGATTGCACCTCGATCCTGATATAACTCGTGTAGTTGGCTGTTTCCCGCACCTGCTTTACCTTGCCCCGCATGTTGATGGGAACCATCCAGGGCACCGCTGCAGATTGATCTTCGAGCGATGGGCGAATCGCCTTCGTCAGGTGCTTCAAGAGAAATGAGTTTACCGTCACCTCGAAGTTTCTGCAGACGCGACGAATTTGGGTGGTGGCTTCTTCATCGAAAAGATGCCAGGCCACTGCCCTGGGCGGCTTGGAACAATCGCGCGTGCCGGAACCCCGTTCGAGCGGTCCCCATTTGAGACGATGTTTCGGCCTTAAATACTTCGGCAATAATCGCAACATTGCCATCTTGGGCGGATCGGCTGGATGCCTGATTGTCGGCAGGCGCTCCAGCACGGCGCCTCTCCGTCTGAGATTTTCCGCAAACCATCCCACCCCGTCATAGTCAGCGTGGCGGGGGAACATCCACTCCACCTCGGTCGCCCCCGGCGGGAGGCGTCCAAACCGCATCCCAATGAATTCCCCAAGCTCCTCCGCTGTGAGGAACCACAACTTCATGACATCAGTCTTCTCTTTGGGCATAAATGCTTTGGCCTTTTACACTTTTCGCGCCCAGGCGTCAATTGAGCCAGCCTGGGCGCTGCCCGTTTGAAGCTTTTCCGGTGCCAAAAAAACAGCGTCCCCAATCTTCTGCCCCGGACTTTAACGCTCTTTTTCCATGCCAATGAGTGGTGCCGGGGTATTGCGAAAACGGGCAGGCGGCCAGGGCCGTTCGCTCTTTCGGCTTCGTGCACGCGAACGGCATCCAGACTCCCAATTTTAACTCCGGGATTGGTCAGAAGTGCATTCCCACCGTCACCAGCACGGCGTGGCTGATGTAATCATAATTCCCATCGGCAGTCTGTCCGGCGATCTGTCCCCCAATGGTCGAGGGGGTGCTGCCGGTAACCGTGTGCGTGGGGCCGTAGCCGAATTGATAGGCGATGTCGAAGTCGAAACGCCTGCCTTTGTGTCCGGCGCCGATGCTGAAAAAATACCGGTCCAGGTCCGCCGCCAGCGGGGTGTAATAGGCATCCGGAACCGAGTTCTCGTTGAAAACAAAACCGGCGCTCGCATGCCAGCCATCGTCAAAATACCGCGTCACGCCAAACTCGTACATCCAGCTCGCCTGCCAATTGAGTATCAATGTGGGCGTGTTCGGCACCAGGTTTTCCGGCGCCTGCCGGATGGTTATCGTTCCGAAGCTGCTCCAATCCGTGTAGTCGGCGTCAAACTCCAGGTTCCATTTCGGCGTGGGCCGGTATGAGATTCCCAAAACAGCCGTCAAGGGAAACGTAAAGTCCGCCTGCGCGGTTCGGTATGTGAGGGGCAGTTGGGAAAGTTTCTCGGCATCGGTTTGGCCGGCGAAAGTAATCGTCGTCGAACTGCGGAAGGTCGCGCCGATTGAAACTTGCTCAATCGGTTGCCAGAGCAGGCCAAGATTGTAACCCACGCCCCACCCGTCACCTTTAAAGCGGAAAAAGTTGGGGGGCAGCGGGTAGGCGAGCATGCCTTGCTCCAAATCCATGTTCCCATAGTCCGCCATCACGCCAGCCGCGACGGAAAGATTGTGCGCGAGTTTCAGCGCGACCACGGGGTTGATTCTGAGGTACGTGAGCGAGCCGTTCATGGCGACCGCGCGGAACCCTGTGCTGTCCGGCCAACTCATGCTCCCGCCATAAGGCGCATAAACACCCAATCCAAAGCTCAACGGCCAATCCTTTGGCGTGTAAACGTAGAACAATTGGGGAACTGCGGCCAAGTTGTCTGAACTGTGGTAGGTGCTACCTGCATTCGGAGCGCCGCTGGGAGGACTGTAGCTGGGATCGAGATAAATTCCATAAATGCCGGAACGAAGATTGTTGCCCTCAAGCTGGGTGATGCCCGCTGGATTATAGTAAATGGCCGATGGATTGTCCGCCGTGGCGACAAACGCCTCGCCGCGCGCGGTCGCAAAGCCATCCTGGCTCGCCAGCCGAAAGCCGTTGGCTGAGACGTTCAAGGCTGAAACCCCTGAAACCACCATTGCCAGAAGCCTCAATATGTTGCGTCGGTTCATAATCGCCGAATTGTTGGTTCACCAACTGAACGAACACCACAGGAACGCATGGTGTGCGTTTGGGCCAGCAGGTTACCTGCCGCTTTGCGTCGCGCCAGTATTTTTCCCGGAGGGACGAGCTTTGTGAATGTCCGCTGAAACGCTGTATGCTTGTGGGCGGTGTCCTGAATTTGGTGGTGGCGGTGCTGCCGCACCGCGCGTCGCGCCGCGGCAGCCGGCGGCCATCCTACCATCATCAGCAATCGGATCGATCCGCTCATCCTGTGGCACCCGCTTTACTTTTAGTTCGGTGTGATGCAGACTTGCATGATGCGGTATCGGAACGGGATACGTCTGCTTCGATTCACTTTAGGCGTATTGCTGTTCGGACTGGTCGTTTGTCCGGCACAGGCCGCCTTCAGTTCGACTTACATTTTTGGAGACGGTGTTTCCACCACGACCAACAACACATCTCCCTATCCCAGCGCGACAAATTACTACGGCCAACGCTATTCCAACGGCCGGGTGTGGGTTGAGGTGCTGGCGCAGCGGCAAGGACTGGGCGCCAATTCCATCACCACCACCAACTGGTCTTACTCCAGCAATAATTGGTCATACGTGGGTGATTACAGCAGCGATTTGGTAAAGAATGTCGGCAATTTCAAAGCCCCAACAAATGCGACCAACGCGCTGTTCGTCGTATGGGTCAACGACGCTGATTTTGTCAATGACGTGGATAACTGCGCTACGAATATCAACCTATGGACCAACGCCATGAATCTGTCTCTGACCAACCATTTTGTGGCCATCACCAACCTGTATGCCAAAGGTGCTCGCACATTGATCATGCCCAATGCCGTGGACATCAGCAAAGTTCCTGAATATTCCGGTTATGGTTCTAACCAGTTGGCTTTCATTCGCCAACAGATCACTAATTTCAACACCGCTTTTACCAACACATTGATGAATCGAATCAGAGCGAATTGTCCCGGCATTACGATTTTTGTTCCGGACTTTTTCTCGCTGCTCGACAACATGCTGACAAACGCCGCCGCCTATGGATTGACCAACGCCGGAAATTATGCGCTGAATCGGAACCCCCCAGGCATACTAACGAATTTGTCCATGACCGGCCCGGGCGCAAACTACATCTGGTGGGACGGTGAGGACCCGACCGCGAAAGCCCATGCGGCAATGGCCGATGTTGCCCAGCAACTCATTTCGCCGGTGCGAATCACCAATCTCACATTGCTCAATGGCAGTAACCGGCTGGATGTGGCCAACCTGCCGATTGGCCTGAATGGTTTCGTGGATGGCAACACGAATGTCGTGTTCACGAATTGGGTTACCCAGGCAACCTTCAACAGCACCAATGCGACGCAGGCCATCTTTGTCCCGGTCTCCGGGACGCCGTGGTTTTACCGGTTGCGTTTTCCCTACGCCTGGTCCTGGCCGTAACCTGCCGCATCTCCTCCGAAAATGGTGGGGACGCGCGGCCCGCGCGTCCGCCTTGGGAAGCGGAACCTCCGCCGGTCGCCTCGGCGAGGCGACCCTACCAATACGGAATCATCCTGCCGCAGTTGCCGGCTTCGATAATTTCCCCAGCGCTTCGTAACCCCAGCGCAGCATCCGTTCGGTTGTTTCCCAACCGATGCACGAGTCGGTGAGCGACACGCCATAGCGCAGGTCGGCAAGATTTTTCGGAATCGGCTGGTTGCCCTCGTTGAGGTGGCTCTCGACCATCAAGCCGATGAGCGAGCGCGTGCCGGCAATGCGCTGCTCAATCACACTGCGCCACACGTCCTCCTGTTTGGCGTGTTGTTTGCCTGAATTCGCGTGGCTGCAATCCACCATCAGCACCGGCGGCAGTTTCTCCGATTTCAATTTCTCCTCCGCCGCGTGAATGCTTTTGGCGTCGTAATTCGTCTGCGTCCGTCCGCCACGCAGCACAATGTGCAGGCTGGGATTGCCGGCCGTGCGCACGATGCTCGTGACGCCGTCCTGGTCAATGCCCAGAAAACTGTGCGGATGCCGCGCCGCGCCCATCGCGTCAATCGCCGATTGCAGGCTGCCGTCCGTGTTGTTTTTCAGACCGACCGGCATGGAAAGGCCGCTGGCCATCTCGCGGTGCGTTTGCGATTCCGTCGTGCGCGCGCCAATCGCCGCCCAGGTGATCAAGTCGGCGATATATTGCGGCACGATGGGGTCCAGAAATTCCGTCGCCGCCGGCAGCCTCATGCCGATGATTTCCAGCAACAACCGCCGCGCAATTTTCAAGCCCGTTTCGATGTCCTGCGAATCGTCGAGATGCGGATCGTTGATCAAACCCTTCCAGCCGATGGTCGTGCGCGGTTTTTCAAAATAAACGCGCATGACGATTTCGAGGCGGTCGGCGTATTTTTCACGCAACGCGTTGAGCCGGGTCGCATAATCCAGCGCGGATTTTTCGTCGTGAATCGAGCAGGGCCCGATGACGACGAGCAGGCGCGGGTCTTTCCGCCGCAAAATGCGGACGACCCGTTCGCGGCTGCGCGCGACGGTGGCGTTGGCCGCTTCGGGCGTCGGCGACTGCGCTTTCAACTCGCGCGGCGTCAGCAGCCGTACGATTTCCTTGACGTGTAAATCCTGCGTCCGATACATGCGGACCAGTGTAGCACTTTCCGGTTCCGGGAAAAGGGTTAACTGGGGAGTGGCACAGGCTTCCAGCCTGTGAAAGCCAATTGGAATACAGGCCGGAGGCCTGTGCCACTTTTCCGGACGTAAAACTCGACGGATGCAGGCGCCTTCGAAGTCAGAAGAAAGTTTTGATGCAGGCTTTCCAAAAAGAAAAGCGGGCGTTGAGCAACATACAAAAACAACTTGTATCCAACGCCCACTCTAAACGACGCATTCAGTTTAACCTGCTTTCACCAATTGACACGTGACGTTTTGGTGTCAATTGCGTGACAATTCACATAATCTCCACCGGACACTTGGGCAGCACGCTGAGCCCGGCCGGCAGCTTTTCCCCGCGCGTCAAGCCGGCAGCCCGGTGGTCGGGAATGCCGGTGAACCCCGCCCTTGCCGGACCGTGAAGAGGTAGTTGCGCAGCCCGGGTCGCGGGAGTATAAGAACATTATGAAAACACTGCTCATGGCCTTCACATTGCTTCTGTTGCTCGTGGCGTTTGCGTGCCTGATTGCGGGCGTCAGCCTCGCGCTCGCTGGCGCCGGTCCGATGGATTTCAATGGCCAGCCGATGACCGGCGCGCCCCGCTACCTGTTTGGCGCGCTCGGATTGTTCGTCGCCGCCATCGCCGTGGTTTTTGCGCTGGCGGTGACGGTGCTGGCGGTCGCCGGCGCGATGTTGGTCGTGTTCGCCGCGTTGGTGCTGACGGGAATGATTTTGCTGGCGGTCGCGCTGCCGTTCCTGCTGCCGCTTATCATCCCGCTGGTGGTGCTGTTCGTGGTGGTTCTGGCGACCCGCCATTCACATCGCCCCAAGGCCGCGTGAGGCTGTCCAACCTTCCGGCGACGCGAGCGTTCGGCCAGAAGTTTTTCCGCGCGCGTCACGACCGCAGTTTAATGGCTAAAAAGCGTGAGGAGTTTTAGCTTTACGTTTCAAAACCGGAAGCTATCCCTTGTCGCCCAAGTATGGCCTCGGACGCAACCAATGGTGGTCTTCATGATGACCCGAAAACCGTGACCATACGCATTTTCGGCAGCCACGATGCCGCAGAACTTGCCGCAGCCAATCTTGAAGCTCATGGCATCAAGTGTTGGATCAAAGCCGATGATTGCGGCGGGATGTATCCTAATCTGGCGGCAGTGGGCGGTGGCGTGCGTTTGCTCGTTCACGCTCCGGATGCCGACGCAGCCATTGCGTTGCTGGATACGGAAGTATCACCTTCAGAATTAAATCAAATCGAGACTGAAGCCATCGCTTCTGCTCCGCCGGAAACTGTTCCACTAAAAAACTGGCTCCGGGTCAAATCCTGGCCGGCCTGGTCGTTGGAGTGATTCTTGGAGTAACGTGTGTTTGCTGTACCAATGGGCGGAAAAACTCGGAACGAAGACATATTACCATCACACAACGGACGGGAAAGTTGACGAAGCGCGGATTTACCGGGATGGGCATCTGGTCGAATTTCGAGAAGACCGGAATTTGGACGGAGAATGGGATCATCGCGCTTACTATGAAAACGGGCGCGTCGCGCGTTCGGAATACGACAACAATTTCGATGGGAAGCCGGACGAATGGTGGACATTTTCAGATAACGGGACAGACACGATGCAAAGAGATACAGATTTTAACGGCGTCCCGGACGAATTTTACACCTATAAGTACCGGATAATTCAAACGGTGGACTTCAAACCAAACGGTTCAAAATTTGTCACTTTGCATGAAGTTTTTCAGAACGGTGTGCTGACCGAAGAATGGCGGGGTGGCGATAGCAACGGCAATTTCAAGGAAGTGGTGCGCTACGATCCATTTTTGAACCCGATCAGTACAAACACTCCGGCTGAGTTCCAATTGCTTTTCCCGTCCTCTAAATAGCCTTTTACACAATCTCCACCGGACACTTGGGCAGCGCGTCGAGAAACGACTGCCCGTATTGCTTCGTCAAAACGCGGTTGTCCAGAACGACAATGATGCCGGTGTCGGTTTTGGTGCGGATCAACCGGCCCGCGCCCTGGCGGAATTTCAGAATCGCCTCGGGCAGGGAAAATTCGGCGAAGGAATTTCCGCCGCGCGCTTCAATCGCCTCGATGCGCGCCTCGATGAGCGGATGGTCGGGCACGGCGAAAGGCAGCCGCGTGATGATGACGTTGCTCAACGCCTCGCCCGGCACGTCCACCCCCTGCCAGAAGCTGTCCGTGCCAAACAACACCGAGTCCACGTCGTCCTTGAACCGCTCCAGCATCGTCGTGCGCGGCGTCCCGGTGCCCTGCACGAAGCACGCAACGCCCAATTTGTTGAAAAACGGCTCCATCCGCTCACCCAACTCCCGCATGAGCTTGTAATTGGTGAACAACACGAACGCCTTGCCGTGCGTCTGCTTTACGAAATGGCCGATCCAATGTTCGAGCGCCTCGGCGTAACCGGCTTCGCGCGGGTCGGGCATTTTTTGGGCGACGAAAATTTTCATCTGCCGCTCGTAATCGAACGGCGTGCCGACCTGAAGCTGCGCGGCGGATTCCGCGCCGACGCGGCGGATGAAATAGTTCAAACCGCCTTTCCGTGGCACAGGCCTCCGGCCTGTGTCTGCCTTTTCTGCTGTGGTAGTGTCTTGTGGTACCCCCACGCTGGTTCCATATCCCAAAACAAATTCACCGCTTTTCAATCCGGCCTTCGCCGGGTTTTGCCGGACATATTCTGTAAATTGCTCCAGCGCTTGCGGCGTGCGCACTATGTGATCGAATGATTCCTCCTGCCAGAGCGCTCCCGTTCGTCCGAGTGATTGGTTGATTTCGCGTGCGGTGAAGGATTTCCACGACTTGAGAATTTCCGAAAGCGTGTGTTCTGCCAGCGGCCTGACCACAACGTGAACATGGTTTGGCATCACGACAAAATGCCCGAGCGCATAGCGTTCGCCGTCAAAATGCCGGAGAGCGGCGGCCACTTTCCCGGCCACCTGCGGTTGCCGCAACACACACGAACCCGCGCCCGCATCCAGCCAGTCCTCAAAGCGATTGCCAAATTTTTCGTGATATTCGCGTTCATCCTCCTCCAGACGTGGTTCGGGATGAAGCGCCAGCCACTCCTCGCGTTCGGCGAGAAACTGTTTGATGCGCGCGGCGGGAACGGAATCAGCCAAACGGAACGTGACGAAATAAGTTGTTCCATCCTGCCGCCAGTGCGGGAGATTTCGTCCCGGTTTGGACATGGGTGACTTGGGGTCAAACGGAGTGAATGGCAAAGCTGTGGCACAGGTCTCTGACCTGTGTTCGTTTTGAACGGGTTGAACCACATTGCCCTTTGCCTCACACAGACCGGAGGTCTGTGCCACGGCAGTTGCCAGCGTCGCGCTGGTCATGATAATGCTCGTGTCGCTCTCGAACAGCCGGCGACGCAGAAATTCCGCCACGTCAATCGGCGCGGCATTCAGCGCGAGATTTTTGTGCGCCTTGCCGCTGCGTTCGACCCAGTAAACGTGTTCCGGCGCACCCTGTTCGAGGAACGCCTTCACCTCGTCGCGCAATTCAACCAGGCGCCGGTTGCACTCGACCAATTCCTGTCCGATGTCCTTGTCCTCGCTCAACTTGATCAGGTCGCTCACGGCTTCGCGCAAGCGCTGGATGGGCAGGGTGACGTTGTCCTTGACCAGTTCGGCGCGGCGAATGCGGAGTTCCGTCCATTTTCTGCCGGCGCGGCGCAGCTCCGTTGAACCGTAACTGCCGCCTTTGGCTGAAGCGGCCAATTCCTCGCACGCCGCTTCGACGTTTTGAAAAAACTCATCGGTTTCTTTCAGCAAATCCGCCACCAGTTTCACCGCGGCGCCCTTGTGCAATGTGGCGAGCAGCCCTTTTTCCGTGCGCGGATTCCACAGCCGGTTCAGGGCGTAACGCACCTGCCCGCTCGACACGCTCAAGCCGATGTGCCGCGACGCCACCTGTTCCATCTGGTGCGCCTCGTCGAAAATCACGAAGTCGTTTTTGAACAAAATGCCGCCTTCGATTTCCTCATCGATCCCGCCCAGCAGCGTGAAAAACAGCGTGTGATTCAACACCAGCACGTCCGACGAAAGAATCCTGTTCCGCGCGCGCTGGAAAAAGCAGACGCCGTGGTCCCTGGCAAAATCGGATGGAAAGCCGCAGACTTTTGGCGAGCACAGCCCGCGTTCCGAACAGACCTGCGCCCACACTTTCGGGTCCGGCTCGACGTCGAAATCCGAGAGGCTGCCGTCTTTGGTTTTCTTCGACCATTCGTAGATGCGCTGGAGTTCCTCGGCCTCGGACGACGTAAACAGGTTGCCGGATTGCTGCATCGCCTTTTGCAGCCGGCGCGTACAGAGATAATTCGCCCGCCCTTTGAGCATGGCAAAACTGAATTTCACCGGCACGGCGTCAACGCGCCGAGCACATCGGCGAGCATCGGCAGGTCTTTTTCCGTCAGCTGCTCCTGCAAATTAATGGTGTGGGTGGAAACGACGGCCTTCTTTTTCTGCGCCACGGCGAACAAAATCGCGGGAATCAAATACGCGAGCGATTTGCCGACGCCCGTGCCGGCCTCAACGGCGAGGTGTTCGCGGCGCTGTAGCGCCCGCGCCACCGCCACGGCCATTTCCTGCTGCTGCGGGCGGAATTCAAAATTCTTCGCCTTCGACAAAATTCCCGTCGGCGAAAAAAACTCTTCGACCTGGGAAACCAGGTCCGCTCCGGCGGGTTGGTGTTCGATGACGGAAATCATCCGGTTAAAGTGGCTGGCTGCTTAAAATCACCTTCAGGCTCGTGGTTGTGCCGGGCGCAAGCAAAAGCTTGTTCTGCTTCACGTTGCCCGATTCCACGCAGACCATGATTTTGTGTTCCGCCGGGTCAAAGTCGTCCGGCAATTTCTGCGTCGTCCACGGATTCCAGACCACGGTGGAGTGGGAATTCGATTTCTCCACGCGAATCGCCCTTTTGAGGTTTTCGTCGCGGATTTCCACCGTGCCGGTCGTGTTGGGATAAACGCGGTTGGTTTCCTTCGTGATGCGCAGAACGGAATCAGTTTCCAGTTTGCGCGCGCCGGTAGCGCCGGCGGCGAAGTCATCGAACGGCACATTTTGCAGCCCGATGATGGAAACCGCGCCGATATCGCCGACTTGAAAATAACTGTGAAGGCAATTTTCCACTTCCAGGCTTTTGTCCGCTGATTCGTTCGTGGCGATGAGTTCCATCGTGAGTTGGTCCGCGATGGTAACGACCAACTCGGCGCGCAACGCCGACCATTCGGGCGTCACGGAGTTTTTGGGCAGTCGCAGGCGAATCGTCACCGTGCCGTCTGGCGCGGCGGAAGTTTCAGCCAAATCCCACGGCAGAATGCGGACGAAACCGTGCGCCGGTCCGCCCTCGCGCGGGCCAAACCACGGAAAACAAATCGGCACCCCGCCGCGAATCGGCCGACCGGCGGCAAACACACTGGCCCGGCTCAGAAACAACAAGGGCGGCTCGCCATTTTTCTGAAAGCCGGTCACATGCGCGCCGTGCAGATAAATCTCCGCCGTGGTTCGGCCGGTCTGGACATTGATTTTGGCAAGGCCACCGGCGCCCCGAGCCAGGGTGACGCGTTTGGAAATCTCAAATTTCCGCAACGATTCGGGAAGAACATGGGTTGACATAAAACGGACAGGGTTTTAGCACAAGCGGGCGAAGGGCACAGGTTTTTTGTCATCAAAGATGAAAGGTATCGTGAAAAATTTTGCGCGCCGCCTTCCGCCGCGAGCCGGGGGAAAGAATTATAGAACCTGCCAGGCGGGTTTGCCATCCTGGGTGTGTGCGGAAAATCATTGTAATTCCACCTGGGCCGGTCATTGTGATGGTCAGGTAAGGCGTTCCTGAACCAACAAGAAACCTGATTAAATCCTTATGAACGAAACCATTCCGCCCATCCCCGGCAACCCGCTTCAGCCCAAAACCTCCGCTCTCGCCATTTGGAGTCTGGCGCTGGGCATAATCGGCCTGGTGCTTTTACTGGTCTGTATCGGCCCATTATTTGCCATTCCGGGGGTCATTTGCGGCCACATGGCCTGTTCGCACATCAAACGTTCCAGCGGAGCGCTCGCCGGCCAAGGCCTGGCACTGGCCGGATTGATCACCGGTTACGTCAGCATCGGCCTGTCGCTTTTTATGGTGCCGATGATGATGGCTATTGCGATCCCTAATTTCGTCAAGGCGCGCCAGACGGCACAAGCCAACGCGTGTATCAACAATCTGCGGCAAATTGATGCCGCCGCCAATGAGTTCGCCCTGGAGCATGGCAAAACAAATGGAGAAGCCATCAACTTTCCCGACGACCTGACACCTTACATCAAACTCAACAGTCAGGGAAAAATTCCGTCATGCCCGGCCGGCGGCATTTACTCCATCAAAAGAGTTGGCGAAACTCCGACGTGTTCGCTGGGCACAAACGTCACGCCAGCCCATGTTTTGCCACAGTAGCTTCAACCCGCAAACAAATCCATCTGCGGCGGCGGGGCGAGTTGCTTGAGCTTGTCGCGGTCCTGCTGGCGGCGGGCGGACTGGCGCACCGTGCCTTCCGGCGTCAGTTCGGATTCTTCGAGATTGCCAAGAATCACTTTCGCGCGCTCCAACACTTCCTTCGGCACACCGGCCAGACGCGCGACGTGGATGCCGTAGCTCTTGTCCGTGCCGCCTTCGACGATTTTGCGCAGGAAGACAATCTGGTCGCGCCATTCGCGCACGGCCACGTTGAAATTTTTCAATCGCGGCAGGCGCTGAGCCAGTTCGGTCAATTCGTGGTAATGCGTCGCGAACAGCGTCTTCGCGCCGACCTGATTGTGCAGGTACTCGACAATGCTCCACGCCAGGCTCAGGCCGTCGAATGTGCTCGTGCCACGCCCGATTTCGTCCAGCACCACGAGGCTGCGCGGAGTGGCGTTGTTCAGGATGTTCGCGGTCTCGGTCATTTCAACCATGAAAGTGGATTGCCCGCGCGTGAGGTCGTCGCTCGCGCCGATGCGCGTGAAGATGCGGTCCACCAGATCAATCCGCGCCTCGGCCGCCGGCACGAACGAGCCGGTGTGCGCCAGCAACACGATGAGTGCAACCTGGCGGATGTAAGTGCTCTTGCCCGCCATGTTCGGCCCGGTGATAAGCGCGATCTGGGGGAACGTAGCGCAGCCGTCCCGGCTGCTCACAGTTTCATTGGTTTGGGCAGTTGATGCAGGCGGGACGCCTGCGCTACTTTGCGCGACACTTCCGAGCCCCGTGTCATTCGGCACAAACCGCTCGTCCATCAAGCTTTGCTCCAGCACCGGATGGCGCCCGTCGCGAATCTGCAATCACGCCTCCGTCGGTCACCTGCGGACGGCAATAGTTGTGCAGGCGCGCCGTCTCCGCGAAAGATGCGAGCACATCGAGTTGCGCCAGCGCCGCGGCGGTTTGCTGCATTTTCGGCAATTGGCCGAGCACTTCCTCGCGCACCCGCTGGAAGAGTTCGTATTCGAGCTTCACGCCGCGTTCCTCCGCACCGAGAATTTTGCCTTCCATCTCCTTCAACTCCGGCGTGATGTAACGTTCGCCATTGGCAATGGTCTGCTTGCGGATGTAATGCGGCGGGACCTTGTCGAGATTCGACTTCGTGACCTCGATGTAGTAGCCGAAAACGGAATTGAACCGCACTTTGAGCGACGTGATGCCGGTGCGCCCGATTTCGTCGGCCTGCAGTTTGGCAATCCAATCCTTGCCGCCGCGCATGGCCTTGCGGAGTTCGTCGAGCGCGGTGTCAAATCCGTCGCGAATCATGCCACCTTCCTTCACGGCGAGCGGCGGGTCCTCCACGATGGCCCGTGAAATCAAATCCACGAGGTCGGGCGACTCGGTGAGTTGGGATTCAAGGTCGCAAAGTAGCGCAGCCGTCCCGGCTGTGTTTTTGTTTTCATTCGGTTCCCGTAGAACATCAGGTTGCAGGCGGGACGCCTGCGCTACATTCTGCAAAATACCCTTTACTGCCGGAATCTGTTCCAATGCCATGCGCAACGCGACGAGGTCGCGCGCGTTGCCGCTGCCGGAACTCAACCGGCCGATCGTGCGCTCCAAATCGCGCACCTGCGAAAGCTGCGCCCGAAAATTGTCCAGACCGCCGGAGTTTTCGATGAACGTCTGCACCGCCTCCTGCCGGCAGCGGATCGGCTCGACGGCGGCAAGTGGTTGCGAAAGCCAGTCACGCAAGCGGCGCGCGCCCATCGGCGTGACCGTGCGATTGACCACGCCGTAAAGCGAAGCGTTGCGTGGGGCGTCGTGACGCAGCGGCTCCAGGATTTCAAGATGGCGCAGTGTCGTGTAATCGAGCGCGAGAAAATCGTTGCGGCGGTAGAACGAAAGCCGCGTGAGATGCTGCACATCGCGGCGCAAATGTTGCGTGAGGTAGTGCAGCACCGCGCCCGCCGCGCCGATGGCGGCAGTGCGATCTTTCAACCCGAACCCGTCCAGCGACGCAACCTTGAAATGGTCCCGCACGGTGAATTGCGCCGTCTCCGGCGCAAACGTCCAGTCATCGTAGCCATTGAGAATCCATCCGAAATTGGATTTCGAAGCAACGCTCCCCTCGCCCCGCTCGGGCGGGGAGAGGGCGGCCGCAGGCCGGGTGCGGGGTTCGTTTTCAACGTTGGAATTGCCTTTGCCGCCACGAAGCAAATCGCGAAGGGCACCCGCTTCACCGGGGTAAATGATTTCTGCTGGACGCAGCCGTTCGAGTTCGGCCAGCAAAGCCGAATCACCTTCAACCTCCGTCGTCATGAAATCGCCCGTGGTCAAATCCACGACCGCGAGGCCGAACGTCCTTCCGCTCGGACGAACGGCGGCGAGGAAGTTGTTCCGTTCGGCCACGAGCATCCGTTCGTCAAAATGCGTGCCGGGGCTGAGGATTTGGGTGACCTCGCGTTTGACGAGTTTGCCGGGCCGGGCGTCTTCGAGTTGATCGCAGATGGCCACCTTGCGTCCGGCCTTGAGCAATTTTCCGATGTAGGCATGGGCCGCATGGTGCGGCAGACCGCACATGGGCACCCCGTTGCGCGCCGTGAGCGCGAGATTGAGGAGCTGCGCGCCGGTCTGCGCGTCCTCGAAAAACATCTCGTAAAAATCGCCAAGCCGGAACAGGAGCAGCGCGTCCCTGGGCAGTTCGCTTTTGATGCGGCGGTACTGCGTCATCATGGGCGTGAGTTGGGTTTCGGCGGCCATCGGCAGGGAAACTAAACACGAATGCCAACCGCGTCGAAGAATTTTTGCATCGGCCGCAACGTAAAACCCGATGACAATAGTTGGCTACACTTTGGCAAAACGCGACTGGCTGTGGCCGTCGATCGGGATTACTCTCGTGCCATGACCATTCCAACCCGCTTTTGTCGCGGCTTGCTTTCGACATGCATTCTTTCGGTTCTGGTCCTGGGGTTGGGCGGGGTTGCTTTTGCCTCCGAACCGGAACCGGTGGCGCAACTCGTACCGGCGTACAATGCGGCCACCGGCCAGCCCATTAATTCCGGTGACAACGCCTGGGTGCTCGCCAGCGCGGCGTTGGTGTTGATGATGACGGCGCCGGGCCTGATCCTGTTTTACGGCGGGTTGGTTCGCAGCAAGAACGTCCTCTCCACCATGATGCACAGCCTGATTCTCATGGCGGTGGTGTCCACGATGTGGTTCGTGTTCGGTTACAGCATGGCTTTCGGCGAGGGCAACGCGATTTTCGGCAATCCGTTAAAACATTTGTTTTTGCAGGGCATTGGCGCAACACCCGACCCGGATTACGCGGCTACGATACCGAGCCAGACGTTCATGCTCTTCCAGATGATGTTTGCCATCATCACGCCGGCGCTGATCAGCGGCGCGATCGCGGAGCGCATCCGATTCAAGGCATATCTGTTGTTCATCGTGCTATGGATGACGGTGGTTTACTTTCCGCTCTGCCACATGATGTGGGGCAAGGGCGGGCTGTTCAACTGGGCGCTCGGCGGCAGAATTCCCGCGCTCGACTTCGCGGGCGGCACGGTGGTGCACATCAGTTCTGGCGTGTCCGCGCTGGTCTGCGCGCTGGTGTTGGGCCGGCGTGACGGTTATCCCGCAGGAACCGATGATGCCACACAACGTGGTGTATTCGCTCATCGGAGCCGGATTGCTGTGGGTGGGCTGGTTCGGTTTCAACGCCGGCAGCGCGTTGAGCGCGGGCGGACTGGCCACGAGCGCGTTCGCCGCCACGCATTTCTCGGCGGCAGCCGCGGCGTTGAGCTGGACCGTCACGGAATGGCGGCTCAAGGGCAAACCCAGCGTGCTCGGCGCGGCCTCCGGCATGGTGGCGGGACTGGCGACCATCACCCCGGCATCGGGTTTCGTGTCCATCCCCTCGGCGTTCTGCATCGGTCTGGTGGCGGGCGTGGTTTGCTATCTCGCCGTCACGAAGCTCAAATTGCGCTTCGGTTACGACGATTCGCTCGACGTGTTCGGCGTGCATGGCGTGGGCAGCACGACCGGCATGTTGATGCTCGGCTTTCTCGCCAGCGGAACGGTGAACCCGGCCCTCGTGGGCACCTTTCAAAATCAATGGCGTGACCATGGCCATCACCGGCGGCGCCCACCAGTTTTTCAATCAACTCCAGGCCGTTCTGGTCACGGTGGCGCTGGCGGCCATCGCCACCTGGGTTTTGTTGAAGGCCGTTGACCGGGTTATCGGTTTGCGCGTTGAACAGGAAGATGAGAGCATGGGTCTGGATCTTTCGCAACACGGCGAGCGCGCCTACAACGAATAAACGGGAGACGACACATGAAAAAAATCGAAGCCATCATCAAGCCGTTCAAACTGAACGACGTCAAGGAAGCCCTCAACGGCATCGGCATCCTCGGCATGACCGTCATGGAAGTCAAAGGTTTCGGCCGCCAGAAAGGGCACACCGAAATCTATCGCGGCAGCGAATACACCGTGGATTTTCTGCCCAAGATCAAAATCGAAACCGTCCTGCCGGAATCGTTGGTGGAGTCCGCCGTCGAAGCCATCATCAAGGCCGCCAAGACCGGCAAGATTGGCGACGGCAAGGTCTTTGTCTCCACCATCGACGACGCCTGGCGCATCCGCACCGACGAACGCGGCGACGGCGCGGTGTAAGCCCCATGGTCAGCGCACATCTCCTTGGCAATTTGTCTTTGATGCGATGACGGCGGCAGGATGGAAGTGAATTGAGCTTCTCCGGAGGCCAGTATAAAGTTATCTCGTAAAAATCCTCCAAGGCCGAACAGAATTGCGCCGCTGTCGCCTTCAGAGTGCCTCCCAGCACTTGGGTCAGGCTTGCCAATGAATCACCAATAATTCTGCTTTGACACTGTGGTGCAAAGGATTACAAAGGCCGGGGCAGCGGATCCAAAACGACCAGACATCGTAAAAAAGAAACTGTCATTCAACCGGAGGCTGACATGGCTGATACAATTTCCTTCAAACTCAACGGTAAACCCACGCAGTTGAAAGTGGACGGCGACCGGACGCTCCTGTGGGTGTTGCGCACAGATCTGGGATTGACCGGCCCCAAGTACGGCTGCGGCGAAGGGCACTGCGGCTGTTGCACGGTGCTGGTGGACAACGTGGCGTATCGCTCTTGCCTCATGCCCGTCAGTTCAGTCAAAGGCAAGGAAGTCATGACCATCGAAGGGCTGGAACAGGACGGGGAACTTCATCCGGTGCAGAAAGCATTCATGGAACACGACGCCTTGCAATGCGGATTCTGCATCCCGGGGCAGGTGCTGAACGCCGTCAGTCTGTTGAACAAAAATCCGCAGCCAACGCGGGAACAGATCATCCGGGGCATGAACAACAATTTCTGCCGTTGCGGCGCTCACACGCGCATCATTGACGCGATACAATCCGCCGCTGCGGAAATAAAAGGAGGGCCGGCCAAATGAATGCGAACGATTATCTGGCGCTCAATTTCAAGGACATCAAGGATTTCTCGGATCTTTATCCGCAAAGCCGGCGGGAATTTCTCAAGCGGCTGGGCGGCGGCATCCTCATTTGCGTGGCGATGGGCGAGTTCGTGGCCGCGCAAGCCCAGGAGGGGGCGGACGCGGCTTTGGCCGGGGATTGCCTTCCGACTTCAATGCGTTTCTGCGCATTGGCGAGGATGGCCGCGTGACCGGTTTCACCGGCAAAATCGAGATGGGCCAGGGACCAATCACCTCGCTGCCGCAAATGCTGGCCGAGGAACTGGACACGCCTCTGGACACCGTGGACATGATCATGGGCGACACCGACCTGTGTCCGTGGGACATGGGCACATTTGGCTCGATGACGACGCGCATGTTCGGACCGGCCATGCAAGCCGCGGCGGCAGAAGCGAAAGCGGTGCTGCTGGAACTGGCGGCGGAAGCGCTCGAAGGTCCCGCCGACGCAGTTGACGGCCAAGGACGGCGCCATCTTCGACCAGGAAAACCCGGAGCGCCGGATGACTTACGGCCAGTTGGCCAAGGGGAAAAACATCGAAAAACATATCGAGGGCAAACCACCTTTGAAGGACCCTTCCCAATTCACGATCATCGGCAAGCCTCAGTTGCACCATGATGGCCGGGCAAAAGTCACGGGCGCCGCTCACTACGCGGGCGACATCCGCCTGCCCGGAATGCTTTACGCGAAAATCCTCAGGCCGCCGGCCCACGACGCCAAATTAAAAAGCGCGGACACCGCACCCGCCAAAAAAATCCCCGGCGCGCAGGTTGTTCAAGACAATGATTTGACCGCCGTCCTTCACGAGCATCCCGACGTGGCGGAAGATGCCTTGGACAAGATCAAAGCTGAATTCGACGTTCCCGAGGCCAGGTTGGATAACAAAAATATTTTCGATCATCTGTTGAGCGTTGCGCCGCCGGCCAACGTTTTGGCGTCGGGCGGAGACCTGGACGAAGGCCGGAAACTGGCCGCCAAAACGATCGAAACGACCTACCTGGACGGTTACGTCGCCCATGCCGCCATGGAAACCCACACGGCCATCGCCCAAATTGAGGGCGATAAAGCCACGGTGTGGGCTTCGACGCAGAATCCTTTTGGCGCCCAGGGAGAAATTGCCCGCGCGATCGGGTTCCCAACGAAAAACGTCCGGGTCATCACGCCATTTGTGGGCGGCGGGTTCGGTGGCAAGACCTACAACCAGCAGGCCGTTGAAGCCGCGCGGCTGGCGAAAATTACCGGCAAACCCGTGCAGGTGATGTGGAGCCGCGAGGAGGAATTCTTTTTCGATACGTTTCAACCGGCGGCCATCGTCAAGATCAGCTCCGGCGTTGACGCGTCCGGGAAGATGGCTTTCTGGGATTACGATGTTTATTACGCCGGCGAACGCGGCGCGCAACAATTTTACACCGTACCGAATCATCGCACCTCCGGACATGGCCGCGGCTGGCAGGGGGCGGAGCATCCCTTTCACACCGGCGCCTGGCGCGCCCCGGGCAACAACACCAACACCTTTGCCCGCGAATCACAGATTGACCAGATGGCCGCCGCCGCGGGAATTGATCCGATGGAATTCCGTCTGAACAACTTGAGCGATGCCAGGATGATTCGCGTTCTTAAAGCCGCCGCCGAAACTTTCGGCTGGACGCCGGCCAAAGCCCCAGGCAAGCGCGGCTATGGCGTCGCGTGCGGCATTGACGCGGGAACGTATGTGGCCGCCATCGCGGAAGTCGCTGTGGACGCCAAAACGGGAGCCGTTCAAGTCAAACGCGTCGTCTGCGCCCAGGATATGGGCCTGGTCATCAACCCGGAAGGCGCGAAAATCCAGATGGAGGGTTGCATCACCATGGGCATGGGCTATGCCCTGACCGAGGAAGTCCATTTCAAAGGCCGGAAAGTCCTGGACACCAACTTTGACAGCTACGAAATCCCCCGCTTTACCTGGGTACCAAGAATCGAAACCGTGATCCTGGACGCCAAAGACCAGCCTCCGCAAGGCGGCGGCGAGCCGGCCATCGTGCTGATGGGAGCGGTCATTGCCAACGCCATCCATGACGCGACCGGCGCGCGGCTGTGCCAATTGCCGATGACCGCGGAGCGGGTCAAGGCGGCGGTCCAGAAGGCCTGATTGGCAGGTTGAAGTTTCACATCTTCCGAAGACGAGTTGTTATTTCTGAATTTTGCCGTTGACGGATACAAAGAAACAGGATCCTCGATCAGCGCGCCCGGCAGTTTGAATAATTTCAGGGAAACACCTGCTGAATTTGTTCATTTGCTCCCAAAACGTGAGGTCGGTCCAGCCCGGCTTCAGAAAGAAGATGGTGTGGCCCGCTTCTTGCCAAGCCCGCACTTCATGTGGATTCCGGCTGATGCGAACATCGGCAGTGACAATGATCCAATCTTTCTCGCCGGCCAATTCTCGCATCCAGCGTTCGTCTTCCACGTTTGGTGCGAAACGTTCCTTAAGATGGATGACCTTGTGTTCGGGTTCAACCGCGGCACTCATCGTCCGTGCCAGCTTCGGGGCAAGATTGTTGTCGAAGAAGAAATTCACGCAGCCAGTTGCTGCTCGAACTCCACAGCTTCCTTAACGGACTTCGGACTTATTTCGAACCAGCGGGCAACTTCCTGAATTGATTGGTTGGCCACCACACTCCGGGCCAACACCAGCGTTGGCACGCCGGTTTCAAAAACAATCGGGTGGCCAAAATTGCGTTTGGGGTCAAGTGCTACGCCTCGATTCTGTCCCAATGGCCACCAACGAACAGGCGTTTGGTCGCGTTCGAATTCCAGATTTTTCAAAAATGGTATGATAATCCTGTCAAAAACCCGTTGAACTTCGGCGATATCCCAAAGAGAAGTTCGATTCTCCTCATCGTGGATTTCCATGAAGATGGTGCGGCCATCCGTTGCAAAGCGGTTTGTGCAGAATGGGTGGTCGTGGCGAAACAATTCTCGGGCATGTGTATGCGCTTTCCGCAGCGTTTTCCAACTCACCCCAGCCGTTCTGAGGGCATCTATACATTGCACCTCGATCAAATCCAGAAACCCAAGTGCAAGACTGTGATCAATTGGATCCAATTGGCCATTCCACACCACAGGAGAACGATGTCGCCCATGTTTTGTTTGGAATTCATACCCTCGTAGCCACCGACGGATGCGCCCGCCTGAAACATGAGCTAAACGCGAAGCTTCCGGAACCGTGTAGATTCCACTCTGCAAAAGAGAGTTCGATCTCGTCAGCATAATATCCGCAGACCCAATATCAGTGGAAGCGAGCCGCTTTCAAAGTGAAAAATGGATAAAGTTTTGTCACCGCTCATCCGGCGTGACGTGCAGTTCGCCCGCGCGTTCAAGCCGCAGAAGTTCCGCGCTGTAACCCTTGCGGAAGTTCGGATACTTGAACTGATAACCGAGTTCCATCTTCAGTCTGCGGTTCAAAACACGTTTGTTCGTCACGCCGCGTTTGCGGTTTTCAACCGGATTTTCCGGCACGGACGGCGGCGGATATTTCCCGACGGCTGCCGCGAGCCACTGGAAAAAATTCACCTGGCTCACCGGCTCATCGTCCACGGCGTTGTAAATTTCACCCAGTCGTCCGCTCTTCAATGCCGCGATGATGCCGCCGATCAAATCGTCACGGTGAATCATGTTCAGGAAACGCGAGCCATCGCCTTCAATGCGCGCCTCGTTTTTCAGGAATTGCTTGAACCAGTGGCCGCGGTCCGGCCCGTAAATGCCCGCCACGCGCAAAATCACGGCCGGGAACCTTGCGATCAGCGACTGCGGCCAATAACAATTTTTCGGTTTCGAGGAGAATTTTCGCCGTCTCCGCGACCGGTTCGGTCGGACTGGTTTCCTTAACCTGCGAACCGTCGGTCTGGCCATAGACACTCGTGCTGCTCGTATAGACAAATTTTTTCGGCGGGGCGGTCGAAAGCCATTCAATCAAATTACGCGTGCCTTGCAGATAAACCTGCCGGTAATCTTCCGCGTCGCCACCCGTTGAGGAAACACAATTGACGACCCAATCAAAATCGCGCGGCAACCTGACCAAATCGCCCGGCCTGGTGATGTCCGCTACGAGCGGTTTGATGTCCGCCGCTTTCAACTCGTTTTCCGCTGACGCACTTCGGCGCAGACCGAAGACCTCATGTCCGAGCCGGACGAGTTCCGCTCCGAGCGGCAGCCCGACGTAGCCGCAACCGACAATCAAAACGCGCATGCTGATTTACGATATGCGATTTACGATTTACGCGCCGCTCTAAATTTTTGGACTGCGGCGGCAAGCGGAGCGCGGCGCCGCTTTGAAAAGGTCAACTGCCTTGGATCGCCATGTCAAAAGCGCTGTCGCCGCTGCGCTCTGCCAGCGCAGTCCAAAAACAGGGAAATCAATCCATGACCGCTGCAAAGCGCAGGCCGCGCGTGCTGACGCGGAGTTGTTGGAAGCCGAATTCCGCCATCACCATCTCGTAAATCACGACGCCGGTGAGGATCACGTCCGCCCGCAATTTCGGCAGGCCAACGATTTCCTTGCGCTCGGCCAGCGGCAGGCGCCACAAGCGCCGCCGATGCGACTTTACCCGCTCCAGGCTGAGTCGCGTGACCTCAATCCGTTCGCGGTCGTAGCGGTCGAGTTTCGCCTCGATGCGCGCCAGGATGCTCGTCGTGCCGCCGGTGCCGACGAGCTGAATCTCTCCGGAGGATGAACGGGCCTCACGCCGCAAGGCCGGGTCCAGTTTGGGGCGGACTTCATTTTTCAGAAAATCCCTTATCCAGTCGCGGCAGGCGTTGAATTCGCCGCGCGTGGGCGGGTCGCTGTGCGGATATTTTTCCATCAGCCGCACCGTGCCCAGCGGAAAACTGTGCGCAAAATGTTTGTGTTCGCCCTGGCCGAGAATGAATTCCGTGCTCCCGCCGCCAACATCCAGCAATAACAACGGCGCCTTCGCCAGGTCCGCGTCCGTCGTCACCCCTTGAAACACCCATTCGGCCTCCTGTTCGCCGGAAATGATTTCGACTTTGAGGTCGGACGCGCGCTGGATGGCTGAGGTGAGGTCGCCGGGATTCACCGCATCGCGCGCGGCGCTGGTGGCAATGACGCGGATGGAATCGGAATTTCTTTCGCGCGCGATTTGGGCGAACTCCCAGACGGCTTCGGCGGTGCACGCGACCGCTTCCGGCTGGAGCCGATGCGTTTCGTAGAAGCCCCGGCCGAGCCGCGTCTGGCGGCTTTCCTCGTGCACCGGCCGCACGTCGCGTCCCGACACGTCGGCGACCAGCAACTTGATCGAGTTGGTGCCGACATCAATGACGGCGCGGCGAACAGGTTCCATGCGGGCGGAAAGCTACAAAGCACCGGCGTGGAAGCCCAACTGAAAAATGTTACGTTTTGTGGATATTGCGCCGGGCGCGGCGACGTGTATGTTCCCTTCATGAAAATCCATGTTTTACGCCACGGAATCGCGGTGGTGCGCGGCGACCTGGATGTCGAAAACGACTCCGAACGTCAACTCACGCCCAAGGGCAAACGCCAGCTCCGGCAGACTGTCGCCGCCATGAAGACCATGGGCCTGCGCTTCGACCTGATTCTTTCCAGCCCGTATTTGCGCGCGAAGCAAACCGCGGAAATCGTTGCCGAATCCCTGAAATTGAAAAAGCAACTCGGGTTTTCCAACGCACTTGCGCCGGACGGCAGCCCGAAAAACCTGATCCGGCAGTTGAACGAATTAAAACCCGCGCCGGACAACGTTTTGCTGGTCGGCCACGAGCCTTATTTGAGTTGCCTGATTTCGCTGCTGACGACCGGCCGCAAGGACTTGATGATGGATTTCAAAAAAGGCGGCCTGTGCAAATTGGAAACCGAAACGTTAAGTCATGACCGGTGCGCGACGCTTGTGTGGCTGCTCACGCCCAAGCAGATGAAGTTGATGATTTAATCCAAACCACGAAATACACAAACCACACAAAATATTTTGGGGCAAATGCCATAGTTTCTTTCGCAGTATTTCGAGTGTTTCGTGGTTAAAACTTCATCCGACGCGGAACGAAATTCGCTGAATCAAATTCTTGCCGAAGCCGTATTGCAAC
This sequence comes from uncultured Verrucomicrobiae bacterium, assembly GCA_963754775.1. Lineage (GTDB taxonomy): Bacteria > Verrucomicrobiota > Verrucomicrobiia > Limisphaerales > UBA11358 > UBA11358. Next base: position 245,757 of record CAVWHM010000045.1, read on the forward strand.
CGGTCGAGAATTTCCTTCCGGCGGTAACGGACGATTTCGGAGAGCCATACATTGCTGTCCACATTCACGAACAGCGTCCCCTTGCGCAGGCCGACCGGCTGTGCATGCGCGACGATGTTCGGGTCAAGGAGCGAATTCCATACCTTGACGATTTCCGCCTCGGCGCGGCGGTCGTCCATGCGCAGGTCGGTCGTAACTTTCGGCAGCACATCGCCGACCCGCCGGGCGCACACGGCTCGCGCGGCTTCCAGCGGCGACAAATCCACGCCGCGCCACTGCGCCAGCACGCGCTGGCGGGCGGAAATTTTTTTCGGTGGCGGCATCGAGGGGAAAAGCATTGGCGGAACCCTCGGGGAAAGCAAGCCGGCAGGATTGTGGACGATTTTTATACTTGCCAAAAATGACTTTGTGATGCAAAGTATATGGCATGGAAACGAATTGGGCAGCTGAAAATTTACAAACCATCCGAACTTTAATGGAACGTTCCGCTGTTTACCGCCGGGCGCTCGCGCCGATGATGATCTTCGCTGGAGCGCTGGGCGTCGCGGCGGCAGCAGCGCGGACTTTTGTTCAATATTGATTCGATGCGGCTTTTAGCTGTCTGTGGTTGGGCACGGCTGTCGTGCGGTCGCTGGCAGCGTTTTTTATTGTGCGTCGTCAGGCGTTGAAAGACGACGAGCCGTTCTGGTCTCCACCCACCCGGCGGGTGACCCAGGCCTTGCTGCCACCGTTGACAGCGGGAATGGTCTGCGGCTTGCATTGTTTTCGTGGGTCTGGCGCAATGCCGAATGTGATCCTTGTTACCTGTTCTTCTGGGTTGCTGCTTTACGGCTGCGCGCTGCATGCGGCTGGATTTTTCATGCCCCGCGGCATGAAGATGGTTCGGCTGGATTTATATTGGCTTGGCTTGCGGAATTGCTTTGTTATTCGGGATCTCGACGTTGTGTGTTGGTCGCGCAGTTCGAATTAATGCGCATTGGCTCATGGGCTTTTTCTTCGGCGTGCTGCATTTGGCTTACGGCGCGTATTTGTATCTGACTGAGAAAGGGAAAGAATGCGGCGTGAACCAGGAACCATTTTTAAAGCTCGATCGCGTGATTCACGAGAAAGGGCGGCTGGTCATCATGTCCATGCTCGCCGCCTCGCCGGAATTGTCGTTTACCGAACTGCGCGACGCTCTGGCCATGACCGACGGCAACCTCACCACGCACATCCGCGCCCTCCAGGAGGCGGGCTATGTCTCCATTGCAAAGTCTTATCAGAACCGGCGCCCGCTCACCACCTGCTCGCTCACGGCGGCGGGACGCAAAGCCTTTGCTGAATACATCAACCTGCTGGAGCAAATCGTCCGGCAAAACCGGTCCAAGTAAAAAATGTTTGAACAAACCAAAATGGCCGTGGTCTTTTACTTTGTGACACAAAGTTAATTGTTGAACGAGTATGAGAATCATTCGTGCTGAACATCTGGGCATGTGTTTCGGGGTAAAGGACGCCGTCACCCTGGCCTTGGAAACCGCGCGCCGCGAACCCCTGACCATTCTGGGCGATCTCGTCCACAACGAAACGGTGGTGGCGGAATTGCGGGCGAAAGGCATTCGCGTGGCGCAACAGCCTGCTGACGTAAGTACGCGGACGGTGATGGTCACGGCGCACGGCGCTTCGGTACGCGCGATGAACGAAACGCGCGGACGCGGCCTGAGCGTGGTCGAGGCGACCTGCCCGCTGGTGCATTTGGCGCACCGCGCGGTGGCGAAACTCGTGCGAGATGGTTTTCATCCGGTCATCATCGGCAAACGCGATCACGTCGAGGTGCGCGGCATGACCGGCGATCTCGACGAGTTTGACGTCGTGCTTGGCGACGAAGACGTGGCGAAGGCTCGGTGAGCGCCCGCGTTTCGGCGTCGTTGCCCAGACCACGCAGCCGATTGACAAGGTCCGGCATCTCGTGGGGTTGATTCGGGAGCGCTTTCCAAAATCGGCAGTGCGCTTCGTTGACACAGTCTGTCAACCGACAAAGCAACGGCAGAACGCGGCCATTGAACTGGCGCAGAAATGTGACGTGGTTGTCGTCATCGGTGGCGCGCACAGTAACAACACGCACGAACTGGTCAAAACGTGCTCCCGCTTTTGCGCCCGCGTGCATCATGTGCAAACTGCCACCGACCTGCATGCGGGGGTTTTTCGCGCGGAAGACACCGTTGGCATTACGGCGGGAACTTCAACGCCGGATTCCGTCATTGCCGAGGTCGAACGGGCGATTTGTTACCTGGCGGCCCGGTGTGCCCGACCCAATTCGGAGATGGTTTGCAATTCAATCCAGAAATGAAAGGCGGACAACTATGAAAATAATATGGTTCAAACGTTGGGGCTGGTTTTATCTCCCCATTTCACTGCCGGGCGTGGTCATCACCCTGGCGGCGCTGGCTTTTTGCGCGCAAGTTTTTTTGGCCGTTGATCGAAAGTCGCATTCGGTCAGCGACACACTTTACGGGGTCTTTCCGTTCTTCGCCTGTGCCTTCCTTTTGTTCGACTGGATCGCCGGACGAACGAGCGATAAATCCCGAATGAACCTGATAAGTTGATTTTGCAGCCCAAACTGACAAAAACAGCGATACGATGAATACCGAATCTAACAAAAACCCAGGTCGGCTGGCCGAAATCACTGGCATTGCTTGGCGTTACTGGGAGCTGAGGCGACTGCCCTACAACGGAGCGCTTGCGCTACTGGCGTTGGGCTGGCTCGTATTTACCTGGCCGCATTTCCGGCCGGCATTCAATTTTCGCGCCGCAGGCGCGGTGCTCGTGCTGGCGGTGTTCGCCAACCTCGCCTACAGCGTGGTTTATGTAGTGGATCTTCTGGCGCAAATTTCACCGGCGCGAACAGTCTGGTTGCGCTGGCGAAACGTCGTCTGGTGGATTGGCACCATTTTCGCACTGACGCTCGAAGTGTATTGGATTGCGGATGAGATTTATCCGCATCCGCTGGGCCATAGCCGGGGAAATTGCCGCGCGGAGTCCACATGGACGGTGGTTCGCGCGGATACCGCGGTGGAACTGAAGACAAATGAGTACAAATCGAATCAGTTTGTTCCGCTGGTGGCTGGTGGCGCTCTACGCGGTGGCAATGGCGTGGGTCGAGGCCGCCGTGGTTTTTTATTTGCGCTCGATGATTGGCCGGATTGAACCGCATCAACCGGATCCGCTGCCGGTCATCGGCGGGTTCGCTTCGGTGGAACTCCCGCGCGAGCTTGCCACGCTGGTCATGTTGTTCGCGGTCGGCGCGCTCACGGGCCGGACCTGGCGGGCGCGGCTGGGTTACACCGCGATTGCCTTTGGCGTGTGGGACATTTTTTATTACGTCTTCCTGAAAATCATGTGCGGCTGGCCGCATTCGTTGCTGGATTGGGATATTTTGTTTCTGTTGCCGTTGCCGTGGTGGGGGCCGGTGCTGGCGCCGGTTCTGATTTCGCTGCTGATGATTTTGTGGGGCACGTTCGCCAGCCAGTTTGAACGCGCACCACAGGCCACACTGTCAAATTGGCGTGTGTGGGTTTTGAGCTTCATCGGCGTTGCCCTCGCGCTTTACGTCTTCATGGCAAACGCAATCGCCGTTTTTCCCGGGGGCCTGGACGCCGTCCGCATGGTGTTGCCTGAAAGATTCAACTGGCCGCTGTTTTGCCTGGCGCTGATGCTCCTGTCCGCGCCCGTGATCCAGATTGGCTGGCAGCTTTTGATGGCGCGACCCGCACAAAGCCGCAATCATCGAAGGCGGCCGGAGAATTTGCATGCACGCGCAACTGGAAAATTGAATCCGCTGCGAAATCGCCGTGTTGCTCAGCGGCGAACTGGAAGCCATCACGGCCTGGATCGGGCGATGGAGCACCCGGCGGTGCGCCCTGCATCTTGCCGTGATCATCGCTCGGCGCGGGACTTTACGGTGCGGCGATGGGTTGGTGGCGCGATCCGCAACAGGCGCTGTTCACCGCCATCAAATTCCCGCTCATCATCCTGCTCACCACGCTGGGCAACGCGCTGCTCAACGCCATGCTCGCGCCATCGCTGGGATTGAACATCTCGTTTCGCCAATCCTTTTCCGCAATCCTGATGAGCTTCGCCGTCGCGGCGGCGATTCTGGGCGCGTTCAGTCCACTGACGGCCTTTATGATTTGGAACGCGCCGCCGATGTCATCAGCAGCGGCATCGGAGCCCACCTATAACTTCATCAAGCTCACGCAAGTTGCGGTCATCGCGTTCGCCGGGGTCACTGGCAACGTGCGATTGTTCCAGTTGCTCGCGCAGTTGGGGAAAAGCCGGGCGGTTGCACGACGGGTGCTGTTTACCTGGCTGGTTTGCAATCTGTTTCTCGGCAGCCAGCTTTCCTGGATTTTGCGCCCGTTCATCGGCTCGCCGTCGCTGCCCGTGGAATTCTTCCGCGCGACGGCTTTGCACGGAAATTTTTACGAAAACGTCTTTCATTCGCTGCTGCAAATCTTCCAGCAATTCGACTAAACCAAAACCTGCTTGTTTTATGAACGACCAAAACCCAATTCCACCCCAAATTCCGCCGCAAATTCCACCCGTCGTGTCCTCCAGCGGTTTGCGACCGCTGGGCGATGATCCATCCGAGCGCGTCGCGATCCCGAACGTCGTCGTCGCCATCGAGGCGATTCTGCGACACCCGCGGCGCGTGATATTTCAATTGCGCCAGCCGGGCGCGGGGCGGCTGATTGCCGGAATGATTTTTGTGTCGGTGGTGTGCAGTTTGATTTACGGCGTCATGGTCGGCACGTTTTCCGGCGGCACGCAACTCTGGGCGGCGCCCGTCAAAATCGCGGCGGGGTTGATGATTTCGGCGCTGATTTGTCTGCCGAGCCTTTACATTTTCACCTGTCTAGGCGGTTCGCAGGCGCGGTTGGTCGAGGTTTTCGGCCTGCTCGCGGGACTGTTGATGCTGATGACGGTTTTGTTGATTGGGTTCGCCCCGGTGGCGTGGATTTTCTCACAATCCACGGAATCCCTCGCGTGGATGGGGACGCTGCATCTGATTTTCTGGTTCATCGCCACGATTTTTGGGCTGAGATTTTTGGAGGCCGGATTTTCGCATTCGCAGGCCAGATCGCTGGCCGGTTTCCGCATCTGGGCGGTCATTTTCCTGCTCGTCGCGCTGCAAATGACGACTGCGTTACGGCCGATTCTCGGAACTTCGGAAACCTTTTTCCCAACGGAGAAAAAATTCTTCGTGGCCCATTGGAGCGATTGTTTGAAGGCGCAGGGTGGCGTATCTAAATCCAGTTCGCATAACTAGCTGGCGGCAAACATGGCGGGCCCCAACCCTGAAAACAGCCCTCTCATGAAATCACGAATGAAACGAATTCTGACCGGACTGGCGGCTTTGGTAATTGCTGCGGTCATCTGGCTGCCGTGTCTGCATTTCGTTTTCGCCCGTCCCCTTTCAGACTTTCGCCAAAATCAAGGGCTCTCTTCCAAAGCGCGCCAACTGGCGGCCCGGCAGCTGCAACTCTGGACCGAACCCGCCCTGCGCGAACAGGAACTGAAAAAGATGCGGGTCAGCAATGCGGAATGGGATTTCATGGGGCGAAGTTTTCTCGTCTGGTCACTTGCGAATATGGCGTTGCGTGACCCGGCGTCCAAACCGCTTTACCTCCAGACGATGGACCAGATTATTGATGAAACCCTGCGGCTCGAAAAACAGGAAGGGATGTATTTCTTTCTGATGCCTTACGCCAGGGACAGGCACTATGTCATGCAGCCGGCGCATAGTCTGTTTCTGGACGGCGAGATCGCCTTGATGCTCGCCTCGCGCCGGGTGGTCGAAGAGAAACCGGAATACAAGGTGTTGCTGACCGGGCGCGTGAACGCCATGGTTGAACGTTTCCAGGAAAGCCCGCGAATGATGCTGGAAAGTTATCCCGATGAATGCTGGACGTTCGATCATTGCGTCGCGTTGGACGCCATCAAAATGGCCGATTATCTCGATGGCAGCGATCATTCGGCCTTGATTCATGGTTGGATTGCCATGGCGAAACAAAAACTCGTTGACCGCGAATCGGGTTTGTTGATTTCCAGCTTTATGACGGACGGCTCGCCGCTGTACGGCCCGGAGGGTTCGACTATTTGGATGGTGGCGCACAGTCTGCAATTGCTGGACGAGGATTTCGCCCGAGACCAATATCAGCGCGCCCGGAAGGCGCTCGGGGAAATCACGCTCGGCTTCGGTTATGCGCATGAATGGCCAGAATCGTGGAAGGGCGAGGCCGATATTGATTCCGGCCCCATCATTCCGTTTTTTAAAATCAGCGCCGGTTCGAGTGGCATGGCCTTCATCGGCGCCAGCACGTTTGGCGACGAGAGATTTCTCACCTCGCTCGCGGCGACGCTGGACTTTGCCGGGTTTCCTTCACGAACGGGCGGGCGGTTGAAATACTGCGCGGGCAATCAGGTCGGCGACGCGGCCCTGCTTTACGCCGCAACGCTCGGACCGCTCTGGCAAAAAGTGAAAACAGGAGCAAGACAATGATAAAATTGATTTGGCAGAAACTCGCGATCTTCCAGCGTGCTGAATTCTTATCGGCCAGGGATATGTTGCAGCGCGCCGGCGCCATCAGCGTGATGTTTCTGGTGGTGCATCTCGCGGGGCTTCGCGAGTTTACCAGCGTTTTGAACGGGACAATCGGCTCGGTGGCCGCGGGCTGGAAGCTTTCCGGTTTTCTGGCGTCGATTTATATCTTTCTGTATCTGGCATTCGTCATCCTGGTTCCGGTGCTGGTTTTGGCGGCGGCACTTCTGGCACTCTGGCAGCGTTTTTGCCAACGGAGAAAAAATCCCTCTCCCCGCGCTGGAGCGATTGGTTGAGATCGGCGGGCAGCGAATGGGAGTCAAAATCGCCGGATTACATTCTGAAAGGTTCACTTATGAATCGCGAACAAACCTTGCGCTGTCGCATCAAATTGTTGACTGGCTGTTCATCCTCGGTCTGGCCTTGAGCGGGGCGACAGCGATCCCGCTGCAAGCCGAGCTGAACCGGTTGGCGAATTTCTGCGGGGCAAATGGGGAATCATCCGAAATTTGGCGCGCTGGCCATCGCAGCGCTCACCAGCCATGTCCGGCTTACCGGAGACAAAGAATATCTACCCCTGTTAAAAGACCAGGTGGACAGCCTGTCAGCCGAACTGGACGCGAGTCGTCATGGTTTGTTGGATGATTATCCGCACCAATGTTATCCTGGTGATGTATTGACTTCGATTGCGATGATCCGGAGAGCGGACAAAGTCCTCGGCACTGATCATTCAGCCTTCGTCAGCCGTGCCATACGGGGATCCCGATCGGGCACTGGATTCCCGGGGATTGGTTCCATATTTTGCGAGTGCTGCACTGGGAGAACCACTCGGTCCCAGTCGGGGCTGTGATAATTCTTATGTCTCGCTTTTTGCGCCCGAGATCTGGCCGGAACAAGCGCGAAAATGGTATGACCTTTACTCGCGGTATTTCTGGCAGGAAACCTGGACCTGTGCCGGGTTCCGGGAGTTTCCAAATGATCTGCCCGCCAATAACTGGGATCTCGATGTAGATTCGGGACTGGTGCTCAAGGGTTTTGGCTGCGCCGCCTGTGCATTTGGGGTTGGTGCCGCCCGTGTTAACGGACATTTTGAGCACGCTTATCTGCTCACAGCCGAGATGTTGGTTACCTCGTGGCCACTTCCGGATGGCACATGCTATTTACCCAAAGCGCTTTCCAACGCGGCGGATGCTCCCTGCCTCGGTGAGGCGGCGATTTTGTTTAACCTCACAAGATCCTGACGCAGGGACCATCAAGACGGGCGGTTCGATACCCAAGTTCGTCCTGAACATTTTGGCATCCAATTCGGGCTTGGCCTGATTGCGTTGGTAACCCCAATCATCGCATTCCGTCAGTGGCAGAAACACCACACCGCGATGATCCTTCGACGACCGGAACACAATTGGGAATCTGGATCGGGCTGTTGGTCGCTTGCGCCGCCTGCTTGTTTTTCGGCAAAACGCTCGTCGCATTGCTTTTCCTGGCATGTGCTCAACTCATCCCTAAATATACGCGAAAGCGCGAGTCGTCGCCCGAACGGGGCATACACAAAGCGACAACCGCATAAAGCTGATCCATGTGCTGGTCGTTCATCTTGCATTGTGGCGCAGCGTGAGCGGCCTTCGATTTTCCGGCCGGATTGACCTGATGCGCCGCCGGCGACTGTGACCATCGCGGAATTGATTGGTTCGCGTGACGTATCAGACGTTGACCGGTCTAAACCATCAGTCCCGCCACCGCGCAGCGAACGGACGGAGTTCTGGTTGGCGAGAATGGAAAGGCAATGATGGCTCATGAATGAAATACCGAGAAGTCCCCGGCGCAATTCCAAACGCTTTCTTTTGGGTCTTGCGTGCCTGGTCGTGTTGATTGGATTGTTTTATGCGGAGGAGGATTGGCGTGGCTGGCATGCCTGGAACAAATTCAAACATCAATGGGAAACCAAGGGTGAGAAATTTGATTTTAAAGATTTCGTCCCGCCGTCCGTGCCGGACGATCAGAACTTTGCCCTGACGCCGATTGTCGCCAGTTGTTACGGTTATATTCTGGATCCGAACGGACATGAAATCACCCCCCGGGACACGAATGTGGTTGACCGGTTAAAAATGGAAGTTCCCCCTGATCGCGCCAAAGGAATCGGCAATTGGCAGAAATCAACCATGTCGGAACTGCGATCGCCCGCCGCCGACGTGTTGCTGGCCTTGAGCAAATATGATCCAGCCATTGAAGAATTGCGCCAGGCAAGCAAAATGTCCGGTTCCAGGTTTCCGTTGAATTATGACAACGAACCGCCAGCGGCCATATTGCTGCCCCATCTCGCAGCGTTGAAAAAATGCACGCAGGTCTTGCAATTGCGCGCCATCGCCGAATTGCAGAATGATCAAAGCGACATGGCGCTGGCCGATGTGAAATTATCGCTGCGCTTGACGGACGCAATTCATACCGAGCCGTTTCTGATTTCGCACCTGGTTCGCATTGCCATGGTGAACATAATCCTGCAGCCAATCTGGGAAGGCCTGGCCCGGCACCAATGGTCGGACGCGCAACTCGCCGAACTTGAATCGGAATTGGCCAGGGTGGATTTCCTGGCGGACTACGAATTTACGATGCGAGGAGAGCGGGCGCTGGGGGTTGCCAACATTGACTATCTGCGCCGCACTCATAAATTCGACCTGATGAGTAACTCCGATAACAGCCGTTCAAGCCACCCGGTTCAAAATATCGCTTTCCATCTGATGCCCAACGCATGGTTTTATCAGAACGAACTGGCCATCGCCCGCATGCACCAGCAATGGATTTTACCGCCCGTTGATGTCGAACACCAACTGGTTTCTCCGGAAGCGGTGCGCCGGAATGAGACCGCCGAAACCAACGAATTGAGTCACCTCGCGTTCTACGACGTTTTTGCGCGAATGTTGTTTCCCGCCTTAAGTCCCGCCGTGAAAAGATTTGCCTATGCACAGGAGTCGGTGAACCTGGCGCGCACGGCGATTGCGCTGGAGCGTTACCGGCTCGCGCATGGCGTGCTTCCTGAATCACTCGACACGCTCTCCCCGCAGTTCATTGGCCATGTGTCCCACGACATCATCAACGGCCAGCCGTTGCATTATCTCCGCACGGCTGATGGGCAATTCGTTTTATATTCCGTTGGCTGGAATGAAACAGACGACGATGGGGAGGTTGGGCTCACAAAAGGCGGCGCAGTGGACGTGAACACCGGCGATTGGGTCTGGCGGTATCCGGCCAGGTGATTTTCAGAAAACATTCAACATTCAACTCTGAACATTCAACGCGCAGGAGCGGAATCGCGCGTCGCTCAACCTTCGTCGTTGGAAGTTGAATGTTGAGCGTTGAATGTTTTCATTTCTCTTCCCTCTGAATTATCTGTGTCCATCCTGCCTCCGTTTCAGTTCGTCGTGGCAAGCCGGTCCCCTACGTGGTTTAATCATCCGGTGAACATCACCAATCTGAATCCCGACGCGGACATTGGCGCGAGCGCGTGGCTGGTGGAGATCGACGACCACCGCATTTTGCTGGACGCCGGCATGCACCCGAAACGCGAGGGGCGCGAGGGATTGCCGATGTTCGGCAAGGCCGGGAACGCCGAGGTGGACGCGATTGCGATTTCGCATTGCCACCACGATCACGTCGGCGCGCTGCCGGTGGCGTGCCGGCATTTTCCCAAGGCGCACGTGCTGATGAGCGAACTGAGCTACTTCATCGTCGAGCGCGTGCTGCACAATTCGGTGAACGTGATGATGCGCCAGCGCGACGAATTGGGCATCCGCGAATATCCCCTCTACACGCACGACGAGGTGGACGACCTCGCCCCGCAGTTCCAGGGCTTCAAATACAATCGCGAAATCGAATGGGCGGCTTTCCACAAGACGCGCGCGGGGCGGCCTTCGCCAACGCTGGAATTTTTTGATGCCGGCCACACGCTCGGTTCGGCGGGCATCCTGATTCGCGGCAAAAGGGAAACGCTGTTTTACACCGGGGACGTTTGCTTTCACGATCAGACGATTTTGCGGAGCGGCGCGGTTCGAGGACGTGAAGGCCGACGTGATGATCATGGAAACCACGCGCGGCAATCGCGCCGTGCCGCCGGGTTTTTCGCGCGAGACGGAAATCGAACGGCTGGTGGCGGCGATTCACAACGCGCTCAAGCGCAAGGGCTGCGTGCTGATTCCGTCCTTCGCCCTGGGCCGCACGCAGGAGATGCTGGCGCTGCTGGCGTTGCTGATGCGCGCCGGAAAATTGAAGGAACAGCCGATTTATATCGGCGGGCTGGGCCGGGTGTTCACGGAAATTTACGATCTGGAGGCGCACCGGACCCACCGACAGCACACGAATTTGCAACTGCACGAGGCGTTGCAACTCATCGTGCTCGAAAAGGGCCAGGCGGAAAAAATGAAACTCAGCGGCGGGCAGTATTTTTGTCATTACCGCCGGCATGATGAGCGAAAACACGGCGGCGCACGATCTGGCGATGCGGATGATCGGCGACGAACGGCAGTCCATTTTCTTTGTCGGTTACGCCGATCCGGACACGCCGGGCGGACGGTTGAAAAGGGCGAAACCCGGCGAAACCTTTGTGTTCAGCCCCGGCGCCGGCCGGGTGACGCGGCGTTGCGAGGTGCTGGATTTTGATTTGACGGCGCACGCGAACCGGGAAGATTTGCTGGAATTCGCCGGACAGGTCGCGCCGCGCGCGATTTTGCTCGGTCACGGCGGCGATGATTCACGCGCCTGGTTTGAGGGGCAGATCCGCGCGCGCTGGCCGAAAATCAAAATCTTTCAGCCGCAGCCGGGCAAAACGGTGTCAGCGTAAAAACAAACCGCCGGACGAAATTCGCCGGCGGTCTGATGGTATTGCCTTACAACTTTAATGCCCGCTGCCATTGACGATGTTGGCGAGGTTGAAAATCGGCAGGAACATGCAGATGACCATGCCGCCGATGACAATCCCCAGGAAAACAATCAGCATCGGCTCGATGAGCGACATGAGGCCGGAAAGCGTGGATTCAATTTCCTCGTCGAGAAAGTTCGCAACGCGTTCGAGCATGCTGTCAATGTTGCCGGTCTGTTCGCCGGCGCTCATCATGCGGATGACCATGCTGGGGAAAATCGGGTTTTTGCCGAGCGCGGCGGATATGCCTTCGCCGCGTTCGATGTCGGTGGCGGCGGTCTTGATGGCTTTCTCCATGACGACGTTGCCAACGGTTTGGGAAACGATTTGCAGCACTTCAAGAATGGGCACGCCGCTGCGAATGAGCGAGGCGAGCGTCCGGGTAAAACGCGCCAGACAAATTTTATGCGCAATGACGCCGAAGATGGGAAGCTTTATCCGGTGGGCATCCCAGAATTCCCGGCCGGGTTTGGTTTTGATGAAATAAAACCATCCCCAAACCAGCATGCCCACGCCCGCGATCATGAGCAGCAGATAATGTTTCACGAGGTCGCTCAGATCAATCATGATCTGCGTCGGTCCGGGCAATTGCGCGCCGAAGCCGGAGTAAATGTCCTTGAAGGTGGGAACCACTTTCACCAAAAGAAAGGTGGTGATGCAGATGGCCACCACGGTCACCGCCGATCGGATACATCAGGGCGGTTTTGACCTTTTTGCGGAGGCGATCGGAATTTTCGAGGTAAGTCGCCAGCCGCGCCAGGATTTCCGCCAGCAACCCGCCTTTTTCGCCCGCCGCCACCATGGAAATGTAAAGGCGGTTGAACGCCTTGGGATGCTTTTGCAGCGCCTCGGAAAAACTTTCACCGCCCTCCACGCGCGTGCAGACATCGCGAATCGTGTCGCGCATGATCTTGTTGGCGGTTTGATCGGCGAGCGCCTGCAGGGATTGCACAATGGCAATGCCCGCGTCCACCATCGTTGCCAGTTGACGGGTAAACATCACCAGATCGGCCAGCGAAACCTTGCCGCCCTTGGTTCTGCCCTTCCGGGAAATCTTTTCCTGGATGGAAACGACCAGCAAATTGCGGTTGAGCAACGCAGCGATGGCGGCTTGTTCGGTCGCCGCCTCCACGCTGTTGCGGATTTCGCGGCCGGTGGCCGTTTCACGAGCTGTATAAGCGAATGATGGCATATCTTTGATTTTCCGATAAAAAGGGCAAACCCAAATGCCTGCTTGCAATTGGCATCTTTGCCGTTCCAAGCAAAAGCACGATTTGTTCCAATATGGCTGGCGGAAAACCCGCCAAGGAAACAACTTAAGCCGCTAAAAGGGCCGTTTTATGCCCCGATTTGGTGCAGCCTCCGTACAAAAAATGAGAGGCCTTCCGGCGCCGGGCGCCTAAGTCGTTTTTTATCAACGTGTTAGTGTGAAAAAATTACTTAAAAAAATTGTTGCCACGTCTTGGGGTTTTTATTAGTGTCATTCCTAATCGCACCACGCGGTGCCGGGACAAACAGGTTTTGGCCCGAAAATACAGACAGAACAAAGCGAACAATTAAACCAAACAACATCGGAGGAACAAGATGAAGTTTAATAAATGGACACTGGGTCTGGCGGCGGTCGGGGTGGTCAGCCTTGCCTCGGCGGCGCGTGCGGACGAAAAAATGAATGCGTTGCAGACGGCGCTCTCCAACACCACCATCAGCGGCTACGTCAGCGCGTCGTTCAACTGGGCGATCGCCGGCGGCGCTTTTAATAATGACAAGGTTATTATGCTGAAAGTGGGACTTACCCGGTTTCACCTGCGGGCGCTATCCCATTCCAAAATGGGAAACAGGACGGCTTCAATTTGGACGTGGTGAAGCTCTCCATTTCCAAGCCGCAGGACGAATCGCCTTGGGCTTCGGGCTACCAGATTGACCTGCTCTTCGGCCCGGATGCGGTTAATTACAACACGTCAGTCAATTCCTGGGGCCAATACGCTTTTTACTACAACGGCCACGGTGCTCCGCCGGCGTATGGCAGCTCTCCTGATTACGCCATCAAGCAGGCGTATGTGGCGCTCCGCACCCCGTGGGCAATGGCATTGACTGGAAAATCGGCGTGTTTGATTCCATCATCGGTTACGAAGTGTTCGATGCCGGCAGCAACCCGAACTACACCCGTTCCTGGGGTTATGCCGTGGAGCCGACCGAACTCACGGGCATTCTGGCCACTTACAAGATTAACGACGAGTGGTCGATTTCGGCGGGCATTGCCAACACCTTGATGCCTGGCATCAATCAGCGCGCTTACGATGCTACTGCCGACTACTACGTCAAGATGCACACAATTGGAACAAGGCGTACATAGGGTCGCTGACGTTCACCGCTCCAAGTTCGTGGGGCTGGGCGGCAGGTTCGTCGCTCTACGCGGGCATCGAATATGGGTTTGGCGGGAGCGGCGATTGGGGTTATACCGGCTATTATGCCAACGGGGATCAGGTCAATTATTACTTGGGTGGGACTTTGAACACGCCGTGGAAGCAATTGACCGTGGGAGCCGCGTTAGACATCGTGCATAACGCCGGCGGTGGCGGCACTGATTATGGCGACATCTGGTGGAACGATGACACCGTTGTGGGGTTGTATGCAACGTTTAAAGCCACGGACAAGCTGAGTTTTAACGGTCGTGCTGAATATATCCATGGCCAGTACAACGAAGATGACTACGGCTACAAGGGCTATTGCTACAGCAGCGAAGCGTTTGAAATCACAGGCACGATGGAATATGACCTGTGGGCGAACGTCGTCAGCCGGTTGGAATTGCGCTGGGATCGTTTCGGCAGCTTCGACACGGGATATGCCATTAATGACTCAGGCTCGCGTTGACAATAAAACTTCCGTGGGTCTCTACGCCAACATCATTTACAAGTTCTAGTCTGATTTAGAACCTTTGGCCCCTTCCGGCAAAACCGGAAGGGGCTTTTTGTTTTCCCAAATCTTCGTAGGAGACGACGTAAGGAGGCTCACTCTTCCTTTTCCGACACCAGGAGTTTTGCCAGAGGCATTTGAGCCTCGTTACCTCGGCTTCTAAACAACAAAACTTGGCTTCTTCCGCTGTTCCACCATAATTCGCGTTCCAATGCGATTCATCCGCGACATTTATACGGCCAGGCTGGCGGCGAAACAGCCCGCCTGCGTGGCCGACCCTGGCTGCGCCGGAGGCTACGCCGAGGCGAGAGCCTCAACCCTGGCAGACGCCAGCAGGGCCGCCACTGACCGCAAATCCGAAATCGAAACCGCGAAGACTCCGGCGCGGCGAAGGCCCGTCATCTCCTTTGAATTTTTCCCGCCGAAAACTGACGAGGGCGACCGCAACCTGCTGGAAAACCAAATCCCCGCGCTGGCTGCAGACCAAACCCGATTTTTGCTCCGTTACCTACGGCGCGGGCGGCAGCACGCGCGACAAGACCTTGATGATCGTGGACCGCATCCAGCGGCAACACAACCTGACCGCACTGGCACACCTCACCTGTGTCAACCACACCCGCGGTGAGGTGCGCGCGCTGCTCGAAAAAATCCGCGCGTTCGGCTGCAAAAATATACTGGCCTTGCGCGGCGACCCGCCCGGCGGCGGCGAGTTCCGGTCCACACCCGGCGGTTTTGAATTTGCCGCGCAACTCGTCCAATTCATCCGTGAGTCGGGCGATTTTTCAATCGGGGTCGCCGGATTTCCCGAAGGCCACATTGCGTGCAAGGATGGAAAACTGGCTGACTGGCGGCATTTGAAGGAAAAGGTGGACGCCGGCGCGGATTTTGTGCTCACGCAGTTGTTTTTCGACAATGCCGATTATTTCGAATTCCGCGATTATGTCGCCGGCAAGCTGGGGGTGCGCGTGCCGCTCGTCCCGGGCATCGTCCCGATCCTGAGCGCGGCGCAAATCACAAAATTCACGCAACTCTGCGGCGCGAAAATCCCGCCCCCGCTCCGCGCCCGGCTGGATCAACCGGGCGGTGGCGATGGGGCGGCGGTTGAATTCGGCATCGAATACGCCACACGGCAGTGCGAGGAATTGCTGCGCGCCGGCGCACCGGGGCTGCACTTTTACACGCTGAACAAGGCGCATTCCACCGTGCAGGTTCTGAAAAACCTCGGGCTGGCCTGAAGATTTTCGATTTACGATATGCGATTTACGCGCGGCCCGAATTTTCGGGCGACTCGTCAATCGTCAATCGTATATCGCAAATGCTCAGAACAAATTGTTCGCGATGATGCCGAGGACGCTCAGCGGCCCCTGGTCTTCCAGACCGTCGGTGGCCTTGTCCACCTTTTGCAGCGTGAGTTTGGCGTTTTTGTAAAATTCCTGGTCGTTGACGAGCTTGCCGACCGTGCCTTGTCCCTGATTCACCTTCAGCAGAATCTGGTTGAGGTTGGTCATCGAAGCGGTCGTTGAGTTGTAAAGCGTCTCATCCGTCACCAGTTTGCCCAGCGTGCCCTGGCCGCTGCTGACGCCGTTGACGACCTGGCGCACCTCGCCCACGGCGTCCTGCAGGTTGGTGACCGTGACGAGCGCCGAATCGTAGAGCTGTTCCGTGTAAATCAGTTTGCCGACCGTGCCCTGACCGCTGGCGATCTGGCCGGAAATGTTTTCGATGTTGGAAATGGCCCCGCCAAGATGGCCGCTGTTTTGTTTGACGAAATCAACCAACGGGCCCAGCAAATTGTTGATGGTGTCGGGCGTGAAGCTCTTGCCGAAATTTTCAATGCCCGTGGCGGCCTTGTCGAGTTTGACCATGACGGCGTTAAGATCGGGCTGTTCCTCGGTTTCGATCACCGCGCCCTCGATTGCCGGTGGCGCTCCCGGCGAGCCAAAGTCAATGGAAACAAAATACTGCCCCATCAACCCGGTGAACTTGATGACGGCCTTGCTGTCCGTCCGCACGATCGCGTCCGAGTGCAGCTTCATCGTGACGCGAACCTTGTCGCCGGCCAGCGCGATTTTCTCGACGCGGCCGATTTCAACGCCGGCCAGCCTGACGCTGTTGCCCACCTTCAAATCCTGCACCGTGTCAAACAATGCATTGATGTGATAGCCGCCCCGGAACATTTCCACGCCGCCGAGGGTTTCGACGATGATCCAGGCGGCGAAGACGGCAAGGACGACAAAATAGCCAAGCTTGGTTTCGAGTGAGTTTTTCATAATCATTTGGGTTGAGGTTCGCGTTTAAAGTCTGCGTTCAAAAAATCCTGGACGAGCGGGTCGTTAAACCGCTTCACCTCGTCCGGCGTGCCGATGGTCAGGATGCGGCCCTCGTTGATGACCGCGATGCGATCGGCCACGCCGAACGCAAGGTCGCGATCATGCGACACCACGAGCGACGTGACGTGGATGCGCTCCTTGAGGCGCAAAATTTCCTCGCCAATGACAATGGCCGAAAGCGGGTCAAGCTCGCTGGTCGGCTCGTCGTAAAGAATCAACTGCGGTTCGATGACCAAAGCGCGGGCGATGGCGACGCGCTTTTTCATGCCGCCGGAAAGTTCGTTGGGCATTTTTTCGGCGGTGTCCTTGAGCCCGACATCTTCGAGTTTTTCCGTGACGATGCGCTGAATTTCCTCCGGCGGTTTGAGGCGGTGTTCGCTCAGGTAAAGCCCGACATTCTCGCCGACGGTTAGCGAATTGAGCAGCGCGCCGGATTGGAAAACGAGCGCCATGCGGTATTTGGCGGCGATTTCCGGTGTTTGGATGGACTCGCCGTTGATGAAAATTTCGCCGGCGTCGGGGGTTTCCAATCCGATGAGGTGCTTGAGCAGGACGCTTTTACCGCTGCCGCTTGGTCCCATGATGACGAAAACCTCGCCGGGCTTGACGTCGAAATCAACGCCCTTGAGCACTTCCTCTCCATTAAAACTCTTGCGCAAGCCGCGGACCCGCAGGCTGACCCCGGTATCATGGTTTGTCGGTTGGCTCATCATTTCAAAAGGATGCGGGTAAGGAAGTAATCAAAGATGACAATCAGCACGATGGAGTTTACCACGGCCTTGGTAACCGAGCGGCCAATGCCACGCGGCCCGCCGATGGTCGTCAGCCCCTGATGGCACGAAACGACGCCGATGATGAGTGCGAAGCAAAAACTTTTGAAAACCCCGTTGATCACGTCCTTGACGGCGACGATGTCGCGCAGGTCGGAATAAAATGCCTGAAACGGAATGGCGATGTGGTTGTTCGCCTCCGCCACCACCGCGCCGCCGAACCAGCCGACCAGAATCGCAAAGACCACCAGCATCGGCAGCGCCAGCGCGATCGCCACCAGCCGGGGCAGCACGAGGTAGTGGATCGGGTTGATGTTCATGGTGCGCAATGCGTCAATTTCCTGATAGACGCGCATCGAGCCGATTTCAGCCGCCATCGCCGAGCCGATGCGTCCGGCGATGAGAATGGCCATCATCACGGGCGCCAGTTCCTTGGCCATCGCGATGCCCACGATACCGCCCACGGCGCTGGCCAGGCTGCGGTCAACCAAAACCGGACCCGTTTGCAGCGCGATGACCGCGCCGATGAAAAACGACAGCACGCAAACCATCAGCAAACTCGCATTGCCAATTTCAAAAAACTGGTCGAAGACCTTCTGCCGCTGCCGCCACGCCAGCGGCAGGGCCAGCAGCGTGCGCCAAAACAGAAGGACGATTTCGCCGATGCTTTCAAACATAGTTCGGAGCACTTTCTCATTTTGCCGG
Organism: uncultured Verrucomicrobiae bacterium; assembly: GCA_963754775.1. Taxonomy (GTDB): domain Bacteria; phylum Verrucomicrobiota; class Verrucomicrobiia; order Limisphaerales; family UBA11358; genus UBA11358. The sequence continues at coordinate 263,961 of CAVWHM010000045.1, forward strand.
AGGACCTGCCGGTTGGTGCCTTTTGACCAACGGAAAATAAAGCAGGCGCAATTTTTTGCTCTCCGCATTGGATTGATACTGAAAAAGACCGAAAAGGAGCGAGCATTTTTTCGCGCCGGGTTTTGTGTCGTAACGATATAAATTCCAAAGCAGCGACCGGCTGGCCGCGCCGGTTCCGGGATTGTCCTCCGCCCGCCACAAGGACCACAGCGGTGACCAGTTGCGTTCAACGCCGCCGCTGCCGGGCAGCACTGGTTCAATCGGCGCGAGAATTTGCAGCCGGCGGTTGCCGTCGAAATCACGATGCCAGGTGAACAGCGGCAACAGGTCAACGCGCCGTCTTTCCCTGCCGGTTTCGGTGTTCTTTTCCGTCAGGTCCACAAACAAATAAAACAGGATGCGCGTGCGCGCCTGCTCCAGCGCGCCGGCGTGGAGGTGGTTGTATTTATAAAGCGGCCAGAGATAAAAATCGCTCTCAAACGTGTCGTTGTGCGACCGGCCGAACAATGGCAGAACGCGCGTGGTGGTTTTGCCGGGGCCGCGCGCAATGACGACAAATGGATATGGCCCTTCCCACTCGCGGTATTTGTGCTCGCGGTCGTCAATCCAATTAAAGAACGGCCACAGCACGGACGTTGCCTCGCGTTGCGGCGAACGCGAGATGGTATAAAGGGGAATCGAGCCGCGGAATTTTTCGGGATTGTCGGTGCCGATACCGGTGTCCTGCCTCAGAAAAAGCGGCCAGAGCAAAAATGATTGGTCGTGCCCGCCGATGACTTCCGTGTCGCCGAAACTGTTGGTCTGGGTTGTCACGTCTTTGTGTTCGGCGCCCGCCACCGGCCAGAATTGCCAGCCGTGCAACCCGTCGCCATGACGCAGATGGAAGAAGGGATAAAGATAATTATCAGTGACCACATCGTGTTTCCGTGTCTCGCTGTAAATCGGAAACATCACGAAGAAAATTTCGTTCCGAAACAGCCGGTCCTGGAGATGACCATAAAATGGCACCAGCGCGGTGTAATTTTCGTTTGTGTCCGGTGAACGCTGCTGGAAATAGACCGGAAAAAGGGTGAAACGATTCCTGGGGACCTCGCTTTGATTCCGCCCACCGGCAAAACTGAGCAATTGGCAAAACTGCCAGCGGTATGCACTCCCGTAAATTTCATAAGTCACCAGCGGATAAAGCAGGTCATAGGTTTCGGATTCAGTCGAGGGATCTGTCACTCGTGAAAATAGCGGCGGCACGCCCCAAGATTTTTCCGTGTCTCTTTCCTGTTGGTAAAAAAAAGGCCCGCCGGCTTCTATCCGATGCCCGGATTCCAGCGTCAGCGGAAACTGATCATAGAGCGGCCCGGCACTAAAACCGTCCTGAGCGAACGCCGCCACGGGAAGACACAGCCCCCAACCCAGCCAGCCCATTCGATGCAGCCAGGCAAAATTTCCAAGTCCGTTAGCCATCTTTTTTTTCACAGTTAATGAATAAACGTCTTTTGATCAAGCCGTCACGCACTGTGCGTTATCGTTAACTTTTAATGTATTCTGGCGGTTTCAAGTTGTTAGAGATGAAGTTTAACATAGAGATTGACTTTAAACGATTTTCAACTATTTTTTCCCTGCACTTGAGGTTTTTGACCTCGGTTCCTCCTGACCCAGTGCTGGCGACGGATTGTCGGCACTGGGTTGATCTATTAATGGACGCCACCGGCCAAGCAAATTCAACAGCGCCGGCAAAAGAGTCAGTCCTGCAATCATGCACGTCTGCGATTCCGGTTGCCATTACACAGCCCAGACTGAAAATGCCGCGGTCCTTGGCTATGATCAAGCTGCCGAACCCGGCAATCGCCGTCAACCCGGAGACCAGCACGGCTTTGCCGGTGCTGCGGGCAAGAATGCCGGGTGTGCGCTCCTCGGCGAAGCGATTGAGGATTTGTACGCCGTTCGTGACGCCGATGCCAACCACCAGTGGTAACGTCATGATGTTTGCCACATTGAATGGAATTTCGAACCAGCCCATCAATCCGACCAGCCAAAGCGTGCCGATGCCGACCGGCAGCAGCGACAATATTACCGAGCCGATGCTGCGGAAGTGGAATAAGACCAGCAGCGCAATCGCCGCCAGGGAATACCAGGCTGCCTGGATGTAACTGTTCTTCAGCAGTTCCTCAAATTCGTAAAGTTGCACCGGCGTCCCGGTGACGTTGGGGTCCACCGTCCGCAAATCAGCAATGAATTTTTCCTGATTGTCGCGCTGCCACACGTCAATTCTCGGAAAAACCTGCAGCAAATATTTCCCGGTCACCCCCACAAATTGGTCGCGGAAAGCCTGGGGCAAATCTTTTACGTGCAATGGCGCGCGATTGTCCTGATTTTGCAGCAACTGAAACGTCGTGCGCATGTCGGTGAAAAGCGCCTGCTGGAATCGCGCCAATTTGTCCGCGTGTTCCGCGAGCGCCTGGGGGTCACCTTGCAACATCGCCTTGCGTAAACTCTCAATCGCCTGGCGGAGCAGCGACAAACTGTTTTGACAATTCCGGGTCGCTGCCGCCGACCTCGTCCAGCGCCGCGCCCAGATAGCCGTAAAGCCCGTACAATGTCCGGCTGAACGCATAAACGTCCACCGGGCTTCGTGTCTGGCATGCCGAATTGCAGCGGCGCCAGTTCTTGTTTGATCTGGCCGATCAGTCTGAGTTTTTCGCTGCTGCTGGGGTTAAGGAGATGGTCCAATAAACCGGATGGCGGTTCAACATCGGCAACCGTCGGCAGCCGTTTGAGTGTTTCTTCCAGGTCAATCGCGTTGGTCAGCGAATCGGCAACGACTGCCCCGTACAGCAGGGATTTGTCCGCCGCGGCAAACAGCTTCTGTTCAAATACCACCGACGGCAATCCGACACTCTGCAATTTTTGCATGTTGTAATCGAAATAGACTTTGCGGGACTGCACCAGCGCCAGCACGCACAGGGCAGCCGTAATTGCCACCACGAGCACGGGGCGATGCAGCCAGATGTTTTCAATGCGGGCGCGGGCGTCGTCCTCGGTCGTTCGGTGATCAATGACATTCTGCCGGCCGCGCATCAGCAGTACCGGCAGCAGCGTCATCATCGGGACCAGACAGAGCAGCAAACCGCCGCCGCAAATGATGCCCATTTCCTGAATGCCCTTGAAATGGGTGAACGCCATGGCCAGGAACGCGCTGGCCGTGGTCAGCGCGCCGGTGAAAATTCCCTGTCCGGTGAAGACCATCGCCTTGGTCATCGCCGCTTCCTCCGTTTTGCCGTGCCGCAATTCCTCCTCGTAGCGCGTGACCAGATGCACGCCGAAATCAATCGCCAGGCCGATGAGCATGGGCACAAACGTGATCGTCAAAATGTTCAAATGTCCCACCGTCAGCGTCGTGAACGCCAGCGTGTAACCCAGCCCGATCACCAGGCAAATCGTCGCCTTTACCGGCCGCCCGGTCTCGTTGTAGCCGTAAATGAAAATCAACGCGCAGAGAACCAGTGACACGATGCTCGCCACGGTGATGTCTTTCTGCGACTGCTTCATCTCGTCATAGTCCAGTACCGGCTCGCCTATCAGTCCGACATTAAGGCCGGGCACCTCGGTTTGTGTTTCCCTGACCAACTGGCGCAGGCGTTCAATTGCCTGGCCATTGAATTTGTCGCTGGGTGCGTGCGCCGTGACCAAAAAAATCCGGCCGCGATCGTAGTTGATGTAGATGTTCGTTTCGCTGCCGGCATTGAAAAGGGACGTGACGCTGGGCGATGGCGGCGTCCCGGGCCGCCCAGACAATCGACGGCCTGCGTCACGATGCGCGTCAAGGCCGGCATGGCCTGAATCAGAGATTCGGTCTGGGCATTCGTTTCACGCGGCGAGGTGCGGAAGTCCGTGTTGACCTGCTCGAAAAACGTGATGAGATTGGTCGTCTGCGTGAATTGGCTTAGAAACGGCAGGGCATCGTCGAGTTTCCCTTTCAAATCAACCAAATCATCCTCGTCGGCGAACAGCAACGCCTTCGCACCCATTACTGACAAACTCTGCTGGTAAAAAACGTCGCGAAACAGATTGGTTTCCACCTCCATTTTTGCGGCGATGCGTTCAACAAATTGCCGGTTTTTCTCAAGGCTTTCGCTTTCCACCACCACCACCAGGTCGTTGCCCTGCTGCGGAAACTCCTTTTGCAGGCGGAGATAATTCTCGTGATTCTTATGGTTGGGGCCGACCAGGTTGTCCCGGTTCATGTCGGTTTCCAGGTAGCCGGTCGTGTAAACGACACACACCAGAAACAACACCACCTGCGGATAGATAAACCAGCGGGGATGACGGCACACCGCCGTCGTCAATCGGGACAACAGTCGCGCCAGAAGCGTGTCAGCGCTTAATGCCTTCATACCTTGTCGCGCCGTTCACGTTTCAGGGAATTCGGCGTTGGAAAAAACTTCCTTCACGTCGTCGTGCTCCTCCAAAGCCTCGATCAATTGGTTGACCGCCGCCACCGCTGCCGGTTCGGTGAGCGGGACGGTAATCGTGGGCAACGACGTGATCTCCGCCGCCTCGCACTTGATGTTTTTGGCCTCGACCTGCCGGTGCACCGTCTCGAGCTTCGCCGGTTCGGTGATGATTTCATAACCCATCGGTTCGGCCTTGAAATCTTCCGCGCCCGCTTCAAGCGCCAGCTCCATCAATTGATCCTCGCCCGCCGCCTCACGTGAGACAATGATCTGCCCTTTGCGTTGAAACAACCGGCTGACCGATCCGGGTGTCGCGATGCTGCCGCCGCTCTTGGTCACAATGCTGCGAATATCGGACGCCGTGCGATTGCGATTGTCTGTGCTCACTTCCACGAGCAGCGCCACGCCGTTCGGCCCGTAAATTTCGTAAGTCAAATCCTCGTAGTTCGTGCCTTCGCCGCCGCCGATGCCCTTTTTAATCGCACGCTCGATATTGTCCTTTGGCATGTTCGCCGTGCGGCACTTGAGCAGCACCATGCGCAACCGCGGATTCATGCCGGGTCGCCGCCGCCGATTTTGGCGGCGATGGTGATTTCACGCCCCAGTTTGGAAAAAATCTTTCCGCGCTTGGCGTCAATCGCGCCCTTGAAGTGCTTGACCTTGGCCCATTTGCTGTGACCGGACATTTTTATCGTTAATGGTTGAGTGTTGAGGGACGAAAGTGGAGAAGTTTTCTACTCCCGCTCATCGTTCAATCCGCCGGCTCCACATAGACTGCCGTGCCATAGCACAGCACTTCAGTAATGCCCGCCGCAATTTCCGTGGCGTCGTAGCGCACGCCGATGACGGCGTTGGCACCGAGCTGGCCGGCGTGCGTGAGCATTAGATTGAAGGTGTCTTCGCGGGCGCGCTCGCAAAGGTTGGTGTAAAGCGAGATGTTCCCGCCGAAAATCGCCTGGATGCTCGCGCCGATGTTGCCGATGACCGACCGCGACCGTACGATGATGCCGCGCACGACGCCGAACGATTTGGTCACACGATAGCCAGGCAGATCAAACGTGGTTGTTGTCAATGGATGTGTCAGACTCATAGGCCACCGATTGAACACGAGAACGCACGGCCACAAAAGCGAAAAGTTCCCGCGGGCTCAGGGCGAGAGAAATGAAAACGCCGGCAAATTCCGCAACACGCTGAAAGTGACGGCAATTACCAAGAACGCCCATAACACTTTTGGCGGCACGGCCAACGTGGCGGGCTGATGGCGAATTTTGCGCGCGGCAAACCAACCCCCGCGCACCATCAAGGCGACGAGCGCGAGAACGAATAGCGCGTTGTCCCGCAGCGCGAGCAAGGGGTGGCCGTGCAACAGTTGATACGCCGCCCGCGTCCCGCCGCAGCCCGGACAGTTCAGCCCGGTCAGCTTGTGAAACAGGCACACCGGATAAAATCCGTGCGTGCTCGGATTGAAAAAAAACAAAATCGCGCCCGAACCCAGCATGGCGGCCATGAGCACGGCCCCCGCGAAAAAGGCGAGCGACGGCGGGGCGGCGATTCTCGGCGGAGCAGTTTGCGGTTCGGCAGGCATGGCCTTGATCCAGGATTATCTGAAATGCCAGTTGAAGTAAAAATGGCCGGTCGCCAGCGCCAGCAGGAAAAGCACGCCGAACAGCAGCAAACTCGCGCTGGAAAGGATGATCCCGGCGATAGCAAGCCCACGCCCTTCATAATGTTCAGGGTGGCGGTTGATTTGTGAAAGTCCGACGAGCGAGAAGACCAGGCCAAGCCCGCCAAACAGAAATTTAGGGCAACACGCAAAGGACAAAATTCCAAAAATCAGTCCTGTCGTCGCAAAGGAATTGGTTCTCGGCAATTGCCCCGTCATCAGGGTTCCCGGCGGCAACGGACTGATCACTGGTGGTGTGGGCGGCGCAAAATGCTGCGCAAATTCCGGCAGCGTGCCGAGGGGTTTCCATTCCGCTGCCCCGTCCACAAGCGCTTGGGTCTGCGCATTGGCGCGGCCTTCGGCGAGCCACCGCCGCAATTGTTCGGCGCTCGCCGGACCGTAGATTTTACCGTCTGCCCCGATGATTTTATACATGATGTAAAAGTTAACGCATCGACTGTCTGGGGACAACCCCGCCGGTAACAACGACGACGGCAATCAACGCCCGCACATTTTTGTAGGGAATGACCTGGTTGAATCCAACACCGGATTTTGACACTTTTGCAGACGACGGAATTGGTGGCGGGACCAACGACGGCGGAATGAACGCCGCGGCAAATTCCGGAAGCGAACACAGGAAGACCCAATCCATTCCGCCTTCCGGCATGACCGGTGTTTTCTTTTCGACCCGGTTTTCCATAATCCACTTTTTCACCTGCTCGGCAGAAACCAGGCCGTATTCATTTCCATCTGAACCGAGAATTTTATACATGGCCGCTTCCTACTTGTCTTCGCCCCCGCCCGTCGCGTGACAGGTGTCCGCGCAGACACCGCGCTTTGCTTCGGCGATGAAGTCCAGCAAAGCTTTCGCCGGGGCGCTGGTGGATTTTTTTTTTGCCTCCGCGATTGCTGCGCCCAGATTTTTCCCGCCACGAAACAGCAGATGGTAAAGCTGCTTCAATGCCATCCGTTGTTCCGCCGTGAATCCGGCGCGGCGCAAGCCAACGACATTCAGCCCGCAAATTTCATTCACGCGCATTGCCACCGTAAATGGCGGCAAATCCTTGCTGATGACCGAGCCGCCCTGCATCAGCGCCAGCGTGCCGACGCGCGCAGAATTGATGCACGCAGCAGTTGCCGGAAATGAACGCGCGGTCCTGCACCTCCGCATACCCGCCCAGCAATGCGCCATTGGCCAGAATCACGCGGTTGCCAACCACGCAGTTGTGGGCCACGTGCGCGCCGGCCATGAGAAAATTGTGGGAACCGACGACGGTTTCCGCGTCCGGCCTGGTCGAGCGATGCACGGTGACGTGTTCGCGGAAAACGTTATGATTGCCGATGCGCAGCCGCGTCGGCGCGCCGTCGTATTTCAAATCCTGCGGCGCGTCACCGATGACGCAGCCTGCGTGAAAATGATTGTGGTCGCCGATGGTGGTCAGCCCCGTGAGATAAACGTGCGATCCGACAACGCAGTTCGCCCCCAGTTCCACACCCTCGTCAATGACGGCATACGGACCGACTTGGACCGTCGAATCCAGTTTCGATTTCGGGTGAATGATGGCGGTTGGATGGATCATTTTTGCGGCACAGATTCACACAGTTGAACTCAGATTCAAACGATTTTGTTCAAGGCATCCCTGTCGGTCCGGGTTCATCCGCGGCCAAAAATCAGGAATAAAAATACCCCTTATGCCGAGCTCGGCATAATGGCTATTGTGCCGTGTGATTGATAATGCCGAGTTCAACGGGGCGATTCCTTAAAAAGCTAAGGAATCGCCCCTTTTTTAACTTCTCAACTCGGCATTATCAGAGAGCTCTGCAGAAAGGCCAAGAGTTGGTCTGGTGGACGATACCGGCCAATCCGGCCCCGGAACGGCTCCGTTTTGGCGAGCGCTTGTTCCTTCAGTTCAAGATTGGCATGAAGGTAAATTTGCGTGGTGTCCATGGATTCATGTCCCAGCCACAAAGCAATGACCGAGCGATCCACGCCATGTTGTAGCAGGTCCATCGCAGTGCTGTGACGCAGGACGTGCGGGGAAACACGTTTGGTTTTCAACGACGGGCACATTTCGCGCGCCTTGATTACCTGTTGCGTCAGGATGTATTGGACACCATCGCGACTGAGAGCTTGGCCGCGGGCGTTGGTGAACACGGCATCGGCAAGTTGGCCGTTGCGTTCCCGCAGCCAGTGACGCAAGGCGACAACAACTTCTTTGCGCAGCGGGATGCAGCGAGTTTTGCGTCCTTTGCCCGTGCATCGCACATGAGCGCCGGTTTCCAAAACAACATCCTGACAGCGGAGGCCGATCAACTCCGAGACCCGCAAGCCGGTCTGCAATGCCACCAGCAGCAGTGTCCGGTCGCGGCGGCCTGACCAGGTAGTTTGATCCGGTGCGGCCAACACCGCTTCGCTTTCGGCTCGTGTTAAAAAGTCCACCGGTTTTTTCGCGCAACGTTTGCTCTGGATGGCCAAGACATGTTGGGCGACCGCCCCGGCAGAGGGTTCCTGAAGCGCCACATAGTTGAAGAACGAGTGGATGGCCGCCAGGCGAACATTCCGGCTGCGCGGCTGAGTTGCCGCGCTCCTTTTCCAGATAATCCAGGAAGCGGGCAACGAAGGGCGCATCCAAATCCTGAATGGCGAGTTTGGTTGGCGGCTTTTTCAAACAGCGCTGGGCAAAGGCAATCAGGAGCCGAAAGGCGTCCCGATAGTTTGCAATCGTCTGCGCGCTGGCGTTGCATTGCCCCATCAGACAGTCAGTGAAGAAGCCTTGCAGCAACTCGGAGAAAGTGGCGGGAGTTTTCATTCGACTCCTTTCTCGGCCCGCTCCAAACGCAGCGTGGCCAGTTCAGCAACTCAGGCACGGCCGAAAGATACCAATAACTATCGCGCACATGAACGTGTCCCAGATAGGTGGCCAGTTCCGGCAGACGCGCCTCGACATCGCATCCGCTTGATACCAGTTCAGCAGGTGCGGATGGCAAAGTAATGTCGCAGATCATGGACACGCGGTCCGTGCTGGTCGCCCGGCTTGCGTAAACCAATCTGGCAGGCCACCAAAAGGAACCAGCGGTTTACACTGTCAATAAACCAAACGGTCACCCCCGATCCCAGACGAAGAAGCTGCCGGACTCGGTCAGTTGCGGAAACATACTGTCCGGAGGAAGCATAGTGTCGGAGTGCCTGACGGTTGAGGCATGAAGAGGAACAACTCTTGATTTATTGCCTTTGGCGCGACGAATGGTCAATAGCGCTCGCGCTTCAGAATCCACATCGCCATCGTCCAACGCCAGTGCTTCGCCAACCCGCATCCCTGTCACCGCCAGCAATCCCAAGCACGGTGCCAAACGTCGGGCCTTTGAATCTGACTGGCGGGATTTATCTGCCGGAGCGGCGCTGACCAGTTGAACACATGTTCCTCGGTATAATGATAGGGGTCTCGCCGGCGAAACTGATACGGCAGGAGTTTTTGCGGTGGAACCTCCGTGCGCGCATCGTATGCACTGACGTGTTCGGCAAAACGGCGCACCACCCCCAAGCGGCTCCCGCTCTGTGCTGGTTTCATGTTTGGCTGTGCAGCCCATCGAAGCGCCAGCTTGGTGCGGATGAACTCCTGCGCCTTCTTGTTCGGCAAAGCGCACAAAATTGCGAAGCAAAAAACTCCGCCTACCTGCATTTTGTATCCAAGCTGACGGCGAAGCTTCAAATAGTCGTCAAGATGTTGGCTCAAGGTTTTCATAGCACACCTCCCGGCCACGGTAAAGCGAACGCACGCAAAGCATGAAAATCAACCTTCGCATAAATCTCCGTGGTCTGGGGCAGTTGATGCCGGAGCACCTGGCCGATTTGCGCCAGCGAAGCACCATTGCGTAGCATCCTGTCGCCAAAGAATGGCGCAGCACGTGGGCGCCCCGATGCCGGGGACAAAGATGAAGCCGCAGCAGAGCCCAACGAACCAGATTGCTGACACAGCCGGGACCAGCAAATCCTTCCAAGGGAGCCCGGCACTGAATAAACACGCGTCGGGATGGAACAAACCGGCCGTGCTTTTTCAAATAGTCCGACAAAGCCTGTCCGACTTCTTCAACAATGGCAATCGGTCCACGCGGGCGCCTTTGCCGCGAATGAGCAACTCGCCGGCACGCCAGTCAATATCATCCAAGGTCAACTAGGACCACTTCGTCGGCACGCAGTCCCAACCGGGCCAGCAACAGGAAAATCGCATAATCCCGTTTACCTATCTTCCGCCGCCGGTCACACGATCGCAAAACCATCTCCACCTGCTCGCGCCTCCAAATACCGCGGCATTCCTGCCAGACGCTGGCCGCGGCATCGAGGGCACCACCGCTGCCAGGTTCGTTGCAATCCGCCCTTTTTGAAAAAGGAAACTCAAAAAGCTGCGCAGCACCGTGGCCATCAATTGAGCTGAACGCCGCCCGCGATTGGACGTGTCGTGCAGCACAAAATCAGTGACGTCCTTGGCTTGCAGCTTTTTCAGATACAGTTTTCCGTCTGGGAAACGGCGGGATAAAAAGCGGTGGGCTACCTCCAGATACCTGCCGGTGGTGGACGGCATCAGGCTGCGCTCACTTAGCAGGAAGCCCTGATACTCCAAAATCATGAGCTCAAGATCACTGCCGTTGGTCAACGGTGGCGGTGCCACAACCTTGGCCTGCCGCAAGTGTCGAAGCAAAAGAGTCATTGTTATCTGATCTCCACTGTGACGTGCCAGATGCTGCCAGCGAGCGTTGAGAAACACGGCGATCCGGGCTTCGTTCAATTCATTGAGCGGAATCCGACGCTGGTGAAGCCACCGGCTCAAATTGGCCACCAATCGAATTTTAAGCCAGCCGTTCACGCTGCAATAACCTTGCTGCGAAACCAAAGCCGCAAAGCTTTGCAGATGAGGGCCGATGGGGCCGACCTGCAAACGCTGCAAGTCTTCAGCCTGGGGATTAAAACGAGCATTCATAAGTGTCATTCCTTTCTTTTGGTTGAGGTTTACGGAGGAATGACGCTCGGTTAATGCCGAGTTGCAAAATGAAAAAAGGGCGATTCCTCAATGTTTTGAAGAATCGCCCCGTGTGCTCGGCATTATCAAGTGCTACAGAAAATACCCCAGTTCGCGCAGCGACGCGTAATCCTTATGGCGCTCTGGCGTCGCACGGCCGATGATGACGTGGTCGAGCACATCAATTTTCAACAGCTGCCCGGCGCGAATCAGATCGCGCGTCACCTTGATGTCTGCCTCGCTTGGCGTCGGGTCGCCGCTCGGATGATTGTGCGCGAGCACCACGGCGGCGGCGTTTGCGGCAATCGCCTTCCGGAAAACTTCGCGGGGATGCACCAACAATGTGTCGAGCGTGCCGTCCGTGATTTCGTCCAGCCGGATGAGCCGGCGGCGCGTGTTGAGCGACAGCACTTGCAGCTTTTCCGTGTTCAGGAGCAGGTTCCGGGCGCGCAACCACCGGACCACGGCTTCCGGATGGTCCAATGGTTCCGATTCGCTGCACAATTCCTTTGCCATCCGCTGGGCCAGCTCGAACGCCGCGATGAGCGTCACCGCCTTGTCACGCCCGATGCCCTTCACCTGCCGCAAATCGTCCACCGATGCCCGGGCCAGCGCTTGGAGCGAATCGCCGTATTTTTTAATCAACTGCGCGCCGATTTCGACGGCGTTCGTCCCGCGCAGGCCGGTGCGCACGAGAATGGCTATCAACTCCGCGTGCGAAAGCGCGTCCGGCCCCCGCGCGACGAGCCGCTCCCGTGGCCGCTCGCTGGCAGGTTGGTCTTTGAGCCGCAAGCTTTCTGACATGGTGATTTACCATTTACGATTTGCGATTGACGATGGAAAGGGAAAAGTAGTGTCCTAATTTTGATTTTAAACCTCAAATTCTTCAAATTTGGAGCGCACTTTCTGCCACTCATTGTATTCCTTTTTCATTTTTCGGCCTTCCGAAATTGATTTGGTTTCTCCAATTAAAATTCGGGCCGCCAATTCCGCCGCTGTGTCATAATCATCCGCAGCCAAAGCTGTTTTGAATTGAAAGTTGGAATTCAGCGTTGCCCATTCGTTCTCATCAAACTGGATTTTGAATCTTGTATAAGGATTGTCGGTATTCATTTTTGTCTTATTTTACCTCAAATTCCGGCCACTTTGTTGCGCGACCTCGCAACAATCGAGACAGGCCATATTCGCCGGGAGGAGCTTTTTTTAGCGTCCACTGCCCAGGTGCTGCTTCGGTCAGCAGCACGTAGTCGCCACCCTTTACCTTCGCGTCGCGGTAGAATCTGGCGATTTCACTGCGCTCCCGAAGTTTCTTCCCTTGTTCCAAAAGGGCGGTTTGGAATCGTCGTCCACTCGGCAAAGCTTCGATGATGAGTTCCTCACCGACCTTAATTCTTCCGCTCCTGACATGCGGAGCTAGGGTTAGGAGGTTTTGCCGTATCATTCCATCGGTTGCTTCGATTGGCAGTTGGCGAATTCCCTCCTTCATCCGCTCGTCTGCGGCTGCTACCGGGACGTTGGTGTTTTCGCTGATCAGACTGGCTATGCGCTGCTGGATTGCTGCCATCTGTTCCTTCAGTTCTTGGAGTTCCGACGCTTTCCCCGCGTCAGGCGTTGGATTGCTGCGAGGTCAGGCTTCAATGCCGCCTCAGAGATTTGAGCCATTACGGTCTTGATATGTTGGTCTAGTTCGTCAGTTTGTGAATTCATGTCAGTAAGTATTACATACTAACTTTCAGCCGTCAAGTGGAAGTTTTTGTTTACTGGTTCGGCGGTCCTGGCGCCCTGTAAACTTGGCTTTTCGCCCAATTTTTCGAGGCCTTCATCTCCCGAAAAACACGCCGGCAGAAATTCCACTCCAAGTTGCTTGAAAGTTGAAACTTGAAACTCGAAACTCGCGGGAAGCATGGAACCGCCCGCCGGAAACAATGACGACGGCCTGACGCCGTCGCAACGCCGCGCCGTCGCGGCGCGCGGTAACGTGCTGGTCATGGCCGGCGCCGGCACGGGCAAAACCCGCACGCTCGTCGAGCGTTGCCTCGACTGCCTGGCCCGCGAACGCGCCTCGCTCGACGAATTGCTCATTGTCACCTTCACCGAGGCTGCCGCGGCTGAAATGCGTCAGCGGCTCCGCGAACGGATTGAGGAAAAAATTCGCGGCGAGCCTGACGAATCGCACTGGACCGCGCAACTCGCGCTCTTCGATGGCGCGCATATCGGCACGCTGCATGGCTTTTGCCTCAAGCTCGTGCGCGAACATTTTTACGAACTCGGCCTCGACCCGCAACCCGCCGTGCTCGACGAGGGCGAGGCGCGGCTCCTGGCCAACGAGACTCTCGAAGAGGAAATGCAAATCCACTACGCCGCTGAAAATGAACCGGCTGAAGCGGTCCAAAAGTTGATTCAAATTTACGGCGGCGGGCGTGATGAAAAAATACGCTCGCTCGTTCTGCATTTGCACCATTACACCCAAACCCGGCCGGACGCCGACGGCTGGCACGCCCGGCAGCTGGAAAAATTTTCGTCGCTCGAACCGGACGAATGGCTTGCCTGGCTGTTCGACGCCATCCGCGGCTGGCGCGGCGAATGGCTGCCCACGCTGGAAAATTTGCGTGCGGAAAACAGCAAGGCGGCGGAGTGCCGCGAAATCCTGGGAAAACTGCCGGAGAAATTTTCGCGCCGGCAGGCCGCGGTCGTTCTCGGCCATAATATTTTCAAGCCGCCGATGCCGAATGGCCACACGGCAGGAAAACCGTTTTACAAAAGCCGCTTGAAGACTTTTTTGCCGACGCGGCCTTTCTCGCCGCGCTCGCACCGGTTGAACGCGACCGCGATCCGCTGGCGGAAGATTGGGATTGGGTGCGCGGCCACATGATCGCATTGTTGCGGCTGACGCAAAATTCCACCTCGATGTTGACCCGGAGCTCGACGCCCTCCTCGGCCAGCAGCTTGATCCGGCGATCGACGATGCCTTTGTCCAGCTTCATGGCCGGGATCCCGTACATCATCAGTCCGCCGATGCGATCCGCGCGCTCGAACACGGTGACTGTGTGACCGGCCATGTTCAGCTCGGCGGCGCAAGCAAGGCCAGCCGGACCGGAGCCGACCACGGCGACCTTCTTGCCCGTGCGGAAACTCGGTGGAGTCGC
>CAVWHM010000046.1:0-35797 GCA_963754775.1 uncultured Verrucomicrobiae bacterium
CTGCATCCTGGGTGAAAGCGCGTTTCATACCCAGGGCCTTAAGCGAAGGTTTGAGCTGCACATCACATTCAACATTGAATTTGGGCAATGCTAATGTTCCCTGTCGCCGTTCAAATTTTGAATAAATGGTATTCCGCCAGGTTTCGCCGTTCAACCCGGCAAGAAGTTTGTTCAGGCTGGAATTTTTACGGGGCAAAAGAACACACATCTGCTGATTATCATTCAAGTAAGGCAATACCACAGCCTGAAAATTCTCATCTTCCTGAAACTCGAATTCCCCGCTTTGCGACATCATTGGTGCTTGTTTTTCCTTTCCATCGGCCAAGTGAAACAGTTGCAGACGGGTTTCGTTTTCGTCGAATGGTGCCTCCCAATTACCCTTGAAATAAATCGCGCTGGTCAAAATCAATCGCAACCTAGGATCGAATGGCCATTGGGCAATGTCCTTAATTTTTCCCTGCGTGCGGTCGTTGGCCCAATCATTGATGGTTTTTGCCGATTCAGGTTTCTGGAAATCCACTGGAGCCGAATCGGCCTTAAAGAATTGCCGATTAATGGAGACAAATTCGGCTTTCAGGCGGACGTCTTTCTGATACCAGATGGAATTGGCCAGGTTTAAAATCCCATTGCTCAGAGAATATTTTCTTTCATACCAACTATCGTCCGTCAGATTCGAAATGTTCAAATCCAAGTATGTCGCATTCAACGCGTCCTGTCGCTGGCCGGTTATTCTCAAAACCCGGCGCATCTCTGCCCAAGTCCCGCCGCTCGCACCGTTGGCCATCATTTGCAGGACGGTTGAAATGCTGTAAGGCGAAATAAAGATATTCGTACCCGGTTGTTCGCTTGCGATTTGTTTCAGCAAATCGAAGGCGAAGCCGGTATTAGCTGCAGCCAGTTTTTCCTGATCCGGTGGCAAAGCTGCAAGCACCGTAAAGCACAAAGAACACAGACAAGTGAAGATGGCTCTTTTGGTGATCTTAACGAAGATGGGTGATATCATTAGTCTTTAGACTGCGTGGCGAATTTGTTGTTCATTCCCCACTATAACAGAGCCAAGACTCTCTGCGCAGGCGTAGGCACAGAGCAAGTTCATCTACCTCAGAATCAATACTCTATCCTGCTGGACTATAGACCACGCCCATAAACAAAATGGACTGGGTTTGGTCATCGCCAATTACAAAGAAAAACGGCCGGTCCACAATCATCTCAAAAGGTTTTACCGGCGCCCTGATTGCCAGACTTTTCATCACCACCGTTGTGACGGCCGCCGCTTCCGTTCCCTCCTCGTTCACGTCCACGAAACTTTTCTGTTTCACAGCGCTGATGTGAAGCGGCTCGTCGGCCATCGCGGAAAAGTCGGCGTCGCGAGTGAAGGCGCTTGTCATTCCCAAAGCCTCGAGCGGATTGTTCAATTCCACGTCATATTTCAATTTGAATCGTGGCAGCGCCAACGTTCCTTCGCGTTCCACAAACTGAGGCAGAATTTTGTCCCGCCAGGTCTCGCTGTTCAAACCGGCAAGAAGTTTTCCCGGACTGGAATTTGTGTCCGGCAAAAGGAGATACATTTGCAAACGTCCACCAGCGTAAGGCAATCGCACGGCCTGAAAACCGTCGCCCTCTTGATAACTGAAGTGCCCTCGCTGCCACATCAGCGGTGCCTGCTCTTCGCCGCCGGGGAGATGGAAGACATGCGGCCTGGTCTGACTTTTATCGAACGGCTTGACCCATTTGCCTTTGAAATAAATGGCGTTGGCCAGAATCACCCGCGTGAGCGGAGGAAATGGAAACTGCACGACCTCCTTTATCTTCCCGCGCGTCTTCTTCTCCGCCCAACTGTTGATGGTGTCCGCCGACTTCGGATTGCCAAAATCCACGCCGGCCAGTTCGGCCAGAAAATAATTTTTGTTTTCGGAAACAAAGCCGGGTTTCAACTGAATCTCCTTCTGATACCAAATGCCATTGGCCAGATTCAAAGTGACTTCCGGCAGTGAAGTCAGCGACTGATTCAAATTCCAGCAGGCTTCGTTTAGTGAACCAGCCGGGAGGCCGGCGGTTTTCAAGACGCGCTGCATCTCTGTCCTGGTTTCGCCCGCCGCGCCGTTGCCGACCATTTGCAACACGCTCGAAACGCTGAACGGCGAGATGAAGACGTTGGTGTCCGGCTGCTCCTTGACGATTTGTTTCAGCAAATCGAAGGCAAAACCCGTGTTGGCCGCGGCCAGCCTTGCCGGATCCGCCGTTGAATCAGCCCACACCGCGAGACTTGCGAAGCAGATCAAAAGACCGGCCCACACTTTGTGACGATTGAATTGCGGGAAACGTGCAAAACTCATGTCTCGTTGGTTTTGACCGCACGACGGTTGCGCTGTTCATTTCCAGTTTTGTGGATGCGCAAACCAGATCAAATTTTCGGCCAGTGTCCCGATTGGGAATCCGAATTACCAAAGCGGAGCGCGAGTTGTCTCAACTCGCAGCTAATTCGACGACTTCAGCCGCTGCGGATTGAGGACAATCCGCGCTCCGGGTAAATCCGGACACTGCCAAATTTTCTGCGTGCTTTTGTTCGTCAAATGGTTTTCATTGGGGGACATGACCATTTGGATATTGGCCCTCGTGTTGCTGGCGTCATTGGCTGCGCTCGGTTACCGGCAGGGAGCGGTCCGCGTGTTGTTTTCATTTGCCGGCATTGTGTTTGCCGGGTTGCTGGCCGCGCCGCTGGGGGAACATTTCAGGCCGCTGATGTCGCATCTGGGTATTCACAATCCGGCATTGATCTGGATGCTGGGGCCGTTGGAAGCATTCGCGCTGGTGCTGATTTTGTTCAAAGTTGCGGGCTCCGTCGTGCATCACAAGACGGAGATGCATTACAAATACCATACCGATGAATTGAAGTTCGCGTTGTGGGAGCGGTTGAACCGCCGGCTTGGTCTCTGCCTCGGCGTGCTGAACGGCACGGCTTATTTCGTATTGATCTGTTTTGTTCTTTTCAATTTCAGTTACAGCACGGTGCAGATCGCTTCGTCCGACGCTCAAACGCGGACAACCCGGCTGATCAACCGGCTCGGACGCGATTTGGAAAGCACCGGCATGAACAAGGCCGCACGTGCCGTGGCCACGTTGCCGGAAAGTTATTACAAAACGGCCGACCTGGCCGGCTTGCTTTGCCAGAATCCCCAATTGGGCGACCGGTTGGCACGTTATCCGGCCCTCCTTTCGTTGCTGGAGCGCGACGACCTCAAGCAACTCGCGCAGGACAGCACCTTCACCAGTGCCTTTCAAGGGAGCGTGCCGATAGGACAATTATTAAACGACTCACAGGTCAAAACCATTCTGCAAAACAACGATTTGATCAACACTGTCTGGGGAATTTTTCAGACCAACTTGGATGACCTGACCGTCTATCTCAAAACCGGCCAGTCGACCAAGTATGATTCGGAAAAAATCCTGGGTAACTGGGAGTTTAACACCGCTACCACCGTCGCCCTGCTGCCCATCGCCCAGCCAAAGATTTCACCCGCCCAAATGATGTTTGCACGTCTTTGGATGAACAAATATGCGCAAATCACCCTCATTGTGGCGTCCGATCATCAGGCATTCCTGCACAATCTGCCGCACTTGAAATCATCGCCGCTGGGTGAAACAGCGACGCTGCACTTGTGGCCCATTGTCGTTTACGGGTTTCGCAGCGGATCGTTACCGGACACGGATGCCTCGTCGCTGACGGGCCAATGGGAAAGTGCCGATGGCGATTACAAATTGTCCTTCACCAACAATGGCAAACCCGACTTCCTGAAAGTCCAAATCAAGGAAGACCGGCTGACAATGACGACTTCCGACGGGGATACGTTGGTCTTTGACCGCGGGGAGTAAATTTCGGACAACCATTGCATTTTTTAGACAGTGGCCCCTCAACGCCGGATTGGCGCGTGTTTAGTCCACCAACCCGACTTTGGCCTGTGCCTGCCCAAAACGGCCTGCCAAATGCTGTTTGGGATGGGCATGGGCGTATCACATATTGCAGTCATCGCCGCCATCAGCCTTTCAGGGTTGTTGCCATCCAGCTGTTCCAAGACTTCAAGTACAACGGCGGCGAAGCAAAATGCACCATCTCCCAAGCCGGTCACAGCGAGTCCAAGCCCGGCGGCGCCTGCGCCCGCGAACACCAAAGACCTTGGCGAGCTTGAATTGACCAATCGTTACGAAACCTGCGTCAATCTTGGCGCGGGCCGGAGTTGCACCATCACACCAAAATTGCTCGACCGCGACAGCCTCCAACTCACCATGGCACTCCAATCCAGGAAATCTGACGGCAAAACCGCAGGTTTTATTGTTACCCAAGTGGTCACCCGCCCCGGGAAGCCTTTCGAAGTGGCGATCGGCGATATGGACATTACCATCACGCCGGAAATGGCTCACTAATGAAAAGAAAATAGCGCGGGCGCAAACGTTCGCGCTGCATTGATGTTTTTTTGACGGTTTCTTGCTACGCGTTCAATACACGAGAACAAACCGCATTAAATTCAGGATGCCCACCAAAAGTACAGGCACAATCACGCTGCCCCAGACATCAAGTCGGACGATTCGCGCGTTGTTGAGCGGCCTTATTGTGGAGATGGTGTTGTAAAAGTTGCTGCGATTTACTTTGGCCGAAACGATGCTCATAACAATTCCCCTTGAGCATAGCGGGTGCCAAAGTCAAAACTCACTGAAAACAGGCAGCTTACATCAAAATGGTCGGGGCGGTGAGATTTGAACTCACGACCTCTTGCACCCCAAGCAAGCGCGCATACCAAACTACGCTACGCCCCGAACCATTGAAAGGATTCTAACCAGTCCAGCGCCGGGTTCAATCACGAAAACGTTACAAATAAAGCAGAATTGGGATTTCTCCCGGAGCGCCGGCCCCGGCCCGGCGGTTTTTAATTCCAACTTTAACGCCGGGTCGGAGACCGGCGTTCCAACCAATGCTCGTCTCACCGTTTGTCTCGCGGTTGAATGATTTTTGGACGGATTGGCGGCGGCAAAGGAATCCTGGGCGGTTTGGCAGGCGCTCGCGCCGAAAGCGGAGGACGCGGCCAATTTTTCTCGGCGAACGCGGCAACCTGCCCTGCGACTGCCTGCACCGATTCAGCAACCGGCGCAACGTTGTGCATGGTTTCAGCCGCCCCGGTTTCGAGTTGCCCGGCCTCCTTTGACAGCCAGTCTTCGGCTTTCGTCGCAAATTCGCCAATCTTGGCCTGGGGAAATTTCATCTCGCCGATGTTGAAATTGCCGAGCGACTGCATCGCCTGGCCGATGGAGCCTGCCGGTTCACGCAATTGGCTGCCTGCCATCTCCAAAGTCTGATAACCGTTCACAATCCAATCCAGTTTGCCGGTCTCAATGTCCAGCAACAGTCCATGCACCGGTATTTTCGGACCGATGAGCGGGCTGCGGCGGACGATGTCACAGGCTTTGATGACATTTTGCCGCTCGCTACTGAACATGCCGAAGAACTCGTTGATGTTGTCCGGCAACAGACGCCGCTCAACCCCCAGCTCCTTTAACTTGTCGAGCAACACCATCGTCGTCGTCTTGCACACCTGGCAGTCGGTATGGCCGATGATCGCGATCTCCTTGCCGCCTTTGACCGCACAGGCCAGCGCCAGCGACCGCAGGGTGCTGCTCAACGGGGCAGTGATGATGTTGCCCGCGTTGCGCAGCCAGATGAATTCTTCCACCGGCAACGCCAGTGCATTCGGGAAATACGCGTTCAATCGCGGGTCAATGCACGTCAGCGCAATGACCGGCAACTCGTCCGCGAAATCGGCCGGGTGCAAACCGGCTGTCGTGTCACCGGCCACCGCCCGGTGGTTCGCGTCAATGATGGCTTCAAACAGGCGCATAATTCAGTTAATTACTGACACCGAACCACAAAGTTGTTTGCGCAAATCGTCGGTTAATCCAAAACCCTTTTCGAGGAAGACCACTCCCGGAACCCGCGCCAAAATGTTCTTGAGCGTTGTCCAATCTGTATTTGGCAGCAAGGTCCTGAACTCTTCGTAGGTCACTGCTTTCTCCCGCGAAGTCAATAACAGCAACACCCGAGCGCACTCCGCCGTCTCAAGATTTCGTGCGCGGTAAGCTTCACAGGCCAGCGAGGTGGCACCCAACACGAGGCGGGGACCGATGTATAAAATCTTCGCGATTATGGCGGCAGATACCCGGGGATTCGCCAATAACAACGAAGAGATGCCAAAATATGGTACCAAAGCCCGTGCGCCCGATGAGACGTGGATTTTTTCATAATTGCCCAAATCCGACGGAGAATGGCGAATCCATTCAATAAACAGTGCAACCAAAAAAAGCCCGGACACCACCATGCGCCAGGCATGACTGAGATGAAACTCGCGGTTAAAGAACAATCCCGTGACAGCCGAAATACCGTCTTCTCCGATGAAGAGGACAATATACGCCAGCCAAAACGTCAAAAAGAGCACGAATATGCCAGCCAACAAAGCCAGCAGGGCACCTACCCAGCAACCTGCAATGTGCAAGACGATTCTTTTCTTCAACCAGCGTTGAATAACTTCGGTGGTCATTTGACGGAATTCATCAAAAACTGTGTACAAAATTTAAATCAACTAAGCTGCTTTCTTCCACGGCTGCAATGGCGGCGATTCAAAGCTCGGCGCGGGTGGCGGTTCTTTCGGCAGCAAATACCAAAGTGCCAGATACAAAAAGATGCCCGGAAATGCCGCGCTGAAAAGTGTTCCCAAAACCCAAACCACGCGCAGCTTTGATGATGACATATCAAAATGTTTCGCCAAGCCGCCACAAACTCCGGCAATCCGGCGGTCGTCGTGTGAGCGGCTGAGTTTCATAATGCTTCAATTTGTCGGAGGGGCGAGTTACACGAGCCCCCATTTTCCAAATCATTCAATCGGTCAGGGACTTCAGAGCTCGTCCCTCCGGATTTTAGGGACGGCGACACGCCGTCCCTCCCAATTTTTATTTATCTTTGTCGTCATCCTTCTTCATCGCCTTTTTCAGCGCGGGAACCTGTTCGAGCAATTTCTCGAACTTCACGCCGGTCAGGGCTTCCAATACCGGCGGCAACTGGCTGATGATGGTGGTCACGTCGCCGGTCAGCTTGCTCGCGCCGCCGCCGGGACCGTTGCCGCTGTTGATGATGACCATCTTCTCGGTCTTGCTGAGCGGCTCGCTGATCTTGCCCGCCACTTCCGGCAGCACGCGCACAATCATCTCGATGACCGCCGCCTCATTGTATTGCTTGAAGCTCTCGGCCTTGGCCTGCATGGCAGACGCCGTCGCTTTGCCTTGTGCCTCGATGACGGTGGCTTGGGCCAGACCGCGCGCCTTGTTCGCATCCGCTTCAGCCAGACCCGTAGCTTTCACAACGTCGGCACCGGCAAAACCGGTCGCCTTGGTCGCAGACGCGGCGCCAGCGGCTTCGGTTTCGAGCTGGAATTTCTTCGCATTGGCCAGCGTTTCGACTTTGTAACGTTCGGCGTCGGCGGGTTTCTGGACGGTGGCTTCAAGTTCGCGCTGTTTGCGCAGGATTTCCTGCTGCTGCAGTTCAATCTGCTTCTGCTTCTCGATGATGCTGACCTGGACTTCCTCGGCTTTCACCAACTGGCCGGTCTTGAATTTCTGCAAATCGTAGGCGAGGTCGGCTTGGGCCTTCTGCTGGTTCACCGTGGCCTGATATTGCGCCACGTTGGATTGATAATCGCGTTGCGCCTCGGCAATTTTTGTATCGGCGGCGAACTGCGCCTCCTGCCCGGCCTGCTTCGCCTGCGCGGAGCGAATTTGCGAATCACGGTCGGCCTCAGCCTGGGCGATGATGGCGTCGCGTTTGACCTGAGCAATGCGCGGTTTGCCGAGGGCGTCGAGATAGCCCTGACCGTCCCGGATGTCGCGGATGGTGAAGCTGATAATGTTAAGCCCCATGTTCGCCATGTCGCCGGCGGCAACCTCCTGGACTTTCTGGGCAAAGGCGTCGCGGTTCTGGTAAATTTCCTCGACGGTCATCGTGCCGAGGATGGCGCGCAAATGGCCTTCGAGTGTTTGCGTGGCGATGTTGCGGATTTCATCGGTGCTTTTCCCCAGAAATTGCTCCGCCGCCGTGCGGATGGAAACATCGTCGCCCTTGACTTTGGTTTGCGCGACGCCGTCCACCTTCACCGGCACGCCTTTGCTGGTATAGACCTCCGGCGTCTGCACATCAATGGTCAGCAGTTCCAGCGAGAGGATGTCCACCTTCTCGAAAATCGGCCAGACGAACGTGCCGCCGCCCTTGACAATGCGGAAGCCGACCTTCGTGCCATCCTGCTCACGGTGCTTGATGCCGGACACGACCAGCACCTGATTCGGCCCGACTTTGGTGTAGCGGCTGAACACCATGTAGAGCAGCAGAAACACCACGATGACGATGACGACCGCGGCGATGATGATGATGCCGCCCTGCATGAAGTTCAGTTCGGCCAGCATGGGTGAGAGATTCAAGTGCATGATGATATAATGAGGTTGAGTGGTTGGGTTCGTAAATTGACGTGATGTAAAACTGGGTCCCGACAATGCGGGTGATTTTGACCATCTTGCCATTGGCCACTGCCGCGCTGTTTTCCGAACGGGCCGGCGCCGAATAACGTGTTCCGCCAACGACGTAGGCGATTTCGCCGACGCCATTTTCCGGGATGGGAGTGATGACATTCGCCTCCGCGCCAATCAGGTTGGCGACATGGGATTCGCTGGAACTTTGGGTATGGCGAAACACCGAGCGCAAAAACACCAGCAACACTCCCGCCACCGCCAGACCACCCAGGAGCGAGAGTGGCGCGCTGATTGCCGCATTGCTGGTCTTGTGAAACTGCGTGAAGATGAGGCCGAAGCCGCCGAATGCCGTTATGAAGGAGGCGATGATGGTAGGGCTGAAAATGGAGATGCCCGGCGCATCGCTGCTGTCCGCGCCCGCCTCCACGTGACCACCGCTGCCCGCCACGTGGTCGCCATGCCCGAAGAAGTGCCCGGCCATGACACTGACCAGAGTAAATATCAAACCAACCACCAGACAGATTCCGTAGATAATCATAAGCCCTCGCTGAGTTGTTGTTGAGGCGAGTAAAATCCCAACCCGCCTGCCAACGCAAGCAGGAAAGGTGGATCTGTTTTTGCCGGGTTGCTTCATATTTCACGCTTATCAAACATCAGTCCGGTCAAACCCGCACCTATAATCTGGCGGCAGATTTGTAAGGGCTTCTGTCTCTCAATCCCGATCTTCATCGTAATCCTAATCTCATCATCCACGAGAACAATTAAGAGAAAGATCAAGATTAAGGCGGAAGACCCGCTTCGCTCTTGCCAATCGGCCACGGCTTTTTCATTGTTTGGTCATGCAATCCTACGAACTGTTGCGCGAGGTTTTCGAAAACAAAACGCCCAAACAGGTCGCCGCCGATCTCGGCCTGTCGCTTTCCATGGTCTATAAATGGGCCGAGCCGCCGAACCACGCTTCGGGCAGCGGCACGGGCAACCCGCTCGACCGCATCGAGGCGCTGCTCCATAGCACCAGCGATCACCGGCTCGTCCAATGGATTTGCCAGCGCGCCGGCGGGTTTTTCATTCAAAATCCCAAAAACATTCCGCACCCGCATTATTTGATTCCCGCCACCAACCAGATTGTGCAGGAATTTGCCGACCTGCTCCACGTTATTGCCACCGCCACCGCCGACGACGCCATCACGCAGCCGGAAGCCAAACAAATCCGCGCACGGTGGGAGGAATTGAAAGCGGTCACGGAAGGATTCGTGGCCTGTTGCGAGGAGGGGAATTTCAGCCACATCCGCAACCATGCCGCCAAACACGCCGCGGCCAGTCCCGAGACACCCCGATGAAACACGCGCCGCGCGTCAAGTACCGGAACCGCGCTTTCACGAACCCGACAAAGTCCTGAGCGGCATCTTTCGCTTCACCTGACCCGGAACAAATTGATACCATACGCCGGAAGTCATGAGCGCACGCGCTAACTGGTGCATCGCTGCGGCAGCCTGCGCCTGTTTCGCCGCAGGTGTCGCGCTTTCACACTGGGTCGAACCCGGTGTCGCCGTCAAGGTTGTCACCCTTGCCGGAGATACCCCGTCGCTTCAATTCACCCCCGCCGGCCCCGGCCCTCATCCCGTCGCGTTGCTCGCCCACGGAATCACCGCCTCAAAAGAGACGCTGTTTCGCTTCGGCGAGGCGCTTGCAGCCGCCGGATTTGAATGCTTCGCTGTGGACTTTCCGGGACACGGTGAGTCGGCGCAGCCATTTTCTTTCAACAAGACCGCGCTCACGCTGGACAAGATCGCGCGTTCGCTTGGGTCGGTGGATGTTTTTCTCGGCCATTCGATGGGTGCCTACGCTGGAGCCGGAAGTGTGCGCGACGGTTACCTCAGCCCACAGCTTTTCATAGCCGTCGGGGCTTCACCCAATCTCGGCGAGCATGGCACGCCCCTGCTCCTCCTGGCGGGCTGGTTCGACGAAGCCTTCCCGCCTGCCCGCCTCAAGGCGCGAACGGATGCGCGCCTCGTGATCTCGCCCTGGTGCGACCATGCGTTCGAACCTTACGATTCACATCTCGTGAATGCGGCTGTCGAATCCGCGTGTGCTGCGGTGGGCAAGACGTCGCCAGCCGCACCAACGTGCTGGCACTGGCGCCTCGCCGGCATGGCGCTTGGCATAATAGGCGCACTCGGTTTGGCCTTTTCGTTGCCCAAGTTTCCTCCGCGATGGACGTGGGTGCGCGGACTGCTTGTCCCGGCCATTTACATCGTCGCTATCACCCTCATCTCAGGCACGTGGCTTGGTGTTGCGCCGCTCCTGCGACGCGTTCCCCTGTACATCGCATTTGCGGCCATCGGCTTGTTCATAATCATCGGCGCCGGCAAGCTGCGCATTCCACGGTGGTGTTTTCTCGTGCTCACCGTCATGGCGTGGATCGGCGGCCTGATTGCAGGTGCAAATATCCTCGCATTCTTCACCTCGCTCTTTGCGCTGATTCTGTCAGTAGGAACAATTCTCGGCGCGATGGCCGCCCATCGCGGGTCGCGGCGCGCCGGCGACATCGCCTTGGCCATTTTCATGGGCTACGCCCTCGGGCAATGGATACCGATGATGTACTGAAAGATCGTGGGGCGGGAACGGGGATGAACTTAAAGGCTATTGGTCATCACGTTTCAGGCGGTCAATTTTTTCCTCCAGCTTTTCAAGCCGGGCCAGGATTATGTTTTCCTCCGCCACAATGCTTTTCTCGCGCGCGCCAATGAAAAAGGACGCAGCCAGCCCGCCCAATCCGCCAAACAGCCCCATACCGGATATCATCACAATCATGGCCAGAAACCTGCCCTCCGCCGTTACCGGATATTTATCTGCGGAACCGACCGTCGTGATGGTGGCCACACTCCACGACACGGCGTCGTCGGCAGTCTTGATGTTGGCCTGCGGGTCCGGCTGTTCACAGATGAGAATTCCCAGCGATGCAAAGACGACGAGCAGAATCGAAGTCAGGACCACGGAGGCTACGCCGGTTTGAAATTTGTTTTTCAGCAGCAGGGCCGCGATTCTGTGCGTGGCTCGCAAGGCGCGGATGAGGCGGATAATTTGGAACACGCGCACCAGACGGCCCCAACGTAAAATCGGCAGATACGGAATGCTCGCAATCAGGTCGATCCAGCTCCATTTCAGAAAGGCCAGCTTGGATGTGGCACGGTGGAACCGGACGCAAACGTCGGCGAGGAAAACGACGCAGACGAGAGCGTCGAGTTTCCGCAGGACGCCGGAGATTTCGGGTGGCAATTTGAAGGCGTCATCGGCCACGAGCATTCCCAGCACGATGAAGGACAGGATGAGAATGACAATTTGGAAGACCCCAATTTCCTCATGGTTATCGGCGGCGGCGCTGTGCACGGCTTCGTTATACCGTTTTGGCCGCGAGTTTCAAGCCGCGCCCGGCAAGGATTCCGAGGACGAGAACGAGGACGATTTACGGTAACGCTTTTTTCTTCGTAAACGTATGCGTCGCGTGGCCGTAAAAAACGTCGGCGCATTCCATCAGCGTTTCGGACAGCGTCGGATGCGGATGCACGGATAGCGCAATGTCCTCGGCGGTCGCGCCCATCTCCAGCGCCAGCACGGCTTCGGAAATCAACTCGCCCGCGCCCGCGCCCACGATGCCCACGCCCAGCACACGGTCGCTTTCGGGATCAATCAGCATTTTCGTCAAGCCGTCCGTGCGGTCGAACGACAGTGCCCGGCCCGACGCCGCCCACGGGAATTTCGCCACTTCATATTTCACGCTGCGTTCCTTCGCCTCGGCTTCGGTCAGGCCGCACCACGCCAGTTCCGGATCGGTAAACACCACCGCCGGGATGATAACGTGTTCAAACACGCTGTTCTCGCCGTTGATGACTTCGACAGCGATGCGCGCTTCCTTGTGCGCCTTGTGCGCCAGCAAAACGCCGCCCGCGATGTCGCCAATGGCGTAAATGTTCGGGTCATTGGTCTGTTGACGCTCGTTGACCTTCACGAAACCTTTTTCATCGAGTTCAACCCTGGTGTTCTCCAAACCGAGATCGGCGCTGTTCGGCGCCCGGCCAACAGCCACGAGCACCCGGTCGTAAAGTTCAGACACCTTCTGGCCGTTGTATTCCATCTCGACCTTGATCTGTTTGCCGGCGGTGGACATTTTCACGACCTTCGCCTTGAGCCGGATTTCCTTGAACATCTTTTTCGCGTTCGCCACGACGGGCCGCGCAAGGTCGGGGTCGGCGCCGGTGAGCACATTGTCGAGCGCCTCAACGACCGTGATTTTGCTGCCAAGGGCGGCATAGACGGTGCCGAGCTCCATGCCGATGTAGCCACCACCGACGACCAGCAGATTTTCCGGAATGTCCTCAACCTCGAGCGCCTCGGTCGAAGTCATGATGAGCGGGTTGCCGAGGTCGAACACCTTGGGCATCGCCGCGACTGAGCCGACAGCAAGAATCGCCTGGTCATACTGGATGAACTGCTGCCCCTGCTCCGTCTCGACGCGCAAGGATTGCGAGCCTTCAAAATAACCGCGCCCTTGAATCACCTGCACACCGCGCATCTTGGCAAGCGAGGCGACGCCGCCGCCGAGTTTTTCCAAAATGGATTCTTTCCACGCGCGGAGCTTCGACAAATCCACCGTCGGCGGCGCGAACGTGATGCCGCGATGTTCTGATTCCTTCGCGCCGGTGATTTGGTGTGTTGCATAAAGCAACGCCTTCGATGGAATGCAACCGCGATTCAGACAAACTCCGCCGAGCCGCTTCTCACGCTCGACGAGAATGACTTTTTTGCCAAGGTCGGCGGCATAAAACGCCGCCGCGTATCCGCCCGGGCCCGCACCGACAACGACAATTTGAGTTTTAATCGGATCCATAGGGCGATTACAATTTTACTCCGCCTTCACCAAAGTTTTCCATCGCTTTCACAAGATCCACGATAAACCGCGCCGCTTCGCCACCGTCAATCACCCGATGATCGTAGGACAGGCCCAGCGGGGTCATCATGCGCACCTCAACCTTGCCGTCGCGAACAACCGGCTTCATGGCACCGCGGCCAAGACCGAGAATGGCCACCTGCGGCTTGTTCACGATGGGCGTGAAGTGCGCGCCACCGATGGCGCCCTGATTTGAAATCGTAAACGTGCCGCCCTTGAGTTCTTCGGCAGTCACTTTCCGGTCGCGCGCCTTTTGCGCGAGCTGTTCCACTTCCTTCACCAGTTCGAGCATGGATTTTTTATCCACGTCGCGGATGACCGGCACAATCAAGCCCTGCGCCGTGTCCACTGCAATGCTGATGTGGAAATACTCTTTGATGACAATTTCCTGCGCGACCTCGTCGAGGCTGGAGTTGAAAATGGGGTGCTCCTTCAACGTCTCCACCAGCGCCTTGAGCACGAACGGCATGAACGTGAGCTTCGCGCCCTTTTGCTCATAGGCCGACGCGTACTTTTTGCGCAACTCGTTCAGCCGCGAGAAATCCGCGTCATCAAACTGCGTCACGTGCGGGATCGCGTTCCAATTTTCCCACATCCGGCGCGCAATGACCTGGCGCAACGGGGTCACCGGCTTTTTTGTCACCGGCCCCCATTGGGAAAAATCAATCGGCTCGGCGGCGGGTTTCGCCGGCGCGGCCCCGGCGGTGACGGGTTTGGGTTTATCCGCCGCTTTTTGCAGACGCGCAATGTAAGCGCGAATGTCACCGATGCCGATGCGTCCGCCGGCTTCACTGCCTTGAACCCGGCTTAAATCAAGGCCCAGCTCGCGCACGAGCTTGCGCACGGACGGCGACGCGACGGGCGCGGCCACGCGTGCATCCGTGGGAACTTGTTCGTCCTCCTCCTCGTCCCTTGCCGAGGCGAAGCGCAGCGAAGACTGGTCGTCCTCGATAACAGTCGGCAGGCGAGACGCCTGCGCCACTTTTGCAGCGGGCGCGGCGGCCGACGCCGGCTCTCCACCGCTCAATGAAAGCAAACGCTGGCCGACGGTGATTTTGTCGCCGGGCTTGACATAAATCTTCGTGACGACGCCGGCTGCCGTGGAGGGAATCGAGGCCACGGCTTTCTCGTTTTCCAGTTCCAGAATGGCCTGGTCCCGGGCGACCGTGTCGCCTTCTTTCACGAAGACATTGACCACGACGCCGGAATCCGCGCCTTCACCCAACTTGGGAAGTTTTACATCCATAAATTAACAGGCCGGATACTTTGGAGAAAAGCGACTCCACTTTCCAGAAATAAATTTGTCACCGCCGGATGAACCACGAAATACACCAAACACACGAAAATTCGGTGGAACGAGTCCCACGAGCCACGACTCTTCTGCCCTTTGGCTTTTCGTGTCGTTCGGGTGTTTCGTGGTTAATAAATCAAATTACTTGCTGATGCCACGCTCGCTGGTCCGGATGAATTGTACGAGGTGTTTGATTTCCGGCAACGGCGGCAATTCGCCTTCTATTTTCGCCAGCGCGTTGGGAATGGTGAGGCCCTCGCGGAACAGTATTTTGTAGGCCTGGCGCAAGGCGTTCTGCACTTCCTCGGAAATGCCATTGCGTTCCATGCCGACCTTGTTGATGGTGCGCGTTTCCGCCGGATTGCCGTCAGCAATCATAAACGGCGGCACGTCCTGCACCACTTTCGAGCAGCCGCCAATCATCGCCAGTTTGCCGATGCGGCAAAACTGGTGGACTGCCGCCAGCCCGCCAATCACCGCATGGTCCTCGACGGTCACGTGGCCCGCGAGCGTCGCGACGTTGGACATGACAATGTGGCTGCCCAGCGTGCAATTGTGCGCGACGTGGCAGTAGGCAAGGATGTGATTGCGCGAGCCGATGCGCGTGACTTCGCCGTCGCCGGTCGCGCTGTGAACGGTGACGTATTCGCGAAAGGTGTTGCCGTCGCCGATTTCAGTGCGCGTGACGCCGCCCTTCCATTTCAAATCCTGCGTCTTCAATCCGATGCTCGCGAACGGAAAAATTTCGTTCTCTTTTCCGAGTTTCGTATGGCCGTCAAGGACGACGTGGGAATGGAGTTTGCACCCGTCGCCGAGCGCCACGTGTTCGCCGATGACGCAGTAAGGACCAATCTCGCAACCGGAACTGATTTGCGCTTTGGGATGAACGATGGCAGTCGGATGAACCATGATAGATTTACGATATGCGATATACGATTTACGCGCCATGCGAGGTTCTCGCGGTTTTTGCTGAAGAGACAACTATGGCGAGAATTTCGTCGGCTTCTTTCATTAATCCGGCAAGACGTGATGGTTTGATGAAATTGTTATCCACGAGCAATTCCATCCAAAACAAAGACTCATCGCATTCTTCCTCGATGATGCGAAGTTTGTTGATGAAATCGAGATTCGATTTCGCGCGGCAAACAGCCCGATAATTCGCGCCGACGGAAGTTCCGCTGCGGAGAAGCTGGCTTCCCAATGTCCGCGCAATCCAGTTGCCGGGCAAGGCAGAACAAAGTTTCACAATGCGATTGGCATACGCTTTCGTCCGGGCTTTCATCTCTTCACGATTCATAACGATTCAGGGTATTGAGTTGTTTGGACATTCGTAAATCGTAAATCGTAGATCGCAAATCCCCTACACATCGCGCAACATGAATGTCACTCCGGCCTCGCTCACGATTTCGCCGCCGACCTTGCAAACGCCCTTGGCCTTGCCGATTTTGCCGCGGATCTTGGTCAATTCAACTTCGATGATCAGCGTGTCGCCGGGCACGACCGGCTTGCGCCATTTCACGTCCTCGGCGGACATGAAATACGCCATCTGACTCACGAGTTCAGCCTGTCGTAAAAGCAAAACCCCGGCGACTTGCGCCATCGCTTCGAGTTGCAACACGCCCGGCATGATGGGGTGTCCGGGGAAATGTCCCTGAAAATAGGCCTCGTTCATCGTCACGTTTTTGACGCCGACGATTTTGCTGCCTTCGATTTTCAGAACGCGGTCCACCATCAGGAACGGCGGGCGGTGCGGCAGCAATTTCATGATTTGCTCGACATCCATCGCGCCGCCCTCGGCAACCAGCAGCGCGGGCGCGGTGATTTTGGGCGGCGGCGGGGCAAATGTCTGCGCGGCGCGCAACGGCTTTTGCATCTGCGCGACGATGCGCCGGACCAATTCGCAATTCGCCGCGTGGCTCGGCTTGACGGCAATCAAATGCCCGCGAATCGGCCGGCCGAGCAACGATAAATCGCCGAGGATGTCGAGCATCTTGTGCCGCACAAATTCCTCGGGATACCGCAGCGGCTCGGTCGTCAGCACCGCGTCGTCGCGGATGACGACGGCGTTTTCCAGACTGCCGCCCTTGATGAGACCGTTTTTGATGAGAAACTCGATTTCCTCGTAAAAACAAAACGTCCGCGCGTGCGACAGTTCCTTCTCCCAGGTCTTGGGCGTGATTTCCGTGCTGAAAAACTGGGTAAACCGGCCCTGCTTGTCCGCGCTGGTGCAGGTGATTTTGAAGGCTTCGTCGGGAAACAACGTCATCATCGTTTCGCCCATCTGCAACTCAATCGGTTCGGCGGGCGAATACGGCTCGCGCTTTTCCGCCAGCGGCGCGATGCCGGCGTCCTGAATGATTTTGCAGAACTCGCGTGAACTGCCGTCAGCGATGGGCGGTTCGTTGGCATCCAATTCGACCACGGCATTGTCAATGCCGTAACCCGCCAGCGCGGCGAGGACGTGTTCGACGGTGTGAATTTTCACGTTGCCCCGGGCGAGCGTCGTCGAGCGGGTCGTTTCGCCGACGTTTTCCACGCGCGCCTCGATTTCCGGTTTGCCTTCGAGATCCACGCGGCGGAAGCGCACGCCGCTGTTGGCGGGCGCGGGCAGCAACGTCATGTTCACCCCGTTGCCGCTGTGCAGGCCGATGCCGGAAAAAGCAGCGGAACGATTGAGCGT
This sequence comes from uncultured Verrucomicrobiae bacterium, assembly GCA_963754775.1. Taxonomy (GTDB): domain Bacteria; phylum Verrucomicrobiota; class Verrucomicrobiia; order Limisphaerales; family UBA11358; genus UBA11358. The sequence continues at coordinate 17,479 of CAVWHM010000046.1, forward strand.
CTGTTGGTTAAGCACGGGCAAATTAGACAAAACGCGGGAGCCGTTGGCAAGCGGCAGATTCGGAGGGCCGAGTTACACGAGGCCCAAAATGTTACGCCCGCCCAAATTCAGGGACTCGCATAGCTCGTCCCTCCGAATGGAAGCCCTTGCAACGCAACGGTTACATCATGTCCGCCGCCAGCACGCGCACTGTTTCTTCCAGTGACGTCTGGCCGTTGATGACGCGTTGCAGCCCGTTTTGCCAGAGCGTTCTCATGCCCTGTTGAATCGCAATTTCCTCGAGGGCCGAAGTCGAGTTTTTCTTCAAGATCGCTTCGCGGAACGGTTCGTTCACGACCAGCAACTCGGTCACGGGCAGGCGTCCGGAAAAGCCGGTGTTGGTGCAACGCGAGCAACCCATGCCATGCCGGAACTGCGCCTCCGACCTCAACTCTTCGGGCAGGACCCGGAGCTGGCTTGGGTCCGGCTCATACGATTCGGAACAATCCGGACAATTGCAGCGCACCAGCCGCAGCCCGAGCACGCCCAGGATGGCCGACGCCAGCATGAACGGTTCGATTTCCATGTTGATGAGCCGAGTGAACGCACCGGCCGACCTGCCGGAGTGGATCGTGCTGAGGACCAGATGTCCCGTCAGTCCCGCCTGCACCGCGATGGCCGCCGTTTCCGGGTCGCGAATCTCGCCCACCATGATAATTTGCGGGTCCTGCCGCATGATGCTCCTCAGGGCGATGGCGTAAGTGAATTCCTGCGCCGGATTGATCTGCGTCTGGCTGATCATCGGCAGATTGAATTCCACCGGGTCTTCCACCGTGCTGATGCTCACGCTCGTCCCGTCGCGCTGCATGATGTGGCAAAGCGACGAATACATCGTGTTCGTCTTGCCCGAGCCCGTCGGGCCGGTGAACAGGAGCAGACCGCTGGAACGTTTCAACAGGCGCACTAATCCTTTCAATGCCGCCTCGTCGAAGTTGAGCGAGTTTAAATCAAACCGCCGGTCGCGCGGATCGAACAGGCGGATGACGATTTTTTCGCCGCGGGTTGTGGGAAAAATCGAGATGCGCAACTGCACGCCTTCCAATTCCGGCCCGCCCACTGCCGCGCCGTCCTGCGGCGTGCCGGCCTGGTAAGTGACCAGGTTGGCCATGACCTTGAAGCGCATGGCGATTTTGTCCAGCAACTCCAGCGGCAGGTGCGCCACCTCAACCAGCACGCCATTGACCCGGGCCCGCACCGCGATGGCTTTCTCCCACGGTTCGATGTGCAGGTCGCTCGCGCTGAGCTTGATGGCGTCCTGCACCATGCAATTGACCAGCGCGCTGACCTCGAAGTTCTGTGCCGCGCCTTCGGACTGGAGATATTGAATGGTATAGCTCATACCAGCGTGCGTCTTTGCCTAAGAGTAAAAGCGCCCTTTTTGAATTGCAAGGCAGGGATTTAATCGGTTCCGTCTAAATCTTAATCATAATCTTATTCTTAATCTTAATCGCGAGGAATGAAGATCAGGATTACGATGACGATTAAGATTAAGGCGCCGCCAACCCACTTACCGCTTGCCCGGCCAATTCACTCGATTAAAATCAAATTGTGACTCAAAAGCAATTTTACGACTGGCAGACGGCGGGCGGCGGCGGCGATGTTTCGCTGCTCATCACCACGCTGGAACGCCGCGAAATCCCGTGGTGCATGATCGGCGGGTTGGCGGTCAACCATTGGGCGAAGGAACCGATGGCAACGGCGGACGTGGACGTGGTCATCGCCGCCGGGCGCGTCGAAGAAGCGGTGAAGGCGTTGCGCGCGGCGGGCTTCACCGCCAAAAAATTCAAATGGTCGGTCAACCTCAAAGGCCGGTCGAAAGTGCTCGTGCAAATCAGCACCGAAGATTTTTACCGCGATTTTCCTGCACGCTCGAAGCCGGCGGATATTCACGGCATTCTCATGCGCGTGGCGAGTTTGCCGGACACGCTGCGCGGAAAAATTCTGGCCTGGCAGGACCCCGAGCGCCGCGCCAGCAAGCGGCAGAAGGATTTGCTGGACATCATGCGCCTCGTCGAAGCGCATCCGAAACTCCGCAAGCTGCTGCCTGCTGATTTGGTGAACAAAATTAAAGGTTGAGACTTCTGCAATAAGGAGCGCGGACGGCTCGTCCGCGTTGGAAGAGTTCTGAACTCGCGGGCGGGCCGTCCGCGCTCCCGCCCAATGCAGGGCACAGAAATAGCATTTCCAATTAATCATCAATTCTTCGTTCAACTTTCTCTGGACAACCAACTTTGCCAGATTAAGAATCATTTCCATGAAAATGGATGGGCTCCACGACGCAGCGTCCATTATTCGTTAGGCTGACTGGATGCGCATCCATTGCACCATTGCAGTTACCGTCGGAGTTTCGATACTGACAGGCTGTGCAATAGGGAATCGCATGAATGTCGAGGTCATTCCTGCGGTATCTTGGGTTGACACCGGTGACTGTGGCAGGCACGAGAGCACGAACTACTACGCTCCATGTGTGGTTGCACAAGGCATCCCGTTTACACTGAACTTCTCACAGCATGATTCTTTTACCAGCCCGGACACTCGAGAAGGACGAGGAATATTTCGATGGGGTGTTGGCACGTCTAACCGTTGCTGTCTCGAACACCACCGCATGCTTTTCAGGACGCACCGAATATCATCTCCATCTTGGGGTGACTTCAGGCATATATGACGGATGACGCAGTCGCTATCTGGGCAGACGCTCAGGTCATTCTCCACACGTTTTTACGGCACATGCACTCTCGGACATCGCGATTCGGATTGGTGCTGGCGAGGATATCAGCAACGAGCCTTCTATTTGTTTGATGTTTCGACGACACCGGCTCCTATATCGAAGTTCACAGCAAAAGTTTTGGATGACAGTCAATAATTCCGAATGTACGGCCCAAATCCGATGACCAGGCTCCATCGTCGCGTCTCTGCGTACAGTGGAACAAGTCAGGATTGTTCATCTCGATGACAGTAATTTGGTTTGGGATTCCGGTGGATTTACAACTACACTGAAGCGAGGACGGTGATCCCAATACGAGGATAGGTTGTCTTCTCCGCACCTTAGCGCCTCTGCGTTAAATTCCGTTCTGAATTGCCGCTTGCCGGGTGGTTTTCCTGAATTAACCTGTCAGCATGGCTTGGTTCACTGACCGGCATTGCTTTTTGCTCGCCGTGATGATTTACGGATTGAGCACGGTGTATTCGGTTTTCCTGTGGCGGCTGGGCTTTCGCAAGGATGACCACGTGAATTATTTCCTGCTGCTCGCCGCATTCGCGCTCCACACGGCCGCCATGTTCAAACGCGGTTTTTCCATCAACCAATGCCCCGTCAACAATCTTTACGAAGCCACGACGTTCATCACGTGGACGATTGTCGCCGCGTATCTGATCATCGGGCTGTGGCCGCGGATGCGGTTTCTCGGCGCGTTTGCGTCGCCGGTTTTGTTCGCCATCGGCGTGTTTGCGCTCATGCCTGCGCTCGACCCGCCCCGCGGGCCGCAGCCGGAATTTTCCGGCGCGTTGACCAGTCTGCACGCGGCCACCATCATGCTCGCTTACGGCGCGTTTGGTCTCGGCGCGGTGGCGGCGGGAATGTTTTTGACGCAACAACACGACTTGAAATTTCACAAACTCCGCGCCGTGCTGTCACTCCTGCCGCCGATTCAACGGCTGGAACTCATCGCCAGCCGGCTGGTGCTCGCCGGGCTGTTGCTGTTCACGGTCGGCCTCGCCGCCGGCAGGCATCTGCCGCGTCCGGCGAACGTAGGCTACTGGACAGACCCCAAGGTGGTTTGGTCCATTTTCATGTGGGTGGTTTATCTGGCGTTGCTGGTTTTGCGCCGGCTGCGCGTGCCGTCAAATCGTGGTTTCGCCATCAGCATCATCGGCGCGTTTGTGTTTTTGCTCCTGACCTTCTGGGGCACCAACCTGCTTTCGCCCCTGCATCATCCATGAACAGAATGTGTCGAGTGTCGAGTGTCGAGTGTCGCGAGCGCCGGAGCGCAGTCGTCCAGCGGTCTGTCGCTCGTCACCCGTCACGTGTCACCCGTCACTCTTCCCGCATGAACATCGTCGTCATCGGCCTGAGCCACCATTCATCGCCCGTGGAACTGCGGGAACGGTTTGCTTTTGCCGAGGCGAAGATTCCCGACGCTCTCAGGTCATTGCGCGAATCCGGCATTGCCGGCGAAGCCGTGATTCTTTCGACCTGCAATCGCGTGGAAATCTACGCTGCGACGGCGCTGGAACCCGCCAAAGCGTTTGCCGAATTGAAAACATTTCTCGTTGCGCTGGGCGGGGTTGTCGGTGGACGCGATAGCGTCCTGAACTGCGGCAGCCCACTGCCGCTGCGTAGCGCCGTCCTCGAAGCAAGAGCGCCAGAGGGCTGGCGCAGTCCAGAACCTCGCGACCGTTCGCAGCTTCAGGGCGGAAAGTTGAGTCTCGGGCGACGAACTCTATACGCTCGCCGAACCGCAAAGCCTGCATCACCTCTTCAAGGTCGCGTGCGGCCTCGACTCGATGGTGCTCGGCGAAACTGAAATCCTCGGCCAGCTCAAGCAGGCTTACGCGCTCGCGCATCGCCACGGCCACACCGGCGCTCGGCTGAACAAGGCCTTTCAACGCGCATTCAACGTCGCCAAGCACATCCGCACCGAAACCAACATCCAGCGCGGCAGTGTGTCCGTGGCATCGGTCGCGGTCGAACTCGCGGAGAAAATTTTCAGTTCGCTCAACGACCGCGAAGTCATGGTCATCGGCGCCGGCGAAACGAGCGAAAAGACCGCCCGCGCCCTGCTCTCCCGCGGCGCGCGCAGCATCATCGTCGCCAACCGTTCACACGACCGCGCGGTGGCGCTGGCGAAAGAGCTTGGCGGACGCGCCGTGCAATTTGACGATTGGGCGGCGGAATTTGGCAAAATTGACATTGTCATCAGCAGCACGTCCGCGCCGCATCACATTCTCGACCGCGCCCGGCTTGAACCGCTGATGAGGTTGCGCCATCATCGGCCGTTGCTTCTCATTGACATCGCCGTGCCGCGCGACATTGATCCCGAGGTGAATTTTCTGGAGAACGTATATCTTTACAACATTGACGATCTCCAGGCCATCGCCGACGATTATCTCCGAGCTGCGCAAGGAGGAGATTGCGCGGTGCGAAGTGATTATTGCCGAGAAAGTGAACGCGTTGCTAAGTGAATCTCAGAACCGCGGATTGCGCGGATAACGCGGATAAATTCGTTTTTAAATCTGCGCCATCTGTGTAATCCACGGTCAAAATAATATGCCCAGCGAACGCCCCATCATCATCGCCACGCGCGGCAGCGCGCTCGCGCTCGCGCAGGCCAATCTGATTGCCGCGCAATGCCGCGAAACATTTCCCCGGCTGCGCTTCGAGTTGAAAATCATCAAGACCACCGGCGACAAATTGCAGACTGCTTCCATGGCGAAAAAGGGCGAAAGCCTGCCGAAAGGCCTGTTCACCAAGGAACTCGAAGTCGCGCTCGTAAAAGGCCAGGCCGACCTCGCCGTCCACAGCCTGAAGGATTTGCCGACCGATTTGCCCGCCGGCCTGAAACTCGCCGCCACGCCCAAACGCGCCGACGTGCGCGATGTGTTGATCTATCGCGATGCCGAATTTATCAAGACCCGCGCCGCTGCCACAACTTCCGCTGACTGGGCACCGGGGCAGGACGCGTTACGCGGTTTCCAGCCGCACTTGAAATTGAAAGATTTTCCGGCGAAGGCGACCATCGCCACCAGCAGCACCCGGCGCAAGGAACAACTGCTCGCCGCGCGGCCGGATTTGAACGTGGTGGAAATTCGCGGCAACGTCACCACGCGGATGCAAAAGGTCGCCGAACGCGGTGAACTGGACGCCACGGTGCTCGCGCTGGCCGGGCTGACGCGGCTGAATTTTCGGGTCACGCCCGAAGGCAAACTCGAAGGCGACGCGGTGCCGGACGGTCTGCTGGCGACGATTCTGGACGTGGACGTGATGCTGCCATGCGTGGGACAGGGCGCCATTGGCATTGAGATTCGCGCGGACGATGAGCGCATCGCCAAGATTTGCGAGCGGCTGAACCATTTCAACACGTTCCAATGCGTGACGGCAGAGCGGGCGTTTCTGCGCGCGATGGGTGGCGGTTGTCAGAGTCCGGTGGCCGCCTACGCCGAAATTGAGGGCAGCCGGATGCAGATGCGCGCGGTGTCATTTCGCGACGGGCCGGCCAGAGCGCAGCGAAGGGAAACGTCCGGTGGCCGAAGCAGCGGCGTTGGGCGAGGAACTGGCCGAAAAATTGAAATAGCAGTCGGACCTAAGCTTCCGCAATCAGGTGAAGCGGCTTATGGCAGAAGTCGAGATATGTAAAGTCGGCGTCTGCCGAGACGCTGCTACGGGACACTCAAAATAAAAACGGCGTGAACCTTTCGATCCACGCCGTTCCCCAGTTCCTCCTCCTGACTAATCTTTACACGTCGTAATACATGAAGAATTCGTACGGATGCGGACGCAGGCGGATGGCGTCGTGCTCCTTCCGCTTGTTGGCAATCCACATTTCCAGGAAGTCTTCGGTGAAGACGTTGCCTTTGAGCAGGAACTTGTAGTCCTTCTCGAGGCATTCAACGGCTTCGGAAAGGCTGCCGGCCACGTTCGGGACCTTCTTCAATTCTTCCGGCGGCAGTTCGTAGATGTTTTTGTCCAGCGGTTCGCCCGGATTAATCTTGTTCTCGATGCCGTCAAGGCCGGCCATGAGCAGCGCGGCGAAGCAGAGATACGGATTGGCCGCCGGGTCCGGCGGACGATATTCGAGGCGCTTGGACTTGGGACTCTCGCTGTAGGTCGGAATGCGGACGGCGGCGCTGCGGTTGCGCGCCGAGTAAGCGAGGTTCACCGGCGCTTCGTACCCGGGCACGAGGCGCTTGTAGCTGTTCGTGGTCGGATTGCAAATGGCGCACAGGGCCTTGGCGTGCTTGAGCAGCCCGCCGGCATAATGGAGCGCCATTTTGCTGAGGCCGCCGTATTCGTTGCCGGCGAAGAGCGGTTTGCCCTTTTTCCAGATGCTCTGGTGGGTGTGCATGCCGGAACCGTTGTCGCCAAAGAGGGGTTTGGGCATGAAGCAGGCGGTTTTGCCGTGCTTCTTGGCGACGTTCTTCACGACGTATTTGTAAATCATCATCCAGTCCGCGGCCGTAACGAGGGTGCTGAAACGATAATCAATTTCAGCCTGACCGGCGGTGGCGACTTCGTGGTGCTGCTTCTCGACGACTACGCCCAGTTGTTCCATCATCAGCACCATTTCGGTGCGGATGTCCTGCTGGGTGTCCAGCGGCGCGACCGGGAAATAACCTTCCTTGTGGCGGATTTTGTTGCCGAGGTTGGGCATTTCATCGCGGCCGGTGTTCCAGATGCCTTCGTCGGAATCAATGCTGTAGAACGTGCCGTTGCACTTGGAATCGAATTGCACGTTGTCGAAGATGAAAAATTCGGCTTCCGGGCCGAAGAAAGCCTGGTCGCCCAGGCCGGTGGAGATGAGATATTTTTCCGCCTTCTGCGCGATGCCGCGCGGGTCACGGCTGTAAGACTCCAGCGTGCCGGTTTCGGCAACGGTGCAGGTGAGGGAAAGCGTCGGCACGGCCATGAACGGATCAATGAACGCCGTCTCCGGGTCGGGCATCGCCAGCATGTCGCTGGCCTCGATGCTCTTCCAGCCGCGGATGGACGATCCGTCAAAGCCGATGCCTTCGGCGAAGGTTTCCTCGGACAGTTCGTTGATGGTCATGGTGAAGTGCTGCCAGGTGCCGAAGGTGTCCACGAACTTGATGTCCACCATTTTCGCCCCCGCCTTTTTTGCCATTTCAATAACGCTCTTGGGTGTAGCCATATTTCAAATGTGAAGTGGTTGATTGTTTGTCTGTCTGTTAGTGCAGTCGAAAACCGAAAGCTGCGCCGGTGAAGACTTTCGCCAACAACCGGCGCAGCGTCGAGCATTTTTTTCGTTTAACTGTGGTATCCCTCTTCGCCGTGTTCGTTGATGTCGAGACCGGCCATTTCCACCTCCTCGGTCGGACGCAAGCCCACCAGCGCCTTTGTGATGTAAGGCAATGACAATCGTGCCCACTATGAACAGCACCAGCGAAACGCCGACGGTCTTAATCTGTTCCCACAATTGCGGCTGAAAGATATGGTCAGTCACATAAGCTGGAACTTTAGGATGTCGTTGCATTATTCAGATGCAAAGTGAGATTTGGATTTGCGGCGGTGCGAGCAAACATGCCGGTCATAAGCGCGCCGCACATTCCGCCGATCCCGTGAACGCTCCACGCATCCAACGCGTCGTCCATGCCGAGCCAGGCTTTGACCTTGTAGCAGAAGAACCACGGAATGGTGCCGGCGGCGATGCCGATCCAGATTGCGCCCGAGGGCAGCACATAACCGCAAGCCGGAGTGATGAGCACCAGGCCCGCCACTGCGCCGGAACAGAAACCCAGCACGGTGGGTTTGCCTTTGACAATCCAATCCCACATCGGCCAGACGAAGGAGCCGACCGCCGTGGCAATCGTCGTGGTCGTGAATGCATTGGCCGCAATCACGTCCGCGGCGACCGCGCTGCCGGAGTTAAACCCATACCAGCCCGACCCAGAGCATGGCCGCGCCGATGTAAGTCAGCACGATGCTGTGCGGCGTGAAGTTGTCCCTGGGATAGCCCGAGACGTTTGCCGAGAATGATGCACAAGATCAGGCCCGACCAACCGGAAGACATGTGCACGACCGTGCCGCCGGCAAAGTCAAGGCCGTGAATTTTGCGGCGGATTCCAGCAGCCGTTCATGATGCCGTTGACGCCCCAGACCATGTGGCCCTGCGTGAAATACACAATCAACATCCACAACGTCATGAACACGAGGATGGCCTTGAACTTCATGCGTTCAGCAATGGAACCGATGATGAGCGCCGGGGTGATGATGGCGAACATCATTTGGAACATGGCATAAACGTTTTCCGAAACCCAATAGGAATAATTGCCGGTTCGGTGCGGAAGTGACGTTGGCAAACATCCAGCAGACTCCCGGATTGCCAACGATGCCTTTGATCCAGTCCTTGGTCATATCGCCAGTGCCGCCGAAGATCATGCCGTATCCGCAGATGACGTAGAGGATGGTCACCAGGCCGGTAATCAGGAAACATTGGGCGAGCACGGACAGCACGTTCTTCTTGCGAACGAGACCGCCGTAGAACAGCGCCAGACCGGGCAACGTCATGAACAACACCAGTGCCGTGCTGGTCAGCAGCCAGCGCATTGTGGCCGGCGCCGGATATGCCGCCACCGAGCCGGTACTGTTGGTGAGGCCGGCGTTGATGATCGGCGGCCATTGTACATTCCGGTTGCCGTTGGTGTCTTTGAATGGTGCGGTCGGGTCGCCGTTTTCGAAAGTAAGCTTCAAGCGACATGACACGCTGCTCCAGAAGTGGCTGATGGCAGTTGGCGGCGGGCGCTGGCGGCTGGTGCAGCCGTTGGCGGCCGCTGGGCATTCGTGTCGTCGGCCCGCGACGTAAACGCGCCCAACGCGGTGGTTGCAATTAAAGCGAGTAGTTAAAAGTATTCGTTTCATGGTTTTTAGTTGTGAATGAGGTTCAAGTTGGGTTGGGTTGCTCAAACAGCGGATTCACCTTTCTCTTCGGTCCGGATGCGCACGGCCTGTTCGACGGCGGAAACAAACACTTTGCCGTCGCCGATCTTGCCGGTCTTGGCGGACCTGACGATTGCGCCCACGGCGGCGTCGGTCTGGCCGTCGGCCACGACCAGTTCGATTTTTATCTTCGGCAGGAAATCCACGGTGTATTCGCTGCCGCGATAGATTTCGGTGTGGCCCTTCTGGCGGCCAAACCCCTTGACCTCGCTCACGGTCATGCCTTCGATGCCGATTTCGCTGAGGGCGTCCTTGACTTCCTCGAGTTTGAACGGTTTGATGATCGCTTCAATTTTCTTCATATTTTTTTCAATGGTGTCAGGCCGCACTCCAACTGAAGCTGGAGCACACCTGCGTTGCCGGGCGCTAAGCAGCGGCAATGCCAAGCGGGATTTCGCCGCGAGGCAACGCGCAAAAAGGCCCGATTCTATTGGAGAAAATAAAATTCCCCCAAAACGTCATCGTGAAATAAGCATGTTGTGATTTGCGCAGTGAAGAAAATTATCGCCAGCGTTCAGGGTGAAGAGAAAATGGGAACAACCCGGTGCGAAAGGATCGTTATGAGCGTAACGAATGTTGCTGAAAACAAGTCAATGACTAAACGATACTCAACGGAAGTACCGTTTCAACCGCTGGTCAATGAGTTGCATGTGCCATGCTGATTTGTGGCTGGAGCGATTGCCGCAACTGCTGGATTTGTCGGCTACCTTATTGTGCGTCGAAATCTACAGTAGTGCCGAGAAAAGCATCTACCAGTGTCGGCGCTTGGGGTAATTGAATAATTTCAAATTGTTTTATCTGGAGCCCAGCCCTTTGCGGACAATGATCAGTTTGTGCGGGCCTGCGTTAAGTGAAAAGTTTTGCTGGGGGTAAATGTTCAACTGGCTATTAGTCCCGTTCCCGCGCCAATCAACGATCTCATAAGCAAATCCTGTTGTCTTCGCAATATCCCATATGTTCGTTGGGTCTGTTGGTGGAACATCGATGTTTACGTAAAGGGCACTTGGCGCATTGTTGGGCGTATTGACCAGCGCTCGAACGGCATATAGGTTTGAAGTCGTAATTGTGAAATTGTAAATCGCTTTGCCACCATTAGTTATATCTGTTGGAACCGACTGATAGATAAAATTGTTAGCGCGAACAAATGGCATTTTTATGATGCCCACATTTGCTGGAATAGTGATCTGGATTGGGGCGGCGGGAGCTACACTGTTTGAGATTGTCGCATTTTGGTTAGTTGGTAATGGTAGATTTAGTGGGGAAAATTCGTAATCTTCAATCTTAGGTGAGTTTGGAGGTGGCATAACCGCCGTGTAGGCATCAGAATAATTGGTCGCCTCGGTTGGTTGGAGATTCTTCGTCTTGAGTGGCAAAAGATGGTCGACAGTGATACGGACTATTCCGAAATCCAAACTCGCGGCAGTTGGCCGGAGGCCGTTCGCAAGAAAACTGGGATAATTTGTCCCGTTGAATGAAATGAGGAGTGAGGCATCGTCTAAGTCGAAAATCGATCTCATTCTGATCGTTTGCTTCCAATTTTCGGGTGGAAAATCAAAATGCCATTGGACGGTTATGCGTTTTGTATTTGTGTTGTAGATAAAGCTTTGCACAGTTTGTGCTGACGTTGTTATTTTGACGTGTTTTGTCGCGGCGTTGTAATCAAATTTTTGGGAAATGAGTGGTATAGAAGACATGGCGGCAAAATCTGGTCTAGGTGCGGTTGATTCGTCTTTTCGACTTGAAAATAACTCAACTATCATGCTTGGTGAGGTAACAAAATCGAAAAAGTTCATCAGCTTGTGGTCGGATGAGACCGAGTAAACCCAAGTTGGATTAAAGACTTCATCAAATGGAATTTGAACATTGAACCCTGACCGGAAAGAGCCCGAGAGAATGAACAAGGAGGTTTCGCCAGTAGATTTATTGGTTGAGGCAAGCATGCCAATAATGTTGTCGGAAGAATTAGCAGTGTTTTGAGGATTTTTAATCTGTGAAAGCTTTGTTTCCGGCGGGGGTAAACTGTTGATTTGTTGGAATTGGGCTAGATATTCCGGACCGATTATGTCATTTATCCTTTGGACAAGCGGTGTGAATTCAGCACTCGAAGTCGGAATTTCGTAAATGACGTCGACACTGAACTTTTGAAATTTGCCGGTCATATATTCCAAGTAAAGCATTTCCTGGTGCATCGTCGCACCTTGTTGCTGCAATTCCCGCAATGACTCAGTTGCAAGGGAAATTTGTGTTTGTATGCTTTGATTAAATTGTTGCTCCTTTTGGCGTGCATTTCTTTCGTCTCGCGTAGTTTTTAACGTTTCTGAAAATTGTGACAAAACCGCGAGATGCGAAAATACCTATGATACACCAGTGAATAGCCCAACGCTTGCTGAAAACTCGCGTGAGGATGGGGGCAGACCTAGATTTGGGAAGTGGTTGTTCTTGTTTCGGTTTATCCTGTTCTGAAGCAATTGCAATGATTGCCGCAAAACCAGAAACTGCCACGCCCAGAAACTTCAAAATGGTCAGTAGGATGTCCAACCGGTCATTCATGTCTTGGTTTTGCTATTTAATGACTGCGTACCGCTTGCGAAGAACATTGGAATCAAAGACCGTCGAAAAAAGATGGCACTTTGAAGCCAAATTTCGCAAGTATTGAGTGAATATACCTATTTGCGAGGCGTGTCGAGAAGTTTTTGCTGATTCAACATGCGGCAGATGTTGCTAAGCGACAGCCATTCGTGACGGAAATAGACACACAAACAGACGCACAAACGAGGGTCTTGGACAGTCCAAGCGTGTCATCGTGTGTCACCCAGGCAGCCAAAAGCAGAGTTGAGATTCAGGCTTTGGATATTGGGCTAATGTATTTTCTGTCACGCCAAGTCACGCCGAGTCTCAAGGGGAAATGGTCGGAGCGACAGGATTTGAACCTGCGACAGCCAGCTCCCAAAGCTGGTGCTCTACCAAGCTGAGCTACGCTCCGACGCGCAGACTGAAGTATCCACTGATTCAGCCGGCTCCGCAATGTAAATCCAAATCTTAATCTTAATCGTCCTCTTAATCTTGAACTCGTTCCCGAAACGGAGGCGTTTCGCCGGGGGATTTCAGAGATTAAGATTATGATTAAAAGCAAGATTAAGATTCAAAGCTGGACGACGCCAACCGTCATGTTACATTTCTATTGTTATGTCAACCGAAGCGCCTGTCGCGCAGAAAAAAGTCAATCTCCGCCGGCCCGACATCCTCGAAGCGGTGCAGGCCCAGGTGCTCTCACACTATCGCAGCGAACTCGTCGAGCGCGTCCGCGCCAACGGCTGCGTGCTTTCCGCGGACAGCCTCACCGTCAGGCTCGCGAAAGAGTTCGGGTTTTGCTATGGCGTCGAGCGCGCAATTGATCTGGCCTACGCCGCGCGAAAATATTTCCCGCCCGACAAGCCCATTTATCTGCTCGGCGAAATCATCCACAACCCGGAGGTCAACGACCAGATCCGCAACATGGGCATCCAAATCATTTCGCCCAAGCCGACCGAGGACGAAATGACGCGCCTGCACGCCGGCGATGTGGTGATGATTCCCGCGTTTGGCACCGAGGTCGGCACGCGCAAACGCCTCGAGGAAAAGGGGTGTGTGCTGGTGGACACCACCTGCGGCGACGTGATGAGCGTCTGGAAGCGCGTCCGCCAATACTCAAAGGAAAGCGTCACGAGCATCATTCACGGCAAGGCGTGGCACGAGGAAACCAAGGCCACCAGTTCGCAGGCGCGGGCCTACGGCAGCGGACATTATCTCGTTGTCTTCAACCTCGCGGAAACCGATTACGTCTGCAACTACATCGTTCATGGTGGTGACAAGCGGGAATTTTTGGATCGGTTCGAAGGCTCGTATTCGCAGGGGTTCGATCCCGAACTGCATTTGCAGGCCGTCGGCGTGGCGAACCAGACCACCATGTTGCGCGGCGAAACCGAGGAGGTGCAACGCCGTTTCAAAGCCGCGATGGAGAAAAAATATGGCGCCGAAAATGTCGCAGAACATTTCCGCTTCTTTGACACGATTTGCGGCGCGACGCAGGACCGGCAGGACGCGCTCCAGAAACTTCTGCGCGAACCGATGGACTTGCTCATCGTCATCGGCGGCTACAATTCGTCGAACACGTCGCACCTCGCCGAAATGGGCGAGGGCAAACTGCCGACCTATTTCATCAAGAACGCGGCCAAAATGGAATCGGACAAACTCATCCGCCACTACGACCAGCACGCTAAAAAGGAAATCGAGGCCCGCGACTGGCTGCCATCCGGCAAAATCACCGTCGGCATCACCGCCGGCGCGTCCTGCCCGAACAACTTGATTGAAGATGTGATCCACCGGCTCTTTGAGTTTCGCGGAATTTCCGTCCAAAAACTGCTGGCAAATTGAGGTGACCCGTGACAGGTAACAAGTGGCAGGGAAAAAAACCGCTCTCCATCGGCACGTTTTTCATGTCACGTGCCTGCCGCGCCGTAGCCACTGGGCGAAGGCTGGTCACTCGTCACTTGTCACAAATCTGAATCATGCCGCGCACCCGCCAGGAACTGGAGCAAATCGAGCGGCAAATTCTCGCGCCCTATGCCCAATTCAGCGGCGACACCCACGGCCGCGACCATCCCGAACCGCCGCCCGCCTGGCGCACCCATTACCAGCGCGACCGCGACCGCATCATCCATTCGCGCGCCTTTCGCCGGCTCGAATACAAGACGCAGGTTTTTCTCAACGGTACCGGCGATCACCTTCGCACGCGCCTGACGCACACCATCGAGGTCGCCGCCGTCTCGCGCAACATCGCCAGCGCGCTGCGGTTGAACTCTGATTTGGCCGAGGCCATTGCCCTCGCGCACGACCTCGGCCATTCGCCGTTCGGGCACAGGGGCGAAGCCGCGCTCGCACGCCTGATGAAAAATCGCGGCGGCTTTGAACACAACCGCCACAGCCTCCGCATCGTCGAGGAACTTGAACAAAAATATCCCGGTTTCCCCGGTCTGAATCTGACGTGGGAGGTCCGTGAAGGGCTGGCCAAGCATTACACCGCCTACGACCACCCCGGACGGCGCAAGGGTTTTGAAGCGAAAAATTCCTCGCTCGAAGCACAAATCGCCAATCTCGCCGACGAAATCACCTATTACAGTCACGACCTTGACGACGGCCTCGACTCGGCATTGCTGTCGGAAAAGAATTTGATTCGCAATGTCCGCCTCTGGGCGCATGCCGCGCGGCTCGTGAAAAAGGAACACGGCGATTTGCCCGACGAATCCCGCCGTTATTCCATCATCCGCAACCTCATTGACCTGCAAATCCAGGACGTTGTTGAAAACAGCGAACGCCTTATCCGGGCGGCGAATGTTCAGTCAGCCGACGACGTGCGGCGTTTCCCGAAGGCGCTGGTGCAATACAGCCCCGAGCGCCGCGAGTTGAACCTCGAACTGCGCGATTACCTCTACAAAAATCTCTATTACAACCCCGTCGTGTATCAGCCGAACCTGCGCGCCGTGCGGATGCTCGGGCGCCTTTTCAAGTATTACCTCGCCCACCCGCGTGAAATCGGCAAAGGCGCGCGCCGCCGGATTCGCGGAGCCGGGCTCCACCGCGCCGTCTGCGATTACCTCGCCGGCATGACCGACCGCTACGTCGCGCTCGAATATAAACGGATTTTCGGGGAAACGTTCGAGGAAATCACTAAACCCTGATGACTAATGACTAAAGAATGACGAATGACTCAATTGCTTTCGATTCGTCATTGGGGTTTGTTCATTTTTTAGTCATTATGGTTTAGTCATTAGTCATTCGAGAGGCGTGATCGTTTCTTCGCTCCGCAACCCGGCCAACAATTCTGAAACTGTCTTTCCCTGCCCTGACAAAATCAATTCCGGCGCAATTTCACTCAACGGCTGGAGCACAAACCGCCGCACCAGCGCCCGCGGATGCGGCAAAATTAAATCCGGTGTGATCCGCGTCTCCGCACCAAAGGCAATCAAATCCAAATCCAGCGGACGCGGTTCGTTCAAAACTTTCCTTGGCCGATGTCCGAATTCGTTTTCGAGTGTGCGAAGCTTTTGGAGCAGCGATTCCGGCGTTTCGCCGGCACGGGGCACGAGTCCGACAACGGCATTCATAAAATTCGGCGACCCCGGCGGACAATTCACCGGTGACGTTTGCCACAGCGAGGATTTCAGAATTGGCTGGTCGGAGAAATCTTGCAGCCGCGCCATCGCGTCCCGGATGATCTGCCGCGAATCACCGAGGTTGGAGCCAAGCGCAACAACTGCAAGTGCGGAGTGCGGAGTGCGGAGTGCGGAGTCAGTCGCGGGGTGGCCGGCGTTTTTCATTCCGCACTCCGAATCCCGAATTCCGAATTCATTTCAGTCCCAGCACGTCCTGCATGGTGTAGAGGCCGGGTTTTTGTTTGACGACCCAGAGCGCGGCGCGCAATGCGCCGTTGGCAAACGTGTCGCGGCTGGAAGCCTTGTGCGTCAGTTCGAGCCGCTCGCCGTTCGTGGCAAAGATGACCGTGTGATCGCCCACCACGTCGCCGCCCCGCACGGAATGAATGCCAATCTCGCTTGGCTTGCGTTCACCGGTGATGCCCGCGCGCCCGTGCCGCGCCGCTTTGTCAAGTTGCAGTTTGCGCGCGTCCGCCAGAATTTCCGCCAGCGTTTTGGCCGTGCCGCTGGGCGCGTCCCGCTTGAGACGATGGTGCATCTCCACAATCTCAAGATCGTAAGCCGGGCCGAGAATTTCCGCCGCTTTGCGCGTGAGCCAGAACAGTGTGTTAACGCCGGTCGAAAAATTCGACGCCCACACCACGGGAATTTTGGCCACCGCCTTGGAAATGTCGAACCGGTCGGTGTCGGTGTGGCCGGTGGTGCCGATGACGAGGGCTTTGCCGTGGCCGGCGCAAAGCGCCGCGACTTCCGGCGTGACGGTGTGGGCGCTGAAATCAACCACTACATCGCCTTTGTCAATGACCGCGCCGAGGTTGTCGTCCTTGTCAACCTGGCCGGTGACTTCGAGTTCGCGAAAGTTTTTCGCACACGAAACCAGCGCCTGGCCCATGCGGCCTTTCGAGCCGGTGATGATGATTTTAATCATAGCAGTTGGGAGTTCGCGCTTTGCAGATTTTCCCATCTTCCATCTCCTATCTCCGATTATAAAATCCCGCACGCCTTCATCGTCGCGCGCAATTTTGCCCGATTCGCCGCGCTCATCGGCACCAGCGGCAAACGATATTCTTCCGCGATCACACCCATCATCGCCAGCGCGGCCTTGACGGGGACCGGGTTCGTCTCAAGGAACAAGTCCTTGAACAGCGGTGTGAATTTCGCGTGCAGCTGCCCTGCCCTGCCCGCGTTGCCGGTGGCAAACGCATTCACCATCTGCGCCACTTCGCGCGGAATGACGTTCGACGCCACACTGATGACGCCCTGCGCGCCGACCGCCATGAACGGCAGCGTCAATGAATCGTCGCCCGACAAAATTTCAAACTTTGGGCCGAGTGCCGCGCGCAATTGCGATACCCGTTCGCAACTGCCGCCCGCTTCCTTGATGCCGATGATGTTTTTGCATTCCGCCGCCAGACGCCGGACCGTCTCGACCCCAATTTCAACGCCGCAACGGCTGGGAATGCTGTAAAGCACAATGGGCAGCCTGGTCGCGCGCGCGATGGCGCAGAAATGCTGGAACAAGCCCTCCTGCGACGGCTTGTTGTAATACGGTGCAACCTGGAGCGAACCGTCCGCGCCGACGTCTTCGGCGCGCTGCGTCAGATAAATCGCTTCTTTCGTCGAGTTCGCACCCGTGCCGGCGAGCACTTTGACCTTGCCGCGGGCGAACTTCACCGCCAGCGCGATGATATTGACATGTTCCTCGTAATCCACCGTGGGCGACTCACCGGTGGTACCGACGGGCACAATGCCGTCCACGCCGCCCTTGATTTGGAGTTGAATCAGGCGGTTGAGGGCAGTTTCGTCCACCTCGCCGTTTTTGAACGGGGTGACAATCGCGGTGTAAGTACCGGTGAACATAACGATAATCCAGCGGCCAGCATCGGCGAAAACGGCCATGTTGGCGAGTCTGTTTTTGGGCCCCATATTTCAATGACTTGATTGGCACTGCAAAACGAGCATCATGCCGTCGAAACAACAGCCAGACATGAAGACCTTTGCCCTGTTCCTTTTGGCAATCCTGACGCTGACGGCCTGCGCTGGCTGCGCTCGTGCCACTGACAGTGGAGCGTTTGTCCCATCGAATCCGAAGGAGATGCAACGGCTCACCGATCACCATTCACCCGCCTATCGCGCGGCGAAACGGTTCATGCATGGCATCAATCTGGGCAATTATCTGGAAGTGCCGCCCGGCGAACATTGGAATGAGATTTATTCCGTGAACGATTTTGCCTTCATCCGTGCCGAGGGGTTTGATCACGTGCGCGTGCCGGTCGGCTGGCAACATTACACCGGTCCGGCGCCGGACTTCACAATCTCAACGGAAATTTGTGCGAAGGCGGACCGGGCCGTCACAAACGCATTGAACAATCATCTCGCGGTTATCATCAACGTCTGCCATTTCAATGCGTTCACGACC
>CAVWHM010000047.1:0-38530 GCA_963754775.1 uncultured Verrucomicrobiae bacterium
GTTGTGATGTGCGCCGCGTGGCTGACGGACGTCGGACCGGGCGACGTGCTGAAGACAATGCTGCGCCCGCTCCGGTCAATGGCGTGACGGATCATTTCCACCTCGGCGGCATGGTAGGGCGACGAGAGGTCGTCCACTTTGATGTAATCCACGCCCCAGGCAGCCCAAAGGCGCGCACAGGAATCATACCACGCCTGACCGGCGGCATTGCTGTTCGCGCCAAACATGTCCGGACACCAGACGCATTTGTCGTTGGTGTTGCCGGCCTCGGCGGCGGTGAAGTCCGAACCTTCGATGGGCAGGTTTGCCTTGACGGAATTGCGCGGAATTCCCCGCATGATATGGATGCCGAACTTCAAACCCAGCGCGTGAACCGCATCGGCGAGCGGCTTGAAACCGGCGCCGTCAGCGGCGGAGGGAAAACGGTTGGGCGCGGGCAGCAAGCGGCCAAATGTGTCCATCGCGAGCGGGGCATCGGTGCGGGCATTGCGGTTGTTGTCGTGCGCGCCGGGGTCGGACCAGCAGTAATCCACGACGACCGTGTCCCAGCCAACCGGCTGTAGCTTCTCCGCAACGTAACGCGCATTCGCCAGGACTTCAGATTCGACAACGTTGTCGCCGAAGGCATCGTAACTGTTCCAGCCCATTGGCGGCGTGAGCGCAAGTGTGTCTCCGCAGATGATTTTGATTTTCGTTTTGGCTTTCCCGACGGAATTTTTGGCGGTGACTTTGAAGGTGTATTCGCCCGCGCCTGCAAGTGAACCGGTAATGATGCCGGTCCGGGAATCCAGTTCCAGCCCGCGCGGCAGCTTTTTTGCCAAAAAAGTGACGGGGCGTTCACCGGTCACTGCCAAAGAATAAAGGAACGGCGTGCCGTGGCGGATGCCGACGACCATTGCGCCGTTGAAATGGGGAGCGGCTTCGGGTTTTGCGGCGGCGATGATTTGCACCTCACGCGCGGTGAAGTTGGTGTCCGGCGAAAGCATTTGGGCGTTCAGGACATTCGACGCCGAAAGCAAAAGAACCCAGATAAGCGCAATCTTTCTCATTCGCATCAGCGCGCGACCTTTTTTGCCGCGCGGCTTTTGAAAATCTGGTCGGCCAGCACGCCGACGAGCACGACCGCGCCCATGACGGCGAAGTTGAGCGAGCTGGGGATGCCCAGCAGGTTCACCAGATTTTGCAGCACCTGCAACAGCGCCACGCCGATGAGGATGCCGATGACCGAGCCTTCGCCGCCGCGCAGGCTGCAGCCGCCGAGCACCGCCGCCGCGATGCCGTAAAGCTCGTAGAAATTACCGTGGGTCGAAGGCGAGACGGAGTTGGTATAAAACGCGAACAAAATTGCCGAAATGGAGGTCAGGAGCGCTGCAATCACGTAGCTGCCGGCAATGACGAGACGCGTGTTGATGCCGGAAAAGCGCGCCGCCTCTTCATTTCGCCCCACTGCGAGCAGATAACGGCCATAGACCGAACGATGCAGTACGACCCACATAACGATGGCGATGATGATGAGCAACACGAACGGCATGGGCAGTCCAAACCAGCTCCCATTGGCCAGGTTGCGGAGCATTTCAAAACCCGCCGCGCTGCCAAAACCCCTGGTGGTGTCCTGCGCAATGAACCGCGCAATGCCACGATACAGCAGCAAACCGCAGAGCGTGACAATGAACGGCTGCATGTTGAAAGCGCGTGACGAGCACGCCGTGCGCCCAACCCAGCATCATCGCCACCACGATCACGAAAAGCACCGCCAGCGGCCACGCCCAATGCCAGTCGGTCAACGCCATCACGAGCAACATCCCGATGAGGGCAATCATCGAGCCGACGGACAGATCAATGCCGCTGGTGATGATGACAAGGCCGGCGCCGAGGCTGAAAATCCCGAACAGGCCGATGATATTGGCCATGTTTACGAGATTGGTTTGCGAGAAAAAGCGCGGGTTTTCAAATCCGGTGACGGCGCACATCACCACCAGCAAAACAAAAATGCCAATTTCTTTTTTCATTTTAAAGTTGAACCGCTAATCATCGCTAATTGACGCTCATCTTTTATGAACTCAGACAGAATGAACCTTTTCCATTCAAGGGTGTCTTTGTGGCCGAAATTGATGAAGATAGCCAACCGGCTGTTTGGTGATTCGCAAGTAATTCAATGAGTTGCGCTTCATGTTCAGGCAATAGTTGCGAGACTGATTTTAGTTCAACAACCAGACATTCAAAGACAAACAAGTCAGGAACGTAACGTTTCTTCAGTTCACCCCCCTTGTAGAAGCATATCAACTCCTGCTTGGAGCGAAAAGAAATTCCACGCGATTCCAATTCGATTTCGAAACTTTCCTGGTAAATCTCCTCAGCCATGCCGTATCCCTGTTCGTTGTAAACCTCAAACGCCACGCCCATGAGTTTATAACTTTCGTCTTTGTAGATTTCAGTTTTCATAAATCAGCGACGATTAGCGCAGATTAGCGGTTTAATTCTCAAAAGCCGGTTTGGCGGCCGGGATTTTTTTACCGACGGCCAGTTGCATGACGTTTTCCTCGGTGCAATCGGCGCGTTCGAGCACGCCGGTGATTTCGCCCTCGTGCATCACGGCCACGCGGTCGCTCACGTTCAGGATCTCCTCCATGTCGCTGCTGATCATCAGGATGACCGTGCCCCTGCCCTGCCAGGTCGCGCATGAGCCGGTAAATCTCCGCCTTCGCCCCGACGTCAATGCCGCGCGTCGGCTCATCGAGAATCATCACGCGCGGCTGCCAGCGCCAGCCATTTGCCGAGGACGACCTTTTGCTGGTTGCCGCCGCTGAGGTTCATCACCCGCGTTTCGACGCCGGGCGTCTTGACCTTGAGCGAGTCCGCCTGCTCGCACGGCGACGTCGCGCTCGCGTTTCCGCTGAATCAAGCCGCAGCGCGAAAGAGGTGCAGCGACGGCAGGGTGACGTTTTCGCGCACGGACATTTCGACGATGAGACCTTCCGTCCGCCGGTTTTCGGGAACGAGACAGATGCCGTGCTCGATGGCGTCGCGCGGCGCATGAATGGGAATTTCTTCGCCATCCAGGAAGATTTCCTTCGCGGGCGAATGCGTCGAGGCCGACAATGGCCTTGGCGATTTCCGAACGCCCGGCCCCGACCAGCCCGGCAAAGCCGAGAATTTCCCCGCGCGCCGCGTCGAATGAAACCGATTTGCGCGGATACAACCGCGAACTGACATTGCGCACCTTGAAAAAGCCGGGCGATCTTTGCGCTTCGGACTGCACGTAAAAACTCTTGATTTCGCGACCCGACCATCAGGTTGACGAGCCGGTCGTGGGTGGCTTCGTCGTGCGTCAATTCGCCGGCGTTCCTGCCGTCGCGCAGGACGACGACGCGGTCGGCGCATTGGTCAATCTCGCCAGGCGATGCGAAATGTAGATGATGCTGACGCCCTGTTGGCCAGTTCGCGGACCAGTTCGAGCAGGCGGGTCGTCTCGGAAAGGGTCAGGCTGGAAGTCGGCTCGTCCATGATGATGATACGCGCGTTGAGCGAGAGCGCCTTGGCAATCTCCACCATCTGCTGCTGCGCGAGGGAAAGCCGGTCCAGCCGTGTGCGCGTGGAACATCGCAGGCCGAGCCGTTTCAGAAACGGCTCGGTGTCGGCGTGAATTTTTTCCGGTTCAATCAGCCGCAGCGGCATTGACCGGCTCGCGCCCGAGAAAGACATTGGCCGCGACATCGAGGTTGTCGAGCACGTTCAGTTCCTGGTGAATGAACGCGATGCCGAGCCGGATGGCGTCGTGTGACGTTGTGGATTTTGACCGGCCGGCCGTCAATGCGGATTTCCCCGCCGTCGGGCTGGTAGACGCCGCCGAGAATCTTCATCAGGGTGGATTTGCCCGCGCCGTTCTCGCCGAACAAGCGCGACGACCTCGCCGCGCCCGACCTCAAAGCTCACGGCATCAAGGGCAACGACACCGGGAAATCGTTTGGAAATCCCGCGCATTTCGAGCAGTGGCGCGGCGGTCATTGACCGGTCAATGATTCACTTGCCGAGCAAGGTTTTCAAGCGGGCTTGAAAATCGGCAACGTTGTCTTTTTTAATTTCGCGCGTGGGGATGAACGATTTTGCCGCCGGCCAGCGCGGTCTTGTCGCCGCTGCAGATATTTCTCCATGCGGGTGATGGCCTGCTTGCCGAATTCAAACGGCTGCTGGACCACGGTGCCGTAAATGTCACCGCTGGCGACGCCCGCGAGCGTTTCGGCGTTTTCGTCAAAGCAGACAATTTTGACCTGGCCGTTCTTGTTCGCGCGCGCGGACGGCATTGAGAATCGCCGGGCCGTTGTAATTGTACAGGCCGACGAGGCAGGCGATGTCGGGATATTTCACGAGCGTGTCCTCGGCATTTTTCTGCGCGCGAACGGTGTCGGTGTCGTCGGTGCGGATGTCAATGATTTCAACGTTCGAGCCTTCCAGCGCCTTCTTGATGCCGCCGAAACGATCTTTGGCGTTTTGCGCGTCCTCGAAACCGACAAACACCATGATTTTGCCGCCGTTGGGCAACGACTTCCTTGATGAGTTCGCCGGCCTGCTCGCCCGCCGCGAAATTGTCCGTGCCGATGATAGCAAACACGCTTGCTGTCCGGCGCGTCGCTGTCGTGGTAGATCAACAGCGTCTGGCCGGCGATTTTATTCAGAAAATCGGTCTGGTTTGCCGGATCAATCGGGCTGACGGCGATGCCATCCACGCCGCTTGCGCGACCAGATCGTTCAGAATCTGCTGCTGCTCGGCGGCGCTGCCGGTCGGAGGGAATGCGAAAATCCACCTCCACATCGCCGAGTTCCTTTGCCGCGTCGTCGCAGCCGGCGCGGGCGATGGTCCAGAAATTCGCCGCATTGTTGCTGACGAACGCGAGTTTCAGTTTCTTGGCCGGCGCCG
The DNA here is from genome assembly GCA_963754775.1 of uncultured Verrucomicrobiae bacterium. Classification (GTDB taxonomy): domain Bacteria; phylum Verrucomicrobiota; class Verrucomicrobiia; order Limisphaerales; family UBA11358; genus UBA11358. Next base: position 4,916 of record CAVWHM010000047.1, read on the forward strand.
GCGAGCCGCCGCACGGGCGGGCGTTGCCGGCATTCTTCTTTTTGCCGCAGCCGGAAACAATCGCCGCCAGCGCACAGCGCAGGACAGGAGGACTGGATTTTTTTCATGGTTGCATTTGGTTGATTGGATTTAAGGTTTTATTCGACGGAGAATTTATAAATGATCGTGTTCTGATAGGTCTCGCCCGGCTTCAATTCGGTGGAGGGGAAGTGCGGGATGATTGGGCGAATCCGGAAAATGCTGCGGCTCCATGCAGAAGGCAGTCGCGAAACTGATAGACCCAGCCGCCTTTGCCGGTGAGTGTGCCGTCGAGAAAATTTCCCGTGTAAAACTGCACGCCCGGCGCGGTCGTCCAGACTTCCATGACGCGGCCGGTGGTCGGTTCAGAAACGCGCGCGGCCAGGCCGAGCTTCCGGGCGGATTGTTCAGCACCCAGTTGTCATCGTAGCCGCTGGCAAATTTGATTTGCTCGTTGTTCGTGTCATTGATGTGCGCGCCAATGGCCGTCGGCGTGCGGAAATCAAACGGCGTGCCCTCCACCGGGCGCAATTCGCCGGTGGGAATCAGACTGCTGTCCACCGGCGTGAATTTGTCCGCGTTGATCTGGACGACATGGCCGAGAACGTCGCCGCCTGCCCGCGAGGTTGAAATAGGAATGGTGCGTCAGATTGCAGACCGTGTCCTTGTCGGTGGTGGCGGTGAAATTCAATTTGCAGGGCATTGTCTTCCGTCAGGGTATAGGTCGGCCGTCACCTTGAGATTGCCCGGATAACCTTCCTCGCCGTCTTTGCTGACGTAGGTGAGTTCCAGCGCGGGACCCTCGGGCGTCAGGCAGGGACATGGCTTTCCAGACCACCTTGTCAAAGCCCTTGACGCCGCCGTGCAGATGATTGGGAGCATTGTTGACGGCCAGCGTGTAAGTGACGCCATCGAGCGTGAATTTGCCGTTGGCAATGCGATTGCCATAACGGCCAATGAGCGCGCCAAAATACGGGCAGCCTTTCACATAGCTGTCTTTCGTATAGCCGTCCAGATTGTCGAAGCCGAGCACGACGTCGCCGAGCTGGCCGTTTTTGTCGGGCACCTTGAGCGACTGAACGATGCCGCCGTAGGTCATGATGCGCGCCTCCATGCCGTGGCCGTTGCGCAAGGTGTAAATTTCGACGGGGGTGCCGTCTGCGGTTTTACCGAAAGGCGCCTGGCTGAGGGTCCCGGTTGATTTTGACATTGAAGTACCAGCCTGCCAGACCGGCATTCCGAGTCCAGCCAATGCCAAGATGACAAGGGATGTGTTTGTTTTCATATTCAATCTGCGGTTCGGTTATTTTTGCCCGTAATACGCCTTGGGGCCATGTTTGCGAAGGAAATGCTTGTCGAGCAGCGCCGGCGGTATGGGTTTGGTTTTCGGGTTGAGGCGCAACGTTTCGCCCGCCAGTTGCGCGATGAATTCCAGTACGATGGCGTTGTGCACCGCGTCGTCAACGTTCGCGCCCCAGATGAACGGGCCGTGACTCGCCACGAGCACGGCGGGATGCTGCAGCGGATCCTTTTTCTTGAGCGTCTCGATGATGACGCTGGCCGGTGTTCACCTCGTAATCGCTTTTGATTTCCTGTGCCGTGAGCAGGCGCGTGCAAGGCACGTCACCATACCAATAATCCGCCTGCGTCGTGCCGTAAGCCGGAATCCCCCGGCGCGCCTGCGCCCACGCCGTCGCGTGGAGACTATGCGTGTGCACGATGCCGCCGATTTTCGGGAACGCGCGGTAAAGCACCAGATGCGTCGGCGTGTCGGAACTCGGTTTGAGGTAGCCATCAACGACCTCGCCGGATTCCAGTGAAACCACGACCATGTGCTGGAGTTTCATGCTGGCGTAAGGCACTCCGGAAGGTTTGATAACGACGAGGCGGCGTTCGCGGTCAATGCCACTGGCATTGCCCCACGTTTGAATTACCAGGCCTTCCTTCACCAAATCGAGGTTGGCCTGGCAAACGTCTTTCTTCAGTTCTTCGAGCATGATCTGTCTCCTGAATACACCAAAAGCCCCGCCAAGCACATCGTATATTTTAACGACACGCGAGCAAGTGCACACACCGCACGGCAGCGCCGTGCGAATAATTCCAGACAGCGGTGCCGACTTCTCGCCCGTTGGCGGTGTCGAACCACCAGCGCGCGGACCGAATTCGTCCCGCAATCCAAGCCAACGGTGTATTGATTTGCCATTTTAATTCTCGTTCAAAGCCGTTTGCAAAAGCGGGTCGCCCGCCGCCGACAGTTGCGCGGGATTGCTTTTCCAGTCCGCCGCGCTGACGACGTTCCAATAAACCGAGTAGCGTTCGTGATTTGCCCTGTAAAACGGAACCAGCGTCACGTCATTCGGCTGGCCAAGATTTTTTGTTTGGAAAACCAGCGGCTCGCCCGTCGGCTTGATTTTATTCAGAAAAGTTTTTGGGTCGCCAACAAAAACCGGAACTTCCGGGTCGGGAATTCGCGCCAGATCAAGCTGGTCTTTGGCGTAAGGATTCGGCATTCCGTTCGTGCCGAGATTTCCGGCCAGCACAATCGGGCCGTAAAGCAGCGCGACGATATTTGTCGTGCCCGGCAATGGCTCGGTGTGCAATTTCATCGGCATCTGGATTTCCACGCGGTCGCCGTTATGCCATTCGCGGTTGAGCGAAACATAAGCGCCGGGCGCGCCGGACATTTTTTGTTTTATGCCGTCCACCCGCACGGAAAATTTTTCCGCCCACGCCGGCCAGCGGATTTTCAGCGCGAGTTGCGCCGGCGTTTGCGTTTGAAAATTCAGCACCGTCGTGTCGCTTTCAGGAAATTTCGTTTCCTGCCGCACGACGAGGTTTTTTTCCGGCCACGACAATTCGGACGGAATAAAAAGATTTACGAACAGGGAATTGTCGCCGTGAAAATAAATGGTGTCGCCGTATTTCGCGTGATTTTCCATGCCGGTGCCGACGCAGCACCAGAAGGAAACGTCCGGCTGGGAATAGGTTTTGAAATGTCCGGGCTTGAGCGACATGAAATAGGTGAACATCCCGGTGTCCGGGTCTTGCGAGGCGAGAATGTCGTTGTAAAGCGCGCGCTCGTAAAAATCCATCGTGGTCGCATCCGGCTGCCACCCGAAAAGGTGGCGCGTGAGCTTGAGCAGGTTGTAGGTGTTGCAGGTCTCGGCGGTCTCAACGGACAGATGTTTCGCAAAATCGTTCGTCGGGAAAAAATGTTCGCTGTCGCTGTGGCCGCCGATGACGTAGGAACGGTGCAGCGCGACGCGTTCCCAGAAAAATTTCGCGATGTCCGCGTCGCGCGCGTCGCCGGTCAGTTCATATTGCCGCGCCGCGCCGATCATTTTGGGAATTTGCGTGTTCGCGTGCAGGCCGTTCAATTTGTCCTGGCCCCGCGCCAGCGGATCGAAAATTGTCTTTTGGTTGAACGCTTCCGCCGTTTTCAAATAATCCGCGTTGCCCGTGACGCCGTAAAGATTCGCGAGCACCTCGTTCATGCCGCCGAATTCCGTGTTGAGCGACGCCTGCATTTTTTCCACCGGCAGATTGTCCACCCGGAACTTCACCCAGTTCGCCATGTTCGTCAGCACTTCGAGCGCCTGCGCGTTGCCGCAAAGCTGGCTGGCATCGAACAAGCCGGCCATGATTTTATGCTGCGCATACCACGGCGCCCAGACCGGCTTGCGGTTTTCCACGCGATCAATGAACGATTCGGGAAACCCGGAGAGATAACCCGCATGAAAACCGGCGCTCACCGAGTTGCTCTGGCACTCCGCCAGCCCGGCAACAAGATAATCCACGCGCCGCTTGAGTTCGGCGTCGCCGGTGCTGGCATACATCAACGACAGTGCCGAAAGATAATGACCGAGCATCGCCCCGCGCTGTTCGCAATCCGGCGAATCCCAGCCACCGTAAGGTTTGGCGGACGAATCCAAGCCGACATTTCTGCGGAAGTTAAAAAGAAACCGGTCGGGGTCGAGGCTCAACAAATATTTTTGGTCCCGCAACATCGCGTCGCGAAATGGCCCGTCGAGCAGCCGCACTTGCGAAAGCGGAAACGGTTGCGCTTGCAACGCGACCGCCGGTTCGACATCGCCGCGCGCGCCCCACGCGATCATCGCCAACCCCAGGAAAATGGAGATTTGTCGGATTTTCATATGCTAATATTGTATTTGTTGGCGGCATTGATAATCAGAGGGCGAACAAAATCTGTCCCGTATTCAAGGCCGATGGCGTATTTCGCGGTCATGGATGCAAGTTGTCCGTGTAAAATGATGTTCAATGAATTTCCAGCCGATACAGGCTGACGGAATACGGCGGCACCACCACACTGGAATTTTTGAGTGTCGCCGTCCGTTTTCTCGATGGTGACAGTGGGCGCTTTGCCGGGTTCATTGTAACTTTCGGGATTGGGATTGGCAATCATCCATACGGGTGGCGTTCTTTGCCAGCGAAACCCCGTTCAAATCCAGTGACACACTTTCATCTCACGAATTCGGATTTACGATGGCTACAGTGATGGCCTTTTTGTCATCCGCCCACGCGGCGGAGACGTCGAGATTGTTGCCCGTGCCGGAGACGGCGATGGGGATGGTGCCGAAATGATTGCGGTACAATTCCAGAACCAGCCCGGTTGATTCAAAAGCCGCCGCGGTGGTGGTGACCTTGATGCAACCGAGCACGTTGACGGTCTGGGCGTAATTGGCAATGTAGAAAAGGTCGCTGTTGCGATAAAGCTCATGCAGGCCTTCCGCCACTCCGAGGCCGTCCTTCAGATAATAGCGCACGCCCAACTCGCCATAGGAGTAGGAACCGTGCCAATAGTTCCACTCGTCGAGGGCGACGCGGATGTTTTTTGCCGTCAGCCCGGGAATTTCCTCGCGATACTCCCGGTGCACACTAGCCACGTGGCGGATTTCGTCGGCGAGTTCCTTCACATGCCCCACCACATTCGACCCTTCCTTGCAATAGATGTGTTCGCTGATGAAATTCATGTGGTCGGCACAATCTTCGAGCATCGTCTTGCTCCAATCGCCGACATTGCCCACCGCGACGAGTTGGGCGCCGGGGTCTTCCTTCCAGATGGCGTCGGCAAAAAGGTTGTTGGTTTTGACGTACCGGTCCACCGGCATGTGGCCCAGTTGCCAGGAGCCCCACATCTCGTTGCCCACCGCCCAGAATTTGACATCGTAGGGCTCCGGATGTCCGTTTTGTGCGCGCCATTTCCCCATCGGCGTGCCCACGGAACCGTTGAAATACTGCACTTCGGCGAGGGCGTCATCCAACGTGCCCAGTCCGGTGTTCAAGGCAACATAAGGCTCCGCGCCGATGAGATGCATCAATTCCATGAATTCATCAATGCCGACGTCGTTTGGTTCAATCCCCCACCAGGCCGGATTTTTCATGGGCGCGCGTCTGTCGCGGTCCGGCCCGATACCGACCTTCCAATCGTAACCGCTGACAAAATTACCGCCGGGCCAGCGATACAGAGGCGAGTCCAATTTTTTCAGCAAGGCCACCACGTCACTGCGCCACCCGTTGAGGTTGTCCGCCGGCATGAGGGTCAAGGTGCCGATTTTGAAAGAGCCTTTGCCCCGGCTGACAATCTCGATTTGCACATTCGTGGAAAGCGCCGGTGCCGTGAAGTGGAGCGGATACGACTGAAATTGGGCGGTGATTTTTTCAATCGTGCTGGTCAGGACTGTTCCGCCGTCCAACACCAGCCGCACTTGAATGGGCTGGGCGCTTTCATCGCCCGCCAAAACGATGTGGCCGGCGTATTTTTTACCCTTTACGACGCCGAGGCCGTCTTCGGAAATTCCCGCGGCCGTTCCGTCCCCGGGCAGATGAATCACGGGTGACTGTTTGCCGACATACGGATTACTGGTGTCCATGCTCACCGTGCCGCGCGGCCCAACAACCTTCCACGGCGACGCATTGAGAAACTTGAAAGGTCCGGATTTGAAATAGCTGTCCTCGGCCGTGCCCCATGGATTGTAATCGTCCGTGACGGGGAAAAAGAATTTTCGGTCCACGACCATTTCGGCCCACAGTCCGCCGTTGACGGAGCGGCCCAGGTGTTCGACGAACTGGCCGTAGATGTATTTTGAAATCGGCGCGCCGGTCTTCTGCGGATCAATCTTGACGTTGATTTGGGCGGAAAGGCCGGTGCAAGTGAAAAGCAAACAGGCACAGACAACCGCTAATTGGGTTCTCATGATGGGCGAAGGGTAAAAAAAGGGCAGACGATGCGCAATCTCAGATGGCCGATCCTTGCGCTTTATATCAGTGTCAAAAAGCGAGCAATTCGCAGCCGCAAACGAAATGCGGACGATTGCCGAGCATTTTTGCCACCGTGTCGCTTTTGGGCAGCTTGGAATACATACGGATGACCCGAAGGGCGAGTTCTTTCGTTCTCGGTTTCAAATCTTTCACGCTCATTTTAGAATTTAGCTTTCAGCCTTCGACCTTTGTTTTCCCTGCCGTTCAAATTCCCTGACTGGCTCGTACATTTTACGTTTCATTCGCTCAATTGTATTTCGAGCCCTTGGACAAAGGTTGTCCAATCCATTCGATGCCTCAGTCAACCGGTTCTTTCCACTCCACAACTTCCAACTTACCCGAGGCCAGCTTGTTTTTTCCGTTGAGGACGAAGTGTGCCAGCAGGGTAGCATTGGTGAACTCCATCCGGTAGCAGCAGCTGCGCCGCCAGCCAAACACACTGCTGCGTTCCACCAGGGTTAGCGAGACAATGTCACCGACGCGTTTTGTAAGCGCTTGAATGTCCCTTTGTTTGGACTGCAACCTCTTCCAGGCCGACGCGGTGAAGTCATCGGCATTTTCAGTGCCGTCAATCAAGTCCTGTATCACGGCGCGCAAGTGGGCGGTGACTTTCGGTTCCTTGTCAGGAATAGGCTTGAACGCGGCCAACTTCGGATTGGGCAGCGGGCCGATGGATCGGCGCTGGAGATACAGGGTGTGATTGGGAAAATCGAACGTGACCAGGTGGCGCGCCAGAAAGTTCAGTCCGATGGCATCCGACGGCCAATCCATCTCCGATAAATTGACAAAGAAATACTTTTTTCCGCCGAACACGCCGTCGGGCGAGCGCGACTCCCCGTTCGTGGGCACAATCGCCCGGTTCGTCCATTGCTGGAAATACTTCGGCATCAGCGCTCCATCCCCGAGCCAACCGCTGTCAATAAGCGAATGTGGGCCTTGCCGGCCGAGCAGATTTTCCGCGACGGCGGGCCGCGGGTCGTCATCGCTCACCGGCACGATGGGAAAGGCTTTGCCCCACGTGGATTTGTCGGCGTGCTGGTCGTCAAGGAAGCGCATTTTGCCCGCGGCAAAATCCAATTGGATGCAGTAGTGCTCCAGAACGTCTATGCCGAGAATGCCCATGACAGGACGGTGCGCGGGAGATGACAGCCGCTTCTTAACATCCCAGGTTACGATTGCCGTGCCGGTCATCAATAACGGAGCGTCTCCTAAATAGAGCTTTGGCGCCGTATAAAAGTTATTGGTGGATATGCCGAAGACGCTATGCATGGGCGCTGTGCCGAGGGGCTTTCCCAGCTTTGACTTCAGGGATTCATCAAGAACAGTGGCAACCTCCTCCCGTGTCCAGGATCATTGGCAGCTCCTGGCCGTTTTCCAACTGAACCGTCACAATCAAATAGCCTCCGCGCCCGGCGTCCGGACTGATGGGCATGTCCGGCGGGAGCGAGCGGTGGGCGTCCTGGTTGACGGGCACGTCTGCCGGCAGAGACCGATGAATGGACTGCTCCGTCGCGCAGGAACAAAGAAAGATCAGGCTCGCGAAAATGCCGACCGCACAGAACGGGAAGCCTGTTTTCATGGTTTCCAATGTTTGCGTGAATTTCATTTGGCCGCACTCCCTTGTCACGCCGGAGCGCTGGCGGAGGCGGATTCCACAATTTTGATGTCGGCGGAGGTGAGGGCGTAAAGATCAAAGACCAGCGCGTCAATCTGGCGGTCGGGTTTGGGCGTTTTGGTCATTTCGCTGGTGATTGTTTATGCCCGGTGAACGCCTCAATGCCCAGGATGGTGAGGCATGTGGTTTCCACATTTGCCACACCAAGCTTCTTGCCGGTCGCATCGTAATCGGTGATCCAGCCGCCTGAGTCGTCTTGGAGAGCCAGCAACTTGCCGAGCAAGCCTTGCGGTGGTTCAGCAGGCGGCGACAGGTGGCTGGCGGCGAGCAATGCAAGGCCGAGCTTGTAGGTTGAATAGCGTTGGTCGTGCCGGGCCGCAGCATCGAGGAATCCTTTGCCGTCCCACATCCGCATGGCTGCTTCCCAATGCTGACGGGCTGCCGACTGGTTCTTTTCCGTGAGGCATGCCAGAAACAGAAGGTCGGCATACTTCTCCCAGCCATCGAACAATTGGCTCGTCGCTACCTCGGTGCGGATGACTTTGTTTCCGGCATGACGCACGTCCTTCAGTTGATGCTGACGAAACGGCAAGGGTTCTGCGGACTCTCCGAAAACTGCTTGAATCCTGCCAGACGTGTAGACTCCCTCACGGTGGATTGCCGCCATGATCGTCTGGGCGATCTTCGGATGACTGACGGCCAGCACCTTCGCGGCTAGATAGTTGTCATGAAACAGCCAGTAGACGTTCGCGCCCCGATACTCGGGTAACAGACCCAGGTCGGGATCCAGAAGGTTCACCAAAAATGTTCGCCCGCCTTGAATCGCATCAGAAGGCCCCGAAAAAGTCCATCCGTTTGGCGCAACCATAAATTGGACCATAATCATGGCGACCAGGGTGCGCTGTCGAATCATGGATGGGATGGATTTATTCATCTGGCTATTTCTACAATTTTTCTTTCTTCACCGGTAGAGGCGTAATGGTCATAGACCAGGGCGGGGAAGCTTGTTTGCTCCCGACATCCCTCACCCGGTCTGCGACCACCCTCTCCCGCTCCCGCTGGCGAGGGACTGCGATCCAAGCCGTTGCAGTGATTGGCGTAAAAATGTTGGAATTTCTCGTTGGCCCGGAAATCCGCCACAAGCTGCTTCACCCGCGCGAAGGCTGTATCAAACCCGGTTGGCATGTGCACGATGTTAGCAAACAATCTGGAAATCTACAAATTGTGAATTACGGATTGTGAATGAAGAACGGCTCGCGGGAACGCTCGCCCCACCTGTCCAGAAGCCGGAAGGCGGACAAGTGCAGGAAGTCATTACGCCTGTCACCTTGCGTTTTGCGACCGGTAGCGCGGTGCGTTGAAAATCCGCCCCACCGCGTCATCTTCCCGCTCCGCTCTCCACTTTTATTCGTGGCGATAAACTTCCCAGCCGAGATATTTGCCCAGGGCTTCCTGCACGCCCAGCCCGATATGCGTCGGGTTGATGGCGACGTGATGTTCGAAGCCGTTCTCGCAAATATAGCGCAGCAATTTCTGGAAATTCGGAATCTTCACCACGCCGTAACCGCCAAACGATTTGAGCGGGTCGTTGGTCAATTCGCCTTCCCCGACGTAGGCGCGGATTTTGCCGGCCGCATCATCGGTGCTGACGCGCAGGTAGGTGAACGGCGCGGCTTTCACGCGACCGACCACGGTGCCGTAGGTGTTTTCCTTGCCGACCGTGCCGGCGATGATTTCCTGATAATCCATCACCGGCGCGCCTTCGCCCTTTTCGACAAAGATGTCCTTCGGCAGGTTGCTGCAATGGAACACCACGCCTTTGTCCGGGTCTTCGCCGTAATTGTTGTTCCAGTCCACCAGCGCGCTCGGTTTGCCGCTGGCCTGCGCCATCGCATACATCGCCACCGTGCCCATGATGTCCACCTCGCAGGCGCTGCTCATCAGCAGGTTGCTCATCATGCTCATCAACGTGCAAGGCACCACGCCGAAAAATTCCTCCATGGCCGTCCAGCATTGAATGGCGGTGGCGTTGAGGCGCGTTTGCTTCATCCACCGGTCCACGGCCACGCCGAACTTCGCCATCTTGAGCAACGCCACCGGCGGGATGCTCCGGGCGACGACGTACGCCTGAATGTCCCTGAGCTTAGCATTCACCGCCCGGTCGTTGTCTCCGAGTTTGCCCACCCAACCGAACAACTCGAACAAATCAAGTGTCTCGATGCTGATGCCGGATTGTTCCAGCAATTTTTCGCTGTAACGGACGGTGTTGAACGCGGTGGGCCGCGCGCCAAGCGCGCCGATGCGCAGGTTTTTCAGCGCCTTGACGACGCGGCAGGTGACGACAAAATCCTGCAAATCCCGGGCAAAGCTCCCGCTGTCAGGTGTGCACGTGTGCAAGCGGGTCAGCGTGAAGGGAAGGTTGTATTGGCGGAGATTGTTGCAGACGGACATCTTGCCGCAAAAACTGTCGCGCCGGTCCCGGATCGTCATGATTTTGGGATCGTCGTTGAAGGCATGAACGAGCACCGGCACGCGGAGGCCGGACCAGCGGAGGGTGTTGGCCACGCCGCGTTCGTCGCCGAAATTCGGCAGCGTGATGAGGACGCCGTCAATCTTGCCGGCCTTCTGCTTGAACAGGTCGGCGCATTTTTGCGCGTCTTCCATGGATTCAACCGCGCCGAACCTGGTTGCGCTGAGCGGCAAGGTGACCGTGCCGATGCCGAGTTTTTCGAGCAGGGCGAGAATTTCCTTGCGTCCAGTGTCACAGAGATGGGCGGGGAAGAAACCGCGGTTGCCGACGATAATTCCGAGAGTAATCATAATGTTGGCCTGTTTGTGCGTTGCCGGGTTCACATTATAAACCCGCCGGGCGCGAGGCAACATTTTATCAAAGCAAAAAAGGGCTGTATGCCTGGGAATTTCTCGATTACCTTGTCAGCAGGAAAAGAAATCCAACGAAAGGGAAAAAATGGCGCAAGCAATCATGGATCCCGAAAAGGTGCGGCGATTTGCCGATGAATTGCACCGGTTCAACACCGACCTGGAAAACCGGATCATCCTGCTCCAGGCCCGTTTTACCGCGCTGGGCGACACGTGGCAGGACCAGGAGCACGAGAAGTTCGCCGAGGAATTCAAACTGGCGATGAAAGCGCTGAAGAAATTCAACGAACTCTCAAAGGAGCACACCCCTTATCTTTTGAGAAAAGCCCAGCGCATCGAGGAATATCTGCACCAACATTGAAGGAACGTATGGACAATTGGATGGTTGGACTATTGGAAGGTTGGGTGGAAGGTCCAATCAACTGGTCTGTTTACATCAATCCACCGATCCATCAATCCATCAATCCGTTTCGCTTTGACATGGCCGAACGCGCCCAAGTCACTTCAGTGGAGGCCGTGGAATCCTTCCGGGCAGACCTGATTGTGTTCTTAAAGAGAGCACGCGCCACCCTGGAGGAGGCGTGCGACGAGATTCTTCGCGCTCGTTCCTGGGTGCAGGATGACCGGCGGCCACACTGGGAAAACGAAATGCGCATCCGGGGCCGGAAACTGGAGGAAGCGCGGGCCGAATTGTTCAGCGCCCGGCTTTCCCAATTCCAGGAATCAACCGCCCTCCGCCTCATGGCCGTGCAACGGACGGAACGTGCCATCCGGGAGGGCGAGGCCAAGTTGTCGGTGATAAAAAAATGGAGCCGGGAGATGGAGAATCGAACGGACCCGTTGCTCAAACAGTTGAATCAGTTGCAAGGGTTCCTGACGACCGACATGGCACACGCGGTCGCTTATCTGGCTCAAGTCGTAAAAACATTGGACGCGTACGCCTCGGTCACCGCTCCCGGCACGGCATCCCCGCTGCGCGGAGTCGAAGGCCGGCCGGACGACGGAGAGGTAAAGCGATCATGAACCCAAGCGGAATCAAAAACCGGCTCGTGTCACTTACGAAGGGGCTCGCCACCCGTTGGGACGAAACCAAAAATTACTGGAAAGACGCCAAAAGCCAGGAATTCGAGCAACGTTACATGACCGAACTCTTCGCCAGCGTGGACAAAACCGTCACCGTGCTCGAAAATTTGGACGAACTTCTGGCCAAAGTCAGGAAAGATTGTGAGTAACCACGAAGCCAACAGGCTAAAAATTATTTGCTTTGATTTCCTACCAATCTCGCCACGTCCGATGAAAAGATGGGCGAAAAAAGACGGACGGGCATATTGCTGTTTCCGAAATCAGCAACGCCTTCTAGTTCCGCAATCGGCGCAACGATTTTAGGTGGTTCATCGTTCGTTGGCATCTCTCCGTAAACGCCTTCGCTATAATATGGTGTGATTTTGGTGATGGTGAAGGTTCTGGCCTTCGCCAGATTTTTTACCCGCGCGAAATAATTGGTCTCGTCATCATTTGGTAACACAATAGTTTTGTGCGCTCTGATACAGGCGATGATTTGTTGCGGGCTGGTGGTGGGATTCTGGTCAATCCGTTTCAGGTCCGGCCAAATCAGGCAAAAATTTCTAATCAGCCCGTAACTGCCAAATTCAATCCAAAAGCCTTCTGATGCAAAACCATCATTTCCATTGCCGACGTATTGAACGCTGTCAATCACACGCGCCAGAAAAACGCCGCGACCGGAGATTTGATCAGGCATTTTATTGTCATTGGTATCTGTATTGAAATGGAGAGTGATGTCTTTAAACGCGACCTGCGCCGGGTCAACGCCTAATCGCTTCGCATAACTCCAAGCCCAAGAAATAACAGCTTCATCGTCGGGAATTTCCTGAGTCGTGTTGGTTTGCAGCGGCGAAGAGAAAAACATGCTGGCATAGCCGGGATTGATTGAGAAAAGACAATGGATCATGCAAGAACAATGACAATAGTCCTCAAAGCACGTGTTATTGGTGGACGGCTCTGGAAATCCTCTGTATTGAAGGGCACCCAAAATGATGGCGTTGGAAATGGTTGATGCCGGAAAAACGTGCGGCAGGATTTTTTGATAAGTCCAAAGGCCTTTCGGCAGATGATCGGTTGGCGCTTGCCAGATGATTTGGGTATTGGTGGAAAAGTGCGGTGAAAAGTCTTCCAGCGTCGGCGGAGCAGCGAAAGAAGAAATGCCCGTCGCCAGTATCGCTATGAGAGATGTAAAGACTTTCATGGCCTGGTTTTGTCTATGACCGGACATTCAGGTTGTTACATCTTCCACAGAAGATTAACAAGAATTGTTTCAAAACACCCGGAAGATTTAACCCCATAATTTCGGCTCACGAACACACTCGCGCGCCGAATGATTCTCGTTTAATCTTTGGCAAACATTGTGAGTAGCCATCTGGGACTAAACGAAACGCTTGCGCTTTTGAGCCGTCTCCGAAGCGCCATCCAGGATTTTGCCGTCCGGGAGGAAAAACTGGCCGGCGAATTTCGAACCCGGTCGGCTGCGGAAGCGAAGGCATTTGATGCGGCCACGCAAAGGCAGGAGTCACGTCTGGCGGTGGCCATCGCCGACGCCGAAGACGCGTTTGAAGTTGAAAAGGACAAACGACGGTCCAAATTCGAAAAGCGGAAGGCGCGGATCACCCAGGCCCATCTTGTGGTCACAAAGCAGGTTCGGGAGGGAGTTGGCGGACGCGAAGGGCGCCGAAAGCAAAAGATATCGGAAGGCTCGACCCAGGCGGAGCGCGACCGTGAAGCGGGACTGGTAAACACCGTTGCGACCCTGGCGGACTTCAAAACCAAACTGGCTGAAAATCACGAGGCGTTCAACGTGCTGGAGGCAGAGGCCAAGAGCGCCTTTCGCGGCTATGGCAAATTTATCAGGCTGCTTTCTCTCCGTCGGCAATGGCCGGAACCCGATCAAACCCCGGACGAGCTTCAATTATTGGGGGAACTTCATCGCATGCTGGCTGCAATCCGACATGAACTGGACAACTTCAAAGAATATCTGCTGCCGCAGTTTTTCAGATTCTTTCCGATCTGGCTGTTTTTGATTGTGCTCGTGCTGCTTTTCGCCTTTTCACCCATTCTGCTCAGGCAAGCCGGCTTGAATTCCATTTCCCAACTCCAGACTGGTGCGGCGTTGGCGGGTCTTTTTGTGATCGCCGTGGCAATTTACCTGTATGGGGGGCGCCGGGCCGGACCGGCTGCCAGAACGATTGCCCGCAATCTGGCAACGGCGAGACGGCTGCATGACGTTGCCCTTGAAAAAGCCGAGTGGCGCTGCCGGCAGGAACAGGAACGAATCCAAACCGAATTCGAGAACACCAGCCGCACTCTCAACCAACAGTGGAAACAAACCGTTAAAGAGGCCGTGGGTACGCGCGGCAGTCGGGCACAGGCAGTTGATGAAAAGGCGTCCCGCGCCCTGAGAAAAAACGAGCAACTCAGCCGCGCAAAATCGAGCCGGCTCGAACGCGCGCACGCCGACCACATTGCGCGCCTGCAGCAGGAGGCGAAGGCGCAGGCGGGACAACTTGCCGGGGTTCACGAGGCGAAAGTGGCGAAATTGAACGAGGACATCCAGGGCCGTTGGCAGGTGCTGGCCGGGGAATGGAAAAATTGCATCCAGCCCATCCATGAAACCATTCGTGCCGCCAACGCCGCGGCGGAGGAACTTTTTCCCGAATGGCAGCATCCGGTTTGGAAACAATGGACGCTCCCGGAGGAATTCAAAAACACGGCGAAATTCGGGCGCATGGAAGTGGATACCGGAAAACTGGCCGAGGCGACACTGAAGGACAAACGGCTGGCCCTGCCCTTCCCCGCCAATTTTTCCGTCCCGCTCACGCTTAAATATCCGAGCCAAGGCTCCATCGTTTTTGAAACGGCAAAGACCGGGGGCGACGAAGCGATTGCGGCCATCAACAACATCATTTTCCGCCTCCTTTCGACCCATCCGCCGGGCAAGTTAAGCTTCACCATTTTCGATCCGGTCGGGCTGGGCCAGAATTTCGCCGGCCTCATGCACCTGGCCGATTATGAGGAGAGCCACATCAACAGCCGCATCTGGACACAAACCGCGCAGCTCGAGGAAAAGCTGGCGGAGTTGAACGAACACATGGAGAAGGTCATCCAGATGTATCTCCGCAACGAATACGAGACCATCGCGGAATACAACGCCCAGGCCGGCTCCATCGCGGAGAAATATCATTTCCTCGTCATCGCCGATTTCCCGGTGAACTTCAGCGAAACCGCCGCCCGCCGCCTCATCAACATCGCCACCAGCGGCGCCCGTTGCGGCGTGTTCACCCTGATTCATTGGGACCGCCGCCACGCCCTGCCCCAGGGTTTCGTGGCCGATGAACTTTGCAAAAGCAGCGTCTGCCTTGTCCGGGGCGACAGCGGTTTCAAACTGGCGGACAATCAACCCGGCGGAACGCGCCTCACGCTCGATGCCCCGCCACCGCCGGAATTCGTGACGGAATTTTTGCGTCGCGTGGGCGAAAGCGGCAAAGATTCAAATCGCGTCGAAGTGCCTTTCGAGCAGGTGGCCCCGCCGCCGGCCAAACTCTGGACGGAGGACACGTCCGAGGAACTCACCGTGCCCATCGGACGTTCCGGCGCGACCAAGTTGCAACGTCTCGAAATCGGCAAAGGCACGCGCCAGCACGCGTTGATTGCCGGCAAGACCGGTTCGGGCAAATCCACCCTGTTCCACGTCATCATCACCAACCTCGCGCTGTGGTGCAGCCCGGAGCAGGTCGAGTTTTATCTCGTGGACTTCAAGAAAGGCGTCGAGTTCAAGTGCTACGCCACCCGCCGGTTGCCGCACGCAAAAGTCGTCGCCATCGAAAGCGACCGCGAGTTCGGGTTGAGCGTGCTGGAGCGCGTGGACGCGGAATTGCGCCGTCGCGGCGATTTGTTCCGCCAACTGGGCGTGCAGGACGTCGCCGGTTACAAAAAGGCGGGCGGCGCCGAGCCGATGCCGCGCGCGCTGCTGATCATTGACGAGTTTCAGGAATATTTTACCGAGGAAGACCGGGTGTCGCAGGGTGCGGCCGTGTTGCTCGACCGCATTGTCCGGCAGGGCCGCGCCTTTGGCATCCACGTGCTGCTCGGTTCGCAAACGCTCGGCGGCGCTTACACGCTCGCCCGCGCCACCATCGGCCAGATGGTCATCCGCATCGCGCTCATGTGCAACGAGGCGGACGCCTATCTGATCATGGACCAGGACAACCCGGCACCGCGCCTGCTCTCGCGCCCCGGCGAAGGCATCTACAACGATGCCGCCGGTTCCATCGAAGGCAACAGCCCGTTCCAGACGGTCTGGCTGCCGGAAGAAGTGCGCGACCGTTTTCTCGCGAAAATCCGCGAACGCGCCGATCAGAAGGAAAAGCCAGTATCCGGGACCGTTTGTGTTTGAAGGCAATGCGCCGGCGGACGTGAAGGAAAACATTCTGTTGAAAAGGTTGTTGAGCGCTCCCGGTTTGGTAGGGCCGACCTGCCGGTCGGCCAGGACGCGCGGCAGCGCGTCCCTACAAGATAAAAGTCCCAGCAACAGCGCGCATCTGGCTGGGCGCGCCGAATGCAATCAAAGGCCCGACCGAAGCGGTTTTCCAAAGGCAAAGCGGCAGCAACCTGCTGATCGTCGGCCAAAGCGAGGAACCCGCATTGACGATTTTGTCCGTCGCGCTCGTGTCGCTGGCCGCGCAGTATCCCCAGGGTGCCGCGCGACTTTTCCTGCTCGACAGCACACCGCCCGGCGTCCCGCAGCGCGAATTTCTGGAGCGCGTCATCCGGGCCATTCCGCACGAAATTGTCCGCGTGGCCCACGGCGAGCTGCCGGAAATGATGGGCCGCCTGGCAAATGACCTGAAAAATCGCGGGGAGGATGAGCCGTCCGCCAAGGCGCCCGAGACATTTTTCCTCATCCACGGTCTGCAGAATTTCAAAAAACTCCGGATGGAGGATGAATTCGGTTTTTCGAGCGGCGACAGCGGAGAGCGACGTGCAACCGGCAGCCGTGCTCCAAAATTTAATCAGCGAAGGGCCGGGCCGCGGCTTCCATGTCATTGCCACCTGCGACACCTACAACAACGTGAACCGGTTTCTGGGCCGGAAAACGATGAGTGAATTTGAAATGCGCGTGTTGTTCCAGATGAGCGCCGGTGATTCCGCCAGTTTGATTGACGCCCCCAACGCCAGCACGCTCGGCCTGCATCGCGCGCTGCTTTACAACGACCGGGAAGGCTCCATCGAAACCTTCCGCCCCTACGCGCTTCCCGGCAACGATTGGATTGAGGAAGTCGCACAACAACTCAAGCGGCTCTTGGGGTAGTCAGATTCAAGCGGAATAAGAGCCGGTGAGCCGCAAAAGATAATAGCCCGCGGAGATCAGTCGTATGCGTCTAAGCGGCCATATCTGGTTTCCGACGCCGGATTTTGAAACCCTGTTGGCGTGTGTCCTTCCAGAAGCTGGATTGGGTCGTCTGCGTTCGACCGAAAACGGGGAAAAGCTCAAACACAGGACGGGAAAAATCGAGGCCCGGCCTGAAGTGACCTTTTTTGCTCGTCACACTGCGCGGGTTTCCTGAATCATGTGTTTGGCCCCATGAGTCGAAAATCGAAGAACAAAGTCCCTGCCGTGCATTCGGGCGCGCCCGTTTCATCAGCCATTGAAATGCCGGGAACCGCAGACTCCCGTTTGCTGGAATCCGAACGCCCTTCGGCCGGTTTGAATGACCGCTGGCTGGTCCCCGGCGTCTGCATTTTTCTGGCGGCGATCACGTTTGCCGTTTTCGGGCAGACGGTTCACCACGAGTTTCGTCGATTACGACGACAACCGGTATGTGTATGAGAACGCGCTGGTTGCCAGGGGTCTGACTCTGAACGGAATCGCACAGGCATTCACTTATGGCAGTTATGACAACTGGGACCCGTTGACGGCGATATCGCACATGCTGGATTGCCAGTTTTACGGATTGAACCCCGGCGGCCATCATCTCACCAATATCCTCCTCCACACGGCAACGGTGATCCTGCTTTTCCTCGTGCTGCGGCGGATGACGGGGTTCCTGTGGCGCAGCGCGTTTGTGGCGGCGGTGTTTGCGATCCATCCGCTGCGGGTGGAATCGGTGGCATGGGTGGCGGAACGCAAGGACGTGTTAAGCGGGTTGTTTTTCATGCTGACACTCTGGGCGTATGTGCGGTATGTCGAAGAGTTCAAAGTTCAAAGTTCAAAGTTCAAAGTTTTTTTCGGATTGAGTCTGCTGGCTTTCGTGCTGGGTTTGATGTCCAAGCCGATGCTGGTGACGCTGCCGTTCGTGTTGCTGTTGCTGGACTACTGGCCGCTGAATCGCTTCAACCGTCCGGCTCTTGCCGCTGATGGAGCCGGGCCGGTTGACAGGCCGGGGCATTTTTCTGTCCCCCTGCGGCTGATCATCGAAAAGATTCCGCTGCTGGCACTTTCCATTCCGCTGTGCGTGGCGACAGTTCTGGTTGAGAAAACCGGCATCGGGTCAGTTGAAACATTTCCTCTTCATTTGAGAATTGGGAACGCGCTGATTTCCTATGTTACCTACCTGTGTCAGATGTTTTATCCTGTGGGGTTGGCAGCCCTTTATCCCTATCCAGCCCACGGCCTGCCGGTTTGGGAAATTATCACGGCAATCCTGGTGCTGGCGTCCATCTCGGCGGGAGTATTCTTTTGGCGGCGGAAGCACCCATATTTCGTGGTTGGCTGGCTATGGTACCTGGGAATGTTGGTGCCGGTGATCGGGTTGATTCAGGTGGGATTGCAGGCACAGGCAGATCGTCACACTTACCTGCCGCAGATCGGATTGTATTTGGTGTTGACGTGGGCGGCGGCGGATTGTGCGCCGGCTGGCGTCACCGCTGGATGGTGCTGGGCGGCCTTTCGACAGTCATTCTGGCGGCTTTGATTTGTTGCGCGCACACTCAGGCCTCTTACTGGCGGAACAGTGAAACATTATGGACTCACACGCTTGCCTGCACGTCGGACAACTATATGGGCCACTACGAACTCGGCAACGCGCTGCTCCAAAAGGGCAACGTGGACGAAGCGATCGCCCAATTCCAAAAGGCCTTGCAAATCAAAGCCGACTACCCGGAAGTCTGCTACAACCTGGGCAGCGTTCTGCTCCAAAAGGGCAATGTGGACGAAGCCATCGCCCATTTCCAAAGGGCGCTGGAAATCAGACCCCGACTTCGCAGAAGCCCACAACAATCTCGGCAACGCCCTGCTTCAAAAGGGCAGTGTGGACGAAGCGATCGCCCATTATCAAAAGGCGTTGCAAATCAAACCCGACAAAGCTAATACTCACTACAACCTCGGCAGCGCGCTGCTCAAAGAGGGAAGTGTGGACGAAGCGATCGCCCATTTCCAAAGGGCGCTGGAAATCAATCCCGACTTCGCGGAAGCCCGGAATGACCTGGCCTGGGTCCTGGCAACCTGTTCGCAGGCTTCGCTGCGCAACGGCAACAAGGCGGTGGAACTGGCCGAACGGGCGAATCAGCTCACGGGTCATGGAAATCCAGTCTTTCTTGATACCTTGTCCGCCGCTTACGCCGAGGCCGGGCGATTTCCCGAAGCGGTGGCAACCGCGCAGCGCGCCCTGCAACTGGCCGAAACGCAGTCCAACACCGCACTGGCCGATGCCATTCGATCACAGATCAAACTCTATCAAACAGGCATCGCGTTCCATTCACATTGAACATGCATCTCAAAGATTTACTAAAGATGTCAGCCACGACAATTGATAGTATTTGTCTCATCGGACAGAGAGGACGAAACTGTTTGAGGGTTGCCAACGGTTGTGGGATCGAAGCTTCACCAGATGTTCTCCCCCACCAGTGTGGTGACACGCGCACTCACCGTTTCAAACTTTTCAAGTAGCGCAGGGTCGGTCACGCTTCCCGGACCCGCCTCCGGCACTCCACCCCATCACAAATACAACGCGTTCTGCAAATCGCGAACGAGGACGCTCATGAAAGGATAACGCCGGTCAGGGTCGCGCGTTTGTCCGCTCGCCAATTCTGAGCACCTCGCGAAACACTGGCCACGTTTTGCGTTCTCAGGATTCCATTTTCATCACAACCAGATTCATCGTCCCGGATCGAATGCGATAGAAGACCACTTTTCTCTTATCCGTCACCGCATAGAAAATCAGCCAGCGCGGGAACCCGCGCATCCGCCAGGACCGGATGCCCGCCGGGGTCAAATCTTCCCGTTCGCGTCCGATATGCGGATTCTTTTTGATGAATTGGATTGTCGCTAACAGCGCCTCGTACCAGCGTTCGGCCACGTTGGCTCCGGCGTTGCCCTTCAGCCAGGTCAATTCCTCCGCCAGGTCCACCAGAAAGCGCGGGCGTTTGCCGCCGAGCTGATTCACTTCCCGTTCCTCAGGACTCGATTGCGTATGGCATTCATCTGTCTTTTGGTCAACGGCGTTTCCGGCCCGCTCGCGATGGCCTCATCAATCCACCGTTGATCGCGCCGCGTATTCAAAGCGGCGTCAATTTGAAACGTCCGCTCAATCCGGCTCATGGCTTCTTGCGTGAGGCTGCGGAAGTTTGCCGCCGCTTCACTCTTCAACTGCTCGTGCAGTTCCATGGGAATGTCTTTCAGAGTAATGCTTGCCATACCTCACAACCATAATACCACCATTCTGGTTATGCAAGAAGGATATTCTGAATTACAGGTAAAGCGCGTTCTGCAAATCGCGAACGAGGACGCTCATGAACGGATAACGCCGGTCGGGGTCGCGCGCGATGCACTTCAAAATGACCTTTTCGAGCGCGGCGGGAAGATCGGGATTGTGCTCGCGCGGCGGTGTCGGGCCTGAGAGATCGAGCTGGCGAGCCAGAATTTCGCCGGGCGTATCACCGGCAAATGGCTTCTGGTTTGTCACCAGTTCGTAGGCTGCGACGCCATAGGCAAAAATGTCCGCGCGCGGGTCAATGGGCTTGCGCTGCAATTGTTCCGGCGCCATGTAGGACGGCGTGCCGGGGTTCCTGGACATTTTCTTCGGCTTTTCGGGAATCGGCTGGGCGAGGTCAAAATCAATCAACCGCACGCTGCCGTTGCGCGACACGAGGACGTTTTCCGGCTTGAAATCGAGGTGCATGTAACCGCTTTCATGCACGTCCGTGAGGCCCAGGGCCATGTCAATGAGGATTTGCGCCACGTTTTCGGTCAGCACCGGATCGTGCCGCCCGAAAAGCATCTTCAAATTTTCCGCCTCCACGTAATCCATCAGCACGTAAAGCGTCCCCTCCATTTTGCCGTGCTCGACGTAGCCGACGACGTATTCGCTTTGATTCACGTGCGCCAACACTTCGCAGCCGTGGCGAAAACGCCGGCGCTCCAGCAGATTGAACCGCAAACTGTCACGCAACCGCCGTAACGCAAAAGGCTTCCCGCGACCGTCGGTGACCAGCCAGATTTCCGCCATGCCGCCATTGTTCAGCAGTTCCTGAAGATAAAACCGCCCGAACTTTTTTTGCGTTGTTCCTTCGGGACCTGCCGTGCTTTGTGTGCCGCTCGCCATTACGCCAATGGCATAACACATCCCCTCCGCAAAAGCCAATGAAACCTGTTCCACCAGGATTTTAGATTTGGAATTTTGTTGTGATTCAGTGACGGGAGGGACGGCGCACTCGCCGTCCCAAAAATTGGGACGCCGACACGGCATCCCTCCCGGTCGGAATGAGAAACTTGTTCCGCTGGCTTCTGATTTTACCTGGAATAGCTGGTGAATTCGCGCTTGGCGCGAATCGCCGCCGCGTTTATCCTCCGGTCATGCGGCCTCTTTGGGCGCTGGTCATCTACATTGTCGTGGTGTTTTTCGGCGGCGCATTGCTCGCGCCCTGGCTTTACTGGCTCGCGCAGCATTTCGCGCACTCTGTTCCCAAACTCGCAGGCGCCCCGTTTCATCGGTTCCTGGACCGTTCCTTCTTGCTGCTTGCCCTGGCCGGCGTGTGGCCGTTGCTGCGCGCGCTCGGCGCAAAATCGTTGCGCGAAACCGGCCTGGTTCCGCCCTACGGCCAGTCAAAAAAATTGTTCGGCGGTTTTTTGCTCGGCTTCATCTCGCTGGCGGTGGTGGCGGGAATCGTTTTGGCCTACGGCGGGCGCGCGCTGACGGGAGGCGTCTCGGCTGGAAAAATCATCGAAACTGTTTTGAGCGCGGCGGGAACGGCGGCGGCGGTCGCCACCCTCGAGGAAATTTTATTTCGGGGCGGCGTGTTTGGCGGGCTTCGCCGCATGTTTTACTGGCCGCTGGCATTGGTCTTGAGCAGCCTGATTTACGCGCTCGTGCATTTTCTCCATCGCGCCGATTTCACGGGCGCGGTGGCCTGGTATTCCGGCCTCGAACTGTTGCCGCGGCTGCTGGCCGGTTTTGCGGATTTTCATGCGCTCGTGCCGGGCTTTTTCAGCCTGACGCTGGCGGGCGTGTTGCTCGGCCTCGCGTATCAGCGCACGGGCAACCTTTATTTTTCCATCGGCCTGCACGCGGGCTGGATTTTCTGGCTCAAAATTTTCGGCGCGTTCACCGCCGACGTTCCCCAGGCCGCCAACTGGTTTTGGGGCACGGGCAAAATGATTGACGGCTGGCTGGCGTTCATTGTCCTCGCGCTCACGCTCGCCGTTTCCAGCCGCCTGCCGGTGCTGAATAAACGCCCGGCGTTTACCATTTCATCATGACGACCGCCGCCACATCGTTCCAAACCTGGATCAATGTCGGCCTCGGCTTTTTATATCCTGAAATCTGCCAGCTTTGCGGCGAACAGCGCGCCACGGCGAAGGAAGGCTATGTGTGCGGGCGTTGCTGGTCGCGCGTGCGCTTCATCAAACCGCCTTTCTGCGAGCGATGCGGTCTGCCGTTCGAAGGCGATTTGACGATGCCGTTCGAATGCGCGAATTGCTGCGAAATGGAACTGCACTTCAGCGCGGCGCGGTCGGCGGTGGTCGCGCGGGGCGCGGTGCGGGAAATCATCCATCGCTACAAATACCAGCGCGCGCTGTGGTTTGAGCCATTTCTCGCCGGCCTGCTTTTGCGCGAAGCCGTGCCCGTCTTGCGCGGTCAACCATGGGATTTGATCGTGCCCGTGCCGTTGCATCCCTTGAAGCAGCGCGAGCGGGAATTCAACCAGGCCGAACGCCTGGCCGTTCGCCTTGGCGCCGCCGCAAAAATCCGGGTGAACAAAAAATTGCTCCGGCGTGTCGTATTCACCAACACCCAGACGCGGCTGACGCGGGCACAGCGGGCGGCGAACATGCGCGGCGCATTTGCCATGCGCGACGGCGCGCGGCTGGACGGGGAGCGGGTGATTCTGGTGGACGACGTTTTTACGACGGGCGCGACCACCAGCGCGTGCGCGCACGCACTTTTGACCGCCGGTGCGGGTGATGTTTGCGTCTGGACAGTGGCGCGCGGACTTTAGTATGATTTGATTGTTAATGGCCACGACTACTTTTACCAAAAAGGCGCTTGGCGCTGAAACGGTCGAACCGGCGTTGACACCGCCGTCGGCCAACAAGGCGCCGCCGTTGCCCAAAAAGCTCAAGCCGACCGGCTCCAAATCCAAAAAGCGCGACATTCCGGAGGGGCTTTGGACGAAATGTCCGAAGTGCAGCACGATGGTCTATGACAAGGAATTGGACGAAAACCTGAAGGTCTGCCCCAAGTGCAGTCACCATTTCCCCATCAGCTCGCGCGAACGCATTCATTCGCTCGTCGAGACGTGCACCTTCGAGGAAATGGACGCGGACATGACGAGCGTGGACATGCTCAACTTCAACGGTGTTGCCACCTACAAGGCGAAATTGGAGGAATACCAGAAATCCACGTCGCTCAAGGACGCGGTCATCACCGGCATCTGCAAGATCGGCGGGCACCGCGCCACGCTCGGCGTGATGGATTTTGATTTTCTCGGCGGCTCGATGGGCTCGGTCGTCGGCGAAAAACTCACGCGGCTGATCGAGCGCGCGACAGAAAAGGAATTGCCGGTCATCATCATTTCCACCAGCGGCGGCGCGCGGATGTATGAAGGCATGTTCAGCCTCATGCAAATGGCCAAGACCTCCGCCGCCCTTGCCTACCACGCGCAACATCGTCTGCCCTACGTCAGCGTGCTCACGCATCCGACCACAGCGGGCGTGATGGCGAGTTTCGCGAGCCTGGGCGATTTGATTCTGGCCGAGCCGGGCGCGATGATTGGGTTTGCCGGCCCGCGCGTCATCAAGGACACGACGCAGGCCGAATTGCCGCCGGGTTTTCAGACCGCCGAATTCCTCCTCGATCACGGGCTCATTGACGCCATCGTGCCGCGCAAAGAAATGAAGCCGCGGCTGATTGAATACCTCGATTATCTCACCCTCCGGCAAAAGCCCGCTGCCACCGCGCCGTAAAAATAACCCGCCTTTGAAACGCGGGGCTTCAAGCGGGATTCTTATTACTTTCTCCTGGGAAAATACGGGCCGTAAAGTAACCCGTGATCCTTGGTCATCAGCAGTTGGATGTTGGCCATGTGGGAAAGATCATGGGCCTGGTCGGTGGACGAATTAACGGCCTGGTCAACCGCAGCCACGACCAAATCAGCAATAATGTTTCCGCTGCTGGAACTTTGCTGGACGTTGGCGGTTCCTTCCCAGAGCGTCAGCCCCGTTTTTACATCCACCAGCTTTCCCTCAGCGGTAACAATGGTGGTGCTGGTGAGCACCTGATACTTCGACCCGTATTGCTTGAGGGTGATGTAAAGGACGGCATCGGCACCGATGATGTCCCTGATTTTATCCAAAGGCACCTGGTGCATTTCGCCGGCGCCGGGCAGGCCGTTTTCCTTCATGAATTGGTCAACCACCACCACCGGGAAAACATAATATCCCATTTCCGCGAGCGGCATGGTCACGGTGGAAAGATAACCATAGGTGCCCCTGGTGTCCGTGCTTTCGTTAAGCGGCGGCAGCACCAGGATGGATCGCGGAGGATGCGCCCGGAAATTGGTGTAATCATAAGGCTTCGTCACACAGCCTGAAAGAGCCACGACGGTTGACAGCAAACCCAGGATCAAAAGGCGCGTTTTCATTTCTTCGACAGGTTGGCCAGCATCCGATCCATGAACACCGTGGACTCCGGATATTGTTTTTTCTCATTTTCAAATTCCTGCCGCGCCAAATCCGCCTTGCCCAGTTGAAAATAAAGATAGCCGAGTTGCGCGTGGAAACCGGGGGGAACCGGTTTGTTGGCGGAGATGGCCCTGTGCAGGTCTTCCTCCATGGTCTGCACCTGCATCTCCGGTGGAAACTTGTCCGGTTTTGCATACGTGCCATAGACAAGATCTTCGTAATGGCCCCAGTAATAAACGGCCGGTGACTGGCAACCCGTGAACAGCACTGGGACGGCCAGTGATACCAACAACAGTTTCAGTCGTGGTTGTTTCACTGTTTTTCCGGCTTCCACTTGCCCTGCTCCACCCCTTCCACCAGACGGTTAACAGCTTCCCGGATTGCGAGATCCAGGACCTTGCCGTTCAACGTCGAGTCGTAACTGGAAGCTCCGCCAAAGCCGAGCACCTCGCGGTCGCTCAACGCATATTCACCGGCGCCTTGCGTCGAATAGACAACCTCTGAAGAGATCACATCCACCACGTTCAGGTTCACCTTGGAATAGGCCACCTGCTTCTTGCCGCTGCCGAGGATGCCGAATAATTGCTCGTCACCGACCTCCTTCCGCCCGAATTCTGCGACCTCACCGGTCAGCACATAATCTGCTCCCTTCAATTTCAGTTGCTGGCCCTTGATGGCCGCCTCATTCGTTATCTCCATCATGTTGTTCCGGTCCACCACGACAAAACGTCCGGTTTGTTGCAGATGCGTGATGAGGATGGATTTGGCCTGCCCGCCTAGCCGATCCACGCCATCTGAGAAAACGCCACGCATGTACGGCGAATGATTGTCAAATTGGCCCACCATCAAAGTACTTTTGGCGCCCGTGTAAGGCGTGCCCGCCGAAGCCACCGTCTCGGGCTTGATGGCCTGATGAGATTCCGTCGCGCAACCGGCCAGGCCGGCGCCAATGAGAATTGCCAGAAACAAATGGCCAGGTGATTGGAGTATTTTCATAATTTTGCCGTTCCGTAATCGGTCACACACCCGTTTCCAGTTCCCAAAATCCTGAACAGTTGAATGTCAGAGATACCATTAATTTAAATTGAAAGTAAAGCCCTATTTTTTGGCAAAATAATGGCAAAAAGGCCGCCGTCGGCCCGTATTATTTTTCATCGCCGCCAAAATCTGTCCCGGCGGATTTCGCCCGGGAGGATGGTGCTCTGCCACTTCGATTTTGGGAACGCGGAAATCTTGTTCCTCGTCAACTACCTCTTGCCGCCACCAGCCGACAGGCGTAGCATCGCATCCTGAAATCAGGAAAAGTGGATATGAAAACGATTGGTCTTCCGGGTCAAATTTGGTTTTTCACTTCAGCCATTGGCTATTGGTCATTGCTCATTGGCTATTCGCGAAGGCGCTGCCGCAGGCCGGATGAGGTGAACACAAATAACTCCCAACAGCTATGAATCGCATCTATCAGGGCGAAAGTCACGCGGTTGAAATCCCCGACGGCAAAGACGAACAAGGCAAACCCAAGTGGAAAAAACTCGACACTGGCAATCGTCCTCTGGCAACATCACGAACTGTTTCAGGACGCCGTGAATTATTACACTCTCGCACTGGCGGCAATGGCTGCTGGCGTCGAAGGGGATTCAGAACAGGCCCACGCTTTGCGCGGATGGGCGGCGAAAGTGAAAGAAACTTGGTCGAATGCGAGCCGAAAGGCAGAGACGTTTGCCGGTCCGCAGGCACGGCTTGCTCTGATACTCAAACTTGAGCGAGACAAATCCGACTTTGAAGCGAGCGTCCAGCCGGTGCTGCAATCCAGCCGCGCAACACCCGCACAACGTTCCGCCGCGTTGCTGCAATTACTCTCTGACAAAGGCGACCTGAATCAAATCTGCGTCGCGCGTCTGCCGTGGCTTGCTACCGCTGCCGGGAAGTTCACGTGCCACAAGCAAAGCCGCAGCGTCCTCACAAGAAGCCAAACGTCAGCAGGCAGTCAGGAAGTTTCTCCAATGGCCGGACAAAGAAGCGTTAAATCAATCGGCCACTCTCGATCTCGGCTTATTCCTAACTCAGCCGCCTAAAGAATTTGTTGAAGGTCGAGGCCGCCACGAAGATGCTCCGCGACTATTTTACAAAGGCATCCAAAAAATTTCCCGAACTCGAGGCGGTGACGTCCTCATGTTGAGAAATTCGTCACCAGCCAGACAGACGCTCTCAAAGTTCCTTCGCTCGGACGGAAGCCCAGCGGACTTTATCCGGTTGCCGCAGTATTCAAATTCTTCCCTACGCCGGAAACTCTTGGCTGCGTTCCGTGCAGCGACGAAGTCATTGGCTGAAGGCCAAAGACAAGGAAATTGTGTCGGATGCGGTGGCGGAGTCACGCGTAGCGGACCAACCACATTTTGACTATTTCACAAACCTTGCGCTTGTTAGCGGAGACGGCGACGAAGAGCGTGACACGCGCGCTGCTGGTTCGAGTTTGATTTGGCGGCGTTCATCGAGGCTATCAAAGCTCCACGCCGTTATTTTGAAGACACGATAAAACGCGAAGCTGCTGCCGACCGCTTCCGTCAGCAAATCGCCGCAATGGAAGGCAAGGGACGCGAAGCATCCGGCACCGAGGAAGACAGCGAGCCGCTTCCCGGTTTTGAGGGCGATCAGCGTATCAGGCTGCTAAAGATCATCGTCCAAGATAAACTAAAATGGGTTGCGGAAGCTGAAGGCGATGTGAGCGAGGCAGGCCCAAAAGAATACACCATCCGCGAGCGCACGGTGAGAGGCTTTAGCGAAATCAAGCGCCGCTGGCGTAGCGCTGTTGAATCTGGCAATGCCACAGAAAAACGCCTTCTGGAAATCCTCGCCGAAGGAACAGACGGCGCACCGGGATGACTTTGGCAGCGCGACACTTTACCGAGCAACTTGCCAAGCCTGAATTTCATCCCATCTGGCGTGACGACGGAACTCAACCGTGGCACGCCGAAGACCCGCTGGCAGCATGGCTGCAATACAAAGAACTTCAAGCTGATTTAGCCGACAAAGAACGCGCGATACGATTTACTCCGGCGCATCCGAAATACTCGCCGCGTTTTTTCATTTTTCCAAAGAAGAGCGAAGCACAACCAAAGGCCACAAATCACCGTCTCCCAAAGCCTGGATTGCTCTCGCACCACGACCCCGGCAGTTAAGTTTCACGGCTGGCGTCATTCTGCGCACGGAACATGGGCTTGCGCCAACAGTCGTTCGGATTCACTACGCCGCGCCGCGCATTTGCCGTGACCAACTTCGTTCCAGCGGCGACACCAATCTTTACGAAGCACCGTGGTTGCAACCGATGATGGTGGCGCTTGGATTGGACAAGTCTCCCGACCGAGTCAATTTCGCAAACTGCCGCATCACACTTCAGCCCACCAGCGAATCGGACATCCAGCTAACTTTTCCCGTCGAGGTGAAGATCCGAAAAGATCAAAGCAGGCGTGTCTCGTGAAGCTGTTTGGGAAAATCAGTTCAATCTTGTATCCCGATGGCGAAAATTTTTACAACGCCTCGCTCCGATGGCCGCATGAAAAGCAGCGCGCCAAAGCCACCTGTGCCGTGGCATGAGCAGTTAAATGCATTCCGTTGCATCGCCACTGATTTAGGCCAGCGCGACGCGGGTGCATTTGCCCGCTTGTCGGTTCTTGGCGGCAGTGATTTTCGGCAAACAGCCATCACGTTTCATCGGCGAAACGGGCGGCAAGCAATGGACGAGCGGCATTGGAGCGGTCGGGTTTGTTTCGGCTGCCGGGTGAGGATGCCCAAGTCTGGCGCGAAAAGAGCGGCAAGGATGAAGAAAACCCGGAAGACTCTGGCAAGCCATTTGATTTCCGCGAGGAACTTTGGGGCGAACGCGGACGACCAGCGCGCGAATTGGGAGGCGGACGAAACTGCCGAGTTGATGCGGCTGCTTGAAGTTCCGCCGGAAGACGAAGAACTTTCGCTTGTTGTCCGAAGGCTGGCGCGAGTCTATTAAGTTTCCCGGAGCAGAACGACAAATTGCTTGTCGCCATGCGGCGTTATCAATCACGCATCGCCCGCTTGCATCGCTGGTGCTGGTTTCTGAAAGGCGAGGATAAGCAACAAAAGACTGCTTGGGAAGAAATCGCCGAATGCGAGGACACGCGGCTGATTTCAGCCGAACAGATTGCCCAGGCGAAAAACACGACCCGCGTCTGCAAACCGAACTGGAATCACAACTGCGCAAGCGATTGGAACTCGCGCCCGAGATGCTTGTTCGCATCGCCAACCGCATCCTGCCATTGCGCGGACGTTCGTGGCGTTGGGAAAAACATCCTGCCTCAAAGCGAAAATACGCTGCATCATCTCACGCAGAACGGGCCGAAGTCTCGACAGCAAGGAGAAGCCGGTATGGCTTCGCGGCCAGCGTGGATTGTCATTGGAACGCATTGAGCAGATTGAGGAACTGCGAAAGCGATTCCAGTCTTTGAATCAGACGCTTCGGCGCGAAGTCGGCGGCAAGCCACCCATTCGCCGCGACGAATCCGTTCCCGATCCTTGCCCGTGACTTGCTGGACAAGCTCGACAATCTCAAAGAGCAGCGTGTCAACCAGACTGCGCACATGATTTTGGCGGAAGCACTCGGCTTGCGTCTTGCGACCACCGCCCGCCGACAAAAAAGACACTGCGTCAGCAAAGCGACCAGCACGGCAGCTTACGAGAAGATTCTCGACAAGTCCGGCAAGTGGATTGGCCCGGTGGATTTCATCATCATTGAAGACCTTTCGCGCTATCGCGCTCGCAGGGACGCGCGCCGCGCGAAAACAGCCGCTTAATGAAATGGTGTCATCGCGCCGTGCGCGACAAGCTCAAGCAACTTTGCGAAGTCTTTGGACTGCCGGTGCTGGAAACGCCCGCCGCCTATTCGTCGCGGTTTTGTTCGCGCAGCGGCGTGCCGGGATTCCGCGCGGCGGAAGTCACGCCGGGTTTCACAACAAAGCGCAGTGGGCTTGGCTGGCCGGGAAAAAGGATGAGCAAGGCAATCCAACGGAGGAAGCGCGACGGTTGCTCAGATCTCGATCCGCGAACTCGCCGAAGCGCAAGAAGAATTGGAGCGCGATTGGACGGAGAAGAAGCGCCGCGAGCCATGTCCCAAGCGCACGTCTATTTGCGCCGATGGCAGGCGGGCCGGTCTTTGTGCCAGTCGTGGACAAGGTTGCAAGCGCGGCTGACATTCCCCGCCGTGGTGCAGGCCGACATCAATGCCGCCATCAATCTCGCGCTCCGCGCGATTGCTGATCCGAGGCTGTGGACAATCCATCCGCGTCTGCGCTCCCAACGTGAAGGCGGCGACAAGACCGGCAAAGCAAAAAAGCAGAAAGAAAACAAGAAGCACCAGATACACCCACAGAAGCCAGATTGCTGACGCGCGAGAAGCGCAAGTTTGGCGAGACAGGCAAACCACTTGCGGTAAAGCGCGCATCCAACGCCAAGCCCGACGACACGCGGCAACCAAATTTCTTTGCTGACTTGGCCGGACTCAACAAACTCGCGGAGCAATTGGCGAAGAAAAATCAGCGGAATACAGTTGGTTGACGAAAGAATGGACTTCCGCCGAAATTCTCGGGGAAACTACCACTCCGCCGTTGGTTCACGGCAAATCGTTCTGGGGAACCGTAAAGGCGCGCAATGGGAGCGAATCCGAGCGATCAACGATGCCAGGCATCGCGGCATGGGCGGACAAGATCAAATCCGATGCCTGATTAAGCCATGAGCGAGTCCACGTTGCGCACCGACGGTTCGTTGGAAGCCCAGCCGCGAATGGGCGTGCGCAACTTGCACAATTTCATCTATTGCCCGCGCCTGTTTTATTTCCAGTGGGTCGAAAACATTTTTCAGGAGAACGCGGACACGGTGGCCGGGCAGCCATGTCCATCGCAACGTGGACGCGCCGTCCAAGCTGGAAGATCCCAAGGAACTCGGTTTGCCGGAAGGCGCGAAGCTCCGCAGTCTGCGGCTGGAAAGCGAATCGCTCGGCCTCATCGGCGTGGTGGACATCGTCGAGGGCGGGCCGGACGGCGCGGAGATCATTGACTACAAAAGAGGCTCGGCCCGGCGCGATGCCGAAGGCGAGCGCGTGGCGAAGGAGCCGGACGCCATGCAAGTGGCCGCGCACGCGCTGCTGTTGCGCGAACATGGCGTCAACGCGGTTCGCGGCGCGATTTATTACGCGGCGGACAAGCGGCGCGTGCCGGTGGAATTCACCGAGGAGCTTTTTCGACAAGGTTCGCAAGGCCATTGACGACGCCCGCGCGGTTGCCGCCAGCGGACAATGCCCGCCGCCGCTGAAAAATGATGCGCGCTGCCTCTATTGCTCCGCCTATCCGATTTGTCTGCCGAATGAATCGCTTTGGTGGTCGAAACGGCGCAAAGCAGACCGAGCCGGAAGGGCAGATTCAGTTTGGTTTCGTCGGGCAATCGGAAGACGCGGTTCGCGACCGGATTCTTGAAGCGTTGGATTTCGCCGCCGAATCCACGGACAAGGAACCGACGTTGCAACCGCCGCGGCCGGGCGGCGATGACGGCGAGGTGCTGGTGGTGCAGACGCCGGGCGCGCAAATCGGCCAGCGCGGCGATGAATTGATCGTCAGCGTCAAAGGCGAGGACGCGCGCAAAATTCCCGGCCAGCAAGTGCGGGCGATTTATTGCTACGGCGCGGTGCAGATGACGGCACAGGCGGTCTCGACGTGTCTGGAGCTTGGCATTGATGTCGCCTACTTTTCGCCAGCCGGACGGTTTATCGGCATGTTGCGCGGGTTGCCGGCCAGCGGCGTGGATGCGCGGCGCGGTCAGTATCGGTTGTTTGAAATGCCGGGCGTGCGGCTGCAACTCGCCCGCGAAGTCATCCGCGCCAAAATTCACAACCAGCGCGTGATGCTCATGCGCAACGGCGACGTGCCGGATCGCGTGTTGAGTTTGATGGCCGGTTTCCGCGACGCAACGGAGTCGGCGCGGGACATGACGGAGTTGCTGGGCATCGAGGGCAGCGCCGCGGCGCTCTATTTCGAGCAGTTCGAGTCCATGCTCAAACAGCGCGACGACTGGAAATTTGACTGGCGCGGGCGCAATCGCCGCCCGCCGCGCGACCCGGTGAACGCCTTGCTTTCGCTCGGTTATTCAATGCTGGCGAAGGAACTGACGGGCGTTTGCTATTCGGTCGGACTTGATCCGTTTCTCGGTTTCATGCACCAGCCGCGTTACGGGCGCCCGGCGCTGGCGCTGGATTTGATGGAGGAATTTCGCCCGCTCATCGCGGACAGCGTGGCCATCAGCCTCATCAATCGTGGCGAACTTGGGCCGGAGGATTTCATCCGCAGCGCGAACGGGACTTTTTTGAACGACAAAGGCCGAAGACCATTTTGGGAGGCGTGGTTTCGCCGGCTGGACACGGAGGTCAGCCACCCGGAGTTCAGCTACAAAATGGCGTATCGCCGGATGCTGGAAGTGCAGGCGCGGCAGTTGTGGCGGTTTGTTCGCGGCGAGGCGCTGACCTATCACGGATTTGTCACGCGATGAGCCGCATTCGCTATCTGGTCAGCTACGACATCAGCGACCCGAAACGGTTGCGGAAAGTGGCGCGCTCGCTGGAAGGTTTCGGCGTGCGCCTGCAATACTCCGTTTTTGAATGTCCGCTGGACGACTTGCGGCTGGCAAAACTGAAGGCCGAGCTTCAGGACTTGTTGAATCACGACGAGGATCAGGTGTTGTTTGTGTCGCTGGGCGCGAGCTCAAACGACGCCAGTTTGATCATTGAGGCAATGGGATTGCCCTACGAAGTGCGCTCGCGCGTGACAATTATTTGATTTTCGGGCTTGCAACTTTTTCCGAAAGGCGTTGAATAAATCCCGGCTACGGCCACCGACCATCAACCTTCCGCCATTGGGTTGACATGATTTTTGAAATCGCGACGACTGCGCCTGTATGCGGCGACGCGGCGCGAGCGCGGCAGTGCTGGCGCTCGCCCGCAAGGACGCTCGCATTAAGTAAATGACTGAAAGCGAGAGGCTCACGAATGAAAAATCTGTTTGATTGGTTTCGGTGGCGAGCCGCCTCGCCCCATTGCTCGCCGACAGCAGTGGTTCGAGGCGGAAAATGGGGCTGACAAATGGGGTGAGTTTCAGTCGGCGCGAATCCAAGAATCGTGAGGCGGTCCGAGTTTGCACGACAGTGCACTGACCCAGTTGACGAGTTTCAGTCGGCGCGAATCCAAGAATCGTGAGGCGGCGGCAAAACGTGTCACTGCGCTGCAGGCAATAGAATGTTTCAGTCGGCGCGAATCCAAGAATCGTGAGGCGGCTGCAGAATGGCGGTCTTGTTTCGCGGACATAATCATCGTTTCAGTCGGCGCGAATCCAAGAATCGTGAGGCGGCAAATCACCGTGCATACGCCCGCTTTGCATATCAGGTTTCAGTCGGCGCGAATCCAAGAATCGTGAGGCGGCTTGTAGTAGTACTCGGCGCGAGCCTGGTCGCGGGTTTCAGTCGGCGCGAATCCAAGAATCGTGAGGCGGATAAATGGTTTAGTTGTGTCCGTGCTCGCCCGCGGGTTTCAGTCGGCGCGAATCCAAGAATCGTGAGGCGGAACTAGCGG
>CAVWHM010000048.1:0-12767 GCA_963754775.1 uncultured Verrucomicrobiae bacterium
TTGCCAATGGTAGTAGTCCTATAGGTTCTGCGAGAGTAGGTAGCCGCCAGTTTTTCAATAAAAAGCCGGAGAAGATTTTCTCCGGCTTTTTTCTTTTCAGCTTTTGAAGTCGGCACCGTCCGCATCACCCGCGGTTCATTTTAACGTCCACACGCAACTATCGCTCAATTCCTTTCCGTCGCGTTCCGACCTGGCTGCGATCTGGTTTTCGCCGGGCTGTAATTGCACG
Organism: uncultured Verrucomicrobiae bacterium; assembly: GCA_963754775.1. Classification (GTDB taxonomy): domain Bacteria; phylum Verrucomicrobiota; class Verrucomicrobiia; order Limisphaerales; family UBA11358; genus UBA11358. The sequence goes on from CAVWHM010000048.1 coordinate 230, forward strand.
TCTTTCCAGATGAACACGCAATTTGTTCCATCACTGCGCTTACCCTGTGATTTTCCATTGAGCAGCAACTCCGCTTTGCTGGCGTTGGCATAAATTTTCACGTCCGTCACCGCGTTGGTGCGTTCGGTAAAACGGCGGCTGGTGATGTAAAGTACCGGTTCATCCGACCAGTTGGCTTTGTAAAAATAAAAAGCATCCTTCTTTGTCAGGCGGTCATAAGTCACCAGACCCTTGTCATTGCGACCGGGCATCTCGCCCTCATGCCGCGTGGCGACGGCAAAGTCAAACATGTTCCAGACAAACGTGCCCCAAACGAATGGCCGTTGCTTCATCGCCGCCCACGCGGATTCATGGACCAGCGCCTGCCATTCTTCGGGATGCCACGGGCCGCCGGGTTTGGGTTGTTTCGGATTGTCCTCATGCTGCATCACGTTGGCGCCCGCGCCGTATTCGCTCACGCAAAAGCCGCCGTGCCGGCTGTCTGAGCGGCTTTTGTCCAGGACCGCGCCGAAATCGTCGCGCGTTCCACGATACCACCCCGGATAGATGTTCCAGCCGAGCAGGTCGGGGATTTTGTTCATCTGCGGATATCTATCTGTGCAGGTGGCGGCAATGGTCGGACGCGTCGGGTCTTCCCCGTGCGCCACATTGTTCAAATCCTGCAACTCGCGTTGCGGATCGGGGGTCTCCCCGAGCGCGATTTCATTGAACAGACTCCACGCGAAAATCGATGGATGATTGATGTTTTGCCGGATGAGATCGAGCAACTGGTTGCGCGATGTTTCCTCAAATTGCTCCGTGGCGGTGATTTCATTCACCTGCGGAATTTCCGCCCAGACGAGAATGCCCGCCTTGTCGCAGAGGCTGTAAAAATAGTCGCTGTGCTGGTAATGCGCGCAGCGGACGACCGTCGCGCCCATTTCCTTGATGAGCTGCAGGTCTTCATTCATGTCCGCCTCGGAGATCGCCCAGCCTTTGTTGAACCGGTCCTGATGCCGATCGACACCGTGCAAATGATACGGTTTGCCGTTCAGGAAGAATCCCTTGTCCGGATCAACCGAGTAAAAGCGTAACCCCAGCGGCTGCTCGACCGAGTCCACCACGCTGTTTCCGGAGCGCAACTCGATGACCGCCTTGTAAAGATAAGGGTCCGGGCGTCCGTCCCACAAATGCGGATGCGGGACGGTCAGGCGCAGCCAATACGGCGAAGTCGCATTGGGCGCCGGGGCGATTTGTTGGCTGCTGTCGGCGACCTGATTTCCATCCGCATCAAGAACGCTTGCGACCAGTGTCAATGGCTGCTTTTGCTCGGTGCCGTTGGAAATTTGCGCCGTCACGTCAATCACTGCCTGCGCTTTCGTGACGCTTGTCTGAAACCACGCGACGCCGGGCGAGCCGTGGTCGGTGAGCGCGAAATTTTCTGATGACGTTTCAATCAAATGCACCGGACGATAGAGTCCGCCGTAAACGGAAAAATCGCCGCTCAAGGGCGCGATGTCCGGCTCCCACTTGTTGCTCACGCGCACGGCGAGCAGGTTGGTGCCGCCGGCGGATAATTCACCAGTGATTTCGTAGCAGAACGCGCCGAAACCACCGCGATGTTCGCCAAGCCGTTTGCCATTCAAATAAACGTCGGCGACCAGGCTCGCGGCTTCAAACCGCAAGAAATATCGTTTGCCGGTTTCCGGCATAAGGTTCAACGCGCGCCGATACCAGCCCGGCCCACGATAGTAATCCTTTCCCTGTTGCGCTTCTTCCCAGCCCCAGTTGTGTGGAATTGAAATCGTCTGCCAGTTGCCGTCGTTGAAGTCCGCTTGCTCCGCGTTGGTGACTTCGCCCGGTTGAAATTTCCAGCCCGAATCCAGCAGCGTGTTTTCGCGGGCGAAAGAATTGAAGGTCAGAACGAACATAAAAAGGAAAATGCAATACTTGCGCATGAACCACAACATGCCAGAAATCATTCCGGCGGCAAACGCAATGTCGAATCCAGCGGCTGGATGTCCGCCAGTTCTTTTCCCGGCACACCGCCGCCCAATTCAACCAGCCGCTCGCCAGCCGGGCGCACGCGTGATTGATAACTCGACACGGCATCCCGAAACGCGCTGTTCGCGCGTTCAAGTCCCGCGCCAATTTTCTCGAAATGATCGGTGAACTTTGCTACGCGGGTGTACAATTCCTGCGCCGCTTGGGCGATTTTCTGCGCGTTCTCCGTCTGAGCATGCTGTTGCCAGATGAAGTTGATCGTTTGCAGCACCGCAATGAAAGAAGCCGGTGTTGCCAGATAGACCTGCTTGCTCTCCGCCCACACGATCAGATCCGGATCGCCTTCCAGCGCGGTGCTGAACAGCGATTCCGCCGGCAGGAACAGTACCACATGATCGAGCGCGTTCGGAAACTGTTTCGGATAATCACGCTCCGACAATGACTTGATGGTGGTCCGCAACTTTGCGGCGTGGGCTACCAGCTCTTCCGCGCGCTTCGAAGGCCCGGCTGCTTCCGGCATGCTGAGGAAATCCAGGTCAGGCACCTTCGAGTCCACGATGATCACGCGCTCGCGCGGCAGTTTCACAATCAAATCCGGTTTGCCCTCATCACCTTTGGATTGCTCGACGAAGTCACAATGTGCACTCATGCCCGCTGCCTCCACCACGCGCCGGAGTGTTTCCTCCCCCCAACGCCCGCGCGCCTGGTTCGATTTCAACACGGACCGGAATTGCGCCGTCTCGGCCGCCAGCGACTGACTTGAGGTTGCAAGGGTGGCCAGTTGCTCTTTTACTTTGCCGAGCGCGTCAGCTTGCGTGCTCTCGCTCTGCTGTAGCCGCCTTTGATACGACTCCAATTGTTGCTTGAGCGGTTCGATAAATCCCTTGATTGCTTCCTGCCGCTGCGCCAGGTCGCCCTTGGCGGATTCCTGAAAGATGGCAAATGTTTGCTTGGCGCGCTCAATAAATTCAGGCTGAAGCTGCTTCAACGCATCCGCACTCAAAGCCTTGAACGCCTCGCGCAGATCAATCAACGCTTTGTCCTGCAAAGCGCGTTGGTCCAACAGCATTTTTTCCGACGCGGCGTGTTTCGCCTCGGCTGCGGCGCGCCCGTTGCTGGTTTCCGTGAGTTGATTGCGTAATTCTGTCAGTTGCGAATCGCGTTGCTTGATCTGGTCGCGCAATTCGCCTTCCAATCGGCTGTCTGAAACACCTGCGTTGCGCCGTCCGCGCGCGTAAAGCCAGCCCAGGAAAAATCCCAACAAGCCTCCGATGACAAGGCCGATTCCTATGTAAGCTCCTGCGGACATATTCAGCGCAAACGGGTGAAAAGCGCCTCCTCGTAATCGGCTACGACCAATCGCTTGCCCTTGGAAACAATTTTATGTCCCTCGATGCGCAGGCATTTGGCGATGGCTTCTGTTCCACCAGGATATTTGGGATTCAGTTCCCCGCCGGTTTTGAGCACGCGCCAGTAAGGCGTGATGCGCTTGGCGCCGGCCGCCTCAGCCTCGGCGGCGGCGTGCGCGGCAATCCATGAGAAAATGCCGGTCGTGATGGGACAGGCAAAATTCGTCTTGTGCTTTTTGGCGAGCGCATGGCGGAGTTCGTTGATGGTGACGACGCGGCCCTTGGGCACCTGCTTCATCAATGCATCCACTTCGCGTGGCGCCGGGATGACAAACGTACCCGTGCCCCACCGCTTGGTCAATTTGCCGGTGACTTTGCAGACCCTCGGCAGGCCTTTGTCATCCGCCAGTTTTTCGCGCCATGACTTTTTCGTTTTCATTAAACGTGTTGCTGGTGGGGCGAGAGTCCTCGCGAGCCAGTCAAAATCAACCAACGTGCTCGTCAGGAGCCTCGCCCCACCAAGTCAGTTAAAAATGCGCCACGACTTCAATCTCCACATTCGCGCCTTTCGGCAACGCGGTCACCTGGACGGTCGAACGCGCCGGGAAAATCACTTGTGAAATATTTCGCGTAAATTTCGTTCATTCCTGCAAAATCGGCGAGATTCGTCAGAAACACCGTGGACTTTACGACATTGGCGAATGTCAGCTTCTGGTCGTCCAGGATGGCTTTGACGTTTTGCAACGTGCGCTCGGTTTGCGTTTTGACGTCGCCGGAAATCAGATTGCCCGTAGCCGGATCAATCGGGATTTGCCCGGCGCAGAACAGGAGGTCGCCGACGCGCACGGCGTGGTTGTAGGGGCCGATGGCGGCGGGTGATTTCGCGGGTTTGATGATGGTTTTCTTTGCCATAAATCTTGGCGCAAGGTCTATCGGCTTTGCCGCGACAGGTCAAGGAAAGCCGTCGGATCGTGAGTCAGGTAGGGCGTGCCACTCCGTGCGCGCCGTGTTCCGCTTTTACGGCGGGCAGAGGACTGCCCGCCCTACCACGATTTCCAATTTTAGCCACCACACGCGTCCGCTTGAAAGATGGAAAGCAAAACCAGCCGGGTCAGTCAAAATGAGCGATGGAAAATTTGCAGTCTATCCTCACATTAGACCACATCACGGGTGGCTCCCACTTGTCACACCCCCCTGTTCGGGGTGTGCAACGATGCTGTTGGTGTCGAGCTTCGAGAAAGCCACCATAATATCTCCAAGCGCAGGACCTCGAAATGAAGGTGGCTCTGAATCAAATCGCTGCCATGTATCCATCAATACATCAATCTTCGCCCTCGCAAGCTCGTATCGCCCCGCATTCATGTCCGCCTGAATCTCGCCAAGCGCCATGCGTCCGGGAGCCTTGACTGCGCTCATCAGCCACAATCGTTCTATGCCTGTTTGAACTCCATGAACTGTGCTAGCAGTAAACCATGTGATGGCGGCAGTGACCGCGACAGTAACGACAATCACAAAGAATGTTTTCATAGAGATGCGCGCTCGATGTGGTCAACGTCCAGATATAGGTTATCCGAAGTTATTCATGGGCTGCGAGCGGGCCAATGAAGAGCGAGCGCAGCAGCCAGTGAATAACTTCGCCGCGAACCGGGCGGCGACCGTATCGGATTGGCCTTTGGGTTTCAATTTCGGTATCGGTTCTCTCTGGTTGCCCGCCCCGGCGGGTCAGGCCTGCTAACGTCCAGTCGCCATAACGACTTTGAGCTTTATCGGCCGGCCCGTCGGGCGGGGCTTGACCCTCTAACGACTACTCAAGAGGGCGTCCTATATTGCATGACGACTCTTCTATATTGCCGTCGCCGGGTCAAGCCGATTGCGGGAGCCAGCCCACACCAAAAAAACAACCCACCAACCTCATGAACACTCCGCATCCTTACGAGCTCGTCATCGGTCTGGATCGTTCCGACCAAAAGGCCGACCTCTGTTTGATTGACACGCGCACCGGCGAACGCCGGGCGGAAGTCATCGCCACCACGCCCGAAGCCCTTTGGGAATGGCTGCTGGCACTGCGCCAGCAACGTCCTCTGGCCCGCGTCGGCCTGTGTCTGGAACAACCCGCCGTCCACCTCATCCCGTTCCTGGAGGCGTACGACTGGATCACCCTGCACCCCATCAACCCCATCACGCTCCAGAAATATCGCGAAGCCTTTGTCACCAGCCGCGCCAAGGATGATACCAAGGACGCGGACTTTCTGGCAGACCTGCTGCTGACGCATCACGCCCGGTTGCCGGTGTGGTCGCCGGAGGACAGCGCCACCCGGGCGGTGCAACAACTGGTGTTCCATCGCCGGGCCGTGGTGGATGAACGCACCGGTTTGAGCAACCGCCTCATCGCCCTGTTAAAACAATACTTTCCGCAAGCCCTGGTGCTCTGCGGCGAAGATTTGTGGCGTCCGTTGGCCACCCGGTTCCTCCTCAAATGGTCCAGTCTGCAGGCGGTACAAAAGGCCAGGCCGGCCAGCTTGAAACAGTTCTATTATGTTAATGGCTCGCGCAGCGCCAGGTTGTTGGCGCAACGGCTGGCCTTGGTCCGGCAGGCCGTGCCGGTCACCGACCAAACCGCTGTAATTGAAAGTTTTGTCCTGCGGGTGCAGCTGGTTTGCCGGCAACTGCAACTGGTGCAGCGCAGCGTGACGGAGTTTGACCGGCAGATCGCCGCGGCCTATGCGGTGCATCCCGACCGCGAGATTTTTGCCAGTCTGCCGGGGGCGGGAGCGGTGCTGGGCACGCGGCTGCTGGCCAGTATCGGCTCCCGGCGCGAACGCTTCGGGGCGGCGGCGGACTTGCAGCGTTACACCGGCATCGCGCCGGTCACCAAAAAGAGTGGCGGGTCCTGTTACATTCACCGGCGTTACTTGTGTCCCAAGTTCCACAAGCAAAGCTTCCACGAATTTGCCAAGGAAAGCATTTTGTGGAGTCGCTGGGCGGCGGCCTACTACCTGCAACAACGGACCAAAGGCTGTCCGCATCAGACGGCGGTGCGCGCGCTGGCCTACAAATGGCAGCGCGTCATCTTCCGCTGTTGGCAGAGCCGCACGGAGTATCGGGAAGAAATCTACGAAGCGGCCTTGCGCAAACATGGCAGCCCCTTGGTGGCGCTCTTTGATCGCGTGGAACCGGGCAAAAGTCCCTTCAAAAACCCCGTGAGAAAATCCTAAAAAACCGTTGACGGATTACCTCAGAGGTGAGCTCAGGCACGCGGAACCAAATGATATGAGCCGCGAAGCGGAACTGGACCAGCAATCCCGCGTTGCCTGCAGCGATTTTTAGGCATCATGGTCGTGTTTCTTTCTAAATAATTTCTTAAACAAATATAGAATCACAAAACTCAATCCAGTCCAGCCTGTGACAGCCATAATAACAGAAATGGCCAAATTAACAGGGTAAGAAATCAAATGGCCTGTAAGCCAAAAGGCTGGACAATGTGCAGCCGTGAATATTCACATCGAACCAGTTATCTGGGTCAGACGGGTCTTTTGGGTGTCCAACCAAATCGGCAACTATCAAATCTAAAAAAAGTAAAAACTCGAATGCCAGTCCCAACAAAAGACTCTGCTTAAAAAGTTTCATGGCGCTCAGGTGCCCTAACAGACGATAGACAATGCCATGTGCAGCCTATCCTTTTTCACAAAAGGATCGTAAATCAAGCCGAAATTGTTGTCCAGTACGTAATTACATTGTTTGTGACTCCAAATCTTCATTTGCTGCCGAAAATCAGCCAATAACCAATGATAAAAATCGCCGCGTCCGCGATGGCGTGGCTGACGTAGCCCGGCCAGATGGAACGGTAACGCAGATAAAGCCAGCTCCACGCCGCGCCGCCGATGAACACCCCCAACGAGCCGAGCAGCGCGATGCGCCAGTTGAATTGAGCCGCCAAAACGATGACGTGATGCGCCGTAAATGCCAGCGCCGCCGCCAGCACGGCCAACTTGCCGCCCAACAGCACTTCGAATTTCCGGAAAACGAACCAGCGCCAAACGTATTCTTCCATCAGCGAATTGAACGTGACCCACCAAATTGCGCTGCCGATATAGGCGCTCAGATGATTCAAGCCGGTTTGAGCGGCACGGCCTTCGATTTTGTCGGAGTTAATCGCGCCGAGATGGAGCGCAATCGCGTAAGCGGCAAAAATCACGGCGGCAATCACCAGTCCAAGGACAGCGCCCGCTCTGAAACCGCCGAGTTTCGGCGGCGACCAGCTCAATGGTCCGCGGTCAACGAACTTCAGCCAGGCGACCGGCAGCAGCGCCAACCAAAGCTTGCAGGCAACGAAGATGAATTTGCCGGTCGGCGTTTCCGACCACCAAAAGAACATCACTGTGGCAATGCTCTGTGCCGGGACAAGCAGCAACAAAGCCAGCAGCGCTTTTTGGGAATTTGCGCTCATACTGATGTGCAATCAAACTGCGACAAATGACCCGGCAGACATCAAACATTTTGGCAACGCCCACTCGCCCCATCCCTCTCCCCCGCTGTCAGCGAGGAGAGGGTGCCCGGCTTGTCGCGCCGGAGCGCAGCGAAGGCGGAAGGGCGGGTGAGGGGGTTCGTTTATTGGTTTGTAGCATCTTGGACGCAACTCGATATCAAAGCTTCAAAGATACTTCGCCAGAATGGGTTTCAGTTCGGCCACGGTTTTCTTCGGCCAGAATTTTTTGTCGGTCAGGATGGCGTTCTTGAGCGCGGAATGGCAGGGCCAGGTCGGTTCGGCGGGAATTTTGGCTATGGCGGCCGCGACGATTTTTTTGGCCATTTCAGCGTTGCGATGAAGATTGCCGATAATCATCTCCAGCGTAACATGTTCGTCTTCCTTCCAGCAATCGTAGTCGGTGGACATCGCCAGCGTGGCGTAGGCGATTTCAGCTTCGCGCGCGCATTTGGCCTCGCCGAGATTCGTCATGCCGATCACCTCGTAACCGGCACGGTGATTCGTGAGTGATTCAGCATGGGTACTGAACGCCGGGCCTTCCATGTTCACGTAGGTGCCGCCGTCGTGCGTGCTCGCGCCACAAGCGCGCGCAGCTTTCAAGAGGATTTGACGCAGTTCTTCGCAAATCGGATGCGCAAACGCGATGTGCGCCACGATGCCGCGGCCAAAAAAGGTGTGGGCAGACGATTGTTTGGTGCGGTCCACAAACTGGTCAACCAGTACAATGTCGCACGGCTTGCATTTCTCCTGCAACGAGCCCACGGCGCTGACACTGATGATCCAGGCGACGCCGAGTTTCTTCATCGCCCAGAGGTTGGCGCGATGGTTGAGTTCACCCGGCAGAATCCGGTGGCCGCGTCCATGCCGCGGCAGAAAGACAACGCCGCGCCCGGCCAGTTTGCCGGTGAGCAAATCGTCCGAGGGCGGACCAAAGGGTGCTTTGACCCTCACCCATTTTTGATTCGTAAAGCCCTCAATGTTGTAAAGGCCGGTGCCGCCGATGATGCCGATGCGATAATCAGACATGGCGGGTTTATAGCATTGACGCGGCCAAAAGTCGCCAATGTTTTTCGTGGCTGGCGTTCATGCGGAAATCAGATAGGCTGTGCGTATGGAACTGTTCTATAAAATTCTCAAAACCGCCGTTGAGGGCGGCGCCTCGGACGTGCACCTGAAAATCGGCACGCCGGTCATCTACCGCATCAACCGCGAATTGATCGCGGTGGATTCTCCCTTCCCGACAACGGAGTGGATGAACAAAATCGTCGAAACCATCACGCCGGTGCACCAACAAAAACGCCTCGAGGAGCAGCGCGAAGTTGATTTTTCCTTCCTCGTTCCGGGTGTTGGAAGATTCCGCACAAATTTATTTCAACAGCGCGGCGAATGGTGTCTGGCCATGCGTTTCGTCAAAACGAACGTGCCGAGCTTCGAGGAACTCGGTTTGTTGCCGCAAATCAAGCGGATTGCGGAATCGCCGCGCGGCATCGTGCTTCTGGCGGGATCAACCGGCTGCGGCAAATCCACGACGCTCGCGGCAATGATTGAACACATCAACTCCAACTTCAAAAAGCACCTCATCACGCTTGAGGACCCGATTGAATACGTCTTTGAAGACAATCAGTCGGTCATCGAGCAGCGCGAAGTCGGTTTGGATACGATGTCCTTTCACCACGCGCTCATTCACGTTCTGCGTCAGGACCCGGACATCATCATGATCGGCGAAATGCGCGACGACATCAGTTTCACGGCCGCGATGAGTGCGGCGGACACCGGACATCTTGTCTTGTCCACCGTGCACACCACGAACGCGTCGCAATCCATTCATCGCATTCTCGATTTTTTCAAGGCGGAAGAGCGCGAGCAGTTGCGCCGGCAACTCGCCGGCGCGTTGCGCGCGGTGATTTGCCAGCGCATGGTTGCCACGATGGACGGCAAGCTGACCCCGGCGTTTGAAATTTTGCTCGACACGCCGCTGGTGAAAAAACTCATCGAGGAAAACCGCCTGGACAAACTGGCGGGAGCCATTGAGACCGGCAGCGACGACGGAATGATCAGCTTTAATCAATCGCTTTTCACTCTGGTCAAAGCGGGCCGTGTGGCCGAAAAAGAAGCGCTGTCAAAGGCGACCAATCCGCAGGCGCTGGAAATGAATTTCAAGGGCATCTTCCTCGACGAAGGCCGGCGAATCCTCACCTGAGAAATGCCGGGATTTCCATTTTGAGCGGCTTCATCGGGCTTGACTTAATCCCGACATGGCTTATCGTCTTTCCCGATGCGAATATCAAAGAAAACGGATTATGCATTACGCGCCCTTTTCACACTGGTGGACCATTTCGGTGGCGCGCCGATTCCCATTCGCGAGCTCGCCCGGCGAAACGACGTTCCGAAAAGATTTCTTGAGCAAATCATGCTGGCGCTGAAGGCCCAGGGTTGGGTGGACAGCGAGGCTGGAATTCGCGGCGGTTATGTACTCGCAAAAAGCCCATCGAAGATCACCATGGGCGAGGTGGTGCGGCATTTTGATGGCATTATCGCACCAATCGACTGCGTTTCCGTCATGGGTTACAAGCGGTGTTCGCAAGAATCGGTTTGCCGGTTTCGGCGCGCGTTTCTGGACGCGCGGAATTACGTGGCGGGATTGATGGATCGCGCGACCCTGGCCGAGATTGCCAAGGGCTTGCCGGTGTCAAAACAGGAGATTTCATCCGGATTTATCGGCGGGGAAGGCATTTAGAAAAAATCTCAAAGAACCAGTTGACAACGGAGATCATTTGCGGAATAATAACTACATATTTAGTCGTTATTATGCCGGAAACAAAATGAATCTGATATTTGTTGAGATGAGCGAAAACGAAATCAAACCCGCCGGTAATGCGGGCAAAAGGCCGGATTGGCTGGAAATTGTCAGCCGGCAGGTTGACTCATAGCGTTAATCGGCGAGTTGCGCCCGCACCAGTTTGCAGAGTTTCACAGCGAGCCTGTCTTTGACGCGGTAATAGACACGCTGACCATCCTTCTGCCGCGCGAGGATGCCGGCGGCGGCCAGCAACGCGAGGTGTTTGGAAACATTTGCCTGCGTCGAGCCGGTGGTTTCCACGATGTCATTCACCGTGCGCGGTTCGTGACAAACTGACTGCAAAATTTTCAACCGCATCGGTTCACCTGGCAATCTTGAAACAAACTGTCTCCTCCAAAAGGCTCCGCAAATAATGTTCATCGGGTAACTTTGGTTGAACATGGATGATACCTCGAACGAAGCGGATTGACCTGGGTGCGGCTCTTCTGCCAGCGTAGCAAACGTTCAGTTAAAAAAAACCGGCATGACAAATCCGCAAGCTCCTGAAATCAACGACCTCGAAATGGTTCGTCGCGCGAAGTCGGGTGAATTGGGCGCCTTCGAAACATTGACTGCCCGCTATGAGCAACGGGTCTTTCCCCGGCCCTGCGGATGTTGGGGCAGGAACAGGACGCTGACGATGTCACGCAGCAAACCTTTCTCAGCGCCCTGGAGCACCTGAACGGCTTTCGAGCTGAAGCCAGCTTTGCCACGTGGTTGTTGCGCATTGCCACCCACGCCGCGCTCAAAGTCATCCGCAAACGCAGAAGGGCTGAAAACGATTTCATTGGAGGAAGCCACTGAGGAATCGGACCAGGTCTATTTCATTCCGCACCCCGAATTCATCGCGGATCGGCGGCAGTCCCGGCAGAACTGGTGCAAAAACACGAAATCCAACGGTTGTTGGACGAGGCGCTGGCCAGGCTGGACGAAAAACACCGGCTCGTTTTTCTCCTGCGGGACGTGGAAGGGTTGTCCGTAAAGGAGATGGCTGAAGCCCTGAGTCTCAGCGAGGCCAACACCAAGGTGCGCCTGTTGCGCGCCCGGCTGCAATTGCGTGAACAGTTGACGCGGACCCTGGGTGATCCGGATAAACGAGTGATACGGAACCCCGACCATGCACATTGAACCGGCATCCCCCATTGGCTGCCGCCTGACAAAGGGTGTAACTTTTTTCCCGGCGACGGCTCAAACGAATCAACACGACACACCATGAAGTGCCAAGAACTGCTGGCAAATGTTTAGTCAATACGTGGACGGCACGATAGATCCTGCCGTCTGCGAGGATTTTGAAAAGCACATGGCCGGGTGCAATCCCCGCCAGGTGGTCGTGGACAACATTCGCAAGACCATTACGCTCTACAAGAAAGGCAAACCTTACGAATTGCCGGCGCCCGTTCCGCAAACGGCTCCACAACGCCTTGCGCCAACGTTGGAAGGAGACACACGCCGGGCCAAAGAGCGGGAAATAAGGACATGCACTGGGATTTTGTACTGGTTGCCGGGTTGGTGGCGGCGGCGATGCTGGCGCTGAAACGTTTGGGCTTGATTTCGATGGCAGCAGCCCGGGATTATCTAAAACAAGGGGCACTGGTGGTGGATGTGCGCAGCGCTGAAGAATTCAAAGCCGGGCACCTGTCCAATGCTTTGAACATTCCGTTGGGTGAACTGCAAAGCCGTCTGCCAGGTTGCGTAGCGGACAAGAACCAGGTTTTGTTGCTGCACTGCCTGAGCGGAACGCGCAGCGGGATTGCCAGGCCGGCGCTGAAATCCATGGGTTACACCAACGTCTTCAATCTCTTCGGCCCGCTCGCCCGCGCCCGGAAAATCACCGGCAACATCAGCAGCGTTGCGTAACGAGGAGTTGAAATGGACGCCGCC
>CAVWHM010000049.1:0-17034 GCA_963754775.1 uncultured Verrucomicrobiae bacterium
GAACGAATCCGTGCGTGATGTGCAATCAGAACCTCAAGTTCGGCCGGCTCATTGACCGCGCCAACCAGCTCGGCGCGGAATTCGTCGCCACCGGACATTTTGCGCGAATTGAATATTCCCCTGACACAAATGGTAGGGCCGAGCTGCCGCTCGGCCAGGACGCGCGGCAGCGCGTCCCTACCAAATTCCCGGGTCGTTATCTGCTCAAGCGCGGACGCGATTTGAAGAAGGACCAGAGCTACTTCCTGTTTTCACTGCGGCAGGACCAGCTTGCGCGCGCGACTGTTTCCGCTCGGCGAAAAGACCAAGAGCGACACGCGCGCAGTCGCGCGGCATTGCCAGCTCAAGACCGCCGACAAGGAGGAGAGCATGGAAATCTGCTTCGTGCCGGACAACAATTACGGCGGCTTTCTCCAGTCGGCGAACCTGGTCCAAAAGCATCGCGGCGAAATCGCAGATGTTCACGGCCACGTCCTCGGCCATCACGACGGCATTGAATTTTACACCATCGCAGAGCGGAAAGGACTTGGCATCGCGACGCACCGGGTTCTGTCGTGGAGCTGGAAGCGGAGAACGACCGCGTCATTGGTGGTGACGAATCCGCGCTCGACCGCGACAAATTTACGGTGAGCAATTGTAATTGGATTCCATTCGACCATTTGTCAGGGCCAACCGAAACGATGCAGCAAAGATTCGTTACAACCATTCCGGCACGCCCGCGACCGTAATGCCGACGGGCAACGGCGGCGCGAAAGTAAAATTACACGCAGCGCAACGCGCCATCACGCCCGGCCAGGCGGCAGTGTTTTATCAGGACGATCTGGTGGTGCAGAGCGGGGGATCGGGGTGCAAAGATTAGGGCACGCTTCCAGCCTGCTTCGAGCCTTGAAGTGAGCAACCGGCAGATGCCTGTCCCACATCGGCAAGAAGGAAGAGATTATGCCTGATGATTTGAACAAGCCGCATTGACAGCCCGCGCCAGCCGGTGCATTGTTCCGATCATGAAAACACTCATTCTGTTGGTCGCGGTCCTGATTTTCCAGGTCATCTCCGCCTACGCCGCGGAATCCATCTACGACATACCGCTCAAGGACATTGCAGCAAAAGCAGCCTCTCGCTGAAGCCGTATCATGGCAAGGTGATGCTCATTGTCAACGTCGCGTGAGAATGCCGATTTCAACCCGCAATACGCCGCGTTGGAAGCAATTTATCAAAAATACAAAGGCCAAGGGCTGGTGGATCTATAGGTTTTCCCTGCAACCAGTTTACCATCGGGAGCCGGTACAGCAGACCTGGAAATGAAACAGTTCTGCGGTACCGCAGATCCAGTGTGACTTTTCCGAATCTCGATAACTTTGAAGATACGGACAGGGGCCAATCGCCATCCGCTTTACGTGCTGCCGCAGTGCAGATCTCCGTTTCCCGGAAACATCGGCTGGACGCTTCACAACCCCTCATTACCCTGGGACGGCAAAATCCTGAAGCGGTTTGCCGTCGAAGGTGAAACCGGATTCCCCGGAAGTGATTCAAGCCATCGAACGCCGGGCGTTAGCGAGCGGATGCGTGCCGCCTTTGGCCGGGCGGACAACAAAGCAGGGCGGCGTTTTCACACCGCCCTGATATCAAGGACGAGCAACAACAAACCCGTCCCGCTTTCTACCACCGGGTTAGCAGAAGAATCCGAAAGGCGGTGTCAGACCAGTGTTGTCTTCAACCATTTTGAAATCGCCAGGCGAATATAACCCGTTCCACTTTCTGTCCGAATTGGTTTATTCACGAAAGCTAAGAGGATGAGTTGAGGAAAGGTTCCCGGAGTAATGGTTCCCGATAGTTGAAAAGTTTTCCGGTTCTCCTTCAGGCATGTCCCCTTCTACTGTCAAGCCGCGGGTTTGATCGGGATAAACTGGTTGTCGGCAAAAAGTGGATTGCCAGGCCGGGCCAAATTAACGGGTCAAGCCCCATGGCCCAACCCAACACCATCCAAATCTTCACCCCAACCTTGTGAATAACTCCCATGAAAAAACTGTTTACACCCCGGAATACATCTGTAGCTATTACGCCGGCGCGTTTGACAGAAAGCGGTTCATCTTTCAAAAAGGATACCGGCATGAAACAATATGTGGAAGCGCCTGCCCGGTTGAGATGTACAATATCCGACATTTTTTACGCTTTGGCATTTTGGCTGCGATTGTGGAGCTTCCGGCTTTTGCTGGAAATATAACATTGGCGTGGAGTCCAAGCACTGATCCATCTGTCGTGGGTTACAATATCTACTATGGTGGAGCAAGCGGCAATTACACCAACATGCTTTCTGCCGGCAACGCAACAAACATCACGGTTTCCGGCTTGGTTGAGGAAGCCATTTATAATTTTGCAGCCACCACGTATAACAAGTCGGGTATACAAAGTCCGTTTTCAAATGAGGTGTCCTATTCTGTCCCTACGAGTGCCGCGGCGGTCAATCAGCCCCCAACGTTGAATCTCATCAACAGCCTGAACGTCAACGAAAACGCCGGGCCGCAAATCGTAAATTTGTCCGGCATCACTTCCGGTGCCGGAAACAAGATCCAGACCCTGACTGTCAAAGCCGTTTCCAGCAACCCGGATTTGATTCCCAATCCAACGGTCAATTATACCAGCCCGAATACGACTGGTTCACTCGCTTTCACACCGGCGCCGTATGCCACAGGCACATCCATCATCACGGTCACCGTGGACGATAGCGGCGCGAACAACAACCTCGTCAGCCGGACGTTCACGGTCAATGTCCGATATTTCAACGATACCACCCGGCCCACCGATCAAATCACGGCGCCGACGGCGAATTTGCATGTGACCAACGCGGTGTTCACGGTGACCGGGAAGGCCGGCGACAATGTTGCCGTGGGCGCGGTGTATTATTCGTTGAACGGGAGCGGGTGGATGATGGCAACAACGGGCAACGGCTGGGCGAACTGGACGGCCAATGTGACGCTGACACCCGGGCCGAATACACTTCGGTCTTATGCGGTGGACACCAGCGGGAACCGCTCGGCGACCAACAGCGTAAGTTTTGTGTACGTGGTCAATGCAATGATGACGGTGCACATCAACGGGAAAGGCACGGTCAATCCCGGTTACAACGGGACACTGCTGGCGATCAATGAGAGCTTTGCCATGACCGCGTCTGCAGCCTCAGGTTTTGCGTTCACCAACTGGACAGATGGGTCCGGCCACGTGATGACCAATCGTGCCACGCTGCAATTCACGATGATGACAAACCTGACGTTGACGGCGAACTTTGTGGATGTGGCCAGGCCGACGGTGAACATTGTGGCGCCGACCTCCAACCAGCAGTGGACCAACGGAACGTTCACGGTGACCGGCAAGGCCAGCGACAACGTGGCGGTGGGAACGGTGTATTACTCGTTAAACGGTTCGGTCCGGACGGCGGCGACGACCGGCAACAACTGGACCAACTGGACAGCCAACGTGATGTTGACACCCGGAACCAACACCGTTCTAGCCTATGCTGTGGACACCAGCGGGAACAGCTCGGCGACCAACCTGGTCATTTTTGTCTATTTGGTACGCCCGCCCCTGACCGTACACCTCAACGGCAAAGGGACGGTGAATCCCAACTACAACGGGGCGCTGCTGGCGATCAATGAAAACTACACGATGACCGCGTCTGCCGCCTCGGGTTTTGCGTTCACCAACTGGACAGACGGGTCCGGCCACGTGGTGACCAATCGTGCCACGCTGCAATTCACCATGGGGACGAACCTGACGCTGACGGCGAATTTTGCGGATGTGACCAGGCCGACTTTGAGCCTTGTGACACCGACGGCGAATTTGCGCGTGAGCAACGCGGTATTCATGGTGACGGGCAAGGCTGGTGACAATGTGGCCGTGGAGATGGTGTATTGCTCGTTGAACGGTTCAAGCTGGATGGCAGCGACGACCGGCAACAACTGGACCAACTGGACGGCCAGGATGACGCTGATGCCCGGGACGAACACAGTCCGGGCCTGCGCGATGGATACCAGCGGGAATTCTTCGCCGACCAACACCAGCACAGTCAATTTGGCGGTGCCTCCGCCTGCTTTCGCGACCTTGGGATCGACCGCCTATGACAATGGCCGTTACGCCTTTATGGTTTCCGGTGCCGTTGGATATAAATATGTCGTGCAAGTTTCCAGCGACCTGGTGAACTGGGTTTCGATCCAGACGAACACTGTGCCGTTCCCGTTCGTGGACACCAACGCGGGCCAGTTCAGCCGGCGATTCTACCGCTCGGTTTAAAATCCTTAATGCGGAAAATTTTGCAGGGAAACACTCGGAGGCGGATGGTTGGTCATCAACCATGGTGGACGGTTCGTCGCAGACCATCTCGGACGAAATTCTTCGGGATGCAGTTCCACCACGAAATTGGTTTTGTTGGCCGTCCACCATGCCTGCCATTGGTCGGCTTGGTCTTCTGTGAAGTGCTGACCGGTGAGCGCACGCAACGTAGTGGCAGTCCGCATCCGCACCAGTGGTTCGGGGTCGTTCAATAGGGGCAGCGCCAGTTCGACCGATTGTTTTTCTGCGTTCTGATAAAGAACTCGGAGCCCAATCATCCGGGCAATCGGTTCAGAGTTTTGAAGCAAGGGAACGGCTTCGGTATCAGAAATACCCGCGCCGTTGTTGATGAAATCGGGCATGCCTGAACCATTTTTATTTCGCAATTGGGTGAGCACCAAACTGATAGCTTCCCGGTCGGGTAGCCTGAAGAATTGCAGTAACCGTTCCCGCGGGATCGGCACCTGCAAATAACAGAGCATGTTCAGGCCAGCAGTTTGGGCATCTGAATTTGTATCTTGGAGCATTTGTCGAAACATCGGGATAAATCCGGAGAGATCGTCGGGATGTTGTCTCAAAGCGAACTCCGCTTCATGGCGGATCTCCCGGTAGGGATCACGCAGCAAACCAAAAAGCTGTTCGGCGAACTTGGAATTCCAATGTTCCATTGCCACAAAAATGGCGCGCGCCCGGACTTCAGGTTGTGGATCTGTGAGAAGCGCATCCAATTGCTGGACCACACGCGGATCGTTAATCTGTTCAAGAACTGAAGCAACGTTAAGCCGTGCGATGCTGTTGGTTTCACGGAGCGCCGACAGCAAAGCCGTTGCGCCGTTCGTTCCCAATAAGGCAAGATTCGCTGCGGCGAAATATCCTTCCTTGGCATTCAGTTTTTTAGCGAGCGCCGGGACAGCGGGTTGAAATTCAAGGTCGCGCATTTCATTTGGCTGGAAAGTCCACGTTTGTTTGGTCAACCACCACGTTTTACCTTTGAGCCGGAGGAGGGTTTTGCTGCACTGCGGAAGCTCGTTTTCTGTGACTGTGCCATACGGCAACAAGTCCCACGACGCAACCTCCGGCGGTGTGTTCAACTGGTTGCTGTTATCCGCCGAATGAAACCAGGCGGCCTCCCAAATTCCCAAGCTCAACGCTTGAAGGTTTTTCCTGGCCTGTTCTCGTCTTACTTCAAGCTCCGCGTAACGGCCGACTGTTGCCCGCTCGTTCTTTTCGAACATCGTCATTTCCAGCAGCGGTTCCGGCGAGAGGACATAAACTTGCACTTCGGACGGCTGGCCGTTGACGGAGGAAATTTTGAGCGGGAAGACGCAACGGTCGCTCGCAAAACTGATTTGCAGCGGGTTCAACTCGCCGTTGGCGAGCTTCAACCCCGTCGAATAGTTGGATTTCGGCGCCGCCTTGCCCCTAGGCGATTCGGTTACCAGTTGGAAGCCGTCGCTTTTACCCAGATTGATTTTGACCGCGATGAAATACCATTGCTTCTGGACGTAGGAATCAATCACGTCAGTTTTGTTGATGGGAAAATAAAATTGATTTGTGTCCAACCACTTTTCCAAGGCGGTGGAATCCTTGGTCGAGAGCACGGCGACTTCGTAAGCACCGACAGTTTTGATTTCAATCACTTTGACTGGTGGTTCAGATTTTTCGTCCCCGCCCAAGCCCATAGGGATGGTCCTATATGTGGTTGAGTTGCCCTTCCAATTCAAAATGTTGCTGGGTGTATTTGCTCAATTCGTAGAAACATTTCATTGAGCCTTTTTGGACTGTCGGCAGGTTCGGCACGGGGATGAGCCAGCCGAATTCGTCCACTGGTCCCTCGTATTTGACCTGTAGAATCAAATCCTCGCGCCCGGCGTCATAAACGAGGATCGCTTTCTGCGTCGGCTCGTTGATGTCCTTGTGCTTGTCCCATACAAATTTCGGCACGACGAACATGCCGTCCGCTGATGCATTTGGCGGCGAGAGAAGGACGGCGATGACTGGAACCAGAAGAAGCGGCGTCAGCTTTTTCATAAAATCAGGCGGTTGATTTCTAGCGCGTCTTTGAATCTGACGGAATTATCACGGAAATACTCCCGCGGGGGAAATCTGACAAGGAGTTTCCCGCGAAAGCGCGGACGATTTGAGGGAATGATGCCCAAGACCTCCGACTGCGCCCGGAGCGCGGACCGCTGAGTCCGCGTGTTTCAACCGAGGGGCAAATCCCAGCCCAATTTGTACGGCATAACTTCGCGCGGACAAGGCTGTCCGCGCTCCTGGAGATTCGGGCAACATCACCTCGAGTGGCGCTCAGTTTCCGCTTGCGCCAACCTCGTTCGCTGTTAAAGTCACTCCACAATTTCATCCGCCGGCAGCGGCGGTTTTTCCGCCTTCGCGGCGCGGCAACCTGTCTCGTCAAAGTGAAACGAAGACGGAAGCGCCGCTCCGGTGCGACGGCGGCCCGTTTAACCAGAAAATTTTTGACTCGTGAAAGTTTTTAGCGGCACCGCCAATGAACCTCTGGCCCAGGCGATTTGCAAATACATCGGCATTGAACTGGGCCGGTGCAACATCTCGTCGTTCCCCGACGGCGAGACGTTTGTGAAAGTCGAGGAGAACGTGCGCGGCGAAGACGTGTTTATCGTCCAATCCACCTGCCCGCCGACGAACCACAACCTGATGGAGCTGTTCATCATGATTGACGCGGTGCGGCGGGCGAGCGCAGCGCGCATCACGGCGGTGTTGCCGTTTTACGGTTATGCCCGGCAGGACCGCAAAGACCAGCCCCGCGTGCCCATCACCGCCAAACTCGTGGCCAATCTCCTCGTCGCCTCTGGCGCGAACCGCATCCTCACCGTGGATTTGCACGCGCAACAGATTCAAGGTTTCTTCGATATTCCGGTGGACCATCTCTACGCCGCGCCGGTGATGTACGAGTATTTGAGGAAAAAACACCTGACCGACCTCGTCGTGGTCAGCCCGGACGTGGGCGGGTTAAAGATGGCGCACGCGTATTCGCAGACGCTGGAGGCGGGCCTGGCCATCGTGGCCAAGCGGCGCAAAAGCGCGACGGAAGTCGAGTCCATGGCCGTCATCGGCGATATCAAAGGCAAAAACATCCTGCTCGTGGACGATTTGACAGAGACCGCAGGCACCTTGACGTCGGCGACGGCGTTACTGAAGAAAAGGGGCGCCAAACGGATTCTGGCCTGCGTTTCCCACGCCATTTTGAACGACGTGGGCATCGAAAGATTGCGAAAATCGGGGATTGACGAGTTGATTACAACTGATACAGTCCAACGCCCCGCTATTGATGGGGTGAAGATTGTCACCCTGTCGGTGGCCGGGCTTTTGGGCGAAGCCATCAAACGAATTCATACCAATTCGTCGGTGAACTCGCTGTTTGAATTCAAAGGCGGGCGCACGAGTTGACGCGCCGCCAAACGGTTTATTTAAGATGAAATCAGTGCCATTGAAAGCGTATCCCCGCTCGTTGTCGCGCCGGGGCGGAGCCAAACGATTGCGCGCCACCGGGCGCGTGCCCGCGATCATTTACGGTCGCCAGGCCAAACCGCAGAACCTCGAGGTCAACGCGAAGGAACTCGAGGAACTCATCCACCATTCCGCCTCGGAAAATATGCTGGTGGATTTGTCGGTCGAAAGCGACGCCCGCCCCAAACGTCTCGCCCTCGTCCAGGAAATCCAGCACCACCCGCTCGAAGGCGATATGTTGCACGTGGATTTCCATGAAGTCGCCGAAAACGAAAAAGTCGTCGTCCACGTCCCGCTGGAAACCGTCGGTGAAGCGGCCGGGGTGAAAACCGGCGGCGGCGTGCTCGAACACATTTTGTTCAAACTCAAGGTCCGCAGTCTGCCCAAGGATTTGCCGGAGCAAATCATCGTGGATGTCAGCCATCTCGAACTGGGCAAGGCCGTTCATCTTGGCGAAATCAAGGCGCCGGCCGGCGTTGAAATTCTGGGTGACAAAAAAATCCCGGTTGTGGCCGTGGCCCTGCCACGATCGGAAGAGGAAGAAGTAGCGGCGACCGCCACCACCGAGGCCGTGGCCGCGGGCGATGTCGAGATGATCAAGGAAAAGAAGGAAGAAGGCGAGGAAGGGGCTGCCCCGGCCAAGGGCGAAAAAGGCGCCGCCAAACCCGGCGAAAAGGCGCCGGCCAAGGGTGCCGAGAAAGGCGCCGAGAAAGGCGCACCGAAGGCCGCCGAAAAGGGCGCCGCCGCCGCCCCGGAAAAGGGCGCCGACAAGACCGCCGAAAAAAAACCGGCGGGAAAAAAGAAATAACGGCAACGCAGGCGTCTCGCCTGCCCACTGGACGAAACGTGGTAACAATTGGATTTTGGCAGGCGGGACGCCTGCGCTACTTTTGGCGAAAAACGGTTGTAGTAGCCCCGGATTTACGGATGGGTTATTCTCGGCTCACGAATGGAAGGCATATTTCTCATCGCGGGCCTGGGCAACCCCGGCGTGGAATACGCAAAGACGCGCCACAACGCCGGGTATTCGCTGGTCGAAAAACTGGCGGCGCGCTGGAAGGCGGAGTGGCGGAACGAACGCAAGTTCAACGCCCGGGTCGCCCGCGCCGAACGCAACCGCATCCGCGTGCTGCTGTGCCAGCCGCGGACGTTCATGAATGCGAGCGGCGAAGCGGTGAAAGCGGTGATGAGTTTTTATCAGTTGCCGCTGGAACATTTGCTGGTGGTGGTGGACGATGCGGATTTGCCGCTGGGCGAGGTTCGCCTGCGGGCGGGCGGCAGCAGCGGCGGACATCACGGTTTGGAGTCCGTCGAGCAGCATCTGGCCACGCAGATATTTGCGCGGTTGCGGCTCGGCATCGGCCGCAAAGACGGCGCGCGGGAAATCACGGATTACGTGCTGGACCGCTTTGAGGCAACGGAAGCGGCGCTGATGGAAAAAGTTTTGGTCCGGGCGGCTGACCAGGCGGAATGCTGGCTCGACGACGGAATTGAAATGGCAATGAACCGGTTTAATGGAGTCGTGGACTCCGCAAACGAAGAGAAAAAACAGTGAAACGATACGAAGGTTTGTTTATCCTGAACATGGCCGGCAGGGAAGAAGGCGTCCAGGACGCCCTCGACAAGATTTCCGCCGACATCACGGCGGCGGGCGGCAAGATCGAGACCGTGCAGAAAATGGACAGGAAGAATTTCGCGCGCGTGGCGGACAAAAAATACAGCGCCGGCTTCTACGCGAACATCATTTTCACCGGCACGCCGTCCCTCGTCGCGCAATTGCGGACGAAATTTGCGCTGAACGAGGAGGTTTTCCGCGTTCTGTTCACGCTGGCGCCCGAACCCAAACCCGCAAAATAAACCCTTAACTCTGGAGTCCCTATGGCCAGTTTCAACAAAGTCATCCTTGCCGGAAACCTCACGCGCGACCCGGAATTGCGTTACACCCCCAAAGGGCACGGCGGTGGCGCGCCTCGGTCTGGCCTGCAACCGCAAGTGGAAGAGCGAAACCGGCGAGATGAAGGAAGAAGTCACTTTTGTGGATGTGGACGCTTTTGGCAAGACCGCCGAAACGATCGGCCAATACTTGAAAAAGGGCCGTCCCATTTTGATCGAAGGCCGCCTCCGCTACGACACCTGGGAAGACAAGCAGACCAAACAAAAGAAAAGCAAGCTCGGCGTCGTGCTGGAAAACTTCCAATTTCTGGATTCCGGCGGTGGTCGCGGCGACAGTGGCGCGCCGGAAACCCCTGCTTCGCGCCCGGCAGCCGCGCCCGCGGGGTCGGCGCCTGCCGACGCCGACGCGCCGCCGCCCGAGGGTGACGATGTTCCCTTTTAATATTGCCGCGTGGGATTTTTTAACCCGTCACTTGTCACTCGTCACTTTTTATGAAGACTGAAATCATTCTGACCAGCAACATCGTCGGTCTGGGCGCCGAATCCGACCAGGTAAAGGTCGCCGCCGGCTACGCGCGCAATTATTTGTTTCCGCACCGGCTGGCGGTTCCGCTCACGCGGGCCAACAAACGCCAGATTGAGGCGCTCAAGCAGCGCCGCGCCGAGCGCGAAGCGCACGAGTTCAACACCATGAGCGAACTCGCCAAGGCCGTCTCCAAACTCATCTGCCTCGTCAAGGTGAAGGCGGGCGAGGACGGCAAGCTGTTCGGCTCGGTGACCGCCGGCATGATTGCCGACGAATTGAAACACCAGTTTGACATCTCGCTCGACAAGCGGAAGATCCATCTCGAACACCCGATTCGCGCGCTCGGCGAACACGAAATCGAATTGCACCTGCATGCCGAAGTCAAGGGCACGCTCAAGGTCCGCGTCGAAAGCCTCACGCCGTCCGCCGCGCCCGCGCCGGAAGCCGCCGCCTCCGCTGAAGCAAAAACCGACGAAGGCAGAAGGCTACGGACTGAAAAGCGCGGTTTTGGAAGACGGGACGCCAAAAGCGAAAAAGTCGAAAGCCCCGAGAAACCAGAAAAGGTTGAAGCTGCCGGAGAAAAGAAACCGCGCGCGCCCAAAGTTGAAAAGCCGGCAAAGCCGCCAAAGCTCCCAAGGCCGAAAAAGTCGAGAAAGCCGAAAAACAGGCGAAAGCAGAGTAACCGGACATTTTATCATCTCACGAAGCCGCGGAAATCCTCCGCGGCTTTTTTTACGTTCTGAGACCTCTGCAAAACCGGCGTAGCGGCTTTCGGCAGAGAGCCGCATCTGAGATATGGCGTCGCCGACCGCCGCTACGGATTAAAAAATTCCAGCTCACGAAGCTCGCCGAACATATTCGCGGCTTTTTTGTTTTCACGCCCGATAAATTCCTTTGACCTCGGCGGGCGGGTTTGTTTTGCTCCGGTGAATCAGGATGAATCCACCCGCGCCAGCCGTTTCCGCCCGCATCGAATATCCGCCGGGATTTCGCCCGCGGCGCGGTCTGAACTGGGTCGTTCTCGGCCTGATGTATGCGTCGTTTTACATGTGCCGCTACAATTTCCGGTTCGCCGCCCCGGGCATACAGGATGAGTTTCATTTCAGCACGTTCCAAATCACCAACATTCTCGGCGGCTGGTCGGTTGCCTACGGCTTCGGCCAATTGCTGAACGGGCTGCTGACCGATCGCATCGGCGGCCGCACGGCCATGCTCATCGGCGCGCTGGGGACCATTTCGCTCAATTTCATCTACGGCTTTGCCTCGTTCACCGGGACCTTCTCGACCTTTGCGCTCATCTGGCTGCTGAACGGCTATTTTCAATCGTTCGGCGCGCCGGGCATGATTAAAATCAACGCCGCCTGGTTCAACCGCACGGAACGCGGGACGTTCGCCGGCATCTTCGGGTTCATGATCCAGTCCGGCCAGTTTGCCATCAACAATCTGGCGCCGTTTATTCTGGGCGGGTTTGCCATCGGCACGTGGATGGTCGCCCAAGATGACTGGCGCTGGCTGTTCCGCGTCCCGCCGCTCATCACTGCGTTGATGGCCGTGCTGGTGGTGCTGATTCCCAAGGAAACACCAGAGGAAGCGGGTTATCCCGGCTTGATTCACGACGAACTCAGCCCAAGCGACACCGGCACGCGCGTGAGCCTCAAGAAATCTTTTGTGACCATCTTTACCCATCCGCTGGTGTGGTTTTATGCGGCAGCCTACGCCTGCACCGGCGCGGTGCGGAACAGCTCCGACCAGCTTTCCGTCCTGTACTTCGACCACGAATTGCACATCAAGATGTCAGAAAAATCGGCGGCGGTTTTCTGGACGTTCAACCTGATGCCGTTCGTGGCGGTCTTCGGTTCGCTGGCGTCGGGAGTTATTTCGGACAAATTCTTCCGGGGCCATCGTTCGCCCGTAGCCATGGGGCTTTACGGCATGGTCGCTCTGGTTTGCACTGTAGCGGCGGTGATGATGTGGTCCGGTCTGCTCGGGCCAAACGCAATTGGAGTGTTCTTGAGTTGCACTCTCCTCGATTCTGGTTTCCCTCAGTGTCAACGCCACTCACTCGCTGCTCGGCACGGCGGCGGCGATGGACATCGGTGGACGCAAAATGGCCGGCTTCGCTTCGGGCGTGATTGATTCGTTCCAGTACTTCGGCACGGCCATCGCTTTGCCGGCTACCGGTTGGCTGATTGACCATTACGGCTGGGGAACGTGGTTTCCGACGATGGTTTTATTCGGCGTCATCGGCGCCTGCGCGATGCGGCTGGTGATGCTCAAACAACGGCGCCTGGCGGCCTTGCCGGCGCGTCCCGGTTCAAAACAGGGAATAAATCCGGCGCAGCCATTTCCGTCGCCGTTTGTCACAATAAATCCTTTGACCGGCGCGCGCGGGTCTGTTTTGCTTGCCAAAATTAGGTTAATCGTGAATCTGAAAACCGCACCATCCTGAGTTTTTTCGGGGAACCTCCATGTATCTCGGCACGGTAGTCTTTTTTCTGGCGGCGGTTGTTGTGCTTTATTTCTACAACAATCCGATGAAGCACAGCCGATGGTTCATGCTGCGCCGTTTCATCAACTGGTTCCCGCTGGGGATGACATACGCGTTTTTATGCATGGGGCGTTACAACCTGATTGTCGCCAAAAGCGCCCTGGGAACATTGATGTCCAAGGAAGCCCTCGGGATTATTTTCGGGGTGGGCACGTGTGTCTATGCGGTGTCCTTCCTGGTCAACGGTCCGCTCATTGACAAAAAACTGGGTGGGAAACGCGGGATGATCATCTCCGCCCTCGGCGCTTCCCTGGCGAATATCGCCCTCGGCGTCCTGACCTGGTTGATCCTCGTCAAAAACCTGAAGGTGAACCTCGTTGCCAGCTATACGGCCCTTTATGCCGTGAACATGTATTTTCAGAGCTTCGGATCCATGTCCATCATCAAAGTCAAAGCGTATTGGTTTCATGTGCGCGAACGCGGCGTCTTCGGCGCCATTTTCGGGACGCTGATTTCCATCGGCGTTTATTTTGCATTCGATTGGGGGAGCGCGATCATCGCCATGACCCGGGCGAATGCCACCGGCCTGCTTCACACCGTTTTTGCGCCTGCCGGCGCGCCGGTGGATGCAACCTGGGCGGTGTTTTATATTCCGGCGGCCATTCTGATTGTCTGGGTGTACCTTGACGGGTGGCTCATCAAGGACACGCCGGAGGAGGCGGATTTACCGCATTTTGACACGCACGATGCCTCGTCCGGCCGAATGCATATCGAGTTCAGCACACTCGACCTGCTGAAAAAAGTTTTCACCAGCCGGCTGATGCTGTTGATTGCCTGTGTCGAGCTGACCGGCGGGGTTTTTCGTTACAGCATGACCCAGTGGTACACCATTTTTGCCGCTGAGATAAAACAGCCGGGGGCGGAATTTTTCTCGGAACATTGGGGCTGGTTGTTGTGTGTTTTTGGAATCATCGGGGGATTCGCCGGTGGATTGATTTCGGACAAACAATTTCAGTCGCGGCGCGGCCCACCGGCGGCGCTCCTTTGTGGTTTCGTTTTGATCATGGCGGCCGTCATGGCCACGTTCCTGTTTTCCGCGCCCAGAATTGTCGGTTGGGCTGCGGTCTTCATTACCATGGCCTCCATCGGCATCACATCGCTGATGTCCGGCACGGCGGCCACGGATTTTGGCGGACGCAAGGCGACCGCGACGAGTATGGGTATCGTGAACGGCTTTGCTTATGTGGGCAGCGGGATTCAATCCATCAGCCTCGGCTTTCTATTACCGCCCAGGGGGCCAAGCTGGTATTGGCTGCCGGTTTTTGTGATCCCCTTTGCCGTCATCGGAACGTTCATTGCCATAAAAATCTGGCACGACCTGCCCGCCGCCACCCGCAAATACATTGTCGAGGTTGAGCAAAAAACAGCTTGAAATTGGCCAAAAACAGGACTTGACTGCCACCGGCCGGATGTTAGATTATCCGCGTAATGTCAAAGAACATCAGACAAGCAGTCATTCTGGCAGTCGTCGTCGTTGTCGTCAGCGACGCCGTTGGCGCTTGTCGTTGTTAAGTTAAATTTCGACAAGAACCCACGGCTGGCAACGGTCGTGGGTTTTTTGTTTAATCCGCGCCACCGGCCGCAACCAAAAGAACACATGAGCAAGACAACTGAAAATGCTGGATCCGCCTCAGCCGCAAAAGCGGCTCCGGCGCGACAAGAAAAGAAAACCGCCGCCGCCCCGCGCGCCGAGGTCGGCCCGGCCATGGCCGGATGCGACATCCTCGTCCAAGCCCTCGAACGCGAAGGGGTCGAGGTCATTTTTGCCTATCCCGGCGGCGCGAGCATGGAAATCCACCAGTCGCTCACGAAATCCAAAATCCGCACCATCCTGCCGCGCCACGAACAGGGCGGCAGTTTCGCGGCGGAAGGTTACGCCCGCGCCACCGGCAAGGCCGGCGTGTGCATGAGCACCAGCGGCCCCGGCGCCACCAACCTCGTCACCGCCATCGCCGATGCCTACCTGGATTCCTGCCCGCTCGTCGCCATCACCGGCCAGGTCAACCAGACATGATCGGCCGCGGCGCGTTTCAGGAAACCGACATCATCGGCGTGACGCTGCCCATCGTGAAGCATTCCTACCTCGTCACGAGCGTCAACGACATCCCGCGCATTGTGAAGGAGGCGTTTTACCTCGCCCAAACCGGCCGCCCCGGCCCGGTGGTCATTGACGTGCCGAAGAACGTGCAGCAGGCCAGGACCCAGCCGGTGTGGCCGACCCTCGAGGAGATCAAGAAAGGTCTGCGCGGTTACAACCAGCCGGACCTTCGCGCCGACGAAGTGGCGTTGCACGAAATCATGGGGTTGATTGAAAAGGCCGAACGCCCGGTGATTTATTGCGGCGGCGGCATCATCAGCAGCGGCGCGGCGGCGGAACTCAAAAAATTCGCCGAGGCCGCGCAGATTCCCGTGACGACCACGCTCATGGGCATCGGCGGTTTTCCGGAGACGCATCCGCTGTCGCTGCGCTGGCTGGGCATGCACGGCGCGGCGTTCGCGAACTGGGCCGTCAACGGCGAATACAAACAGCGCAAAAGCCTGACCGAACCGATGGTGAAGATCAAGGACGGCGCGGATTTGCTGCTCGCCTTCGGCGTGCGGTTCGACGACCGCGTGACCGGCAAGTTCGAGGAATTCTGCAAAAACGGCACGATTGTGCACATGGACATTGACGCTTCCGAGTTGAACAAAAACCGGAAGGCGCACCTGCCGGTGGTCGGCGACATCAAGGACGCGCTCACGCGGCTCAACGCGATGCTCGCCAAGCGTCCGCTCAATAAAAAACACACCGCGTGGCTGGCGCAAATCGAGGAATGGAAAAAGAAGGGGCCGTTCGCCTACACCATCACGCGCGAGATTGCCGAGCAGCGACCACATGAAAGACCACCTCAATGGACAAGGAAGACCAGATCATCCTCCAGCAGATGGTGGTCGAGACGCTCTACGAATTGACCAGGGGCGACGCCATCATCACCACCGGCGTGGGCCAGCACCAGATGTGGGCGGGGCAATGGTTCAAGTACGAACGCCCGCGCCAGTTCATCACCAGCGGCGGCCTCGGCTCGATGGGCTTCGGCTATCCGGCGGCCCTCGGCATCAAAGTCGCCTATCCGGACAAGGAAGTGATTGACATAGATGGCGACGGCTCGTTCCTGATGAACATCCAGGAACTGGCGACCGCGCACGTTGAAAAAATCAACGCCAAGGCCATCATCCTGAACAACCAGCACCTCGGCATGGTGGTGCAATGGGAGGACAACTTCTACGCCGGCAACCGCGGCCACACGTATCTCGGCAATCCCGACGAGCGGGCGCAGATTTATCCCGACTACGTCCGCGTCTGCAATTCGTTCAACGTGAAATGCGAGCGGGTGATGTACAAAAAGGATTTGCGCGCCGCCATCCAGCGGATGCTCGATGCGAAGGAGCCGTACGTGCTCGACGTGATCGTGCCCTACACCACGCACGTGATTCCGTTCATCCCGGCGGGCCGCACCGTGGCCGACATGATCTGGAAGCCGTAAATTCCGATAGATCAAAATTCAACAGGCCGGGTGAAAGTTTTTCGCCCGGCCTTTCTTCTTTCAATTCTCCCGTGCGTCGAAGCACCGCAAAGATGGCTCAACGCTTGACTCTCATCCGCTCCCGTTTCGGTCCGGCACTCTGAGGACCGAGTTCAATCCGCCGAATGGATTGGGCGTCGTTTCCCTGCCCTGCGGGTCAGGCATCCACTCGCCATCCACCACCAGACGATATTCATACGTGCCCGGTGGCAAGGCCAGTGCCTTGATCCAACGACCGTCGCCCAGGGAAATCATGGGCGTGGCGCCGGGACGCCAGTCATTGAACGTGCCCGCCACGGAGATCGCTCCTGCCGTGGGATGGCTGAATTCGAGGGTTGTTATCGCAACCGGAGCGTTGAATTTCGAACGGGCCGGCCGCTCGACTGACCCGTTGCGATCGGTTTTATGAATTATGCTCTTCATGGTTTTGTGTGCGCGCCTTGCCCGTTTTCTACTCGTTGATTCCCCGGAACCGGTTTTCAGTTGCGTCCGAAACCGGCAAGTCATACGGCCTCAGCCAGCGAAGCAGAGCAGTTGGCGTGCCTTTCGGCCCACCCGGTCTGCCTCCGGCTCCGCCAGAACCCAATTCACTTTTTCCAGCAAATGCGCGGGGTTTGCCGATTTATGGACAATGGCCCCGGCGTGGAAACAGATGCGTTGATCTCAACGCAGGCGGTCGAAGAGCCGATTGC
>CAVWHM010000050.1:0-97200 GCA_963754775.1 uncultured Verrucomicrobiae bacterium
TTCGGGACTGACCCCTTTTATATAATCACTGGCCGGATGCCCTGGCTCCACGGCCCTTTCAGACGATGCAGGGTCCGTAATAATTACCAATAGCCGGGACCCCTCTAGGGACCGTTTTCGACCCATTCTTGTTCGCTGTCGCGGGCGATGGCAACGGCGCCCTGAGCTGGTCCAAATCGGCAGCAACCAGGTTGGAAGCTGATCCTTGTCCTTATTTTTAACTACAAATTCGGGGATGCTTGAATGCGAATTCCGTGGTATCGTTAATCCTCTTATGTCTCAACATTTTGCGAAGCCCTGCCTTGCCGGCAACTGGTTCCGCCACCTTTTATTGAAGCCGTCAAGTATTAATCCCCCCGCAACAATTCTTGCGATCGTGTGCCTGCTGATTCTTCCGTTGGGCGCGTTCGCGCAGTTGCCGACGCCGACCTACGGATGGAATCTCGGAAATACGATGGAGCCGCCCTGTGGCGTAGGCTGTTCGGGCCCGCTGCCAACCCAGGCGCTGATCAACGGAGTCACAAACGCCGGGTTCAACACCATTCGTGTCCCGTGCGCGTGGGACAGTCACGCCAACCAGTCTACGTACCAAATTGATCCCGCCTATATGGCGCAGGTCAAACAGGTGGTTGACTGGTGTATCGCCGACAACCTGTACGTCATTATCAACGACCACTGGGATGGTGGCTGGCTGGAAAACAATATTGGGACATCTGTGGACCCGACGATCAACGCGAAGATGAACTCCTACTGGTCACAGATTGCGACCAACTTTGCCGGTTACAATAACCACTTGCTGTTTGCGGGTGCGAATGAACCCAACGTCAGCACTGCCGAACAGATGTCCACGTTGATGACTTACTATAACACTTTCATCAGTGCGGTTCGCAGCACGGGCAGCAGCAACACCTCCCGCTGGCTGGTGGTCCAGGGGCCAAGCACCGATATCGATACGACGTATAACTTGATGAATGCCCTGCCTACGGACCCAACGCCGGGCGCCTGATGGTCGAAGTACACTACTATTCCCCGTGGAACTTCTGCGGGCTGACAAGCGATCAGACCTGGGGCGATATGTTCTACTTTTGGGGCCAGGCTTATCACTCCACCGACGATCCTTCTCGCAATGCTACCTGGGGCGAAGAAGACTATTTGGACGCGGAATTCCAGAAGATGACCGACAAGTTCGTAAGCCAGGGAATCCCCGTGATGATTGGCGAGTTCGGGGCCATGAAGCGCACGACTCTTCCGGAACCGGACCTTGACTTGCATCTTGCTTCGCGGACCTATTTTCATAAATACGTCGCCGATTCCGCCCGCAGCCACGGGATGAGTCCCTTCTATTGGGACACCCCGGGGGCGGGACAAGCGTTCGACTGGACCACAGGTGCGGTTTATGACCCGGACAACGTGACGGCGTTGACGGGAGGCCCGGCGCTGCCACCCCCGGGCGCCCTGCCGCCGGTGCCTCTTCCCTGGATGACGCAGGACATCGGCACGGTGGGACTCTCGGGCACCGCGGGTTTCACCAACGGCGTATTTACGCTGGTTGGGGCCGGAGGGGACATTCAAGGCACGGCCGACGCCTTCCGCTTTGTCTATGTGACAGTAACCGGACCGTGCACGATCACTGCCCGGGTCGACTCCGTGCAGAACATTGATCCGTGGTCCAAAGCCGGTATCATGGTACGCGCGAGCCTGGATCCCGGCGCGGCCAACGCCTTTGTCGCCGTGACTCCGAGTAATGGCGTGACCTGGCAATACCGTTCGAGTGCCAGCGGCGGCACCAGTTGGAACAACACGAACGGCCTGAGCGCGCCTTACTGGGTCAAACTGGTGCGCAGCAGTGGAAACACGTTCACGGGATACCGTTCGCCTGATGGCGTGACGTGGACGCAGCAAGGAATCACCACAAATATCATGTCATTCACCGTGTATGTGGGGCTGGCCCTCACCAGTCACAATACTTCGAGCCTCTGCACGGCCACATTTGACAACGTGACTGTGCCCGGCTGGCCGGCTTCAACTCCGCCGGCCATGCCGACGAATCTGGTTGCCACCGCCGGTGATGCGCAAGTGGCGTTAAGTTGGTCGGTTTCATCCAACGCGACCAGCTATTTTATCAAACGTTCGGCCGTGAACGGCAGCGGTTATGTGAACATTGCCACCAACGCCGAGCCAGTCTTTCACGAACACCGGATTGGTAACGGCACATTCTATTATTTCGTCGTCAGCGCCGTGAATGCTTCCGGCGAGAGCACGAATTCTGCGCAGGTCAGTGCGCGTCCGACATCGCTCGCGCCCGTCACCATCAATGTAACCAATCTGTCCGGGCAGCTTGGCTTTGCCTGGCCGGCGGACCACACGGGCTGGCAGTTGCAATCGCAGACGAAATCAGTCTCGGCACAAACTGGGTCAACGTCACAAGTTCGGCACAGACGAATCAGGTGGCGATGCCGGTGGACAAGGCGAACGGCGCGGTGTTCTTCCGGTTGGTGCGGCAGTAATCACTGGCCGGATGCCCGGCTCCAGCCAAGTTTGTCACAGCACAGCGCCTTGTCGCGCCGACCAGCCGCGCCAAAGCGCAGCGACGGCGGGAGCCAGATGAAGGCGGAAATTGGGGCAGCCTGCTCCGATGCCGCCGGCTCGCGATGACTATCGAATTTACCGTGCAAACCGCCGGAAAATGTGTTATTCAATCACCATGAAAACGCTGCAAGTCGAATTGCCCGACCAGATGGCGCGTGAAGTCGAACAAGCCGTGAAAACCGGCGTGTTCGAAAACACCGCCGAAGTCGTGCGCGTGGCGCTGCGCGAATTCATCTCCCGCCGCCGCTTTGAACTGATGGAACGGCAGCAGTTGGACGATGTTGCCTGGGCGTTGCGCGAAAAATCCGGCGGCAACCAGACTCATTCAAAGGCCCGAAGCTGAAACCTTGCTGGCAGAGTTGGAAAAGACTTCGCTCTGGATGTCGCCCCGCGTGCGCGTGGAAGCGCGAGTGGCGCTCACACGGCTGTTTTAAGCTTGGAAGCACTTCACGGTAATCGCCAGACGCCGCGCTCAATGTGCAACAGTAACAAACCGCTTATCTTCGCTTATCAGCGCTGATGAGCGCGAATTAGCGGTTAAAACTCTCGGGGCAGGAATAATCGCTGGCCGGATGTCCCGGCTCCAGCCAGGTCAGATTACTGCAAACGCCAGCGTCCGCTTTCCACATGAATCAACAACCCGGTGTCGCGGAGGATTTGGAGTTGTTGGCGAATTTTGGGCCGGACATTTCGATTATCCGGATGAAGCTGCTCCAGTTCACGGTCGTGAGCATAAACTTCGTCGTTGGTGAATTCGGGCTTGCCGAGCCGTCGCACAATGTTCAACACGTCCAGCGTCCAGCCGCGTTGCGCGGTTTTGATTTCGCGGATGGGTTTGAGCCGGGTGTATCGGGCGCGGACTTCCTCCGGCGGGGCAATTACCGTAGCGCAGGCGTCTCGCCTGCCCGCCGATAGATTCAGAGAGGCAGCCGGGACGGCTGCGCTACCCTGCGGCCCAATCGTCCGCACCACAGCGATTAGGGCCTCGGGCGCGATGCGGTGCAGGTCTATGTTGCAGCCCACCCAGCCGGCGCGGCGCGCGGTCGCCGCCAGCGGCTTCCGCTTGATGACGGCTGACTCTGAAAACATGAACGACGGGATCAGGAGCAGGTCGCGAACTTCCCAGGTCGCCAGGGTGTAGCGCATCAGGAGCAGATTCGGTGTCCGGTCTTCGCGGATCGCGGCGAGCATTGCGGTGTATGCGCCGTCGGTCACGGTTTTCCCAAGCGCGCTGTGTTTGGCTTTCAACTGAAACGGCGCGCGGCAACGCGGGCAAACAAAATCAATGGCTCGATTATTAGCGGGTGTCTCGCCGAGCGAAGATGAATCGCAATTCGCGCAGTAAAGCTGACTGCGCGCCCAAGCTTCCGTGACGACGCGGGCACGCTGCGCGCCGCTCCGGTAAGCCGCAGCCAATGCACCGGTCATCGAAAGATTCATCGGCAATTATTCGATCACCACGTTGATCCCGAATCAAGATAAAGTGAAAATCATCGACGCCAGCCGTTGCGGTGATACTCTCACAGGCGTGTCCTTTGAATCTAACTTAAGGGATTTTCAAGCTGACTTGCGGGCCCTCGACACACCAGCAATTTTGAACAAATACGTTTACGCCGACCCCTGTGCTGTGCTGTTGGCCGGTCAACATACATCATTGAAACAGCGCATAGCTGGCAAATTCCACATCAGCCAAGCGGATGTCGTTATTGTTGGCTCAGCGAAACTTGGATTCAGTATCGCGCCTGAAAAAAGATTCCGCGAATTTGGGGAAAGCTCCGATATTGACGTTGCCATCGTTTCCTCTGACTTTTATGTAAAAGTTTGGTATGAGTTGTTTAATTATGAAAGATCAGGAGCGTACTGGGAACATGCCAAAGAGTTCGAACATTATTGTTTTCGCGGGTGGATTCGACCTGACAAGCTGCCTCGGTCAAGCGTATATCCTTTTTCCAAATCTTGGTGGGATTTTTTCCAGTCGCTCACGGCAAGTGGTGAATTTGGCCCGTACAAAATTAGAGCCGCCCTTTATCACAGCAAACATTTCATCGATGCCTCCAACGGTTGTGTGTAGATCAATGCAAACAAGAATTGGAGTAACAAAATGCGAACATCGGCCACCAATCGAAAATTACGCGTCCTGCTAACTTCAATCGCTAATGGCACGCTGTTGCCGCGACCTGAATTCCAGCGTAGGCTAGTCTGGACAAACAAAGATAAACTCGCATTCATCAGAACCGTTCTCGATGGGTTCCCGTTTCCTGAAATCTATATTGCTGCTGGTTCGGTTAATCAAGAAACGGGAGAGGGCACTGAAATGTTGGTCGATGGACAACAGCGAATGACAACATTGAACCAATATTTTAGAGGTTTGCCCGATATAAGATTAGATGCCGAAACACCTCCATATACATCCCTTGATTCGCCCCGTAAAGTAGCATTTCTAGAATACGAAGTGGTGATTCGCGACCTTGGACAATTGGACCTAGAAAGCATTAAAAAAGTATTTCAGCGAATCAACGCTACCAATTATTCTTTAAATGCGATGGAGATTCATAATGCCCGTTTCGACGGAGCGTTTAAAAAAACGGCTGAGAAAATTTCCGACGCAGATTTCTTTGATGTTCATAAAGTTTTCTCGGCAGCAGAAATCAAAAGAATGCAAGACGTTCGTTTCTGCCTAACCCTTCTCATAACTACGATGTCCACTTATTTCAATCGAGATGAATTTCTTGAAACCTACCTCGAAAAATTTAACGATGAATTTGAAGACTCTGAACGATTCACACATGAATTCGAGGAGATTTTTTCATTTATAAACGAGTGCACATTTCCGGCGGACGCAAGAATTTGGAAGAAGGCCGACCTTTTCACAGCTATTGTAGAAATCCACCGTGCTAAGTTCAAGAAAGGTCAAAAGCTAGATCCCAAAGTCGTTACAATTGATTTGATGAAATTTTACGCAGCGGTCGATTCGGCCACAACAGAGATTGATCCCAAAACGCCAGTCGGGAAATATTATAAAGCGGCACTCCAAGCTACCAACGATCGTAGCAATAGAATAAATCGAGGGGAAGCCGTCCAAACTGTCATCGAAAACCCATCAACACAGCAAATGATGCGCCTATCGTTGGAATGACCTCCACTTCGACTAAAATCGAACGCTACTTTACCCGGAAGATTTCCGTCTCACAGCGGACGATGTGAGTGGTTTCCCGTTTCTTGCCGGTCGGTGTTTTTGCCCATGCTTCTTGTAAGCTCACGTCCACTGTTGTGTGAACCACCGCGCCGCGCTCCACATGGGCGCACGAGAGGAACACGAACTTGCATTCGTGAAAGATGCGCTCGGTCGGGATTTCCGGCACGTCGGCCATGTCGCGTGATCCATTGATCGAATCGGAAAACAGATGCAAGATCATTTTCGGGTCTGGCGTCTGGCGTTTGGGGTCTGGGGGAATGAGAGTGGGACAGAATCAGCTTGGGACTCGTGTAACTCGCCCCTCCGAACAACGGAAACATCAATTCGGACGCGGAAATGGCGGAGCCAGATTTCGATGATTTCACGGTCGGCCCGGCGGGCCGCGATTTCGACGTGGTGCAAATCGAGTTCAACCCCGACGCAGCCGCGTTTGGTGCGCAGGCAGCCACTGCCGTTGTGCCGTTGCCCAGAAACGGGTCCAGCACCAGGTCGCCTTCGTTCGTCGAGGCCAACAGGCAGCGTTCCACCAGCGCGACTGGTTTTTGCGTCGGATGTTTGCCGTAGGTTTTCTCGTCACTCCCCGGAGCTGACATGGTCCAAACCGGATTTAAATAGGAGCTGATTTCTTTTTCCGGAAAGACTTTTGAACAGGAGGTAACGGAGGAAACGGAGAGATTTTCTTTTTCTTGTTCCGAAAGGTCTCTGTTCTCTCTGTTTGCTCCTGTAAAATCGGGAACGGAGTTTTTTCCTTTTTTGGATTCCAAGCCTGCTTCGTTTTCTTTGTTTGCTTCTGTAAAAAATTCCTCTTTTCTCCAGACGGTTTTCATCTGTTTGCCGGTCACCTTCCGCATTTCCTGATAGTTAAAGGTATGCGATTCCCGGCTCTTGGCGGCCCACAACACGGTCTCCGTCGAGTGGGTGAAGTAGCGGCAGCTCAGGTTCGGGGGCGGGTTCGGCTTTTCCCAGGCGATGTCGTTCGAAATCTTGTACCCGAGCTGTTGCATCGCGTAGCCGATGCTGAATATGACGTGGTGCGTGCCGGTCACCCAAATCGTCCCGTTCGGTTTCAATACTTTCTGGCAGCGGAGCAACCATTCGCGATTGAATTCGTGGTTCAGTTCCGGTCCGCGCGAGACGTCCCAGTCGCCCTTGTCCACCTTCACCATTTTGCCGGCGTGGCAGGTGATGCCGCCGTTGGACAGGAAATACGGCGGGTCGGCAAAGATGGCGTCGAACCGGCGCATCGGGATATTTGGCGGCGATGGCGTCCAGCAGATCCAGACTGTTCCCATGGTACAAACGAACGAAGGGGGCATCAGATTCAAAGACAAGACGAGGAGGTTGTCCGCAGATTTCGCCGATTGGCGCAGATTTGTTTTCAGAGGACGGCGCGCAAGGGACTGCGCGCCCTACCTGAGTTGGTTTAGATTTTTGTTTTTCATCTGCGGAATTCTGCGTCATCTGCGGATGCGTTTGAACGGACCAATCTTCGCGAAGCTCAAAAGGCATCGTGGAAATCAAATGGGAGTGCGGCAGGTCGGTATTTTTTCCGCCGTTTTCGCCGATTAACGCAGATTTCTTCTTTTTCTTTGAATCTGCGGAGTTCTGCGTCATCTGCGGACGCAGTTTTGGGGCCGGACGGCGGTAAAGCGGGCGGCGTTTGGCAGATGTGGCTTTTTTCGACACGCCCAGATCAATTGATCACAAGTGCCGATCGGATCAAGCGGAAACGCGAGCGTTTCGGGTCTGGCGTCTGAGTTCTGGGATTTGGGGCCGAGTGTTGGGTGCCGGGTGACACGATTGGAAAGGCGGAAAGGCATCAACCACGAAACACACGCCTGTCCGCCAAAGCCTCGGCGGCGGCGGAAACCACACGAAAGGGTTTAACCGCTGATGGACGCAGATGGACGCAGATTTTCATGGAAAGGGATTTTTAACCGCAGAGAACGCAGAGAACACAAGGAATTTTGCCGCACCTGTCGCGCCGGAGTCCGACGAAGGCGGAAAGAGGCACAAGAGGCACAAAAACTCGAACAGAAGGGAAACGGAGGGAAGCGAAGGTGTTTTCTCTTTTGGTAGGGACGGCTGGCCCAGCCGTCCGCGGACGCGTCGGCGACGCGTCCCTACCTTATCATCGTGGCGGTCGCCTCGGCGAGGCAACCCCACCTTTTTGTTGCCTTGGTTAGCTTCTGTAAAGAATTCAACTGTTCTGCTCCGCGAATCTCCGCATCTTTGCGGCTCTGCGCCTTTGCGTTAAATCAGTTTGCGCGTTTTGCGACTTTTGGCGGCTATGAATTTTTATCCGCGTCATCGGCGTGCATCCGCGGTTCAGATTTCCACCGTCTGCCGTTGCTGGTTCAAGATTCGGTTGAAGCATGGCCGCCGCATTTCGATGGCACAACTGTGGAAGCGCCGGTTTATTTGCCGCGGGTCTGCTCGTCACTGCTTTGAAGTTGCTCGCGAACAGTTGTCTTCTTCAATGCGGTCGGGCTTGAGATTTTACCATTGACTGTGATTCGGAAGCCCAAACAATGTCCCAACACCAAAGGAACATTATGCCGACAAAGACACCCGTAATACAGCTCAACGCGGGCGCGTATGCGGATGTTGTAATTGAGGGGACGCCCGGGAGTAAATCTGACATTCTTCTGGGTGAGGTTATCATGAACTTAAAGGTGTATTGTTCATGCGGCCAACCCTTTGAAATAAGCCTTAAGGCAGGCGGCCAACGACTTAACTGTCCGTCCTGCAAAAGGGAATTGACCATCCCACAAATGGTGCAAAACGTAACCAGCCAGCGAGCCAGGCCCAATGCGCAGAAATTATTTATTCGGTTCAGGAATTTCTGTGAGATTTTGAAAAGTGAAGGGGACATGACTCTCTGGCTGCTGGGTATGGCGGTCACGGTTATCGCGGGAATGTGGCTTATCCTGGTGTTGATGGCCAAGTAGCATTCGCCGAGCGCGCTCCCGGTTGGACGCGGATTTTTTCTTTTTCAGACAGAAGCAAACCAAGAAAACAGAGATATTTCCCCCCGCGCCAACGTCTTGGTTGGCTTGGTTATCTTCTGTTAAAAAACCCGCCCGTTTTTCTTTGCGCGTCTCCGCGGCCTCGGCGGCCCTGCGTTAGAATCTGTTCGTCAACGTTCGACCGGCCTTCGCTTCCATCCTTCGTCTGGCTTCCAACTTCGCTCAAGCTTCGATGGACAGGTCGGAGGACAGGCAGAAGCTACGGCCCGCCACTCGACACGTTTTTGCTTTTCCTGTCACCCGACACCCGTCACTCGACACCCTTTCAGGCGGTTCAGGTGCCTGGCCCGCTCATCAAGGCTTGAAGATTTTTCAGTCCCAGGTCCAGATCCTTTCTCAGGGAAGCAACCTGTTGGTCGCGCAGGGCCGCGGTTGCCGCATTGTCCTTCTCCGCGGGCGCCAAAATTTTGTCTTGCCCCATTTCGATCACATAATCGTTCGGACCCATTCCGCCGAAGTCCACAAATTTATCATAATTGGCCTTGGCGGTTTTGGTCCGTGCCTGCATTTGCAGGGCGGCCGTTTCGCAGATGTCGTTGATGCGCTTGAACGTGGCCAGAACACCCAGAATTGCCTGCCTGACTCCGGACTCGGGAAGTGCGTCAACCAGTTTCTTCACGGCCGATTGCGTGGCCGCATAATTTTGCTGGTAGCCGTCGAATTTCAGCGTGTTGTCGGGCAAAGCGCAGCGCAGCGCCTGGAGTTGCAAGAGCGCCGAGATTGCCTTGTCGGGGTGTGTTGCCTTGTCCTGGTATAGCTGCAAGGCCTGCTCGGCTTTTTCCCTGGCCTGTTGAGCATTCGAGAGTTCACGCGTCAACTCATCAATTTTCTGCTTTTGGGTTTCGAGCTGGTTGTTTTGGCCTTCGAGCTGATCGTTGAGCGACTTCAATTCATGGGCGGCCGCTTCGACCCTTTTCTGCGCTTCATCCAACAGGCCTTTCGCGTCCCGGGTGGAAGCCGGTTGTGATGCTGGCGCCCCTGGCGACGCGACCTGGGTGCTGGACTCTTGCAGCTGCTGCTCCAACTGTTGCACGCGCGCTTTGAGGTCGGCATTCTCCGACGCCAGATTCTTATCCGTTTTTCCGCAACCGGAAACCAGAACCGTAACGATTATGAACAACGCAAAGACAAGGAAGTATCTGGTCTTCATGGTTTCGACATTGCCCTCCGTCGGGCCTCGAGTCCAGAGGAAAAGACGCATGACCGTCGAGAAACGAAGGACGAGTCGTCTGCGCTGGCCGCTCCGAACCTTTGTCCACCCTCCGGAACAGCGCCACTGCGCCGATAGCTTTTTAAACGCGGATTTTTGCCACACCTGTCGCGCCGGAGTCCGACGAAGGCGGAACGAGGCGCAAAAGGCACAAAAACTTGAACAGAAGGCAACGGAGGCAGAGGCGGCGGCGGAAACCACACGAAAGATTTTAACCGCAGATGGACGCGGATGGGCGCAGATATTTTAACCGCAGAGACGCAGAGTTTGTCTTTTTAATTGGTAGGGACATCTCGCCGAGATGTCCGCTCCCGGTCGCCTCGGCGAGGCAACCCCACCTTTTTGTTACCTTGGTTAGCTTCTGTAAAGAATTCAACTGTTCTGCTCCGCGAATCTCCGCATCTTTGCGGCTCTGCGCCTTTGCGTTAAATCAGTTTGCGCGTTTTGCGACTTTTGGCGGCCACGAATTTTCATCCGCGTCATCGTGGCGCGATGACCCTACCTCCAGTCGAAGACGGTTTCGGCGTCCAGATATTTCCAGGCTTTCCCCTTCCTGATGCGGGGGGTGGTGCGCCCGGTGTAGAACAGGATGTGGCGCGGACTGTCCTTTTCCACAGTAAACACGAGCGGATCGATCAAGTGCGCGACCAGCACGTTGGCCGGTTCCATCCGAATCTCTTCCACCGTCCTGCCGTTCCGCACGGATTCCGCGGCTTTCACGAACTGAAATGCAAAGGTGCGTTCCCATTCAAAGGAAACAAAGCGGAACTTGACGGTGTCACCCCGCATCAAGTCGTCCCAGTGGGCCATCATGAACGGGTACAGCGTGTCGTCAAACACGGTGTCGGGCGGGAGGTTCTGGGTTTTGCCCTTCGGCGGAGTCAGGCCGGACCCGTAACTGATGATGATCTGTTGCTGGGCCGGGTTTTTCGGGTCGGGCCCAATCCGGACGGCGCCGGAGACCCGGGCCTGGAATTCCTGCATGCGATAGGAAACGAGCTGATTGGATTGATAGACGAGTTTTTCCAGGGCGACCAGGGAACCATTGGTGCCGAAAAATTGACGTTCGACGTTGACGATGGAGTTGGAACGCGCGGCGGTTCGCCGGAAGGTGTAGAGGGCTTTTTTCCGGTCCGACCCGATTTCGTAAAGGGTGGCGGTGAACAGTTTGGGTTTGGCATAATCGAACGCTGCGAGCGGTGTCGGTGGCGCAGGGTCGGCGGCAAAGGCCGCCGGGAGGGCGGAAAGCCAGAGCGCGACCAGCACGAACCGGCACGCGGTTAAAATGAGGCTGACAGAGAATTGTTTCATCGGTTCGAAACCCGGCCACAGAATATCACAGATTTTTATCGAAAAAAGTTGTTAACGCAGAAAGCGCAGAGAACATAAAGAATTTTTGCCGCGAAAAGGCACAGAAGGCACAAAACAGCAGAAACAAACTTGAACAGAAGGAAACGGAGGAAACGGAGATGTTTTTTTGATTGGTAGGGCCGAGCTGCCGCTCGGCTTGGCTTCGCGGCAGCGCAGCACCACCATAAATCCGTGTCATTCGCGATTAAAGCCGGGCACATGTCTTGCTTTCCCGTCGGCTGGATTGTTTTGTCGTAATGAAACGTCTGGTTGCACCGGTTCTTGTCTGGATGTTGTACACTTCCCTGCTGTACGCCTCGAATGAGCGCATCAACCAGGAAGGGCGCATCCTCGGAACCCTGCCCGCCGTGACCAATGCCATCCTGTTCGATACGACAAATGCCGATGCCGTGGTGTCCGCGATGCAGATTTTCCCGGTGACCAATCCGTGGAACGAATGCATTTCCAACCGGCCGGTGCTGGCCAATTCGGACGCGATGATTGCGCAAATCATGACGAACCTTTCGTCCAACCACCGCACGCTGGTGGCGGAGTATGAAATGAATTTCGTGCTGGTGCCGGACACGCAGAAGCTGGTGTCGAACAACTTCGTGGATTACCCGGGGGATTCGGATTTGAATGGCGGGGTTTATCCTTACGGTTTGTATCCGACGCCGACGAACCAGCCCATCGAAGGCTGGCCGACGCAGACGGGCGGGCAGACGTTGCTGCAATGGCAGACCAACGACGACGGCAGCGACCGTCATTCCATCGCCGTGCAGCCGGGCGCGGCATTCAGTTTTGAAACGTGGAACGCCTTGCGGGTGGGGACCAACTGGCAGGCGGCCAACGGCGCGATTTTCAATCTGAACACAAACGGGCTGCGGACGGCGGGCCGGACTTCCGGCGACGCGGCGGGTTTCCCGATGTTTCCGGCGCTGGTGCGTTACGACGAGGCCAAGCGCGGCATGATTGAACACGCGTGCCGGCTGGTCGTCGCCAAATCGCGTTACACGAATTACATCTACCCCGCCACGCATTATGCCGCGCCCTCAACCAATACGAGCACGAACCTGCCGTCCATGGGCCAGCGGTTGCGGCTGAAAGCGGCCTTCGTGATTCCATCCGGCTGGACGAAGGAGGAAAAGGCGGTGCTGCTGGGTTTGAAAAAATACGGCGCGATGGTAGCCGACAACGGGAGCGTTTTCTCAATCTCGGTGACGCCGGACGACCGCTGGCCGGCGAATTGTTTCAACGATTTCGCGAGCATCAGCATCACCAATTTCGAGGTCATCCAGACGACCGGGCCGGATGAAGGGCCGCGCTCGCCGGGCGCGCCGGTGGCGAATGCCGGGCCGGACCAGACGGTGCCGTCGGGCGTGCCGGTGCCGTTGTCGGGCGTCGCAGTTTTCAGCAACTCAACACCGGTGATTCAATGGACGATGTATTCCGGGCCGGGCACGGTCACCTTTGGCAACGCCGCGCAGACAAACACGACGGCGACGTTCAGTGCGCCCGGGGTTTACGCGCTGGAATTGAGCGCCGCCGACGGCGTTCATGCCGTGGCTTACGACGCGGCGGTGTTCACCGTGACCAACGCCATCAACGTGTCCATCGCGCGCACGGGCACGAATGTGAACCTGAGCTGGACGGGCGGAACGGCGCCGTTCGTGGTGGAACGGGCGGGGGCGATGCCGGCGGGTTCATGGAGCGACGTGGTGACGACGAGTTTGCGAAATGCGTCCGTTCCCATGACGAACGCCGCGGCATTTTTCCGGATACAAGGGCAATGACGAATGACCAGTCATCGATTTCATCCTTCGCCTGGCTTCCAACTTTGCTCAAGCTTCGATGGACAGGTCGGAGGACAGGCAGAAGCTTCGACCCGGCAAGCACGTGACCCGTGGCGGGTGACAAGGACCGAAAGGCCAAAACACCGAACATTCACCGGTCTTCGCAACGCTTCGACCCGGCAAGACATTGAACGCCGAACATCGAATCAGAACTCAAAGGCCGGAACAAGGCACAAAAGGCGCATCTGCCCGCGCCGAAGTCTGCGGCGGACAGGGAGGACGCCAAGGTTTTTTTTGATGGGTAGGGACGGCTGGCCGGCACGGTGTCAGGACATGGGTTACACTTCTGCCGAGAGGTGTCGGACTGGAAATACGAATGGCAGGGTTGAGTTTCGCTGAAGGTTTACTTCCCGAACGGGGGGCGATGACGTTGGTCACGGTGCTGAGCACGGCGATCGGCACATACATCCCCGGCTGGTCGCGCCATTCAATCCAGGTGAAGAATGCCGCGTTGCAACGCCGTGGTGGTGGCCTGGGTGCGGTCGCTGGCTTTCAGTTTCGTGAGAATATGGCCGACATGAAGCTTGACGGTGACTTCGGCGATCCCGAGCGCGCCGCCAATTTCCTTGTTGCTTTTGCCTTTGGCGATGAGTTTCAGGACTTCAGTTTCGCGCGCGGTGAGTTCGGTGCGGGTCATGCGTTCGGCGAGGCGCGCGCCGATGGCGGGTGAGATGCAGCGTTCACCGGAGTGAACACCGCGGATGGTCTGGATCAAATCGTCGCGCGCGGCGGTTTTGAGCAGGTAGGTGCGCGCGCCCGCCTGGATTGAGCGGTAGATGTCTTCTTCCCCATCGTGCGTGGAAA
Organism: uncultured Verrucomicrobiae bacterium; assembly: GCA_963754775.1. Lineage (GTDB taxonomy): Bacteria > Verrucomicrobiota > Verrucomicrobiia > Limisphaerales > UBA11358 > UBA11358. Next base: position 14,032 of record CAVWHM010000050.1, read on the forward strand.
GCATGATGACGACCGCATCGGGAAATTCTTTGCAGATAACGTTGGTCGCTTCAACGCCGCTCATGCCGGGCAGCCTCAAATCCATGAGGACAATATCCGGGTGGTGTTTCCGAAAATATTCAATGGCCAGCGGGCCGCTGGACACTTCGGCTTCAACGACCATGTCCGGCTCGATGTTGATTGAACCGGCCAGACCTATGCGGACGACGAAATGATCGTCCACAACCAGGATGCGTATCTTTTCTTTCATCGGGGGGAATTCTGTTTTGAATCGGGGTTCGGTTCCGTGCGGCCCGGCGAATCATTTGCCGCCGCATCGGTGATGAGGAGCAGGATTTCCGTGCCGTGTCCGGGCCGGCTGGCCAGCGAGAAACGCGCGCCGATTTTTTCGGCGCGTTCCCGCATATCCAGCAAGCCAAAATGTCCGCCGGTCGCCTGGCCGACCGTGAGCAAATCAAAACCGTTGCCGTTGTCGTGGAAGCGGAGCTGGACTTGTGACGATTCGTAGCTTAAGGCCACGCTGATGTTTTTTGCTCCGGAATGTTTGAGTGCGTTGGCCAATGCCTCTTGCGTGACGCGGAGGATATTGTGTTCGATGACGGCGGGAAGTCTGCGCGGCACGCCGGAGGACTGAACGGTGATTTCGACGCCGGAAGCGGCGGAAAGGGGCGCGGCCATTTCGGATAGGGCCGCGGCGAGATCGCAGTTCTCCAGCAGGTGTGAGCGCAAATCCCACACCGAACGGCGGGCTTCGGAAAGGCTGCGACGGGACATATTGCGGGCGAGCCCAAGCAATCGGCGCACGGCCTCGGGCGAGCCATTCAGCTGCGCTTCCACGGCATCCAGCTGTATGGTGATGGCGGCAAGTTCCTGTTCCAGTGTGTCGTGAAATTCGCGCGCGATACGATCACGCTCTTCGAGAACGCCCGCGCGCCTGACTTTTTCTTCAATGATCCGGGTTTGCTGGCGGACGCGGCGGCCGAGAACGACCACCCAAACCACACCGGCGAGCAGAATCAAAGTCATGATTCCGAGCGTCCAGAGCAGGCGGGGCAAGGTCCACCAGGGAGGTTGCCGGATGACGGCTACATCGGCATAGGATCGCAAAAGAATCTGAACGGACTCGGGCGGCGAGTAAAGAATACGGGACGATATTTCCCGCGACTGCGCGACGCCGGGAACCCATTTCCCCGGCGATTGGGCGACGAACACCCCGGTCAGCGCAATCTCGCTGCCAAGCTTCAGGGCTTTGAAGTGTTCGTCGGCATGCGGGTTTTCGATGTTCGCCGTAAATATTGAATTGGAAGATTGCAAAACCAGGGTTTGTCGCCCCGCACTTTCAACAAGATTCATCAGGGTGGCTTTCAGGTGGACGAGCACGCCGGCAAGGTCCTCTGGAGCGTTCAACAGGGTTTCCAAGTCAGCCGGAAATGCCAAAGGCGGTTCGCCGTGGCCAATGAATTGAACCGTGGCATCCTCCAGGCTAGGAACGTATTGCCCGATCGCGGAGTAGCCCAAAGCCATAACCCGGTCGCCGGGAACGAGCCTGGCCGTTTGCGCCACCTGTACAAAAAGACCACTCCCCTGGTTCTGGATGAAAAGGTTGCCATCGGCTTTTTGCAACGTCACCACTCCGCTGATCTTCACAAGGTTGCCGTAATAGCCGCCGGAATTGAACTGAGCCAAATTGGCGATGGATACCTCTTTGGGTTGCTCGGGGGAGGGCTTTTCGACGACCACATCAGCCAGGCTCGAAACGGCCAGCCAGGGAACGCGCAATTGACGTCGCATATTGTATCTGGAATAGCAAACGCCACGCAGACGAACGGTGGTGTTTATCAGCTTCCTGGCGTCAGCTTCATTGAGATCTTTGACGTACGTCATGATCCGCTGCCCGTTCATGGCGAGGTTTAAATAATGTCTTCCATCGAGAATCGTGACTGACCGAACGACCCCGCTCACTTCTATCCACTGGCTATCCTCCAAACCGGTAAGCAATTGATCAATGGAGACCTGGCGTGGAACAGGCAATTGCGCCTCTCCCAAAACGCGAATGGCCGACGCTTTAACGATCGGAGCGTAGTCTCCCTTGCCACTGACGCCTACGACTTCAATCTCTTGGCCCGCAGCGATGTTTGTGCCGATGTTTGGAGCGACCAGGACGAAGATCCCGGCAGTGACATCCTGAAAAAATAAATTGAACAGCGGCGCGTCGTAGTAAGTCACGACGCCGGACATACTGACTTTAAGATTCTTTCCAGCGGTCTCCGGATCCAATTCGCGGACTTGTTGAGCGTTCGTCAGGCAGATCAAAGCATTTGCCGGCTGGGCCAAAAGCAGTTTCGCCGGAAACAGGACCGGCACTAAAACCGAAAGCCAGAACATTCGGAAGATCGCGGCACTGGATCGGCCGGCAAACGGTTTGATGAAGCCATGAGCCATTTCAAAACTTATGACTTCACTCAACCCCAATTTGTTATAAAAGCGCATTTCACTCTGAACATTATTGGGATTATTGGACATTTCAATGTGGGATAAAAGATATACTTAAGTATGGCTTGAGAGCACAACCAATACCTCCGTGACGGGAAAGCGGGACATGTGCTAATTTCACGTTGTGGCCCAATCATCATAACCCGGTATGTTTAAACATTTCCTATGAAATCCATTAAACAATTGTTAATCGTCTTCGGCATTGCAGGCGCGGTATCCGCTGCGACAGCCCAAACCACCAATATTATTCTTCAAACCGACTTCGACGGTGATGCCGGTGAAGGGAATTTTAACAATGACTATGGATATTGCGTTGCCGGCTCGTCCGCCGGCTCGGTTCTCGCGGGTTATTCCGGAGGCCTCGCGGCGGGGGCGGGCGTGGGCGGCACTTTCGCCAATTCCATTTCGCCGGATTATACGCTGCTGCCGAGCGACCCGAACTGGACGTCCCCGTCTCTCGCTTACGTTTATGCCGTCGTGGGAAACGGCACCCAATTCGGAGGCCCGATGGCAGCCCTTACGCCGACATCAGTTTTGGGCTCGTTTATCTTGAGCGCTGATCTTCAGGTTTCAGGATTGCTGCCCGGTCTGACCAATGCGGATGTCACCATTAGTAAGGTCCAATTCATTGACGGTGGTAACAATGTCATTTTTGACTTTACCGGGGATGCCGGCTATGTCGGCTCAAATTATGTTCATATTGCCGTGCCATTGTCCTCATTGGCTTACGGCGGCGCGAATGGCGGCGACGCCACCCACCCCGTCAGCGATTTTACGAACGCGGCGGTCGTCGGCTCAATTGCTGCTTTCACCGTCGAATTCGCGGTGGAGGGTCTCCCCGTGGGAACCATCGGCGGCAATCCCCTGATCTCACCGCCTTTTGGTTTCACCGACACCGGAGTGTTGAACGTTGATAATATCGAATTGATCCAGACGGGGAATACGGTTCCCACGCCAACACAGGAGCAACTCATCTGGCAGGCCAACTTTGACAACACATTTCCTGGCGGTGGGGGCTACGGCTTTCATTATCGCGATGGCACTGACAATGCCAGCGGAACTTTGGCTACGAATCCGACAGGTGGAGTTGGTGGCAGCGCCTCGCTCGAATACACGGTGAACCTTTCATCCTGGAGCAGCACTCCGCCCGCTTCCTATTCAGGCTTTGGAGTGGGCGCGACGGAAAATCCGCTTCCTTTCGTACTGACCTCCAGCAACAAAGCGTCGTATCGGGTCTATGTTTCAGCCAAGGCGGGGGGGATTCTTAGCGGAGCCAGTACCAACATTCCTGCGGTGATGGACCTGTTATTTTCTGTTCCGCCCGGCGCCGAGTCCCCGTCAAACACATCGCAGGCGGTAGTGTTTGATCTTGTTCCGGCTTTAACGCTGACGACCAATTGGCAATCATTCGTTTTTGACGGGGCCTCCAGTCCGATCGGGGTAAACAACGGTGGTTCACAGGCCTTGTTTAACCAGTATGTTTCGCGGGTTAACCAGATGCAGGTGCAGGTTACAGCCCAAGGTAATCCTAATGTTGCAACGATATTTGGTTATGACAGCAATAATACCATTGACATTGATAACATCGAAGTGGTGGAACTTGTCCCGGGCCTGCCGCCCGTATCTGTGACCAATACGGCGGGCCAGGTTAAAGTTTATTGGACAGACCCGACCACCGGAGGTGCTGCTCAACTACAAAGCTCAACCAACGCAGCCGGCCCTTATGTCAACGTGCCGGGAGAGGGCTCAGGCGCGAATTCTCCCTACACCGTTCCGGCCGGGCCAGCACAACAATTCTTCCGAACCATCTGGGTTCCCTGACCAAAGGTGAACAAGACAGGGTTTCCAGACAGAGCCGTCAGCGGCTGTGCGGCAATTATGTTTTTCCCGTTCCCCGGCAAAGGGCCTGCGCAAAACATTTTGAATAATCGAGACTTTGAGACGGGCAGTTTTAGCAACGGGACGACCTTCGAAGAGAACCTTCAGCGCAGACGGGCCTTCACCTTGATTGAACTGTTGGTGGTGATTGCCATCATCGCGATTCTGGCCGCAATGTTACTGCCTGCATTGTCGCAAGCCAAAGAGAGGGGAAAGCGAATTGCCTGTAGCAACAATCTCCGGCAGATCGGGATTGGCATGACGGTTTATGCCGGCAACAACAATGATTATGTTGTTTCGGCGCTACCGGCCCTCACGAATGCCCCCCCGACCACGCCGCAGACGTTTAACCAAACCGCCATTAACCCGCCGGAAGCAAATATGGCCAAGGATGTCAACCTGGATGTGACCGACACCAATACCGCTTCAATCTGGTGTTGCCCGGACCTTTCAGATTATGGGACATCTTACAACGCGAACCCTGGCGGCACGGGGGGACCTCAATGGCAAATCGGTTATCAATATTTTGGCGGCATCTATTGGTGGTGGAACAGTTGGTATCCTGGTGGCTATATTCCGTCGGCCAGTCCAATAAAGTTGGCCAATTCCAAAGCCACCTGGGTGCTCGCGGCGGACTTGATTTGTAAATATACGGGAGGCACAGGAAACCCGTGGGGGGCGAGCACCGGCGGTTCCGTTGCCCACCAGCGGCCCGGCGCGCAATTCCCAAATGGCGGCAACCATCTGACGATAGATGGTTCCGTGCACTGGATCAAATGGGAGAATACTTTGGCAATCACGAGTTTTGCATCTGGCACCTACAAGTACTACTTCTATCAAGATGACCTTGGCTCGATTAATCCCCTCATCATTCCGAAGTTACAGCCAGTTCCATAACCAATCGTTGGATGTGGACGGTCGCTAAACAAAACACGACTGTTGGGAACTGGCTGGAAAAACATTCTAAACCGAACGCGCTCAACAGTCTTGTTTTGCCGGGCATTCAAGACGGATTCCAGTTCGTAATGGACTCACTCGCGCCCGCTCGCCCGGTCCTCGCGGACCTTCACCTTCGGTCGAATTCCTTTCGCCGCTTCCCAAGCGGCTCAAGTCGTGTCAAAGGATTCGGTTTGCGCCTCTTTGCGGCCCTGAACTTTTAGCCGTGTTCGTCGGCGTCCATCCCGCCTTCATTCTATTTCGGCGCGGCAAGCCGCGGTAAATTTCGGTTTGCCTTTTTCGCCGGGAGGGGAATCATCCGGGCAAGCACAGACCCAGTTCCAAACCCGCATAAATTTATGGAACCGACAATCCAACGGCCTTCGAAGTTAAGAGTTATCCTCACCTGGCTGCTCATGGTGGGGGCCATCGCGATTCTGGCAGTGTTGGCGTTCTGGTGGAATCACCGCCCGATGCCGGCGGGGGAAACGGTGGAGGAACCGGCGGGGGTCGTCGTCCATTCCATCTTCTCACTGTTCGTCGGGGGATTTTTCCTGGTGTTGGGCGTGGGGAGCTATCTGGCGGTGATATTCAGCGATTGTTTCACCTTCAATTTCCGCCAGCCGGTCTGGGGCGCGGTGAAGACCAGGAAATTTATCGCCAACATCATCATCACCGTGCTCCTGGCGCTGGGCGCGGGCTTTATGCTGGCGGCGTTTCTGGGGCCGATGTTGGTGGCGTTGGGTTTGGATGCGGGGATGGCCAATATGCTGCCGGTGATGCTGATGGTGGTGGGGGTGCAGATTGTGCAGTTGTGGGTGCTGATCTGGTCGCCGGTCGAAAAGCGAATTATTATAAAACGGCTGGCGGCGCTGGGCATCACGCCCGCGCAATGGCAGTCCGCAGCACTGGTCGGGTTGTCGAATCCGGCGAGCGGCCTGGCCAAACGGTTCGGGGCGATTGAAGAGGACCTGGGCGCCTTGTGGGTCGAACCGGAACTGTTGATGTACCGGGGCGATAATGAGCAATTCGACCTCACGCGGGAACAACTGGAGCAGATGGAACGGAAGGCCGACAACCGGAGCACGTCGGTGCTCGGCGGCATCGCGCATGTCATCCTGCACGTCAGGCTGCCCGACGGCAGCCTCCGCCAAATCCGCCTGCATACGGAGGGGCAATGGACGATGGGGCAGAAGCGCCAGGCGATGGATGCGCTGGCGGAGGCGATTGCCCGGTGGCAGGGCGGGAGCCGGTGATTCGGTTCTCGGGTTTGGGGTCCAGGCTCTCGGGTCTGGGATTTTGGTTCAGGATGTTTCCCGTTCCATCTCTTGTCACATGCCACACGCCACTGGCCACAGGCCGCCCACCCCGGCACTTTGACGATTGACCCGGTTCAGTTATGCAAAGGGACTAACGCGGCTCGACGCGAAGGACGTTGGAATAGCCGGTCTCGCCTCCCGCGTTCAGACCCTTTACTCGATAGAAAAAGGCTTTGTCCGTCGGGGCAATCTCGTCGTACCAAAGAATAATCGGATTAGGATCGCGGCTTTCTTCCACGCTCCTGGCGTCCGCCGCGACGGCGTCGGGCAGTCCGACCGCCGCGACGCTCCAGGGGCCGTCGGGCGATTCCGCGCGTTCCATAGTGTAACACGCCGCACCGGTCGAACCGCGCCAGACAAAGCCGCCTTGGCGATGGAAAAGCACAGGCGCGGGCGCGGGTTTTTCGACGGGCGGCACGGTCAGCCCGCGGATGGCATAGGCTTCGCACCGGAGCAAATCGAGCACCCGGGTTTCTTCGTACGCATAGCCGGCGGCAAAACCGGGAACGTGGTAGGAGTTGACCGGGGTGCCGCCCTCATTGTGGTAGTACCAGCCGCCGTCGCGGCGATGGCCGCGGATGCTCCAGAGCAATCCGCCCGTGATGCCTTCCTCGCGGATGACGCGCATGAGGTTGCGCAGGTTTTCCGTGGCGCCCAGACCGAACTCATCCACCATCAGCGGTTTCCTGCCCCGGGTGTCCTCGCGCTGCTGGTGGGCGAGCCGGCCGAGGTTCGTTTCCGTGCCGGACAGCCTGTTCCAATACTCGTAAAGGTGCGTGCTGATGATGTCTATATTCGGGTCGGCGATAAACGCCTGCACGTCGCCGCCACCGGCGTCAATCACCAGATGGTTCGGGTCCACTTTTTTGAAATAGGCGGCCATCTCGAGCTGCCAGGCGGTGATGCGTGGCACGTACTCGTTGTAATTGAGCTTGCGGTCAAGGGTATAGCTGCCGAATTCGTTGCCGAATTGCCAGGCGAGGATGGCCGGCTCGTCTTTGTAGAGAATGCCGTTCACCGTGTTGCGGCGGTTGACGAGAAAATCCACCAGGTGGCGGTAGTCGGCTTTCAACCCCTCGTCCGTCCAGAAGTCAGTACCGTTTTTACCCGCCAGCGCGGCGAATTCGTCAATCCCGCGAATGCCGCCAAAGCTCTGGGAGGCGATGACGGGAATGATGATGCGGATGTCGTACTCATGACACAGGGCGAGGGTCTGGTCGAGGCAGCGGAACGCCGCTTCGTTGTATTGGCGATGGCCGGTGATGTAAACCGGCAGGCCGTTGTCCTTCGGCGACATGACCGACAGCGTGAAAATCCGGGTCGCCCGCCCGCCCACGCGCTGCAAACCGCCGAGGAGGTCGCGGATTTCATATTCGTCGGGGAACCGGTTGCTGGCGCCGGGAAGGAGCTGTGATTCGTTCTGCTGCAGGTTCGGCGCGGCCAGCCCAAAGAAGCGGAATGGCTTATTGCCCTCGTACAGAGCATCCCCTTTCCGTTGAATAATCGGCCAACTTGTGTCCGCCGAGGCCGTGGCGATGCCGCTCAAGGCCGCCGTCAGTGCGAGGGGAAGGAGCAGAAAACAGGTTTTCATGAAACGGATGATACCCTCGGCACCAATCGTGCGACCACAAAAAAGCAGTTTCATCGGGCGCCTGGTTTCCGGTTTTTCTGACGGTGGCACGTGACGAGTGGCGGGTGACAAGGAAATCTCATTAACCACGGATGAACCTCCACCCTTCGTCCCGCATGGCGTGACTGCGGAGAACAAGCCGATGGACACGGATTTTTTGCCGCAAACAGGCACAGAAGGCGCAAGCTAAACTAAACAAATCCCGGGAATCTTTTTTATGCGCGTTTTGAGCCTTTTGGCGGCCAAGAGTCTTTATCCGTGTTTGTCCGTTCTTATTTGTGGTTCAAATTTGTTTTTCCGCGTGCGGTCATTGCTCCAGATTTTTTGCCAGCGCTTGTTTAACCCAGACGCCAAAGTGGGGCGTGGGAGTATAATCCCAATCCGAGATGAGGCAGGGCCAGGCATCGGGGTGGAAATCCCAGGCGGTCCAGTTCCAGTGGTGAGCCTCCAGCGCCCCGATCATCTCCCGGTTCCATTTCTCATCGTTGTAATTCCATGACTTGGGAAAACGCCACTTGGATTCCATGGATCCGAATTCCGAGACAAGGATGGGAAATTTTCTGGCAAAAGGTTCCATGCGCGCCGTCCACTGGGCGATGGTTTCACGACCGACCCCCTGGTACTCGTGCGGATAGGGATGAACGGCATAGACCACGCCGTTGCCGGCGGGGTCGGACAGTTCACGGCCGTCCGGGATGCCATCCACCTGGTAGGCCCAGTTGATGCCGCCGGCGATCAGCACATTCTTCGCCCCGGTCGAGCGGATGGCGTTGAGGAGCGCCGGCATGCCGACCGATTCATAAGTCAACGTGGTGTTCGTGTGCGGGATGGTTTCGGTCATCGGGCCGCCTTGGAACCACTGGTCCCATTTGATATGCGCGGGCTCATTGTAGAGATCGAACAGCACGGCGGGATTGTCTTTGTAAACCGGCGCGATGTCTTTCCAGAAGGCAAGGCTGTTGGTGTCGGCCAAATTATGCTGGCCGATGTTTTGGCCCCACTTACCGGCGTCGGACCAGTGCAGGTCGAGAATGATGTAGGCGTCGTTGGTCGAGCAGATATCAACCAGTTGCCGGACGAGGGCGCGATAACCGGCGCCGCCATCGGTCTGCTCGGGCGCCTTGCCGAACCAACGGTCCTGCGACAGCGGCAGGCGAATGAGGTTGGCGTGCCAATCTTTCACCGCCACTTCAACGGTCTTGAGAATACGGCCGTCGCCATCGCTGGACCATTCCATGGAGGCGCAATTGACGCCGCGCAAGCGGGCGGGTTGGCCGCGGCTGTCCAGCAATTGATTGCCAACCACCTTGAGCGAAAGTGGCGCCGCCGAAAGGCTGGTGAGAGCCACCGCAGCCGCCATAAACGTGGTAAAAATGCAAAACCATCCCTTCGAAAATTTGTTGTGCAACATCGTTGCCGACTTTAGGCAACCCGCCGATCCGGGATCAAGTCATTTGGGAAACGAGGATGGCAGATGGAGGATGGCGTTCTTGTTCCATTTTCCGTCATCGTCGTGCCGCTCATCGTCACGGGCCAGTGACAACAAAGGAGTTGCTGGCGGGCGAGCAGGCACAAGTGAAGCCCACCCGCCCCGATGATGGCGCGGCGCGGCTAGGGGCTTACCACACGGTAGTAACGGATCGGGAACCGGCTGGAATTGGTGTCCGTGAAGATGAATGCTTTGCCGGGCGGGTTGGTGGCGATGGTCGTCCAGGACGAGGGATCCGCCAGGTTGGTGGTTGCCTGAATCAAAGTAGTCTGCACCGCGCTGGCCTGCACCGCAAATTGAAAACCGGTGGCCGGTGGCGCGGCGACGGCAGACACCACCGCCGGCGCCGGCACGGGATTGACCGCATAAATGCCGGGAGCGTAGCCGGAGACATTGCCATCGGCATCGAAACCGGCAACGGTCCATTCCTCATAGGTGCCGGGAGTGAGGCCGGTGATTGTAGCCGTCGTGCCGGTGAAATTCGTTCCATATCCAATGGTCGGAAACAATCCACCAACCCAACCCAAAATCTCATAACGAACAATCGGCACCGGGCCGGGCGAAGGATCCCACGCGAGGGTGATGGTAGTGGAAGTGATCCCGGTCACCCGCAGATTGGCCGGCGGTTGCGGACCCAACGTGGTGACGCCAATGCCCGCGTAACCCGATGTGCCGCCGGGACCCTTGGCGTTGATGTCAAAGGCATAGGAAGTATTCGGCGTCAAACCGGATATGGTCACGTTGGTTGAGGTGGTGGAACTGATCAACTGGTAGTTGACACCGCCACCGCTGCCTTTGGGACTGTGGTAGGGATGTGGTATGAAAATACTATAAGTCACGGAACCCGCCACCGGGTCTTCGGGAGCCCAAGCCAACGTCACCGAATATTCGGTTGCGCTGGCGAGATATAAGTTGGTCGGCGTCGTTGGCGGCGGGTTGGGAACGGTGATTGTGAAAGACCAGTTGGTGGAACCGGCGTAATTGGTGGCCGCAATTGTCACTGGAACCGGCCCGATTTGATTCAGCCCTTGCGGTGTCCAGGTTATTTGGCCGCTGAAATAATCCACCGCCATGTTGGTGGGGCCGTTGACGAGCAGAAAGACTGGCTGCGGATTGCCGGTGGCGGCGATGGTTGATGTGTAAATGGAATTATAAATGCCGTTCGTGGCGGGAAGCTGCGTGAACACCGGCGGAGTGTTGGGTGCGCCCAATTGCTGGCTGCGCCAGACATCACCGACGCCATAGCCGTTGGTGTCCGTGCCGCCCATCACAATCAGCCGGCCCAAGCTGTCCACGCCCATCGCGGAGCCGGTCAAGGGTTCGGGCAACGGCGTGGAAAGCGTCCAGGAATTGGCGGCGGAATTGTAAACCTCGACCTCATCGGTCGGGACGCCGCCGGACACGCCGCCGACGACATAAATCTTCCCATCCGCGCCCAACGCCGCCGCGCTGCCGGCGGTGGGGATGGGCATTGCCGCCATGTTGGTCCACGTGTTTTTGCTGACCGAGTAACGGAGCACACTGGAAATTTCCACTCCCGAAACGGTGTCGGTGTATCCGCCGAAAATATAAATGTAATTTGTGTGATCAAACACCGCCGGAAAGTTGTAGCGGGCGGCGGGGAGGCTGGCGACGGGGGACCAGGTTCCCGCCGGGCCGGATTCCGGACTTAAACGCTCCGCGGACGCAAGCGGAGTGCCGCTGTCGTCCAGGCCGCCGATGGCGTAGGCGTTGCCGCTGCGATCGGGCGCGTATCCGAGGTAGGACCGCGGCACGCTCATGGAAGCCAACGTGGACGAACCATCGCTGGGGCTGTAATTGATCACCGTGCTCACGGAACTGATTCCATCGTTGCCGCCGTAAACGATGATCGAGCCGCCGCTGGCCACGGCACCGGGCGCGATGTTGCCGTAGAACGGCTGCCCCAACGGTGTCCAATAGATGTTGGTGGCAATCAGACCTTCAGGATAAGCGGTGGTGCCGGCGATCACGACGTTGCCCTGGCCGGGCATGATAACCGTTGCCGCATCACTGCCGGGATAGTCCATTGCCGGCCCGGGAAACCACGCCAGCGGCGCGGCGGAGAGGTGGAGCAGACAGAAATTGAGGCCCGCGAACGTTGCTCGAGTTAAGTAAGATTTAATCATTGCGTTAAGCAGTGCTGCTACTAAAGCACGACGCTGTCTGGAAATCAACAAAAGGATTTCGTTGAGTGCAAAAGAGTTAAGCTGCCGAGGATAAAAATTATCCGCAGTTTCAACAAGCGGACTGCGGAATCCCGCCGTTCGGGTTTATGGCGCCTGTTCGAGCAGCTTGACGAGTTCGTTCGGATGCGAGCGCTGGACGTTGTGGTCGCCTTCCATGGTGCGCGTGATCCAGCCGCGCGCCTTCGCGCGCAGATAAAATTTGTAGAAGTCGTCCTGTTCCGGCGTTTTGCCCCTGTCCACGGTGAGAATATAGGTGGTGGGCAGTTTTTGGGCGACGGCCTGACTGGTCAGGGTGATGGGTTCGCTCCAGGTTCGGGCCGATTGCGGAACGTCGTGCGGCGGCAGGGGATTTCCAACCACCCATGTTGGAATGACAAAACCATCTTTGACCGGCGGGTCGGTTTTTTTGTGCAGGTGAATCATGTCCGCGCTTTCGCCGTTTTCGGGCAGCAAAGCGTCAATGTAAACGACGCGCTTGATGCGGTCGGGCACGCGATCGGCCACGCCGGTGATGACCATGCCGCCGTAGCTGTGGCCGACGAGGACGACGTCGTGCAAATTTTCCCAGAGGATGACGTTGACGATGTCCTGAATGTGCGTGTCGAGGTCAATGTTCGTGCTGCTGAGGTTGGAATGTTCGCCGAGACCGGTGAGCGTCGGGCGATAAACGATGTTGCCGTCGGCGGTGAGCAAATCGTCCATGTGTTTCCAATCCCAACCGCCGCCCCATGCGCCGTGCACGAGCACGTAGGTGAATTTTTTGCCGGTGGCGGTGTGCCGCGACGCAGAGGGAGAGTTCGTTTTACACCCGGCGAATGCGGTGAGGCAGGCCAAAGCCAGGGCCAGATGGATGAATTGTTTCGCGCTCATTTTATGTGGTGGAAAGGCGGGGGGATGCTGACGCGATGATTTGCTGCTGTTCAAGAATATTTCAATGTGAGTGACGTGCGACAGGATTAGAAGGAAAACATCAAACATCCACCGGTCTTCGCAGGAGTGTCGAGAGTTGGGTGTTGAATCGGCACCAAATGCTCAATTAGCTCCAAGGGCGTAATCCAAACAAAACAAACCCGGTGAATTTTTATTGCGCGTCTCGTCTTTTCGCGGTCATGAATTTTTTGCGCCCTTTGCGCTTTTGGGCGGCTACGACATTAAAACGCGGGTTGTATTTTCTTGATTCGGGACGGGTTGGTGGTATTATGAGCGCGACCGGTAACACCAACAAGAAGCAGTCCAATAAAAACAGTCACAATCCATTTTGTTCTGGGCTGCCTTGCGCTCGGCGTGGTCCTCGACATTTCACCGGTCGCGGCAGCCCAAACCCGGACCCTGCGCATCGTCACTTACAACATTGAGGATGATATCAACGGCGCCACCACGCCGCTCCCGGGTTTGGTTGCCCCGCCCGCCAACCCCGGTAATGTGCAGGCCGGCGGGGTGCTGGAGGGGATTGGGGAAGAGATTCTGGGCAGTGACCCGGCCCAGCCGCTCGACGTGCTCGCTTTGCAGGAGACGACGAGCAACCCGATAACCGTCGCTCCCATCGTGAACGGCTTGAACTCGTTCTATCAACGCGCCCGGCATGTATGCGATGAGTCCGTATCAGGGCACGCAAAACGGCAGCAACGCCGACGGAAACGGTCCCAATGCCATGGTCTATAACACCACAACCGTGCAGCTCCTCGCTTCGGCGGGAGTCGGCACACCGGAAGGCTCGACTAACGGTGAATACCGGCAGGTGGTACGCTACGAGCTGGCGCCGGCCGGGATGACGCCCACGGCAACAAATGAGTTTTATATTTATGTGAGCCATTATAAAGCAAGCACGGGTTCTAAAAACGAGGCTTACCGCAACGGGGAGGCTCAGATTATCCGCACGAACGAGGCGATTGATCTGCCGGCCAATGCCCGGGTGCTTTATGTGGGCGATTACAACGTGGACAACAGCGGCGAGGCAATGTATCAGACGATTTTGTCCAACACCGCCCCGAACGGCATTCATCAGGGACAGGGCATTGACCCGCTGAATCCGACGAACAATCCCAATATCAACTGGAGCGCCAGCACCACCGCCACCAACATTCTCGTCATGCTTACGGAAGAAGATTACGAACTGAGATACCGCGACGATTTGCAGGTGATGACGACCAATGTTTATTATGGTGCGCCGGGCGGATTACAATATGTGCCCGGCACCTACCACACTTTTGCCAACAACGGCACCACGACTTACTCCAACAGCGTGAACAACGGCACGGACACCGCGCTGAACAACGATCTGGCATCGGGCGCGCCCATCAGCGCAGCACAACTTTATCTGGACCTCACCAACGCGAGCGATCACCTGCCCGTGGTGGCCGATTACACCATCCCCATCACCGTGCCGGCGCCGGTGTTCCAATCGGTGACTGCGACGGGCGGTATGGTGACGTTCACCTGGAGCGCCGTGGTCAGTGTTGTCTATCAACTGCAATACAGTACGAATCTGGCTCAAGGCAACTGGAGCAGTTTGGTGAGCGCCATCCCCGCAACCAACGCCGTCATGTCCGTTTCCGATTTCATCGGGCCGGACCCGCATCGGTTCTATCGTTTGCAGGTGCCATAACGTTGGAGAACAATTTCACCGCAAACGACGCGCCGCTCGCGGGAAAACCTTTTGTGTGTTTGCGCCTTTCAGCGGCCATGAAATTCTTTCTTCTCTGGTATCGGCGGTTTCGGTGAAATGGCAGACAAAACCGAGCTTGAGACTTCATTACCGTGGATTACCCTCGTTGGCCAGCGACCGAAAAATGTCAGCTGTTTTGCCGCCAGTCTGGTTTCGGGATTAAACGGGAGAGGCCTATGTTAAAAATGCTACTGGACAAATTCGCCAATTTTGCCGGGGATTTTTATGATTGCGGAGCCGGTTGGGCGGGCAGACTCGGCAGCTTTTTCAAGCTGTCGCAACTCGGATCCCGGTGCGAACGGTATTTATCAAAGCGGCCCGCGATTTTGGGTGTTGAGTTGTTTGTGTCGTTGTCACTGGCGGTGAATTTTTACTTTCTGGTCAGGCCGACCTGCCTGCCGGGTCCCGATGGGAACGCGATTTCCCGACAATTATTCAGCTACCTGTCGGAACACGTGGCTCCGGCGACCAAACAGCAGATACAACTTAATTGGCGGAAACGGCTGGCGGGGCCCATGCTGTCCTCATGGTTGCTGGACCGGAAATTCAAGGGTAAGCCGGAGTTTGCCCGGGAGGGATTTGAGAATATTTTCGGGTTTTACCAGGCGGCGTGGCTTTTCCTGTTGTTCCTGCTGCTCATTCTGTATCGCAAGGACGCGCTGTTGATCATGTTGGGCGTCTTCGGCGGCCTGATGTATTATTTGTCCGATCCGTTGTATCCGCAGTTTTATCCCTGGGACCTGCCCACGATGTTCTTTTTCACCCTGGCCTGTCTTTTATATGACCACCGGCGGCTGGGGTTGCTGATGGCGGTCGTGTGGCTCGGCGCGCTCTTCAAGGAAACGACGTTGTGCTGTGCCCTGCTGATTTTGCTGGGCGGACAGTGGTCTTTGAAAAAAAGGCTCGCGGGCTTTGCGGCCACCGTCATCGCCACGCTGGCGACGTATGAACTGCTCATGTGGCTTTATGACATGAAAGCCCCGGTTTTCGCGATGAACGGCGCCACCGGCGTCCACGACTTGTTCTGGAACAGCCTTTTGCCTTACAACCTCCAAACCCTGTTCAGCCTGAACCTGCGGCATGTGTTGTTTGCCAACGCCGGCAGCCTTTTCATCATCATGCTGCTGCCCTGGCGAAACCGGCGGGACGTGGTTCTTAAATTACTGATGGTCGTGTTCGTCGTGGGCGAGTTTTTTTGGGGAACCATCAATGAGTTCCGCGTCTGGTACGAATTGCTGCCCCTGGGATGGATGATGATTGCCGATACCGTATTGCCGGGCCGGCCGATGATTCAGGAAAACGCGGCGGTGGACAACCACGCCCGCCGGGTCTGGAAGGGAAGCTACTGGTTGATGATGGGCGCGTTGCTGGCCATGGCGGTGGGAGTATGGCTCACGATCCAACCGGCCCCGCCGAAACCGGGGCAGGGCAGCCAGCCAAATCCGTTGAGTGTTCAGGAAGCGCTTTTGGCAGCGCCCAAAGGCGACGCGGAAGCGCAATACACCCTCGGGCGGGCCTATCAAAATGGTTTCGGTGTCAAACAAGACATCGCCGAGGCCGCCACTTGGTATCAACGGGCGGCGGAACAAGGACATCTCGATGCGCAGAACAGTCTGGGGATGCTTCTCGCGGTGTACCGGCGGGATTATGCCGGCGCCGCGCAATGGTTTGGCCGGGCGGCCACCGGGGGGAATGCCGACGCCCAATATAACCTGGGCGTCCTCTGCCGCGACGGTCTGGGGTCCCGGCGCAATGATGAATTGGCGGTCCAGTGGTTTCAAAAATCCGCGGCTCAGGGCCACGTCGAGGCTGAAAAAGAGCTCGGCAAAATGTATGAGTCGGGACGGGGAGTGAAACCGGATTACCTCGAGGCCTACAAGTGGCTGAAACTGGCGCAACTGCAGGGAGACGAGGAGGTGGGAGATGAATTGAAAGTGTGCGCGGCTTCAATGAGCCGCGAGCAAATTGCCGCCGCTGAAAAACTGGCGCGGGAAATCAGAGCGACGGAAAAATAGATTCGGAATATTTGAAAGTGGCCCGCCTTCACCGAGGCCTCCGTGAATAAATTTTGCCCCCAAAAGGCACGGAAGGCACAGGAATTTCATCTTTTCACTGGTAAGGCCAAGCTGTCGCCCGGCCTGGCTGCGCGGCAGCGCAATCCTACCGCTATATCTGCGGTTAATTATGCCCGGCATTCCCCGTCAGTGATGCCAGCCACCGCCACCGCCATGGTAGCCGCCGCCACCGCCATGGTAGCCGCCATAATAACCATGATAACCGCCGTAATAACCGTGATAGCCGCCATAGTAACCGCCCCAGCCAAACGAGAGCGACACCGCCGGCCAGCCGTAGTAAGGATAGTAGTATGGGTATGGAATAGGCGTAGTAATTATAGGTCTGCGTATCAGGAATGACATAGACCGTCTGAGGCGGAGCCGTTTGGACATAAGAAACCGCGGGTGGCGGGGTCGTGGTCGGTATTTGGGCGCTGCTGGCATCCGGATTATTCGGCGGCGGTGCGGTTTGGGCGGCTGCCGCCACCCGGCTGCGCTGGCCCAGCATGGTGTTGATGATGCGGTCGGAAACTCCCTGTTGTTTCAAATAAAGTATTTGGTTCGCATCCAGGCCGTAGGCGTTGCCGGAATTCTGGATGTAATTGACGATGACATCCTCGCCGATGTTCGCGTGCGCGAGTTGCACGACTTGCGACACGCCATACGACAATACCGGGGTGGACTGGCTCGCGGCTGCCGGTTGAGCAGCGGCGGTCGTTGCGGTTGTGGAAGTGGAAGAATCCTGGGCCACGGCTTTCGCCGCCAAAAGAGTCACTGCCGTAACGGCTGTCATGGTCAGGGCCAGACTTTGAAGGTTTCGCGTTTTCATAAATTAGCACCTATAAATTCAACACCACAAACTCGCGCGGGTTGCGGGAGCTGTCAACTACGGAAGGAGGTCAGGGCCCTGGGTCCCGGAGCCGGTTTCATGGTTGGAGCGCCGGCCTCCGGCACGGCGTGATGCGGAAAAGGCAACGAACCGCGCCGGACCGGAGTACGGCTTTCCTGTCGTGTCTGACGCCCCGGTTATTCAGGTTTTGTGCAATCCGGCTTCTTTCCGCCGGCATTCCTGTTCCCGTCTCTTGATTTCGTCGCCCAACAATTCCTCCGCCGACCAGCCGCGGGCCTGGGCGAATGCCGCGAGTTCAAAAAGCCCACTGGCCACGGCGGTCTTGCGCACTTTCTCCTGGCAGGGACGCGCTGCCGCGCGTCCGGCTGCGCGGCAGCGCAGCCCTGCCTTTGAATCCAACAAGCCCGCCTTGTGCGCCTTCTTTACGAGTTTCTCGGCGCGGAGCAGGGCGGGCAGGTGTTTCGGGATGCCGTCGAATGCGGAATGGCGGGCGTGTTTGGTGCCGTGTTTCTCGGCGTGCTTGATTTTTTCCCAGTTCGCCCAGACTTCGTCCACGTTCCTGACCTTGATTTTGCCGAAGACGTGCGGGTGGCGGCGGATGAGCTTGTTCACGAGCAGGCGGCAGACCTCGTCAAAATCAAACGCGCCGCGTTCGCGCGCCAACTGGCAATGGAACACCACCTGCAGCAGCAAATCGCCAAGTTCCTCGGCCATTTCGTGGTCGTCGCCTGCTTCGATGGCGTCAATCAACTCATAGACCTCCTCAATGGCGTGCCGGCGCAGCGTCAGGTGGCTTTGCTCACGGTCCCACGGACAACCGGTGGGCGAGCGCAGCCGCGCCATGACGCGGAGCAGGTCGTTGATGGCGGGTTGTTTCTTCATAAAACATACAGCCATAGAGGCACAAAGCGCGCAGAGATATTCTGTTTTCCATTGGTAGGGACGGCTGGCCCAGCCGTCCGTTCGTCGCGGTCGTCTCGGCGAGACGACCCTACCTCTCTGTGTCTTGGTGTCTCTTTGGCAAAACTACAAAATCACCAGGTCATCCCGATGGACGAGTTCTTCCTTGGGCAGTTTGCGGGCACGCACGGCGGCGGCATCGAACCGCGCGATGCCGCGCGCGAATTCAGTCCCGTCCAGATCACAAATCCGCACCACGTCGCCGGCGGCAAACTCGCCCTCGCACCGCGCCACACCCGGCGGCAGCAGGCTCTTGCCCTTTTCGCGCAGCGCGCGTTTCGCGCCGTCATCCACGAACAACGCGCCGTGGGGATGATGGAAAAAGGCAATCCAGCGCTTGCGGCCCTGCAATTTTTTGGGTTCCGCGACAAACAGCGTGCCTTCGTCCTCGCCGCCGAGAATTTTCGCCAGCACGTTTTTCTTTTTGCCCGACGCGATGACGAGCGGGATGCCGGAGCGCACGGCGATTTTCGCCGCCTCGATTTTTGATTTCATGCCGCCGACAGCGGTGTCGCTGTCCGTGCCGCGCGCGAGTTTTTCCAGGACGGAATCAATCTTCTCGACAACCGGGATGGTTTGGGGGTTGGCCCTGCCGAAATTTTCGATGACGCCGTCCACGGTGGTGAGGATGACGAGCAAATCGGCGGGCAACAGCGAAGCGACGAGGGCGGACAGCTTGTCGTTGTCGCCGAATTTGATTTCGGTGAACGACACGGCGTCGTTTTCGTTGATGATGGGCACGACGCCGCGGCCGAGCAGCGTCACGAGCGTGTTGCGGGCGTTGAGGTGGCGTTCGTGATGTTCGAGATCGTCGTGCGTGAGCAGCACCTGCGCGACGAGCAGGCCGTGCCGCGCGAACAGTTCCGCATACGTGGCCATGAGCCGCGACTGGCCGACGGCGGCGCACGCCTGCAATTCGGCGAGTTCCGCCGGGCGCTTTTCCAGGCCGAGCGCGCCCATGCCCGCGCCCACCGCGCCGCTGGTGACGAGGACGACCTCCTTGCCGGATTTCCGGAGCGCGACGAGTTGCGCGACGACCTGTTCGAGTTGGGCGGGGTCGGGCTGCTTGTGGCTGTCGGTGAGCACGCCCGTGCCGAGTTTCACGACGAGGCGGACGGCGGTTTTGAGCGGGTCACGATGCACGCGCCGAGGTTAGGAAAAAATCCGCGCGCGGAAAATGCAAAAGTAACAACGTTTGGAGTTCCGCCTTCAGGCGGTCACCTTGGCGGCACTTTTCCAAACCGCGTAAACGCGGAACTCCGAACCCGGACGGGTCTGGCAGTATTTCAATTTGCCCCCGGTTTTTGCGGCGCCAGCAGCGAGCTGAAAAAATTCCCGCCGCGCAGCGCCACCAGCACGGCCAGGCCCGCCAGGTCGTTTTGCGACTTCACGTTTTTGAGCACGAGATTGTCGAGGCCGATGGCCTGTTCGCGATTGTTCCGCTGGTTTTTCAGGTCAATGAATTTGACCGTGCCGACGGACACGTTCAAAACGTCAATGGACTTGAAGTCGTAACCGGTTTGTCGCTTGAAGCTGGCAGCACCTCCGCTGCCGGTTTTTTTGCCCGTCAACGGGATGCCGAGGGCAAAGATGTTTGTCCGGCCGGCCTCGTTTTTCACGATGTCGAGTTCCCCGAGGTTGAAACGCATGAGCGTGACATGAATCTCGTGGCGCGCGAGCGCGGCGCGGTCGTATTCAACGTGGATCTCCGGAATGTTCAGGAACGGCGTGCCGCCAAAGTCCGGCGGATTGAAGAGCCTGAGATTTTGAATCTCCACCGTCGGTTCAACGAGGCCGACCGAAAACTTTCCGATTTCGGCGTCCATGCCGGTCTGCGCGCGGATGCGATGTTCCGCCGCGACACGCAGGATCGAGTTGAGCGACAGCAGCAGAACGACGACCAGCACTACCGCCAGCAGGAACAGCCGGAACAGCCATTTGAAAAGCCACTTCATTTGTATTTTGGATATACGATATACGATTTACGCGGCACACCCAAATTGTGAAACAAATCGTAAATCATAAATCAAAAATCTTAAATGGCGACGTCTTCCGGCCGCACTTCGAGGCATTCGTCCTGGTCCTCCCAGACGGCGGCGGCGTAGGAATGCAACAGCTTCGGCGCGAGTTCGCGCCCGGCGCGCGCGAGCATTTGTTCGGCCTGTTGCGCGGCGTTTTCGTAGGCGGCGTCGTAATTCCCCACGCGCCGGCGCTGGCGGTCGTCCCAGTGCGCGACGGAGTGGACGGGTTCATACTGTTGCGCCCACACTTCGAGTTCGGCGCGCAGATCGGCGGGGATTTCGTCGAAGGGCACCAGCGTTTCGTTGCAATGCTGGCAGATGAGGCCGGACTCCCGCACGTCGCGCGTGAGCAACGGCAGGACCGGCGCGCGGCAGCAAGGCGATTCCGCGTAGGCGGCGGGCGGCGTGGCCAGCCGCTTGAACCAGATTTGCCGGTCGTGCGCGAGTTGCGCCGCCAGCCGGTAGGCGCCGACGAGCGGATGCGACAGCCGCCACGCCTTGCCCTCCAGTTCGCCGAGGGTTTGGGCCAGCCAGCGCGCGAGCGTGTGGTCGTCCCATTCCTGAAACGCCCGGCCATATTCCTGCCAGAGCCGGTCGAGCGGCGAATCCGATTCAAATGCCATGGCCGCAGCATGGCTCGGGGAAAAAGCTTTGTCGAGCGGCGTTGCGAAATGCGTTGGGGCAACAGGAGCGCCGTAGGCGCGGCATATCTGTAGAGATTGTTCCGGAAACAATAAATTTAGCTCCGTCAGGAGCGACATCAGGAATATGCCGCTCCTGACGGAGCTTGTTTTCGCGGGGTGATGAAACTACAAAGATGTCGCGCCTACGGCGCTGAAACAATGAACAATCAGTTACGATTGACTTCAATCTTTTCTGCAATCAAACTTCCATCACAATCCGCTCGAATTCAGAAATCGGGTGAAGTCTCGCTGCGGATTCTCCTCAAATCGATCTAAGGCAATCATCTTTAGGTCGGCAATTTTCAAACCGCAGCTCTATCCCAGCAACGCCCCGACGTTTGTGACATCGCAAATAGGAATCAAACCTCTTTGATTCATCCAAACAATGGCATAGAAACGCCGCAGCAATTCGGCTGGTGAGACGATGACAAAATTTATGGACTGTTCAGTAAAGGAAGGCAAAACGAAAATCCAAAAGTCTGCTTTTGATGCCTTGATTTTCTTTTCCTGAAGGCTCCACCAACCAGAAGCCAATAGTTTGGTGTTGTGGAGCGATGGCCCGCCAGTTGGGGTCCAATCTTTGGAATACTTTGATCTGAAAGGACGACTGATTGTTGTGTTTTTCTCATTTGTCGCTAAAAGATCGATTCCCGTGTCCTTTGCTAGGAACCCAGATGTTCCATTTCTTGTAATGTGTTTCAATGTGCGAACCAACCAAATACTCGCCAGCGTGGACTGTAAATAAGGGTCTCATGTTTCAGACAATATTTTTCGCCTCTATTTTTGTCCAGCAATCTCGCGGTGCTGGATTGCCTTCCACAAAGGTTTGCAGACATTTTCATCCGCCGCGCCGCCACCTTAGCAGCCGCAGCGCGTTGCCAATCACAATCAGGTCCGATGCGCCCATGGCCGCCGCGCAGAAAATCGGGCTGATGAAGCCCAGCGCGGCCAGCGGCACGCCGACCGCGTTGTAAAAAAACGCCCAGAACAGGTTTTGTTTGATGGTCCGCAACGTCGCGCGCGCCAGCCCGAGTGCCTCCGGCACGGCCTCAATTTCCGATTTCAGCAGGATGATGTCCGCCGCCTCGCGCGCGATGTCGCTGGCCCGGCTCACGGCAATGCCAAGATCGGCTTGTGTGAGCGCGGGCGCGTCGTTGATGCCATCACCCACAAACGCCACGCGTTCGCCCTGTGCCTGAAGTCTTTTCACAAACTCCGCCTTTTGTTCCGGTTGCGCTTCGGCAAACACATTTACCGTCGCGATGCCGACCTGTTTGGCGATGCTCGCGGCGGCCAAAGAAATGTCGCCGGTGACCAGAAAAGTTTTAAATCCTTGCCGCTGGATCTGCTCAATCACCTTGGCCGCGTTCGGTTTCACCGTGTCACGCACGGCGAACAGGCCGAGCAGGATTTTATCCGAGGCCAGCCCGACGACGGTCGCGCCCTGTTTCGACCATTCGGCAATGAATTTTTCGCCCGCCGCCAGAACCACACCCGATTCCTTGAGCCAGCGCAAGGAACCAAGGCGGACCGTTGAGGGTGGGAGTTTTGCCTCAACGCCGCAGCCGCGAATTTCCTGCCAGTCCGCCAATTCGATTTTCTCGTCCGAAATTTTGGCAATTGCCCGGCTGACAGGATGCGTGGAGTTGCGCGCAAGCGAGGCGGCAAGAAATCGCGGATTGCAAATAGCCGATTGCGCGTTTTCCCAGACCCGCGCCGCGCTGGGTTTGCCTTCGGTGATGGTCCCGGTTTTGTCAAAAACCACGGCGGTGATTTTGCCTGCTTTTTCCAGGGCCACGCCGTCGCGAATCAAAATGCCCCGCCGCGCGGCGGCATTGGCGCTGGCCATGATGGCGGCGGGCGTGGCCAAACCCATTGCGCACGGGCACGCCACAATCAAAATGGCTGCCGCGATGATGAATCCCGCCGCCGTGCCGACCGGCAGATGCGCGTGCCAGAGAAATGGCGCGAGCGCGTCGTGAATTTTGTCCGCCGATTCCGGCGCGAGTCCCCACCAAAGTCCGGCGGCGATGGCGATGGCGACGACGGCGGGCACGAACACGCTGCTCACGCGGTCGCCCAGGCGCTGGATGTCGGCGCGGCTGGTCTGGGCGCGTTGCACGGCGGCGATGATGTGCGCCAGCGCGGTGGATTCGCCGATGGTGGTCACGCGCATGACGAGCCGGCCGTTCAGATTTACCGTGCCAGCGAACATCTCGCTGCCGGTTTTTTTGTCCACCGGAACGGATTCGCCAGTGAGCATCGCCTCGTCCACCGCGGAATCGCCTTCAACCACGACGCCGTCCACCGACACGCGGTCGCCGGGTTTGAGCGCCACGAGATCACCGGTCTTTAATGCGGAAACGGGAACTTCGACTTCGGAGTTCGGAGTTCGGAGTTCGGAGTTGGAAATCCGCCGCGCGGTTTGCGGGGCGAGGTTCAGCAGCGATTTCAACGCGCCACTGGCCTTGTCGCTCACATGGGCTTCCAACCAGTGGCCGAGACTGATGAGCGTGATGATGGCGGCGGCTTCCATGAAATAGACGTGTCCGCCGGCTTGTGGGGCCGGAGCTCCCAAGCGAAGGCCCACGCCACTCAAAAGCGCCCACGCGCTGTAACCGAACGCGGTCGTCGAGCCGAGTGCGACGAGCGTGTCCATGTTCGAGCTGCCAATTTTGAGCTGGTGCCATGCGCCGCGATAAAATGGCGCGCCGGCGAAAACCTGGACGGCACCGGCCAGCACAAAGGCAAGCCGCTGAAACCACGGTTCCAGGCCGAAGTTAAAAGCCCATTCGCCCATCATCAGGAAAGCCGTGACGAAAGCGCCCAGCCACAAGTTGAGTTGCCAGTTCCGGTGTTCGGTTTCGCCGCCGGTGGAAGTGTCGCCCTGGATTTCCCCTGCCGCGTAACCGGCCTGTTTGACCGCCTCGATGATGGCGGAGACATCCGGCGGCGCACCGGAATTCCAACGCACGTCGGCACGTCCGGTTTCCAAAATCACCGACGCGCTGCGGACCCCGGGCACGCCTTGAATGGCTTCCGTAACGTGACGCACGCAGTTCTGGCAATTCATGCCGTTGACTTGCAACTTCGTCACGACTGGATTTTATCGCGGGCGGGGAACTTTGTCGAATTTCGCTGGCGGCAAGTATTGTGTCAGTCTCAATGGTAGGGACGCCTCGCCGAGGCGTCCGGACGGCGCGGCGCTGTCCCTACCTTCAAATTGATACACCATCCGGTGGCGATCATAAAAAGTTTTGGTGTCGTTTTTGCTCGACGGGCCGGGCGCGGATGGCGCGGCGGTGAAAAGCACAAGGGACGGGGCGGATGAAGCGGCCGGCATCGGGGCCAAAACTTTAAACTGCATGGCAATGAACCGGCCGGTTGCGTGGAGCAAGGGGTGCGGATCAGCGAAACTGCCTGTCCCCAATTCTGGTTACTTTGCTTTGTGGCAGGCATAGGTTAAGTTTCATCACAACAACCGTTCTGCAACCACTTTTAATGATATGAAATCGTTTTCCGGCTTCGCCCGGTTTACCGGGTGCCAGTCAACACAGCCGGGAGTTGTTTTTCTCGCGCTCGTTTTGGGGGCGGCAATGTTTGCCGCCGGTTGTAGCAAGTCCAAGCCGTCCACCCCCCAAACGCCTGCTCCTGCTGCTACAAATACTACGGATAATACCCAACCAGCCGAGACCAATCCGGTGTCGGCTTATACACCGCCGGAGCCTCCGGCTGCGCCCGCCGAGGCGAGCGCCGCACCGACGGTCGCGCCGCCCGCCGCGCCGGATATGGGCGCACTGCAACGCGGCTTGGCGCGATGGCTGGTAAGAAATCGCCGCGTGCCTGCCAACTTTGAAGATTTTGCCGCGACGTCCGGTATGACCATTCCGCCGCCGCCCCCGGGTAAAAAATACTACATTGTCCCAAAAACTATGCAAATCATGCTGGTTGACCGATGACCGGACCTTTTTTCCATGAAAACATTCCCCCCGAATTCAAATCAAACCGCACACCAGGGCCGCGTCAACCGCGCAGCAAAGCCATCGGGCTTCACCCTGATTGAACTGCTGGTCGTCATTGCCATCATCGCCGTTCTGGCGGCGATTCTGCTGCCCGCGCTGGCCGCCGCCAAAGCCCGGGCGCTTCGGCTGCAGTGCGCGTCGGATATCCGCCAGTGCGCCCTGGGCATTCCCAGTTATGCTAATGACAATAACGATATGTTTCCGCCGGCGGCCTGGGCGGCCGGTTCAGCCACAGCCTCATCAATTCAAATTTCCTGGGACAGCTACATCAACCGGTACATCGGCGGCAATTTGTCGGATGATGAAATGGTGAACGGGCGGGCACTTTTTTCGAGGGAGATTTCCCCGGAGCGGACGCGGCCCCGCATGTTCTGGTATGTCCGGCCGATCAATTCCCCAAAGTGAATTGGGTGGGCGGCATCAGTCCCTGGTTTTCACTGCGGTCTTACTCCATGGTGGGCTGTGGCCCCAATCAGGGTAGGCTGCGGATTATCAACGCGAGCTATAAAATGGGACTGGCGAATTTGAACCTGCCCGGGAAATTGGGCGTCGGCATGTACTGGTTGATCAACCGCAACTACTCCCAACTGGAGTCCCTTGGGATTATCAATCATCCGTCGTGCGCGACCCGGCGGGAACCATTATGCTGTGCGAAGAGACCAGCGGCCAGCAGGTTGCGGGCAACGTCTGGACTTGTGTTTGCCTCGGCCCGGTGCAAAATGGCAATCCCCTCTACCAGATAGATCCTGTAGCGAAGGCACAGGATCCCACCACCAGCGTCAACCAGAATGAAGGCGAACTTTTGTATGCGGCGCAAAGAAACCGTTTCAATTATGCGTACCACGACGGCCATGTCGAATCCCACAAGATTGAGGAAACGGTTGGAGGCGGAACCATCACCGCTCCCAAAGGCATGTGGACCGTCGTGGTCGGAGATTGATTTTTCACCCGCAGTCAAAGGACACGATGGGTTTCGTGTCCCCCGTATTGGTGACATGCAGGACAAGCCGTTTATGTTATGCTCAGGTTTGTAAGCCTGTTAAAAAAATGTGCGATAAAGCGTTCATCTCCAGCCGTGGTCAGGAAACACGCTCTGCTGCGGGCACGGTGATGGCCCTTTTCCCTTCGTAAGTCCAAATCAAGTCCCTACAAAATCAACCCCCAAGCAATATGAAAATGATAAAAAAAACAAGAATACAGCGTTGGATTCCTTCGCTGATGGCCGCCGCGGCGCTGGTCGGTTCCGCGAGTTTGTGCCAGGCCCAAAACATCACCTATGACTTCAACAGTGGCCTCGAATCGTGGACCGACTTTTCCGGCAATGGAGCTAACACGGTTTCCTGGAACATGACCGGCGGCCCGGATAGCAGCGGCTGCGCGGAGTACACTTTCGCCAACGACGCCACCGCGAAGTTGACCCGGGCGTGCTTGGAGCTTTCAATCCCGCGCAATACGCCACCGTGGATGTGGATATGAATTTTTCAGGTGGCAAGACGGGCACCGGCGGGTCCGGCGGCTACGGCAACTTGCAATTCGTTTGGCGTGATGCAGGCCTGACCGAGTGGAATAGTGCGTGGTACGGCCCCGTTCTCAATTCCGGGTGGCAACACTATCACTTTTCCATGCCTGCGGGCAGTGGAAACGCCGGACAAATCCAATTCCAGTACCAAGGCAACTCCGGCACAGGCTATACCGCTCCGGTAACGGTGGATGTTGACAATCTGGTAATCGCGCCGTTGCAAAATCCCGCCGTGATAGAAGCCTTCCCCAACAGCTCTTGGGTTTGGCAAAACTACGGAGCAAGCGGCACATGGGACACCAGCCAGGACGCACCATATTACAATCCAGTGAATGGTGCTGGACCGAGCTACATCACCCCGGCTGGCTCAATGGAGCTTCAAGCATCCAACCCATCCGGTTATCAGGGTGGGCAACTCAATCTGTCTTTTAATCCTTCCCTGTATCAACATTTTGGCTTTGATCTCTATTATGATGGTCCTACGCCTTCGAGTTCAACGGATTTTGGTGGGTTCCAGATATTAATAGCCAACGGTGCATCGCCTTATAATTGGGTTTGGGAAGGAGCCCACAACTTTACCGCGGCCGACGTGGGGACGTGGGTACACTATGACCTTCCTTGCGCAGCAAGCGGCTTGAACAATGGCGCTGGCTTCGCGATTCAAGCCACTCCGGGATCCGGAGCGGGGGCAACTCCCATTACTATGCACGTTGACAACTTTCAACTTTGGAATCCCAACGTACTTCCGAAAATTGGAGGGTTGTCGCCGGCCACCTCTTCGGGTGGTGTGCAACTGACATTGGATGAGAATGGCACGGCCAACTTGAACGATCAAGAAGGCATTTGCACTCCCTCCACCAACAACAGCGCCGCTAACTTTTTCTGGATAGGCCAGACGCCGGCGAGCTATTCGTTCAACCTCGCCAACAGCCCGGATCCGGCCACGGCCCCCGGGTTTGATGCCCACATCTACGTTTGGAATGGGGACTCAATTACCGCGGTCGAGAACGACTTCGGTTATAACCAAACGTATAGTGGCGTCAACTGGAACGCCGGCGACATGATCAGCATGGACGTTCAAAATGGCACCGCCGGCGGGGTGATTGCCCAGTTTAGTTGGAAAACCAATCTGTTCAACGGCGCTATTCCCGGCGCCAATGTTACTACGTTTACGTACCCCAGCATGGCTAATATGAATGGGACCTGGACGTTAGCCTTCAGTGATAACACTGACGGAACCCTAACGGGCCCTGACAATATTCCGCACAGCTTCACCGTGCCGGACTTTTCCAGCGACCCGAATTATACGGCCAACTTCACCCCCATTACTTCAGCGATATCCATCGGCGTGTTCAAGAATGGCAACGTGTTGAATAATGGCCAGGGTTTGACCGTTAATAATGTCACGGTGGCAAATTCGGCTGGCACGATCTACAACGATAGTTTCAACGGCCCCGGGCTGAAGGCTAACAACAATTGGCAAGTCGCCGAATACTACCAATATGCTGCCGACAGATCGATCTGGATACCGTACGGCACAGCTTGGTTGATTAATTGGAATAGCACGACGTCCGGCTGGAGCGTGCAATCTGCCGCCGACCTCACGAGTTGGGGGGACGCGGGGGTGGTGAACACTTGGGTTGATGGCACCGGAAACAACACCGTCGGAGCGATTCCCGCCGCGGGCCTGCCCAGCGCAGACTTCTTCCGGTTGACGCATCCATAACCAGCACGGTCAAGGTCTTAACAGGGGCACCGACTTTCAAGGTCGGTGCCCTTTTTGTTTATTAAATGTTTGGGCAGTGTATTAATTTGAAGGTAGGAACAGCGCGCCCTGTCGCGGCGTAGCGCAGCGAAGACGGACGCGCTGTTCGGACGCCTCGGCGAGGCGTCCCTACCATTGAAAATGACTCAATACCAGTGTTTAGTCCCCTCAACATCTTGGCAGAACCCAGCCGGTGACAATGGCGGCGGCCACACCAGCCGTTCTTTTGGCAAGGCAACGGTGAAAAGCGCCGCAACTTTTTTCATCGGTGGCTTGGAGTGAGCTGTTTTGGCTGGTAGCAACGGCCTGTCGGCCAGGACCACGCAAATTAATTTTGCGCGGGCCGGGATGCGGGTGGCAATGGTAATGGCGCCAGGCCGGAGGCGGCCCGGATCGGGGCGATGCCTTTGACGTATTCCGGGTCGCCCAGACTCAACGAGCGGGGGTCGTTCACCAGGGTTTGCATGGCTTTGCTGGCACCCGGGTTTCTTCCGCCCATGCCGACCCAGAGCATCCACCAGGTCCACTTCGGCTGCTGCTTCAGGACTGCCGGCGTTGGCGCTGGTCCCACCTCGGCCAGGGTAACCGGCTTGCCGGCCGCCAGCTTGAGCAGGTCGTCGTAATAGGATTTTTGAAAGTCGTTCTGGTACACGTCCAGCGCGGCGATATCAAAATATTTTTTGCCGGGGAAAAAATCGGCAAAGGGGCCTGCGTTCGTGCCCGGCCGGTCCACGCTCCAGATCCAGACCAGATTGTTCAGATGATGATAATTCACCAGCCGGTCGAATAGTTGGCGGTAGAGCGCCGCCGTGCCGCGGTCGCCGCCGCGTCCGCCCCACCAGAACCAATTGCCGTTCATTTCATGGTAGGGCCGCCACAGCACCGGAATGTGCGCCGCTTGAAGCTGTTTGAGGTAATCCGGCAATGACGTCCACCTGGGCGCACCAGTGGTTGTACAATTCGGTTCCGGGCGTGATCACGTCGTTCCACTGTTCATCCGTGAGCTGGCCCTGCACGCTGGCGAGCCGGTTGGTTGCCGCACCCGGCAGTGGCCGGAATGTGACCGGCTCATCCGCGGTGGGCGGCACGGCGTGCCAGCACAAGGTGATGATCGAGCCGTTCTCGTACTGCCGCTTGACCTCCGCGATGATGTCGGGCCGGGCGGCCGCCGCGTCCTTGTCGCCGGGCTTGGCGAAGCCGAAGTCCTGGCCGAAAATGGCCGGGGTCTTGCCCCAGGCCTTGGCGGCCCGTTGAGTGGAGGTGTCGTGCGTGTTCGGATAATTGTGCTGGCCGGTGAGCGTGTGCCGGCCGGAAAGACTCTGGATATAATTCAAAAGCGCCGCGGCTTCCGGCGACGGATTGGGGGTCACCGGTCTCATGGAACTGCACCCGCCGCCCAACAAGCCGAGCAGCAACACGAACAGGGTTGGTTGATTTTTCGTAATGGAACAGCCCTCCGGTTAAATGGATTCATTACTTGCAGCTTTTACCGGGTCAGCCGCAGGTTTTTCTCAATCAACCGGCAGCGTTGTTCGACGCACACTTTCGAGCGCAGGCCGTCTTCGGGCGTGTTAGCCGCGTAATCCAGCAATTTCTCGACCGTCGTCGTCGCCACATGCGTGCGCGTGTCCGAGGAACCGTAGTAGATGAACACATCGCCATTCGGGCGGGAGACCCAGCCATTGGCAAACACGACATTCGACACATCGCCGACGCGCTCTTCGCCCTCCGGCGCCATGAAATAGCCGCCGGGCGTCTTGAGCACCTGGTTGGGATGATTCAGATCGCACAGGAACAGGTAGAGCACATAGCGCATGCCGGCGGCGGTGTTGCGCACGCCATGCGCGAGGTGCAACCAGCCCTTCCGGGTCTTGATCGGCGCCGGCCCGAGGCCGTTCTTGCCTTCCTTGATCGTGTGATAAAAACGCGGGTCAAGAATCTGTTCCTTGTCGATCGCGGCATTTTCGATGTCATCGCACAAGCCCCAGCCAATGCCGTCGCCGCTGCCGGTGGCCGCGAAATCGGCCATGGGCCGGGTGTAGAACGCGTACTGGCCGTTGACAAATTCCGGATGCAACACGCAGTTGCGCTGGTGCAATGAATTCGTCTTGAGGTCGGGCAACCGTTCCCATTTCACCAGGTCTTTCGTGCGCGCAATGCCGCAACGGGCAATGGCCGCCGAAAGATCTCCCGGATTCGAGTCGTCATGCCGTTCGGCGCAAAACAGTCCATAAATCCAGCCGTCCTCATGGCGGACCAGACGCATGTCGTACAGGTTCGTTTCCTTGTCCTCAAGCTCCGGCATGCGCACCGGGTAATCCCAGAATCTGAACCCATCAATGCCGTTCTTGCTTTCGGCCACGGCGAAAAAGGATTTCCGGTCCCAGCCCTCCGTGCGCGTCATCAGGACGATGTTCCCGTTCCATTCCATCGCGCCGACGTTGAAAACGCAGTTGATGCCGAGTCGCGTCAACAGATGCGGGTTGGTGGCGTGGTTGAGATCATAACGCCAGAACAACGGCGTGTGTTCGGCGGTCAGCACCGGGAATTCGTACCGGTCAAAAATGCCCGTTGCCCGGTTTTTGCCGGCGGTTGCGGCCGTTTCAGAAGCTGTTGGTGTGCTCGCTGCAACTGTTCCAGTTTTTGTTGGAAGGATTTTTTGGTCATCGGGCCGTGGTTATGTATCAGTTTGAGCGCGTCAGGATGATGATGCGAGCGGGTTTTGTCACTTTAAATTGTGACAGCAAACTTGCCATGCCGCTGATAACTTTTCATCCTTGTTCCCATGTTCAAGGCAAATATGACAGGTCGTGGCGCCCCTCGCCGGCGAGGGTGGTGCTTCAGGCAAATTAACGGTGGTGTCCTGATTTCCAAGGTGGGACGGCTGGCCCAGCCGTCCGCGGACGCTGGCCCGTCCTCCGCAGTAGCTTTGCTACGGAGGGTCGAGGCGTCCCTACCAAACGGGACACTGCCAAATTAACCGGGGAATTGACAGGTCATGAGCAATTATCAAATCAGGCGGAGGGACTTCATCAAAACCGCCGCACTCGCATTGCCGATCATCGCGGCGGGCTGCGCGAGCGCCCAAACCAATTCCGTGCGCACCCGGAAAACCGCCGGTGAGTTCGCCCGCGTCCGCCATGGACGCTTCGAACTGCGCGGGCGTCCTTATTTTTATGTCGGGACCAACCTTTGGTACGGCTGCTACCTCGGCGACCCGGCATTGCCCGGCGGCCGCCAGCGCCTGGTTCGCGAACTCGACCGATTGCAGGGCATCGGCGTCAACAACATCCGCCTGCTGGCCGGTTCGGAAACGTCGCCGCTGGTGGGCGCCATTCCCCGCGGCATCACCCGTGCGCCGCACGACTGGGACGAGGCTTTGCTGGCGGGACTGGATTTCTGCCTTGCCGAAATGGCCCGGCGCGATATGCGTGGGATTCTTTTCCTTTCAAACTATTGGCAATGGTCCGGCGGTTTCGCGCAATACGTCCGCTGGATCACCGGCGAAGATATTCCGGACCCCGACCGCCCGGTCATGGAACGCGGCAATTGGGGCGGCTTCATAAAATTTTCCGCCCGCTTTTACACCACGCCGGCGGCCGTTGAACTTTATCGCGGCTACGTTGCGCACCTCATCCAACGCCGCAACACCATCAACGGCCGGATCTACCGCGATGATCCCGCCATCATGACGTGGGAACTGGCCAACGAACCGCGCCCGGGCGCCGATGAAAGCAATAATTCCGTCGCCATTTTTGCCAAATGGGTGGATGAAACCGCGCGGTTCATCCATGACCAGGACCCGAACCATCTCGTTTGCACCGGTTCGGAAGGCATCTGGGGCTGTTTGCGAAAGCCCGAAGTTTTCATCAAGGCGCATGACACGCCGGCAATTGATTATGTGACGGTGCACATGTGGCTGAAAAATTGGGGGTGGCTCAAAGACCCCAACCCGGACCGGATTACGAGATCGCCGCGGCCAGAGCCAGGGAACACGTTGAACAACACACCGCCATTGCCACCGACACGCTGCACAAGCCACTGGTGCTGGAAGAATTCGGCCTGCCGCGCGATCACGAAAAATACGACCCCGCAAGCCCCGTGACCGCACGCGATGATTATTTTGGGCGCATGTTCAATCAAGTGGCGGATTCGTGCAAAGCCGGCCGTGCGTTGCAAGGCGCGAACTTCTGGACCTGGGGCGGCGAAGGCCGCGCCGGCGTCGGCAAACCGGACTCAGCCACCGCGCTGACGGGTGATCCGTTCTGCGAACCGCAGGGGCTGAACTCGGTGTTCGACACGGATAAGGGCACCTTGGCCGTCGTCGCCCAAGCCAACGAAAAGCTGGCCACATTTGCAAAGTAGCCGGCTTGCCCGTTCCTTGCGGCGCGCTAATTGATGAACGGGGAATACGAGATCCGTTTCCGGGTTTCCGAACACCGCATTTGGATTGCGCGAAGCCCCGAACAGGACGTCGGTAAGTACTTAAAGCAATTTCAGCGCAGCCACAGGCTTTTGGCATCCAAATGAGCAGGTACCATCCTGCGAGTTTGAGAAGGCGGCTTCCTGCGTGACCCCCGGGACTTCCTCAAACCGAACCAGTAGGCTGGCTGTGTTCCGGTACCCCTCGTCCTGAGGTCAACGGGCTGGTGGAGCAGCAAGCCGGGTGCGCAGAGTCTGGCTGTATTCGAGCGCCAGGCTGTTCGTGGGACTTTGTTGAAGCACGGTTTCAAATTCGGAGAGGGCTTCAGCCGAACGCCCCTCCTTCATCAACACGACGCCGAGGTTTACCCGCGCTTTCAGCAGATCCGGTTGGATTCGCAATGCTTCGCGGAACTGTTCCTCGGCCGCAACTGTCATGTTCTCTTGTCCGGCCGCCAGGCCGTAGAGGAGATGCGCCTGCGCCGATTCCGGGTTGAGCCGCACAGCTTCCGCCAGGTGCTGCGCTGCCTCGGAGTAACGCTTCAAATCTAAAAGGCTCTGCCCTAACTCGACGCGCAGGTCGGCGTCTCCCGGCTTCAGCTCAATGGCGGCGCTGTAGTTCGTCACCGCCGCCTCGAGCCAGCCGCGGCTCCGGCAGAAACGCGCCAGCGTGACCAGGTCCGGCTCGCTGTTGTCATGGGCGACCAGCGCCTTGTGATAACAATCTTTGGCCGCCGCCTTGCGTCCCGTCTCCTCGAGAATTTGCCCCAGCTCGATCCAGGCCTGGCTGGATTCGGGGCTCATGGCCGTCATGCGCCGGAATTCACGGATCGCCTCTTCGCGCCGCCCAAGCAACCACAGCGATTGGGCAAGGGTGTAAACCGCCCGCTCATCCTCCGGATCCAGTTGCAGGGCGCGCTGAAAGGCGGCGGCGGCTTCCTCGAATTGGTGCTCCTGTACGAGATCTATGCCCAACTCGAACCAACGCCCCGAGCTGGACGGGAGCAGTTCCAGCTCATGCCGCAATGATACTACCGCACCCGCCAGGTCGCCGGCGTACGATTTCACCGTAGCCAACTGGCCGTAGAGCACCGGGTCATCAGGAGCCGCAGCCACCGCCGCTTCGCAAATCCTCTGTGCTTCCCTCAACCCGGCCGGTTGGGTCGCCGGCGCCAGCCTTTCGATGGATGCCTGCAAACGCTGCATTTGCGCCTCGTGATTCAGTTGCCCGGTGAACGGCGGGTCACTGATGGTAGTGAGGATTACGCGCAAACCATCCAATTCGTTCAAATCGGACCAGCCCAACCGCCGCGCGCATTCCGCCGCCGACGGCCAGGGCCGGTTCGTGCCGCTGCGTTCAGCGACCCACCCCGGCAGTAATTTCTCGATCTCCGCGCCGATGGTTCTGGCCAGAAGATAATTGCCATTGAAGTTTAAATGCACGTGCTCGTAAAACAGGTTTTCACCAGGCAGGCCGTCAGGACTTTGCTCCGCAAAAACGCGTTCCGCGTCCGCCAGCAATATATGCTCGCTTTCGCGCTGCGCCGCGACTTGCCGTATCGAGTCATTGAGCTTGCCGTCGCAACGAAAACGCAGGGTGTCCAGGTCCCGTGCGGCCTGGAAATGCCGTTGCGCCAGTTGCGTTTGGCCCAGCGCCAGCGCGCATTCCCCCTGGCGAAAGCGGAGATCGGCAAAACCGGTCGTCAATTTGTGCCGCGGCCTGGAACTGCGCCGCCGCTTCCTGCGCTTGGCCGGCCGCCTGGGCCTGGATGCCGGAGTTGGTAAAGTTCTTCCCATTTTGCCTGGTCGGGCCCGGACAACCCCGGCCGATGGGCCGATGCGAACGGCGCTGAGTCCTTCAGGTTGACCGCCACCGTGCTCACCACCAGGCCCACACCCCTGCGCTGCCCGGCCCGCAGAATGTCCTCCAAGTTCCGCTCGAAGTGGTCATAAACTGCGTTCATGCGCGGATCATCGGCCCGCACCCGCTGGTCCAGGAACATTTTCATGCCGCCCCATTCGTTCCTTCCCGGAGGCGGCTTCTGAATCCACTGGCGCGCGAAATCCAGTAACTGCCCGGTGCGCGTGGTTTTAAGTGCCAGGATGCCCCGGATGAACGGCAGTGGCGGCACTTGCGGCCCGAAAACGGTCCCTGGGCCAAAGGGACCCACCGCTTCGTTGTTGCCCATGTAAACGACCCAGAGATCGCCGTCAGCCTTCGCACAGTCACGCGCGATGGGCAGGATGGCGTATGAATTGATGGCCGTCATCGCGGCATTCACTACCTCAAAATGCACGCCCGGATGCCGCAGGCTCAATATCGCCTGTAGCATCCGCGGCAGACTGTACGAGTCTTGCGGAAAGCCTTGGGCGGCAGATTCGCCGAAGACGAAAATCCGCACCGTATCGGGGGCTTTGGATTGGGAAATTGAAATTGACCAGGGCAACCGTGAAAGTTTTTGCCCGAGGAAACGCCAGCCAAACCGGTTGTTCTGCACAAAAACCTTCTGCCCGTTCTGCGTGGCCGGCAACAGAAACGCGGTGGGATAGCCAAAGCCGGCCAGTCGTAATCCCAATTCAACCAGACTAAAAAAAAGCGCTGGTATCGCAATCAAGGCCAGAAACCGGAAGGCCCAAAGCCGCCAGCCAACGACACGGGAAGTTGCCGAGGAAGCCGCTTTGTCCTGGGCCGGGGCCTTCGGAATATTGGCGGATGCGGCCCCCCTTTTGCGGCGATTTGACATGGCGAACTCGACAAGTTTGCAGATCGCAGAAACCGCAATCCATTTTTGCTGCTTCTTAGTATGATCCGGTAACTTGAGAAGTCAGAATGGGCAAATGGGGCACAATCTGTCAAAAACAATGGTAGCGGCTCAGTTTGCTCTTCGACTGGTAAAAGGATGAGCGGTCAAACAATGTGAGTTCACGCAAAGACCGCGCAAGCTGTCACGAGACATGAACGCCCGCGGCGCTCAGATTGTGGCCTTTTCCACCTGACAGCCATTGCCCAATCTTGCAGGGAAATCCGGCGGCGGCTTCCTGCGCGACCTCCGGGACTTTCTCAAAACGAACCTGTAGTGTTGGCTCCGTTCATCTACACCCGGTTGTGAAGTTAACGGGCCGGCTGTCGGGCAAGCCGGGCGCGCAAGGCGTGGACGTATTCGAGCGCCAGACTGTTCGTGGGACTTTGTTGGAGAACTTCTTCGAATTGCGAGAGGGCTTCGAAGAGATGTTGCTCGTTCATTAACGCGATGCCGAGGTTTAGCCGTGCTTCCACCAGATCCGGTTGGATACGCAATGCTTCGCGAAATTGTTTCTCGGCCTCAACGGCCATGCCCTCATGTCCGACCGCCAGGCCATAGAGGAGATGCGCCTCCGCCGATTCCGGGGTGAGCTGCACCGCTTCCGCAAGCTGATTCGTCGCTTCGGAGTAATGTCCCAGAACCAAAAGACTCTGCCCCACCTCGGCGCGCAGGTTTGCGTCCCGCGGCTTCAGCTTGATGGCCGCGTTGTAGTTCGTCACCGCGGCTTCGAGCCAGCCACGGCTTCGGCAGAAACGCGCCAACTCGGCCAGGTCCGGCTCGCTGTGGCCGGGGTTTGCCAGCGCCTTGTGATAACAATCTTCCGCCGCCGCCTTGCGTCCTGTCTCTTCAAGAATTTGCCCGAGATTGATCCAGGCCAGGCTGGATTCCGGGCTCATGGCCGTCATGCGCCGGAATTCACGGATTGCCTCTTCGCGCCGGCCAAGCATCCACAGCGATTGGGCAAGGTTGTTGACCGACTTTACATCCTCTGGATCCAGTTGCAGGGCACGCTGGAATGCGTCGGCGGCCTCCTCGAATTGGTGCTCTTGTGTGAGAATTATGCCCAACTGGAACCAATGCGCCGAGTCGTCCGGGAGCAGTTCCAGCTCATGCCGCAAAGACGCCGCCGCGCCGGCAAGATTGCCGGTGTGCGATTTCACCATAGCCAACAGGCCGTATAACATCGGGTCGTCAGGAACCGAAGCCACGGCCGCTTCGCATATCCTCTGTGCTTCCCTTAACCCGGCCGGTTGGGTCGCCGGGGCCAGTCTTTCGAATGACGCCTGTAAACGCTGCATTTGTGCATCATGATTCAGTTGCCCCGTGAACGGGGCTTTGCGGCTGCGGGCAAGGATTGTGTTCAAATCATTCAATTCGACCAAATCGGACCAGCCCAGCCGCTGCGCACAATCCGCCACCGACGGCCAGGGCCGGTTGGTGCCGCTGCGCGCCGCGACCCACCCCGGCAATAATTTCTCGATCTCCGCGCCGATGGTTCTGGCCAGAAGATAATTGCCATCGAAATTCAAATGCACGTGCTCGTAAAACAGGTTTTCACCAGGCAGGCCGTCCGGACTTTGCTCCGCAAAAACATGGTCGGCGTCCGCCAGCAATATATGCTCGCCCTCGCGATGCGCAGCGCCTTGCCGTGTCAAGTCATTGAGCTTGCTGTCGCAACGAAAGCGCAGGGTGTCCAGGTCCCGCGCGGCCTGGAAATGCCGCTGCGCCGGCTGTGTTTGGCCCAGCGCCAGCGCGCATTCCCCCTGGCGAAAGCGAAGATCGGCAAAACGGTCGTCAATCTGTGCCGCGGCCTGGAACTGCGCCGCCGCTTCCTGCGCCTGACCGGCGGCTTGGGCTTGGATGCCGAGCTGGTATAGCTGTTCCCATTTTGCCTTGTCCGCTTCGGACAATCCCGGCCGGCGCGCTGAAGCAAACGGCGCGCAGTCCTTCAGGTTGACCGCCACGGTGCTCACCACCATGCCAACGCCGCAGCGCTGTCCTGCCCGGATGATGTCCGCAAGGTTCCGTTCAAAATGGTCATAAACGGCATTCATGCGCGGATCATCGGCCCGCACTTGCTGGTCGAGAAACATTTTCATGCCGCCCCATTCGTCACTTCCCGACGGCGGTTTCCGGATCCACTGGCGCGCGAAATCCAGCAACTGCCCGGTGCGCGTGGTTTTAAGGGCCAGGATGCCCCGGATGAGCGGCAGCGGCGGCACTTGCGGCCCGAAAACGGTGCCGGGGCCAAAGGGCCCCACGACTTCGTTGTTGCCCATGTAAATGACCCAGAGATCGCCATCGGCCTTCGCACAGTCACGCGCGATGGGCAGGATGGCGTATGAGTTGATGGCCGTCATCGCGGCATTCACTACCTCAAAATGCACGCCCGGATACCGCAGGCTCAACATGGCCTGTAACATCCGTGGCAGACCGTGCACGAATTGTGGATCGCCTTGGGCGGCGGATTCGCCGAAGACGAAAATCCGCACCGTATCCGGAGCTTTGGATTGTGAAATTGAAATCGACAACGGCAACCGCGAAAGTTTTGGCCCGAGGAAACGCCAGCCAAACCGGTTGTTCTGCACAAAGACCTTCTGCCCGTTCTGCGTGGCCGGCAACAGAAATGCGGTGGGATAGCCAAAGCCGGCCAGTCGTAATCCCAATTCAACCAAACCCAGGAACAGTGCCGGTGACCGCAAACAAGGCCAGCAGCCGGAAGGCCCAAAGCCGCCAGCCAACGACACGCGAAGTTGCCGGGGAAGCCGTTTTATCCCGGGCCGGGGCCTTCGGAATATTGGCGGATGCGGCGCCCCTTTTGCGGCGATTTGACATGGCGAACTCGACAAGTTTGCAGATCGCAGAAACCGCAATCCGTTTTTGCTGCTTCTTAGTATGATCGGGTAACTTGAGAAGTCAGAATGGGCAAATGGGGTCAATCTGTCAAAAGCATTTGGCATTCAGTCACGGCATTTTGAGAATGTCCCCGTGCCTGGCGCGTGCGCTCCCCAAACATTTTCCGTGATGCCGATTGAATCAAGGGATGTTTTCAAATCCTGCGCGCGCGTCTGAAAACATGTCCGTCTCTCGTCACCAGTTGTCCCAAAAGGGACAACCCGATAATAGCCCGCAGTTTCAACTGCGGGTGCAATATCGCAGAAGATAAATCAGCCCCGAAGGGGCGGCTGATCATTGCTTGTTTCAATGCCGGGGAAAAATTCGGAATTGCATAAGTTCCGAAGGAACGGCTGAATAGATTCCATGTCCTACATCAGCTCCTGTTTTTATTGTGTGTTCAGCACCAAGGAACGCCGACCTCTCATCACCCCAGCGTTGCGTGAACGCCTCTGGCCGTTCCTCGGCGGCATCGCCCGACAGAACAAAATGAAAGCCATTGAAATCGGTGGCGTGGAAGACCACGTCCATATTTTGCTTTCGTTGCCATCCACGATGGCGATTTCCAAGGCACTGCAATTGATGAAGGGTGGTTCGTCAAA
The DNA here is from genome assembly GCA_963754775.1 of uncultured Verrucomicrobiae bacterium. Classification (GTDB taxonomy): domain Bacteria; phylum Verrucomicrobiota; class Verrucomicrobiia; order Limisphaerales; family UBA11358; genus UBA11358. The sequence goes on from CAVWHM010000050.1 coordinate 53,246, forward strand.
ATGGATTCATGAAACTTTTCCCGAACATCGCCTTTTTGCATGGCAGGAGGAATATGGCGCATTCAGCGTGAGCGTGTCGCAACTGGACAAAACCATCGAATACATCAGGGGACAGGAAGCACATCATCGTCGGATGACGTTTCAGGAGGAATTTCTGGCGTTGCTGAAAAAACATCGCATTGAATACGACGAACGGTATTTGTGGAAATGATTTCAGCCGTCGTTATTGGTGGACAACCGTCCACAACGCCGATGTCCCAACGGGACATCACGAGAATAGCCCGGCGGTTTAACGCCGGGGAAAGTGCAACACCATATAAGTCTCGAAGAGACGGTTGTATGTCGGAAAATTGTCGCCCGTCGTTGTATTTAAAATTCAGCCGTCCCTGCGGGACTTATTCAAATTGCAACAGTGACCGGCATTGAAATGCCGGGCTATTGTCAATCGCTGCTTCGCAGCTTTACGGCTCACGGCAAAACGTGAGCTGGCGTGACGTTGGTGCCGAGCGAGCAAGTCGGAGGTTCGCCAATTTTGCCAATCATGTAAGTGCCGCCGGAAGGACATTTAGGAAGATTACCTTTTGCATCGAGTTTGATGAAAGGGTTATTACGTTCATGTTCAATATAAGGCCTGATGTCGTTTATCGTGACAACGTCGTTAGATTTTGCGTTGTGTTCCAATGCCCATTGATTCTTTGCACCGTCAATTTGCCGCAGATTATTGATGCAAGCATTGGCGGGACGAGGTGTTCGGCTCCTTGATACAATTAGGCATAACCACTACAAGAACGACCGCTACAATAAACAAAAGAAGAACGATTTCCCCAAATAGTGAATGCCGAGCGAAGAATTTTCCGTTTTGTTCACTCATACAATGAGTTAACACCGTGCCGGCGAACTCCGTTTCGTCAGTTTACCTTCTCCGCCTCGACATGGCGAAGTGGTAGCCGCCGTGGACACGTGAGCCGCGGGCTTTGCCGGGAAAACCTCCCCTGGGCTGACCGGGTTTTCCTTCCTCGAACAACGTGGTGTAGGTGTAATTAAAATTTTCCAGTTTCACGCGCGGGATTTTCTGGCTGATGAAACGTTCGATGGCAAACACGTGGCTGGCGTCCTCGGCGGTCATGATGGTGAAGGCGTCGCCGCTCGCCTCCGCGCGGCCCGTGCGCCCGATGCGATGGATGTAATCCTCCGGATGCTGCGGCACGTCGTAGTTGACGACGTGGCTCACGTCCGCGATGTCGAGTCCGCGCGCGGCGATGTCGGTGGCCACCAGCGCTTCAAATCGTCCGTCGCGGAAACCCTTGAGGGCCTGCTCGCGTTCGCGTTGGGTGCGGTTGGAGTGCAGCACCGCCACGGCGTGATTGTTCCGCTTGAGCAATTGCGCGATGCGGTCGGCGCCGTGCTTTGTCCGGCAAAAGATCAGCACCGAGTTGTAATCCACGCGCTTCAATAGCTCCAGCAGCAGGTCGGATTTTTGCGAATCGGAAACGGGATAAATAACGTGCTTGACCGTTTCGGCCGGCGTCCGGCGCGCGCCAATCTCGATGGTTTCCGGATTTTTCATCGCCCATTGAATGAGCGTTTCGATTTGGGGCGGAATCGTCGCGGAAAACAGCGCGGTGTGGCGCTGGCGCGGACAGCGGTCGAGGATGCGGCGCACGTCCGGCAGAAATCCCATGTCGAGCATCCGGTCGGCCTCGTCGAGCACGAGAAACTGGACCTTGTCCAGCCGCACCGTGCCGCGTTCGAGATGGTCGAGCAAACGGCCCGGCGTGGCGGCGAGCACGTCCGCGCCCGCCCGCAACGCGTCCATCTGCCGCCCGTAACCGACGCCGCCATAAACCACGGCGACATTCAAATTGGTGAAGCGCGCGAAATCGCGGATGGCGGTTTCCACCTGCGCGGCCAGTTCGCGCGTCGGTTCGAGGATGAGCGCGCGCGGACCGGGCGCGTGCTGGCCAAGCTTCGAAAGAATGGGTAGCGCGAACGCGGCAGTCTTGCCGGTGCCGGTCTGGGCGCTGCCGATGACATCGCGTCCGGCGAGCACGAGCGGGATGCCGCGGAGCTGGATGGGCGTGGGCGTGACGTAACCCGCCGCGCGGACCCCATCGAGCACCGCCGGGGAAAGACCTAACTTTATGAAAGGCATGGGGTGTAGGTTAGCAGTGCGGTGGATTAAAGAAAGCAAGGATTTTGTTCGGAGGGGCGAGTTACACGAGCCCCAAATTTGCACAGGTCAAAAGTCAGGGACTCGTGTAACTCGTCCCTCCGATTATTACGAAGGCGTTGTGCCAGTCTCCGCCTTCGGCTCGACCGCAGGCGCAATGGCCGGTTCACTCGCGGGCGACCCGGCAGGGGATTCGACTGACGGCGGAGTTACAACCGGGGCCTCAGCCGCCGGTTCGGTTGCGGGGACCGGAGCCTCGGTTGGCGGTGGAATTTCCGATGCCGGCTCAACCGCCGGTTCGGGTTCGGCTGCGGGAATTTCCGCCTCGGTCAAAATGGCAGCTTCACCTGACGAATCAACGGCAGTTGCCGCGGCTTCGCCCTCCGCGGCGGGTTTTTCGCCGGCAGATTTCTTTTCCGGTTTTGGCGGTCGGGGCGCGGGCTTTTTCGCCGTGTCCATCCGGCCATCCGCGAATTCCAGAACGTGGCCCTGATGAATCAACCAGTGCAAATCGGCAATCAACGCGTTTTGCTCCGGGGTCGGTTCCGCGTTTGGAGCACCGCTTTTGGGTGGTTCCGCACCACCGGCGGCTGGCTGTCCCTCCGGTTTGACTTCAATGACCGCCGGCGGGGGCGTTGGCGCAAGGGCTTCGATCAAATGCCGCCGCGTGCATTTGGGATGCGCGTTGATGTGGCCGACGATGCGTCTGATGCTTTCCGAAACCGGCGTGGTTTCGAGGTCGAGGAATTGCGGACGCGCGACGGAAACGTGGGTGAAGGTCCGGTTGACCTTGAAGAAATGCAGGCCGTGCGCGGTGAATTGCCGGCTGAGGAAGGTGGCCAGTTGCAGCGGAAAATATTTCTGCCGCTCCCAGTCGCTGCGCACGAGCTGCTGCAATTCCCGGCACCGCAGATTGCGGCTCAACACCCCGCCAACCGTGTGTGATTCCACCGGCTTGATGATTGTGTCCTTGTGAACGGCGCGGAAATGTTTCTCCACTTCCTCCCGGTTCGGAAGTTTGAGCGGTTCCGGCACGTTGAGGCCGGTGTATTCGGTCCGGAAACTTTGCTCCTCGACCCACTTTTTGACAACTTCCTCGTCGCGCACAATTTTGATGCGCGCCTTGAAGACCTCGAACGGCATGCGGGAAAAACGCTCGGTATGCAGCTTGCGCAACTGGTTCTGGTAATCGTGATGGTTCGGCGGGCCGAGAATGACGCCGCTCATGCCGCATTGCGCAACAAATGTGTATTTGCCCTTGGGCGGTTCGATGGCCGTGCGCTCGGCCTGGTAAAACGTCGCGAAATGCTTTCCCAGCACGTGCGCCACCGCATCGTCCTCGCTCAACCACGGCGTGTCGTCGAGCGCGCAAACAAACAGCGGCTGGACAACCGCACCATCCGGTTTTTTCTTCACGCCCAGTTGGACGGAATAACGCTCCGGCTTCGCCAGGACGATTTGCGCGATCTGGAACAGGGGGAACGCACGGCCGGTCACCTTGATCTGGCGCGCGAGCGACTCGACGCCGTTTTCGTCCGGCAGAAAAGTGACGGAGATTTCCGGCAACGGCGCGGGCGGTTCGGGACGTTCCCGGCGTTCGCCCCGGTCATCGCGGCGGGAAAATTCCCGTTTCCGGTCGCCGAACCCTGGCCCGGAACGCGGCGGTCGCGGGCCGCGGCGCTCGCCGAACGGTTCGCGGCGCGGACCTCCCCGGCGACCTTCACGTTGGCGGTCATCGCGCGCGGCAGGCTCGCCCGCAAACTTGGCGTAGCGATTCGCCGACGGCGATTCCTGTGCCCACGCGGGCTGGAAAAGCTTTTCCAGATCAATTTCGACGTCAGAAATACTGCTCATGCTTCGAACGGCTTGCGGCCATCAAGCTGCCGCGCGTTTGGTAAGAATAGCATCCACAATTTTTTTTGCCAGCGCGGGTTTTTCGGCCAGCGCGTTCTGGGCGGCTTCCTTCCCCTGGCCGATCAACTCGCCCTCGAATTGCAGCCAGGCGCCCTTTTTGTCCACGACTCCGTGCTCGATGCCCACGTCGAGAATGCTGCCTTCCTGGTTGATGCCGTGATTGTAAATGATGTCGAACTCGGCCTCGGCAAACGGTGGCGCCACCTTGTTCTTCACCACTTTGACCCGGACATGATTGCCGGTCGCGTTGCCGGCGGCGTCCTTGAGCGTGTCCTTGCGGCGGATGTCGAGCCGCACGCTCGCGTAAAATTTCAGCGCCTTGCCGCCGGGCGTGGTTTCGGGATTGCCGAACATCACGCCGACCTTTTCGCGCAATTGATTGGTGAAAATGCAGGTCGTCCTGGACTTGGCCAGAATCGCGGTGAGCTTGCGGAGCGCCTGGCTCATCAATCGCGCCTGCATGCCCATCGTGGCCATGCCCATTTCGCCTTCCAACTCGGCCTTCGGCACCAGTGCGGCGACGGAATCAATCACGATCACGTCCAGCGCGTTCGAGCGGGCGAGCGTTTCGCAAATCGTCAGCGCCTCCTCGCCGGAATCCGGCTGCGACACGAGCAGGTCGTCGAGGTTCACACCGAGTTTTTTTGCATAGCCGGGATCCAGCGCGTGCTCGGCGTCAATGAACGCCGCCAGCCCGCCGGTCTTTTGCGCATTGGCGATGACATGCAGCATGAGCGTGGTTTTGCCGGACGATTCCGGCCCGAAAATTTCCACGACGCGGCCGCGCGGGATGCCGCCGACGCCGAGCGCAAGGTCCAGCGCCAGCGCGCCGGTGGAAATCACGTCAATCTTGACCTGCGCCCGCGCGTCGCCGAGGCGCATGATGCTGCCTTCGCCGTAACTTTTGGTGATGGAGGAGATGGCGGCGTCAAGCTCCCGCGAATGCGACGTGGCGGTTTTGGTCTCGGCCGCGGATTTTTCAGCCGTTTTGGGTGCCATAAAATGTTGCGTTGGTTAATTCTTGATTCTCAGCCCGCCGACGGTAGCGAATCAGCGGCGAATAGTCAAACGCCGGATGGCGCAAATGACAGAACTGTCATCCACGGTTCAGCCGGGGTTCATTTTCGTTTTGTTCAATGGCGCGGCTGCAGTTTCAAAACAACAAACATCAACTTAAAACCAAACCATGAAAATTAACTGGATTATCTGTTCGGCCGTGGCGGCGGCTTTGCTGGCCGGCTGCTGCACGGAAAAGGGCGAAGCCAAACATAAAAACAAAGAAGCCAAACTCATGGCTGAAGCCAAGGTGAGCAAGGAAGCCGCCGAGCAAACCGCGCTGGCCAAGGTGCCCAACGGCACCATCAAGGAAGCCGAAATTGAAAAGGAACACGGGAAATTGATCTGGTCGTTTGACGTGGCCACACCGGACACCAAGGACATCACTGAAGTGAACGTGGACGCCATCACCGGCAACGTGGTCTCCGTGGAGAAGGAATCCGCGGAAAGCGAAGCGAAGGAAGCTGCTGGTGAAAAGGACAAGGACAAAAACTGAATCATCGGCACCCACCAGCGTCCAAGACCGGGCGTGCCAGTGCCCGGCTTTGGGGATTGACGCCAGGGACGCCAGGGCGCAAAAGTTGTCGTGTTAAATTCAATTAAATCTCAACCATCCATGAAAAAAATTCTATTGCCGGTTCTGTTCGGCCTGGCCGTCGCGGTTTGCCGCGCAGACGGGCCTTATCACTTCATCAAGGAAATCCCCGTCGGCGGCGAAGGCGGCTGGGATGGCCTGATCGTTGATTCAGCGGCCCAACGCCTTTACGTCTCGCATGCCACCCGGGTGGTCGTGATTGATCTCGCCAAAGACGAGGTCGTCGGCGAAATCACCAACACTCCCGGGGTCCATGACATTGCCGTCGCGCCGAAATTGAAGCGCGGATTCGTCAGCAACGGCCGGGAAGCCAAGGCGAGCATCGTTGACCTGAGCACGCTACAGACAATTTCCAAAGTGGACACCGGCCCCAATCCGGACGCGATTCTTTTTGAGCCGGGACAAAATGAAGTTTATGCGTTCAACGGGCGGGGCGAATCCGCGACGGTGATTGCCGCCGATTCAGGCAAAGTGGTCGCTACGATTCCGCTCGGTGGCAAACCGGAATTCGCGGAGGCCGATCCCACCGCCGGCCGGGTCTTTGACAATCTCGAAGACAAAAGTGAAGTCGCCGCGATTGACACCCAAACGCATTCGGTCACGAACCGCTGGCCGATTGCGCCGGGCGAGGAAGCATCGGGCATTGCGATTGACACGAAAAATCACCGGCTTTTCCTCGGTTGCGGCAACAAGTTGATGGTGATGATGGACAGCACAGGTGGAAAAGTTCTTGCGACCGTGCCCATTGGCGAAGGCGTGGATGGCGCCGCATTTGATCCGGGCACGCAACTCGCGTTTGCCTCGTGCGGCCAATCTGCGACAGTCACCATTGCGCATGAAGACGCGGACAAACTTACTGTCGTGCAAACGCTGAAGACTGAACGCGGCGCGCGGACGATGGCGCTCGATCCGGCGACGCACAAAATTTACCTGCCCACTGCCCAATTTGAAGCCACGACCAATCAGGTTGCCGGCACGCCACGTCAGCGACCGAGGATGGTCCCCGGCACATTCAAAATTCTGGTGTATGGCTTGGGAAAATCATCCAGCCCATAGCCGTTTTCCAAAGGCTGGTTCATGCGAGTGCTGGTCGTTGAGGACGAAAAAAAGACGGCGTCATTTGTTCGCAAGGCGCTCCAGGCCGAAGGCTTTGCCGTGGATGTCTGCCACAACGGCGATGACGCCCTGGCCGCAACGCGCGTCACGCCCTTCGACAGCATCGTGCTCGACATCATGCTGCCGGGCCGCGACGGCCTGAGCGTACTGCGCCAGTTGCGTGAGCGCAAAAACGCCACGCCCGTCCTGCTCCTTTCCGCGCGCGGCGAGGTCAACGAACGCGTCGAAGGCCTGAACGCGGGCGCGGATGATTACCTGCCCAAGCCATTTGAGCTGGCCGAACTGATCGCGCGGGTGCGGGCCTTGACGCGGCGGAGCGGCGAGAACAAGTCCACCGTCCTGCGCGTGGCGGACCTCACGCTGGACACGGTCACGCACTGGGCGCAACGCGGCGGAACGGACATTGAACTGACCGCACGCGAGTATCGGCTCTTGGAATTTCTCATGCGTTCCGCGGGCCGCCTGTGTGGGCGCATGATGATTCTCGAAAAGGTCTGGGACTACGATTTCGATCCGGGCACAAATCTCGTGGACGTTTACGTCAAACGCTTGCGCGAAAAAATTGACTCAAATTTCGAACCCAAGCTGCTTCATACAGTTCGCGGGGCCGGCTACGTATTGAAAGAACAGCCATGACCATCCGCACACGCCTGACTTTGTGGTACGCGGGCATTTTGGTTGCGTCTTTGCTCGTGATTGGCTACGGCACGTACCGGGAAATCTCCGAACAGTTGCGCCACGCCCATCGCAAGGAGCCAATGGAGCAGGCCATTGACGAAACCAGCGAACTGGTTTTGCAAGTCGGGCTACCCGCGGTGGTGCTGGGACTGTTCGGCGGCTGGTGGCTGACCCGCCGGGCGTTGGCACCGTTGAAAAAATTGACCGACGCCGTCACCAAAATCCACGAGCGCAACCTGCGCGAGCCGCTGCCACGCACCTGCAACGGTGATGAATTGGACCGGCTCACGAAGGTTTTTAACGACACACTCGCGCGGCTCGACGATTCGTTCAACCACATCCGCGAATTCACGTTGCACGCCTCGCACGAACTCAAAACGCCGCTGACGGTCTTGTGCGGGGAGACGGAGATTGCATCGCGGGACGAATCGCTCTCGCCCGCCGAACGCGAACGCGCCGCCAGCCTGCTCGATGAATTGCGCCGTCTGGCGCGCATCGTGGACGGTCTCACGCTGCTGGCCAAGGCCGATGCGGGACAAATCAGGCTGGAGATGGAACCGGTGCGGCTGGATGAACTGGTGCGGGATAATTTCGCCGACGCGCAGATTCTCGCCGAACCGCAGGGCATCCAGGTGGAACTGGCCGCCTGCGAAGAAGTCACCGTGCGCGGGGACCGCCATCGTTTGCGCCAACTCCTCCTGAACCTCGCTGACAACGCCGTCAAATACAACCAGGCGCACGGATGCGTAAAGATGAGTTTGCGGCACACCGGTGACAGGGCGGAATTCACCGTGGCGAACAGCGGGCCGGGGATTCCGCCGGAAGTTTTGCCGCGGGTGTTTGACCGGTTCTATCGCGGCGATGCGGCGCACAGCCAGACGGTGGACGGCTGCGGTCTCGGCATGAGCATTGCCAAATGGATTGTCACTGCGCATCACGGGACAATACAAATCGAGTCCGTGCCCTCCAAACTCACAACCGTCACCGTCCGCCTGCCGCTTGGTTCTTGAAAAATGAAACATCGAACCTCGAACCTCGAACATCGAACGTCCAAGTCGAAGAATTTGGAACGCCTGACACATGTTCGACATCAGATGTTGAACGTTGGATGTTGGACGTTTTTAGCGTCCCTTCTTCTTGTCGCCGGCTGCGCCACATATCATCCGCAACCCATTTTGCCGGAAAAAACCGCCGCCGCGTTCGACGCGCGGTCGCTGGCCGACGCCGGTCTTGGTGCATTTCTCGAAACGAATCAGGTTGCTGTTCCCGGGCCGGACGATGTCTGGAACCTGAAGCAGCTCACGCTCGCCGCATTTTATTACCAGCCGGCTCTGGCCGAGACGCGCGCTCAATTGTTGGCGGCCCAGGCTGCGAAAATCACGGCGGGCGAACGTCCAAACCCGACTGTGACCGTGACACCGGGATACAACAACCAGATTCCCGGCACGCCCAGTCCGTGGATTGTACCGGTGAGCGTGGATGTGCCCCTCGAGACCGCCGGCAAGCGCGGCAAACGCATCGCCGAGGCGGAGTATCTGGCCGAAGCCGCGCGCTGGAATCTGGTCGGCACGGTCTGGCAGGTGCGCAGCCGGATTCGCGCCGCGTTGCTCAACCTTTATTCCGCCCGCGAAACCGCGGAGTTGCTGGCCCGGCAGGAAAGGGCGCAAAGCAACGTGGCCCGGCTGTTGGAAGGCCAGTTCGCCGCCGGCGCGGTGTCCAGCTACGAAGTTGCCCAGGCCCGCACAGCGCTGGCCGTCGCGCAACTGGCCCGGCAGGACGCCGTCGGCAAGGCCAACCAGGCGCGCGTCGAACTGGCCCATACGCTCGGTGTCCCGACGCGCGCGCTGGACGGCGTGAGATTGTCCTTCGCGGCGCTGAACCAGTTTCCGCACGACTTGGCCCGACCGGAAGTTCGGCAGCAGGCGTTGCTGAACCGCGCCGACGTACGCGGGGCGCTGGCCGAATACGCCGCCAGCCAGTCCGCCCTCCAGCTTGAAATCGCCAATCAATATCCCGACCTGCATCTCGGTCCCGGCTATGCTTGGAACAGCGGCAGCGCCGGTGATAATCAATGGGAATTGGGACTGACCCTGACGTTGCCGGTGTTGAACCACAACGAAGGGCCGGTGGCCGAGGCGGAGGCAAAACGCACTCAAACCGCCGCGCATTTTTTGGCCGTGCAGGCCGATGCCATCGCGGGAATTGACAGCGCGCTGGCCGGTTACCATGCCGCGCTGCAACAGGTGGCCACGGCGAAGGTGTTGCTGGATAATTCGCAGAAGCAATTGAATTCCGTCCGCTCTCAGGAGCAGGCGGGCGAAGTGGATCCACTGGCCGTGGCGAACGCGGAAGTGGAATACGCCACCGGCGCGCAAAACCGGCTCGACGCGCTGGTGAAAGCGCAGCAGGCGCTCGGCCAACTGGAAGACGCCGTCCAAAGCCCGTTGACCCTGACGGCTTCCACACTGGATGCGGCGGAGAAAAATCCTTCCCAAGGTCCAAAATGAAACGAAAACAAATTGTCATCGGCACCATCGTGGTTCTCTGCGCCGGCCTGGGCGTTTATGCGCTAGTCAAATCCCGCAGCGCGGATTCCGCGGCGGATGAAGAAGAAACCACACCCAGTGTCGTCAGTATCCAGGTGGGCGCACTCAAACGCATGAGCCTGCACCGTTATGTTACCGGTTACGGCACGGTCGAACCCGCGCCCGCCACGGCGAATCAACCGGCCGCCGGCGCACAACTCGCCGCGCCCACCGCCGGGGTCGTGACCAAAGTGAACGTCGTCGAAGGCCAGCAGGTTAAGCAGGGTGACGTGCTGGTGGACTTGAATTCAGGCACAGCCACGGCGGATTACGCGGAACAGGAGGTGGAACGGCAGAAAAAATTATACGCGCAACAAAACACGTCACTGAAAAATCTCCAGGATGCCGAGGCACAACTGGCCTCGCTGCGCGTCGCCGCGCCGTTGTCCGGCACCCTCACGCGGCTCAACGTCAAGCCCGGCACAGCGGTGGACGTGAACACGGTCGTCGCCGAGGTGATGGATTTGAGCCGGCTGGCAGTGAGCGCCAGCATCCCGGCATCCGAAACAGGTGAATTGAAAACCGGCGAGGAGGTGCAGGTGCTGACCGAACCGCCGATAATAACAACGTTGTCGTTTGTCAGCCCGGCGGTGGATCCCAACAACGGCGCGGTTTTGGTTCGCACGCTGTTGCCGGCAGACAGCGGGTTGCGTCCCGGACAATTCGTCTCGTTGCGTATCGTTACGGCGGTCCACACCAATTGCCTCGCTGCGCCGGCGGAAAGCGTCGTGATGGACGAAAACGGGAACAGCGTCATCGCATTGGTCGTTGGCGATGAAGCGACGCAGATGCCGGTGCAGACCGGTTTGCGCGAAAACGGCTGGGTGGAAATCGAAGGAACCGGACTCAAGGAAGGTGATTCCGTGGCTACGGTGGGCGCTTACGGGTTGCCGGAAAAGACGAAGATTCGCGTGGTGAATTCTCCGGCGGACGAAACATCGGCGACGAATTCATCCCCAGCGCAATGAAGCCCGACGTCATTTCGCCCTTGGGCCGGTTTGCCACGCGGCACGCGCTGTCCATCACGTTCATCGCGGTGGCGCTGTGCCTGGCGGGCGTTTTTTCGGCGTGGCATACGCCGTCCTCGGTGTTCCCGCAGACGGATTTCCCGCGCGTCGTCATCATCGTGCAAAACGGCATCATGCCCGCCGACGAAATGATGGCCACGGTCACGCGCCCCATCGAAGAGGCGATGAAGGACGTTCCGGGCACGGTTTCCGTGCGCTCCGCCACCGCGCGCGGCTCCGCCCAGATCAATATCTTTTTCAACTGGCGCGTGGACATGCAACGTTCGGAATTGTACGTCTTGGGGCGGCTCGCGGAAATCCGCGGCGACCTGCCCGCCACGGCGTCCACCGAGGTTTCGCGGGTGACGTTTTCCGCTTTTCCCATCATCGGCATCAGTCTCACCAGTTCCAACCGCGACATCATGGACTTGTGGGAAACGGCCAACTACGAACTGAAGCCGCTCTTCCTGCAAATCTCCGGCGTGGGGCGTGTGGAAATCGTCGGCGGTCATGTGCCGGAATATCACGTCATCGTGGACCCGTTGAAATTGCAGGCTGCCGGCCTCGGCTTGCAGGACGTGGATGACGCGTTGACAAAAAACAACCTCGTCGCGCCCGCCGGTGTGATTGAGGAAAATTATCACCTTTACCTGACGACTGTGGACGGGCGCGTGCATTCGCCGGAGGACATCGGGAACGTGGTGGTCGCGGTCCGCGGCGGCCATCCGATTTGCCTCAAGGACGTGTCACGGGTCACGCGTGGATCGGAACCGGATTTCACCGTCGTCACCGCGCAGGGCCGCAACGCCGTGCTGTTGAATATTGTCAGCCAGCCGGACGGCAGCACGCTGGACATTGCCACAGCGTTGAAAGTGCAATTACAAAAATTGAAATCCGAATTGCCGCCGGACATGCACCTCGCCTTTTTCTACGACCAATCCCAATTCGTGCGCGACTCAGTGGGCAGTGTCTGGGACGCTATCATCTTCGGTCTCATCCTGTCGGTATTCATTTTGTATTTCTTCCTGAAGAACTGGGGCAGCGTGCTGACGGCCATCGTCACCATTCCCATCACGGTATTGATCACGTTTGTCGCCATGAAACTGGCCCACATGAGTTTCAACATGATGACGCTCGGCGGCATCGCAGCCTGCATCGGGCTGATTATTGACAACGCCATCGTCGTCGTGGAGGCGATGTGCGTGAAAATCGCCGCCGGGCGGCCGCGACTGGCGGGGATTCAGGAAGCCATCGGCGAAATTTTATATCCGTTGATTGGTTCAACGTTGACGCCGGTGGTGGTGTTCATTCCGCTGGCTTTTCTGACCGGTGTGGCGGGTGTGTTTTTCCGCGCGCTGGCGCTGACCATGGTCGTGTCGTTGCTCACGTCGCTGGTTCTGGCGCTGACGCTCACGCCGTCGCTGGCTGCGTGGTTAATCCGTGAGCGCGAAAAAATGGAGCACGGCCACACGCCCACATCTTTGGAAGGCGGATTTTTGCTTACGCGGGTCATCCGGATTTATGAGCGTGCCGTGCGATGGCGTTGCGGTATCGCTGGCTCACGCTGCTGGCGTGCGGATTGGTGTTTGCCGCCGGCCTCTTCGTTTACCGGCAACTGGAATCTGATTTCCTGCCCGACTTTGACGAAGGCGGCTTTGTGATTGATTACTGCGCGCCGCCGGGAACCAGCCTTGACCGAAACTTCCCGCATCCTTAACGAAGCGGAGGATATCCTTCGCGCCAACCCGGATATTGAGAGTTATTCCCGCCGGCTCGGCGCGGAACTGGGCATGTTCATCACCGAGCCGTATATAGGTGACTTTGCGGTTAAACTTAAACCCAACCGCAAACATTCGACGGAAGAAGTCATCGCCCAATTACGCCATGAATTCAACGCCCGGTTCCCGATGGTGCGCTGGGAATTTCCCGGCATCCTCACCGATGTGATTGGTGATTTGCAACTGACGCCCAATCCTGTCGAAATCAAATTGTTCTCGCCGGATTTGAAATGGCTGGAACAACCGCGCCACGCGCGGAAGCCCAAATCAAGACGATACCCGGCATCGTAGACACGTTTGACGGCCTGACCGAGACCGGCCCTTCCATCAACTTCCGCGTCCGCCCCGCCGATGCCGCACGCTTTGGTCTCACAGCGCAGGAAATCGCCGACACCGCGAACACCGCCTTGCTGGGGCAGGTTGCGTCGTCCATGCTCGAAGGCGATCGCGTGGTGAACATCCGCGTGCGGGCTGAATCGCCGGGCGTCAATAACATCGCCGCGCTGCGCGAATTGCCTTTGCGTACGTCCAACGGCGCCAGCGTGCGGCTGAATCAGGTCGCGGACATGACGGTGGACCCGGGCAGGGTCGAGTTGGATCGCGATGATTTGCGGCAGGACGTGATCATTTCGGCGCGGCTTGAAGGCCGTGATTTGGGCAGTGCGATGAGGGAGATTCAAACCAGACTCAGCCAGGATAAATGGCTGCCGCCCGGCACGGTTGAATACGGCGGCCTTTACCAGCAGCAACAGGAATCGTTCCGCAACCTGATGGTTGTCCTGCTCGCCGCCATTCTGTTGGTGTTCACCGTGCTGCTGATTGAGTTCCGTTCGTTCTACGAACCGGTGGCAATTGTCTTCGGCTCGGTTCTGGCGTTGTTCGGCACAGTCGCCGCGCTGTGGCTCACCGGCATCACGTTGAACATCGTCTCGTTCCTCGGCGCGATCATTGGCGTGGGCATCGTCGCCAAAAACGGCATTCTCATGCTCGATTTTTCGCGGCAACTACAGGACGACGGCTTGGAACTGGAAGAAGCACTCGTGCGCGCCGGCCATCGCCGGTTACGCCCGGTCCTGATGACGTCGCTGGCTGCCGCGCTGGGCATGTTGCCGCTGGCCTATGGCATCGGTGCCGGTGCGGACATGCTCCGGCCGCTGGCCGTGGCCGTCATCGGCGCGTTGTGCATTTCTGTGCTGCTGTCACTGGTGGCGACGCCGGTGGCCTATTACGTCCTGCGCTCGTTCAAGAAAGTTTTGTCGCCCGACTGATGCGAACTATCGCCGATCCGGCAGTTTGCCCGAATAAGATTTACCGCGCGACGGTTTCTGGTTTAATGTCCGGCGCCGCAGCGGAAGGGTGGCTGAGTGGTTGAAGGCACCTGACTCGAAATCAGGCTTAGGAGCAATCCTAACGTGGGTTCGAATCCCACCCCTTCCGCCAGTTTTATTGTCTCAAACTTATGAAAAACCTGCGCCGCATCGCCGTGCTTGTCGTTGCCGCATTTTGGGCAACGGCAATTTTTGCCGAAAACACTGCCATCATACCCGTGCCCCGCACGTTCCCAACCAACTGGATGTCGAGCCACGAAGCCTTCGTGGCACAGGCGCATAAAGGCCACATCGACCTGTTATTCCTTGGGGATTCAATCACCGCCGGCTGGCTTTGGGGAAAGGGCGGATTAAATGTCTGGAACAAGAATTATGCGCCACTGCACGCCGCCGACTTCGGCATCGGCTACGATCGCACCCAGAATGTGCTGTGGCGGATCGAGCACGGCGAACTCAAACACATCAAACCCAAAGTCATCGTCCTCCTCATCGGCACCAACAATGCGGGCAATGAAGACAATGGCAAACCTCGCAACACGACCCCTGAAATTGTTGAGGGGGTGACAACCATCGTCAAGGAACTGCGCGTCCGGCTGCCGAAAAGCAAGGTGCTGTTGTTCGGCCTGTTCCCGCGCGGAGACAAAAACGATCCGGTTCGCGAGCAAGTCAAAGAAATCAATTCGCAACTCGCCCGCCTCGACGACGGAAAGATGGTGAGGTTTCTCGACATCGGCTCCAAGTTCCTCGAAGCGGATGGCACGCTTTCCAGAGAGATCATGCCTGATTTGCTTCATCCGAGTGAGCGGGGTTACCAGATTTGGGCTGACGCCATGGGAGACACGCTTGCCGGGATGATGAAGTAAACCGTCGCGGCAAAAACCATTTAGAGGAAAACAAACATGCAACGATTAGTTCCATATCTGACAATGATGCTGGCTGTTTCCACAACCACGCCGCTTCGCGCAGAGTCCGCATTGCGCGACTTCATCACTGTCCGCGGCGACCAGTTGATGGAAGGCGACAAACCGTTTCGCTTCATTTCCTTCGACCTCCCCAATCTTCAAATGATTGAAGACAACATGCCTTTTACGGAGACCAATCCCTGGCGTTTGCCTGACGAATTTGAAATCAAGGACGGGCTGATGACGGTGCGCCAGATGGGTGGGACGGTTGTGCGCACCTACGTGCTCTCCGTTGTGCGCACCAATGACGCGCCGGGAATGCCCCGTCACGTCCTGGGACCGGGCAAGTTTAACGAGGACGCTTTTCGCGAACTGGATATCGTGCTCAAAATCGCCAACGAACAAGGCATCCGGCTCATTATTCCCCTGGTGGACAATTGGAAATGGCAGGGCGGCCGGGCCGAATACGCCGGCTTTCGCGGCAAATCAAAAGATGACTTTTGGACCGATCCACAGCTCATCGCGGATTTTAAGGAGACCATCCGGTTTGTCTTGATGCGCACCAACACACTCACCGGAGTGCGTTACTGTGATGATAAGGCCGTCCTTTGTTGGGAAACCGGCAATGAATTATCCGCAACCACCGGGTGGACGCGAGAGATCGCGCGTTACATCAAGAGCCTTGATACAAACCATCTGGTTATGGACGGCCGGGCCGGGCAATTGCAGCCGGAATTACTGGCCATGCCGGAGATTGATATCGTCACGACGCACCATTATCCGAACCCGAGATGGACAACGCCGTTCGCCCAGCTTATCCGGGAGAATGCGGCCGTGGCCAAAGGCAAGAAGCCTTATGTCGTTGGAGAATTCGGATTCGTTCCCACCGAACAGATGGCTGCGGCCATGCAGGCAATCATTGATACCGGCATTTCCGGCGGCCTGCTTTGGAGCCTGCGTTTTCGCGACCGTGACGGCGGCTTCTACTGGCACAGCGAACCGTCCGGTGGCAATCGTTACAAAGGTTTTCACTGGCCCGGTTCAAGCATGGGGGCGGCGTACGACGAAACGAATCTTATGGCGACCACCCGTCGCTATGCCTTTGCCATCCGCAGATTGACTCCGCCGCCGATTCCCGTTCCTGCGCCGCCGGGATTGTTGCCCATCACCGACACGGCGGCAATTTCCTGGCAGGGTTCGGTGGGTGCCGCCAGTTACACCGTCGAACGCGCTCCGAAAGCGACCGGGCCGTGGACGGTGGCCGGCGCAAATATTGACGAAAGCTTTGTGCAATATCGTCCGCTGTTCAACGACGACTCCGCACCCAAAGGCAATTGGTATTACCGGGTCCGCGCAAATAATGAAGCCGGGCTCTCGGAACCCTCCAACGTCGTCGGGCCGGTCGCCGTCACGCACGCAACCCGCGTGGATGAACTGGCCGACTTTTCAAAAGTCCACGCGCGGCAAGGTCAAATCGAAATCACCACGCGCAACGACCGCAAGGCGAAGGAAGACGCGCACCGCGCCGCCGGCAATGCCGGTGACGCGCTCATCTACGAGCTTCCGACTTCGATTGAGGGTTTTCGCGTCTTCACATTCTTTCCCCACGAGGTCGCAGACTTGAAGTGTTCAGTCTCCGATGATGGTCAGACCTATCAAGACATCCCTGCCGGCAAAGACGTATATTTTAGCGGTGCCGGCGATTACGGTTTCTGGGAGCCCGTTCTTTACCACGCCGGGAATATCGGCGGCGATGCGAAGTTCCTGAAAATCGAACTGACCGGTGAGACCCAGATTGGCCGGGTGGAAATCACACGCGCGCTGGAGAAAAATTAACACGCTGAATTTGAATGGACACAACTGATCTAAAAGCCTTTTCCCAAGGCATCAGGGATCAATTATTCGAAAACATTTTGCCCTTCTGGTGCGGACCGGCGGTGGATCACGAGCAAGGCGGCTGGATGGGCTGGCTGTCCAACGACCTCAAGCCCGATCGGACGCAACCGAAAGGTCTCATTGTCAACAGCCGCATCTTGTGGGCTTTCTCGGCGGTTCACCAGGCGCGTCCCGAAAAGCTCTTCCGGCAAATGGCCGATCGCGCGTTTGATTACGTGATGAACCGGTTCTGGGATTCGCAACATGGCGGTGCGTTTTGGCGGTTTGGACGATGCCGGGCGCGTCGTTGACGATTCCAAGAAAATCTACGGCCAGGCGTTTTACGTTTATGCGCTTGCGGAATATCACCGGGCTTTCGGCGCGCCGGCCGCCCTGGCCCGCGCCAAGGAGTTGTTCGAGCTGATTGAACGGCATGCGCATGATTCCAGGCACGGCGGTTACATTGAAGTGTGCCGACGCGATTGGTCCGAGGCCGGCGCGGAAGCAAGGTTGAGCGACAAGGACATGAACGAGAAAAAGTCCATGAACAATCACCTTCACGTTCTGGAGGCTTATACCAATCTTTACCGGGTCTGGCAGGAACCGCGGGTCGAACAACGCCTGCGCGAACTCATCCAGCTTTTCGAGCAACGCATCCTTGATTCCCGCACGCAACACTTGAACCACTTCTTCGATGAGGAATGGCATGTGCGCTCCAATTCCTATACCTTTGGTCACGATATTGAAGGCACCTGGTTGTTGTATGAAGCCGCCGAAGTTCTGAAAGACGCTGCTTTGCTCAAACAAGCCGAGGCGGTTGCGCTGTCAATGGCAGAAGTTGTGTTCAAGGAAGGGATTGATGCGGATGGCGCGCTTCGCTACGAAGGAAGGGGCGGAAAAATAATTGATGCGGGCAAGGAATGCTGGCCACAAGCCGAGGCCGTAATCGGCTTCCTCAACGCCTTTCAAATCTCCCGTGACGAGAAGTATCTCAAAGCCGCGCTTCGCGTCTGGGATTTCATTGAAAACCACCTCGTGGACCGCGTCCACGGCGAATGGTTCTGGCGCATTACGCCCGAGGGCTGCGTGGACACAACCCTCCCCAAAGTCAGTGAGTGGAAGGGACCGTACCACGCGTCCCGGATGTGCCTGGAAACACTCCACCGGCTGCCTGCCATCACCGACTGATATGATTTTTTCTCAAAAACCACTCTTCACAGACAATATGGCCAAGATGCAAATTCAAATCCTGTCATCGCTCCGAAACTGGAAATCATTTCACATTACCCCGGCCACCGTCCTGGCCGTTCTGGTTTTTATCGCCCTTGATGGCGCCGCTGCTGATACCGCCGGCGTCCTCAACGTGTTCGACTACGGTGCCAAAGGAAACGGCACCAACGACGACACCGCCGCCATTCAGAAGGCGATAGACGCCTGCGCCGCTCAAGATGGAGGGCAGGTGCTCCTGCCCGGGGAAACTTTTCTCACCGGCGCGCTCACGCTGCACAGCGGGATTGATTTTCACCTGGCCAACGGCGCCGTGCTAAAGGGGAGCGCGAATTGGCGCGACTATGGACATCCGGGTGCGCTGTTGTTCGCGAAGGATGCCACGAACATCACGGTCTCCGGCAACGGCATCATTGACGGCAATGACCACGCCGTGTGGCAGGAACTGGCCAATGAAGAAGCCGGCGGAGACGTGAACAAGGAAGGCTGGTGGCCGGAATCCTTTACCGGCGACTGGTGGCCGTTTGATAAGCTGCCCGACGAACCGCAGACGCACGGTGGACGGCCGATGATGGTAATCTTCATCGGCTGCCAGCAGGTTCACCTGCATGACTTCACCTTGCGCAACGCCCCAAGCTGGACGGTGCATCTCGTCGGTTGCGAAGACGTGGCGATTGACTCCATCAGTATTCACAACGACTGGGACGTGGCCAATAACGACGGGATTGACATTGACCACTCCCGCGACGTGCGCATTGCCAACTGTTTCATCCGGGCCGGCGACGACGGGATTGTGATCAAGGACACCCCGAACTTCGCCGCTTATGGCGGCTCCGCCCGGATTACGGTAACGGGCTGCGTTCTCGAGTCACGGAGCAGCGCATTGAAAATTGACGAGACTTACACCCCGCCGGGCGCGCGTGACATCGTCTTTGCCGACTGCGTCGTGTCACATAGCAACCGCGGGCTTTCGATTCAGAGCCTCGATGAAGGCGACATCGAGAACGTGCTCTTCGCCAACATCACGGTCGAAACCGGTTTTCAGCCGCATAAATGGTGGGGCGCGGCGGAACCGATTCATATCAGCCATTTTCCGCGCACAGCAAAAACCAAACTGGGGCGCGTCCGCAACATCCGTTTCAGCAACATTCTTTGCCACGGTGAAAACGGAATCTTCCTGATGGGTTGGACAAACTCCCCGCTGGAAAACATCGTGCTGGACAATGTCCGCGTGGAAATCGCGAAAACCAGCGATGTGCCGGGCGGCTTCTACGATGAGAGACCCAAAGGCCTGTTCAAGGGACTGTTCGATAGCAAGCTGGCGGGAATTTACGCGCATGACATCAACGGACTGACGTTGAGCCACACCGAGGTCGTTTGGGGCCAACCCGCGGACAAGGCTTACGGTAAAGGACTGGATGAAAAGAACGTAAAAAATCTCGAGTTGGACCGCGTCTCTCTCAGTCCATCGCCGAACGCTTCGCCAACGCCCGGCAAATAGCCTCATTTTTGCCTCCCGATGCGATTCGCTGCCAATGAACGGCAAAAACTCCCGGCGCGCAACGTCTCAAGCTCCGTCGAACCGGTATATTCTTCAACAACCATCTCGCTCCGGCGGAGCCTGGTTCATTTCTAATTCCAATCCTACAAGGATGC
The DNA here is from genome assembly GCA_963754775.1 of uncultured Verrucomicrobiae bacterium. Taxonomy (GTDB): domain Bacteria; phylum Verrucomicrobiota; class Verrucomicrobiia; order Limisphaerales; family UBA11358; genus UBA11358. The sequence goes on from CAVWHM010000050.1 coordinate 73,133, forward strand.
GCGCGCTTACGGCGCTCCCCAATGCCGCCGCAGGATTTGAAAAACGTCCGTTGATTCAATCTGCTTCGCGCCCAGCAGTTCCGGCCGTTCGGTGATGCACACCGGCCAGTCCTCTTTGTCCGCCGGTCGCCGGCCATGCGAACCTTTCACCAGCGAAGCATCGAGCGGAACCACGTCCATCAACATCCGGAAACCGAGTTTCTTTTGCAGCAACCGCCAGGCGATTTTCAATTTCGGCAGTGGAATTTTCGGGTCGAGAAACAATTCCACCGGGTCGTAGCCCGGCTTGCGGTGGATGTCCACCGTCCGCGCAAAATCCGGCGCGCGCGCATCGTCGAACCAGTAATAATACGTGAACCACGCATTTTCCGTGGCGACGGCAATCAAATCACCTGCTCGTGGATGGTCAACGCCCGCGGCGATTTTTTCCGTCCTGCCCAGCACGCTTTCCACGCCGCCGGTCTTTTGCAGCAATTCGCGCACGGATTTTTCGAGCGACACATCATTGAGATAAATGTGCGCGACCTGATGGTCCGCCACGGCAAAGACCTTGCTCGCGCCCGCGTCGAGAATTTCCAACCCCAACTCTTCCTTGATGGCCAGCCAGCCGTGTCGCCGGAACAGGCGGTTGAGGTGAACCGGCGTGTCCACGTTTGTGATGCCGTATTCGGAAAGCAACACGACCTGCACGCCGCGCTGGCTGAAAAATTGAATGAGGCCGCCGACGAGAGCGTCAATCTCATGCAAGTCGCGGATAATGGCGGGATTGATTTTGTAGGAGCCGACGTGAGGAGGCTCTGACCAGTTCGGAGTTCGGAGTTCGGAGTTCGGAGTTGAAGAATGGAGACTCGTCACCTCGTCTCCTACCACAAACGGTCCATGCCGCTGCAAGTTGTAATCGAGATGCGGCAGGTAAACCAGGTTCAGCGCCGGCGAATATTTGTTTTCAATCCATTTTGCGGATTCGGCAATCCAACGCGACGCGGCGTCAGCCTTGCCTTGCGGCGTGTCCACACCCGCCGCCGGGCCCCAAAAGCCGAAGAACGGAAACTCACCGAGGTCTCGCTTGATTTCGGTGCGGATGGAATACGGCCAGGAATAAATATCGAAAATTTTCCGGCCATCGGCGGGATATACCGGACGCGGCGTGATGGAATAATCCGCGGTGGAATACATATTGAACCACCAGAAACAAATTTGCGATTGATGATTTACGATTTACGGATTCCAGGTCTGCTTGCACGCAAGGCAGTCCCAAATTCCGGGCGCGGTGACGAGATGGTTGGATTGCTTCCAGAACTGGACTTCGGCGAGTTCGCGGTTGAACCAGCCGTTGCCGACGATGCCGTGCTGCGACGATGTTGTGCCGGTGAGATAATTCGATTGCGCGGTGCAGGTGACGGCGGGAAACGGCGGGCACAATATTCGCCAAGGCGCCGCGTTTGCGGAATTCCGCAATGCGCGGCGTGTGTTCGCCGATGAGCGATTCAGTAAGGCCGACGACGTTGATGACGGCGAGACGTTTCACGAAAGCATTGCCGCAAAAAAGCGCAAGGGGCGCAAAGGAATTTTTAACCACCGGAACGACATGGATGAACACAGATGTTTTATTTTTCATCTGCGCCGGTGTTGAAGTTCGTGAATGGCTTCAATGACTTTCGGGATGTTCATCTCGTGAATTTCCGCGCCACGCCCGATTTCAAGCAGCAACGTGATGGTCAGTTCGCCGCCGAGATGTTCACGGAATTCTTCCAGACCGTTCAAAATTTGCAAGTGGTCCCCGGCGTCGGCACTCAGCAATTCATCGGCGAACAATTTGAAGCCAAGCCGTTCGAGCAATTTCAGAATCCGTTCGGCGGATTCCGCTTCCAGCAAGCCAATGTTGCGCGAGTAAAGCACGTCGAGCGCGATGCCGACGGCGACGGCTTCACCGTGGCAGATTTCGAAATCGGAAAGCTGCTCCAGTTTGTGGGCCGCCCAATGGCCGAAGTCCAGCGGACGCGCCGAACCGCTTTCAAACGGGTCGCCGCTCGTGGCAATGTGGTCGAGATGCAATTCGGCGCAACGATGAATCAATCGCTTCATGGCCGCCGGTTCGAAAACTGCCAGCTTGTCCGCCTCGCGTTCGATTTCCTCAAAGAAGGCGCGGTCGCGAATGCAGGCGACTTTGACAGCTTCGACGTAACCGGCGCGTTTGTCGCGCGGTTCGAGCGTGGCGAGCAGGTTGGAATCGTTGATGACGGCGTACGGCGGCGCGAACGTGCCGATGAAATTCTTTTTGCCAAAGGCGTTGATGGCATTTTTCACGCCGATGCCGGAGTCAGCCTGGCTCAAAGTCGTCGTCGGGATGCGCACGAGGCGCAAGCCGCGATGCGCGGTGGTGGCGGCAAAACCGGCGACGTCCAGCAGCGCGCCGCCGCCAATGGCAATCAGATACGAATGACGGTCAATGTGGTGGCGGTCAATGTGTGAAAGGATGTCAGTGACCAGCGTCGGGGAATTTTTTGCGCGTTCGCCGCCTTCAACGAAAAGCGGCGAGCGGACAAGTTGAAGGCGGTCGGCATGGGCGGAAAAATAGATTTCGATCCGGTTTTCGAGGCCGGGCAACGCTTGGGCGAGCGAGTCTTCGAGCACCACCAGGACCTTGCGCTGGGCGGCATCGGCCAGCGCGTCTTTCAAAACCGGATTGGCCGGATTGAAAACGTCCTCGGTGAAAAAGACGCGCAGTTGCCAGCCGACCTGAATTTGGCGCTGAATCAAATCCATCACCTCCAATCTGGTACTCTGGCCGGCGCTTTTCGAGTATTAATTTGGCAAAAGCAAAAAGCCCTCCCGGCACGAACCGGGAGGGCGTTTCGAGATTCAACGGTTATTTTTTCATCTGCTGGTCCACGGGAATCCGCATCGCAATAAAACGAGCGATAGACGAAGATCAGCGCCACCAGGAAGAAGAACGCGCCGATGGCCGTCTTCAAGTCCTGGCTTTGCATCGTCACGGCGATTTCCGCCGCGAGCAGGCCGAAGAGCGTGGTGAATTTGATGATGGGATTCATCGCCACCGAGCTGGTGTCCTTGAACGGATCGCCCACGGTGTCGCCGACGACGGTGGCGGCATGCAGTTCGGTGCCTTTTTGCTTCAAATCCACTTCGACGATTTTCTTGGCGTTGTCCCATGCGCCGCCGGCATTGGCCATGAAGATGGCCTGGAACAGGCCGAAGAACGCGATGCCCACGAGATAGCCGATGAAGAAATAGGGATTGAAAAACGAGAGCGCCAGCGCCATGCAGAAAACAACAATGAAAATGTTGATCATGCCTTTCTGCGCGTAGATGGTGCAGATTTCGACGACCCTTTTGCTGTCGGCGATGGAGGCTTCCGCCTTGTCGAGCTTGAGATGTTCCTTGATGAACACGACCGCGCGATACGCGCCGGTGGCAACGGCTTGCGTGCTGGCACCGGTGAACCAGTAAATCACCGCGCCGCCCATCAACAGGCCGAGGATGACTTGGGGATGCACAAGGCTCAACTGATGATGTCGATTGGACTCCGCCATAGACCCGATTTCGAGCAGCATGATGATGCCGAAAATCATCGTGGTCGCGCCGACGACGGCAGTGCCGATGAGCACGGGCTTGGCCGTGGCCTTGAAGGTGTTGCCCGCGCCGTCGCCCTTTTCCAGTTCGAGCTTGGCGTTCTCGAAATCGGGTTTGAATCCGAAATCCTTTTCGATTTCCGCGCGGACGTTCGGCACGGATTCGATGCGGCTCAATTCATAAATGGACTGGGCGTTGTCGGTGACGGGGCCGAAACTGTCCACGGCGATGATCACCGGCGCCATCGCCAGAAAGCCAAATGCCACGAGGCCGAAGGCGAAGATCGGCGCGGCGAACACGAATTGTTCCGGCATCAGGACGAGCACGGCCGGATTTTGCGAAAACTTGTAGGCGGCGGCCATCAGCGTGATGATGACCAGCCCCATCCAGAACGCGCAGAAATTGCCGGCGACGAAGCCGGACAGGATGTTCAGCGACGCGCCGCCCTGGCCGGATGCGGTGACGATTTCGCGCACGTGCCGCGAATGGGTGCTGACGAAGATTTTGGTGAATTCCATGATGAGCGGACCGGCCAGCGTGCCGCAGGAGACGATGCCGGCCAGCACCCACCAGAGATTCGGATCGGCCGCGCCCGTCGCGTCCGTGAAATCGCCCAGCAGGAACTTGCTGGCGATGAAGGCGGCCACGATGGAAACGATGGAGGTCAGCCACACCAGATTCGTCAGCGGCTGTTCCCAGTTGAAATCTCTTTTTGTCGTCGTAAAGCGAGTGGCTGACGGATTTGTTGACGTAAAACGAACCCAGCGACGCCAGCACCATCAAGCTTTGAATGGCAAAAATCCAGACGATGAGCTTGGCGCCGATGGCCGGCGCCGCTGCCAGGGCCAGCGACGAGAAACGCGATCAACGCCACGCCCGTCACGCCGTAGGTTTCAAAACCGTCCGCCGTCGGGCCGACGGAATCGCCCGCGTTGTCACCGGTGCAATCGGCGATGACGCCGGGATTTTTCGGATCATCTTCCGGCAGGTTGAAAACAATTTTCATCAGGTCGGAGCCGATGTCGGCGATCTTGGTGAAGATGCCGCCGCCGATGCGCAGCGCCGCCGCGCCGAGCGATTCGCCGATGGCGAAGCCGATGAAGCAGGGGCCGGCCAGTGTCGGCGGCATGAACAGCAGAATGCCGATCATGCAGACCAGTTCCACGCAGACCAGCAGCAGGCCGATGCTCATGCCCGAACGCAGCGGGATCATCAGCGTCTGGAGCGAATTGCCCCGGAGCGAGGCGAACGCGGCGCGGCTGTTGGCGTAGGTGTTGATGCGGATGCCGAACCACGCCACGCCATAACTGCCCAATATCCCCAGCACCGAACTGGCCAGAATCACCAGCACCGACGCCGATGGGTCTTGTCGCTGCAGGCCGAAGAAGTAATAAACGATGCACGCGGCAATCAATGCCCAGAGCAGCACGAGGAATTTTCCCTGCTGCGCCAGATACGTTTTGCACGTCTCCCAAATCATGTTGGAGACGCTGCTCATGGACTTGTGCACCGGCAGCGCGCGGCACCGCCCGTATTCCCAAAAGCCGAACAGCGCGCCGATCGCGCAGACGGCCAGCCCCAGATACAAAAGGGCGTGGCCGCTCAGGCTGCCGCCCGAAAACGTCACTTGCGTCAAGTCGGCAAGTTGATGTCGGCGTCTCCCGCAAAGGCGTTGGCTCCTAAAGTCATCAGCGCCAACAACATTGCGCCGCGAATAAGTGATTTGGTTTTCAGCATAAGATGGGTAAAGCTACCGGAACGCCGTAAGGCGGCCAACCATTTTTTGGCAAAGACTTCGCTTGAAATTGCCCTTTAAACAAGGGTTCTGACGATTTTTTGCCCGGAAATCCTTCCGCGCCTCCTTTCTTTGACCTTGCCGCTGATTTTGAGTTTCCCCATGCTGGCACGCGATGGCGGAACGTCCCATCTCCACCTTGAACAAACCGGACGCCGCGTTGGAACTGACGCTGCGGCCGTCGCTGTTTTCCGAATTCACCGGCCAGCCCAAGGTCAAGGAACGGCTCGAAATCGCCGTCGCCGCCGCCAAAAAACGGAAGGAAGCGCTCGACCACATTTTGTTGAGCGGCCCGCCCGGCCTCGGCAAAACCACGCTCGCCTACATCCTCGCCAAGGCCATGGGCACGAACATCAAAAGCACCAGCGGCCCGACCATCGAGAAAGCCGGCGACCTCGCCGGCCTGCTGACGAACCTCGAGGAAGGCGACGTGCTGTTCATTGACGAAATCCATCGCCTGCAAAAAACCATCGAGGAATATCTCTATCCGGCGATGGAGGACTTCAAGCTCGACATCATCATTGACCAGGGACCGAACGCCCGCAGCGTGCGGCTGAATCTCCCGCGCTTCACGCTCATCGGCGCGACCACGCGCAGCGGCCTGCTCACCGCGCCGTTGCTCACGCGCTTTCCCATTCGCGAGCGGCTCGATTATTACGTCACCGAAGATTTGGAAACCATCACCGTCCGCTCGGCGCGGCTGCTGAACGTCGAGATCGAACCCGCCGGCGCGCACGAAATCGCCCGGCGCAGCCGCGGCACGCCGCGCATCGCCAACAACCTGCTCCGCCGCGTGCGCGATTATGCCCAGGTCAAACACGAAGGCCGCATCACCGCCGCCATTGCCGACAAGGCGCTGGCGATGCTGGAGATTGACCAGAACGGCCTCGACGAAATGGACAAGCGCCTGCTTGAAGCGGTCATCACGAAATTCGGCGGCGGGCCGGTCGGCATCAGTTCGCTGGCCGTGGCCGTGGGCGAAGAGCCGGACACGCTGGAAGAAGTTTATGAGCCGTATCTCATCATGGAAGGCTATCTCAAGCGCACGCCGCAGGGCCGCGTGGCGACGGAATTGAGTTACAAAAAACTGGGATTGAAACCCGCGACCGGAAGTCAGACGAAATTTTTTTAACCACCGTCTCCGTATACAGCGAGTTCCAGCGCTTCGGCTGTAATTTTATCCAACGAGCTGGATGGTACTCTACAATTTTGAAAGCCCAGCTCTTTTGCCTTCATAATCAGCGGATCGGGCGTTATCGCCGTGTATTACTGCTAGATCGAAGAGCCGAACCGGAATGGCGAAAAGGTATTTGAAATCAGTAAATTATTGCAAAGAAATTCAAAGCGGATTTGCCTTTTATTTCACGCCAAATCCGTGTTCAATTTTCCGCCGTCTTGCGATGCGTTTTCAAATCGTAAATTGGCAATCGTAAATCGAAAATTGAAAGATGCCCAAGCGCACTGACATTCACAGCGTCCTCATCATCGGCGCCGGCCCGATCATCATCGGCCAGGCGTGCGAGTTCGATTATTCCGGCACGCAGGCTTGCAAGGCGCTCAAGGAGGAGGGCTTCCGCGTCGTGCTCGTCAACTCCAACCCGGCCACCATCATGACCGACCCGGAGTTCGCCGACCGCACCTACATCGAACCCATCACGCCCGAATGCATCGAAAAGGTCATCATCCGTGAACTTGACGAGATGAAGAAGATGGGCGTGCCCGTTCAACGTAGCTCAGGCGTCTCGCCTGCAAAATCAAAGGCAGCCGGGACGGCTGCGCTACCGCACAAGCTCGTTCTGCTCCCGACGCTCGGCGGCCAGACCGCGCTCAACACGGCGATGGCTTTGCACAAGAGCGGCGTGCTGGAGAAATACGGCATCGAGATGATTGGCGCCAAAGCCCAGGCCATCGAACGCGGCGAAGACCGGCAGGTCTTCAAGGACCTCATGATTTCCATCGGCCTCGACGTGCCCGATCAGCGGCACCGCGCACAACCTGGACGAAGCCCGCGCCGTGACGGAAAAGATCGGCCGTTTTCCCGTCATCATCCGGCCCGCGTTCACGCTCGGCGGCACCGGCGGCGGCATCGCCTACAACCGCGACGAATTCGACGAGCTCGCCAAGCGCGGCATGGAGCTTTCGCCCGTCTCGCGAAATCCTCATCGAAGAATCGCTGCTCGGCTGGAAGGAATTCGAGATGGAAGTCATGCGCGACAAGGCCGACAACTGCGTCATCATCTGCTCCATCGAAAACTTCGATCCCATGGGCGTCCACACCGGCGATTCCATCACCGTCGCGCCCATCCAGACGCTCACCGACAAGGAATTTCAGATCATGCGCGACCAGAGCTTCGCCGTGATCCGCGCCGTGGGCGTCGAGACCGGCGGCTCGAACATCCAGTTCGCCGTCAACCCGGACAACGGCCGCATGGTCATCATCGAGATGAACCCGCGCGTCAGCCGCAGCTCCGCGCTGGCATCCAAGGCCACCGGCTTTCCCATCGCCAAAATTGCCGCCAAACTCGCCGTCGGCTACCTGCTCGACGAAATCACGCAACGACATCACGCGCGAAACCCCGGCCAGCTTCGAGCCGACGATTGATTACGTCGTCACCAAGATACCGCGGTTCGCGTTCGAGAAATTCGCGCAAGCCGACCCGACGCTGACCACGCAGATGAAAAGCGTGGGCGAAGCGATGGCATTGGCCGCACGTTCAAGGAAAGCCTGCAAAAATGCCTGCGCTCGCTGGAGATTGGCCGCTACGGCCTGGGCGGCGACGGCAAACCCTGGCGCATCGGCAACGAAGTCTATGGCGACCGCGACATTCTGCCCGCAGGACGTCATCAGCCGCAAATTGAGCGTGCCCAACGCCGAACGCATTTTCTTCATCCGCCACGCCCTGCGCGCCGGCTTCACCATGGACGAGATTTTCAACCTCACGAAAATTGACCGGTGGTTCCTGGTGCAGATAAAAGAAATCGTGGATTTCGAGGAAGAACTGGCGGGGGCGAAGAATTAGTCAGGTAGGGCGCGTCACTGTCCGCCTTCGCAGTGCTACGGCGGGACAAGCCGTGCGCGCTGGTAGGACGATCGTCCCCGCGAGCCGTTTTGAAATGCCAAATTGGCACCTCAAAATGACCGGAAAAAATTTATTGTTGTTCAAGGTCACAATTTGTGATCTTGAAGGTGGTCACAAACTGTGACCACCTCTGGGTGAAAGGCATAAAATGGACGGGCAAATGGTTTGGTTCCGGTGGAACGAATTGAGCGGGCAATCCTCTCGATTCGCGGCGAAAAAGTGATGCTGGACAGCGATCTGGCTGAACTTTACGGAGTGGAAACGAAAGTCTTGAATCAGGCAGTCAAACGTAATATCACCCGTTTCCCAGCAGATTTCATGTTCCAACTCACTGCAACGGAGAGTCTTTAAGCTGTAAGGGTCACAAATTGTGACCTTCCCAGAAGCGTCGCGACTCCGCGTATTTCGCCCTACGCCTTCACCGAACACGGCGCGTTGATGCTGGCGAACGTCCTGAACAGCGAACGGGCGGCGCAGACCAGCGTGCAGGTGGTGCGCGCGTTCGTGCGGCTGCGGCAGATGCTGGCCTCCAATGCCGAACTGGCGCGCAAGCTCGCGGCGCTGGAAAATAAATATGACGCGCAGTTCAAAGTTGTCTTTGATGCCATCCGGCAGTTAATGTCGCCGCCGGAACCGAAACGCCGGGAAATCGGATTTCATGTGAAATATGACGATGACAAACCCAGGTCAAAGCAGCGATAGTGACGCGCAACCCTCAACCATGAACTCTCAACCGATTTCGTTTCTGGTGCAGATCAAAGAGATTGTGGATTTCGAGGAAGAACTGGCGGGGGCGAAGAATTAAATTAAACATTCCCACCAATGTCATTATCGGACGAAATAAGATGACGTTGGCAGCAGCTTGAAAAGCTAACGAAGCGATTGCTGGAAAGTCGTGGATACAAGAACGTCTCGACCGACACCATGGAGAAGGTGGCAATGAAATCGAAATTCAGGCACTTTCCAATTCCAGTTCCAAAGAACCCTGTTAATCGCCGCTTGATTTCTGAGTCCCAAGGCTTGCGGCAACCCCAATCTCGCTACCGGACTGGCTCAAATTTCTGGGAAAGTTTTTGTCTGAGGAGGCAAACTCGTAACAGAGGTAGATGGTTTGTTTGTGGCGTTATCAGGCGTGAACGGTGCAGTGCGAGGAAATATATGATTCACTCCGCCAAAAGAAAAAGAACGTGACCCTGCTTGAAGGTCGAAGCTCTGATAAATGAACATTCTAAATTCTGTGAGCCCCAACCACCGGTGTTGTGCCCAGTCACCCAGCTTAGCCGAATTTCATCCATCAACGCCGAGCTGAATGACCACAACTCCGTTGGAGTTGGTGATTGTTCCCCGAGCGAAATAGCGGTTTTGAACGCGGCTGGTGAACCTGTGGAGTGGCATAGGTGTATCAGTGAAGCGGATTTGCTGCGATAATGGTCTGCTGGTTGCCAAGCGTGAATATTTCATCCGCCATTTTTGACTGCAGCGCGCCGGACTTGGATTCGTGTCCGGATGAGTCCCTGCCCGAATTCGCCTTCATCGGCCGCTCGAACGTCGGCAAGTCCTCTCTGCTGAACCTGCTCTCGGGCAAGCTGGATCTGGCCCGGGTCTCGCCCACGCCGGGGTTTACCAAGCTCATCAACATCTTCACGGTGAACCGGACCTGGCGGCTGGTGGACCTGCCGGGATACGGATTCGCCGCCGGGGCGCGTAAGGCCAAATTCAAGTTCAACCACGCGGTGGACGATTACCTCCAGCATCGAACGAACCTTAGCTGCGTCTTTGCGCTGCTCGATTCCGGGCTGTCACCGCAGGAAATCGATGTCAAATTCGTGGAATGGCTCACCCGCAACTCCGTCCCGTTCGTCCTCGTCTTCACCAAGACGGACAAGGTAACGCCCGCCACGGTGCAGGCGAACATCGCGGCGTTCACGGCCCGCATCTCCGGATGGTTCGAGAAGTTGCCGGCAATCTTTACCTGTTCCGCGATGGCGAAACAGGGCCGGGAGGAATTGCTCGGGGTGATCGACGAGACGATGACTGCCATACAGGCTGAGTCGGGGCAAGCGCAGCCGGATGCTGTGACTCCACCCGAAGATTTGGCCACAACTGGCCAGCAGGTAAGCCCCCGGGTTGCGCGCAAAAAGCGTCCCGACCTCGTGCGCCCCTGGTGAGGTGCTGGCGCACGGCCACCAAAATCCTTGCGGACGGCCACTCGCACTCGCAGGTGCGCACAACTTTCCCGAGCACTCCCGTTTTCCCCCACTACTTCGTCACCGGCTGGTAGTCATGCCACAGCCATTCCAAAGCTTCAGGCAACGTTTGTTGTTTCACGCTGCCGTCCACATGCCCGGCGTTGCGGGCAAAGACGAACTGGTAATGATAGCCCTTGGCCGCCAGAACCTTCGCCATGTTTTCATTGGCGAGCACCCAATCGTGCATGTTGTCGTGCATGGCATTCGGATTCAAAAGGTCCCGGTCGCCAACTTCCATCCAGATTCGCAACGGCTTGACCGGGTCGTTCGGAATGAGGTGTTCATGAAATTCCCATGCGCCGTGCGGAGTCTTGGCGTTGGGTGGCCACTGCTGGTTCACATAGGTGCCTGAATAAGTCAGGACGCGGTGGTAAAGCTCCGGATGATACCACGCCATGATCAACGCGCATGAGCCGCCGGAACTGGCGCCCATCGTCGCCCGGCTATCGGGGTCTTTGGTCAAGGTCACGTGGCATTGTTTTTCCACGAGTGGCAGCACTTCTTGCTCGACGAACTCCGCATAGCGGCCGGACATGGTGTCGTATTCCAAGCCGCGCTCGCTGCCCTGGGCGTCGCCGCTGCCATTGCCGATGGAGATGGCAATCATCACCGGCACGCGGTGCCCGGCAATCAGATTATCCAAAGCCGTGAACAACGCGCGGTCGGGTCCGTCCGCCCCGACAATGAAGGGTGCGACCGTGCCGGGGACATATTGTTTGGGAACATAAACCGACACGCGGCGGGTGTAGGGGGCCGGGTGGCTGGTGGTCACCACCAGTTTGGCGGGGTCGGTGGGATCCGCCGTGCCAAAAGTTTTCGGCTCGCGCGCGATGCCGGGATAAATTTTGCTGTCCGCCGAACTCATGGTGAAGTTGTAAACGGTTCCTTGCGGCACGTTGGTCTGCACCGTCATTTCCGGTGCGCGGTTGTGAGTCGGGCCAATGATGAAGTTTCCGTCGGCATCCGGCGACGGATTGGCGCCGTCAGGCAATTCCTTGGCGGTGACATATCCCGGTGTGTTCGGAACGCGGGTGGGCGGTGGTACAGCCATCGCGGGATTTGCGCCAGCCATCAAATTCAACATCGCGCCGAGCAACGCGGCTTTACGGATCATTTTGGCAATCTTCATTTTTAATCCTTTCCCGAGCCGGAGAAATCACGTTCAACCAGCCCAAAAACAGTTTATCATGAACACGCCACGCCCTGCCAGCCTGCTCTATTCCACGTGAATAAAAGTGTAACAGGGAGTGATTTGGATTTCGTTCGCAGCGAGCCGGGTGTCGGCGGCATACTTCCGCCAGAGCCAGGCGGCGACCGCGGAATTGCGCGCTTCCACCAGCGCCGCGGCTTCCTTGTCCCTCATCTCCGGCAGCGTGGCGACAAACCCATCCAATTCCGGTTTTTCTTCTTTCTCGTTTTCAGCGCCAGCGTCGTCGCGGTTTGGCGCGTCAGATTCCAGTTCATCGGGATAGATTGCCGGCGCCGGGCGCGGACTGAGGACGCTTACGAGGAAGAAGAATTTTTTGTCCGGCGACCAGTTCAAGCCGGATCGGATGTCTTCCGGTAAATCACGCTTCAGCGATCCGACGTCAAAACTGAGTTTTCCCGGTGGCACAGCCTGATTAACGTCCACCCAATAACCTTGTTCGAAGTCGTCCACGGGGGTCGCCTGCAAAATGTCGTTGACCTGCCGGGAAATCTGCGGCCAATCCAAAGGCTTGCCGCCCGATTCGGTGAGCAATTGATCCACAAACTGCGCGGCGACGACCTTTTTGATTTCCGTTTCGAGCGGGTTTTGTCCTTCCGGAGTCTGACGGCACCAGGCTTCAAACCGTTTTTGCGCCTGTTCCGCGTCGCCCCCGTAAATGATCGCACTCACGCAGGCATCCCAGATCTGAATACTGTCAACCACCTGCCCGCCCCGACCGGGAGTCGGGCGGACCTGGGATTGGGTGAGGCCGGCGGTAAAGAGGTATCCATTCATGGCAATGTCGTTCGGTTTGCGCAAAATTGAAGCACTCTCATTCCCGGAGCAAGCGACAAAACGGCTTCCGCTTGCCTTGGGCTACAGCGCGGCGTTTTCCTCTTGCATTTGCATTCGGCAAATTGCGTGTATATTGCGGCCATGCTGGCGACACCAGAACTGATTCGTGAGGCGGGACAAATCCCGCAACTGGCCAAACTCCTGCCCCGTTGGCGGGCGGTGCCGCTGTACCGCAATTTATTGGCACCGGTGGAAAAGCGGCCGGTCGAAACCGATGCCTTCGCGAGCTTCCAGCGTCTGCCTTTGCTAGCCAAACCGGCTATGCGCAACGGCTTCCCCCAAAATTTTCTTCCCGCCGGACAGACGCTCGAAACATTGCTGGAGAACAAACAGGTGGAACTGGAGCACACCTCCGGCACGTCCGAGGAACGGTTGCCGGTACTTTTTGGCCGGGGCTGGTGGAATGCGCAGGAGGAGCGCGCGTTGCGGCTGAATGCCTTGGTCGCACGGGTCCTCGACGAACATCCTAACGCCCGCCGGGCGACGCTCGTGCCGCCGGCTTGCAACGGCTTGACGTGTCCGACGGTCTGGATGTCACACGAACAGCGGACGGTGGGCAACACCCTGTTCCTGAACCTGGCGCGCATCCCGTTTCTATTGGACGACCGGGAACTGGCTCGGATGGCGGGGGAAATTTCCGAGTGGTCGCCGCAGTTTCTTGACCTGGACCCGGTCCATGGCGCGCGTTTCGCGCTTTATTGCGAGCAGCGTGGAATAAAATTTCCGTCGCTGCGGTTTGTGTTGTGCAGTTATGAATTTGTCAGCGTGGTGCATCGCCGGATTCTCGAGCGCGTCTTCGGCGTGCCGGTCTTCAACCTGTATGGCTCGACGGAGACCGGCCATCTGCTCATGGAAAACGAGCGCGGCGAGATGAAGTCCGGCTATGACACGGCGTTTCTCGAAATCGTGGGCGCCGGCCCGGACGGCGCAGGCGAGCTGGTCGTCACGACGCTGACCAACGATTACATGCCTTTGCTCCGCTATCGCATCGGCGACCTGGCGCAACGGCGCACGCAGCCCTACGGAACCGATTTCGTGATGCATGGCCGCGTTCGTGACGCGCTCCGCGCCGGTGACGGTCGGCGCGTGACCACATGGCAGGTGGACCAGTGCTTTGTGGAATTGCCCGGCATACTCCACTATGAACTGCGCCAAAACGAAAACGGCGGGTGCGTTTTGCGTTTTGTGCCCGAGGGGGCCGGGCCAGCGGAAGCGGAATTGCGCTGCGTTACTTCACGGCTCGAAACCTTGCTGGGCTCCCGCGCTGAAATCACAACCGAAGCCATGCCGGTCCTGTTGCCGGAACCTTCAGGAAAATTTCGTCTGACTTGTACTGCCGGCACACGGCCGCCGGCACTCGCGTCAGCCGCATTCAAAGCGAGTGCTGTCTAATTGGTTATCCTTCCTGCCTTCACACTTGATGTGAACCCGGACCACGTCGCTTCGATTTGCTTTTGCGCCTCCTTTTTTTGCGCTTCGGTCATTTCTGGTTGCGTTTTTTTCTGCTGCTGCTCGAGCTCCTTTTGCTGTTGTTCAAAGGCGTCCTGCCCGGCCCGTTGGATTGCGGCCCGTTTTGCAGCTTCGTCTTGTTTCTGCTGTTGGACGCGCCATGCCGCCATTCCTTGTGCTTGCCTGGCTTCGTATGCAGCCGCCTTGTCCGGATGGTATTTGTATTGTTGCCGCAGGTCTTCAGGCAGATTTTTAAATTTGATTTTGGCGGCACTGGTTCCGCCGCCGGCGGCCGCGTATCCAACCGTCAAGCCATCAGGGTCAACCCTTTGCACCGTCACGCCCTTGTAGGTTTTTCCGTCGAGGGTTGTTATCTCGCCGGGTGGCGCCGGGTTGGTTGTTCCAGGGGCAAGGGAATTTGGTGGAGGTGGGGCGAATCGCGACGAAGCATTGTCCAGCGGTTTGTTTGTGATGGCTGACACGATTGTTCCGGGTTGGGGTTTGAGAGCCTGTGGATAAGCCGTCCACGCAGCGAGACACAACAAACCCACACCCAAACGCCACGGCAGAAGCTTTGCAGTTTTTTTCATCGGTTCATTTCCCCATTCGCCTGGTGCGCGCGGCTGCCGGCACTCGCAGGCCGCGCCCAACCTTTTCCACCGTCTCCCGTTTTCCCGCGTTGCGGATTTACACCCGCAGATAAACATAGATGGCGAAGATGACGGCGGCGAGGCCGGCTGCCGCCGCGAGCATCCAAAGGAAGCTCCGCTTCTGCGCCGCGATGGCGAAGGTGGAAACAATGACCGCGGCTTGCGCGGCCAACATGCCGAAGAAAAACTTCCCGCTGCGTTTGTGATGGCGCTCCGCCGAGACGTTGGCTTTGCGCACCTGCAACTCGTAAAGGTTGGCGATGGATTGATTCAGGCTGGCTTCAACGTCGTAACGTGCTGCGTTGTAATGCATCCTGGCGGCGATAAGGTCGCGGGCGGCGGCTTTGTCGCCGGCGGGCAGGGATTTTTTCAATTGGTCGAGGGCTTGATTGGCCGGGGCGAGGGCGGCGTCAAACGCAAGGGCGCGGTCTTTGGCGGTTTGCAAGGCCGCCGCAAGGGATTGGTCGTCCACGGATTTCAAAAGGCCGGCAATCTCAATTTCCGGTTTTTGTTGGTCGATGGCCTGTAGCGCGGCTTCGACCTTTGAATCCAGGCTGAGGGCGGCGGGGGCGGGAATTTTTTCCAGCGCGGGATTGTCTATCGGATGGATGTCAGCGGCGGCGGTGAGGAGTTCATATGAATTTTGTTGTATCGCGCCCCGGAGTTTCTTTGCCTGGAAGTAGCTCCATTGGTCGCCCGCCTTGGACTGGAGTTGCGCCCCGAGGGCGCGGTCGTATTGGGCGCGGGTCATCTCGCTGGAGGCCAGCCCGGCGAGCAAGGTCGCAATGACCGTCATCACCACGGGCGTGGCAAGGAGGATTTTTCCCCATTTGTTCTGCGACACCTCGCGCGCCAGTTCATCAGGAATTTTTGTTTTCATCCTGGTGGGAAGTTACACAAATCGAACCGGTCAAGGCAATGGGCTTGAGATTGAGTAATTGAACCGTGTCCGGCCAAATGCATCTGCGGCATGGCAGCCAAGGGTTGCACAACGGGCCCGGCCTTCCGCTGCCGCCCGCTTTGCGACAGGCCCAGTTTGGCGGACATGGCCGCTCGTGATTTGTCAACCGGGCGGGCGATGCGTTATCGTCGGGCGAATGAAATCAAGGCGCATCGGCATCGTGGGTGGCGGCGCGGCCGGATTTTTTGCCGCGCTGGCGTGCGCGGAAACGCAAGGCGGCGCTGAAATTGTCATCCTCGAAAAAACTTCGCAATTTCTTTCCAAGGTCAAAATCTCCGGCGGCGGCCGTTGCAACGTCACGCACGCCTGTTTTGACGAACGCGAATTCGCCACCCGCTTTCCCCGCGGCGAGCGGGCGTTGATTGCGCCGTTCAAGCAGTTTCAGGCGAGCGATACGGTGGCGTGGTTCGCCGCCCACGGGGTTCAACTCAAGACCGAAAGTGACGGCCGGATGTTTCCCACGACGGATTCGTCGCAAACCATCATTGACTGTTTGCTCGACGCGGCCCGCCAGGCGGGTGTGAAGTTGATGACGAATTGCGGCGTGGCAAGCGTTACAAAAAAGCCGGACGGCCGTTTTGACCTGACGCTCGCAGGAAATATTTCCCCCCCTCCTCCACCAAAGGAGGAGGGGGCCGGGGTGAGGAGGCCGTTAAAATCAAATCCCCCCGCCCCGACCCTCTCCCCGCCTGGGCGGGGCGAGGGAGAAGAAGCTGTGAATGGAAAAATTGTTTGCGACAAACTTTTATTGGCCACAGGCGGATGCCGGACGCCGGCATTGGGACAATTGGCCATTTCGCTCGGACACACGCTGGAACCGCCGGTGCCTTCACTGTTCACATTTCACATTGAGATGCCATGGTTGCGGGAGTTGGCGGGAATTTCGGTGGCAGCGGTCGAGGCATCAGTGCCGGGCGCTGGGCTTTGCGAACGCGGCGCGCTGCTGGTGACGCATTGGGGCCTGAGCGGCCCGGTCATCCTCCGCTTGTCGGCCTGGGGCGCGCGAAAACTGCACGAAATGAATTATTCCTTTCCGCTCCATGTGAACTGGCTGCCGCACCTGAACGCGGAAAAACTCGCGGCGGAATTTCAATCGCGGCGCAGTTCGCAGCCGGCGAAGCTGATCGTGAATTCGCCGGTGGCGCAACTGCCGGCCCGGCTCTGGGAACAACTCGCGCTCGTTTCGGGCGTGGCGCGCAACACGAGATGGTCGGCGCTTTCGCGTGCCGCGCAACATGAACTCATCCAACAGTTGCGGCGCACGGAATTTTCCGTGAATGGAAAGAGCTTGAACCAGGACGAATTCGTGACCTGCGGCGGAGTTCGATTGAAGGAAGTGAATTTCAAAACCATGGAGAGCCGCATCTGTCCCGGACTGTATTTTGCCGGCGAACTGCTGGACATTGACGGCATCACCGGCGGCTTCAATTTCCAGGCAGCCTGGACGACCGGCTGGATTGCCGGACGAGCCATGGCGGGAAAGGGCGCGGGGGTCCGGAGCAGGGTGTGACGACGCCTCGTTTTCCACCGTTTCCGGATCTATTTCATCAACTGGGTCTTGAATTCGGCCAGCCGGTCGTCATAGAAGTCCACGGATTTCGGGGTGGTGGTCACCGTCGAGTCGTAGTTCACGAGTGTGACCAGGGTGCTGTAGGTGGCCATGTCGTGAACCGGCAGTACGGCGCGGATGCCGCCGGCCGGCCCCAGGCGCGAGTAGCAGTCCTGCTCGTGGATTTGCGGCACGAGAATGACGCGATAGCCCAGCTTGCCCAGAAACATCTGGTAGGAATTCGTGGTGATGATCGCCCCTTGCATCACCGGGACGGCCATGCCGAGATTGTCGAACACGGCTTTCAGCGGTTTGAATTGGTCGCGTGACAGGATGCGCTCGAACCGCTGCTGTTCGGTTTCACTGGTCGCGGGCTGGTCGGTCGCCGGCGCGATGACTGCTGGATTTTTGATCATAAGATTCGGAATCGGAACTGGAACCTCGGTCCGGCTCGCTAGGCGGGAACGCAATCATTATCGTTCATGGCAGCGGGAATGTCCACAACTCGTTTGCGGACGCGGCCGCCGGGACCGCCATCTGGCGACTGCAGGACCAGGCTTCACCCTCGAAGAGATTTTCAACCTCAGAAAGATTGGCCGTTGATTCTTGACGCAAATAATGGGAATTGTGGACTTTTAGGAACAGTTGGCCGCAACAAAAAATTGACCGTTTTATGTTTAAGAAACCAATCGAACGTATCCTGCTTTTCACTGCCGTTCTCGCTCCGGGCTGCTGCCAGCTTCAAGCGCAAACACCTGCCATCGTCCCGCTCGGCGAGCCACAGCTTTGGCAGCGGGCGGAGTTTCGCGTTGATCACGTGCCCGTTGCGACGAATTGCTTTGACCCCGACTTGATACGCCTCGATGCCACATTCACGTCACCTTCTGGCCGGAGTCTCACGATCCCGGCGTTTTGGTATCAGGATTTTTCCCGGGCGCTTACGAATGGCGCGGAAGTTTTGACTCCGGTGGGGACGCCACAGTGGCGGATTCGTTTCACGCCGACCGAATCGGGTGATTACACGTTGTCGTTGAACATCGAGACCAATGGCGTTGCCGCAGGCAAGCCGACAACGACTCATTTCAACGTTTCCGTTGCCCCGCCGATGGGGCAGTACGGCTATGTGCGCATTGCGCCAGACAAGCGCAATTTCGAGACGACCGATGGCCAGCCGCTGCGGTTGGTTGGCGAAAACGTGTGCTGGGCGGAGAACCAAGGCACGTTCGATTACGATACATGGTTCGGAGCGATGAAGAATGCCGATGAGAACTTTGCGCGGTTGTGGATGGCTCCGTGGTTTGCGGGAATCGAACACACGCCGGGCACGCTGAACCAATACAACCTGCAGGCCGCCTGGCAGCTCGACTACATTTTCGATCTGGCCGACCGGAGCGGGATCTATTTGTTGCTCTGCTTTGACCACCACGGCATGTTTCAGATCAACAACCGGAATTGGGGCGGCAGCAACAACTTCTGGAAAACCAATCCCTACAATGAACTGAACGGCGGTCCCTGCGCAAAGCCGAACGATTTTTTCACCAACGCAAAAGCGCGGGAACTCTACCAGAAGCGCCTGCGTTACCTCATCGGACGATACGGTTACAGTCCGCAGCTGCTCGCCTGGCAGTTCTTCAACGAAATAGACAACGTCTATAATACCACCCTGAACGGCGACGATGTCCTCGCGTGGCACCGGCAAATGGGGCAATGGCTTCACGCACACGATCCCTACGGGCATCTGGTTACCACCAGCCTCACCGGTGGCAGCGAGCGGCCTGAAATCTGGTCGCTGCCGGAAATGGATTTTTCAGCATACCACTCGTATAACGAATCCGCGCCGGGCAAAAATGTGGCAGCCCTCGCCCGTTCTTTTGTGAAAGATTATGGCAAGCCGATGATGGTCGAAGAGTTTGGTGTTGATGCGCGTTCGTGGAACAGAGCGTCCGACCCGTATCTGCGCGGTTTCCGCCAAGCGCTCTGGGGCGGTGCGCTCGGCGGTTCGGTCGGCACCGCCATGTCGTGGTGGTGGCAGGACATGCACACCGACAACGTCTATCCGCTGTTCGGCGCGATGAACGAGATTCTACGCACAGCCGGCTGGCAGGAGGGGATGTGGACGCCGGTGGAGCTTGTTGGAAACGGCGGAGCGCCAGCGGAACTGGGTCAGGTGATTACAAACGCAGAACCGTTCGACGCCCAGGTCGCGCTCAACTCTTCCTGGCGGATGGAGCCCAGGTTGCGCGACAAAGCGGCGGTGGCGGACCAACTCGCGGCTGAACGCGCGTCGGAAAGCCTTTCGGCTTATGTGGGCGGAAGAGAAGAATTGGAGGCGCAGCGTCCCCTCAGGCTCACCGCTTTTCTGGGCGATAAGGCAAAACTGGCTCTCCACGTGAAAACGGCGTATTCCGGCACTGAGTTGATTGTGCAGGTAGATGGCATCGAAGTGCTGCACACGAATTTCAACGATATCCCGGCGATGCCTCATACGACTCACGACGTGAATCGGGACTTTGCCGTTGCTCTCCCATCCGGCAAACATGTCATCGAGTTGGTGAACCACGCCAAAACGGATTGGTTTTTGCTCGACTCGCTGAGACTTGAACAGGTGCAGCCAGCCGAATTTTTAGACAACTGGAAATTTGCGCCCGAGTCCGTCGGTTTACGCAACGCGGACAAGGCGGTCCTTTATGTGTACTCACCGTGCGTGGTCTTCCCGGCCGGCGCGCTCAGCAACAACCCACCCCTTCGGACCGGTCAAACCGTGACGCTCGCTGACTGGCCGGCGGGGAAATTCAACGTGCAGTGGTTCAATCCCTCCACTGGAAAAGCCATCGGCACAACCGAGGTGGCGACCGATGGGGCCATTCTCACGTTGCCGCTCCCTGCCTTCAGGGATGACCTGGCGGCCATCGTTACACCGCGACCATAGCTCCACTTTCGACCAGCACACAAAGATTCGAATGGCCTTCCTGGCAGGCCGTGGTTTCGCCTCTTTGCGATGGAACTTGTCTATGGCGTTTCCGCGCCACCTGGCGGGATCAGTGCCTTGTGAATCGGTTCAACCCACTGGTTCTTCGGAATATCATAGACGATGAAATCCGAGTCGAATTGCCAGTAAGCCCAGCTCCACCCGCACTTTTCCGCCGTGCGCGCAACACATTCCGTCCAGCGCACTCGTGACGCCATGTCGCCTTTGTCATACGCGCCAAACTCACCCAGAAGGATGGGGCGACGATGCTTTTTTGCCCAGTCTTGGGCTGTCTTGAAATCCGCCGCGATCGCAGCGCGTTCTTCCGGTTTGCCCTGCCACACCACGCCCAGCTTGTTTTCCTGGTGCACCCACGGCGCGCCCTGGTGGGTAAAATCCATCGGTTTGTAATAATGTACCGTCACAATCAGATGGCGGTCCTTTGCGGGAAGTTCCAACTCCTTCAAGTGATCGATCGAATTGTAGAATGCCGGCCCGATGATGACGGTGCGGGTCGGATTGCTCGCGCGGATGATGGCCAAAGCCTCGGCGAGATACTGGTTCCATACATTCGTCGTCATCTGGTGACTGGGTTCGTTCAAGATTTCGAACATCACCTTGTCCGACGCCTTCTGGAAATGTGGAGCAAGCTGCCGCCAAAAGGCGAGGAATTGGGGCTGGTTGCCCGCGGCATCTTTCCCCATGGCCTCATACTCGTGAAAATCAAGGATCACATTGAGATCGGCGGCCAAGGCGTTGGTGACGATCCATTCCGTCGTTTGCCACCAGGAATTGCTCAGGACAAAATCCGGCGCGGCCCCCATGTGCCGGAACGGGTAAAGATTGACTCGCAGGGTGTCGAAACCACCGGCGCGGATCATTTTAAAATACCGTTCCTTGAACCGCCCTTGGTCAAAAGAATCCCAGATTGGGTCGTAGCCGAGAACATTCACTCCGCGGCCCAGCAGTCGGTTCTGCGCAAAGGCATCGGTTTTTTCAGACCCGGTCGGCTGGCTCAGACAGGACGAAATGGCGATGAAGAAGACAAGTGTCGACAGATAAATTGGATTCAATCCATGAAGGAATTGTTCAGTCAGCATCAATTTCATGAGGGCATTTTATCTGCCGTTCCTTGTGTCCACCAGCGCTATTATAAAGCCGCAGCAGTTTGGCGGAATGGTCGAAAGCGGGCACTGGGGTCTCAAGCTGACTTTGAAGTGAAATTGATATGGAAAACGGATTACTTCATGGCCGCATAGACGCGGTGCACGTCGTCGTGGTCGTCAAGGGCGTTGAGGAAATTCTCGACGTCCTTGCGGTCGGCGGCCCTGACTTCGACAAAATTCTTGGCCAGATAACGGATTTCCGAGGCGATGACGTTCCAACCGGCGGCCTTCAACGCCTTGGCCACATGGTCGAGGTCCTTGATTTCCGTGAGAAAGCGCGCGCCCTTCTGGCCGGCGGGGACTTCCTCGGCTTCGAGCGGCTCGATTTCCTGCGCGCCGGCTTCGATGGCATCGGCTTCGGCGTCGCGCTGGGCGTCGGGATGGGTGGCTTCGACGACGCCAAGGTGATTGAAGAAAAAGCTGACGCTGCCGGGCTGGCCGAGCGAACCGGCCTTGAACAGATTGCGGATTTCCGGCGCAGTGCGGTTGCGACTGTCGGTGAGGCACTCAACGATGACCGGCACCTTGTGCGGCGCGAAACCTTCATAGACGACGGTCTCGTAATTGACCTTTTCCGTGTCCAGCCCGGCGCCCTTTCTGATGGCGCGCTCGATGGTATCGCGGTAAACGGAGGCTTTCCGGGCTTTTTCGACGGCGACAAAGAGGCGCGGATTGAGGTCGGGATCAGGCCCGCCGAGCTTGGCCGCGACCATGATTTCGCGGACCAGTTTGGCTGTCATCTGGCCCTTTTTCTGCGCGTTGATTTCGCGTCCGGCCTGTTTCCATTGCGCGCCCATTGGGTCCAACCAGTGTGGAAGGACGGTCACGCCGGTTCAATGCAAAATGCGCGGCTTGATAATCAATTTTTAATCCGTTGACAGCTTGTGCTTTTTCCGACTTTCGCGTATTCGTCGCACATGCTTGTGATTCACGTTCATGTTCATGTCAAACCGGACTGTGTGGAGGCGTTCAAGGAGGCGACCAGCCTCAACGCGCGCTTGAGTTTGCTGGAGTTGGGCGTCCTGCACTTCGACGTCCTGCAACAGCAGGACGACCCGACAAGGTTCGTGCTGGTGGAGGTTTATCGCGACGCCGAGGCCGTCGCCGCGCACAAGGAAACGCAACACTATCCGGTCTGGCGCGATGCAGTGGCGCCGATGATGGCCGAGCCGCGTTTCAGCGTGAAGTTCAACAAAATTTATCCGGATGACTAAGAGTGGTGAGCGGTGGGGCGAGGCTACTGACGAGCCGCATCGTCCCAAATCAAGAGCGGCTCGCGAGGACGCTCGCCCCACCCTTTGATTGGATATGCGCTTTGAATTTGCAACGGCGACGAAAATCGTTTTCGGCGCGGGCACACTGCGCGAGGCAGGTGCAATTGCCAAAGAATTTGGCAAACGCGTGCTGGTCGTGGCGGGTCGCGATCCTGAACGTGCCGGGCCATTGCTGAAAATTCTTCACGAAGCCGCTGTGAGCGCGGCAACCTTTTCCGTGGCCGGCGAACCGGATCTTTCCACGATTGAACAAGGCACAGCACTGGCCAAAAAGGAAAATTGTGAACTGGTGATCAGCATCGGCGGCGGCAGCGTGATGGATGCCGGCAAAGCCATCGCGGCGATGCTGACGAATGGTGGCGAGTTGCTGGATTACGTCGAAATCATCGGGCGCGGCCAGGCGCTGACAAAGCCGTCCGCGCCGTTCATTGCCATTCCGACGACAGCGGGCACCGGCTCGGAAGTCACGCGCAACGCGGTGCTGGCCTCGCCGGAACACAAACTGAAGGTGAGCCTGCGCAGTCCGTTGATGCTCGCGAAGGTCGCAGTGGTGGATCCCGAACTGACTTACGATCTGCCGCCCGCGCTCACCGCCAGCACCGGTCTCGACGCGCTCACACAACTTATCGAACCGTTCGTTTGCTTGCGGGCAAATCCGATGACCGATGGATTATGTGTCGAAGGTCTTCGCCGCGCTGGGCGGTCGTTGCGGGTCGCGTATAACGACGGCAAAAACAAATCAGCGCGTGCAGACATAGCCGTGGCGAGTTTGTTCGGCGGGCTGGCGCTGGCCAACGCGGGCCTGGGCGCGGTGCATGGATTTGCCGGGCCGATTGGCGGCAGTTTTCCCGCGCCGCACGGCGCGATTTGCGCGGCGCTGTTGCCGCCCGTGATGGGCGCGAACCTCCAGGCTCTCCGCCAACGCGCGCCGGATAGCGAGGCGTTACGGCGCTACGACGAAGTGGCGCGCTTGTTGACCGGTAACGCGAAGGCTGTGGCGGATGATGGCATGGCATGGGTCCGAAAACTGGTCATTGACATGCAAATCCCGCGCCTTGGCACTTACGGCATCAAATCGGAACACATTGCCGAATTGGTGCAGAAATCCGCGCAAGCCAGCAGCATGAAGGCAAATCCAATTGCGCTCACACCGGATGAATTGGCTGAAACACTGCGGCAGGCATTGTGAAAGGCCAACGTGAGTTTGATCTGGCAGACGGCTTATGGTCTCCGATGAATTTGCGCATCCGTCTTTTCAACGCTGCTCCGCCTCCGTAGAGTGGGTGGCC
>CAVWHM010000051.1:0-4689 GCA_963754775.1 uncultured Verrucomicrobiae bacterium
TATTTCGGTTGAAGTTTCACGGTCTAGTTCTGCTTGATTGTTGACAATAAAAGCTTGTAAAACACTGTTGTCAAGGCCAATGTTTGATTAATGAATCTTCAACCAGGCATCGGCGAAAGGCTGAATCCGCCTTCGCGAGGCTACGGCGCGACAAGTACACCGTGGAAAGGCTGACGCCCAATCCCAAACTCAAATTCATGGAGCAGTGCCGGGAGGTGATGCGGTTTCACCGGCTGGCGTTGCGCACGGAGGAGGCGTATTTGCAGTGGATCAAGCGGTTTTTGGTGTTTCATCGAGATCTTCGCCCCCGTGCCTGTCCAACAGATCAAGCCCTCACCCGGCCTGCGGCCACCTTCTCCCATCCGATGGGCGAGGGACATGGCTGGCGGCATCCCAAGGAGATGGGCGAAAAGGAGGTGGAAGCCTTTCTGACGCATCTGGCGGCGGACCGACAGGTTGCGGCCAGCACGCAAAATCAGGCGTTGGGGGCGTTGTTATTCATGTATCAAAAGGTGCTGGGGCGGGAGCTGGAGTTTATGGCGGGGTTTGACCGGGCGCAGCGGCGGCAGCGGGTGCCGGTGGTATTGAGCCGGGAGGAGGTGCGGCGGCTGTTGACGGCGGTGCCGGAGAAATACCGGCTGTTCTGCCAGTTACTTTACGGCACGGGGATGCGGTTGATGGAGGGCCTGCGGCTGCGGGTGAAGGACATTGATTTTGAGCGGAACCAGATTGTGGTGCATGACGGCAAGGGGATGAAGGACCGGGTGACCATGCTGCCCGACAAGCTGAAGCTTGAACTCCAACGGCACTTGGGACGGGTGAAATTATTGCATGAAAAGGATCTGGCGGCAGGGCTGGGAACGGTCTGGCTGCCGGGGGCGTTGAAGGTGAAGTATCCGGGCGCGGAGCGGGAATGGATGTGGCAATGGGTGTTTCCGGCGGCGGGATTATCGAACGATCCGCAGAGTGTGAATCCCGGTTTCGACATTTCACCACACCCGGAACACGTCATTCGGCCTGCGGCCACCATTTCCCTATCCGATGCGGAGAAGGGCAGTCGAGGTGGAGAGGGAAGAATTTTGCGGCGGCATCATTTGAATGAAACCAGCGTGCAGCGGGTGATGAAGGAGGCGGTGACCGTGGCGCGGATTAACAAGCAGGCGAGTTGCCACACGTTGCGGCATTCATTTGCCACGCACTTGCTTGAAAATGGTTATGATATACGGACGGTGCAGGATTTACTCGGACATAAAGACGTCACTACCACCCAAATCTATACCCACGTGATGGCGAAACCCGGCATTGGTGTCAGGAGTCCGTTGGACAGTGTTTAGGATTTGGGGTCTTGGGTCTGGCGGACAGGGAAAACTGGGAGATGGGAGATGGTCGCGTAAATCACTTCGTTGCACGCGATGTAACGCCGAACATCGAACGTCGAAAGTCGAAGATGGAGACAGGCAGTCTGCTGGGCTGCGTTGGGAGCTGGCGGATAGGGACGCTGGAGGATGCAACCCGAAAAACGAAGTTGTGCCGGGCCGGAGGCCAGCACTGCGATCAACTTCGATTTTCGGGTAACAACATTCAACACCCAACATCGAACGTCGAAGATGAAGACAGGCGGGACGCCTGGGCTACGGGTTTGAGATCGGCTCGACCCCGATAATCAGCATCGGGACAGGCTTATCTCGCCCCAGCGAACTTGAAGATGGGAGCTGGGAGTTGGCAGATGGGGGTTCGAAAAGAAGTACAGGCAAGTGCCTGGGCTACGTTGGGAGATGGGATATGACAAGGTTTTCGGCGCGGCGCGGCGTCGCCGCGGGACCGTTTTTCAGACGACAACGACGAGTTTTCCGAAATGCGCGCCGCTTTGCTGATACCGATAGGCCGCCGGTGCGTCGGCAAACCCGAAAACACGGTCAATCACGGGTTTGGTTTGATGCGTGTGATGGCGCGATTCATCGCCTCAAACATCGCGCGGCTGCCCACGTAAATGCCGCGCACGATGACCAGTTTGCGGATGATTTCAGCGAGCGGCACGTCACTGGTAAAACCACTGACGCCACCCACCAGATGGACCTGGCCGCCGGGCGCGATGGCGCGAAGTGATTTCACAAAAGTCCCCGTGCCGCCAACTTCGACGACCTGGTCCACACCCGCTTCGCCTGTCAGGCGGAAGACTTCCTTTTCCCAATCGGGCACAGACCGGTAATTGATGGTTTCATCCGCACCGAGCGTTCGGGCGCGCGCGAGTTTTGCGTCGCTGCTGGACGTGATGATGACCCGCGCCCCGTGCATTTTGGCAAACTGCAGTGCGAAGATGGAAACTCCGCCGGTCCCGAGCAACAGCACGGTTTCATCGGCGGAAACTTTCCGCGCGTGACCAATGCCTGCCAGGCGGTGAGCGCGGCGCA
Organism: uncultured Verrucomicrobiae bacterium; assembly: GCA_963754775.1. Taxonomy (GTDB): domain Bacteria; phylum Verrucomicrobiota; class Verrucomicrobiia; order Limisphaerales; family UBA11358; genus UBA11358. Next base: position 2,412 of record CAVWHM010000051.1, read on the forward strand.
GGGCAGCGTCGCCGCTTCCTCGAAGCTCAAGTGCGGCGGGATGGCGACCACGCCTTCTTCGGAGAGCGCCACGTATTCCGCCAGCATCCCGTTCATTGCGCCGCCCAGGGCGGTGTGCGCTGTCTCGCGCCGGAACGGTCCCGATTGCCAGCCCTGAAAAAATGTGCCGGCCACCCGGTCGCCGGTTTTCCAGCGCGTGACACCTTCGCCCACGGCGGCAATTTCACCCGCGCCATCGGAAAGGGGAATGAGCGGCAGGGCGACATTGCCGTAACGGCCGTCGGCCACCATGAGGTCGCGGTAGTTAAGCGAGTCGCGCGCACCCGCACGAGCACCTGTCCGCGCGCGGGTTGAGGTTCGGCCAGTTCCACGAGGCGCAACGCGTCCGGTCCGGTCGTAGCGGTGAGTTGATAAGCTTTCATGTCAGTTAAAAAATTGGCCAAACAACCCCAAACTGTATCACCTCCGCCGGAAGTCAAGCGCCAGCGATTTCGGCGGTGTGTCATTTTCAATGGTAGGGACGCCTCGCCGAGGCGTCCGGACAGCGCGTCCGTCTTCGCTGCGCTACGCCGCGACAGGGCGCGCTGTCCCTACCTTCAAATTGATACACTACCCGATTTTCTGTCGCGATTCGATTTGCATAATCGCCCAGCGGGCGTGTTCGGCAATCAACGGCTCGGCATCTCCGGCGGCCTTTTGCAGAGCGGGCAGGGCGGATTCGTCGCCAGTGTTTCCCAGGGCGACGCAGACGTTTCGCAGCAGGCCGCGACGTTTCGTCCGCAAAATCGGCGTGCCGGCGAAGCGCGACTTGAAACCGGCTTCGTCCAGTTGCAGCAACTCAATCAAGTCCGGCGCGGCCAACTCCGGGCGCACGTGGGCCTTCATCATTTTCCCTTCCCGCGCAAACCGGTTCCACGGACACGCCGCCAGGCAATCGTCGCAGCCGAAAATCCGGTTGCCGATGGCCGGTCGCAGCTCAACCGGGATGGGACCTTTCAACTCGATGGTGAGATAGGAAATGCAACGGCGCGCATCGAGTTGGAAAGGCGCGGTGATGGCGTTGGTGGGGCAGGCGGTAATGCAGCGCACACACTTGCCACAATGATTTTTCTCCGCCGCGTCCGGCGCCAATTCCAGCGTGGTGATGATTTCGGCCAGGAAAATCCAGTTCCCCAACTGCCGGCTGATGACGTTCGTGTGCTTGCCGATGAAGCCGAGTCCGGCGCGTTGGGCAAAGTCGCGTTCCAACAACGGCCCGGTGTCCACATACCACAACGAGCGGGTTCCGTCGCCGCCGAGTTGATTCACGAATTCCGTCAGCGTCTTCAACCGTTCGCCGAGCACCTCGTGGTAATCGGTGAAGCGGGCGTAGCGGGCGACGAAACCGGAGTTCGGAGTTCGGAGTTCGGAGTTCGGAATTTCTATTTCGTAACTTGCCGCCAGACAGATGATGCTTTTTGCGCCGGGCAGGACTTTCTGTGGATCAATGCGCTTCGGCGCGGAACGTTCGAGCCAGGCCATTTCGCCGTGCTGCTTTCCCGCCAGCCAGTTTTGGAATTTCTCCGCGCTTGCAGGCGGAGCGGCGGTCGTGAACCGGCAATCGTCAAATCCCAATTCGAGCGCCCGCTGTCGAATGGCCGCTTTCATGAGATTGTAGCGCAGGCGTCCCGCCTGCAAAACCGACGGTGCAGGCGGGACGCCTGCGCTACCTTGTCGTTTGGCTCCTTCATCGCCGCTCCGATTGCGCGAGTTTGAACTGATGCACGACCTGTTGCGCGACTTCGCGGACGGACCGGATGTCCGTGTTGATCAGCACGTCGGCCTGCCGGTAAAACTGCTCGCGCGCGGCCAGCAGGTCGCGGATTTTTTTCTGCGGATCCGGTCCGTGCAGCAGGGGACGATGCGTCTGGTTTTTCACGCGTTCCCAGATTTTTTCGGGCGAAGCCCAGAGGCAGACGACCAACGCGTGTTTTTTGAGACTGGCAAGGTTCGCCGCCTGGTCGGCAGACCGCCGCCGGTGGCGATGAGGGTGCGTTCGCGCGTGGAAAGTTCCCCGGCGACCTGTTGTTCGAGCTCGCGAAACGCCGGCTCGCCGTCCCTGGCAAAAATGTCGGTGATGGTCCGGCCGGTCCGCGATTGAATCAGCTCATCCGTGTCGAGGTAATCGAAGCGCAACAGGTCGGCCACCAGCGGCCGACGGACGTTTTGCCGGTGCCCATGAACCCGATGAGGGCGAGGTTGACGATACGGCGGTCGCTGTGCATGGAAATAGAGTAGC
>CAVWHM010000052.1:0-109671 GCA_963754775.1 uncultured Verrucomicrobiae bacterium
TCCAGATCAACGAGTCTGGACCGGGTTTTGCTGGTTGGAGAGAAATAAATTTCCGCTTCACCATCGCGCCGGTGAATAAAGGCGAGCTCGGCTGCTGGACGCCGGGGTAATCAAAGTCCGGTTCCAACTTCAGTTCGCCAAGCACCTGGGCCAGGGTCCTGCCCCAAACCGCCTTGCCGCGGCCGAGGGTGTGTTCGTAACGGTCCGGCCGTCGCAGTCACCCCAGATCCGGGCCGCAAGTTTTTCCACCTCGACATCGCATGCCGGATATCCTTCGAGGCTCGGAGAAGCTTGGGGCGGCGCGCCCACCACGACCAGGCCGTCCGCCACCAGTTCCGCCAGTTTCCGGAGCAGGTCCGGCGTCATTGCGCGGTCGGACGGCGGCAGGATCAGCACGCGGTAACTCATGCCACTGTCGAGCACCAACCGGCCGTTCTTCATCGCGGCGTGGTGCAGCAGGACGCCCGCGTTGACGGCGTCGTAGTCGTAGCCTGCCGGCAGCGCAGGATTGCCGACGCGCATTTCGACCGGCGCACTTTCGCCGCAGAAATAAGCGGCGTCGGCCACGAAGCGGCCCTGCTGCAGCAGGTATTGGCAGCGGGCGACATATTGGAGCCACGCGCGGCCCTGCTCCCACCAGGTGCTGGTGCGATCGAAGTGTGTGCCCCACTGGCCCATGGTCATGCCGGGCCAGCGATTGGTCCACGGTTGCATGGCGTAACGGTGGAAGATGTAACCGGTTGATGCCCTGGCAGAAGACCTGAGTCGCCCAAGGCCTTGAGCGAATAGGGATCGTCCAGCCAACGCCCGTGCTGCGGACCCGGTGCAGCGGTGAATGACTCGGCGCCGATGATCGGCCGGCCGTAAATGTGCCCGACCGAAGCAGCGAGTTTGACCGAAGAGTCCGGCGCGCCGCCGACCCAGAATTCGCCCATCGGGATGTCCGCCGCTGCGCCGCATTGCAACGATTCAAACGGCCCGGTGTAAGGCTCGAACGAGGCCTTCAACCCGTGTTGATGGCAAAGTTCCTGGAAATGGCCGTAGTAATTCTCAGCGAACAAATCCGCGATCGTCCGCCGCATGTCCCAAAGAAACCGTTCCGACACCTCCGGGACTGTCCACCACGCGGCCGGTCAAGCGTCGGGAGATAGAGCAGCGGATCGTAGCCGCGGCGTTTTTGGAATTCCGATCGGAACTGCGGCGTCCAGTTCTGCCCGCCCACTTCGTAACTGTCAATGAGCACATTGTTCAACGCCTTCCCTTCACCGGCCAGCGGCCCGAGGTCGTCGAGCACTTTCTGGACAAACCCCGCCCAGTGCGCGTCAAGGGCTTCCTGGCTGAACTTGTCGCATTCGAGCCCGGTGCCTTCCGCCGGTGCTGGATGATTCTTCACGCCCGTGGGCGTGTACCCGAGGCGCAGGATGGTCCAATCCCCGGATGGCACGTCCCATTCGAGGCGGCCGTCGGCTTGCAATTCGCGGGTCAAATCCACAATCCCGGTGCGCGGCACGACCATGCCCGCCGCCACGCGGCTTTTGGCGGGCGAAGAGGACACGAATTTGCCGTTTGCGCCGCTCTTGGCGTCGATGTTGTCGATCAGCAGCGTTGTTTTCCCGTTCCGTCTTCGCCTTCCGGTGTGCGGAACGCCAGCACGGCGATGTCGCGGTAATAGCCGAGCCTGGCCGGAGGCGAAGGCAGCACCCCGCTGAAATGTACCGGCCCTTTTACTTTCTGTTCACTGGTTGTGACGCGTTGCATGGCGTGCTCGGGCGTGTTCCAGGGACCGCCGCTGCTGGACCAGCCGGCGCAGTTTTCCACGCAGAGTTCGAGTCCCAGCCGGTCCGCCTCCCGGGCCGCGTGCTTCACCATCTCGCGCCATTCCGGGCTGAGGAACTTCACCGGCCCGGCGCGGGATGCCGCAATCCGCATTTACAATCGTCGCGCCGCCGATGCCCACACGCTTCATCGCCTCAAGGTCTGCAGTGATGCCCTCCTTCGTAATATTGCCGTTCATCCAATGCCACCAGGTCTGCGGCCTGGCGGAATCAGGCGGGTGGCGAAAGCCGTCTTCGATTGAATCAGCCTGCGCCGATGCCGCCGGCAGGATCATTCCCCCCTGCCACAGCAATGCCGGCCACGATGGCCAGAGCGCGGAGCGCCTTCATGGAAACGAGAGAACCTTTGGGGCGTATCATGATGCAGTCCATTTATTCACATCCGGCGGGAGGAAAACAACCTTAAAGAAAGTGCAAGCCCTGCCTCACGCGGCAGGCTGGCGTCCGGGATTTCGGGTGTGGGACTGATCTGCGTTCATCCGGGTCATCCGTGGTTAAAAGAAAAAGGGCGTCTGACTTTCATCAGACGCCCTTCGTGAAACGATTGTTTGGCGATCAGGCCAGCAGCGGATTTTCCGCGGCCACGGGTTGTTCGACCGGTTCCGGCACGTCTTCGAGCTCGACCAGCGGCTTGAGATGCGCCTTGCGGTGCATATCAAATCCGGTGCCCGCCGGGATGATGTGGCCCATGATGACGTTTTCCTTGAAGCCGCGCAGCGAATCCACCCGCGACCGCGTGGACGCCTCGGTGAGCACGCGGGTCGTGTCCTGGAACGATGCGGCGCTGAGGAAACTGTCGGTTTCGAGCGACGCCTTGGTGATGCCCAGCAGCACCGGCGAGGCTTCCGCCGGTTTGCCGCCCATCTTCTCGACGCGCTCGTTTTCCTCTTCGAAGTCCAGCTTGTCAATTTGTTCGCCCCACAGGAACTGCGTGTCGCCCGGCTCGGTGATGCGCACCTTGCGGAGCATCTGGCGGACGATGATTTCGATGTGCTTGTCGTTGATGGTGACGCCCTGGAGGCGATAGACCTCCTGCACTTCGCTGACGAGGTGCTCCTGCAATTCCTGCGGGCCGCAGACGTCGAGGATTTCGTGCGGGTCAATCGGGCCTTCGGTCAATTGCTGGCCTTTCTTGACGAAATCGCCCTTGAAGACGATGACGTGCTTGCCAATGGGGATGAGGTGTTCCTCTTCCGCCTGCGTCTGCGTGTCCTTGATGAGAATGCAGCGTTTGCCGCGCACGCTCGCGCCAAAGTCCACCACGCCGTCAATCTTGGAAATTTCCGCGGCGTCCTTCGGACGGCGGGCCTCGAACAACTCGGCCACCCGCGGGAGACCACCGGTGATGTCCTTCGTCTTGGCCTGTTTGCGGGGCGTCTTGGCGATCAACGTGCCGGGCACGATTTTGTTGCCTTCACCCACGACGACGTGTGCGCCGGACGGAATGGGATAATTGGCCACGACTTCGCCGGCATCGTCGCTGATGGTGATTTGCGGGTGCAAATCCTCCTTGTGCTCGATGACGACCATGGCTTCCTGGCCGGTGGTTTCGTCCGTCTCCTGTTTCATCGTCACGCCTTCGATGATGTCGTGGAACTTCACCTTGCCGGCCTTTTCGGAAAGGATCGGCACGTTGTAAGGGTCCCACTGCACAAAGGTCTCGCCCTTTTTGATTTTGGCGCCGTGCTTGAAGGAAATGACCGCGCCGATGACGACGTTGTGATTTTCCAGTTCGCGGCCGTCGTCGCCGAGAATGGCCACCGAGCCGTTCTTGTTCAAAACGATGTTGTTGCCGTCCTCCAGTTCGACGCAGCGCAGTTCGTTGTAATGAATGGTGCCGTCGTGCTTGGTCTTGATTTGCGGAATCTTGAACACCTGTGCCGCCGTGCCGCCGATGTGGAACGTCCGCATCGTGAGTTGCGTGCCCGGCTCGCCGATGGATTGGGCGGCGATAATGCCGACGGCCTCGCCGAGCTTGACGGCGGCGCCGGTGGCGAGGTTGCGGCCGTAGCAATGGATGCAAACGCCGTTCTTGCTTTCGCAGGTGAGCACGGAGCGGATGCGCATGCGGTCCACGCTCGCGGCTTCAATGCGTTTGGCCTTGTCCTCGTCAATTTCCTCGTTGGCGTGGATGAGCCATTTCCTTCGGGTTCGTCGGATTGGCAATGTCGTCGCACGCGAACCGGCCTACGAGGCGGTCGCCGAGTTTGACGACTTCGTCTTCACCTTCATACACCGCCGAGACCCAGATGCCGTTGCCGGTGCCGCAATCAGCCTCCTGGATGATGACATCCTGCGCCACATCCACGAGCTTGCGGGTCATGTAACCGGAGTCGGCGGTCTTGAGCGCGGTGTCGGCCAGACCCTTGCGGGCGCCGTGAGTGGAAATGAAGTATTCCAGCACGGTGAGGCCTTCGCGGAAGTTCGCGAGAATCGGTTTCTCGATGATGTCGCCGCTGGGCTTGGCCATGAGGCCGCGCACGCCGGCGAGCTGGCGCACCTGCTGGCGGTTGCCGCGCGCGCCGGAATCCACCATCAAATAAACAGGGTTGTATTCCTTCTTGCCCTGGTTCTGCTCCAGCGTCTTGAACATGACGTTGGAAATCATGTCGGTGCAATGCGTCCAGATGTCCACGATCTTGTTGTAGCGTTCACCCGGCGTGATGACACCCTTGCGATACTGCTTTTCGACTTCCTTGATCTGCTTCTGCGCGGCGTCAATTTCCTGGTCCTTTTCCTTCGGGATGATCATGTCGTCAATGCCGATGGAGCAGCCGGACTTGGTCGCCTCGCGGAAACCGAGTTCCTTGAGCTTGTCGAGCATGGTCACGGTTTTTTCGTGGCCGGCAAACTTGTAGCACTTCCAGATCAAATCGCCGAGTTCGGATTTCTTGACCGGTTTGTTGGGGAAACCCAGTTCGGACGGCCAGATTTCGCTGAATGTCACGCGGCCCACGGTCGTCTCGATGAGCTTTTTGGTCGCGTCGCCGAAAATGACCTTTTTGCCAAAATCAGGATTCGCCAGACGAATGCGGTCGTGCGTCTTCAACGCGCCGTCCTCGTAGGCGAACAACACTTCCTCCTTCGAACCGAACAGCGGCAGTTTGCGCGAATCGGATGGCGCCGGCGTGCGCGGTTCGGCGGTGAGATAATAACAGCCCAGCGTGATGTCCTGCGTGGGCGTGATGATGGGTTTGCCGGATGACGGGCTGAAGATGTTGTTCGGCGCCATCATCAGCAGGCGCGCCTCCAATTGCGCCTCGACGGACAGCGGCACGTGCACGGCCATCTGGTCGCCGTCGAAGTCGGCGTTGTAGGCGGTGCAGACGAGCGGGTGGATGCGGATGGCCTCGCCTTCAATCAGGAGCGGCTCGAACGCCTGCACGGACAAACGGTGCAGCGTCGGCGCGCGGTTGAGCAGCACCGGATGGCCCTTGGTGACCTCTTCCAGAACGTCCCACACTTCCTTCGTCTGGCGTTCGATCATTTTCTTCGCGCTGCGAACGGTGTGAACGTAGCCGAGTTCCTTCAAGCGGCGGATGATGAACGGTTCGAACAACACGAGCGCCATCTTCTTGGGCAGACCGCACTGGTGCAGCTTGAGTTCGGGGCCGATGACGATGACGGAGCGGCCGGAATAATCCACGCGTTTGCCGAGCAGGTTCTGGCGGAAACGTCCGCCCTTGCCCTTGAGCATGTCGCTCAAAGATTTCAACGAGCGATTGCCCGCGCCGGTGACGGGACGGCCGTGGCGGCCATTGTCGAACAGCGCGTCCACCGCCTCCTGCAACATGCGCTTTTCGTTGCGGATGATGACTTCGGGCGTCTTGAGCTGGAGCAGCGTCTTGAGCCGGTTGTTCCGGTTGATGACGCGGCGGTACAAGTCGTTCAGGTCGGAGGTGGCAAACCTTCCGCCTTCGAGGGGAACGAGCGGGCGCAGGTCCGGCGGAATCACCGGCAGCACCGTGAGAATCATCCATTCCGGACGACTCTTGGAAATTTGCAATCCCTGGAGCAGTTTGATGCGCTTCGCGAGTTTCTTGCGGATTTGCTTGCTCTTGGTTTCGGTCATGGCCTGCTGCAACAGCTCTGTCTGCTTGGCCAGATCCACCTTCGACAACGCCTCACGCACGGCTTCCGCGCCCATTTTGGCGACGAACGCGTCCGCGCCGTAGGTCTCGCGGGCTTCGCGATATTCGTGCTCGTTGAGCAACTGGTTTTGCTTCAGGGCCGTGTTGCCCGGGTCAATGACCATGTAGTCCTCGTAATAAATCACGCGCTCGAGATTGCGCGCGGTCACGTCGAGCACCAGCCCGATGCGGGACGGCATGCACTTGAAAAACCAGATGTGTTGAACGGGCACAGCCAGTTCGATGTGCCCCATGCGTTCGCGGCGCACGCGGGCGAGCGTCACCTCGACGCCGCAGCGGTCGCAGACGATGCCGCGGTGTTTGATGCGCTTGTATTTGCCGCACGAACATTCCCAGTCCTTGACCGGGCCGAAAATGCGTTCGCAGAACAAGCCGCCTTTTTCGGGCTTGAACGTGCGGTAATTGATGGTTTCGGGGTTCTTGACCTCCCCCTTGGACCAGGAACGGATGGCCTCCGGCGACGCGACGGAAATCGCGACGTAGTCCACCTGATTGACCTTGTCCAGCCCGAGCAATTCCCGGGCGCTTTCTTTGGTGCTGATCATACGCGTTTGGTTTCAGCGAATAGTGTTTGTTACAACTTAAACCGTTGCCAACATGGCGGCGGATTCGCCGTCGGTTGGATGTTCAATCGGATTCGAATAACCGACCTTGACGTCGAGACCGAGCGATTGCATTTCCTTGACGAGCACGTTGAAGGATTCGGGCACGCCCGCCTCCAGCGAGTTGTCGCCCTTGACGATGCTTTCGTAAATGCGCGTGCGGCCCTGCACGTCGTCCGACTTCACGGTCAGGAGTTCCTGCAACGTGTAAGCCGCGCCGTAGGCTTCCATGGCCCACACTTCCATTTCGCCGAAGCGCTGGCCGCCGTATTGCGCCTTGCCACCGAGCGGCTGTTGCGTGACGAGCGAATACGGCCCGACCGCGCGGGCGTGAATCTTGTCGGCCACCAGATGGCCGAGCTTCATCATGTAAATGTAGCCGACCACGATTTCCTGGTCGAATTGTTCGCCGGAGCGGCCGTCGTAAAGATGCGTCTTGCCGTGTTCCGGCAGTGCCGCGTCCTTGAGATAACTCCGAATTTGCTTCTCTTTGATGCCGTCAAACACCGGCGTGGCGAACTTGAGGCCGAGAATCTTTGCCGCCCAGCCGAGGTGTGTTTCCAGCACCTGGCCGACGTTCATGCGCGACGGCACGCCCAGCGGATTCAACACGATGTCCACCGGCGTTCCGTCAGCGAGGAACGGCATGTCTTCCTCTTTAACGATGCGCGCGACCACGCCCTTGTTGCCGTGGCGTCCGGCCATTTTGTCGCCGACGGACAGCTTGCGTTTGGAGGCGATATAAACCTTCACCGACTTGACAATGCCGGCCTCGACGCCTTCGCCCGCCTCGGCGCGCTCCATTTCCTCGTCGTATTGCATCTGCAAATCGTCGAACTTCTTTTTGAAGCTGCCGATGATTTCGTTGATTTTGTTGCGGATGGGCGACGGATCAATTTCGATGCGGTCATACACCGTCGCGAGCTTGCGCAGCAGCGTCTTGGTGATCTTGCGGTTGGCCGGGATGATGATTTCGCCGGTCTCGCTGTTGACCACGTCGAGCGGGATTTTTTCACCGAGCAGAATGTTGCTCAACGCCTCGGTCAACTGGTCGCGCAGTTCATCGGTCTTTTTCTTGTGTTCGTCTTCAATCTGTTTGGAGTGGCGTTTTTCCTCGCTGGCGGATGATTTGCCGACGTGATCGCCTTCCTTTTTGGACGAAACCTTCACGTCCATGACGATGCCGTAGGTGCCGGACGGGACTTTAAGCGAGGTGTCCTTCACGTCGGCGGCTTTCTCGCCGAAAATGGCGCGCAGCAAACGTTCCTCCGGGGCCAGTTCGGTCTCGGATTTGGGCGTGATTTTGCCGACCAGAATGTCGCCCGGCCTGACTTCCGCGCCCACCCGAATGACGCCGTCGGGGCCGAGATTCTTGAGCGCCTCGTCGCCGAGGTTGGGAATGTCGCGCGTGATTTCCTCGGGACCGAGTTTCGTGTCGCGCGCGCTGACCTCGAATTCGTCAATGTGAATGCTCGTGAAGATGTCTTCCTTCACGATTTTCTCGCTGATGAGGATGGCGTCCTCGAAATTATAGCCATTCCACGGCATGAAGGCGACGAGCACGTTACGGCCCAGCGCGAGTTCGCCGTCCCGGGTGCAGGGACCGTCGGCGATGATCTGACCTTTCCGCACGTGGTCGCCCTTGTCCACCAGGATTTTCTGGTTGATGCACGTCGCGGCGTTGGACCGCATGAATTTGCGGATGGGATAAACCCAGACGCCCTTTTCCGGATCGTGTTTAATTTTCTTCTTCGTTTCCGGCAATTTGCCGTCGGCGGTGATGACCACATAATCGCCGTTGACGGCGGCGACCTTGCCGCTTTCCTCGGCGACCGCCACGGCGCGCGAGTCCCGGGCCACGCGGTCTTCGAGACCGGTGGCCACGAGCGGCGCCTCGGTCACGAGCAGCGGCACGGCCTGGCGTTGCATGTTGGAACCCATCAACGCGCGGTTGGCGTCGTCGTGTTCCAGGAACGGAATCAACGAGGCGGCGATGGACACCAATTGTTTCGGCGACACGTCCATGTAATCCACGCGCGCCGGTTCGACATCAATAAAGTCGGTCCGGGCGCGGCAAACGACGCGGTCGGTCAGGAATTTGCCCTTGTCGTCAATCAACGAGTTCGCCTGCGCGATAATGAATTGTTCCTCGCGGTCGGCGGTCAGGTAATCAATTTTCTCGGTTACCCTGCCGTTCTCGACCTTGCGATAGGGTGTTTCGAGGAAGCCAAAATCGTTGATGCGCGCGAAGGTCGCCAGGGACGCGATCAAGCCGATGTTCGGGCCTTCCGGCGTTTCAATCGGACAAATGCGGCCATAGTGCGACGGATGCACGTCGCGGACTTCAAAGCCCGCGCGGTCGCGGGACAAGCCGCCCGGCCCGAGCGCGGAGAGACGGCGTTTGTGCGTCAACTCGGCCAGCGGATTGATTTGGTCCATGAACTGGCTCAATTGCGACCGGCCAAAGAAATCGCGGATGACCGCCGAAAGCGCCTTGGGATTGATGAGCTTTTGCGGCGTCATTTGCTCGACGCTCTGGTCGAACAGGGTCATGCGCTCTTTGACCAGGCGTTCGGTGCGGGCGAGGCCGACGCGACACTGGTTGGCGAGCAGTTCGCCGACGGTGCGGATGCGGCGGCTGCCGAGATGGTCAATGTCGTCCAGACTGCCCTCGCCCTTTTTGAGGCGGAGCAGGTATTTCGTCGCGGCGACCAAATCTTCCTTGGTCAGGATGCGCGAGTCTTCCTTGTCTTTGAGGCCGAGCTTCTGGTTGATTTTGTAACGACCGACGCGGCCCAAATCGTAACGCTTGTGGTCGAAGAACAGCCGTTTGAGCAACGCGCGCGCATTGGCGGCGGTCGGCGGATCGCCCGGACGCAGGCGCCGGTAAATGTCCTTGAGCGCTTCCTCCTCGTTTTTGGCCGGGTCTTTCTTCAGGCATTTGATGATGATGCCCTCGTCCACCGCCGTGTCCACGACCTTGATTTTGCTGACGCCCAGTTCGGCGATTTGCTTGACCACCGACTTGGAAAGCGGCTCAAAGGCGCGCGCGACGACGAGTCCTTTCTCCTCGTCCAGGGCGTCCTGAATCAAGACGCGGCTCGACAGGTCTTCGAGCTTTTCGGCTTCCTTGACCGTGAGTTCCTCGATTTCGTAAAAGAGCTTGAGGATTTCCTCGTCGGTGCCGCGCGTTTTTTCCCCGTTGTCCTTCCCCTTGCCGCTGCCGGCGCCTTCGACATCCAGGAAACTCAAGGCGCGGAAAAACGTCGTCGTCAAAAACTTCCGGCGGCGCTTCTTACGGTCAAGGTAAACGTAGAGCAAATCGCTCGTGTCGAACTGCGCCTCATACCACGAACCGCGGTCGGGAATGACGCGGAAACTGTGCAGGATTTTTCCGTTGGGATGTTGCGTGGCCTCGAACGCAATGCCGGGCGAGCGGTGAAGCTGGCTGACGACGACGCGCTCCGCGCCATTGATGACAAACGTGCCTTGCGGCGTCATCAGGGGCAGTTCGCCCATGAAAACCTTCTCCTCCTTCGCGCTTTTGCCCTCGTCCTTGAGGATGAACGTCACGTAAAGCGGCGCGCCGTAGGTCAGGCCTTCGCGCAGGCATTCCAGCCAGTTGACCTTGGGCTCGCCGGCTTCGTAGGAATCGTAATCGAGCTTGCATTTGCCGTCGTAACTTTCAATGGGAAAGACTTCGCGGAAAACCGCTTCGAGGCCGGCGTTTTTCTGGCGCTTTTTGGGCGTGGCGTCGGCCTGCAAAAATTCCGCGTAGGAATTCGTCTGCAATTCAATCATGTTCGGCGGCGCGACGATCTCCTTGATCTTGCCGAAATTGATTCGTTCTGTGGCTCGCGATGGCATTTGGACTTTCTCTGTTGGCCCCGGCTTTACGCCGGCGCGTTTTATTCAACTACACAAGACGGGCGTGCCGCGCTCAACCCCGACATTTGATGTCGGGGTCAACGGCCGACCCGCCTTCCCGAAAACTGCCTGCTTTTCCTTTCGCAACGAAATCGTAACTTTAAGAACGGGCGACAACAGAGCAACTCCGGCCATTGCCGGAGCCGCCCCGGAATTCGCCCATTACTTGACTTCCACCTTGGCGCCCGCTTCTTCGAGCTTCTTTTTGGCGGCGTCCGAATCCGCCTTGTTCGCTCCTTCGAGCACCGGCTTCGGCGCGCCTTCCACCAGCGCCTTGGCTTCCGCCAGGCCGAGTCCGGCCTTCACTTCGCGGACGGCCTTGATGGTGGCAATTTTCTTGTCCGCCGGGGCGGACAAGAGAATCACGTCGAAAGTGTCCTTCACGGCGGCAGGCGCAGCGGCGCCGCCGGCAGCCGGAGCAGCAGCCACCGCCACCGGCGCGGCGGCAGTCACGCCCCATTTTTCTTCCAGTTTTTTCACCAGGTCGGCGGCTTCGAGAACCGTCAACTTGCTCAATTCCTCTACGAGGTTTGCTATGTCAGCCATATTGCCTTTTTACCTTTCCTTCGTCTCGTCGTCCGCCGCAGTCTGCCTGCTCCCGTTTTGCGGGTTTCGGCGCGACACGCCACGGCGTTTTTAAGTCCGTTCCCGAACCGACGATTTACGTTGTTGTTCTTGTTTGTTTGTCCGGTCTGCCGGTCAGGGCGGGCCGGAAATGGTTCAACTTTTCTCCGCCTTTGCCTTGATGACGCGCGCGAGCTGCGTCGCGGGCGTGTTGATTAAAACGACCAGCTTGGTCGCCGGCGCGTTCAAAAGACCCAGCAGTTTGGCCCGCAACACGTCCAGGCTCGGCAAATCGGCCAATGCCAGGATCGCCGCCTGTTCCAGGCGTTTATTGTCCAAATAACCGAACTGCACCTTCAATTTGTCGAATTCCGCGCCGAAATTCTTGACCGTTTTGGCGGCGGCGGAAATGTCCTTCTGGCCGGTGACCACGGCGAGTTGCCCGGCCAGTTCGGTCGTAAATTCACCGACACCGGATTCCTTGGCGGCGATGCGGAAGATGGAGTTCTTGACCACGTGAATTTCCGCGCCGGCCTTTTGCAGCCGTTTCCGGAGTTCGGTCAGATGAGCCACCTTGAGGCCCTGGTAATTTACCACGATGAAGAACGGCGAGGCATTCAGCCGCGCAACGTATTCCTTCGTCAAAATTTGTTTTTCAGCACGCATGATTCAAAATCGGTTTCGGGTTAATGGGTCGTGAATTCACGCACGTCCAGGCGCACCGGCGGACTCATCGTCGCCGAAAGCGTGCAGGTGTGAACATAAGTGCCCTTGAGGCTGTTCGGACGCGCCTTGAACACGGCTTCAATCACCGCGCGCGCGTTTTCCTCGATTTGGTTCCCCGGGAACGACGCCTTGCCGATGCCCACATGGACGTTGCCCGCCTTGTCCACCTTGAACTCGACGCGGCCGGCTTTGACTTCCTTGACCGCCTTGGCGGTGTCGTCCGTCACGGTGCCGGTCTTCGGGTTCGGCATCAGGCCGCGCGGGCCGAGCACCTTGCCGAGTTTGCGCACTTCGGCCATCGCTTCGGGCGTGGCCACCGCCACGTCGAAATCCGCCCAACCGCCCTGGCATTTCGTAATCATGTCTTCATAACCGACGTATTCCGCGCCCGCGGCCCTGGCCGCGTCAGCCGCCGCGCCGCTCTTGGCGAACACGAGCACGCGCACAGTCTTGCCGCTGCCGTGCGGCAGCGGGACCGTGCCGCGGACCATCTGGTCCGATTGCTTCGGGTCCACGCCGAGGCGGAACGCGAGGTCAATCGTTTCGTTGAACTTCGCCTTGGGAAATTTGGCGAGGACGCCCACGGCGTCTTTGAGCGGATAGGCTTTTTTGCCATCCACCACTTCGAGCGCTTTCTTGTATCGTTTGCTTGGCATTTGTCTAGGTGCGGTGCAAGCGAGCCTTTGATGACTCTCCCGCGGTTGTTTGTTTATCCGACGACTTCGATTCCCATGCTGCGCGCCGTGCCGGCGATGACCCGGAACGCGGCTTCTTCGTTTACAGCGTTCAAATCCTTTTGCTTCATTTTCACGATGTCCAGGACCTGTTTGCGCGTGACCTTGCCGACCTTTTCCTTGTTCGGCTCTTTGGAGCCGGCGGTAATGCCCGCGGCCTTTTTGAGCAACACGGACGCCGGCGGCGACTTGGTAATGAACGTGAACGACTTGTCCTGGTAAACGGTGATGACAACGGGAATCACGAGTCCCGCGTCGGCCTTGGTCACCGCGTTGAATTCCTTGCAAAAGCCCATGATGTTGACGCCGTGCTGGCCGAGCGCCGGGCCGACCGGCGGCGCGGGGTTCGCCTGCCCCGCCGGAATCTGCAACTTGATCTGTCCTGTGATTTTCTTTGCCATAAAAACTTCTACGCCTTTTCCACCTGCCAGTATTCCAGTTCCACCGGCGTGTTGCGCCCGAAAATGTTGACGGTGACCTTCAATTTGCCGCGTTCGGGATCAATTTCCTCAATCACGCCGCTGAAATTGAGGAACGGCCCGTTGTTGATCTTGATGGTTTCGCCGACTTCAAAATTGACCTTGGGCTTTTCCGTCTCTTCCGACGCGGAAATCTGCGCCTTGATGGATTCGACTTCCGCCGTGGGCGTCGGCACGGGCGGTTCACCGCCGACAAAGCCGATCACACCCTGCGTTTCCTTGATGAAATACCACGGCTTTTCGATGATGTGGTTGGTTTCATCCAGCAACACCATGTCCACGAACACGTAGCCCGGCCACAATTTGCGGCTGGACACGGTCTTCTTCTGGTTGCGCACCTCGACGACCTTTTCCATCGGGACGAGGACTTCTTTGACGAAGTCCTGCATCTCGTCGGTTTTGACGCGCTTTTCAATGCTCTCCTTGACCTTCTGTTCCTGGCCGGAAAGCGTATGGATGACAAACCACTGGCTGCGCATGGTGCTCAATGTTTGAGGAAAATGAAAATCAGGACCATATCAACCACCCGGACGAACCCGCCCATCAGGGCAATGGTAATGGCGATGAGCACGGTTGAACCCTTCAACTCCTCCCACGTCGGCCACGTGCACTTTTTCAACTCTTCCCGTGTTTCCTGGACATAGGTGGCAAAACGCCGGATTTGTCCCTGCCACCATAGATAGGCAAAGACCGATCCAATCGCCACCACCCAAAATGCAATTGTCAAATTACTCACAAATACTCACTCACAATCTTTTCCGGCCTGCCGGGCCGTGGCTCGCAGCACTTATTGATCTTCGCTTGCTCAACACCCGCAATCGTTTCGCTTCGCCACGGCAGCCTCGCTCTTGCTCCGCTCCGGGCGAAGACTGGCGGAGAGGGAGGGATTCGAACCCCCGTTGGGCTTTCACCCAAAGCGGTTTTCAAGACCGCCGCGATAGACCACTCTGCCACCTCTCCACAATCTGGCAGACTGGCTTGCCGAGCCGAAGCTCGCAGCTCTTTTTATCCGGCCTTCGTCTCCAGCCCGCCTTCGTTTCACTCCGGCGCGGCAGCCTCGCTCTGGCTTCGCTGCGAGCGAAGGCTGGCACGGCAGGAGGGACTTGAACCCCCAACCAACGGTTTTGGAGACCGCTACTCTACCAATTGAGCTACTGCCGTATCCGCCCAATCTCGTTTGTCTTTCGGACAAAAAAGGAGTCACGGGGTTCATCGCCCCGCGCTCCAGATTTGAAAACCGCCTTACGCGATGACTTCCGTCACGCGACCGGCGCCAATCGTGCGGCCGCCTTCGCGAATCGCGAACCGCTGGCCTTTTTCCATCGCCACCGGCGCGATGACACTTGACTGACACTGAAACATTATCGCCCGGCATGACCATTTCAACGCCCTGCGCCAAGGTAACAGTGCCGGTCACGTCCGTGGTGCGGAAATAAAACTGCGGACGGTAATTCGTAAAGAACGGCGTGTGCCGTCCGCCTTCCTCCTTCGACAGCACATAAACTTCCGCTTTAAATTGTGTATGTGGAGTAATGCTGCCCGGCTTGGCCAGCACCATGCCGCGTTCGACTTCTTCCTTCTTCGTGCCGCGCAGCAGCACGCCGACGTTGTCGCCGCACTGCGCCGAGTCGAGGAGCTTGCGGAACATTTCGATGTCCGTCGCCACGGTCTTGCGCGTGTCCTTCAAGCCCACGATCTCGACGTCTTCCATGCGCTTGAGCACGCCGCGTTCCACACGGCCGGTCACGACGGTGCCGCGACCTTCAATGTTGAACACGTCCTCGATGCACATCAGGAACGGCTTGTCCACTTCGCGCGTCGGCAGCGGGATGAATGCGTCAATGGCTTCCATCAATTTCTGGATGGAATCCTCGGCGGCCTTGTCTCCCGCCAGGGCCGCTTTGGCACTGCCGCGAACGATCGGGGTCTTGTCGCCGGGAAATTCATATTTGGACAGCAGGTCGCGGACTTCCATTTCCACCAAATCCAGCAATTCCTTGTCGTCCACGAGATCAACCTTGTTCAGGTAAACCACAATGGCCGGCACGCCCACCTGGCGGGCCAACAGCACGTGTTCCTTGGTTTGCGGCATCGGGCCTTCCGAAGCATCCACCACCAGAATGGCGCCGTCCATCTGGGCCGCGCCAGTAATCATGTTTTTGATGAAGTCGGCATGGCCGGGACAGTCAATGTGGGCGTAATGGCGTTTGTCGCTCTGATATTCCACATGGGAAACCGCGATGGTCACGGTTTTGGTTTCATCGCGCACCGTGCCGCCCTTGGTGATGTCGGCATAAGAAATCGGCGTCGCCAAACCCTTCTTCGACTGCACCTTTACAATGGCGGCCGTCAAAGTGGATTTGCCGTGGTCAATGTGTCCGATGGTGCCGACGTTGACGTGCGGCTTGGTTCGTTGGAATTGCTCTTTAGCCATTGTTGTCTCCTGCGTTTAGTTTTTAGTTGTTCAAATCATCAAACTGGAGCCCATGATCAGGTTTGAACTGATGACCTCGTCCTTACCAAGGACGCGCTCTACCAACTGAGCTACATGGGCGCAAATCTATCATCAATTCAACCCGAAATGCAAAACGACAAAAAACCAGCGCCCCCCCGTTTTCTTTCGAAAAACCAAAGGAGCTAACAGCTTTTTGACTTTTTACGGACTACCTACAGCGTCCAAACTAGGAAACCGCCAAATCCCTGTCAACAGGTTTTTTCGATTTTTTTCAACCGGGCTGCAACCGGGAGTTGCGGGCAAGTTCGAGTGCTCCGCGAGAATTTGTGCCTGGATTCCGCAGGGTCACCCGTGACTCCATTCCAAGCAACTTTGCACTGCTTGAAATTGGCGCCTGGATTCCCGGAGGCCAGCTTTGACTTCGCATGAATCAAGTCCGGTGATTTCCCGGGATTTTGTGTTTGGATTCGGTCTTGCAAGCCGGGTTTTCCGAGCGCAAACCGGGCGTAAATTCCGCCTTTGCTATGAGATGACAATCAATGCAAATAGAATGACAACGGATGGTTGACGTTTTTCCTGCGCGAGCCGGTTACTGGCATAATCCAAGCAAGACACGGAGGCATGAATTGCTGTACCTGTTCTTTGCCGGCTTCACTTCGATTGAAGGCTCTTTTAATCGCGACAACCCTCCGGGCGAGAGTTTTCGAAGGAATATTTTTCTTTGCTCTGCTCCACAACCCCGTCCCGGTTCTCAGCGCAAACGTTCCAGCGGGGCAAAGCGCCACTTTGGCCTGGAATCCAAGCACGGACCCCACCGTTGTGGGTTACAACCTCTATTACGGTGGAACCAGCGGCACCTACACCAACATGACGAATGCCGGCAATGTAACGAACACAACCATTTCCGGCCTGATCCCGGGTACCACCTATTATTTTGCGGCGACAACGTATTCTTCTTTGCGTGTACAAAGTCCTTTTTCAAACGAGGTGGCCTACACCGTGACGACGAATGCCCCCACGTTACAGCTCCGCATTGCGCCCCCGCGTCAGTTTATTCTGACCGTGACCGGCCCGCTCGGTCACATGTATGACATCCTGGCGACGCAAGATTGCATTAACTGGACAGTCATCGGCACCGTAACCATCGGAGCCGGCGGTTCGGTGGGTTTTACCGATACGAACGCGGCGAGTTTCCCGATGCGCTTGTATTACACGCGCGGCTGATTGGAAAAAGGCCGGCCAGCCGGCGGCGTTGAAAACGTCATGATAACCGACTGGCGGCCGGGAAATACACCGGGCCGATTTTATCGGGCCGTCACACCCTGACACTCCCTACGCTCGTGGATGCGCCGCGTCGTAGGCCTTCTTCAATCGCTCCGTCGTCACGTGCGTATAAATCTGCGTCGTGATGAGATGCGCATGGCCGAGAAGTTCCTGCACGCTCCGCAAATCCGCGCCTGCGTCCAGCAGGTGCGTGGCGTAACTGTGCCGCAGCTTGTGCGGTGTCAGGTCCGGATCCAGTCCGGCAATAGCCAGATATTGCTTCAGCCGCCGCGAAAGCTGGACCGGCTGGAGTGGCGCGGCCTTTTTTGTGTCCGCGAAAAAAACCGGGGACGCTCCAGACGGCGGCTGCCTGAGCGTGTGCCAATAATTTTGAATCGTCCGCAATGCCGGCTCGCCTACCGGCACGAGCCGTTCCTTTTTGCCCTTGCCGCGCACGCGCACGAGTTGCTCGCTCCAGTCAATGTCCTCGGCGCGGAGGCCGCACAGTTCGCTCACGCGCAGGCCGCAGGAATAAATCGTTTCCAGCACCGCCACGTCGCGCAGACAAACGGCCGCGGAAATCGGCCGGCCGGGGCCTTTCCTTTGTTTTTGCGTTTCCAGCAATTTTGCCGGAGCGGCGAGCAAATCCAAAATCTGTTGGCGCGTCAGATATTTCGGCAAACGCCGGGCCGGTTTCGGCAGGGCGAGATTTTTGACCGGCGAACCTCCGAGTACACCGTGCCGGATTAAAAATTTGTAAAACGTCCGCAGCGCGGAAAACCGGAGCTGCGTCGCCGCACGACCCAGATTATTCCGGCCCAGAAACCGCAGGTAACTGCGAAAATCATCGCGCTGCAACTTCTCCCAAACGACAGCTTGTCGCGCCGGAGCGGGTTTTTCCGCGCAGGCGGACGGCGATTGCTGTTCTCCCAGGTGCCAGCGGACAAATTCGTTGAGCGCGTCGCGATAGTTTCTTTGCGTGTAAGCCGACGCCCCGCGGTCCGTCGCCAGATGCGCGAGGAATTTCCGGATCCACGGGTCGCGGGTTTCAGGATTGCTTTTGTCGGGGTTGTGCCGCATATCAGCCGCAGGGTACGCCGATTTCACAAACATTCAATCTGCCGGCGCCGCCGGTTCAGTGACGTGTCAGCGCCACGCCCAGTTGCAGCAATTTCCGGACATCTGCGTCCGATTTCGCCTCCGCGTAAATCCGCAGAATGGGTTCCGTGCCCGAACCGCGCAACATGAGCCAGGACGTGTCCTGCGCGATGAATTTCACGCCGTCAAAGGTCTTCATGTCCGCGAGCGGCGAACGCAACAACTTCGCCGGCGGATTTTTTTGGAGAAATTCCATCAGCGACGCGCGCTGCTCCAACGGATAATGCGTGTCAATCCGGCCGTAACGGTGCGGACCGAATTGTTTTTCCAGTCTCGCCAGAAGTTTGTTCACCGGCACGCGTTCGGTCGCGAGCAATTCCAGCAGCATCAAGCCGGCGGCGATGCCGTCGCGTTCGGGGATGTGGCCGGGGAAACCGATGCCGCCGCTTTCCTCCGCGCCCAGCAGCACGCCGCCCTTGAGCATCTCGGCGCAGATGTATTTGAAACCCACGCCGGTCTCGACCAGCGGCAGGCCGTAAGCCGCGCACATTTTGTCCACCATCGAAGTCGTCGTGAGTGCCTTGACGACACGGCGTGTTGTCGTGGGTTGGAGTTCACGCTTTAGCGTGCTCCGGTCCTGACAAGCTGAAGCTTGAACTCCAACTGCGCCCCTCCGGTTCACGACGAGGTGATGCAGCAGCAGGCAAATGATCTGGTGTGTCGTGAGCGCGTTGCCGCGACCGTCCATGCCGCCGACGCGGTCGGCGTCGCCGTCCGTCACGAGGCAGAGGTCATGCGGATGCGCGCGCAGAAACTTTTGGGTCGGCCCGTAATTTTTCTCGATGGGTTCCGGGTTGATGCCGCCGAACAATACATCGTGCCGCGCATTGAGCGTGGTGACCTGGCACGTCGTGCCGGCGAGCAATTGCTCGAAGCAGCCCGCGCCGACACCGAACAACGCGTCGTGGGCGAAACGCAGTTTTGATTTCGCTATCAATTTGAAGTCCACGAGCTTTTTCAGCGCGGCGTAATGCGCCGGCCGGACGTCCTGCGTCAAAATCTGTTTCGCGGCCACGGCGGGCGCCACGGCGTGGACGGGATTGCGGCCAAGAAAATTCTCGACGGCCTGGCATTCGTCGGGACTGCTGGAGCCGCCGTAATACGATTTGAGTTTGAAACCGTTGAAAATCGGCGGATTGTGGCTGGCGGTAATCATCACGCCGCCGACCGCGCCCAGGTGTTTGACGGCAAAGGAAACCGACGGCGTGGGCGTCGGCTCCGGTGTGAGGATGACTTGAAAACCGTTGCCGGCAAAAACATCGGCGGCGGTTTGGGCAAAGCGGTCGGAGAAAAACCGGCGGTCATAACCGACCACCACTTTCAGTTCACGTCCGAAGATTTCCGCACTCCGCATTCCGCACTCCGCCTTCCAGTAGTCTGCGGTGGCCTGCGCGACGCGCGCGACGTTCGCGAAATTAAAATCCTCCGCGATGACCGCGCGCCAGCCGTCCGTGCCGAATTTGATTTGAGCCACGCGGAGAGCTTGGCACAGGAGCCTTCAACTGCCAAGCGCGGGAGATTGACTTGTTCCAAGGCTTTACTCCGCCAGCACCCGGTAAAACCGCGCCGTGTTCGTCAACGCAGAATCGTTGATTTGGATGGTGCCGCTGCTGCTGTAGAGAATCGTCTGCAAGGTCTGCCATGTCAGGGGCGGCGCGAGATTCGTGGTGTATTGGATGGTGTAATTCACGCTGAACTGTCCGGTGAATTGAAATTGAATGCCATTGGTCAGCAGCACGGGTGATTGCAATTGCGGCACGTTCGGCAGCAGCACGTGAACGAGGGTATTGGTGGAAACGCCGGCGGGATTGTCATTGTTGTAGGCGGTGAAGGTGACGGTGTAATCGCCGGAGTTGGTCCAATAATAGGACCTGGTCGCGCCGGAATTGGTGATGGCTGGCCCGTCGCCAAACGACCATTCGACACGGGATGCGCGGCCGGTGATGATGCCTTGAAAAAATCCGGTGCCGAGGAAGAGGAAAAAGATTGGGTGGGCTGACCAGCAGATTAGTTTGAGAGGCAATAAGAACCACCGACAACGGGCCGACGAGATTGGAAACCACCACTTCATCGCAGCCCATCGAAGGCGGATTGGCCCACGGCTCGCCGTCCAAATCGGTTCCGCTCGCATAGAGAGCACTGCCGGCCGCACGGCAGGGTGAAGTCGTCGCGATGTGGAATAAGTCCAGGAATTGCTGACTGGCACTGTTTCCATTTATGTTGCCGGTTCCGGATGGCAGCGGATAGGTGCAGGAATAGGAATACATCGGTGCAGAAGAGACAAAACCGTAACCGTAATTATTGATGCCCATGGGATAGGGCCAAACCCAGTAGTTGTTCACGACGATGCTGTTCCGCACCACGCAGTCATAGGTTCCGCCGCCGCCGGGGCCGCTGCCCACGACAGGATACGGCCATTCGCAGTAATTGTTGAGCACCGTGCAGTTATTTAGCGCGGTGCCAAACGCGCCGCCGCCGTAAAGCCCCAGATTGCCGATAACCAAAGAATTGTTCAGTATTCCGTGGCAAATGCCGCCGCCAAAAACCGAGGAGTTGTTGGTCAAAAAGCAATTGGAAACAACGGCATTTGTCGAAGCGCAAAAAGCGCCGCCGCCGCTGTCCGAACTGTCACCGACTAAACCGCCAGTGAGCGTTGCGCCATTTTGCAAAGTGAATCCGTTCAACACCGCGCCATCAGTCAGCCACGCGCAACGCACGGCGCCGGGGCCGTTCGTGGAAACCGGATCCCATACGCCTTGAATCACGGTTCCGTCGTAACCGTTCACGCTCGTCACAATCACGGCTTTGTCCACTGCCACGCGATTGGTCAAACCTCCCGCCATGATCTTGCCGCCCGTTGCATAAACGCCGTTCGTCACCAGCACGATGTCTCCGGCCAGGGATACCGTAATCGCATCCTGAATGTTCGTGGCAGCGGTGCTCCAATCGGCGTAGGGCGAAACGGGGTTGGTGCTGTTCAAATCCACACAGAGCGTTGCGGATGAGACGCGCAGAATGAAACACGTCAAGCCAACCATCCCGAGGCAAATGGGATTCAATTTCATTTTGCCTTTGTAAGGGTTGATCCATTAAATCATTCCCATTCGGCGATATCAAGAATAATTTTGCCTTCTTTCGCCGTCAGAATTCGCCATTGGCCGGCGGGCAAATCGCCGAGCCGGAAATTTCCAATCCGCACCCGAATTAACCGCAAGGTCGGATGCCCAATGGCGGCCGTCATCCGCCGCACCTGACGGTTTTTGCCCTCGATCAATTCCAGTCCTATCCAGCAATCCGGAACGCTCTTGCGAAATCGAATCGGCGGGACGCGCGGCGGGAGTTTTGGCGTAGCGGCGTCTCGGTAGAGCGCCGCCATTTTTTGGAAAGACAGTCAGCGGCGCTCTGCCGAGACGCCGCTACGGGTGCGGGGATTACCTCCGGTTGCGGCTCCAGAATCCACGCGCGGCAAGGCATGGTGTGATAGCCCTTTGAACCCGGTGGCGGCGGTGCTGCGGCACCGCCGCGCCCACCAACGGCAATTGAAACACCGCGCGCCAATTTTTTCAACGCTTCCGGCGTCGGGATGCGTTCAACCTGCGCCCAATACTCGCGTTCGTGGGCGTGGCGCGGGTGCAGCAGACGCTCGTTCCACTTCGGCTCATCGCTCAAGAGCAACAGACCCTCGGAATCCGCGTCGAGCCGGCCGATGGGATAAACGTTTTTCGGAAACCCAAATTCCGCCAGCGTGCGGTTCGGCGAGCCATTGCCGGTGAATTGCGAAATAACGCCGTAAGGTTTGTGGAACGCGATGAGCATGGGTCAAACGCGGTTGATGGAGTTAGTAAGATTCAGCCGCCCCGCGCGAATGTTTCATTGCTTGGGCCGGGTTGCCTTTTCCTGCAGCCAGGCAACATCGGGATTGTTTGGCGACGCAAACCAGTCGTTGACGGAACCTTCGGGCACCAGTGGCGGCATGGTGCGGCCATCGCGCCAGCGTCGCATTTCGGAATGACCGTCGGCGAACGAAAAACCACACGCCAAATGATGATAGAAACCGGGCAAATCAAAGAACCCATAGCTGGCCGGCTGATCCGGCCAGCCGGCCATGTCAGCGGCGAAATTGCCCATGTCAATGCTGTCCTGGCGCATGTCGAGAAACACAAAAATGGTGGAGGGACCGGGATTAATCAGGTCGGACTGTTTTCGATAGATTTTGAAGTTGCCCCAGACGGGACCCATGACCAGGTCCCAATTGCCGTAAGTGCCGCCGAAGCCGCCGAGATAAACGTTCATGGACATGCTGCGGACGCGCGGTTGGGGTTGCCCGTTGACCATCACGAACGAGGTGTCCGCCGGGCATTTCCAAATTGGCAGGCTGTTGCCGCAATACGGCCACATCGGACTGCGCTCAATGGTGAACGACGGGTCCCAATTCGATTGGTTGGCGGGATTGAAGTCGAGCATGCCGGTAATCCATGCGCCATTGGTGGTCGGCGGGTTATACGGATCTTCGCTGGCAAACAACAATTGGTCTGCGTTGTCTTCCGAATACATCTTCCAGGCCAGGCATAATTGCCGGTGATTGGACATGCATTGCAGTCCCTGCGCCTTGAATTTCGCCTTGTCCAACGCCGGCAACAACAGAGCCGCCAGAATCGCAATGATGGCAATCACGACCAGAAGTTCGATCAACGTGAAGCCGCCTTTGGCTGGCAGCCGGGTTGACAAAAGCCGGAAATCTGGCGGTGTTCGGCTCATGTTCAACTTCAATTATAGCCTGACCACGTGGTTATGCAATTTGCCGCCGTCGGGCGCAACTCCAAATTGCGATGCGGTCGGGCGACACAATGTTTTTCGTGGCGCAGACAGGCTGTCTGCTGTATCGCCGGTTGGCAACCGGCGGGGCGCCAGGGTTTGCAGGCATCCGAAATATACGCCACCGTGCCGACTGCCGGTCGGCGAAACAGCAGGTTGACAACCTGCGCTACGAAGAATTCGTAGTGCGACTCTGCGATTCTGGCGTCTGCAATTTTCCTGAAAGCCAACCGCCAGTGACGCGGCCGGAAATTTTATCCGTGAAATCCGTGAAATCCGCGGTTAAGCTCCGACCGTGATCCGCAACATCATCTTCGACTGGTCGGGCACGCTGGTGGACGATTTGCCCGCCGTTTTGAAGGCGTCGAATTTTGTCCTCGCGCAGGCGGGCCGCCCCGAAATGACGCTCGACGAATTCCGCGCGGAATTTTCCCTGCCGTTCACGAACTTCTACGACCGCCACACGCCGCACGTGCCGATGCCGCAACTCGAGGAATGGTTCCATGCCAGTTTCCGGCAGGCGCAGGATTCTGTCTGCGAACTGCCCTACGCCCGCAATTTCCTCGAATTCTGCCGCGCCCAAAAGCTCCGCACGTTCCTGTTGAGCACCGTTCACAAAGAGCATTTTGCCGCGCAATGCCGCGTCACCGGCTTCGACGCCTTTCTCGACAAACCTTACACGGATGTTTGGGACAAGCGGAAAAAAATCCATGAAATCCTCGCCGAAAACAGTCTCCGGCCGGATGAGACGCTATTCATCGGCGACATGCAGCACGACATCGAGACGGCGCGGCACGGCGGGGTCCACTCTTGCGCCGTGCTCACCGGCTACAACACGCTGGAACAGTTGCGCGCGGCGAAACCGGATCTGGTCGTCGAGCACCTCGGCGAATTGCGCGGTGTGCTGGAAAAAAACCACCTGAACCTCGCACCGGCGGCGGGAAAGTTTGAAGAGACGCATCCGCCGCTGGCGACCGTCGGGGCGTTGATTTTCAACGGCGCGGGCGAGGTGCTGATGATTCGCACGCACAAATGGTCGAATCTCTGGGGCATCCCCGGCGGCAAAATCAAATGGGGCGAAACCTCCGTGGCCGCGCTCCGCCGCGAAATCAAGGAAGAAACCAATCTCGACGTGACCGGAATCGAATTTGTGCTCGTGCAGGATTGCATCCACTCGAAGGAATTTTACCGCGACGCCCATTTCGTCCTGCTGAATTACTCCTGTCGCTGCAAAGGCAGGCCGCGGGTGAAACTCAACGACGAGGCGCGCGAGTCCCGATGGGTCACGCCCGCGGTTGCCGCCAAAATGCCGCTCAACACGCCGACGCGGATTCTGCTCGATGCCGTAATGAAAAATTCCAGCTGGGAGGGACGGCGTGTCGCCGTCCCCAAAAGTCAGGGACTCGTGCAACTCGTCCCTCCGGTAAAAAATGAATTCTAAAATCTCCATCGTTGACCTCGAAGTATTTTACCGCGTTGGCGTGCCGGAAGCGGAGCGCGTCAAACCGCAGCGTTTGCTGCTGACGGTGGAGATGGACTTCGATTTCTCGGCGGCGGCCGGGAGCGATGACATCCACGACACGATTGATTATTTCGCCGTCAGCCAGCGGCTGTTGAAATTCGGCGAGGGTCGAAGCTGGAAACTCATTGAAAAACTCGCTGCCGATATCGCGGATATGGTTTTGTCCGAGTTCAAACCTGAACGCGTCACCGTCGAAGTGAAGAAATTCCCGATTCCGGAAGCGCGTCGGTCGACTGTCATCCGAAAACTTGCGCTGCGTACGGCCAACGGCGTCTGCGACACGTCGGTGCCAACTGAAATTTGCCCGTCCATCGTTCGCAATTCCCAACCATCCGGTCGCGTCACAATTTTCACCGCGCCGGCGGTGCGCGTGTAAATCACCGGCACATTTCGTCGCGGATAATCTCTGTTTCAATTCGCGGCTCGCGCGCCGCGTCGCGGGAAATTCCGAGTCGGCAATGACGATGACTTTCGGTTGAACCGCATCGAGCAGCGCGTCGCAGAGCGGTTCGCCTTCATCCGGCAGCCCGGCAATGACAATGTCGGCGCGCAGGTCGTTGGTGCGTGCGAGCAACGCGCTTTGCCCGTTGCGTCCCAGATCGGACAACAGCAAAACGCGCGTGTCATAAAAATTTCCGAGCAGCACCAGCGCCGCGTCGTCCGTGCGCGCGAAATTTTCCCCGGCGCCAGGATGCAAAACCCGCCAGCAGCCGGCGCTGTCGCCGCAATTCAGAATTTTGTGCCGCGACGGCGGTTTTTCAAATTCCGCGACGATGTTGCGGTAAGTGCTGGAACGGAAATGGACCGGCCCGGTGACAGAGTTCGCCGATGCCGAAAAGTTCGTCGAGCGACGCGGCGCCGCCGATGTTCCGCAAGTCGCCTTCGCGTCAAAACAAGCCGCGGGATTTTGTTCACGCCTTGCGCCCGCAGAAATGGTTTGAGCGTGAACTCGGCGACATTGTTTGAGTCGCCGCAATTCACCAGCCAGTCATTTTTCCGCCCGGCGGCGTCCACGAAGACGGCGTGACCGCCGTTGAGCGGCAGCACGGTCAATTGGATTTCAGCGCGGGACTGCTCCCAACGCCAAAAATAAAGCCCCGCAATCAGGATCAAAATTGCCGTGCTCCAGATTCTTCGCGCGGGCGCGAACAGCCAGCCGCTCAGCGCGCCGACGAGGATGGCGTAGTAAATTCCGATGGTGAGCCACGACGGTTCGGGCACGTAGAAAAATGCGCCGGGAATTTTTGTGGAAACCACACTAACCCAGGTCATCGCCACCATGAAAAACCAGGCGCTGTGATTAAACAATCCGGTTGCCCACGGCAGCCAGTTGCCGCAGACGAGACTGCCGAGATTGCTCATCAGCGCGAGCGTGCCGAGCGGCACGGCGACAATGTTCGCCAGCGGTGAAACCGGGCTGAACAGATGAAAATAAAGCGCCGACAGGGGGATCGAACCGGCCCAGGCCGCAATGGAAAGCGCAAAATACCGAGACAACATCCGCAGCGTCGTGTTCAGCACACGCCGCCAGTAAGGCAGCAAGTCGTCGGGCAACAGCGGATCGTGCCGCAGGAGCCGGTCGGAAATTTTATTCAATGGCGGCAGCATCAGGGCGATGACGAGCACGACGAAAAATGAAAGTTGGAAGCTCGCCTCGAAAAGCTGGCGCGGTTCCCACAGCAGAATGATGAACGCGGCGGCGGCAAGGGAATTGATCAGGTCGCCCGGCCGTTTCAACGCCCAGCCGCCAATGACGATGGTCATCATCACGGAGGCGCGGATGGCGGAGGATTCCCAGCCGGTCGCGGCGGTGTAAAACCAGATGACCGGAATGGCGACGATGCCGCACCAGGCGCGCGAGACCTGCAACACGCGGAGCAGGGCGACGAGCATCCCCGAAATCAGCGCGATGCGCAGCCCGTCAATCGCGAACAGGTGCATCGTGCCGGCGCGCAGGAACGGTTCGCTGATGTCGCCCGTGAACGCGGTGCGCCAGCCGAGCGTCATCGCCCAAAGCAGGCGCAACGGCTCGTCTTCAACCGGCAAACCCAGCGCCAGCGTGTGCTTCGACCAGGTCAAAAACCGGTCGGTCAACGGCGGCCGGGTCAATGACGATGCGCCCAGTTGCCAATCGTGTGGTGGAACCGGTTTTGAGCTGGTAATAAATTCCGCGCGTCTGGAGATAATCGCGGTAGTCGAAAAGTCCTTCCGCCAGCGGCGGCGGCGGCCGCGCGATGACGCCGTTGATTTCCACGGGCTGCCCGGCGAAAAAATTACCGGGCAGCATGCCGGGCGTGGTGACGACGATTTCGCCGGCTGCCGGCTGCCAATTATCATCCCGCCGCAACCCGGTCACCCGGACCTGGGCGATGGTGCGATCGGTTTCCGGGTCGTCGCGCTCGACGATTTTGATGTGTGGCGTCTCAACCAGATTGCCGCGGACGGTTGACGATGGCGGCGTCATTGCCGAGCAGGGTGCGCAGGTCGTATGGCGAAAGGACGGCGGTGCGGCTGGCGAGATTCGTCCAGCCAACGAGCGCGAGCAGCGGCCAAATCAACCAGGAGCTGAATTTTTCGAGGACGAGGACGAGGGCGAGGACGAGAACGAAAAACGAAGCGGCAAAAAGCGCGGAGCGGCGGCTGAAGCGGCGGCTGAAAAAACGCGGCCAGCAGCAAACCGACGACGTAGCACGAAACGACGGCGACGAGCGGACGTTTCATGGTGTGAGGTTACCAATGTTTTCGCCAGCGGCCAATCAGCCAAAGCGCGAGCAAACCCGCCGCGCCGCCGCTGGTGTCAATGAGAATGTCCGAAACCTGTGCCGTCCGGGTGGGCACAAAAATCTGGTGAAACTCGTCGGTCGCCGCGTAGAGACATGACCAACAGCAGTGTGAGCCGGGCTTCACGCCAGTTCCACGGGCGCGGAGTCGTTTTTCACCGGCCTGCGAACCGCGCGCCAGAGTAACAGCGCGAGCACGGCGTATTCGGCCACGTGCGCGCATTTGCGGAACAGCTCGTGAACAGCGTGGATTTGTGTTTCCGACAGGTGCGGGAACAGCCAGCGCAGGAGCGGTTCAAAAATGCGTGATGAATGTTGGTAGGAATGCTTGTCGCTCGATGCGGTGAAAATCACCGCCATCCAAATCAGCACCGGCAGCCAGAATTTGCAAAACGCGCGCAGTTGGAGCACGCCGGATGAAAGCCGGATTCGGCGTGCGCGGCAATCAGAATCATAATTGAGTTTGCCAAGAGGCGTTGCATTTGGCACAGAAAAGCCCCTCGATGAACAAGTTTTTGACCATTTCGTTGTGTGCGGTGATGGCGATGGCGGCCCAGGCCTCGCCGCCGCCGGATTTGATTGCGCGAATTCATTTTGTCGGCGCGGAACAAATTTCCGCCGACACCAATTCCGCCGCATTGACCAACTTCTTTTGCTCCGCCGAGGCGCAGGCGCTCCGCGAACAGACGCTGAACAAGCTGTCGCATTTTCCTTACACCTGGTTCAAAAGCCGCCTGGCCGCCGGCGCCAGCGCCGGGGCGGATCAGCTTCGTCCCTTGCTCGACGATCTGCTGAAGTCGGAATGGATTCTGGAAATCCGCGATACCACCAACGGTGTGCCGGAAACGGCCCTGGCGATACGCTTGGACACCGCCCGCGCAAAATTGTGGCAGGAAAATCTCGCCGGAGTTCTCCAATCCTGGACGCATTTGCCCGCCGGGAAGACTTCAACTGGCTGGTTGTTGAAGAAAGACCTGCCGCCCAATCTCATTCGTTTCGTCCGCGCCGGCGACTGGGTCGTCTTAAGCTGCGGCGAAAACGAACTGCCATTGAGCGATGGCATCGTCCAACGCGTGCTGGCCGAAAAGCGTCCCGCGCCATTTGGAAAGAATTACTGGTTGAACGTGGAAGCAGACTGGCCGCGTCTCGCACGATGGTTCCCGCCGCTGAAAGCATTTGATTTTCCGAAGATTGAATTGCAATTCATTGGTCGCGACGGCGATTTATGGTCAAATGGCAGATTCATCCTGTCGCAACCGTTGTTGCCACTGGAAAAATGGCGGCTGCCGGCCAGCGTCATTCACCAGCCGATGGTGAGCTTCACGGCGGTGCGCGGCATCGGGCCATGGCTGGAACGGCAAAGCTGGGCGCAGCCATATGAGATTCAGCCGCCGCCCAACCAGTTTTTCATTTGGGCGCTGCCGCAGGTTCCGCTTCAAACCTTTGCCGCCGCGCCAGTGCCGGATGCGACCGCCGCGGTCACGCAACTCGACGCAAAACTGTCCGCGGTGCTCGTAAAAAATTCGCAAAACCTTTTCTTCAACACGATTAAAGAGGAAATGACGAATGGCCAGATTGCCTGGCACGGTTTGCCGTTCATCGCGCCGTTTGTGCGGACGCTGCATGAACCGGCGGGTGACTTTTTGTTCGGCGGTTTTTTCCCCAACCCGCCGCGTTCGGAGGCGTTGCCGCCGGCGTTGCTCCAGCAACTGAACACCCCGAACCTGGTTTATTACCATTGGGAAATCACCGGCGACCGTTTGAAAGTAATGCCAGAGTTGAGCCAGTTCATGCTTCTGCTGACGCGGCACAAACAATTCAACCCGCAATCCACCGCCGGCAAATGGCTCAATCATGTCGGGCCGACCCTGGGTCCCGCGGTCACGACCGTCACGCAGACCGGACCCAATGAATTGAACTTCCTGCGCAAATCACCCGGCGGTCTGGCGGCGATTGAACTCGTCGCGCTGGCGAACTGGCTTGAAGCGACGAACTTTCCCGGCTGCGATTTGCGTATGCCTCCACCGCGGGTGAGACCAATGCGACCGCCGCCCAATATGCCCGGCACGCCGGCCAAACCTGCGCCCGCCGCGCACGCGCCGGCAGCGCCGGCGGTGCCGCATTGACCATGCTCAAACTCGGCGTCAACATTGACCACGTCGCCACGCTCCGCGAAGCGCGGTATCGCGGACGCGGTTTCGGCGAGCCGGATCCCGTCGCGGCGGCGCGGATTTGCGAGGCCGCCGGCGCGCACGGCATCACCGCCCACCTGCGCGAAGACCGCCGCCACATGCAGGACCGCGATGTTTGGAAGCTGCGCGAAATTGTCAAAACGCGGCTGAACCTCGAAATGGCCAACCTGCCGGAAATTGTCGGCATCGCGCTGAAATTAAAGCCGGACATTGTCTGCATCGTGCCCGAACGGCGGCTGGAAGTGACCACCGAAGGCGGACTGGACGTGGTCGCCGCTGAAAAATCCCTGACCGAAACACGCAAGAAAATGAACGACGCGGGCATCGAGGTCAGTTTGTTCATTGCGCCGGATGAAAGGCAGATTGAGGCCAGCGCGCGGGTGGGCAGCCAGTTTATCGAACTGCACACCGGCGCGTTCGCGGAAGAATTTCATGAGAAGGTAGGGTCATCGCGCCGCGATGACCGGACGGCGCGGCGCGCCGTCCCTACCAACCTTTCAGAACTCGACCGTTTGATTTCCGGCGCAAAGCAGGCGCACGCGCTCGGATTGAAAGTAAATGCCGGGCACGGATTGAACTACGAAAATCTGCCATTGCTGCATCGCGTGCCGCACCTGGTGGAATTGAACATCGGCCACAGCATCGTCAGCCGGGCGGTGAGTGTCGGCCTCGAAAAGGCCGTCAAGGAAATGCTGCGGCTGATGAAAAAGTATGGCGGATAAAAACCTGAAATTAAACGCGGATTACACGGATAGCGCGGATTTTTTATCCGTGTCATCCGCGAAATCCTCGGTAAAAACCGGTTGCTTGCGCGTCAATCGCAAATCGTAAATCGCAAATGATCCTGGGCGTCGGCATTGACATTATCGAAGTAGCGCGCATCGCTGCGTCCTACGAAAAATTCGGCGAGCGGTTCGTGAACCGGATTTTGCTGCCGGACGAAATCGCGTATTGCCTGTCGAATAAAAATCCCGCGCCGTTTCTCGCGGCGCGGTTCGCGGCCAAGGAGGCAATTTCCAAGGCGTTCGGCACCGGCATCGGCGCGGCGCTCGGCTGGCAGGACATGGAAATCTGCCGCAAGGAATCCGGCGAACCGTTTGTGGTTCTGCACGGCAAGGGAAAGGAATTGTTTGCATCGCGCGGCGCGAAACGGCTGCTCGTCAGCCTGAGTCACACGCAAAATTACGCGGCCGTTACGGCGGTTTTGGAAGGTTGAGACACGGATTACACGGATTAACACAGATTTAATCCGTGAAAATCTGTGAAATCCGCGTCGTCCCTTTCTCCTTTATTTGACGCGTTTTTCCCGTCACACTGCGCGCATGGGGACGGCGTTGGTGGCGATGGTGGCGATTTTGATCTTCGCGGGCGCAAGTTTCTTTTTCGCGCTGGCGGAAACGGCACTGCTTTCCTTGAGCAAATGGCAGGCGCAGCAACTGGCCGAACGCCATCCGCGCGCGGGCCGGATCATCGCCCGGCTCCTCGAACAACCGCAGGATTTGCTGGCGGCGATGGTGCTCGGCAACACGTTCGCCAACGCCGCGATGCTCGCCGTCGCGTTGCGCAAGGTGTTCAGCGGCGAATGGCCCTTGTTGTTGACCGTTGGCGTGCTGTTTGCGCTGGTGCTCATCGGTTGCGAGGGCTTCCCCAAGACGCTGGCGGTGCGGCAGCCGGAACGGTGGGCGTTGCGCGTGAGCTGGCCGCTGTTGCTGTTCGTGAACGTCACCACGCCGTTGTGCCGAGTGGCGCAGAAGTTGAACGAGGGCATTTTGAAACTGGCCGCGCCCAAATTTCTCGTGCCACCCGCGGCGTTGACCGATGCGGAATACCAGGAACTGCTCGAAATGGCCTACCAGCAGGGCACCCTGGCCGAGGCGGAAAAGGAAATCATCCTCCAAATCATCAGCCTCGACCAGCGAACGGTGCGCGAAGTGATGCGTCCGCGCGCCGGCATGGCGTGCATATCGGATGATGCCCCGGTTGAGGAAATGCTCGCCGCCGCCCGCGAATTCAAGCACCGCCGCCTGCCGATTTACGACGAAACACCGGACACCATCGTCGGCATTTTGAACGCGCGGGCGCTGTTGCTGGACCCCCAAATTGACCTGGCCGACGCGATTGAATTTCCGTCATTTGTGCCGGAGACGATGAATTTGCTCCAGCTTTTCAAAAGCCTGCAAAAACAACAACGCGGTCTGGCCATCGTGCTCGACGAATTCGGCGGTACGGCCGGGCTGGTCACGATGGAGGACATTTTGGGTGAACTGGTCGGCAAGATTCGCGCGGAATTGAAGCCGGAAGGTTTCATCATGGAAAAGCTCGCGCCGGGCCGCTGGCGGGTGAACGGCACCATGCGGCTGGACGATTTCCGCCGTGAATTTCCGCCGCTCGGCGACGTGTCCGAAGTCGAAACGATGGGCGGACTGCTGGCGCATCTACTGGGGGTGGTGCCCGAAGCCGGCCAGTCGGCGGCGTTTCGCGGCTTGAAACTTACCGCGCAGGTGGCCGACGAACGGCGCGTGCGTGAATTGCTCGTGCAACAGCTAAAATGAAATGAACCTCGAGGTTTTCAACTGGCTTGGCCTGGCGGGCTGCCTGGCGATGTCGTTCCTGCTTTCAGGCATGGAGGCGGGCGTGTTCGCGTTGAGCCGGTTGCGCGTACGGCGGCTGGCGCACGCGGGGCGGCCCTCGGCAAAATTGCTTCATGGTTTTCTCGAAAATCCCGAAAGCTTTCTCTGGACGATCCTGGTGGGCAACACGCTGGCCAATTTTCTCATCCTCGGCTGGGTCATCGTGAAATTGCACGAGTGGCTGGCGTGGCATCACGCCTCGATCGTCATCATTTTTGCGGCGGCGGTGTTTTTATTTTACGCGCTGTTCGACCTGCTGCCGAAAATGCTGTTTCGCGCGCATCCCAATCAACTGTGCCTCGCCATGGCCAACGTGTTCCGGCCCGTTCAGGTTGTGCTGCGCCCGCTCGTCTGGCTGGTCAGGGCGGCGTCCACATCCTTGTTGAGCTGGACGGGCGGGAGGGCGTTCACCGGGCGGCTGTTCGGCAACCGCGAGGAAATGCGCGCCGTCATGCAGGAATCCGCGCAGGCGCTCTCGAGCGACGAGCGCGCCATGGTCAACCGCGTGCTCGACCTGCAGAATTTCACCGTTCGCCAGATTGCCACGCCGCTGGCGCAGACGGTGGCGGTCGAGGCGCAAACGCCGATTCGCGAAGTGCTGGCGCTGGCGCGCGAAAAGAAGCTTTCGCGCCTGCCGGTCTGGGAAACGCGCGATGGCCGGCGCCGCATCGCCGGTTTGCTGGCGCTGGATGTGTTGTTGTTTCGCGGTGATCTCGAGCTTGAAAAACCCGCGTCGGCGCAAATGGCCCCGGCGCTTTTTGTGGACGAGGGCATGCGGCTGGAAATCGCGTTGCGTCTGATGCAACGCGCCGGCCACCGGCTGGCGATTGTGCTGGGACGCGACCGCGGCGAAATCGGCATCGTGAGCCTGGAAGACATTTTAAAGGTGATGTTCGGCGAGGTGAAATTATGAATTGGGACGCCGCCATTTTGATTGCGTTGAAAATCCTGGTGGTGTTTGTGCTCGTGCTGCTGAACGGGTTTTTCGTTGCCGCCGAGTTCGCGCTCGTCCGCATCCGCGAAACGCAACTGGACGCGCTGGTCGCCCAGGGCCAGCGCCGGGCGAAGCTGGCGCGGCACATCGTCCGCAACCTGAATTCCTACCTCAGCGCGACGCAACTGGGCGTCACGATGGCCAGTCTGGGGCTGGGCTGGATGGGCGAGCCGTTTTTCGCCACGTTGCTCTCGCCGGCGCTTGATTTGCTGGGCGTGAAATCTCCGGCGCTGCTGAGTTCCATCTCGTTCATCGTCGGGTTCAGCGCGCTGACGTTTTTGAACATCGTGGTCGGCGAACTGGCGCCCAAATGGCTGAGCATGCAAAAGACGCTGCCGGTCGCGCTGTGGGCCGCGCGCCCGTTGCGCTGGTTTTATCTCGCATTTTATCCCTTCAACCGGCTGCTGAATTTTTCCGCGCGCTGGCTGGTGCGCCAAATGGGGATTGAGCCGGACGGTCAGGGCGACCGCGCCCCGTCGGAGGAGGAATTGCGCCTCGTGCTGGCCGCGACGCCCCGCGCGGCATTCGGACGCAACATCATTTTGAACGCGCTGGACTTGCGCCGGCGCGTCGCGCGCGAAGTCATGCGCCCGCGTCACGAAATCACCGCGTTCGACACCGACGCGACGCTGGCCGAATGTCTCGCGCTGGCGGAAAAGACGCGCTACTCGCGCTTCCCGCTGTGCGAAGGCGGCGATCTGGACCGGACGCGCGGCGTGGTTCACATCAAGGACCTCTATCCCGCCTCGCGGGATGCCCGGGCGCGCACGGCAGCGGATTTGCTGCCGGTGGCGCGCAAGTTGATTTACGCGCCCGAAACCGCGCGGCTGGAAAAATTGTTGCAACTGTTCCTCGAACGGAAATTGCATTTCGCCGTCGTCGTGGACGAATACGGCGGGACGGTTGGGATCGTCACGCTGGAAGACGTGTTGGAGGAACTCGTCGGCCAGATTCAAGACGAGTTTGACCAGGAAAAATCCGAATTGACGCACTTGGGTGAAAACGTCTGGGAGGCCGCCGGCACGTTGCCATTGCACGAATTGGAAAAACTCGTCGGCGAAATCGGGCGCGGCGAGGGCGCGGCGACCGCAAGCGGCTGGATCACGCAACGGCTCGGCGGTTTTCCCAAGGCGGGCGACGTGTTGACCCTCGGCGCGTGCGAATTGCGCGTTGAGGAAATGGACGGCCCGCTCGTGGCGAGGTTGAAAATCACCAAACGCAAGGAACCGGAAGAAGCCGTCTTCACCACCGCGCCCCGCGAATCGCAAAAACGGCCGTGACCACACCAATACCGGCGTCCACGGCGACCGCCGGCCAAAGCCCCTTCAGAGCCGCGGCGCCCGCAAAAAGCAACAACGCGCCCAGCCAGAAGCCGAGCGGATGATAATCCGGCGAACTTTTTCCCTTCGGCCGTTTGTTGATCAACATGGGCGTGACGAACGCCAGCATGAGCAGCGCCACGACCGCCCAACCGAGGAAATTCACCAGGGGTGCGCCCTGCCAGGTGACCGGAAATTTTGTCGGTGTCCAAAGCCAGTAATGGTTCACGCGCGAAGCGAACGGCTCGAGGGCGAAATCAAACAGCATCACCAACGCGGCCGTAATGCCAATGACCCAAAATCCGTAAGTTTTGGTCTTCCGCCACGGACGCAAAATCAAACGTGCCACGCCGCGCGAATTCAAAATGGCGAAGACCCAGAGCAGCGGCACCGCCCAGGGCAGGGTTTTGAGGAGTTGCGGTCCCGCTTCCGGCCCAAACACAAATGGGCCGAAGGGCATGTCGGTAATCTCGCCGAGCGCGTGGGCCGCGCCGCCGATGACCGCGATGATCAGCGCCGCCCACAAAACATTTTGCATGGGTAACCGCCGCGATAGCGCGACCACCGTGCTGGCCGTCGCCAGCGAAATCAGCAGCGCGTTCGGCCATTCCGGCTTGTCCGGCAGGTTGGCGGAAGTCCAAAGCATGGCGAACGCGGCCGCAAAACACACCGTCACCAGGGCCGTAAGCAGCCAATGAACCCAAACCGTCATTATCCCACCGGAGACGGGCGCTGGCTGGCTTTGGGTTGATGTCGGTGGTTGCATTTTGGAAACGCTATAAATTTGCGGACGCGGGCGCACTCTCAAAATTGACGGTGGCGAGGGAGGCAGGAATTGCCTTGTTTCATGGCAGCAAAACTGCTTTTTTGGGTCGCGTCATGACATTGGACGAAATCACGAGCCAGATTAAAAACTGCGCGAGCCAGATGAACGCGCGATACGGCGCCGTTGTTTTTGACGAGTGGGCGATTGTCTCGCTGGTGCAAAACAAGGCGCGCATTCTGAGCTACCTCGGCCCGCGCAACGATGATTTTCTGAAAAACTTCGCCAGGGATCTGGGCACGTTGCGCGCGGAGTTGGTCGCGGGACAATATGGCGCCGGTGATTTTGAATTTGCGCGGCACGGCATCGGCACGGGTTTCGAGTCGTTCCTGGTTTTGGGCACGGGTGTTTATCTGATCTGCAACAACACGCACGAGTCCATGGATTCCATCACGAAAAATCCCCGCTGGCTGGAGGCGCAGGTGCCGTTCGCAGAACTGGCCGACAAAGTCCGCACCCACCCGGTGGTCATCTCCGGCGACACGCAGCTTTTCAAGAAAAGTTAGATTCGTAGCAGCCGACGTGAGTCGGCTCAAAATGATTTCAGACCGGCCTGGAGTTTGAGCGAACTCGCGTTCGCTGCTGCGCAATTCACCCGAGCAGGCCTTTCCAGAGAAAATATCCGTAGGCGGCGACCAGCACCGCGCCGATGAAGCGCGGCAGCCGTCCAAAAAGGGCGATGAAAAAGAAATGCACCAGCGTCGCGCCCAGGAGGATGAACATTCCCGTGTGAAAAAACGGCGGCAGATCCATCGGGCGATACAACGCGTAAATGCCGATGCACAGCGGGATGGACACGTGCGCGTCGCCGACTTGCGAGGCATAGACCGTTTCCGGCTGTTTGCACCAGCCGTAATAAAACGCCAGGACCGCGTTCGGCAGCACCATCAGCCAGCCGCTGAGCCAGCCGAGGTAGGTCGCGCTGATGAAGCCGGTGTGAATGTTGGAAATCCAGGCCACCAGCCAGCCGGTGCTCACGTAAATGCCATACGCGCCGACGGCCAGCAGCGCCAGGTCGAACGGCAACGTCCAGCTCAACGATTTGCCCTGGCGCACGTTGTTTTTGAGAACGTCGAACACGTGAAAGCATTGCCAGAATAAAAACAGTCCGACCAGAATCAGGCCGTCGTTGAAAACAATCCGTCCCTTGCGGCCCATCGTCCAGACCACGCCCGTGAAAAACAAAACGGCGGTGAGCGTCAACAGCGACGAGAGCCGGTTCAGTTCATGCGCCTTGCCGCCGGTTTTACCTTTTTTCTTTTGCGCCGGCAAAATTTTCATTCCCCAGAAAATCGTCGGCAGGCCGAGCACGAGCGTCATGTTGGTGACGTTGTTGACGAGGGAGTTGACCATCACGTCCGCGCCGGAGCCGCCGTTGCGGCCGAGGATGAAGGCGAAGATGAGATTGCCCATGCCGGTGCAATAGGGCATGACGAGCGTGCCGAGCACCGTGCCTTCGAAGCCCTTGACGCTCAAAACTTCCAGCCGCCAGATCATCAGGAGCGAAGCGACGACAAACAGCGCCAGGAACAGCCACGGCGCGTAAGGCCCTTTGGCTTCAATCCAATGAATGAACGGGTTGAGCACGGGCGGGAGTGTAAGGAAAAGTTTTTCGGGCGCGACATTGAAGTTTCGGAGAGACACGGATTGCACGGATTAACACGGATTTTTTGTCGCGAAGCGGCGATGGAAATTAGCCCGGCACGCCGTGCCGGGTTGGCGGTTCGTAAAATGAAACGTCCTGAAAGGACGGTGGAAAATCCAAAGCGGCGGAGGGCCGCCGCAATCAAAAACGCAAGCATTTGCCGGTGACTCGCGAATGGTGCGATAGCGTCTTGGAGTGCGCCGGCAGAGCGGGAGTGGCGACGGCGCTTTCGGGCGTGCGGAAATTATTCGGACTGGCGGGAGCCCTCGTGCGTTCCAAAAGCGGTGTCGCGCTGCGCTTGCCACCGCAATCCAAAACACGAGCGTTTGCCGGCTACTTGCAAATTGCGCGAACCGTCTTGGAGTGCGCCAGTCCCCTGGCGCTTTAGGATAGCGTGCGATACGTCACAGCGGAAACGGGTGGGAGTGATGCGAAACAGATGAAAAGCCAGCGACCGAAGGACATTATGCGGGCAAGTTTCTGCTTTTTTTGGATGCTCCTTCGGTAGAGATTAATTGACATGAAAAAGAACATTATTGCATTAGTCTTGATTGGCTTAACGGCGTGTTCAACTATGCAGCGTGGGGGTTTGGTGGATGAAAACATTTTGCTTAAGGTTCCCATCCCCGGCTCAGGATGGGCCAATCAATCCGGCAAAAAGGGTGGCGATTCAATAATGATATGGCAAAAGGAAAACGAGTATTTCAAAATTACCATATCTCACGATCGGTTCAGGCCGGAACCCGGACAATTTAGATTGGGAATGGATGAAGCAGCCAAACAGAACTTCACCATCGATTTCCAGAGCGAAGAATTGAAAGAGGGCTTGGTCAACAATTATCCCATGATCATGTGGCAGACGGAGGCCACTTTGAGGAGCGGAGCCAAGGCTCTAAACCTGCTGCTTTATATCAAAGGCAATGATGCCACTTACCTGATTAATAGACGATGGATTCAAATGCAGGTTCCTGACGCTGAAAGGCAACAGTGGATTGACTATATGTCAACCATCAGTGTATGCGACAACCGTTACCCGGAACATCAGTCGCCGAAAATGGAAGAGGCATGGCCGGGATTGTATTATCCTTCAAAATCCACGAACGCAGTTAGCCAGTAAATTGGCTCAGCGCCCGCTCAATCCGCTGCATCACCTTTTCTTTCCCCAGCACTTCGAGCAAATGATAGAGGCTGGGGCCGGCGGGTTTGCCGGTGACGGCCAACCGGCACGGGTGCACCAGCACGCCGGCCTTCACGCCCAGTGCTTTGGCGGTTTCCTTGAGCGCGGCCTCGAGCGTCGCGGCGTCGAACTTCAGCGCGGCGGCAAAAGCATCACGGAGTTTTTCCAGACGCGGTTTATTTTCGGGCACGAAATCTTTTTTCGCCGCTTCGGCATCGTATTCAATTTTGTCGGTGAAATAAAATCCGGCGTATCCGGGCAGTTCTCTGAACATCTTGAACTTGCCTTTGCATGTGTCGAGCGCGGCTTTGACGTAGGGCAGGGGATATTTGTTCGTGTCAATTCCTGCCTTGGCGAAGGCGTGAACGGCGAGCTCGTAAAACCGGTCGTCGCCGAGCTCACGGGCGTATTCACCTTGCAGCCAGAGCAGTTTCTCGTAGTCGAACCGCGCGTTGTGCCGGAGAATCTGCGGCAAGTCGAAACGTTCGATAACCTCGTTGCGC
This sequence comes from uncultured Verrucomicrobiae bacterium, assembly GCA_963754775.1. Classification (GTDB taxonomy): domain Bacteria; phylum Verrucomicrobiota; class Verrucomicrobiia; order Limisphaerales; family UBA11358; genus UBA11358. The sequence continues at coordinate 38,295 of CAVWHM010000052.1, forward strand.
GACAGTTTCTCACGGTTGTCCTTGGGCGACCAGCCAAGCAGGCACAGATAATTCACCACCGCTTCAGGCAAAAAACCTTCTTCGAGATAATTTGTAAGGGACGCGCCCTTGTCGCGCTTGCTCATCTTCGAGCCGTCGAGGTTCAGGATGAGCGGAATGTGCACGTAATGCGGCGGATGCACGCCGAACGCCTGGAAGAGCGCAATATGCTTGGAGGTGTTGCTCAAATGGTCCTCGCCGCGGATGACGTGGGTGATGTCCATCTCCAGATCGTCAATCACGTTCACGAGATGAAACACCGGCTGTCCGTCCGAGCGCTGAATCACAAAGTCCGGGTCCTGCTCCTCACGGTCGGTGAGTTTGCGTACAACGTCGCCGACGACGAGGTCATGAATCGTGATCGGTTCGCGGGTCATTTTGAATTTGACCGCGCCTTCGTGTTCGTAGGCCAGGCCGTGTGACAGCAAGGCTTCGACGCGGCGCTGATAAGTTTCCTTCCGCTGGCTTTGAAAATACGGGCCGCGGTCGCCCTTGCCCGGGCCGGTAGCATCACCGGTGAGCGGGCCTTCATCCCAATCAAGGCCGAGCCAGCGCAGGCCGTTGAGGATGACGTCCACGGCCTCCTGCGAATTGCGCGCGGCGTCGGTGTCTTCGATGCGGAGGATGAACGTGCCGCCGGTGTGACGGGCGTAAAGCCAGTTGAAGAGCGCGGTGCGCGCGCCGCCGATGTGCAGGAAACCGGTTGGCGAAGGGGCGAAACGAACGCGAGGTTTCATTTTTTCTCAACCGCAGATTACGCGGATTGGCGCGGATGGAAACAAAAATTGCCGTTGGTTCCGGTGTCCGTTATAAACTGCGGCCAGAACTCAAGCCGCGTGCGTAGGCGGTGCCGGCCAAAACTGCGGCTTGCCGCTCCGCCCAAGAAAGGGCATATTATGGCAGATGAAGCTGCGAACCGATCTCGTGAAGTACCGACGCCAGCGGAGACGCTGAAAGAAGCGCTGGCGAACAATCACCGTTACAAGCCCGAGCCGCTTTTCTCCAAAACTGGGACTGGCAGTCTGTCATCCGCCACAACCGTGGAGTGTGCGAAAGAGGTCGCGCGCAGCACGGCGCGAATTCGGAAAGTTTTGAAGCCCTCAGCCAGGAATGGGAGCAAAAACGGCGCTTAACGACCGGCCTCGGCGAGACACTTGATTTTCTTCGCACCTGTCATCGGCGCGCTCCATTTCTCTTTTTCAACGGCAACACCTTCGCAGATATTGCGCGGACCTTTTCAGATTACCTCTTTGCCGAACTGCCCCATGCCGCCGGCGGGAAGCCACCTCGGCAATTGCTCATTATGTCGCGGGTGTTTTGGATCGTGAATCCATGTCGCAAATTGTCGAATCCCTTTGTGAAACCGCAAATTTCCAGCCGGGTGACCGCGTAAAAACCTTGCGGGGTTCGACCCGCGGCGTCATCAAGCAGATTCTCGACGATGGCCGCGTGGTCTGGCAGCCAGAAGGCACCAAATCCGAGTTGATTGCTTTACCGGAAAGTCTGGTGCTGGAGAAAAAATCGCGTCGAAAATAATTTCCCGGCTCAGCGCAACGTATCCAATTGCTGTAACACTTCACAAAGCCGGGTCAGCCGCGGCACGGGCACTCCGGCCGATTGCGCCCGGCGCAGCGGTTCGAGAAACATGCTCTCGAGTTCCAACGGCCGGCCGCGTTCGAAATCCAGAAGCGTGGACGCCCGGTAGGCGCCCATCGTCCGCGTGCGTTCGATCTGTTGCTCGGCGTAGGAAACGGGAATCTCAAACCTCAGGGCGCCGGCGGCGGCAATAACTTCCCGCATCAGGTCGCGCAGGAGTTTTTCCCAGCGCGGGTCGGCCAGAAGTTTATCCGTCGGCAGACAGGGGCCGACGGATGGCAGATGGGAACCGGCAGATGGGGGATGGACAAACGCGTCGTAGCCAGCGGCGCCGGCGACACCGAGGCCATTGAAGGGTATGTTCCAGACCAGTTTTTCCCACTGCGCTTGCGCCAGGTTGTCGGTGACTTTGCAGGGCACGCCGGCACTGCGAAACAGGGCTGCCAGCCCGTGCGTGCGCGGCCCGGCCCGGCGCTGAAACTCGCCGAGCACAATCATCCCGTACTCCAGGTGATGGATGACGCCCGGTTTCACGCGATTGAGGCAAACAAAGCAGAGTCCGCTGAGAATCTGTTCCGGCGACAAGAACCGCGCCAATTGTTCCGGGTTGCCCAGACCATTTTGCAGCGTGACGACGGGCGTGTGCAGGCCAATGAGCGGCGGGAGCAATTTCGGAAACTGATCGTTGGCGGTCGTTTTGAGTCCGATCAGCACAACGTCGCACACGCCGATTTCCTCCGGCGTCCTTGCGCATGCGGGTTGAACGTGAAAGTCGCCTTCGAAACTGCGGACGGTCACGCCGCTTTGCCGCACAGCGTCGTAGTCGGAGCGGAGCAGGAAATGAACGTCCTGCCCAATCCGGCAAAGTTTGGCGCCATAGAAACTGCCCACCGCGCCACAGCCGACGATGGCGATCTTCATTGGTGAGAGTGAATAGTTAGTTGTCAACAGTCAGTAGATTCAAACGGGAACACTCGTTCTTGCTACTGACGACTGACAACAAACTACCGACCGGCATGAAAAAGGCGCTCCGAAAAATCCAGAGCGCCCCTTGAAAATCCGGAAATGACTAGCCGCCGAGGATGGCCTCCTTCGCGGCTTTGGCGACGCGGAATTTGACGACGCGCTTGGCCGGGATCTGGATGGTTTCGCCGGTCTTGGGGTTGCGGCCCAGACGCGCGGCGCGGTTGCGAAGCACGAGCTTGCCAATGCCCGGCAGCGTGAAAGTGTCCTTCGCATGCTTGTAGGCAAGAGAAGCGATGTGGTCGAGGATTTCCGTCGCTTGCTTCTTGGAGATTTCAGCCTTTTCAGCAATCGCTGCGGCGAGTTGGGCTTTCGAGATAGCTTTTGCCATAATATCGGTGTCCTTCCTGTTGGTCTTGTTTATGTTGTTCTTTTGGTTAAACAGTCATGTGACTCGGCGTGAATTAAGGGTTTTTGGACGCGCGGCGCAAGCAAAAAAATTAAAAAAATCACAGGCCCGCTTTTGGCCTGGCGAGCGCCGGACTTGACATCGCGGGGCAATTTCACACCATCCGCGTGTGGCGCTCTTCACGATCCAAAGCGAGTTCCGCTACGAAATCGCCCGCAAAATTTTTGAGGGCGGCATGGGCATTGTCTATGAGGCGGAACAGCACGGTGCGCGGGATTTTGTCAAGCGCGTGGCGATCAAAATCATCCGCCCCAACTTCGCCAGCCAGAAGATGTTCATCGAGAATTTCATTGGCGAGGCCAAGCTCGTCGCCGATTTGATCCACACCAACATTGTCCAGACCTACCATCTCGGCGAGGCCAACGGCGTTTGTTTCATCTGCATGGAGTTGATTCGCGGCGCCAATCTGGAGCAGTTCTCCCAGCAACTGACCGACAAACGCCGGAAACTGCCAAAGGAACTGGCCGTGTTCATCACCAGTCGCATCGCGCGCGGGCTGGCCTACGCGCACGCCAAAACCGACAAGAACGGCCGGCCGCTCGGCATCGTTCACCGCGACGTGAGTTTCAAAAACATCATGATCGCCTTTGAAGGCGACGTGAAACTTAGCGATTTCGGCATCGCCAAGGCGCGCGGCTTTTTGACCGACCAGGAAGGCGAAGTGGTTGCGGGCAAGGCCGATTACATGAGTCCCGAACAGGCGGATTTTCAAGTGACCGACAAACGCTCCGATCTTTTCTCCGCCGGCGTCGTGCTGGCGCATTTGTTGCTCGAACGGAACTTGTTCAAAGGCGCAACCCCCGAGGAATCGCGTCAGCGCATCCTGAACCAGCCGATCCCGGATTTCCGCGCTTTGGACGCGCGCATTGACGAGCCGCTCAATGACATTTTGCATCATTGCCTCGCACGCGACCTGTCCCACCGTTATGCCACGGCCGACGAATTGATGTATGACCTTGAATATTACATCTATCGTGGCGGCTACGGTCCAACGAACGAGACACTCGGCAAGTTCATCCGTGAACTTTTCGGGAACGACGAACCGCCTGCCGCCGAGGCGTTTGACTCCCGTGGCAGCACCCAAATCCTCGAACATACCGCCCGGCTCCGTCGCGCCAAATCCGGACGCCCATGAAACGCGCCTCCGCCCAGGTCGTGCGGCTTGGGCTTATCCAAACCGCCTGCGCAGCGAATCCCGACGCAAATCTGAAGAAGACCCTCGATCTGGTTGAATGCGCGGCCCGGCGCGGCGCGCAAATCATCTGCACCCAGGAGCTCTTCCGCTCGCAGTATTTCTGCCAAAGTGAAAACTTCGGAAATTTCAAACTCGCTGAAAAAATCCCCGGCCCCGGCACCGAAGCTTTCTGCAAGCTCGCCAAAAAACACCAGGTCGTCGTCATCGCGTCGCTCTTTGAGAAACGTGCCGCCGGGGTTTATCACAACACCGCCGCCGTTATTGACGCTGACGGTTCGCTGCTCGGCATCTACCGCAAGATGCACATTCCTGACGACCCGCTTTACTACGAAAAATTTTATTTCACGCCCGGCGACCTCGGCTTCAAGGCGTGGCGGACGCGCCACGGCAAAATCGGCGTGCTCATTTGCTGGGACCAGTGGTATCCCGAGGCCGCGCGGCTGACCGCGTTGCAGGGCGCGCAAATTTTGTTTTACCCGACCGCCATCGGCTGGCATCCCCGCGAAAAGAAAAGATACGGCGAACGCCAGCACGACTCATGGGAGACCGTCCAGCGCAGCCACGCCATCGCCAACGGCTGTTACGTCGCGGTGGTGAATCGCATCGGGCACGAAAAACTCGCGGGCAAAGGCATTGAATTCTGGGGCCAGAGTTTCGTGGCCGGGACATCCGGTGAAATCCTCGCCAAAGCCTCGGCCAACAAGGAAGAAATTTTGGTCGTGCCGGTTGATCTGGCCGACGTGGACACAACGCGGACGCACTGGCCGTTCCTGCGCGACCGCCGGATTGATGCCTATGGAGGCCTTACCAAGCGCTTGATTGACTAATTCGGCCCCAAAACCACTTGTTTGGATAACCGGCGCGAACGGACTCATTGGAAATTATCTCGTCCAGACCGCGCCGCGATTCGCCCCGCACTGGCGTGTGCGAGCGCTGACGCGCGCACCAGCTTGACCTGCTCGATTTTGACGCCGTTGGCCGCGAATTCCAGAAAGACAAACCACAACTCGTCATTCATTGCGCTGCCCTCACCGTCGTCGCTGAGGCGCAGGCGAATCCCGCACTGGCAAGGCGGATAAACGTTGAAGTCACAAAATGGCTCGCGGAACTGGCGGCGGAAGCTCGGTTGATTTTCTTTTCCTCGGATTTGGTTTTTGACGGGCGCAAGGGGAATTACCTTGAGACGGACGCGACCAATCCGCTTCACATTTACGGCGAAACCAAGGCCGCTGCCGAACAAATCGTTCTGAAAAATCCGCATCATCTGGTCGTGCGCACATCGCTCAATGGGGGCGTTTCGCGCACGGGCAACCGCGGCTTTAACGAGCAGTTGCGGCTCGCGTTGCAGGCGGGGCAGGGGATGACGCTGTTCACGGACGAATTTCGCTGTCCCATTCCGGCGGTGGAAACCGCGCGCGCGGTCTGGGAACTGGCGAACAAAAGCTGCGCCGGACTTTTTCAGGTCGCGGGCGCGGAAAAACTTTCGCGCTGGCAGATCGGTCAGTTGCTCGTCAAACGCCGGCCGGAGTTGGCGTCGAAAATCAAGCCGGGTTCGGCCAGGGATTTTCCCGGCCCGCCCCGCGCGCTGGACACGTCGTTGGACATCACCAGGGTGCAGAAAATTTTATCCACCCCGCTGCCCGGTTTAAGCGAATGGCTCGCAGCGAATCCGGATGAGACCGTTTTGAACCGAAAGACTAGAGCATTCGCAAGCCCAGAGGATCGCCGCATCAACCACTGGTTTCCGATGTTTGAAGTTTGCGGCGCGTTCTCTGGTGCTTGGTGCTTGAATTTTGCGCGCTTCGCGTTTACTTCGTCTTCAATTCCAGCACGGTGATGGAGTAGGGCGGGAATTCGCGGGTAAAGTCCGTTCCCAATCCGTCCACTTTTTCCGTGACCGGAACGATCTTGTCCGGCTCCCGGATTGAATTGGTGTCGTCCGGACTGTTTGCCTTCAGCACGACGGCTTCGCCTTCGGCTTCGACGGCGGGAGCCCCGCTGATTTCAATCTTCACCGGCTGCGGCGTGCCGAGGCGGTTGACGACTTTCAGATAAATCGTTCCTGACTGGCGGTCGCGGGTGGCGTCAAAGAAAAGGGACGGCACCTCTTGCGGGGCCGGACGCGGCTGCTCGACACCGGAGCGGCGACTGGCGGGCGGCTGCCACGAGTAGGTCGGAATGCCCTGCGAATCGGTGGCGAGAATTTCATTGCCATGAAGCGCGCTGAACATTTTTTGCGCGTAATATGCGGGCGAGCCGTAACTGTTCAGTGCGTCATAGCCGATCAAGTCGGTGCGCCACTGCATTGAGCGGTCCGGACCGTAAGCTTGCTGACGTTCACGAACAGCGGCGCGTAGCTGGCCATGAGGACGATGTCGGAATTGCGTTCCATGCCGGTCATCCAGGCGGCGTCGCCGAGCGCGCCGGCCATGTTGGGCGTGGGCGAGCCGACGCGGGTGGCCCATTCCCCGACGAAAATCTTCGGGCCGGTGCGCGGGCGTTTGTCATAGTCGAGCGCGTGCGCTTCCATATCTTCCTGCGAACGATAATAATGTTCATCAACCAAATCCGGCACGCGGCTTTTGACCGGTGTGGTGGCGATGACCTGCAGGTTCGGATATTTTGCTTTGATGGCATCGAAGAATTGCGCGAACCGTCCGTCGTAACTGTGGGAGCGGTCGAAGAAATCTTCATTTCCAATTTCAACATAATTCAAAAGGAACGGCGCGGGGTGCCCGTCCTTGGCGCGTTGCGCGCCCCATTTTGTGTGTCGCGTCGCCGGTGACATATTCGATTTCGTCAAGCGCGTCCTGGACGTAAGGGGCCAAATCAGGGCCGGGGGTGACGTGTTGCTGGTGCATCGAGTAACCGGCGTAAACCGCCAGCAGCGGTTGCATGTGCAGGTCCTCGCACCATTCGAGAAATTCCAGCAACCCGAGGCCGTCAGTGGACCAGTAACCCCAGCCGTCATCGAGGTGCCCGGGCCGTTGCGAAATATCGCCGATGGTTTTCTTCCAGTTGAAACGGGTTCCGATGGTGTTGCCTTCGAGATAGTTGCCGCCGGGGAAGCGTAGAAATTTCGGGCTGCATGTCTGCGAGCAATTGCATGATGTCGGGGCGATTGCCGTTCGGGCGATTGTGGTAGGTCGGCGGAAACAGCGAAACCTGGCTGAACCAGATCGTGCCGTGTTTGGTTGTCGAGATGACCAGCCGGTTGTCCTTCGACGGTGCGACCCCGCCGGTCGTTAGCGTCACTTCATACTTCTGCCATTTTTTGGTAATCTTCGGGACCTGCGCGCTGACATAGACCGTTTCACCGTTCGTGCTGGTGAGGGCGACAGTCAGCGGTCCGGTGAAACCCTTGCCGCGGGCGTAAAACGACGCGTGATAAGTCGTGTCCGGGCGGACAGGAATTCCCCAGTAACCGCCGTTGGCAATTCCCGCCGGAGAAGTTTTTGACGCTTTGCTCGTGTCCAGTTTCAGACTCACATTCAACGCGGAGTTGAGCGGCTGATTGGTGTCGAGCGAGATGGCTCGCGTCGCCGACGGCATTCCAGAAACACCGCGTTCGTGCGCATTTGCCTTGAACGTGCGGTTGCGGACCAGCTCGCCGTAAAGACCGCCTTCATAGGAATAATTGATTTCCTCCGTCATCAACCCGTAAAGCATCGGGCTGACCGGCGCGGCGACCCGGTCGGCCTTGATTTGCAAAACCGGGACCGGGTTGGTCGTTTGCGCGAACAGGGCGGGGGTGGTGACGCCCATGGCAATCAGCAAAAAGCCGAGTTGGGCCGACAGTTTCCTTCCAGTGAAATGGGTCTGGTGCATGGGAATAAAGCTGAGTTTTCCGGCGGCGAAAGTCCATACCCATTTCCGGGGGTGCCTTCGAAAAGAAAGCTTTGTGCCTCCGGTCTTGGTGGTTAATTGCGCCGGTGAAAGTTTCCGCAAAGCTGAACTATCGCGGCCGTCTCGCACCGTCGCCGACGGGGCTTTTGCATCTCGGCCACGCGCGGACGTTTTGGGTGGCGCAGGAGCGCGCGCGGGCGAAGGGCGGCACGTTGATCTTGCGCAACGAAGACATTGACTCCACGCGTTTCAAACTGGAGTTCGTTTCGCAAATGATTGAAGACCTGCGCTGGTTCGGTTTCCAATGGCAGGAAGGGCCGGATTGTGGCGGGCCATTTGCGCCTTACAATCAAAGCGAACGGTTTCACCTCTACCGCGCCGCGCTGGAAAAACTGCGTGACGGCGGATTTGTTTATCCCTGCACCTGCTCACGCAAAGACATCCGCGATGCCGCCAGCGCGCCCAATGCCGGTGATGACGAGGTGATTTATCCGGGAACCTGCCGATCCAAGGGTGACAAGTGGCAAGTGGCACGTGACATGAATTCTGCGCCAGTAGTCTTGTCACCTGGCACGTGTCACGTGTCACGTCCCGCAAATTGGCGTTTCCGCGTTCCCGACGGTGAAATAATTTCGTTCATGGACGGGAATTGCGGCCCGCAAACATTTGTGGCCGGGAAAGATTTTGGCGATTTCGTGGTGTGGCGGCACGATGACGTTCCGGCGTATCAACTCGCCTGTGCGGTGGATGATGCGGCAATGCAAGTAACCGAAGTTGTGCGCGGCGCGGATTTGCTGGTGAGCACGGCGCGGCAGTTGTTGCTTTACCGCGCGCTCGGTTTGCCGGCGCCGGAGTTTTTTCACTGCGCATTGGTGCGGGATGAAAGGGGACAACGACTGGCCAAACGGCACGATGCCCTGAGTTTGCGCGCCTTGCGCGGGCAGGGGAAAACGCCTGAAAAACTGCGACAGGATTGGGCACAATAAGTTGTTTTGAAGGAAGCGAGGTAATTTTGGGCAAATTTTCGTCAAAAAAGGGCTTGTGAATTTTTTCACGATGGGCAAGATTTCCCGGCTTCAGACGCAACGTCGGGTTGACGGAGGTTATGTCGTCTGAGGCGGTTTTTTTTGAACCCAATGCGGTTGATAAAAGTCATTTTTGCCTGCGGTCTGCTGGTAATGTTGGCGTCGGCGACGCCGGTTCCTGCCGTTCAGCCGACACGAGGCGTTTCTGCACCGCCGGGGGTTCCCGCCCCGGCAGCAGCGGAAGCAGCGGCAGAAGCCATTCCCCAGGCCGCGCCGGCGCTGTTCACGGTTTTGGGATTGCCGGTGACAAATTCGATGGTCTGCACGTGGATTGTGGCGGCGCTGATTTTTGTCATCGTGCGTGCGACGACCTGGAAGTTGAAGGAAATCCCGACCGGCGGACAGAATGTGATGGAAACACTGGTCGAAGGCTGGGAAGGACTGATGGGCAACATCCTCGAGCCCAGGGTGACGCGATGGGTTTTCCCGTTCGCGACCACGTTTTTCATTTTCATCATCATCTCGAACTTTGTGGATTTGATTCCGGGCGTGGGCAGCATCGGTGTCAGCACGCCGGGCCAACATCCGTCGTTCCGGCCTTTTTTCCGCCCGCCGACAACCGATGCGAATTTGACGGTGGCGATGGCGGGAATTTTTCTGGCGATGAATCTTTTTTGGGCGGTGCGCTACAACGGGTTTTGGGGGCTGATCAAACACATTTTCGGCGTGAAAATGGAGACGAACAAATGGGTGTACCCGCTCTTTTTGCTCCTGTTTATCTTTGTCGGACTGATGGAAGTGCTTTCGATTGTCCTGGTCCGGCCTGTGGCGCTGGCGATGCGCCTTTATGGCAACATTTTCGGGGGTGAAAACATGCTGGACATGATGTTGAGTCATAAATCGTTTCTGCTGTCCGTCATTTCGGCGCTGCCGTTTTATTTTTACGAAGTTTTTGTTTGCGCATTGCAGGCGTTTGTGTTCGCACTGCTGACGATTGCGTTTGTCGGCACGATTTGCACGCACGCGGACCAGGAAGATTAAAATGTCATTGAATTTGCCCCGGCATCGGATGCCGGGGCGGCAACCAAAACCAATAAGAAAGAAGAAGCATATGATGCTCGCAGAAACAGTTGGCAACATCCACATCGGTCTGGCCTTCGCCGGCGCGTCCATCGGCATCGGCATCGCCACCGCTGGCGGTCTGGTGGCCATGAGCCGCAATCCCGGACTCTTCGGCAAAATCCTGACGTTCATGTTTATCGGCATGGCGTTGGCCGAAGGCTGGGCGGTGATCGCCTGGTTCCTCGTCAGCAAAAGCGGCTTATGAGCGAACTGGGCATTCATTGGAAGATTCTGGCCGCGCAGACGATCAATTTTTCCATCGTGTTGTTCGTCCTGTGGCGGTTCGCCTACCAGCCCGTCTTCAACCTGCTTGAAGCGCGCCGGCAGAAAATCGCCGAGGCCCTCGCCAACGCCGAGAAAATCAAGGCGGAACTCGCGCGCACCGAAGCCGAGCGCAAGCGCATCCTGGCCCAGGCCGGCGACGTGGCCAACCAGATGATCGAAGAGGGGCGAAACGCGGCCGCCCGCGTGCGCGAGGTGGAAACGCAAAAAGCCATTGCTGCCGCCGAACAAATCATGGCCAAGGCACGTGAAGCCACCGCGCAAGACCACGCGCGGATGCTGGCGGAATTGAAAACCGAAGTCGGACGGCTGGTTGTGCAAACCACAGCGACCGTCACCGGCAAAATCCTGACGCCGGACGACCAGCGGCGGCTGGCGGAGGAGACGGCCAGGCAACTGGCTGCATGAAAACTTGTTGGTAGGCACGGCTCGCCGGGCCGTCCAGTCGCCTCGGCGAAGCGACCCTACCTGAAATGAAATGAAAATTTCCAAACAGGGCCAGCGCAGCGCCCGGGAGTTGTTTCGCAGTTGCCTGATCAACGGCCTGTTGGACGAGGACCGCGTCCGGCAGGCCTTCGCGCTGGTGCTGGCGCGAAAGCCGCGCGGCTACATTGAAATTTTGTCGCGCCTGCAACGGCTCGTGAAGCTGGATTTGGAAAGGCGGACCGCGCGCGTGGAAAGCGTGACGCCGCTGCCGCCCGATTTGAAGGCGAAAGTAACGAAGCAATTAAAAAAAATTTATGGGGCGGGAATGAGCGTTGCCTTCGTCCGGAATCCGGCGTTGATCGGTGGTCTGCGGATTCAGGCGGGCAGCGACCTTTACGACGGCAGCGTGCGGGCGCGGTTGAACGCGCTGGCACAACAATTTTAATCAAGGCGAAACCGGATTGAGAATTTATGAGCGACTTGTTGCAGGAAATTGAAGCCCAAATCACCGGCGCAAAGCTGGCGACGGCGAGGCAGAACGTCGGCGTGGTGCGCGAAATCGGCGACGGCGTGGCCAGGATCGAGGGCCTGACGGACACGATGTTGAACGAGATGCTCGACTTCGGCCACGGCATCACCGGCCTGGCGCTGAACCTCGAGGAAACCGAGGTCGGGGCGATCATTCTGGGCGATTTTACCAAAATCAAGGAAGGCGACGAAGTCCGTACGACCGGCAAATTGCTGCAGGTACCGGTCGGCAAGGGATTACTGGGCCGCGTCGTCAACGCGCTTGGCCAGCCCCTCGACGGCAAAGGCCCGGTTAAATCGGCCACGGAGTATCCGGTTGAAAAAATCGCGCCCGGCATCATCAAACGCCGTTCGGTCAGCCAGCCGGTGCAGACGGGCATCATGGCCATTGACGCGATGATTCCGATTGGCCGCGGCCAGCGCGAATTGATCATCGGCGACCGTTCGACGGGCAAGACGACCATCGGCATTGACACCATCATCAACAACGCACGGCTCAACCTCGCGGCGCAGCAGGCCGGCGACAAGGATTACCGCCCGCTGTATTGCATTTACGTCGTCATCGGCCAGAAGCAATCGGACGTGGCGCGCACCGTGGCCGTGCTGGATGAGGCGCGCGCGATGCCTTACACGATTGTCGTGGTGGCGGCGGCGTCTGATTCGGCCACCAACCAGTATCTTGCGCCGTTCGCCGGTGCGGCGATGGGGGAATGGTTCATGGACAACGGCATGGACGCGTTGATTATTTATGATGATTTGTCCAAGCATGCCGTTGCTTATCGCCAGGTCTCGCTCGTGCTGAAGCGTCCGTCGGGCCGGGAAGCGTATCCGGGCGATGTATTCTATCTTCACAGCCGTTTGCTCGAGCGCGCCGCGCGCCTGAACGAAAAGAATGGCAACGGCTCTTTGACCGCGCTGCCGATCATCGAGACGCAGGCGGGCGACGTTTCGGCCTACATCCCGACGAACGTGATTTCAATCACCGACGGGCAGATTTATCTGGAGACGGATTTGTTTTATCAAGGCGTGCGCCCGGCAATTTCGGTGGGCTTGTCGGTATCGCGCGTGGGTTCGGCGGCGCAGGTCAAGGCGATGAAACAAGTGGCGGGTCGCATCAAGGGCGACCTCGCACAGTTCCGCGAACTGGCGGCGTTCGCGCAGTTCGGTTCCGACCTCGACGCCAAAACGCAGGCACAGCTCGAACGCGGCAAACGCATCGTCGAATTGTTCAAGCAGATTCAATACAACCCGATGCCGGTGGAGGTGCAGGTGGTGGTTTTGTGGGCGGCGCAAAATGGTTTCGTGGACGACGTGCCGGTGGACAAGATCAAGGATTTCCAGACGAAGCTCACGGATTACATGACCAGCCGGAAGACGGATTTGATGGGGCGCATCGCCAGGGAAACGTCGTTGAGTGACACAATCGCCGGCGATATAAAAACGGCGGTGACGGAGTTCAAACAGGCGTATCACTAATCCATGCCCAGCACACGCGACATCCGCCGACGCATCAAGTCGGTCAAGAACACCGCCCAAATCACCAAGGCGATGCAAATGGTGGCCGCAGCCAAAATGCGCAAGGCCCAGCAGGCCGCGCTGGCCGGCCGGCCGTATGCCGACTTGATGAACGAGGTGCTTGCCGAGGCGGCCCCGCGCATCGCCGCGTTCAAACATCCGTTGATGGAGACACGTCTGGTGAAGAAGCGCGCGGTCATCCTCGTCAGCACCGACAAGGGATTGTGCGGCGCGCTCAACAGCAATTTGTTCCGCGAGGCGGTGAAGTTTGATCGGGATTCTACCGTGTTCATTACTGCCGGGCGCAAGGCGGCGCAGTTCGTTTCGCGCACCAGGCGTCAGCTCGCCGCCGAGTTCACCTACAAGGACGCGCCGCAATTCGGCGAGGCCCGGGCAGTTTCCAAATTTGCACAGGAGCTGTTCGTCACGGGCGAAGTGGGCGCCGTGGACATTTTGTTCACCCGGTTCATTTCTACTTTGACCCAGCGGCCGGAAACCTTGCCGCTCCTGCCGGTCGGAAAAATCCATGCCCTCACGACTGGCGCCTCCGGCCAGGCGCAACCGAAGGACCTGCCGGCGCGCGGCGCGACGGCGGATACTTTTGAGTTCGAGCCGGACGAAACCACGGTGCTGAGTGAGTTGCTGCCGCACGGCTTGAATTTCAAAGTTTATCAAATTTTGCTGGAGGCGCGGGCGAGCGAATACAGCGCCAAACTGGTGGCCATGAAAAATGCCACCGAAAACGCCATGCAACTCATCAAGGACCTCACGCTCGAATACAACAAGCTGCGCCAGGCCAATATCACAAAGGAACTGCTGGAAATTGCCACCGCCCAAATGGCCGTGGCCTGAACTCGTAATTTTAACTAAAGATTTAGAACATGAACAAAGGCAAAATCGTTCAAATTATCGGGCCGGTCGTGGATGTGGAGTTCACTGGCGAGCTGCCCGCCATCTACAGCGCGCTCACGCTCGAGTTCGACGTGCCCGGGCAGGGCCACGCAAAGCGGACTCTCGAAGTCGAGCAGCACCTTGGCGACAACTGGGTGCGCTGCGTTTGCATGGGCTCGACCGAGGGCATGAAGCGCGGCTACGAAGTGGCGGACACCGGCGGACCGATTTCCATGCCCGTCGGCGATTGTGTCATGGGCCGCGTATTCAACGTCGTTGGTGAGCCGGTGGACGAACGCGGTCCGGTCAAGGCCGAAAAGTATTATCCCATTCATCGTCCCGCGCCGACACTGGCCGAGCAATCCACCAGCCCGCAAATTTTGACGACCGGCATCAAGGTCATTGACTTGATTTGCCCTTTCCTGAAAGGCGGCAAGGTCGGCGCGTTCGGTGGCGCGGGCGTCGGCAAAACCGTTGTCATCATGGAATTGATCAACAACATCGCCAAAATGCACGGCGGCGTCTCCGTGTTCGCGGGGGTGGGCGAGCGCACGCGGGAGGGCAACGACCTCTATACCGAAATGTCCGAAGCGGGCGTCATCAGGCAGGACGATCTGGGCGCCTCGAAGATTGCACTTGTCTATGGCCAGATGAACGAGCCGCCGGGCGCGCGTTTGCGCGTCGGGTTGTCGGGTCTGGCGATCACGGAGTATTTCCGCGACGAGAAAAACCAGGACGTGCTGCTGTTCATTGACAACATTTTCCGGTTCTCGCAGGCCGGATCCGAGGTTTCCGCGCTCTTGGGCCGCACGCCGAGCGCGGTTGGTTATCAGCCGACGCTCGCCTCCGAAATGGGTGATTTGCAGGAACGCATCACCTCGACCAAGAAGGGTTCCATTACTTCATTCCAGGCCGTGTATGTGCCGGCCGATGACCTGACCGATCCCGCGCCGGCCACGACCTTCGCGCACCTGGACGCGACGATTGTGCTGGAACGGGCCATCGCCGAGTTGGGAATTTATCCCGCGGTGGATCCGCTCTCCTCGACTTCGCGCGCGCTCACGCCGGACATCGTCGGACAGGACCATTACGAAGTCGCCCGGGGTGTGCAGCGCGTGCTGCAACGTTACAAGGATTTGCAGGACATCATTGCGATTCTGGGCATGGACGAACTTTCGCCGGATGACAAACTCATGGTTTATCGCGCGCGAAAAATCCAGCGCTTCCTCAGTCAGCCGTTCTCAGTGGCGGAAGTGTTCACCGGCCGTTCCGGCAAACAGGTGCCGGTGGCGGAAACCGTCCGCGGCTTCAAGGAAATTCTCGATGGCAAACACGACGACGTGCCGGAGCAGAATTTTTACATGAAAGGCGGAATTGAAGAAATTAAAGAAACGTGAATCGTTAAACCGGTTCAACGATTTAACAATTTAACGATTCAACATGGCCACCTTAAAACTCGAAATTGTCACGCCGGAGGCGAAAGTCTTCTCGGACGACGTGGACATGGTCACGCTCACCGGATCGGAGGGCGAGATGGGCATCTTGCCACAGCACATGCCGTTGATGACGCAACTCGTCGCTGGCGAAATTGTCGTGAACAAGGGCAAGGAAACCTTTTTCCTCGCGGTGGGAGATGGCTTCGTGCAGGTCACCGGTGACCGCGTCTCCATTCTCACCGACATGGCCATCAGTGCCGAGAACATTGACGAGGCGAAGGCCGAGGAAGCCCGCCGCCGGGCCGAAGTCCGTTTGGCCGAAAAAGTCAGCGATGAAGAAGCCGCGCGGGTTAACGCCGCGCTCACTCACGCCACGACTCAACTCAAGGTCAAACGCCACCGCCGGAAATAAAATTACTAATAACAAGGGGATTTAGTCTTGTAAGTATCTTTGGACAGGCTAGTTATGTGACTCAAAGCCATTTGACGATTGTGTTAAATCTTCGAGACACGCAAAAAACGTATTGACTTTGGACAGTTTTTGTTTGAAACTTGGACACTGACTGAATCATAGTGGGGTACGTTGTATAAGTTGTAAATATGAATGCCTGCCTTCTGAGAAAATCCAACTGGCGGAAATATCCGGCCATTTTTTGCGTTTTGCCGGTCTTGGCTGCTTTTTGGAGTCAGCCGAGTTGGGGAGATCAACTCTCTCTTACTCCGGTCATGCCATCGCAAGACGTGTGGCGGATTGTCGGCCCAAAGAAAGCGAGTTTGGGGACGCTTGCGGATATTGACGTTCCTCAAGGTTATCGTCTGGCGGATGAAAAGGGAGCGCGGATTCTTCTTGAGCGGATGAAAAATCCCGTTCCGGATGGTCTGATTGGCATCCTGGCTCCGGAATCCGGGAAATGGTGGGCTATCTTGACGTTCACGGACGTTGGCTATGTGAAGAATGCGGATAACGAACGCATAGATCCGGCGGCGGTTTTGAAGGCCGTGCAGAAGCGGAGCGAGATGGAAAACCGCGAGCGCACCGAACAGGGGATGGCAACAATTGAATCCGTAAATTGGGAACGCCCGCCGGCGTATAATGCGGAGGGACATTCATTGGAATGGGCACTCCAGGCTGCAACGCAATCGTCGAAGGTGGTTAATGGTACGGTGCTTTTGCTTGGCCGGCGGGGAGTCCTGGAAATCATCTCCGTGCAACCTTATGAGGTCTCATCCGATTCCATCCCTTTGCAGCAATTGATAAAGAATATCACTTTCAAAGAAGGACAGCGCTATGCTGATTATCAGAACGGCGACAAAATCGCTGACGTCAGTATGGCGCAGCTCATCGTTGATAACAAACATCCGGCTGGAAGCGGGGAATTGAAGGCCAGTTCCGGGGGTGGCGTTGTGATTTGGATTTATTCCATTTTGGCCGGCTGTGCCGTGATGGGTGGTGGCGTGCTCCTTTACCAAAAGCGCCGGCAGCGGAGGGTGCGCAGCGCGATTTATGCAAATGGAGGACACGCAATCACCGTGGCGCGGGCCTCGTCAGGAAACGGCCTTGGCAATGGCTCGGGTTCAGTGAGCGCACGGCCGGTTGTTCAAAAGGCCGGGAGCCTGCCGGAGGACCACGGCAAGCTCCGTCGGAGAAAAGTCTTTGATTACTCCAAGTTCTATACTCACGTAGTGATGGAACTCTCTTCCAAGTCAAACGCAGTAGCAGGGCCGATGCTGAATGGGAGATCAAACAACCACACGGTGGGAACAAATAATAATAATGGTGCCGCAAATCAGACAATCGCGGAAGCCACCCTGGATTTGATTACCAGTCAGAAAAACCTCATTGAAGAGCAAAAGCACTTGATGCAGCAACAGACCCGGCTCATTGAAGAAAGACGCAAACTCATCGAGGAACAAAATGCGCTGCTTAAGAGGCAAGCCGAAATGATCGAAAGCCAGTATTCCTTGAAACTCGACTGAACGGTTATCCGCTCAATCGAGGCAAGGTCAGGTTTGGCTATGCCGGTCGAAACAGTAATAATACAAGTAGCAGGTTAAGCCCCCGATAATAATTTTATGAGCCGTTCTGTTGTTTCTCCATCATGGAGAGAGAAGGCCTTCGGGATCCCGGTTCGCAGCCTTCATCCTGGTTTTTTGTCGATCCGGAAGAAAACTACAAAAAGACTATCCGTACTGGCTGGTTTGGCAGGAGTTCTTGCGGTGCCTGCGGTTCAGGCCCAGATGCAGATCACTCTCTATCAGGATGTCTATAGTTATAGTGATGGTGGTGAATTCAACGCCGTGCCTGATGCAGCTCTGCTCTCTGTTAATCCCGCTCTGGCTGGTTACGCCCCGGCGACAGCAGATTTGACGGCTGGAAATCCAAATTTCCAGACGTTCTGCATCGAAACGGAGGTATATTTTTATCCCGGTACGACTTATAACGTTACGATTAGCGATGGAATCCTGTCTGGGGGTGAGCAGTTCCCCGACGGCGAACCGATCACGCTCGGTACCGCTTGGCTCTACAGCCAGTTCGCCGCCGGCGCATTAAGCGGGTATGACTACGATGACAGCGGTCGTACAACTTCGGCTGGCGATCTACAACAGGCGATTTGGTATCTCCAAGGTGAACAAACCAGTCTGATAAATGGCGGTAGCGGTGCTGATGGGACAATCTTCTACAACGCGGCAACATCAGCATTAGGCGCGACCATCAACAATGCCGCCAACGGGGCCTATGGCGTGGTTGCCTTAAACTTGTGGGTTCCCAACCCGGATGGTTCCAATGGCGCGGCGGCTCAGGATCAGTTGATGGTGGTTCCTGATCCAAGTGCTGTGGTTCCGGTTCCTGAACCCAGTGCTGCGAGCTTTGGCCTTTTGCTTTTGCTGCCACTCGGCATGAAAAAAGTGCGGGCTTTCTTCAGGGGGCAGACAGGATAAGGTCACCGACTCCGTTAACTTGGGGGATCAGGCCGGCCAGCTTGGCCGGCCAGTTTTTTTCCTGTGTGGAACTTTAGTCCGATGAAAGCCGTCGGGGATTTGGATCGGAAACGCGGTCTGTGGATCACGTTGGAAGTACTGTCGTTTACGCTCTTGAATCTGTCGCCAGCTTCCCAAACAATTGGCTTCTTGATGAGCTTCGGCGGGTAAATAAGCCACAAACACTGGCGCGCGGGTGAGGTTGATTCAGCACCATCGGCACGCTAACATGTTACGCCGTAATAAAATATGCGAGCACCCTTAATAGTTTAGGACAATTAATTCGATTCATAAAAAAAGCTTGACTCCAGCGTGGAAATCCTCTAAAAAAGTGGCGTTGCAGGACAAGAAAAAGCCGGTTGGCTTTGGTCTTTCGTCAATCCGAAGGAAAGCTATGAAAAGATTATGCGTATTGGCTGGACTGGTGGGAATTCTGGCGGTGCCCGCGGTTCAGGCGGCGATGCAGGTCACACTCTATCAGGATTTGGCAAATTACAGTTTCAGTGATGGGGGCGAATTCAACGCCGTTCCTAATGCCGCTCTGCTCTCCGTTAATCCCACGCTGGCTGGTTACACCTCGGCGACAGCAGATCCGACGGCTCCCTATTTTCAGACGTTCTGCATCGAAACGATGGAGTATTTTAATCCCGGCAATACTTATAATGTTACGATCAGCCAGGACATCATGTTTGACGGTGGGATGTTCCCAGCGGGCAGCCCGATCACGATGGGTACGGCTTGGCTCTATAGCCAGTTTGCCGCCGGCACATTAATTGGAAGTGGCCCGTTACCGTATGACTATACTTATGGTAGCGGTCGCACAACCACGGCTGGCGATCTGCAACAGGCGATTTGGTATCTGCAAGGTGAAGTACCCGGTCTGATAAATGGTGGGAGTGGTGCCGACGGGACGGCTTTCTTCAACGCTGCAGTATCCGCTTTGGGCGGGAGCATCAACGATCCTTCCAACGGGGCTTATGGCGTGGTTGCTTTGAACTTGTGGGTACCCAACGAGGATGGTTCCAACGGCGCGGGGGCTCAGGACCAGTTGATGGTGGTACCGGAACCAGGTGCTGCGAGTATTGGTCTTTTGATATTACTGCCGCTCGGCTTGAATAAAGTGCGGACTCTCTTCAGGAAGCAGGCGGTATAAGTTCACCGATTCCTATAATTTGGCGCTCAGGCCGGCCAGCTTGGCCGGCCCGTTTTTTTTCCTGTTGCAGAACTTTAGTCCGCTGTAAGCCATCGGCAATGCAGTCTGAATCACGTTGGAAGGGAGTGGCTTAAAAACATCAGCTTTCGATCACGCTGATTTCCACCGGCTCGACGTTGACGCCGTGCTTCTCCAGCCATTTGATGGCGGCCTTCACTTCATCGCGCGGGCCGTCGAGTTCGAGGCAGACGATGCCGATTTCGTCGGTCACGCTGGCCTGCCGGATGTTGGTGACGACCTTGAATTTGCGCGCCACTTCCCAGATGAACGGTTTCTTGATGAGCTTGGGCGGATACATCAGCCACAATCTTCGTTGAGTGGGCGTTGTGGACTTGGTGGTTACTGCCGGTTTTCGGGAAGCTTTGGCCATAGCGTGATAATTTACGATTGATGATTTACGATTTACGATTCAACGATTCAATAATTTTAACCCCCCGCAATGGCCGGGATGATGCTGATTTCGTCGCCATCTTTGAGCGGGGTCTGTTTGTTTTTGAGGAAGCGGATGTCTTCCTCGTTCACATAGACGTTCACGAAGCGGCGCACTTCGCCCTTTTCATCCACGAGCCGTTCCTGGATGCCGGGGAAACGCGTCTGCAATTCGACAATCGCCTCGCCGATGGTGGCGGCGTTGACTTCGACCAGCTCCTCGTTGTTCGTCAACTTGCGGAGCGGCGTTGGGATTCGGACTTTTTTTGGCATAAATTAATAATTCAATTTTTTGTAGGCGAATTTGAAACTGAATTTGATTCGTGATACATTTTTCGCAATGAATCATATTTTGATTCGTACTCCGTGATAGCATCTCTATGTGGCGAAACTTTTCTTGAATAGGATAGGAAGCCGTCAAAGTTGGTGGGACATTCGATAAATTTGCGATAATAATATGAATCGTTTATTTCTTTTTTCCCAAATTTCAGCGTTAAGAGAATTGAACGGGTATCTTTTGTAGCCTCAAATTCAAAGCGCGAAATGTCTGTTGCAAACTGCTCTTTCGATTTGGTTCCCAAATATGCATCTTGAAATAAATTTTCAAACGCGTTTTCATTTCTTGAATTCAGTGTCTCAAAAAGAGTCGTAATAAATTCGTCCAACGGTGGTTGATTTTCACAGATACAAAGCATTACGTCCGGAGAGCCGGCCGTATTCGGATAGAAATGAAAGGCCGGCGCTTCAGAATCATCATCGGAATAGAAATAGAACAGCCGAACTGTTCTATTGGAAAACGCATTCGAAATTGCATTTTTAAAAACTTTTGCAGCTCCAGGATTATCTGACAGAAACTTTTTTAGTTTTGGAGAAACCTCGCTAACAATATTGCTTTGCGCCCAAGATGAAACGCAAAACAACATTACCCACAAAAATATGTAAATGGACTTCCGCACAATTAATTTTACGCGCTGACTTTCTCTTCATTAGCGAGCAAAGCTTCAAATTCGCGCAAACTCGGCTTGATTTCGCGTGGTTTGCCAACATAGCCGACCACGGCATCAAGCGTTTTCAATCCATTGCCCGTCACACAAAGCACCGCCGAATCATCACGCGGAATTTTGCCCGAAGCAATCAGTTTCCTGGCCACGCCCACGGTCACGCCGCCGGCGGTTTCGGCGAAAATGCCTTCCGTCTCGGCGAGCAGCTTCATCCCGTCGCGAATTTCGTCATCACTCACGTCCTCCGCCGCGCCGTTCGTGTCCCGCATCACCTTGAGCGCGTAAAAACCGTCCGCCGGCGTGCCGATAGCGAGCGATTTCGCAATCGTGTCCGGCTTGACCGGTTTGAAGAAATCGAGGCCCGCCTTTTGCGCGACGGAAATCGGCGAACACCCGGTCGCCTGCGCGCCATGAACGGAGTATTTCGTCTCCGGAACAAGTCCCAGCTTGATGAATTCCTGATAACCTTTTTGGATTTTCGTCAGCAACGAGCCGGAGGCCACCGGCACGACGGTATGCCGCGGGATGCGCCAGCCGAATTGCTCGGCGATTTCATACGCCATGCTCTTGGAGCCCTCAGCGTAATACGGCCTCATGTTCACATTCACAAACGCCCAGCCGAATTTGCCCGCTATCTCGGCGCAAAGCCGGTTCACCTCGTCGTAATGGCCCTTGATGCCGATGACGTGCGCGCCGTAAATCAACGAGTTGACGATTTTGCCCTGCTCCAAATCCGACGGAATGAACACGTAGGCCTTCAATCCGACGCTCGCGGCCTGGGCAGCGACGGCGTTTGCCAGATTACCGGTCGAGGCGCACGCAACGGTGTCGAAGCCGAGTTCGCGCGAACGGCTCAACGCGACACTTACGACGCGGTCTTTGAAGGACAGGGTGGGGTAGTTCACCGTGTCGTTCTTGATCCACAATTCCCGGATACCGAGTTTCCTGGCGAGACGGTCGGCTTTTACGAGCGGCGTGAAACCGACTTGCAGCCCGACGGTCGGGTCGTTCGCCACTGGCAGCAACTCGCGGTAACGCCACATCGTCTTGGGACGCGATTGGATGGCCGCCCTGGTCAGCGACTTTTTGATGCGGTCGTAGTCATAGGCGACTTCGAGCGGGCCGAAGTCAAACTCGCAGACGTGATTGGCCGTGAGCGGGTATTCGCGTCCGCACTCCCGGCATTTCAGCGCCTTCATGTAACCGTGTTTTTCACTCATAAATTTTGCAATGTAGCGCAGGCGTCTCGCCTGCCGACGCTTCAACTACACTTCCGTTTTGCCAGGTGGTGCAGGCGAGACGCCTGCGCTGCCAACAAAAAGCCCCGACTCATGGCTGAGAAGGGGCTGACAAAATCTACGCACGCTTCTCATTTTTCCCGAACGCACCACATTCAGGCTGGATTTGGCACCTGGTCGTTGAAGCTCGCGCTTCAACCGGTTGCCGTGGCGTCATCGGGCCAGTCCCTCAGCCACTCTGCATGAGACCGTTGTATCAACGGATGCGGATAAACTGATATTAAACCGGAAAAAAGTCAACGGGATTTTTCGCTGCGGAAATGTCCGTTTGCATGAGTCAGCCAACGGTCAAAACCGCGTTGAATGCCGCGGGGATGATTCTTATTTTTGAATGCGACCCGGTTAATTGACGTCCATGATTTTCGCCGCCCGAATGTTGGCGGAAGAACTGCCGACCATAATTTGAATTTTGCCCGGTTCAACTTCAAAAGCGTGCTTTGCAGTGTTCCAATCAGCCAACGATTCCGCCGGCAACGGAATTTCAATTGTTTTCTGCTCGCCGGATTGCAGCGTGACGCGTTTGAATCCTTTCAGTTCTTCAACTGGCCGCGACACGGCGGAGTTCAAATGCTTCACATACAATTGTACCACTTCGTCGCCCGCGCGCGCGCCCGTGTTTTTTACATCCACGCTCACGGTAACCGCGCCGTCGCGATTCAACGCAGGCGAACTGGTGTTCAAATTTGAATATCCAAACGTCGTGTAGCTCAAGCCGTAGCCGAAGGGATAAAGCGGCTGGTATTTGAAATACATGTAAGTCCGGCCATCGCGGATGTTGTAATCCATCATCCGCGGCAATTGTCGGAGTGATTTTGGCCAGGTCTCGACGAGCCGGCCTGCCGGGTTGTAGTCGCCGAACAAAACGTCGGCTAGCGCGTTGCCTTGCTCCTCGCTTGCATGGGTGATGTGGACGATGGCGGGAACATGCTTCTGCGTCCAATTGATCGCGTAGGGAAAACTGGAAACAAGAACGACAATGGTTCGCGGGTTCGCGCGGAAAATCCGTTTGATCAATGCCTCGTTTTCCAGCGTGATGGATTGACGATCCACGGCTTCCCGACCATAGCTCGGCAATACAACTTTTTCCCACGGCATATCATAGCCGCCGTTGGGGTGATTACCGACGCAAACAATCGCCACATCGGATGATTTGGCGAGTTTCACGGCCTCTTTGTTGTTGGCGGCAAAATTCACGGTGACGTTGTTGCCGACTTTATTTTTAATTCCTTCCAGCGGCGTGACGGCGTATGGCGGCTGGCCGCTGTACCAATCGAGCAGGACCCCGTTCGCGCGCGGGCCGATGACGGCGATGGATTTGATTTTATTTGTGTCCAGTGGCAAAAGATTTTGAGAATTTTTCAAAAGTACGATGGATTCCTGCGTGACACGCCGCGCGAGCGCCATATGTTCCCTGGACAGCCATGGTTCGGGTTCGGATGGCTGGCCGATTTTGGCGTAAGGATTGTTGTCCGGCGGATCGAGCAGACCCAGGTTGATCATAACGCGCAAATTGCCTTTGACCGATTTGTCAATGTCCGTTTCGGAAACCAGATTTTCTGCAACTGCATTGCTCAGCGCGTCCTGATAACGATCCAGGAATATCGTGATGCCAGCTTTTACCGCGGCAGCGGCGGCAAAAGCGTAATTGGTGGAAAATTTATGCGCTGTGACCAAAAGTGTAAATGCCTTGCCGTCGGTGCAAATGATTCCATTTTGCCCCCATTCCCTGGCTGCGACGTTTTTCAGCGCGGGATTCACGATCATCGGAATTCCATTCCACGAATTGTAAGCCGTCATGAACGCGCGCGCGCCGCCGTTCACAATCCCCATGCGAAAGGGCACGGAATAATATTCGCGAAAAAGCTGCTCGTCGAAATCGGATGAAGAACTTTCACGGCCATCCTCATTGCTGTTGGCCAGAAAATGTTTCAGCAGCGAAGCGGTTTGCCAGTAATGCGGATTGTCGCCTTGCAGCCCTTTGACGAACGCGACGACCATCGCGCCGTTGAAAAACGGGTCTTCGCCGTAACATTCCTCGGTTCTGCCCCAGCGCGGGTCGCGTCCCAAATCCGCGTTTGGCGCAAAAATGACGAGTCCGCCCTTGTGATATTTTTCACTCTGCGCAATGTAACGGGCTTCGTAGCCTTCAGCTGCCGCGGCTTGTTGCAAAATGTCCGGGTCCCAGGTTTCGCCCAAACCAATGGCTTGCGGAAAAATCGTGGTCGGAATCGGCGGATGCGGCGTCCAGTTGGCTATGCCACCCATCGCTTCGCCGTGAAGCCCTTCGGCGGAACCCAGCGGCGGGATGCCAAGCCGCGGAACGCCCGCGCGGAAATGCAGGAAATTTATCTTTTCAGACAGCGTCATCAGCGAGACGGCGTTGCCAATGCGTTCTTCAACCGGCAGGTTCGGATTTTGAAACGGATGTTGAAATTGCGCAAAAGCAGGCGTGCCGGCAATGACCACGAAAAACGAAATCCAGTGAAGACGCAGTGAAAATTTCATGTGATTCGACGGTAGCAATGAAGTTTTAGCTGTCGAACCTTTTGTTTTATTTTGTGGTTCGAATCGGTCCGTTGGTTGTCCGGCATTTGATTACGCTTCGCGAAATTTTCCTTCGAGCATTTTTTTGTTAAATTCAGTTGACGAATTCCGCGCACGGGCGTATAAATGCCAACGATTTGAGAGATTAGAGTAAGCAGTTGTCGGCACAAAGCAAATCATGGTTCCTCACCAATTAGTTGTGCCTGCAACAGCAAGGCTACGCTGTATATTGTGGTTTTTGCTTTACTTAATCTGGCAACTTTGGTTGCCTAGGCGCGTTCAAGAGCATGTATCTTAAAAATTTGACGCTTTTCGGCTTTAAGTCCTTCGCGGACAAGACCGCGTTGAACTTCCAACCCGGTGTCACCGCCATCGTCGGTCCCAACGGCTGCGGTAAGTCCAACGTCTCCGACGCCATCCGCTGGGTGCTCGGCGAGCAGTCGGCCAAGGCTTTGCGCGGCGGCGAAATGGCGGACGTGATTTTCAACGGCACGGACGGCCGCAGACCGATGGGCATGGGCGAAGTGTCGCTCACGCTCGGCGGCGTGGCCGAGGAAAGCCTGCGCGCCGCGGGCGTCGAGGTGGCCTACGACGAGGTTACGCTTACACGCCGGATTTTCCGCGACGGCAACAGCGAATATTTTCTGAACCGCACGCCGTGCCGGCTCAAAGACGTCCAACAGCTTTTCATGGGCACGGGCGTCGGGCGGACCAGTTACAGCATCCTTGCGCAGGGCCACATCACGCAGATTCTTTCCAGCAAACCGGAAGACCGCCGCGTCATCTTCGAGGAAGCCGCGGGCATCACGAAGTTCAAGAGCCAGAAAAAGGAATCGCTCCGCAAACTCGAATACACCGAACAAAACCTCTTGCGCGTTGCCGATCTCGTCCGCGAAGTGAAGCGGCAGATTGGGTCGCTCCAGCGCCAGGCCGGCAAGGCGCGCCGCTACAAACAGATTCAAACGGAACTTCAGCACCTCGACACGCAACTCGCGCGGCATCAGTTCGACGTATTGCAGGCGGAAATTTCCGGGAAGCAGGCGGCCGTCGAAAAATTGCGGAACGAAATCGAACAGGGTTCCGCCGACGTGCTGCGTTTTGAAAACGAAATCGCCCGGCTCCGCGAGCGGCTCTCGGAACTGGAGCACGAGATTGCCGCGCAGCAGCAGCGCGGACTGGAATTGAAGGGCGAAATGGACCGGCACGAAAGCCGGATTCAGTTCAACGAGGAACGTCTGCGCGAACTGGCGTCGCAAAACACGAAAGCGCTCGCCGACATCACGCAGGCCGAGGAACGCTGCCGCGCCGCGCAGGAGGAATTGGCGGCGGTCAGCGAAAAATTGTCCAGGTCCGAGGCCGCGCTGGCGCAACATCGTGCGACGCTGGAGACCAGGCAACGGACGTTGACGGAAGTTGAAGAAGATTTGAAGAACAGGCAGGAACTGCTGCGCGAAGGGCAGGCGGCTGCGTTCGCCGCCGCACAGGATTTGACGCGCATTCGCAACGAAATCACCGCGCTCGATTTGCAGAAACAGGGCAACAGCATCCGGCTCGAAAAATTGTCCGCGGAAAAAATCCAGCTTGAAGAGGAGCGCGCGCGGCTGGAAGCGCGGTTGCAGGAATTCACCGCGACCGTCGAGGTCGAAAAGCTGAACGCGCAGACGAAGCGCGGTTCGGTGGAGCAACGGCAGAACCGTTTGCGCGAACTCCAGGTGGAGTTGCAGGCATCGTCCGCGGAGCAGGACCAGTTTTTGCAGGCGCAGGCCGAGAAGCGCACCCGCCTGAAGGTGCTCGAGCAGCTTGAAGGCTCGCACGAGGGCTTCAGCGCGGGCACCCAGGCCGCGTTGCGCCAGTCGCGCAAGGTCATCGGCTCGCTGGCCGACCGGATTCGCGTGCCGGATTCGTATGTCGTCGCCATCGAAAACGCGCTCGGCCATCATTTGCAACTTGTTCTCACCGAACGCCCCGAATCCGCCCAACAGATTCTCGCCGACCTCAGCGCCCAGAAAGTCGGTCGCGCCAGCGTCGCGGCCCTGGCGATGGAATACGACGACAAACAGCTTGCGTTTGAAGGCGACATGGCGCCGGGCGGCGGCCTCGATGTGATTCAAAACGGCTTGCAGAAGGGGCAAGTCATTCATGCTTTGGCCGTGGTCCAGGCCGAACCTTCCGTGGATAAACTCCTGAAGGCATTGTTGGGCCGCACCTTCATTGCTTCCGACCTGACCACGGCCACCGCCCAGATTCAAAACGGCCACGCGGGCTGCGATTTTGTCACGCTGACCGGTGATTTGCTGAGCCGGCACGGCGTTTACACCGGCGGTTATTTGAACGGCAACGGCAATCCCAAAGCGCCGGCTTCGATTCTCGGACGCAAAAACCAGATCTCCGAACTTCATGGTGAACTGACGGAAGTCCAGCTCCGCGTCGCCGATATGAGCCGCAAACGCGGCGCGCTGTTGAGCGAGCAGACGGAGTTGCAAGCCAGCCTGCAGCAGGCGCAGACGGAATTGCGCGAGCAGGAAGTCGCCATCGCCACGCGCGAAGGCGAGTTCAATGCGCTGCAAAATTCAAACCGGCTGCTGCACCAGAAAATTGAAACGGTGGTTTTCGAAATTCAAAACCTCGCTGCGCAGGAGCAGGAAGGCTCGCAGAAACGCAATGCGCTGGCGACGCAGTTGAGTGAATTGGAAACGCGAGAACGCGCGGGCCAGGAAAGAGTCGCCGCGCTCACGACAGAATTGGAAAACCTGCGCCAGCAGCGCGACAGTGCCAACGCGGCTCTTACTGAAAGCAAGGTCGCGTTCGCGGCGGAGGAGCAACTCTCGGCGTCATTCCGCCAGCAGCAACAGGCTTTGGCGCAGCGCATCCGTGAATTGACGCAGGTGATCGAACAACGCCGGAGTGAGTGTTCGTCGTTTGTCACGCGCAAGGAACAGGCGGAATCGGAGATTCAGGATTCCCGCAGCCAGATTGGGCGGCTATCGCAAGAGCGCGAACGGGTGAGCGCGCAAACAGCGGAATTGCTTTCGCAAAAGCAGGCGCAGGAAACTGACATCGCGTCGCGCGATGAAAATTTGCGCGGCCAGCGCGGCCGGCTGACGGAATTGCAAAACCAGCGCGGTGAGTTGGATGTGGAACTGGCACAGAAGAACATGTCCGTTCAAAATTTGCGCGAGCGGATTCACCAGAAATACCACGTCAACCTCGACGACGTGCGCAGCGAGTGCATCACCATCACGCTGGCCGATGAAGGCCCGGCGAAAGTGCACGTGTTGACGCCGGAAGAAATGGCGGCGGCGGGCGCGGCGACGGACTGGCACGCCGTGGCGCAGCAGGTCGAGGTGTTGCAGAAACGGCTCGATGAAATTGGGCCGGTGAACCTCGTGGCCATCGAGGAATACGAGGAAACCGAGCAGCGTTATCAATTTTTAAGCAAGCAGCACGACGATCTGGTTTCGGCCAAGGCGCAGTTGCTGGAAATCATCAACCGTATCAACGTCCAGACGCGGCAGATGTTCGTCGAGACGTTTGAGAAAATCCGCGGGAATTTCCGCAGCATGTTTGTCGAAGTCTTCGGCGGCGGCAAAGCGGACCTGATACTCGTGGACGAAAACGACGTGCTGGAGAGCGGCATTGACATCGTGGCGCGCCCGCCGGGCAAACAGTTGCAAAGCATTTCGCTGCTGTCCGGCGGGGAACAAACGATGGTGGCGGTGGCGTTGATGTTTTCGATTTATCAGGTCAAACCGAGTCCGTTTTGCGTGCTGGATGAATTGGACGCGGCGTTGGACGAGGCCAACATCAATCGCTTTGTCCGGCTGTTGCAGCAGTTCCTCGCGCATTCGCAGTTCGTCATCATCACGCACAACAAGCGCACCATCGGCATGGCTGACGTGCTTTACGGCGTGACGATGCAGGAACACGGCGTGAGCAAGATCGTCAGTATGAAATTCCACAAGACTGACGGGGTGGAAGCCGCCGGTCCGCAGTCCGATGAATCCGCCGGGGTCGTGATGGCGAAATAAATTGGTAGGGTCGCGCTGCCCCGTGGCCCCAATCCAAGGACGAGCGGCAGCTCGTCCCTACCGAATTCACCACGAATAATGCACGGTGTAAGTGACCGTCCGTTCCTCATCAGGCTTGACCGGCACACGGAATTCAATCGTCTGCGCGTCGGTTTTCCTGAAGTCGTCTGACTTCTGAGTGATTTCCCAGTTGCTCCAGCGGTAGAGATGTTCAACGACGCGGATTTCGACCGGCTCCTTCTTGCGGTTGCGCAGTTTGATCTCGAACGATTCGTTCAGCCACTTGTCGCCGGTGTCCACCCGGAAATTCGTCTGCTTGCGTTCGCCGACCAGGTCGAAGGAATTGCCGGTCTTCACGCGGATGGTTTCGTTGCGCGGTGTGTGGTCAATCTCGTTCTCGCCGACAAACTGCAACTGGCCGTCGGCGTCGCGGCGATAGAATCGCAGCTTGCCCTTGGGCAGCGCGATGCCGAGGTGATTGGTTTCGGCGTTCACGAATTCGCGCATCACCCAGATTTTTTTGTTCGATTCGGTACCGTAGCCCTGGTCGTAGTTCAAACCATAAAACCGGTAGCCGGCTTCCGCGCCGTCATAAACGTAAATCGTCGGAGCGAACAGGTTTTCGGCATGGACAAATTCAACCTGTTTTGTCTCGCGGTCGTGTAATGTTGTCAGCCGCGCGATGCTGTAAAGATGAAATTCGTCAAAGGCCTTTTCGGTGACCGCCGGTTCTGGAGCCTCCGCCGACAAAGCTTCGACCATTTGGCGTCTGGCAAATCCGCCGAATGTTCGCGGCTGGATTTTATTCACGTCGCCGGCCATGAGTTTGATTCTGGCATTTTCAAAGGTCTTGCCGCTGTGATTGTTCATCGTAATCCAGCCGACCAAATCCACGGTGTCGCCTTTCTCGGGCGAGACGAGGTTGTAGCTGGCGCTCCAGTCGAAACCGCCGGTGACGTAGCCGACTTCGGCGTCGAATTTGCCCGGCTTGTCGGATTGCAGCAGCCAGTTCAGGGTGGGCTTGAGCACGGTATCATCGCCGAGGTCGGGGAACAGCGGCTGGCCGGGCAGGCTGAACTGCAGTTTGCCATTCACCTCGATGATGGGCTGCTCCGGACTGCCACCCGGCACAAAGCCGCTCCGGATGATTTTGCCGGGAATGAGTTCGCGCACCTGTGTGTTGTCCTTGATGCGGATGTTTTCAAAATCAATCGTTTTGCCCTCGAACAACGACAGCAACAGTTCCTGTGAAACCGGGTCGTTGCGGTAGTTCTGCTCCAGAATTTGCAGGGAATGTTTGCCGCCCGGGTCGCGCAAAATCACCGAGTCCGGCTCCACCTGCGCCGTGGCGCCGGTGTAACGGACGGAGTTGATGCCGGCCTGGAGGTCGAGCGGCACGGTGTCGCGCACGACGGCAAAGTTTTGGTTGTAAATCGTGAGGGCCGGTCCGGCGGTTACGATGCCCGGGGCCAGCGCGCCGGCCAGTAAAAGAATCGAGGTCAGATTTTTCATAATCGTTTTATTCGTCTCAAGCCTGATTGGCTTTCTCATTTAGACGGGATGGACGGGGAAATACTCCCGTATTTGCGGCGTGACAAGAAATTCCAACCGCTTGCCGAGCCGTAGCTCGCAGCGTCCATGGCTAAATGTTTATCTCACAGCCCGCCTTCGTTTCACTTCGGCGCGGCAGCCTTCGCGCTGGCTTCGCTGCGAGCGAAATTTTGCTGGCTTGCCGAGTCGAAGCTCGGAACGGCAATACCATCCCAAAAGCCCGCCTTCGCTGGTGCTACGGCGCGGCAGTCTTCGCTCTCCACTACGTTCCGAGCGAAGACTGGTGCCGGTGGTGAGACTCGAACTCACACGACTTTTTACGGTCCCAGGATTTTAAGTCCTGTGCGTCTGCCATTTCGCCACACCGGCACTCGGTGCGCAAACGCTAGTCGTGATTCCCCTCGAAGAAAAGTGCGAACTTCATGGCATGGGTCGTGTCGTGTTTCACAAGCCGCCGAAATTCCAGCAAGCCGCGCTCAAAGTGCTGCGCTGTTTTGCCGATCAATCGCAATTCGAATCTTGCCGGCTTGGTGGCTTTTCCCTGCCACTATTATTGAACGGTGAAGTTGCCGAAGCTGGTCACCGGCGGATCTGCGGACGCATCGTAGAAAGTCACGAAGAAATCGCCCAGCCACAGGCCCGTGAACGTGGTCTGAATATAAGACACGCTCCCCGCTTCCACGCCGCCGCTGTAAGTCAGCACCAACATTGCACCCAGCGGTCCGTAAGACGTGAAGGTAGAGCTGCCCGTTGATACTCCCGGGGTGCTGGAACCGGTTTCAGTCTGGCTGAATGTCCCGTCTCCGTTGAAAGTTACCACGTCAACAACTCCTTCCGTGTTAGTTGTGTAAATGGTCCGGCCAGCCAGCGAGGCCGGAACCCAATTGGTGGGCGGCGTCCAGAAGCTCATCGCCGCAATGGTGTTGCTGCCACCGGCGTCCTGATTGGTCAACACACAGAAATTGGGAGCGATGAATGTCAGGGACACCGGCCCGACGGCGCTGACAACGGTTGGCGGTGCGGTATAGGCGAAACTCAACTCGGCGCTGTTGGTGCCTGATTTGGTGTAAGTGTAAGTGCCAACGCCATTGGCGTAATTGGTGGTAAACGAATTCTGGGCGAACGTGGCGATTCCAAAATTCATTTCAAACAAGCCGTCAGGTTGTGTCACCGTGGCCCCCAGATTCGCCAATGCGGCCGGCGCATTGCCGCCCGGCGACTGGGACGCAATTGCAAATATGCCGGTACCGGTCGTCGGCGCGTTGCTTGCGGCGTAGGTGGCGGCATAATACGTACCGTAATTGGTCGCGCCAAAGGTCAGCAGCATGTAGTTCGTCACTTTGGTTTGCGTTACCGTCAGCAACGCTTCCAGCGGGCTGTATTGCTTGAAAGTGTAGTTCCCGTTGGTCACCTGGCCGACAGGATTGGTAATGGTTAGCGTGCTCGACCCAAAGGACGCTGTCGTCAGTTGCCCGTTGGCGATCAGCACCGACGTCTTCCCATTCACCGAGGTCGGGGCCCAAGTGGGCACCGACCAGAGGTTAATTGTCCCGGTGTTGACCACATTGCTCTGGTTGCTGAAAGCGCACTCGTTGTTGGTGATGAATGTCAACAACACGACCGTCTTGGTGCCCGAGATATTGGGCGGGGCAGTGTAAGTGATGGACAACTGCGCTGTGCTCGGACTCAGGTGGTTGTAGCTATAGTTGCCAACGCCGTTGTCGTAGTTGGTATCGCCCGAGTTCTGGCTGAAGGTGCTGCTGCCAAAGCAAAGATAAAATGTGCCGCCACCGGTCTCATTCACAGCCCCCATCAACCCGGCAAGCGAGCTCGGCGCCGTGGCATACGCAAAACTGACCTTGTTGGTGAGCGAGAGGTTCCCGCTGGTGTCGACGGCATAGGCCAGTACGGTGTTGGTGCCGGGTGTCAGCGTCAGGTTGGCCGTCCAGTTGGTCCAATTGTTGCCGGTCGTGGCTGCCGTCCAACCCGAACCGTTCAGCGAGTAATACACCGACGCCACCGCCACATTGTCGCCAGCCTTGCCCGTCACTGTGAATGTATCATTGGTCCATTGCTGGTTGGAAGCCGGGGTCAAGATGCTCGACGTCGGCCTGGTCACATCCGCAAAATTCGCCCTCAACGACAGGTTCGTCACCATGGTGAACTGCAGGGTGGCACGATTGGTCAACAGGTTGCCGGACCCGTCGGTCCAGTTGGTGAACCCAAACCCAGATGAGGCATTGGCGGTCAACGTGTAATTCTCGTTGATGACCAGCGGCGTTCCATTTGTGTAGTTGGGATTGAGTGAGCCCCATTTGGGATTGGGCGTGCCGAGCCCGAAGATCTGCAGCGTCAGAGGCTTGAGCACGACATATTCAAATTTGACGGTGTTGGTGAGCGAGGAGTTCCCGCTGGTGTCAACAGCATAGGCCTGGACGGTGTTGGTGCCGGGCGTCAACGTCAGGTTGGCGGTCCAGTTGGTCCAATTGTTGGTCGTCGTTGCCGTCGTCCAACCCGAGCTGTTCAACGCATAATAAACTGTCGTCAACGCCACGTTGTCGCCAGCCTTGCCTGTGACCGTGAACGTCCCGTTGGTCCACTGCTGGTTGGAGGTCGGAGTGACAATGCTCACCGTCGGCCGGCTCGCATCCACAAAATTGGCCCGCAACGACAGGTTCGTCACCATGGTGAAATGCAGCGTGGCAGAATTGGTCAGCAGGTTGCCGGACCCGTCCGTCCAGTTGGTGCAGGCAAACCCTAATGAGGCATTGGCAGTCAACGTGTAGTTCTCGTTGATGGCCAGCAGTGTTCCGGTGTGGTAATTGGGATTGAGCGTGCCCCAATTGGGACGGGCCACCCCGAGTCCGAAGATTTGCACCGTCAGGGGCTTCAGCACGACATATTCAAATTTGACGGTGTTGGTGAGCGAGAAGTTCCCGCTGGTATCGACGGCATAGGCTTGGACGGTGTTGGTGCCGGGTGTCAACGTCAGGTTGGCCGTCCAGTTGGTCCAATTGTTGCCGGTCGTGGCTGCCGTCCAGCCCGAACCGTTCAGCGAGTAATACACCGTCCGCACCGTCACGTTGTCGCCGGCCTTGCCCGTGACCGTGAACGTTCCATTGGTCCATTGCTGGTTGGAAGCCGGGGTCAAGATGCTCGACGTCGGCCTGGTCACATCCGCAAAATTGGCCCGCAACGTCAGATTGGTCCGCATCGTGAATTGCAGCGTCGCGCTGTTGGTCGTCAGGCTCCCCGTCCAGTTGGTGAAGGCAAACCCCTGTGAAGCATTGGCAGTCAACGTGTAATTCTCGTTGATGGCCAGCAGCGTCCCGTTTGTGTAGTTGGGATTGAGCGAGCCCCATTTGGGATTGGCCGTGCCGAGCCCGAAGATCTGCAGCGTCAGAGGCTTGAGCACGACATATTCAAATTTGACGGTGTTGGTGAGCGAGAAGTTCCCGCTGGTGTCGACGGCATAGGCCAGGACGGTGTTGGTGCCGGGTGTCAACGTCAGGTTGGCGGTCCAGTTGGTCCAATTGTTGGTCGTCGTTGCCGTCGTCCAACCCGAGCTGTTCAACGCATAATAAACTGTCGTCAACGCCACGTTGTCGCCGGCCTTGCCTGTGACCGTGAATGTTCCGTTGGTCCACTGCTGGTTGGAGGTCGGGGTGGTAATACTCACCGTCGGTCTGGTCACATCCACAAAATTCGCTATCAACGTCAGATTGGTCCTCATCGTGAATTGCAGCGTCGCGCTGTTGGTCGTCAGGCTCCCCGTCCAGTTTGTAAAACCAAATCCCGATGCCGCACTGGCGGTCAACTTGTAGTTTTCGTTGATGGCCAGCAGCGTCCCGTTTGTACAGTTGGGATTCACTGTTCCCTTCCCGTTGATGGACACCGTCAAGGGCTTGAGCACCACGTATTCAAATTTGACCGTATTGGTGGGCGAGACATTCCCGCCGATATCGACGGCATAGGCCTGGACGGTGTTGGTGCCGGGTGTCAACGTCAGGTTGGCCGTCCAGTTGGTCCAATTGTTGCCGGTCGTCGCCGCCGCCCAGCTCGAACCGTTCAAAGAGTAATACACCACCCCCACTGCCACGCTGTCGCCAGCCTTGCCCGTGGCTGTGAACGTTCCGTTGGTCCACTGCAGGTTGGAGGTCGGCGCCGTGATTTGATCAGTGGGCGGTGTGTGATCGTTGTTGGTTTGAACGTTGACCGTAAAGGATTGGGTGACGATGTTGTTGCTCGCGCCCCCGTCATTGACGGTGACGGTGACGATAGCTGAGCCAGTAACATTGGTCGCAGGTGTGAAGGTCAAGGAGCCATTGGTGTTGGCACTGGTATAGTTGACCGTCGGATTAGGAATCAAATTGGTATTGCCGGACGTCGCAGTGACAGTGAGCGTTTGATTTTCGTTGGCGGCACCGGAAGTGATGCCGTACAGATACACTGTCTGCAGGCCGGCGTTTTCGTAAAGGGTCAGGTTGTTGATAGGATTTAACGTCGGGGGTTGATTCACCGGATTGACCGTCACCGTGAAAGTCCGGGACATAATGTTGTTGTTCGCGGCCCCGTCATTGACAGTGACGGTGATGATGGCGGAACCGTTGGCATTGATCACCGGCGTAAAGGTCAGGGAGCCGTTGGTGTTGGCGCTGGTATAATTGACGGTCGGATT
Organism: uncultured Verrucomicrobiae bacterium; assembly: GCA_963754775.1. Taxonomy (GTDB): domain Bacteria; phylum Verrucomicrobiota; class Verrucomicrobiia; order Limisphaerales; family UBA11358; genus UBA11358. The sequence goes on from CAVWHM010000052.1 coordinate 73,349, forward strand.
GGGAATCAAATTGGTATTGCCGGACTTCGCAGTGACAGTGAGTTTTTGATTTTCGTTGGTGGCACCGGAAGAGATGCCGTACAGATTCACCGTTTGCAGGCCGGCATTTTCGTTGATGGTCAGGTTGCTGATGGGGTTCAACGTCGGGGGTTGATTGGTGGCCGCGGTATTCGTTGGAACAGAGTAAGACACTTCGTTCGAAAACGGACTTTGGACACCTGAGCTATTATATGTTGTGGCTGCAAAATAATAGGTGGTTCCCCCGGCCAAACCGGAAATTGTAACGTTTGTTGCATTGCCGGCAGAAAGTGTGTTGGTGTAATTGCCGCTGGCTCCACCATAGTAAATATTGTAACCTACCACAGTTGGATCAGTGCTTGGATTCCATGCCAGAGTTACGTTTTGGGCAAAGGCCGACAACTGTGTGATAAGGGCTATTGCACTTAACAGCAGTGAATTGAGAGCGGCACGCTCCGCCCGGCCAAGAATATGTATACTACTCATTTTACTACGCCTGCGCCTTCCCTATGCATAAGCTTTGCCAACGCAATCGTTTTAAGCCGGGAATTTCCAAGGCGTGAATGTCATGGCGTGAAAAAACAGACGTTTTCCAAAAATCCCCATTGAAACCGGAGATTCCGTCGGTTCCGACCTCGGAGACTGCGAAAACTTTAATCTTAAAGGATCAAATTAACCCAAGCGCAATCACGCGTTCATGAAGGCCTTCAAGACAGCACTGTCTTGAAAAAGAGCATGAAATTTCTGCAAGAATCTTTAAACGAAGCGGGAGTGGGACGTAGGTGTGCATGCCTGCGATGACCGAGCGTAAAATTCACATCGTTTGAAGTTCGGCGCGATGTCCCGCTCTCGATTCTGCCGGCTCCCCGCGCCTGAGACGGCTAGAATTGTGAAAACCGTTGAAGTGGTTGCTTGTCAGTATGACCATGCTACGCCAGAAAAACTGGGCTTGAATCGATTGCCCCCCAAAATCAATTTATCACGCCGAAAAATTCGCAAAAACCGCTTGTAAATAATCGAGTTCATTTTAGCATGCGACCCTTGTGAGCAGCGTCAATTCCGACCAATCTGACGGCAAGGACAAACCGCGTATACGCGTTTTGATCGTTGATGATCATCCGCTGGTTCGCGAGTCGTTGAAGAAAATCATCCAAGGGGAACCCGATTTGGTCGTTTGCGGCGAAGCCGAGGATCGCGAGCAGGCCTTGGAGATTGTGAGTGCCACTGGACCCCGCCTGGCGATTGTTGATCTGACTTTGAGAAATTCTCATGGATTGGAACTCATCAAAGACCTTCAAGAACGTTTTCCAGAAGTGCTAAGCCTGGTGCTCTCCATGCACGATGAAATGATTCATGCCGAACGGGCGATCCGTGCAGGTGCTCGCGGATACATTACCAAGCACGAAGCTCCCGCGAGAATTTTGCTGGCGATTCGGAAAATTCTGAGTGGTGAAATTTACTGGAGCGAAAGGGCTGCGGCGCGGGTTGCCTCCAAGATTGCCCGCGCGGCGCCGACCGTCACAAAATTTGATTTGTTGACGGACCGGGAGATGCAGGTGTTTCAACTTATTGGTTCCGGTCAAAGCACGCGTCAGATTGCTGCCACTTTACATATCGATGTGAGCACCGTGGAGACGTATCGAGCCAGAATTAAAGAGAAGTTAAACATTGACAGCGGTCTTGAGCTTGTACGCCATGCTATAAACTGGGCAAACACGCCGAATTCTTAACGAAATGGTAAAAAACGAGCAAAATGAAGCGGGATCCACCGAGCGTGTAGTCAAATCCGCTACAGAATAATCCTCTTTTGAACTACTGACTTATCTTATATTTCAGGTATTCTATACATGTGATTGGTGGTTCATTCATATTGACGAGCACTGGGGGATTTTGTGTCCCTAAAGTGTACACGCCTCGGGAGACGGCTGAATCGGTAGTACGTCCGATGGTGGGTGTTTCTAGCGGGGAATCTGGCCAGAGGGATGGCAACCTGCGGGGAATTGATAATTCCTTGGCTTGGTATTGTGCGCGGACGAAGCCAAAGCATGAACACATTGCGGCGGCTAATTTGCGCCAGAATTTGGAATTGGAAGTGTTTCATCCACGGCTCCGTATAGAACGGGCAACGCAGCGCGGTGTAATGCGTGTCGTGGAACCGCTGTTTCCTTGCTACATTTTTATTCGTTGCGTGCTTGAAGAAAACTTCAGTGACATTCGGCATACCAGTGGAATCAGCAGTCTTGTGCATTTTGGGCAAAAGATTCCCACCGTCCCGGATCCGATCATTGAAGAGTTGCGGGAGTGCTTTGAGGCAGACGACCCCATGACGGTTGAGGAGCGAATTTCGCCAGCGGATGAAGTGATTTTTGTCGAGGGGGCGTTTACCGGGATGCGCGGGTTTGTTTTGCGTGTCATGCCGGCAAAAAAACGGGTGCAGGTGCTGCTCGAAGTTTTGGGTGGTCCGACTCCCGTAGAGGTGGAGCGGAGTGCGGTTGTGTTGGAGAAAAACACTTTAGCGGATTTTGTGCCGGTGCTGGCAGCCCCAAGCCAGAAAGGGAACTGGCCCGAGAGAAGGTGCGGAAAAAATTAAAATTCCGGTTATTACCGGACGGAAAGTTGGTTTTTTTGGAAAAGTGACAAGAACCAGCAAGTGCGGAGCTTTGGACATTTACCTGATGCTTATTCATAAAACGATTTGGTGGATTTTAGTGATTCTTTGAATTTCAATTCTACGAATTTTCTTACCATGCATTGCAATAAAATCTACGAGCAGGGAGACTTCCCTGTCCCTCCAATTGCTGTTCCCAGATGGAAGCGCCTCTTGGATGTGAGTGTCGTCATCCTGGCAACACCGATCCTATTGCCATTGATGGCAGGCGTGGCAATATTGGTTAGAATCTTTTCCGAGGGGCCCATTTTGTTTCGACAGGAGCGTGTGGGATATTTGGGACAGCGGTTTATGTGCTTCAAATTTCGGACGATGTTTGTGAATGCCGACACAAATGTTCATCAAGGTCATTTGGACCATTTGATGGATTCGGACGCTCCCCTGGTAAAAATGGATGCAAAAGGTGACCCGCGGATCATTCCCTTCGGCAGGCTGTTGCGTGCTACCGGACTGGACGAATTGCCGCAATTGGTCAACGTGTTGCGGGGTGAAATGAGTTTGGTTGGGCCGCGGCCCTGTCTTCCCTACGAGTACAATAAATATCAGCGATGGCAGAAGGAACGGTTCAACACCTTGCCGGGACTAACCGGATTGTGGCAGGTGGGCGGGAAAAATAAAACCACTTTCACCGAGATGATCTGCCTGGATATCCGCTATGCTCGCACCAAGACGTTGTGGCTGGATTTAAAGGTGCTTCTAAAAACTTTCCCCGCCATAGTGGTTCAGGTCCTTGAATCCCATGAGCCTGTGGAACGGAAATCATTTTCCCATCTCGACACCGCTCCGGCATCCAATCTTTCCAAAGAGGCTGTCCGTCAGTAATCGTTTCAGAATCAAACTTAAGTGCTGCTGTCCGTCAGCGGTGGGGGGAATGTCAGCCTGTATTCCGTAGTAAACAAATAAACTAAAAAGAGTAATTATGACTAGGAAACTCAAGGTCGGCGTTGTGGGGTGTGGCTACTGGGGCCCTAACCTTATTCGCAATTTCAGATCACTCCCGGGCTGCCAGCTGAAAATCATGTGCGATCTCAGCCAAGAGCGTCTCATGCATCTCAAAACATTGTATCCAGAAGTCCAGCGCGCGATGGATTATGAACACGTTTTGAACGGTGTTGAACTTGACGCCGTGGTCATAGCAACTTCCGTAAAATCGCACTATCCAATGGCGAAGGCGAGTCTGCTGGCCGGCAAGCACACCTTCATTGAAAAGCCGATGGCCAGTTCCTCCGAGCAGTGTGAAGAATTGATCGAGATTGCGCGTAAAAAAGGATTGGTGCTGATGGTCGGGCATACCTTTCTCTATTCTCCGGCGGTCAGGAAAATCCGGGAAATCGTGGCTTCCGGTGACGTTGGAGAAATCCGTTACATTTGTGCGCGCCGGCTCAACTTGGGGTTGTTCCAGAAGGACATCAATGTGGCATGGGACCTTGCGCCGCACGACATCTCCATCATTTTGTCCGTCATTGGGGAGCAACCCATCACGGTGAACTGCCGCGGCAGCGCTCATATTACACAAGGCATCGAAGACGTGACGACCATGTGCCTCGGTTTCGCGAAACAACGATCGGCCATCATCCACAGCAGTTGGCTGGATCCGAGAAAGGTCCGTGAGATGACAATCGTCGGAAGCAAGCGGATGATTGTATATGATGATGTGGCGCCGCTGGAAAAAATCCGCATTTTCGACACGCGGGTTGAAAGCCCGCCGCATTATGACACTTTTGCCGAATTCCAGTACGCTTATCATTATGGGGATATGTATGTACCCTACATTAAACAGGAGGAACCGTTGAAGACCGAGTGCCAGCATTTCCTGGATTGCATAAAACACGGCACACCTCCGCTGACCGACGGCAAACAAGGGTTGGAACTGGTCCGGATTTTGGAAGCCTCCACAAAGTCGTTGGGAAAGGGCGGCGCCCCGGTCGAGCTTGAAGGTGCGCGAAAGGAAGACCATCGACTGGGGGCAGCCACGATTTCTCCTCGCGGCCCGGAGTTTCCGGTGCTGATGCCCCGGCAAGCGGCGAAAAGGCGCCCGCCTCAGAACGGACGGAAATTGCGGATTAAATTACGCGTGAACGGGCAGTAAATTTCCCGGCATGAATTCACCGCTTCAGCCGTCGTGCCAACGAATCGCTCCCGACGTAAAATTGGGGGAGAATGTTTGTATTCGCGATTTTACGAATCTCTATGGTTGTGAAATTGGAGACGACGTAAAAATCGGCACATTTGTTGAGATCCAAAAAGGTGTCAAGATTGGTCACCGGTGCAAGATTTCCAGCCACACTTTCATTTGCGAAGGGGTGACCCTGGAAGACGATATTTTCATTGGTCACAATGTCACCTTTACCAATGATCGTTATCCCCGCGCCACCAACGGCACCGGGCAACTGCAGACCGATGCAGATTGGGCCTGCATTCGCACCCTGATAAAACGCGGCGCCTCCATTGGCTCCGGAACCACACTGCTCTGCGGTGTTACCATTGGCGAGAATGCGATGATCGGGGCTGGCAGCGTGGTGACCAAAGACGTGCCGCCGGGCGCGGTGGTGGCTGGCAACCCCGCAAGAGTGATGCGGTCATTGCAGTCCAAAGTTTGAATGGACCTGGCCGGATAATGTCCTAATCCTTAGTTTTCCATGAGTGACAAAAGCCAAGACCCGCCCGCCGCGGCAATGTCGTTGGGTGACATTTATTTCATCCTGTTCCGACATAAGTGGATAATTCTTTTCTTCTCTTTTGCGGGAATAATGGGGGCCATTCTGCTGCTTTTTGTGGTGAAGCCGGCCCAATATCAATCCGAGGCCCTGCTTTCCATTCGTTATGTAGTGGAAGGGAAGGCCCTGAATCCTCCTGGAGATGAGCAGAATACCCGGTCGCTGAACGAGCATAGCGACAGTATTATTAATACAGAAATGGCAACGCTTCACAGCTTGGATTTGGCTGAGCTGGTGGTTCAAACTGTGACGCCGGAAAAGATTCTAGCCAAAGTCGGAGGAGGCACAGACACCAATCGAGCCGCCTTTCTGGTAAGAAGCGGTTTGACTGTGGAACAGATTCCTGACAGCAGCGTAATCCGAATCGTCTTTCAAAATCCAGATCCTGCGGTCGTTCAACCAGTCCTGGGTGAAATTATTGATGCCTATTTCACGAAGCACGTACAGATGCATCAAGGCATGGGATTATCTGATAATTTCCTTACCAATGAGACCGCCCGGTTGCGCGCCGAACTTGCCCAGACCGATGATCAACTCGTGAATCTCAAACGCGCAGCCGGTGTGATTTCCGTTGGAGATACGCAAAAGGGATATGCTGAACAGATCGCAAAAATTCACCAGGATCTCTTTAGTGCCGAGGCTGAATTGACAGAACGTCAAGCCATGCTTGGGGAACTGACAAAATCCGCGGATGCAAAACCGGAAACAACAAATGTTGACCTGGCAACGGAGGTGCCTGCTGAACAGCTTGACAACTATAAGAGGATTTGTGCGAGTCTCATTTTTCTCGAAGGCAAAGAGCAGAATTATCTGACTCAGCAGGGGTTCACTGCAGAAAATGTGCTGGTCAGGCAGGTTCACGAACAAATTCAGCAAAACGAAGCGCTCAAAAAGAATCTTGAAGAAAGGTATCCGAACCTTACAGCCCTGGATATTCCTTTATCAAGTTCCCCCCTCGGACAGCAAGCAGAAGCTTCGATTGATTTAAGAACTGAAACAAAGCAAATAACGGGGCTCAAGGCAAAAATCCAGGCGTTGAATTTGCAATTGAACCAAGTGTGGACGGAAGCGACGAATTTTGACGAAACGGCAGCATTCATTTCGAAATTAGAACAAAAGCGGCAGATTGAAGAGGCCGATCTTAAATATTATGCAAGCAGCCTGGAACAGTCCCGGTTTGATACAGCACTTGGCGGGGACAAAGCCCCAAACATCAGCATAATTCAGTCTCCAACGCCGCCCGGCAAGGGATGGTCAAAGGCTTTCAAAAAGAAAGTGGCAATGGTGGCCGCCGGAGGAATCTTTGGCGGACTGGCATTGGCATTTCTTATCGAGTTGTTTTTGGATCGGTCCGTAAAGCGCCCCACAGATATCGAGACAAAATTGCGATTGCCCCTGTTTATTTCAATTCCGGCCATAGCAAGGAATGGTCATCGTTATATGGTAAAAAGTAGAAACCATTTGCGCTTGAAAGATGTCGGGGTCGACGAGCGTGAAACCGCTGGAAGGGTTGCGCCCTATGAACCGGCCGGTGTGGATTTGCAGAATCGCCAGCATCCTCTCCATCGGTTTTATGAAGGTTTGCGGGAGCGGTTGATTGTGTATTTTGAAACCAGAAATCTCACACACAAGCCGAAGCTCGTGGCGGTAACAAGCTGCGGCAAGGGCGCTGGCGTCAGCAGCATCGCCGCCGGATTGGCCGCTTCGCTTTCCGAAACCGGCGATGGCAACGTGCTGTTGGTCAACATCAGCGGCGAGCAGGGCGCAGCGCAGCAATTCTACAAGGGCAAACCCGGCTGCAGCCTGGACGAAGCCCTGGCAACCGACAAAAAACAAGGCGTGCTCGTCAAAGCAAACCTTTACACGACCACGGAACAAACCGACGGTGATATGCTGCCGGCCAACCTGCCCAAAAAAATCTCAACTTTGATGCCCAAGTTCAAGGCCAGCGAGTATGACTACATCATTTTTGACATGCCACCGGTCAGCCAGACCAGTGTCACCGCGCGGCTCGCCGGACTCATGGACATGGTTTTGCTGGTGATCGAGTCGGAGAAAACGAATCAAGATGTGGTCAAGCGGGTCAATCAATTGCTGGCGGAATCCAAGGCGAAAGTCAGCACCGTGCTCAATAAGACCCACAACTACATTCCGACACGCTTGCATCAGGAATTTCTGGACAATGTCTGAGGGCACGCGCGGGTTGCAACCCGAAGTTGAGTGCGGGGCAATTCGTGCAGGAGAACACACTGTTTTCAGGTGTGTGGTATTTGAGGATGATTTCTCCGGAGGTAAAAACCAGCTCTTCAAGTTCGTGTGCCTCCGGGGTTTCGGGGACAACCCGGCTTCGGGGTAAGCGTGTAGCGGTTGTTGTTTTCTCTCATTATCCAAGCGACCCACGACCGCGCCGCGCAGCCGAGGTTCTCGCTCAGCTTGGCATGAACGTCGAGGTTTTGTGCCTTAAGCAGGATGCGTGTGAACCCCGGTGCGAAACCTACAATGGAGTCAGCATCCGGCGAATTTCATTGAAACGCCGCCGCGGTGGCAAGTTTTCGTATGTATTTCAATATTCAGCCTTCCTTGTTGTTTCGTTCGTTTTACTGGCGCTTCGTTCGTTGACGCGGCGTTATGATCTTGTTCACGTACACAACATGCCGGACATTCTGGTTTTTGCCGCGCTGGTTCCCAAGGTCTGCGGCGCAAGGGTCGTTCTCGACCTGCACGACCCGATGCCGGAGTTGATGATGACGATCTACGGACTGACGCCGGAGAGCTTCGGTGTTCGCCTCTTGAAGAGGTTTGAGAAGTGGAGCATCAGCTTCGCGGACGCGGTGCTGACCGTCAATCAGGCGTGCAAAAAGCTTTTTACGGCCCGCGGTTGCCCGCCGGAAAAAGTTCACGTGGTGATGAACTCGCCCGACGAGGGCATTTTCAAATACCAGGACACGCCACGAATCTTGATCAAAGGCAGTCGCACGAAGCCATTTATCATTATGTACCACGGTTCACTGGTTGAACGGCACGGTCTGGATATCGGGGTGAGGGCTTTGGGCATTGTCCAACAAACTGTTCCCCACGCTGAACTCAGGATTTACGGGCAAAGCACGCCGTTCCTTGAACAGGTTTTGAATTCGGTGCGAAGTTCCGGCCTGGAGAAGTCTGTCCGCTACTTTGGCCCCAGGACACTCGAGCAAATCGTGGAAGCCATTGATGAATGCGTTGTGGGGATCATCCCGAATCGTCGCAGCATTTTCACTGAAATCAATACACCAACACGCATCTTTGAATACCTGTCCCGGGGCAAACCGGTTATCGCTCCGGCAGTGCCGGGGATTCGGGACTACTTTTCCGATGGGCAACTGGTCTTTTTTGAACTGGGGGATGCGGACGATCTGGCGCGTAAGCTCGAATATGTTTACCTTCACCCCGAAGAAGTAGAAAAGACGGTGGAGTTGGGGCAGGCGGTCTATCGAGACCACAGGTGGAGCGCGGAGCGGACAAAGTTCACGAATCTGGCGGGTGAATTGCTGACCGCCCGCAACTAGCGGGTGTCTCTGCCGTTTTTCCGGAAACGACAATGCTTCCGCTTGCTCAAGGATGGGCTTGTCCGTGCGTGTCCACTGATCAAAATCCCGCCAGTTATTCCGAATGATAGGAGTCGCCGTTCACTCAACCGAGCAGGATGTGGTGGCGGAGTTCTTCGAACTGTTCAAAACCCCGTGGGAGTTTCACCGAAACGATGGCCGATACGATGTTTTGGTCTGCACGCGCAAGCAGATTCCGCAGAGCGCAGCGAAGCTCGTCCTGCTTTACAGCGCGGAAACAATGGAGCCGGACACGGATGCCGGACTGTCGGTAAAACCCCGGCGCGGCGGCTCGACACTCGTCTACGAAGGCAGGCGTATTCCGATCTACGGCGATGTTGCAACATTTCCTGGCAGCCAGTTTACTCCCGTTGTGGAGGAAGGCACGGGGGAGCCGGTAGCCATCACCAGAAGTTCGGGCAACAGTACTTTGTTGCGGATCGGATACGATTTGTTCGAGGAAGTGCGTTACGTACTCAACGCGGGACAACCGGTGGCCAACGCCGCAAGCGCCACGCTGGACTTGCACATCTTGCTGCTGCGAGATCTAATCACGAAATCAGGAATTCCCGTTGTCGAAATACCCCCCGTTCCCGAAGGGCACAGTTTCGTCATCTGCTTGACCCATGACATTGATCATCCGGTCCTCCGGAATCATTGCTGCGATCATACGATGGTTGGTTTCCTGTATCGCGCTACCATTGGAACCATTATCAACGTCTTTCGCAGAAGGAAGTCGCTGAAGAATCTGTGCACCAATTGGACGGCGGCATTGAAGTTGCCGTTTATCTATTTGGGAATGGCAAAGGATTTCTGGCGCGGATTTGACCGCTATGTCGAAATGGAAGCCGGACTGGCTTCAACCTACTTTGTCATCCCCACGAGGAATTACCCTGGTCGCCCGTTTGCGGGCAATGGCGTTTCCAGACGCGCTGCACGTTACGATGTAACTGACATCAGACCGCAACTACAGAAAGTCATCTCGTCAGGTTGCGAGGTTGGGTTGCATGGGATTGATACTTGGGTTGACAGCACCAAAGGTCGTGAGGAGCGCGATCGGGTAACACAAACGTTGGGCACAACCGTAACCGGGGTGCGGATGCATTGGTTATTCTTTGACGAGAAATCCCCTGCGGCTTTAGAACAGGCCGGTTTTTCTTACGACTCAACCGTCGGATACAATGAGACGGTTGGTTATCGTGCCGGCACAGCGCAAGTGTACAGACCCCTTGGAGCGACGAATCTGTTCGAGTTGCCGCTCCACGTCATGGACACTGCCCTGTTCTACCCGAATTATCTGAACCTCTCCGAGGAAGATGCCAAACAGATGGTATGGAAGCTTATTGATGGCGCTGCGGAGTTTGGAGGTGTCCTGACGATTAACTGGCATGACCGCAGTATCGCACCCGAACGATTGTGGGATGGTTTCTATCTGAAGTTGCTGCGGGAATTAAAGAGCAGAAGAGCCTGGTTCGCGACTGCGGCTCAAACCGTGTCCTGGTTCAGAAAGCGTCGTTCGGCAGTGATCGAGACCACGCTTGTGGAAAACGGAAAGATCAGAATCAAGGCTTCGGTCAGATCGGACCACAGTTTGCCCGGACTCAGAGTTCGAATGCACAAACCCAAAACGTGGAAGGGCGCGGAGGGAACGCCTGCCCAATCGTCACCAGCTTTCGTGGACATGGCCCTCAAAGAACAAATTGATACTGAAATACAGTTTTGACCTGCTGCGCCCGAGGAGTTTGATCGGGCGTATAAGACCTCTCAGATCATGAACAACGATACGATGGTGTTGGCACAGTTCGGTTGTGGCTATTGGGGGCCCAACCTGCTTCGGAACTTCTCCGCCCTTTCCAATTGTCGGGTGAAATACGTCGTGGACGCGAGCCCCGAACGCCGCGCTTACGTCGAGGCCAATTTCCCCCGCACCCAGACTACAGAATCAAGCGACGCGGTTCTGAGCGACCCGGAAGTGAAGGGATTGATCATTGCAACACCTGCCGGAACCCACTTTGAGTTTGCCAAGAAGGCACTCCTGGCGGGCAAGCATGTATTCGTTGAAAAGCCCCTGGCCACCAAAGTGGCGGAAGTGGACGAGTTGGCCCGATACGCTGGCGAGCGAAAACTCGTCGTCATGGCCGGGCATACGTTCATTTACAATGCTGCGGTTCGTTACGTAAAAAAGTTGATGGACGCCGGGGAGCTGGGTGAAATCCGCTACATCTACAGCCAACGGCTGAACCTGGGCCGCATTCGGTCGGATATTGACGCATTGTGGAATTTTGCCCCCCACGACATCAGCATTATCCAATATTGGCTGGGAAATCCCGAACCGTTGTCCGTTTCTCGGCAGGGAATGGATTACATGCAGGAGCAGATTGATGACGTCGTCTTTCTCAGCCTCGTTTATCCTGGCAAGATCATGGCCAACATTCATGTAAGTTGGCTGGATCCGCAGAAGGTTCGCAAAATGATCGTCGTCGGCTCACGCAAGATGGTGGTGTATGATGACGTGGCGGACGACAAAATCGCCATTTACGACAAGGGCATTGATCACAGGGCCATTCTGGGCGAGAACATGGATTTCGACAATCCCCGCCGCCTGCAGTTTGATTATCGGAGCGGTGACATCCTTCTGCCGCAGATCAAATTCAGCGAGCCACTCCGGGCGGAAGCCGAACATTATGTCGATTGTATCCGCAACCAGCGTGTTCCGTTGACGGGGATTGATCATGCGCGCAAGGTGGTTTCAATTCTCGAACGATCCAAGCCGTTCCGCGGCTGAGCCAACGCTTCAGGAATTTATGGGCAATCCGAAAATTCGAAATGTCGGGGTGGTGGACGTTACGTTTGGCGAAAACGTTACCATCGTTGAGCCGGTCAATCTTTATGGCTGTGTGATCGGAGACGACAGTTCAATCGGTCCCTTCGTCGAAATCCAGCGCGGGGCCGTCATTGGAAAACGTTGTCGGATTCAATCGCATGCCTTCATTTGTGACATGGTGACCATTGGTGACGATTGCTTCGTCTCACATGGAGCAATGTTTATAAATGATCCCTTTGCCATTGGAGGACCGGGAATGCGAAATCGGGAAGTCTGGCGGCCTACCAGAATTGGCCGTCATGTAAGCATCGGGACGAATGCAACCATCCTGCCTGTGTCCATCTGTGATGGAGTCGTCATTGGCGCGGGATCGGTCGTAACCCGGGACATTTCTGAAGCTGGCATTTATGCGGGCAACCCCGCGCGTCTTTTACGACGTCTGGCGGGACCTCCGAAACATTTTCAACCGGCCGGTCCGGCTACGGAAATGCGACCGTGAGTTGACGGCGCTGAAAAGTATTTATTGAAAATGTCCCGTTTGGGCCGGGCACGGCTGACAAATTTTTTATTTTTATGTCTTCCACTCAAATGATGAATCCCGGCGCGGTATGCGCCATGAAAGTTCCTTTCGTTGACCTCCACGCTCAATACCAGGGCATCAAATCGGAAATTGATGCCGCCATCGCCAGTGTCATTGCCGAATCTGCCTTCGTCCGCGGACCGCACGTCGAAGGTTTCGAACAGGCCTGGGCAAAGACCATGGGCATGCGGCATTGTATTTCCTGCGCCAATGGCACCGACGCGCTCTATATAACCATGCGCGGACTGCAGTTGAAACCGGGGGACGAGGTAATCACAACCGCACACTCCTGGATTTCCACCTCTGAAACCATCACCCAAGCCGGGGGGCGGGTTGTGTTTTGTGATACCGATAACAACACGTTCACAATAGATTCCGCTTTGATTGAGGCCAAAATCACCCCACGCACCGTGGGAATAATTCCCGTCCACCTCTATGGTCAGTCTGCGGACATGGACGCCATCATGGCGATTGCCAAAAAACACAAGCTTTGGGTGATTGAAGATTGCGCGCAGGCTCACTTGGCGCATTTCAAAGGCCGGCTCACCGGCACATTTGGAAACGCGGCAACGTTCTCTTTTTATCCAGGAAAGAACCTCGGGGCCTATGGCGACGCCGGGTGCATTGTGACGAATGACGATTCATTGGCGGATTGGACGGCTACTTACGCCCGTCATGGCGGCAAAGGGGATCACGTCATGGAAGGCGTTAACAGCCGGCTGGACGGACTTCAGGCCGCAATCCTGAATGTCAAGTTGCCGCATCTGGCTGCTTGGACCGAAGCTCGACGGAGAGTCGCTTCCCGTTACGACGAACTGTTGACCGGAGTCGGGGACATAGTGACGCCCAAAATCGGTCGCGACCGTGATCATGTTTATCACCTCTACGTCATTCGAACCGGGAAGCGGGACGCCTTGAAGAAGCATCTGACAGATGCAGGCATTGCCACGGTGTTGAATTATCCCAAGGCACTGCCGTTCTACCCTGCTTACGCCTACTTGGGGCACAAGCCGGCGGATTTCCCGGTAGCTTACGCCAACCAATCCCGCATTTTATCGCTGCCGATTTTTCCGGAAATGACCGATGAAATGCTTGCTTACGTGGTCGAAAAAATCCGTGCTTTCTTCAGCCAGCCACACGCATGACCGGCGTCAATTACATCGTGATTAGTCCTGTCCGAAACGAGCAGGATTATCTTAATACTACCATCCAGTCACTGGTGTCTCAGACAAACCGGCCGGCGCTGTGGATCATCGTGGACGATGGTTCAACGGATAAAACCGGCGAGATCATTGATGAGGCAGCAAGCCAGCACAGTTGGATACGGGTTGTGCACCGGCAGGACCGGGGTTTTCGACGCGCGGGCAGCGGGGTAATGGAGGCTTTCCACGACGGATTCAAATTGATTGAGGGACGTTCCTGGCAATACCTCGTCAAACTTGACGGTGATGTCACGCTTGAACCTGATTACTTCGAGCGCTGCTTCGCACGTTTCGCCGCACACCCGCGGCTGGGCATCGCAGGTGGATTGGTCTGCAACCTTGTCAACGGGACTCTTTGTGCGGAATCCAGCGGGGACCCTCCCTTTCATGTGAGAGGGGCGACTAAGATATACAAGTTTGAATGTTGGCAGGCGATTGGCGGACTGATACCGGTGACAGGCTGGGACACGCTGGATGAATTGAAGGCCAATATGCTCGGTTGGATCACTCAAACCTTTCCTGACATCAAGTTGGTCCATCACCGTCCGGCAGGAGGTGCTTATGGAACCTGGTCAAATTGGATGAAAAATGGTTATGCGAACTACGTCGCAGGCTACCATCCGCTCTTCATGCTGGTGAAATGCGCGAAACGATTTTTTGAAAAACCATATTTGATTGGAGCGCTGGGTCTTTGGGTGGGATTTCTAAATGGCTATCTTAAACGCGCTCCGCAGGCTGGTGATCCATCCCTGATACGTTACTTCCGCCAGCAACAGATGCAGCGTTTGCTCGGCCGCCGCAGCCTCTGGAGTCAGGGCGTTACTGGAGGTCACTGAACATGTGCGGTATTTGCGGCAAGTTGGCTTTTGATTCCGGGCAAAAGGTACCCACCGAACTGGTGGATCGGATGATGAGAGTCATTTCACATCGCGGGCCGGACGGGCAGGGGAAATACTTATCCGGCCCGGTGGGGCTTGGTCATGCCCGTCTTGCCATCATTGATCTGAGCACAGGCGACCAGCCGATGACCAATGAAGATGGAACTATCTGGCTGGTTTACAACGGCGAAATTTACAATTTTCAGGAGTTAAGGGAGGGTCTGATTAAAAAAGGCCACATCTTTCGTTCCAAGTGCGACACGGAAGTCATCATTCATCTTTACGAGGAATATGGGGTTGAATGTGCGAGCCATTTGAGAGGGATGTTTGCGTTCGCTTTGTGGGATTCACGCCAGCAGGCGCTTTATCTGGCCAGAGACAGGGTGGGAATAAAGCCGTTGTATTACGCAAACCTGGGAAGTGCGTTTGTCTTCGGCTCGGAAATCAAGTCCATCCTTTGCGATCCGGAAGTCAAACGTGAAGTAAACCATGAAGCCATCCATAAATTTCTGACCTTTCTGTATCTTCCCGGCTCGGACACGCTGTTCAAGGGAATCCACAAATTGGATCCCGGTCATTATCTTTTCATCAAGGATGGGAAGGTCCGATGTGAACAATATTGGGACCTCCGTTTTGACCCCACAGCAAACGGAAAGAGTCTGGCCGAAACGGCGGACGAACTGTACCAATTCCTCCGGAAAACAGTCAAAGAGCACATGATCAGCGACGTGCCGGTCGGGGTGCTCTTGAGCGGCGGCGTTGATTCCACGGCTATTCTTAGTTGTGCGGTTCATGAAACGAGCAAAAAGATAGCGACATTCACAATTGGTTTTGGCGGCGAAGAATTTGCCGACGAGCGGCCTTACGCCCGGATGGCGGCCGAGCGCTTTGGCACCGATCACCATGAAATCACCATTTCACCACAAGAGTTTTCCGATTTTCTTCCATCGTATGTATGGCACATGGAGGAACCGGTTTGCGAAGCGCCAGCCATCGCTCTTTATTACGTTTCAAAGCTCGCCAGCCAGCACGTCAAGGTGGTCCTTTCCGGTGAAGGCGGCGACGAAGCCTTCGGCGGTTATCAAAATTACCGGAATTTCATACTGTTCGAACGGTTGAAAACGACCGCCGGACCATTCAACGGCCTCCTGTCTTTCGCCGCTGGCGCGATTGGGCGCATGAACGGTTCTGCCAGGTTCAACAAATACGCCCCCCTTTTCAAAGTACCGTTGTCCTCCTATTATTACAGCCGCGTCGGCACGCCGTTCAGCTACTTTAACACCCACCGCGCCGGGTTTTGCACCGGAGATTTTCTGAGTGCCGCCGATGGCAAAGCTGATGTTCAAATCATTGACGAACTGTTCAGCCGGGTTGACCGGCAGCCGCTTCTCAACCAGATGCTGTATGTGGACACAAAAACCTGGCTGCCTGATGATTTGCTTGTCAAAGCGGACAAGATGACGATGGCCAACTCGCTCGAGTTGCGGGTGCCGCTGCTGGATCATTTGGTTCTGGAATTTGCCGCCATGCTGCCAACCCGGTTCAAAGTCAGGGGCACGGTAACCAAACGAGTTTTGAAGGAAGCGTTCAAGGACAAAATACCGACGGGAATCATCAATCGGCGAAAGACCGGGTTACCCGTACCTTTGAAGAAATGGATGCGCAATGATCTTAAAGGTTACATTCGATGAGGTTCTTCTTGGCGAAAAGTCACTCCATCGAGGCTATTTTCGCAAAAGCGCCATTGAGGATTTGATCCAGAAAAATTCTGTGCATGGATCCTTGATGAAAGAAGTCTTTTCGCTTTTGACTTTGGAAATGTGGCATACCGAATTTGTGGACTCGCAAGCACTCCGAGCCAACTGATCAGCAATGGAAGACGCCGTCAATAATCCGAGCAACATCAATCCGGTGGCCCTGTTGTTTCTGCTGGCGATGGGATACTTCATCTTGTCCGGCCGGAGGCAGGTTGCGGTCAAGGCGCTTTTGGCCATGGCGGCCTTTTTGCCGCTGGCGCAGCAGGTGGTGATTGTGGGGCTGCATTTTTCCTTCCTCCGCATTCTGATTTTGGTCGGCCTCTGCCGCGTCCTCTCCCGTGGGGAAACCAGGCAATTTCAATGGCAGAGTCTGGACAAGCTATTCCTGGGCTGGGTGTTGGTGGGACTGTTTTTCGGAATATTGCGCTCGCCTACTGCGGAATTATTCGGCACGGCCTATAATTGCATTGGTATTTACTTCCTCATCAGATGCTTGACCAGGGAGGCCGCGGAAGTGGTCGAGCATCTTCGATTTCTGGCTTTCGCAGTCATAGTAATTGCCGCCGCCATGGCCGTGGAGTTGGCCACGCACCGGAATCCGTTTTTTGTTTTCGGGGGCGTGCCGGAATTTGTAGTGGAACGCGATGGCCGTTTTCGCTGCCAGGGACCATTCAGAGTCTGCATCCTCGCGGGCACTTTCGCGGCGACGCTATTTCCACTTTTGCTGGGAGTTTGGCGCAAAGGCGGGCGTGACAAAAAGCTGGCGTTGTTTGGCATGGCGGGCTGCGCCTTCAGCACGTGTGCTGCAGCTTCAAGCGGGGCGTTGATTACTTGCGTTATCGCCATCATCGGCACCGTGCTCTGGCCGCTGCGGGCTCACATGCGATGGATCCGGCGCGGCATAGTCGTGACGATTCTTGGATTGATGTTGGTGATGAATGCGCCGGTTTGGTTTCTGATTGCCAAGATGAGCGATTTGCTGGGAGGCACCGGCTGGTATAGATCCAACCTGATTCAACAGGCCATTTATCACTTTAATGAATGGTGGTTGATTGGCAGTTCTTATACAGCGAACTGGGCGTCTGGGCAGCCGCTGCCCGGAGACCCAAATAATGTGGACATCACCAACGAATATATTGCCGAAGGCCTCCAGGGCGGACTCTTAAGGCTCGGTCTGTTCCTGGCAATCATCGTGACCTGCTTCAAGAAAATCGGAACAGCCATCCGGGTTGAGCGAACGGATTCCGGCACAATGAAGTTGTGGTGGGCGTTAGGCGTCTGCCTATCCGCGCATTGTGCCGCCTTCATTTCGATTTCCTATTTCGATCAAATACAAGTGTTCTGGTTTTGGCTGTGGGCTGTGATTGCCGTTTTGCCCTTAAAGCCAGTGCCGGTGGCAGTATTGGATGAGAACCCTTTGCCGGAGCAAGATTCCCAAACTGCGCAAGTAGTAGCTGCCAAAAGCAAATCCCCGATTGGTGAATCGGAAGAGGAACTGCGTCCGGCATAATTTCGTATGGCAGCAAACAACGACATGCCGCCCAGAATCAGGGTTTTATACAGC
This sequence comes from uncultured Verrucomicrobiae bacterium, assembly GCA_963754775.1. Classification (GTDB taxonomy): domain Bacteria; phylum Verrucomicrobiota; class Verrucomicrobiia; order Limisphaerales; family UBA11358; genus UBA11358. Next base: position 91,141 of record CAVWHM010000052.1, read on the forward strand.
TTCCCCCACAAGCTGGGCGCCGACAGGATTTGCTATACTGCATGGCAACAAGTAAACGGCCTCGCTGCTGCGGGCGCGGATGTCCTGGTTTTTCCAGGCGTTTTGCACAAGCCCGTTGCACCGGGGGTCAAAGTTCGGCCAACGCTCGCGTGGGGCAAACTCAGGATCTCCTACAAACTGTTAGGGTCTCTCCGGGCTTGTGGCTTGCATGACTATATCGTGTCGCGCAGGCTCGAAAAATTGGCGGGACAGATTGACATCGTCCACACTTGGCCGGGAGGTGCGCTGCGGACGCTCAAAACGGCCGCTAAGACTGGGAATCCCCACTGTCTTGGAAAGGCCCAACGCCCATACGCGGTTTGCCTATGAAGTGGTCCAACAGGAATGCGATAAATTGGGTGTGACTTTGCCCCGCAACCATGAGCATGCATACAAAGCAGACTTGTTGGCAATAGAGGAGGCCGAGTACCAGCAGGCTTACCGTCTGCTCTGTCCCTCGGATTTTGTGGTGAAGACCTTCCTTGAAAAGGGGTTCAGGCGCGATGTGCTGGCAAGGCACATATACGGATTCGACGAGAAAGTTTATTACCCCGATAACACCGCACGCAGTCATAAACGAAGGCTGACCATGTTGTTTGTTGGTGTATGCGCAGTAAGAAAAGGGATCCATTATGCCCTTGAAGCGTGGCTGCGATCTTCGGCCAGCCAGGATGGCACTTTTAATATTGCCGGGGAATTTTTGCCTGCGTATGCCAAAAAACTTGCACCCATGCTTGCGCATCCGAGTGTTAAAGTGCTTGGGCATCGCAATGATGTTCCAGAGTTGATGCGGAAGAGCGACATCTTGGTGCTTCCCAGCATCGAGGAAGGGTTCGGGCTGGTTTGTACCGAGGCCATGGGCAGCGGCTGCGTTCCGTTGGTTTCAGAAGCGTGCACCGACCTGTGCCGACATGGGGAGAACGCACTCGTTCATCCCATTGGTGATGTGAAAGCTTTGGCCGAGCACATCACGATGCTGGACAAAAATCGTACTCTCTTGCAAAAATTGCGAAGCGCAGGTTTGAAACTGGCACCCGAGATTACGTGGGAAGCCGCGGGGAAGAAATTGCTCCAAGTTTATTGTGGCGTCTCAGCGTCCAAACGAAAAGAGGGCAAATTTGCTCTTGCGCTTCCAAGCCGGTGTTTAGTTGGACAAACATAAAATGGCCGTCCTGCTTGAGGCCTAGAATTGAGCCAAGCCAACAAAACATGAATTGTCCATGACGAACAAAGGTATTCCGCCCATGGTTTTATTTCCGGTTCGGACCGGTACGGCGCAATTTCGAAACGCCCAAGTTCAAGGTTTTTTTGGGAAAGCCTTCCTTGAAATGATGATTCAGGCACTTTCCGGCAAGGTAGGGTAACACCCCATGGCGTCTGCGGATTTTCCAGCCCATTGTGGTGCGGTGAAAGGGACAAACTCAACGAGCTCTCGCAATTGGCACACCTGTAGCTTAATCAAGCCAAGCCGGCTTGCGATCCGTAAGCGAGCTGACGCCAACGGTGCCAGAAAAGTATGAAATTCGTATCAATTTGCAGGGTAAAAGGGCACTTAGCACTTCACCAGGCCGAAGGATTGCATAAGAAATCAGTGTTCCAATTAATAGCAACGCCGGTTCAGATTGAGACAGGCAAGCCCACCGGGTGGTTGATAAATGCCCTCGCTCTTATGGTGTTGGCCATTTCCGCCCGTGGCGCCACCTGGTATGTGGACAATTCATTGGGGTCATCGGGTAACGGTCAATCCTGGACGACTGCTTGGACGAGTCTGCCGACAAGTGGCGTATCGGCCGGCGACACGGTTTACATCAGCGGCGGGTCGTCGTCACAAACGTATAATACGACTGGATGGTCACCTCCCGGCGGATCTGCCGGGGATCCGGTTTACTACAAGATTGGCACTGACTCGGCTCACAATGGGGTGGTGATACTCAATGGCAGTGGCACCTGGAATTTCTTTAAACCTAACAACTATGTTGATATCAGTGGCAACGTGGGTGGGGCGATACACCTGGTTGCGACAAATGCAAATGTCGCCACGGGTTCGACTCCGACTTGCATATTCAGTTCAACCAGTCAAAGCGGAATCGCGTTTCGATACATTGAGTTCGCCGGAGGTATAATGATGGACTCCGCCAGCGGGGTCGAGTTCGACCATTGTAAATGGGACCCCATCAACTTTTGTAACCGCCAGCTTTTCCTGCAAAATCTCAATGTGGCTAATCCTGCCGAGAATATTGTGCATGACTGCGTGTTTCAGCCCGTCTATGGAACGTCGGGCCTGGGCGGCGATGATGGGATTGCCGGATACAGCCTCACTGTTTCCAATTGTTACTTTTTCCCGCAATTAGCATCCGGGACTTATGGCTACGGGACATCACAACACCCGGACATGATCCAGACTTCTGCCGGACAGATTTGGGTTCTCAACTGTTGGTTCCAAGGCTCGAGAAATTACAGCTTTTACGGCGAATGGTCGTACAGCGGCAGCAACATGCGGTGCTTGAACAACGTGTTTATTGCATGCCAGGACCAGCCAATTTCCATCGGTCCCAATGGCAGCCCAACTGTTAGTGATGTTCTGGTGGCGAACAACCTCATCATTGACTGTGCGGTGGGCATTTACTTCTGGGGCGGAGGCAACACCGGTTCGACGCTGTCAAATGCAAGGTGCTACAACAACCTGACAATCAACAGCGGCAACAATAATATCGGGACAATCAGTTATAGCGGAACCATTGCACAGGCGGACAATTTGACGAGCTTTCCAACGAGTGGCTTCGTTTCGTACGCTCAGGGCGCGGGCACGAACAACAATTTCCACCTGAACTCGACCGCAACAACGGCAGTTGGACAAGGCATCAATCTTTCGTCAGATTTCACTTTCGACCGGGACGGCAACCCGCGGCCATCTGCCGGCGCTTGGGACATTGGGCCGTATATCTATGGAAGCATCAGCACGAACCCGGTGCTTTCGGTCCAGCCGTCGCCCGGCCTGAGTTTCGGTTCGGTTTTAACAAACACGATGCAGACCTCGCGTTCACCGTTCAAAACTCGGGCGGTGGCACCCTCTCGGGGACAGCTACAGTATCGCCGCCATTCAGCATTGTTGCTGGGGGCACTTACAGTCTTGTGGCAGGCCAAAGCACAAACGTGACAATTCGTTTCTCCCCGAATGCGGTTGGAGCATTCACTAATACCGCCGCTTTTACGGTCGCCGGTGGCAGCGGGACAACGCGAACAGCGTCCGGGACGGGAGTTGCCAATAATTCCGCTCCGATCGTCACTGGGAGCCTTACTTTGCAACCATCAGCCGGTAATATAACCGCCCCGTTTGTGCTCAGCAGCGGTTATGTTTCCCAGTCGGTTACGACGGGTACCAACGGCGGCCAATTGGTCTTTTTTTTCCAAACAACCAATTCGAGCCTCTTCGCAGTCGAAGCGCTGGTGTATGCACCCAATACTGGAGCGAACTCATTTTACGTCAACATTGACGCTCCACCAACAGACCCGACGAACATATGGGATCTTATTGTGTCAACAGGGTTCACCAATGAGATCGTCACTTGGCGAGGAAATGGAACCAATGACCAGATGAGTATTTATCCTCAGCAGAATTTTTCGCTTAACGCAGGTTTGCATCAACTGATTATTGAAGGCAGGGAAGCCGGTGCGGAACTGGGACCAGTTACAATTGTGCAACTGCCGCAACGTATTGTAATTCAATAGCGAAGGACTATCTCAAATTGAGCTGGAACCTGCAGTGTGTCCAGTAAGGGCAGCCTTCGTCTTGGACACTGATAACGTCACTCTGCAAGACCTGTATGTTATTTCGAGACTTAAACAGGGGTTTCTTTTTGGTAACGCGCGCTGCTCTGCGAGTGTTCACGGCGTGCGGTATTTAGTGCGTTGCCTCATTAAAAATGGGGGTGATTCTGCCGGTTTCGGGTTGCTGGTGTTTGATTTCAACAAGGTCGATGTTCAGAGTGCTTCTTGAGGGGATGGACTGCTCCTGCCCTGATAATACGTGAGATGAGTATAAATGGTCCAAAAGCAAATGCCGGGAATCTTCGGCTCCTGGTTGTTATTACGAGCTACGGAGTAAACCACCTTAATTATCTCAGGCAGATCATTGAAACCTACAAGCGCATGGCGATGGATGTCCATGTGGTGGTGCTCTCCGAGGCTCCAAAAGACCTTGGGCCCGGCGTTGAGGTCAGGGTTGGTCTGCCCTCAAAAAACCCATGGTCGCTTCCGTTCGGCCATAAAAGAATTTTTGCCGAAAATGTGGAGCAATACGACCTGTTTGTGTACTCGGAAGATGATATAGCGGCGACGGGAGAAAATATTTCGGCCTTTCTACGTTTGACATCCACCCTCGAGCAAAATGAAATCGCCGGCTTTCAACTTTATGAAGTGGATTCGGCAGGAAAAGTGTCATTGCCGGGAGTTCATGGGCCGTTCCACTGGAAACTGGACTCAGTCAGGCAAAGGGGAAATCATCTGGTGGCTGAGTTCACAAACGAACATTCAGCGTTTTACATGGTCACACAGGCCCAGTTAAAACGGGCCATCGCGTCAGGCGGTTTCGTTCGTGACCCTTACAAAGGGCGGTTTGACATGCTATGTACGGCTGGGACAGATATTTACACCAACTGTGGGCTTACCAAGGTTATGTGCCTTTCGGCAATCGAGGATTTCCTGCTGCACCATTTGCCGAATCGGTACGCCGGGAGGGTTGGCCTTTCATTGGACATGTTTAAAATGCAGATACAAACGTTGATCAATGTCTGGAACGGCAGTCATCCGGCAAGTGTTTTATGCGAGGTTGAGACGAAATTCAGCCATCGGCGGTGGTCAAAAATTTATTACAAGGAGCCTGACAAGGAATTGCTGGACATGGTTCCCTCCGGATCAAAGGCGATTCTTTCCGTGGGTTGTGGGTGGGGTGCTGTCGAAGAGAAACTCAAGGAAAGAGGCGCCAGAATCACAGCCCTGCCTTTGGACTCCGTCATTGGCGCAATGGCCGCCCGCGTCGGGATTGACATGGTTTACAAAAATCTGCAGGAGGGATTGAACACGCTCACGGGAAGGGAGTTTGATTGCGTCCTCGTTACCGACTTACTTCATTTGCAGCTAAATCCGTGGGAGGTGCTCGGAAGATGCGCGCAACTGGTTGCACCCGGCGGCGCGCTTGTGATTCAAAGTCCCAATTTTAATTATCTTCCGGTTTTGTTTCGACGGGTTCTCGGTCTGGGAGAGATGCGAAAACTGAAAAGCTTTTCTGAAGGCGGCGTGAGCATCTTTGGCGTTTCTGCCGTGGTGCAACAACTAAATACTTTTGGATTTCAAGTCTCAGGGGAACGGTGGTTCAATCGTCCTCATTTTAACAACGCACAACCGCCAAATCATTTTGGAATCCGGAAATTCCTGGGACGTCTCATGGCGGAAGACTGGATAATTCAAGCGAGAAAATACGGACGCGGCATTCAACCGGAACGCCAGCACGAAATGGTTGGCAGAGTACCGCTGGAGGTTTGAGTAACTGGACCGATATAACCGAAAGGTTGAAGGAAGGCGAAAAACAAGTAGATGCAAATCCGGCGTCAAAGCAAACGAAATCTGAAACTGGCCATAAGCCTTTTGGTTTATCTCGCGGATTGTCTGCGGATGTGCCTGCAGCGGGTGAGTGGAAGAAGGTACGATTCCAGTTTTGTCGTTCTTTATTACCACTCCGTTCCTCCGCAACACCGGGCACTGTTTGCCAGCCAAATGGACACTCTCCTTCGCTGCGCGATCCCCATTGCTGCCAAAGCGGAACCAGGAATGCCCGATGGCCGAAGATATGTAGCGGTGACATTTGATGATGCCTTTGAGAGCCTGGTGGACAATGCCCTGCCCGAACTCAATAGCAGGAATATTCCTTGCACCATATTTGCGGTAAGCGAGACACTCGGCAAAGCTGCCAATTGGGAGGACATCGGCGAGACTCATGGCAGTGAAAAAATCATGACCCTTGACCAGGTTCATAAAGTGTCATCAGCCTTGGTCAGCTTTGGCGCACACACATTGACTCATCCCGTTCTGACAACCTTGGATGAGCAGACAGCCAAAAAGGAAATCTTCGAATCCCGTTCTAAGACTCAGAGAACTCCTGGGCCAGCCGATTCCGCTTTTCAGTTTTCCGTATGGAGCCTTTAACGACCGCTTGATCTGCCTTTGCCGCGAAGCGGGTTATGAGCGCGTCTTTACAACCGTACCTGCTCCGGTGCGGGACCTTGAGTTTGTCGTCGGCCGCACTCCGGCGGCGCCAACCGATTCCCAATGGAATTCCGCCTCAAATTGTTCGGTGCTTACCGGTGGGTCGGCTTTGCGTCTTCGCTAAAAGCAAGGGCAAAGAACCTTGTCAATGGAGTGAAAGTTCCCGGGCGGCAGGCGGTTGTAGTAAGAATGATCGATGAGAAACGCCATTCCTGAGGCTGAATCTCTCAAATCGCGAAAATGATGACTCGCGTACAGCAAAGATCCAATAACGCTCCGGACGGTTCACACTATCGAAGCGAGATCGACGGCGTCGTTGAGTCAGAGTGGGCCGGGCTTGTGGACCGTTTTCAGGATGCAAACATTTACCAGACCTGGAGCTATGGGGCCATCCGGTGGGGTGAAAAGCACCTCAGCCATTTGGTCCTGCGTCGTAATGACGAAGTAGTGGCCATCGCGCAGCTTCGGATCATCCGTTTTTCGGTTTTTAGAAGTGGGGTGGCTTATCTGCGATGGGGGCCCTTGTGCCACCTGCGCGGCAGAGAGTTTGAGCCGGAGATTCTCCGCCAGATGGCTGTGGCGCTGCATGAAGAATATGTCCGAAAGCGAGGTCTGTTTTTGCGCGTTTTGCCCAACGCATTTGTCGGTTCACAACGCGCTGAACTTTTCCAGACCACATTTTTTCAACTGGCCGCGGCGCCATGGGAACCCGGCGGTACAGAGAGAACATTTCTGTTGGATTTGACGCCGTCACTCGAAGAATTGCGCAAGAACCTTGACCAAAAGTGGCGCAACCAATTGAACCGCGCCGAGAAGAACGGTTTGAGCATCCAGGAGGGAACGGAAGCCGAAGATTTCCAGACTTTCGCCAGGGTTTACCGTTCCATGCGGTCCCGTAAGAAGTTTGATACCACGGTTGACGTCGATGAGTTTGCCTGCATCCAAAAGAGATTGCCCGGAACGCAACGCATGAAAATTATGAATTGCATGCAACAAGGCACCCCGGTCGCAGGAATCGTTTGTTCGGCCATGGGCGATTCCGCCATCTATTTGCTCGGGGCAACCGGTGAGAACGGACTGAACGCGAAAGGAACCTATCTCTTACAGTGGACGATGATAAAATGGCTCAAGGAAAACGGATTTCATTATTACGACCTTGGCGGAATTGATCCAGAAGGTAACCCGGGGGTTTACCACTTCAAACGCGGCCTCTCGGGTCAGGATGTGTCCCGCATCGGTCAACTCAACTTGTGCGAGAACTTTGTCAGCTCGGTGCTGATGCAAGCAGGAGACTTTGTCCGCCGGCGGCGCCAAGGATCCTCGGCCGGCCGGTCGGCACAGGATTTGTCCGGAGCTTGCGGCGCGAAGCCCGCCGGAATTCCCCAATGATCCGCAAAAACTCAGACAACATGAAGGTGGATATCTCCGTAATAATTCTTTCCTGGAACGACTGGAAGCATTTGGAGGAATGCCTCAAAAGTCTTTCGAACCGTGCCCAATCGCGGACTGTTGAAATCATCGTAGTGGACAATGCCTCGACGGATGGCTCACCTGAAAACGTTGAGGCCCTGTTTCCGAATGTGAGATTGATCAAAAACAAAGAAAATCTCGGGTTTGCCCGGGGCAACAACATGGGAGTAAAGGCCGGCCAGGGAAAGTATGTCTGCCTCCTCAATTCCGACATCAAAGTCGGCAATGGCTGCCTCGAAGTGTTGGCAAATTACCTGGATCAATACCCCGACATAGGAATAATCGGCCCCCGGATTCTCAACGACGACATGACGCATCAGAGTTCATGCCGCGCCTTTCCCAACCTCTGGAATAATTTTTGTTCGGCGACGGGGATGGCGGGCGCTTTCAGGAGGTCAAAGCTTTTCAGTGGCGAACATATGTTCTATTTCAAGGGTGACCGTATTCTGGATGTGGACGTTCTGGTAGGTTGTTTTTGGATGGCCAGACGCGAGGCTATCAATGAATTCGGCCTGCTCGACGAAGGTTTCTTCATGTATGCCGAAGATGTGGACTGGTGCAAGCGATGTCGGAACGCCGGCTGGCGTGTGGTGTTCTTTCCTCAAGCGCAAGCAATCCATTACCGGGGAGGAAGCAGCACAAAGCAGGACCCTGTCTGGGTGGCCGTAACCCAGCAGCGTTCTATCCTGCGCTATTGGCGAAAGCATCATGGCGCTTTCGGGTGTTTTAATGTGGCCTGTTTAATTTGCATCCATAAAATTATCCGCCTTGCGGCGGCCTCGATCGGTCGTCTCGTCCAGCCCTCGAGGCGCAAGGAAAACGGCATTCGAATTCGGGTCTTCAGAGCCTGTTTGCGTTCTCTATTCTCGAAGAATCGCATCGAGTGCGCCTAGGGGACGAACTGGAAGAGTAGTGATAAATGAACTATCGCCTCGGAACAATGCATTTGCAGGATTTGGCCAATCGCTTCGTCGAGTATAAAAGACGCCATGGGATTCTGTCGGCTTTTAAACGGGCATCGCTCTCGGTCAGGCGGATGCTGACCGGAAACAGAATGGTGCTATTCTATTGCGATCTGGGCTCTTGGAATGCATCCGGCTTGCATGCCAAGCCTCTTCTGACTGTCGAGCGGAATACGGGAGCACAAACGGTGGCCGCTCGGGACTTGCTGCAAATAGTAAATTTCTGGAATCCAAAAATCATGCGGCGCTTGATTTCTGAGCGCTTTGAGCGGGGGGCCACCTTGTGGCTCGCAAAGTCCGGAAATGACCTTGCAGGTTATGGATGGACACTGAATGGAAGCACGATGGAACCGCATTTCTTTCCTTTGAAAGCCGATGATGTCCATCTGTTCGATTTCTTTGTGTTTCCGGAATTCCGCGGCCAACGCGTTAATCATTTCTTGGTATTGAAAATTCTGGAGGTGCTCGCGGCGGAGAAGAAAAGCCGCGCGTATATCGAGGTTGCTGAGTGGAATATGCCGCAATTGAAATCCTTGAGTCGGATGCCGTTTCAAAAACTCGGTCGTGCCCGTAAATTCCGCGTGTTCGGCAGAACATTTACTGTGTGGAGCGAAGGAAGGCCCGCCAGACTTCGTTCCTCCTGACGGGCAATCGCTCGAACCCAAGAGTGTAATTTTTGCTTTTGCATTTATGATGTCCGGCCATACCAGACCGTTGTTAACACTGATGGTCTGTGCCTACAACCAGGAACAGTTCATCCGGGAGGCGGTCGAGGGTGCATTCGCGCAGACGTATTCGCCCTTGGAGATTATTTTGTCCGACGACTGTTCCAAGGACCGGACTTTTGAAATCATGCGTGAGATGGCGGAAGCCTACCGGGGTCCGCACCGGCTGATATTAAACCGGAATTCCACCAACCTGGGCTTGGCCGGGCATTCCAATCGTCTGGCGGAACTCGCCCACGGCCAGTTGTGGGTGGGAGCCGCGGGCGATGACGTTTGTTTTCCGAACCGTGTGGAGATAGTTTATCAGGCTTGGGAGCGATCCGGCAGGAGAGCCATGGGAATTCAAGGTGAGTTCATTGACATCGACGAAAAGGGACACATCATCGGCGGTCCGGTAAATCGCTCGCCATCGGAAACTGTCACCTTCAGAGAAGAAAAACCCACTTTGGAGGACTATGTTCGCACTCTGCAACCCGGGATAGTCGGGGGCGCTTTTGCTGGTCATCCCCTTACTTATGCGACTTTTGGTCCCCTGCCAAGTGCTTTGGTTCACGAAGACAGCGTGGCCGCCTTGCGTGGGATATGTCTGGGGTCGTTGATGTTCGTGCATGCTCCTCTTATCAAGCGACGCATTCATGGAAACAATCTGTTTTCCCGCCGCCACGAGTTGGCGGCCTCATGGACTGCTGTCAGGCAACAGGAAGAGCGAATGGTCCGCGATGCCAGGAGCCGGGCCGGGCTCTACGACGTCTTCCTGGCCGATTTGCAGGTTGCGAAAGAAAAAAAACTGATTAGCGATGAGCGATGGGCCAACCTTTAAAAGTGCTTGCCTTTATCACCGTCAGTTGTTGAGTCATCGGGCAGAGTATGCAACCGCCGGAACGGTGCGGAAAATCCGGATTCTATTTTCGCTCTGGCACGCTCACGCAGATGGCCCATTAATCAAATGGATGCTTCTCCGCCTGATGCCCGCGCCCTTGTTCCGTTCAATGAAGGTTATGTGGAATTCAACGAGGCTGGTATTGAGAACCAGCGTTCGGAACCACTCTCTTGGCAACTCAACCGGATGAGTCCTGTCAAACAAGATAGACACTCAAAGGAGTTTTGAAACATCCGTCTTCAAACGGCATTACTGGGGAACCAATCTGGCGAATGGGCCTCACATCATTACTCAATTATGAGTGGCGAATGATAGTTGCTAATCCCTGAATCTGGGCTATTTTTTAATGCGATTCTACAGAATGAAAGCGGCGGTTTCGACCTGTTTCTGCATTGTTGGAGCAATGTTGTCAGCAGCCCACGCAACATTGCCGGTCGTGGCCATTCACGATTCCGAATTGACGCGGGCGTTGGAATCCATGCCCGCAACCGGTGCGACACCCCGACCGGTCCGGATACAACCAGCAAACAGTGGTGGATCACGCAATGGCCGTACTTTGTGATGCCGGATTCGGTCAAGGAAATGCTGCGTTCCGATGGCACGGCGTTCACGGTCGTGGGCGATTCCAATATCGTGGCCGGAGTTTTGACCAATGCCGACGGTTCGCCCAAGTATCCCATCGTCATCAGCCTGGCTTCTGAAGCAGTCAGCGACAGCGAAGATTGCGCAGTTGACCAATTATGTTGCCAGCCGGCGGATTTCTATTCGTCGGCTCATCGTCTTTCACGCGCAACACCAATGGGACGACGCGCGGCGATTTTGCCATTGCCAATGCCATGGGGGTGAGACATGGTGAATCCCGGCCTGACAAACTGGGGTGGCGATCTGACATTCACCAAACTTACCAACCACCTTCTGGTCTCTCATATTCCGGCTGGCACACTCTTTTGGCAGATGCCATCATCGGCCGATGAAACAACCGTTCCGCAGTCCGATGCTGCTGACGAGTTTGACACCCGATGAAACGCCGCCGGATAATTTGCCGTATTTGACGTGGCAGGTCCAGGCAAGCAGTGCCGCTGCAATTGCGGAAGGGGATTCGTATCCGAACCTGCTCGTGAACCAATTCGGCAAGGGATATTTTATTTACTATGCAGCGTTGGAACCGCTCATTGGCCATGGCGGCTGGGCGCCGTCCACCTACGCCTATAGCATTTTCCGCAATGCCATCGAATGGGCATTTCAATCGAACAACCTGCCGGTCGTCAAACTCAGCCCTTGGCCCTATCCCTACCAGGCGGCGGTGATGTTCCGCCACGATCTGGAGGCGATTCCGTCTCTGATTAATTCAGTGGAGAGCTCGGCGCAAGTTGAATACCCGAACGGCGCAAAAGGCGAGTACTATTTTTGCACCGGCTCATTGCGGGAGGATTACAGCTACACACTCCAGACCAACGAGATTGCCAGCTTGAAACGAGCGATTTCGCTCTACGGCGCTACCATCAGCTCTCACAACGGCGGGTTGACAAATATCGATGTGTATGTCCCGCCGTTGGATATCAGTTGAGCTTCTTTTTGGTCAGGATCCCAACTGGTACACAAGTGTTAACCCCTATGGTTACGACACAGCTTACGGATTTATGCCAACGGATTATTCGTACTGGCATTGGGGGCCGGATGAAATGCTGGATGCGACCAATCTTCCCCCCGGCTATGCCAATGGTGCCGCATATGCATCCGCCTCAATTTCGAATTCTTTTTCGGACCTGGCGGGATGGGGACTGACCAATAGCAGCGGTCTGCGGACCTGGGTGTCACCGAACTTTAACGCGACGCGCGAGCCTTCCTACCAGATCGAGCAGCAGTTGGGCATTAAAACAACCGGTGAAGAAAAGCTCGGCCCTTTCCCGAGCTGGGTGTTGTCAACCCAGACGCCAGATAAACGCTATCCCTTCATAACCCTCCCTCCAAGCGATTGGTTCATCGGCAATCAAATTGGACAGTCCTTGGAAACCGGGCATACCATTTTCAGCGTTCAGAATGCCGTGGACTACTATTACAACCTGGGAGCACTGATCAATCTTTACAGCCATAGTTCATCGGCCGGTAATGCTGGCGCTGCCGGTCCGCAGCAAGCGGAGTGTGTCACCTACGCTATGAACTCGAGCCTCCATCCGAGGCTGTGGGCCGCAAACTCGATAGGCATTTATCAATGGTGGTTGCAACGATCAAATGCGCAGATCACCGCCGCCACCTTCACCACCAACGGCAGCCAATCACAAGTCACAATAAAAATCTCCGGGGCAACCGGTACAAATACAGCCGTTGAAATCCTCATCCCCGGTGCTCCATTTACGATCAATCAGGTGCTGACAAATGGGGTTCCGGCGAATACCAACATCTTTTGGACAAACGGCCAGATGGTCAAAGTTCTTGTCGGGACCTCTGTCACCAATGCGGTCATAAACTATACTATCTACCCGTCCGTCCAGAGCGGTTTTTATACCACTCAGGAGGGGACTTTATTGTCAGTAACGGTGCCCGGTGTTCTGACCAATGCCGTTGGCGGGAGCGGACCATTGACGGCGTTGCTGGCAAGCGGGCCGGCGAATGGTGCGTTGACTTTGAACGCTAACGGCTCCTTCATTTACACCCCCAGCAACAGCTTTGTCGGGATTGACAGTTTCAATTATCAGGCGACGGACGGCTCGCTCACTTCCGGGGTTGCGACCGTGACCATTGACGTCACTCCGCCCGGCGATTTGTTTTTTGATAATTTTGCGCGTTCAGCGAATGATCTCAACGCGTTTTTCCCGTGGATTATCGAGGATGGCACCTGGACACTGACCAACAATGAATTACAAGTGATAGGGAACGGCCTGCCCGGCTATTATGGCAATGTCTATCTCGGGGAGAATTGGACAGACTATCGGGTGCAAGGACAGATTCAATTTTCCTCGACCAATATGTGGGCGGGAGGCGTGGGGGGGCGGTTGAATCTGGTAACGGGAGGACATTATGCAGCTTGGGTTTATCCGGAAGGATCGCAGGGAGCGAATTATCCACCCAATGTGGGAGTGACAGGGATCCCGGTGTTGAAACTGATAAAATTCCAAAATTGGCAGGCCGATAGTAGCCAATTCGCCGTGATGCAACAAGTCACTTTGCCTCCCGTGGGCACGAATGTGCACACCGTGGCGCTGGCATTCCAAGGCACCAACATCAATGTCTATTTTGACAACGCGCTGGAGATCAGCACCAACGATTCAATAAGTCCCTTTACCAGCGGTGGAATTACCCTGGATGCGGCATCGTATCCAACACCGGATACAATGAGCGTTGATAGCGTGGTGGTAACCACTTTGCCATTAGCGGCCAACAACGACAGTTACAGTACGGCGGTGAACACAACCCTGACGGTCGGAGCGCCCGGCGTGTTGGCCAACGATGTGGGAACCGGTTTGACGGCGGCATTGGTGAGTGGGCCGGCGGATGGCATTTTGACTTTTAATGGTGATGGTTCCTTTGCTTACACGCCAACCAACAATTTTATTGGAGTTGACAGTTTCACCTACCAGGCCAGCAACGGACAAACCAATTCAAACATTGCCACGGTGAGCATCGCGGTAACGCAAGAACCGCCAGATCCTATAAATGCCACCAACGACAATTACAGTGTGGGAGAGAATACGCCCCTGAACGTGGCAGCGCCGGGCGTGCTGGCCAACGACAGCGGGGGGAGCGGACCCTTGACGGCGTTGCTGGGCAGCGGGCCGGCGAACGGGACATTGACCCTGAATTCAGACGGCTCCTTCACCTACACTCCCAGCAACAATTTTGCCGGGATTGACAGTTTTAATTACCAGGCGACCGACGGCTCGATCACTTCCAGCGTGGCGACCGTGACCATTGACGTCACTCCGCTTGGCGATCTGTTCTACGATACTTTCGGGCGTTCGACGAATGACCTGAATTCGCTATTCCCGTGGATTGTCTTTGACGGCACCTGGGCGATAACGAATGACGTGCTGACGGGACAAAGTGCGGACGGGACCTACGGCCGCATTTATATCAACAACCCGGCCTGGACCGACTACACGGTGCAGGAGCAGTTCCAGTTTTCCACGGCAAACGGGTGGGGTGGAGGCGTTGGTGGGCGGTTGGACCCGACGACGGGAGCACACTACGCGGCATGGGTTTATCCGGACGGATCCGGTGGCGGGCCGAACGTATTAAAACTGTTCAAGTTTAGCGATTGGGGGGATTACACGATCCTGCAGACCGCCAATTTGTCCTCGGTGGGGACTGGTACGCATACCCTGACGCTGACGCTTCAAAGCAGCAACATCACCGTGTCGCTGGATGGCACGCTGGAAATCAGCACCAACGATTCCTCTCCGTTTACCAGCGGCGGCATCAGCGTGGACATGGCAACGGTCGGAACACCCTACACTTTCGGAGTCGATAATGTCACCGTGACCACGCTGCCAGCGGTGGCCAATAATGACAGTTACAGTGTGCCGGAGGATACCACGCTGACCGTCGAGGCTCCCGGCGTACTGGGCAATGACGTGGGAAGCGGTTTGACGGCGGTGCCGGTGGGTGGGCCGGCCAATGGCGTGCTGACGCTGAACCCGGACGGCTCCTTCAGCTATACACCGAATAATGGTTTTCTCGGTATGGACACTTTCACGTATGAGGCCAGCAATGGCCAGACCAACTCGAATGTAGCCACGGTGAGCATCACCGTGACGCCCAATCCGGTGGTGGCCAACAATCAAAGTTTCAGCACGTTTGAAAACTCGATTCTGACGGTCGGAGCCCCGGGCGTGTTAACCAACGACAGCGGCGGGAGCGGGAATTTGACAGCGCTGTTGGTGAGTGGCCCGGCGAACGGGGTTTTGACATTGAATGGGGACGGGTCCTTTGCTTACACGACGACGAACAATTTTGTCGGGGTTGACAGTTTCAACTATGAGGCGACGGATGGCTCGATTACCTCCGGCGTGGCGACTGTGGCGATTGATGTCACCCCGCCCGGCGAACAGTTCTACGATAATTTCACGCGTTCGGGGCCCGGCTCCAATTCGCTTTTGCCGTGGATTGTCTTTAATGGGGCGGGCGTTAATGGCACCTGGGCGATAACGAATGGTGTGCTGACGGGACAGAGTGTAGACGGGGACTACGGCTACATTTATATCAACAACCCCAACTGGACGGATTATTCGGTGCAGGGACAGATCCAATTTTCCACGACGGATGCCTGGGGTGGAGGCATTGGTGGGCGATTGGACCCGACAACGGGAGCACACTATGCGGCGTGGGTTTATCCGGACAGTGCTGGCGGCGGGCCGAACGTAACACTTTGGAAGTTTAGCGATTGGACGACCCCCACGCTGATGCAGACGGTGACTTTGCCACCAGCGGGCACGACTGTGCACACAGTGGAGCTGACATTCCAAGGGGCCAACCTCAATGTATACTTTGACAACACGCTGGAAATCAGCACAACCGATTCAACAAGTCCATTTACCAGCGGCGGGATCAGCGTGGATATGGCGACGATTGGGTCATCATACACCTTCGGAGTCAGCAATGTGACCGTGACTTCATTGCTTACCGGACAGACCATAAACTTCGGTGCGTTATCGAGCCAGACGTATGGGAATGCTCCGTTCACCGTCAGCGCCACAGCGTCATCAGGTTTGCCGGTTTCATTGAACATTCTTTCCGGTCCGGCGACGATATCCGGCAACACCATTACCATAACGGGCGCGGGTACGGTCACTGTCCAGGCATCCCAGGCAGGCAATACCACCTATCAAGCCGCAACGAATGTTGATCAGAGTTTTACGGTGTTCCCGGCCGGATTGACGGTGAGCGGCGTAACGGCGCAAGACAAGGTGTATGACGGGACCACGAATGCGACCTTGAGCGGCACGGCGACCTTGAACGGGGTGGTGAACGGCGACGATGTGAGCCTGGTCACGGGCGCGGTGACCGCGGCGTTTGCCGACCCGGACACAGGGACGGACCTCCCGGTCACCGTGAGCGGCTACGCCATCACCGGCGCGGATGCAGGCAATTACACCCTGACCCAGCCGGCGGGACTGACGGCCAACATCACGGCGGCGACGCTGACCTACACGGCGACCCCGGGCGGGCATGACCTACGGGACGGCAGTGCCGGCGTCTTGAGCGGTTCGGTGAGTGGCTTTGTCGGAACAGACACGCAGGGCAGTGCGACGACCGGGACGTTGACCTTCACGACGATGGCGACATCGTCCAGCGGCGCGGCCAGCTACGCGATCAACGGCTCGGGGCTAACGGCCAACAATGGCAATTACACGTTCGTGCAGGCGGCGGGGAACGCGACGGCGCTGACGATCGGCGCGCTGCCGGTGAATTTGACGGGCACACGGCCTTATGACGGTACGACGGCGGTTGCGGCGGGGATTTTGTCGGTGGGCAACAAGGCAGGCAGCGACGACGTGACGGTGGCATCGGGGGGCGGCACGCGGGCGGGCGCGGCTGTGGGGTCAGAAGCGATCACATCGTTGGGGACGCTGACCTTGGGCGGGGCATCGGCGGGCAACTACACGTTGTCGGGTGCCAGCGGCTCGGTGAGCATCACGGCGAGCGGGCTGGCGGTGACGAATCTGCTGGCCCTGGACAAGGTTTATGACGGCACCACCAACGCCACGCTGGACGCGACCAATGCCGGCCTGGCCGGGGTGTTGAACGGCGACAGCGTGACGTTCGTCAGCAGCAACGCGGCGGCGTATTTTGCGGACAAGAAATGTGGGGACCAACAAGCCGGTCACGGTGACGGGTCTGGCGTTCTGGTGGCGCGGGGGCAACCAATTATTCACTGGTGACTCCGACGAATGTGACGGCGAGCATCACGCCGGCCGGATTGACGGTGAGCGGCGTGACGGTGCAAGACAAGGTGTATGACGGGACAACGAATGCGACCTTGAGCGGCACGGCGACCTTGAACGGGGCTGTGAACGGCGACGATGTGAGCCTGGTCACGGGCGCGGTGACCGCGGCGTTTGCCGACCCGGACACAGGGACGGACCTCCCGGTCACCGTGAGCGGCTACGCCATCACCGGCGCGGATGCAGGCAATTACACCCTGACCCAGCCGGCGGGACTGACGGCCAACATCACGGCGGCGACGCTGACCTACACGGCGACCCCGGCGGGCATGACCTACGGGACGGCAGTGCCGGCGTTGAGCGGTTCGGTGAGTGGCTTTGTCGGAACAGACACGCAGGGCAGTGCGACGACCGGGACGTTGACCTTCACGACGATGGCGACATCGTCCAGCGGCGCGGCCAGCTACGCGATCAACGGCTCGGGGCTAACGGCCAACAATGGCAATTACACGTTCGTGCAGGCGGCGGGGAACGCGACGGCGCTGACGATCGGCGCGCTGCCGGTGAATTTGACGGGCACACGGCCTTATGACGGTACGACGGCGGTTGCGGCGGGGATTTTGTCGGTGGGCAACAAGGTAGGCAGCGACGACGTGACGGTGGCGTCGGGCAGCGGCACGCTGGCGGGCGCGGCTGTGGCGTCAGAAGCGATCACATCGTTCGGGACGCTGACCTTGGGCGGGGCATCGGCGGGCAACTACACGTTGTCGGGTGCCAGCGGCTTGGTGAGCATCACGGCGAGCGGGCTGGCGGTGACGAATCTGCTGGCCCTGGACAAGGTTTATGACGGCACCACCAACGCCACGCTGGACGCGACCAATGCCGGCCTGGCCGGGGTGTTGAACGGCGACAGCGTGACGTTGGTCAGCAGCAACGCGGCGGCGTATTTTGCGGACAAGAATGTGGGGACCAACAAGCCGGTCACGGTGACGGGTCTGGCGTTGGGCGGCGTGGGGGCAACCAATTATTCACTGGTGACTCCGACGAATGTGACGGCGAGCATCACGCCGGCCGGATTGACGGTGAGCGGCGTGACGGCGCAAGACAAGGTGTATGACGGGACCACGAATGCGACCTTGAGCGGCACGGCGACCTTGAACGGGGTGGTGAACGGCGACGATGTGAGCCTGGTCACGGGCGCGGTGACCGCGGCGTTTGCCGACCCGGACACAGGGACGGACCTCCCGGTCACCGTGAGCGGCTACGCCCTCACCGGCGCGGATGCAGGCAATTACACCCTGACCCAGCCGGCG
>CAVWHM010000053.1:0-6040 GCA_963754775.1 uncultured Verrucomicrobiae bacterium
CTCCGATTGCGCGAGTTTGAACTGATGCACGACCTGTTGCGCGACTTCGCGGACGGACCGGATGTCCGTGTTGATCAGCACGTCGGCCTGCCGGTAAAACTGCTCGCGCGCGGCCAGCAGGTCGCGGATTTTTTTCTGCGGATCCGGTCCGTGCAGCAGGGGACGATGCGTCTGGTTTTTCACGCGTTCCCAGATTTTTTCGGGCGAAGCCCAGAGGCAGACAACCAACGCGTGTTTTTTGAGACTGGCAAGGTTCGCCGGCCTGGTCGGCAGCCCGCCGCCAGTGGCGATGAGGGTGCGTTCGCGCGTGGAAAGTTCCCCGGTGACCTGTTGTTCGAGCTCGCGAAACGCCGGCTCGCCGTCCCTGGCAAAAATGTCGGTGATGGTCCGGCCGGTCCGCGATTGAATCAGCTCATCCGTGTCGAGGTAATCGAAGCGCAACAGGTCGGCCACCAGCCGGCCGACGGACGTTTTGCCGGTGCCCATGAACCCGATGAGGGCGAGGTTGACGATACGGCGGTCGCTGTGCATGAAAATGAATTAGCGCAATCGGGCCGTGGACGCACGCCTTTAGTTGGAATGTCGAATGACCGAATTGCGCCGCTTCAAGGAATGACTAATCCCGAAACCATAATGACGAAAGAAGCCCGAAGTTCGAATAAACAGGCAGGCTGGCGCGCTGGTCATTGAGCCATTTGGGAATTCTTTAGTCATTCGGATTCAGGAATTAGTCATTACATTTCCTGCTTGTTGTCGCGCTATCCACCGCCGGGAAAACCGCCGCTCGACACATTTGCGCGGCGAGCTTAGATTTGTGCGATGGAAATGCCGCCACTCATCCTGGCTTCGGCATCACCGCGCCGCGCGGAATTGCTGCGGCAATTGAAATTGAATTTTCAAATCATCCCCGGCGATGTGACGGAAATGGCGCACGAACATTTGTCGCCGTGGGAACTCTGCCAGCTCAACGCGCATCGTAAGGCGCGCGTCATCGCCAAAAAACATCCGGACGCGCTCGTGCTCGGCGCGGACACCCTCGTCTTTCTCGATGACGAAATCATGGGCAAACCGGTCAACCTCGCAGACGCGCGCCGCATGTTGACGCGATTGCAGGGACGGACGCACCAGGTTGTCACCGGCATCAGCCTGATTCATCTTCGCGCGCATCAGGAACGCATTTTCGCCGTCAGCACAGACGTAACCTTCCGGCCGTTGAGCGCCGGGCAAATTGACGATTACCTCGCCAAAGTAAATCCGCTCGACAAAGCGGGCGCGTACGCGATTCAGGAGCACGGTGATTTGATCGTGTCGGAAATTTTCGGTTCGTACAGCAACGTGGTGGGGCTGCCGGTGGAACAGTTGCAAGCGGAACTGGAGGCTTGGAAATAATTGGTCGCGCCGACGGCGCTATGAAATTTGTGTTTTACGCCCGTCCTCATCCTGACGTTGACTCGCTCGCGCCCGCTCACTCGGCCCTGCGGGCCTTCGGCTTCGCCGAATTCCTTTCGCCGATTCCCAATCGGCTCAAGTCTCCCCCCAGGAGAAGGAATAGCTGCAGGCCGCCTTTTGGTTTTGCGGATGAGCGTCCGGCAAATTCAGTCGCGCGAATTTTCAAGGAGACAGCGAAAACATTCTCCCTCTCCGCCAATGGAGTTGGGGGAGAGGGCCGGGGTGGTGCGCGTGAACCATTTGAAATGCGTGATCCGAACGCCGCAAGGGCAACGGGCGGACGAGGCGCATCGCAAACGGGATGGACTGGTCGCGCCGGTTGTCACGCGAAGTTCTATCCGCAGATTTCGCAGATGACGCAGAGGGGGAGAAAAGAAATCTGTGCAATCATCCGCTGGCCGCTTTCAAAATGACTCTTGTGCAAGTCCAAACGTCGAGGCGGTATAAATGGGCATGGGCGGCAACGCCCGGTTGCCTTGTCGGGTCAGCAAGGCATCCAATTTGTCCAAGGACTGGTTGGCAACCCTCTGGTAATTGGCGATGGTCGGCGCCGGATCATTGTCCGCGTCCAATCCCGACGCAGCTTGAGCGTCGGCGCGCGGGGGCGAAGAAACCTCCGGCGGTTGCCGCCAAATGGCGACGGTTACGCCGACCACCGCCAATAACGCGATGGCCGGCAAAGCCACGCGCCAGTTTAACCGGGCGAAATACGCCGCCAGCGTTTCTCCGAGAGAATCCGGTTTTGCCGACCGCAATCCGCCGAGCACTTTTCGGTGGAAACTTTCGGAAGTCTGAACTTCAGAATTTACCTCCACCGCCGCCAGTCTTTCGGTCACGTTTGAAATTTCCGCCAGATAGCGGCGACAGCCTTCGCACGTGGCCAGATGTTCGCGGAGCACCTGCGCCTGTCGCGCGTCCAACGCGTCCAACGCCAGCCAGGCAATGAGTTTTTGGTTTTTTACACAAGGTTTCATAACGGCCTGCCTTTCATCCCGGGATCTGCAAATCGGGTGTTAAGGGCGTTCATGCCGCGCAGTTTGTCCAAGGCGTGGAATAATCGGGACTTCACTGTTCCCACGGAACAGCCCAAGGCCGCGGCGATTCCCTCCAAAGAATCGTCCGCATAAAAGCGCAGACAAATGACCTGCTGATGTTTGGCTGACAGCGCCTGTATGCAGGCCCGCACGTGCGCGGCCTGCTCTTGAAGTTGGGCCGTTTCATCCGGGCGGGAATAGTCATCGGCCAGATTGGTGATGTTCTTTTGAAATTCATCTCGGTCATGCCGGGCGAAGGCTGAAAAGGGCAGGGGACGTTTCTGCCGGAGCTGGTTGCGATACCGATTCAGAAGAATCGCGCAAAGCCAGGTGAAAAATCGGCATTGCCCATTGTACCGCCGCAGACATTTCCACGCTTCCACCAGGGTATCCTGGGCGAGGTCTTCGGCCAGCGTGAGGTTGCCGCAAAGCGCGACAGCCTGCCGCAGCAGCCGGGTTCCATGGATGCGGCAAATCTCACTGAACGCTTCGGCGTCGCCGGCCCGGGCCTGGTCGAGCAGACTCCGCGTCTCTGAGATTTCGGTTTCCACGAACGTTGAAGTCAGGGTGAACACATTTCAATTATAGCCGAAAAACGCGGACAGTTCCACGACAGAACTGTCCGGCTCGTCAACTGGTTGTTTGGTGAATCATGGCTGTACCGGTTTGCCAATCCGCTGCGGTCCGCCGTTAACGTAGAATGGAGGTCCATCCTTCTCGACAAAGATCATTGCCTCCGGATATCCGCGCCCGGCATAGGCGGATTTGAGTTCGAACCCGCGGTCCACGCCCTGGAAAACAAAGCGTTGGAATTGAAACGGGCCGTTGCCGTAAGGATCCTTGACGCTTTGCAATCCGGCTTCGCCATGGAGTTTATATTCCACCGCCGCCCGCACCATGGCGGAGTCCGTCAGAGCCGAAAACTCCCTCGACCGGGCCTTCTGGAAATCGGGAAAGATGTATTCAACGAGTGGGTTGGATGATTTGTGAATGTCCGCGTAGAACAATTTTATCTGGTCATCATATTCCGGCTTGGGCAAGGCTCCGATGGTGGCGACGCGCGAAAACATCGGCTGCATTTCACGCACCAGTTGGAGAAATCCCTCACTCGTTCCGCCCGCGGCCTTAACAATCCTTGGCCAGGCATTGGTGTCCGGCTGTCCGCCACCCCAATCCTCAAAAACATCACGAAAGCTATCCAGCACTTTGGCATCGTTACCGGGATACTTCTTGCGCAATTCCGAGGTTCTCGCCTCCACCCAATCGGAGAAGCAATGAGCTTCCGTGGTGGCAACGGCATTGGCCATCGTGCCCCGGGGCGGGGCCCCATCGAATCCGTCCACCAACGCCTTCAACGTTTCCGGAGAAAACCGGCCGAAATTTGCCGCCACGGTGCAATGGACGATGGTTTCAGAGGCGAATTGAACCAGCACTGCAATCAGACTGTTGTCCCGTGAACCATTCCGGGCCAACGTGTAGGCTGCGAGCAAATCATCGCGGGCGTCGGCTTGACGGTCATTTTGCAGGTCCCAGGTTGCCCGCAACTGCGCCATTTGGACGGTCGCCTTGATGCGGCTCAAGTGGGGAAGCAACGTGTACGGCCCGGCGCTCCAATCAATGCCCCAATCACAAGGCACCGTGGTATGTGCCGCCTGCCGCACCAATTTGAACTCGCCGTCGGACTGGCTAATGAGTTCGCCGAACCGTGCCGGGAGTTTCTGGCCCTGCCATTGATTGGTGAACAGGTAATCATGGTCTGCCGGGGACAAATCTGACGCGGCCAGGAAGGCCTGATAATAGAGCAACGCCGGATTGATGTCCGTGCGGAACGGCTCGCCGTGTGAAACGAGCACGGTTCCTGTTAAAATTAACAAGGAAAGGCAGGTGAGTTTTATGGTTTTCATGATGGTTTTTCCATTTTGCATCTGCCCATTGATAACGGGAGCGCGCCAAAAGGTTCATTTTTTCTCACTTATTATTGGCAGTGAGACAACGAGCGCCACTCCGCTTTTTGTAGGAGCCGAGGTGACGAGGCTCTGTCTGATTTACGATATTGGATTTACGATTTACGAGCTTTATCCACAATCCACGAGAACCGTGTAAATCGTATATGGTAAATCGAAAATAATGAGACTCCTTACGTCGGCTCCTACTTTTCGACCGGCTGTCAGGAGCTTTTTGCCAATTCCTGCCAGAGCAACGCGCTCATCCGCTGGCCGTTTTCAAAACAGTCCAGATCAAACTTTTCGTTCGGCGAATGGGCGTTGTCCTCCGGCAACCCGAGACCGAGCAGCAGCGTGTCCACGCCGAGGACTTTTTTGAAATCGTTCACAATCGGGATGGAGCCGCCTTCGCGCAGCAACACCGGCTCGCGGTGGAACGCCTTTCGCAATGCGCACAACGCCGCCAGCGCCTGCGGGCTCTTCGGTGAAACGAGATACGCCTCCGTACCGTGACCGTCTTCAATCTCCAACCGCACCGTCGGCGGACAGATTTTATTGAGGTGGTCGCAGACGATCTTGCGAATGCGCTCCGGCCTTTGATTGGGCACGAGGCGGCAGGTGATTTTGGCGCGTGCCCAGGCGGGCACGATGGTTTTGCCACCCACGCCCTGATAGCCGCTCGTCAGGCCGTTGATTTCAAACGTCGGCCGGGCGCTGCGCTGTTCCATGGGCGTGAACCCGCACTCGCCGAATAATTTTTTCACGCCGATCAATTTCTGGAGTTCTGCGGGCGTAATCGGCAGGCGTTTGAATTGTTTCCGTTCGTAAGCCGAAAGTGGCGCAACGTCGTCGTAGAAACCGGGGATGGCGACGCGGCCGTTTTTATCGCGCAGCCTGGCGAGCAACTGGCTCAGGGCCATTGCCGGGTTGTCCAGCGCGCCGCCAAATATGCCGGAATGCAGGTCGCGCGACGGGCCGTGGACCGTGATTTCAAAACTGATTATGCCACGCAGCGAATACGTCAGCGCGGGATGGTCCGCGTCGGGCATGCCGGTGTCGGAAACGACGACGGCTTCGCAGAGCAGTTCGCGCCGGTGCGATTTGAGAAATTTCGCGAGGTTCGCGCTGCCGACTTCCTCTTCGCCTTCGATGACAAATGTCAAATCGCAGGGCAGGGGAGTGCCGGTTTTGAGGTAGGCTTCGACGGCTTTGAGATGCGCGAAGTGCTGTCCTTTGTTGTCAACCGAGCCGCGGGCAAAAATCGAGCGGCCCTGGATGCGCGGTTCGAACGGCGGCGATTTCCACAAGTCGAGCGGCTCCGGCGGCTGGACGTCGTAGTGGCCATAAACCATGAAATGTGGTTTGCGCGACGAATGAGTTCGGGGCGTTTTGGCGAGGACGATGGGATGGCCATGGGTCGGGCAAACCCGCGCGTCGAGGCCGATGTGGCGGCAATGTTCCGAAAGCCATTCGGCGCACGCGAGCAAATCTGTTTTGTGTTGGGGCTGCGCGGAGACGCTGGGAAAACGCAGGAACGCGCATAATTCGGCCACAAACCGGGCCTGGTTGCGTTTCAAATAATCGAGCACGACTTGCATGACCACCAGCTAATCC